>NZ_JAKKFH010000025.1 GCF_022230925.1 Micromonospora alfalfae | reverse complement strand
CAACCACCGGTTGAGCCCGCCCACGGAACGGAAACTGTCCAAGATCTCTTGTCAGCTCCGGTTGAACGACGCCATCCGCCTCCGTCGGATGCGGCGCGGCGCGCAACCCGCACGGACCGACATGATCCACTCGGCTTTCATGAAGTCGGGGTATCCCCGCACCTGGACACCGCGGTTTCAAGGAACCCGAGTTGATCATGGCCCGACTGCCCGACTGCCCGACTGCCCGACTGCCGGTCGGCCGGGCGGTCGCGTGGGCGGGGTGGTCGGTGGGGGTGCGGTGGAACGTGCCTTTGTTGGCCAAGTCGTGATCGTTTGGTGAGTGGAGTCGGTTTGGATTTTGGGTGGGTAGGGCAATTAACGGTCACGACAGGAAGCACACGCACCGTGTGTCAGACATTCTTGAAGGAGGGTGGCCGTGGAGCTCACCGTGTGGGGCATCATCACTGCGATCGTTGTTGGTCTCATCGTCGGCGCGCTCGGCCGCCTGGTCGTTCCGGGTCGGCAGAACATGCCGATCTGGCTGCACCTACTGATCGGCGTCGGCGCCGCGCTGCTCGGCACCGTCCTGGCGCGGGCCATCGGCATCGCGACTGAGACGAGCGGCATCGACTGGGGCGAGCTGCTGGTGCAGGTTGTTGTGGCTGCGATCGCTGTCGCGCTGGTGGCCGGTGTGGGTCGCCGCCGCAGCGTCACCCGATAACGACCCGGCATCATCTGACGAGACAGCACCACTGGTAGGACAGCACTACTGGAAAGAGCGCCCGGCCGAGAGCCGGGCGCTCTTTCGTGCTGGAAGGCCCGATTTTGGCCGGATGTTGGAGTGCCGGTCGTCGGGCTGCTGCGGTACGGTCGCCTCGCTTCGGCCAGTCCCGCCCACTGTCGTAAAGGAATTCTCCGTACTAGGGTGCGGCGGAGAAGGTTAGTTCCAGGCGGCGCGAGGGGAGAAGTGGCGTGAACAGGTGGAAGCGGCTGGCCCCGGTCACCGCCATGGTGGCCTCGGCCGCGATGGTGCTGACCGGCTGTGGAGGCTCCGGCGACGACGCGGCTGACGACAGCAAGCTCACGGTCTGGATGATGGGCGAGGGCGGGGACGCGCAGAACTCCTTCCTCGACGGGGTCGAGGCCGAGTTCCGCCAGAAGCACCCCGACACCGACGTGGTGGTGCAGTACATCCCCTGGCTGGAGGCGCCCAAGAAGTTCCAGGCGGCGCTCGCCGGCGGTGAGGGACCGGACATCACCGAGCTGGGCAACACCGAGACTCAGGGTTGGGCCGCCCAGGAGGCGCTCGCCGACGTGAGTGGTCGGATGGGCGGCTGGGCCGACGGCAAGGATCTGCTGCCCGACCTGGTGCGCAACGCTCAGCTCGACGGCAAGCAGTACGGCGTGCCCTGGTACGCGGGTGTGCGCGCCATCTACTACCGCACCGACTGGTTCGCCGAGGCCGGCGTGCAGCCCCCGAAGACCTGGGACGACCTGGTCACGGTGGCCAAGGCCGTGCAGGCGAAGAAGAAGGGCACCTACGGCATCGCGCTGCCCGGCAACTCCGAGCTGCCTTTCTACTCCTTCCTCTGGGGCGCGGGCGGCGAGATCGCCAGCAACCAGGGCGGCACCTGGAAGTCCGGCTACACCACGCCCGAGGCGCAACGGGCCGTCAAGTTCTGGACCGACCTGGTGACCGTGCACAAGGTCGCCCCGCCGGCGGCGGCGGGTTGGAACGAGATCGACGCGCGTACCCAGTTCGCCACCGGCAAGGCCGCGATGGCCTTCGCCGGTAGCTGGCAGCAGGGCGCCATCAAGAAGGACAACCCCGAGATCGAGAAGGTCTGGGGTACGTTCCCGATCCCCGGCCCGGACGGCAAGGCGGCGCCCGGTTTCGCGGGCGGCTCGGACGTGGCGATCTGGAAGGACAGTGAGCGGCAGGACCTGGCCTGGGACTACCTGACAGTGCTGCTGAACAAGAAGAACGCGCAGAGCTTCGCGAGCAGCCTCGGCTTCTTCCCGGTCTACAAGGACCTGGTCTCCGGTGACGCGTACGCGAACGACAAGGTGATGGCGTCGTTCGCCACCACTATGCAGAACACCAAGCTCACGCCGCTCACCCCGAAGTGGGTGGAGGTCAGCCGGACGAAGACGGTGACCCAGGCGATGAACAGCTCGGTCATGAAGGGGCAGAAGACGGTCGAGAAGGCTACCGCCGATGCGGCCGTTGAGATGGAAGGCATTTTGAACAGCAAGTGAGCGCTCAGACAAAAAGTCCGGAGACGGCCGCCGCGCGGGAGACCCCTGTGCGGCGGCGTCGCCGGGTGGACCGCCTGCCCTACCTGCTGCTCCTGCCCGCCCTGCTGATCATCGGGGTGCTGCTGCTCTGGCCGCTCGGCCAGGTGGTGGTGATGTCCTTCTACCGGCTGAACAGCGTCCGGCAACTGCGCGGCGATCGGGAGTGGCCGTGGGTGGGGTTCGGCAACTACGTCGACATCCTCTCCGACCCGTTCTTCCTGACCGTGCTGCGCAACACGGTTCTGTTCGCCGCGGCCAACGTGCTGCTCACCATGGTGCTCGGCACCCTGGTGGGGCTGCTGCTCAACCGGCTCGGTCGCAAGATGGCGACGTTCGTGGCCAGCTGCGTGATGCTCGCCTGGGCAACGCCGGCGCTGACCGGCACCATCGTCTGGAAATGGATCTTCGACGATACGAGTGGCCTGGTCACGTGGCTGTTCAACGCGTTGCCGGATGGGCTGTCGAACAGCCTGTTCGGGCGCAGCGACTGGACCGGCTACGGCTGGTTCAACTCGCCACTGCTCTTTTTCGCCATCCTCACCCTGGTGGTGGTCTGGCACTCGTTCCCGTTCATCGCGGTGAGTGTGCTGGCCGGTCTCAAGAGCGTGCCGAGTGAGCTGCACGAGGCGGCCCGGGTGGACGGCGCCAGCCCGTGGCGGGTCTTCTGGAAGATCACCTTCCCGTTGCTGCGCCCGGTCTTCGGGATCCTGATCGTGCTCTCCACGATCTGGGACTTCAAGGTCTTCACCCAGCAGTTCGTGCTGGCCGGCGGCACCCAGGACCGGCCGACGTTCATGCTCGCCATCTACTCGTACGCCGAAGCCTTCTCTCCGCCGCCCAAGTACGGGCTCGGCGCGGCCATCGCGGTGATCCTCACGCTGATCCTGCTGGTGGTCACCGGCTTCTACGTACGGATGGTGCTCAGGCAGGAGGACGAGTCGTGAAGAAAATCGCCCTCAACGGCGCCGGGCTGCTGGTCGCGCTCTTCGCGGCGTTCCCGGTCTACTGGATGATCTCCACCTCGCTGAAGCCGAGCAGGGAGATCTTCTCGTCCACTCCGCAGCCGGTGCCGACCCATCCGACGCTGGATCACTACCGGGAGATCCTGACCGGCAACCTGATCCCCGGCGTCAGCTTCCTCGACTTCTTCCTCAACAGCGCGCTGGTTGCCGTCTCCACTGTGGTGCTCAGCGGTCTGGTGGCGTTGCTCGCCGCGACAGCGGTGGCCCGGTTCCGTTTCAAGCTGCGGACCAGCTTCCTGATCATGCTGCTGGTGGTGCAGATGATCCCGCTGGAGGCGTTGGTCATCCCGCTGTTTTTGATGATCCAGCGGCTCGGGCTCTACAACACCCTGCCCAGCCTGATCCTCACGTACCTCGGGTTCTCGCTGCCGTTCGCGGTGTGGATGCTGCGCGGCTTCGTCGCCGCGGTGCCCAAGGAACTGGAGGAGGCTGCGGCGATCGACGGGGCCAGCCGGGCCCAGATCTTCCGCCGGGTGCTCTTCCCGCTGGTGGCGCCCGGCCTGGTGGCGACCAGCATCTTCTCCTTCATCACCGCGTGGAACGAGCTGATCTTCGCGTTGACGTTCATCAACGACCAGGGCAGCTACACGCTTCCGGTGGCGATGACCTTCTTCTTCGGCCGGGACGACACCAACTGGGGGCCGGTGATGGCCGCGTCCACCCTGTTCACCCTGCCGGTCATCATCTTCTTCCTGCTGGTGCAGCGTCGGATGGTCTCCGGCCTGGTGGCCGGCGCCGTCAAGGGCTGACCCCCGCGCCCCGGCAGTCCGAGGCCGACGTCGGCCGACGTGCGGAATGCTGACGCCGGTGCCGGATCCCCCGTGCCGGGCAGGTTGGTCGGCGTTGGACCGCCACTAGGCTGGCGGTCATGACGGGCAGGGTGGCAGCGGTGAACCTCGGCATCGTGACCGAGGCTGGGTGGGCCGGCGACGCGAGCGGTCGCAGCGGCATCGACAAGCGGCCGGTCGACGGCCCGGTGTCGCTGCTCACTGGCGGTGTGGCGGGCGACTTCATCGGCGAGCGACCCCAGCACGGCGGCCCCGACCAGGCGGTCTACGCGTACGCGGAGGAGGACGCCGCCTGGTGGGTGGCCGAACTGGGCCGCGCCATACCGCCTGGCGGCTTCGGCGAGAACCTGACCACCTACGCGGTCGACGTGACGGGTGCGGTGATCGGCGAGCAGTGGCAGGTCAGCTCCGCCCTGCTCCAGGTCACCAAGCCGCGCACCCCCTGCACCACGTTCGCCGGGTTCTGGGGCGTACCGGATCTGATCAAGCGGTTCACCGTCCGGGCATCGCCCGGGGCCTACCTGCGGGTGCTGCGCGAGGGGGAGGTCGGCGCGGGCGACCCGGTCGAGGTGGTGGACCGGCCGGCGCACGGTGTCACCATCGGTGAGGTGTTCCGGGCGACCAGCCTGGAGCCGGAGTTGTTGCCTCGGCTGCTCGACGCCGAGGACCTGCCGGCGCCGATCCGGGAGAAGGTCCGACGACGCCTCGCCGCCCAGGGCTGACCGGCCGCGACGGCATCCGCCGCGACGTCGCGGCGAGCACCGACGGTATCCGCCGCGACGAGCACAGACGGCATCCACCGCGACGGCGCGGCGAGCGCCGACAGGCTCGGCGGATCCGACCCGGAAGAAACTCCGATGACGGGCCCAGCGGCGGACTTGCCCGTATTGTCCCCACGGAGGGCGTGCGGCGGGGACCGGGTGGAGCGCGATGTCGATGGCGACGGACGGCGGTGCCGCAGCCGCGTCACACCCCGATCCGGGCGTGGAGCGTCCGGCGTTCCTGGAACTCTTCTTCGACCTCGTCTACGTCTTCGCCCTGGTCACCCTGGCGACGGTGCTGGCCGACAACCTGACCTGGACCGGCATCGTCGAGACGCTGGTGTTGCTGCTCGCGTTCACGATGATCTGGGCGCTGACCGTCTGGACGGCGGACAGCGTCGACCTGACCCGCCCGGCCGGGCAGGGGCAGTTCATCTGGGTGGCGGCTGCCAGCCTGCTGTTGGCCGCGCTCGCCGCCGATGCGTACGGCGACCGCGGGCTGCTGTTCGCCACCACGTACGTGGTCATCCACCTCAGTACCGCGGCCTACTACATGGTGGTCGTCTCGCACCGGAGGCCGCCGCGCCGCAGCGTCCGGATCCTGATCTGGGAGGCTGCCGCGGGCATCGGCTGGATCGGTGGGGCGCTCGTCGGCGGTTCGGGGCAGTTGACGATCTGGGTGCTCGCTGTCGTCGTCGAGTACGGCGCAGCGGCGTTGGGCTGGCCGGTACCCGGGATAGGCCGCTCACGAGCGCGCGACTGGCGGCTGGTCGGCGCGCGGGTGGCCGAGCGTTACCGGCAGTTCGTCATCGTCGCGCTCGGCGTCTCGATCTTCGTGATCGGTACGACCTTCAGCATGAGCGAGTACACGCTTGAGCGAGCCTGGGCTCTACTTGTGGTGTTCACCACCGTCGTGTTGATGTGGCGGATCTACATCTACCGCGCCGGCGAGCTGCTGACCGACGCGATCGCCCGGTCGTCCAACCCGGCGCTGCTCACCCAGTCCGCCGCGGTCACCCATCTGATCATGGTGGCCGGGATCGTCGGCGCGGCGGTCACCAGCCGGCTCGTGCTGGGCCGTCCGTTGGGCGAGACCCCGCCCTCGTGGGCCGCGGTGATCCTCGGCGGGCCCGCGGTGTACCTGGTCGGCCGGGGCGTCCTCGACTTCACGGTGTTCGGGCGGATTTCGCGGTCCCGGCTGGCCGGGTTGGTGCTGCTGGTGGGAGTGGCGCCGACCACGTCCCTGCTGCCGCCGGTGCTGGTCGCCCTGCTCGCCATGACGGTGCTGCTCCTGATCGCCGTGGCGAACCTGGTGAGCACCCGGCGACACGCGCGTACGCCGGCACCGCCGATGCTGGGGTGACTCCGCACGGCGGCCGGAGGGGCCCCTCATCGCGATGGTGCGGCGTCCCCGACCAGCCGTCGGCGCGCGGCCAGCCCTTCCCCGACCAGGGTGACCAGCAGGATCAGGTTCGCCAGCACCAGGGCGGCCAGGGGCGGGATCAGGAGGGTGGCGGGTGCCAGCAGGGCACACAACACCACGATCGCCAGGACCCGGGACCAGAGGGTCCGGCCGGTCACCACGGCATCGAACAGCACGGTGCCGAGCAGGAACAGGGCCGGTCCGCCGAGGGTGGCGACCATCAGCTCGACCGGGGCGCGGCCGAACGGCCGGTCGATGACCAGCGAGGTGCTGGTCGAGACCAGCACCACCCCGGCGACCATGACCAGATGGCTGTACGAGGTGGAGGTGCCGGAGCGGACCCGTTCCACTGTTGCGACGCTCGGTGGTGCCAGGATCCGCTGGACCCGCTGGAAGTAGAGCTGGAACAGCAGGACTGCGCTGACGAACGCGACAGCGCCGGTGGCCACCGCGCCGACGGTGAATCCGCTGCCGGCCAGCCCCGTGCCGGTGCTCAGGATCAACTCGCCGAGCGCGACGATGAAGATCGCCCGGTGCCGCTCGGAGAGGTGCACCCCGGTGAAGATCTGGCTGGCCAGCTCGGTACGCCCCAGCTTCGGCGTCGGCCAGCCGACCCGGGCCGAGCCGAGGTCGACCGCGACCGCGAGCGACCAGAGCACCAGTCGGGCGGTCTCGTCCACGAACACCCCGGCCACCCAGGGCGTCACTGTGACGCCGAACCAGAAGAACACCCTGATGCTCCTGGCCTGGATCGGGCGGTTCACCCGGGTGCCGGGGATCAGGACGGCGTCGCGGACCAGGTGGATGCCGAAGTAGGCCGCGACGAAGAGCCACCCGTACCGACCGAAGGCGTACGGGGTCGCGATCGCCATCAGCAGGGTGCCGAGCATGACCAGCAGGGTGGTCGCCTGGATGATCGGCAGTTGGGGGTTGAACAGGTCGGTGAGCCACGCGGTCAGCACCCAGACCCACCAGGCGGCCAGCAGCAGGACGGCGGTCTGCGCCGCGCCCTGGAAGGTGAGGTTCTCGGCCAGGCTGGCAGCGAGCCGGGAGAACATGAAGATGTAGACGAGATCGAAGAAGAGTTCCAGGAAGGTCGGGTATTCCGGCTCGCCGCGGCGGCGGAGGATCCGGGGGAGCGGAGCGGATGTCACTGCGCTGCCTCCTGTGCCACCCACGCCCTGGGCGGGGGCGCCGCGCCCCGACCTGCGCACCCGCCACGCTACCGACAGTGCGGTCTCCGGTGGCCGGAACGGGCTCGGCCCGAACGGGTCGGGTCCGCAGACGTGGAAACGGCCCCCCGCCAACGCTGGGCGTCGGTGGGGGGCCGTCCTACGAGCGGTGGGTCAGCGGAGCCAGGGGATGTTGCGGTCGAGCAGACCGCGCTCCTTGAGCTCCTTGCGGAGCGGGATCTCGTCGTCGACGTACCCGTCCCAGTTGATGCCCCAGTAGTTGGCGGTGTGGGTGCCCTCACCGATCAGCTGGCGCTGCACGGGGGTGCGGTTGCGGTACCACTCGCCGTTCACGTCGGGGTGCAGCTCGTCCAGCGGACGGATCCACCGGTAGGTGTAGCCAACGAAGAGCATCTTGCGGGTGATGGTCGACAGGTTCGTCGACCGTGAGTGCCACTGCCGGCGGTCGAAGATGAAGGCGTCGCCCGGGTTGGCGGTGATCTCCACCGTGCCCTCCGGGTCGGGGTTCTGCACCGTGAGGTCCGCCGGCCGGGGCAGCGAGTTCTTCAGGTGGCTGCCCGGGATGACCTTGGTGGCGCCGCGGCCGGTCTCGGAGAGGTCCGACAGCACGTACGCGACCTTCAGCGAGAACATCGGCCGAGGCAGGTTCGGGTCCATCGTCTCCGGGTCGGAGTTCTGCCGGTACCCGTCCTGGTGCCAACCCCAGTACGGCTTCTCCGGCTCGGCGGCCGGCGGGGTGACGTCCAGGTGGTTGTGGTGGGTGTAGATGTTCCAGCCGGCCAGCCCCCACATGTACGGGAAGGCGATCGGGTGGGTCAGCAGCTCGCCGAAGAGTTCGTCGCGCTCCAGGAAGCCCAGCAGGTGCAGGGTGCCGTCCTTCTTGGTGGTGCCCTTGGCCTGCTCCTCCGCGTAGACGCGGTCGACCGCCGCCTCCAGCGCCGCCCGGTGGTCCTCCGTCAGGACGTTGCGCAGCAGGAGGAAGCCCTGCTCGTGGAACTCCTTGCGGTCAATGTCGCTGATCGGTTCGTAACCGGTCCGGTCGCCGTAATCGAACACCGCGTCGTACCCCTCCCCATGAGGTGAAACCTTTTCTGGCACAGGCCGCCGATCGTAACGCGGCCGTCCAGGCATCGGGGAGGGTGTGGTGCGGGATTGGGCCACGGCGGGACCCCACGCAGTGAGAGAAACGCACAGAGTGAGATCTGCGTGATCAATAGTGCGATTCGGCGTGCATTGCCCGATTGTGCGGTGACTGCCGGTTAAGAGATCCGGGTCGGTCAACCCTCGTTGAACACCTCGGCGACCACCTGACCGGCGGGGTTCTGTCGGCCGTCCACCCGGCCCCACGAGCCGTCGCGGGCGGTCCATTCCAGGTCGCCGAAGCGGACTCGCTTCACGCCGTGGTCCTGGGCGTGCGAGACCAGCCAGTGCGCGTACCGCCAGCCGTCGCGCTGGTCGCCCGGAGTCACCGCCAACCCGGTCGGGTCGGTCGGGTCGGTGCCCTTCAGCCCCCAGTCGAGCACCAGGTTGCGGGTCAGTTGCGCGGCCGCCGCCGCGCCGTGCATCGCCGGGGTGCGCCCCACCGAGCAGGAGACCGCGCCGCTGGCGTCGCCGAGCAGGGCCCGGCTGAGCACCTCGGAGTCGTCGGCCCACTTCTGGTACGCCTCGGGGAACGCCGAGCGCTGCACCCGCTGGGCGGCGTCGGTGACCCGCATCTTCTCCCAGCCGCGCACCTTCTTGAGGGCCGCGTAGAACCGGTTGGCCGCGTAACGCGGGTCGCGGATCTGCGCCGGAGTGCCCCAACCCTGGCTTGGCCGCTGCTGGAACAGGCCGACCGAGTCACGGTCGCCGTCGGCGAGGTTGCGCAGCCCGGACTCCTGGTACGCGGTGGCGAGCGCGACCACGACGGCCCGCTCGGGCATTCCGCGCTTCGCGCCGATCGCCGCGATGGTCGCCGCGTTGGCCATCTGGTCGGCGTCCAGCGCGACACGTCCGTCGGCCTGCACTGTGCACTTCCGTGCCACCAGCGGCAACCTGAGGTTGTCGCCCACCTGCCGTACGACGAGCCAGATCGCGATCACGGCGACGAGGATGAGCACCACTCCACCCGCCACGGTTGCCCGAGTTCGCACCCACACCCCCAGATCGACAGTTCGCCAAGCGTACGTCCCCGCAGGCCCTCTCCGGGTCGTCCGAGCGGTTCGGGCCAAGCCTGGCCGACTCCGACCAGTTCGGGGCGGCTCCGCTGTGGCGTACCGGTTGGCGACGTTCCCGCTCCGGTCGCGATCTCACCTGCTGCGACGTTCTGTCACCGGTCGGGGCTGTCGTGAGCGTCACCGGGTAACCGACAACGGGAAGCGATTGATCGGTCAAGGACTTAACCGAGTTGACATATCAATCCGACCTACCACCCAAGCCGGGCGCGTTGGTCAGCGAACGAGGAGGAGTTCCATGGGAACGCTCGATGGCAAGGTCGTCCTGATCACCGGCACCGGCGGTGGTCTGGGCCGCGTCGCGGCGCTGACCTTCGCCCGCGAGGGCGCGAAGGTCGTCGGGGCCGACCTCCAGGTCGCCGGCAACGACGAGACGGTCGAACTCGTCCGCCGCGCCGGCGGCGAGATGACCGGCGTCGCGCCGGTCGACCTCACCGACCCCGAGCAGGTACGCAAGCTCGTCGACGATGCCGCTGCCGCCTACGGCGGGCTCGACATCGTCTACAACAACGCAGCCGCTCTCCGCTTCGGCCCGATGCCCGACTTCTCCGTGCAGGACTGGCGCTACACCATCACCGGAGAACTCGACATTCCGTACTTCGTGTCGAAGTTCGCCTGGCCCCACCTGGTCCGGCGCGGCGGCGGTGTCATCATCAGCGCCGCCTCCATGGCCGGGTCGATCGGCGGCCACGTCCCGCCGATGGTCGGTCACACCGCCGCGAACGCCGGCATCATCGGCATGACGCGACAGCTCGCGCTCGAAGGCGCGCCCCACGGCATCCGCGCGGTGGCGGTCAGTCCCGGGCCCACCCTCACTCCGGCCAGCGAACGCGACCTCGGTGACAACCAGGAGGCCCGGGACGCCATCACCGCCAAGACGCTCCTCAAGCGCTTCGCACGTCCCGAGGAGGTCGTCGAGCTGGTGGTCTTCCTCGCGTCCGACCGGGCGTCGTACATCACCGGGGCGAACTACCCGGTCGACGGCGGCGCGACCGCCTGGTGACACCGGCGGAACACCGAGGCTCCGCCGAACGACGACGGCGCCCGGCCAGCCCGGCCGGGAGTCGACCCTCGTCTGCGTCCTTTGCTCTGCTTCACCGGAGGCAACACCGCGTGTCCGATATCCGGACAGCGGCTGTTGCGCCGGTTGAAGCAGAGCAAAGGACCGACGGGCGGCAACGCCTACCCGAATGCTCAGCCGTCGAGAGCGGGCACCCAGCGCGCCGGTCGACGTTCGCGGAACGCCATGACTCCCTCGCGTCCCTCGTCGGAGAGGAAGTAGCCGGTCGAGACGGCGGAGAGGCGGGCCAGGTCGGCGCGCAACTCGGCGGTACCCGGTCGGCGCAGCAACTCCTTCGCGCCGGCCAGCGCCCCCGGCGCGCCGCGCACCAGCGAGTCGCAGTAGGCCCGTACCGCGTCGTCCAGCCCGTCCGCCGGGACCGAGGCCGTCACCAGGCCGATCTCGGCGGCCCGACGGCCGTCGAAGGTGTCGCCGGTCAGGTACAGCGCGGCGGCGGCGCGGGGGTGCAGCCGGGGCAGCACGGTCGCCGAGATGACCGCCGGGATCACCCCGATGCGCACCTCGGTGAACGCGAAGGTCGCCTCGTCGGTGCAGACCGCCAGGTCGGCGGCGGCGATCAGGCCCAGCCCACCGGCCCGCGCCGGCCCGCCGACCCGGGCGAGCACCGGCTTCGGGCACTCCCAGAGCGCCGCGAGCACGTCACCCAACATGCCGGCCGGCACCGTCCCGCTGGCGTACGCCGCCGCGGTCTCCTTCAGGTCCGCGCCGGAGCAGAAGACCGGGCCGGTGTGGTCGAGCACGATCACTCGAACCGCCTCGTCGGCGACCGCGTCCGCCAGCCCGGCCAGCAGTTGGGTCATCAGGCCGGTGGAGAGCGCGTTGCGGTTGTGCGGGCTGTCCAGGGTGAGGGTGGTCACCCCACGGGCCGTGGCGACCCGCACGAGGACGTCGGGAGAGGTCATGCCGGGCACACTAGTGGCCATGCCCGGCGTCCTTCCAGATGGTGAGACCGTCCCCGTCGACGGATCGTTGCCCGCCACCGCCACCACTGCGGTCGGCGCGCGCGGCTTCGGCGTGTACGTGCACGTGCCGTTCTGCGCCAGCCGCTGCGGATACTGCGACTTCAACACCTACACCGCCGCCGAACTGGGTGGCGGTGCCAGCCGTGAGGGGTACGCCGACACGGTGCTGGCCGAGCTGGCGCTCGCCGCCCGGGTGCTCGGCGACAACCCGCCGCCCCGGGTCGACACCGTCTTCGTCGGCGGCGGCACGCCCACCCTGCTCCCCGCCGACGACCTGGCCCGCATCCTCGACGGCATCGACCGCACCTGGGGGCTGGCCGCCGACGCCGAGGTGACCACCGAGGCCAACCCCGAGTCGGTCACCCCGGAATCGTTGAAGCTGCTGCGGGCCGCCGGCTACACCCGGATCTCGCTGGGCATGCAGTCCGCCTCCCCGGGGGTGCTGGCGATCCTGGACCGCAAACACAGCGCCGGCCGAGCCACCGCCGCCGCCCTGGAGGCGCGCGACGCCGGGTTCGAGCACGTCAACCTGGACCTGATCTACGGCACCCCGGGGGAGCGGGCCGAGGACTTCGCCGCCTCGCTGGAGCAGGTCGTCGCCGCCGGGGTGGACCACGTCAGCGCGTACGCCCTGATCGTCGAGGACGGCACCCGGCTCGCCGCCCGGATGCGGCGCGGCGAGCTGGCGTACCCCAGTGACGACGTGGCAGCGGACCGCTACCTGGCCGCGGAGGCCGCTCTCGACGCGGCCGGGCTCTCCTGGTACGAGGTCTCCAACTGGGCCCGCACCGAACAGGCCCGCTGCCGGCACAACCTGCTCTACTGGACCGGCGCGGACTGGTGGGGGCTGGGGCCGGGGGCGCACAGCCACGTCGGCGGGGTGCGCTGGTGGAACGTGAAGCACCCCACGACGTACGCCCAGCGGCTGGCCACCGGCGCGTCACCCGGCCTGGCCCGGGAGGTGCTCACCCCCGACGAGGCGCACATGGAGGACGTGATGCTGCGGCTGCGGCTCTCCAGCGGTCTGCCGCTGGCGGTGCTCGACGCCCCCGGCCGGGCCGGCGCCGAGCGGGCCCTGGCCGGTGGGCTGCTGGCCGCCGACGAGTACGCCGCCGGCCGGGCGGTGCTCACACTGCGCGGGCGGCTGCTCGCCGACGCTGTCGTCCGCGACCTGCTGCCCTGAGTGGCCGCCGCTCCCCGGACCGGAACAGCGGTGAACCGCTCCGGCCGGGGGAGCGGCCGGACCGGTTCACTTGATGAAGTTGGCGGTCATCGGGTAGCGGTACGGGGTGCCCTCGTTGGCCTTCATGCCGGCGATGATCCCGAACAGGATCTGGATCACCACGACGGCGATGCTGGGCAGGAAGAGCAGGCACCAGCTCACGAAGAGCAGCACGAACGCGATGATCGACCAGAGGATCTGGAAGTTCAGGGCGGCGAGGGCGTGCGCCCGGACGGTCGGCGACTGCTGACCCCGGGCCAGGTAGGCGATGAGCGGGGCGACGAAGCCCAGCGGACCAAAGCTGACCAGTGCGCCGAGGGCGCCGCCGAAGTGCGCGACAAGGGCCCAGGTCTTGTCCTCGTTGTTGGCGTAGCCGCCGCCGGGGCCGCCGTAGGCCCCACCGGCCGGGTAGCCGCCGGGTGGGGGGTAGCCCCCGGGCGGGGGGTAGCCGCCTGCCGGAGGGTAGCCGCCTGACGGCGGTTGGTCACCGGTGGGCGGCGGATAGCCACCGGCCGGGGGATAGCCGGCCGGGCCGGGTGCCCCGGACAGTGGTGCGGTGGGCGGCTCGGCCGACGGGGACGGGCCTGGGGAGGTGGGCTCCGGCGGGTAGTTGCCGGGGTCGCCCGACCCGGGAGGGCGAGGAGGTTCAGTCATGGATGTCACGGTAGGTGCCCGTGGCAACGCCGCACCAGAGCGACACCGCCCGGCAGTGCGGGCCGATCGGCCCAACGCCGGTGGCGTGGGCCGCACCGACGGGTGGCCGTTGATCATCGCGTCGGCGGGCCCGCCGACGTAGACTGGCACTCGTTACAGTCGAGTGCCAGGACGGCCCGGCCGGCCCAGAGCGCCGGCGGCCGACGTGCGACAGGAGGTGCGGAGGATGGGTCTCGACGACCGGAAACTCGCAGTGCTCCGCGCCATCGTCGAAGACTACGTCTC
This sequence comes from Micromonospora alfalfae, assembly GCF_022230925.1. Lineage (GTDB taxonomy): Bacteria > Actinomycetota > Actinomycetes > Mycobacteriales > Micromonosporaceae > Micromonospora > Micromonospora alfalfae. Next base: position 293,994 of record NZ_JAKKFH010000025.1, on the reverse strand, counting down.
CACCCAGGAGCCGGTCGGCAGCAAGGCGCTGGTCGAGCGGCACCAGCTCGGGGTCTCCCCGGCCACGGTCCGCAACGACATGGCCGTGCTGGAGGAGGAGGGCTACATCCGGCAGCCGCACACCAGTGCCGGCCGGGTGCCCACCGACCGCGGCTACCGCCTCTTCGTCGACAGGCTTTCCCGGGTCAAGCCGCTCAGCCCGGCCGAGCGCCGGGCCATCGAGCGGTTCCTGGTCGGCGCTGTCGACCTCGACGATGTGGTGCACCGCACTGTGCGGTTGCTCGCCCAGCTGACCCGGCAGGTCGCCGTCGTTCAGTACCCGAGCCTGGCCCGCTCCTCGGTGCGTCACCTGGAGCTGGTGCCGATCTCCACCACCCGGCTGATGCTCGTCATGATCGCCGACACCGGGCGGGTGGAACAGCGACTCGTGGAGCTGCCCGGCCCGGTGCCCGCCGACGACGTCACCGACCTGCGTCGACTGATCAACGAGAAGCTCGCCAACGCCCGGCTGTCCGAGACGCCGCCGCTGGTGCAGGCGCTTGTCGAGGAAGCGCCGACCGGGCTGCGCCCGACCATGACCACGCTCGCCACCGTCCTGCTGGAGACGCTCGTCGAGCGGCACGAGGAACGGATCGCGCTCGCCGGCACCGCGAACCTCACCCGGGGCGGCCTGCTCGACTTCCAGGGCTCGCTGCGGCCGATCCTCGAAGCTCTGGAGGAGGAGGTCGTGCTGCTCAAGCTCATCGGCGAGACCGAGCCGAGCACGACCCGGGTGCTGATCGGCGACGAGAACGAGTTCGACAACCTGCGCGCCGCCTCGGTGGTCAGCACCGGGTACGGCCCGGGCACCACCATCGTGGGTGGCCTGGGGGTGCTGGGGCCCACCCGGATGGACTACCCCGGCAACATCGCCACGGTGCGCGCCGTGGCACGCTACGTGGGCGAGTTGCTGGCCCAGAACTGATTGGTCAGGGCCGATGCGGCCGGCTGCGGCCGCCGACCGGCGCAACGCGAGACGAACATGAGGACACGGAACGCAGTGGCCAGGGACTACTACGGCATTCTCGGTGTGAGCCGGGAAGCCTCCGATGACGAGATCAAGCGCGCCTACCGCAAGCTGGCACGCCAGTTCCACCCGGACGTCAATCCGGACCCGGAGGCTCAGGAGAAGTTCAAGGACATCAACGCCGCGTACGAGGTGCTCTCGGACGACCGGAAGCGGCAGATCGTCGACCTGGGTGGCGACCCGCTCGCCCCGGGTGGCGGTGGCGCTGGCGGCCCGGGTGGCCCCGGAGGCGCCGGCCCGTTCGTCGGTTTCCAGGACATCATGGACGCGTTCTTCGGCGGTGCCGGAGGTGGCGCCCGTGGCCCACGGCCGCGTACCCGCCCAGGCGCCGACGCGATCCTGCGGCTCGAACTCGACCTGCACGAGACGGCCTTCGGCGTGGAGGCCCCGATCACCGTCGACACCGCTGTGCTCTGCACCACCTGCTCCGGTGCCGGCACGGCCGCCGGCACGCACCTGGCGACCTGCGAGGCGTGTGCTGGCCGGGGCGAGGTGCAGTCGGTGCAGCGCACCTTCCTCGGCCAGGTGGTCTCCGCCCGGCCGTGCACCGTGTGCCAGGGCTACGGCACCACCATCCCGCACCCCTGCCCCACCTGCGCCGGCGACGGCCGGGTGCGGACCCGCCGTTCGCTGACCGTCAAGATCCCGGCCGGTGTCGAGGACGGCATGCGGATCCGGCTGGCCCAGCAGGGCGAGGTGGGCCCCGGCGGCGGCACCGCCGGCGACCTCTACGTGGAGATCCACGAGCGTCCGCACGACGTGTACTCCCGCAAGGGCGACGACCTGCACTGCCGGGTCACCGTGCCGATGACGGCGGCGGCGCTGGGCACCCGGCTGACCATCAAGACGCTGGACAGCGAGGAGACCGTCGACGTCAAGGCCGGCACCCAGCCGGCCAGCACGCTGCGACTGCGCGCCCGGGGCGTGCCGCACCTGCGCGGCACCGGCCGAGGCGACCTCTACGTCCACCTGGACGTGCGGACGCCGACCAAGCTCGACCCGGACCAGGAGAAGATGCTGCGCGACTTCGCCAAGACCCGTGGCGAGGAGGTCGCTGAGTTGTCCAAGCAGGGCGGCTTCTTCTCCCGGATGCGCGACGCGTTCAACGGGCACGCCTGAGGTGTCCGCACCGCTGTTCCTGGTGGAGGCGCTGCCCACCGGCGACGCGCTCACAGTGGACGGCCCGGAGGGGCACCACGCCGCGACAGTGCAGCGGCTGCGCGTCGGCGAGGAACTGCTGCTCGCCGACGGCCGGGGTGGCACGGCCGCCGCCGTGGTCACCGCCGTCGGCCGGGGCAGCCTGGAGGTCACCATCACCTCCCGGGGGTACGCGGACGCGCCGGTACCCCGGCTGGTGACAGTGCAGGGCATCGCCAAGGGCGACCGGGGTGAGCTGGCCGTGCAGGCGATGACCGAGGTCGGGGTGGACGAGATCGTGCCCTGGGCGGCGTCGCGCTCGGTGACCCAGTGGCGCGGCGACCGGGGCGTACGCGCCCGGGAGAAGTGGGTGGCCACCGCCCGGGAGGCGGCCAAGCAGGCCCGCCGGCCGTGGCTGCCGGTGGTGGCCGGCGCGCCGGACGAGTCCACCGCCACTGTGGCCCGTCGGATCGCCGGTGCCGCCGCCGGGTTCGTGCTGCACGAGGAGGCCGAAGACCGGCTCACCACCGCAGAGCTGCCCACCACCGGCGAGATCGTGCTGGTGATCGGCCCGGAGGGTGGCATCGCCCCGGCCGAGCTGACCGCCTTCGCCGAGGCCGGCGGGCGACCCGTACGCCTCGGACCGGCAGTGCTGCGCACCTCCACCGCCGGCGTGGCGGCCCTCAGTGTGCTCGCCGCCCGCCTCGGCCGCTGGTGACAGTGGGTTCTGGTTGGTTCAGGGCCGGGGAAACACCGGCACCACCTCTTCCTCCGGCCCGAGGTCCAGCCCGGCCGGCCCGATGATCTGCGGGTCAGGTGCGCCGACCACTGCGAGGTCCTTGCCGGTGTAGTCGAAGCGGTGCAGCACGTGCCGCATCGCCTCCAGCCGGGCCCGCTTCTTGTCGTTGCTCTTCACCACAGTCCACGGCGCGTCGGCCGTGTCGGTCCAGAAGAACATCGCCTCCTTGGCCTCGGTGTACTCGTCCCAGCGGTCGAGTGAGGCGATGTCCATCGGAGACAGCTTCCACTGCCGGACCGGGTCGACCTGGCGGATCGCGAACCGGGTGCGCTGCTCGTTCTGCGAGACGGAGAACCAGAACTTGACCAGCCGGATGCCCGAGCGCACCAGCATCCGTTCCAGCTCCGGGGCCTGCCGCAGGAACTCCAGGTACTCCTTGCGGCTACAGAAGCCCATCACCCGCTCCACGCCGGCCCGGTTGTACCAGGAACGGTCGAACAGCACGATCTCACCGGCCGCCGGCAGGTGTGCCAGCCACCGCTGGAAGTACCACTGGGCGGCTTCCCGCTCGTCCGGCTTGGCGAGCGCCACCACCGACGCGCCACGCGGGTTGAGGTGCTCCACCTCAGCTGCGCAGGTAGGAGGCGCCGTTGACGTCGACGATCGTGCCCGAGGCCCACTCGGCCTGCGGCGAGGCCAGCCAGTGCACGGCGGCGGCGATCTCCTCCGGTTTGCCCACCCGGTCGAACGGGCTCTGCGCCCGGATCGCCGCGCCCTCCGCACCGCGCAGGTACTCGGTGACCATGTCCGTCGCCACGAAGCCCGGCGCGACGGTGGCGACAGTGATGCCGTACGGCGCGAGCGCCACGGCGAGGGACTGGCCCAGCGCGTTCAGCCCCGCCTTGCTGGCACCGTACGCCGGCTGGTGCGGCTCGCCGCGGAACGCGCCACGGGACGAGACGTTGACGATCCGCCCGCCGCGTTCGCGCATGTGCTGGGCGGCGCACCAGGTGACGTTGCCGGCGCCGGTCAGGTTGGTCTCCAGCACCTGCCGCCAGCGCTGCTGCCACTGTTCGTACGAGGCGCCGAAGATGGGGTGCGGGTCGTCGCGGTCGCCGTACGTCCCGGCGTTGTTGACCAGCACGTCCAGCCCACCGAGCAGTTCGGCGGCCCGGTCGACCATGACCCGGACCGCGTCCGGATCGGTGAGGTCGGCGCGGACCACCACGTGCCCGGCGCCGGGCAGTTGCCCGCGCAGCTCCTCGGCCGCATCGGCGGAGTCGCGGTGATGGATGGCCACCCGGTCGCCGCCCGCTGCGAACGCCTCCGCCACCGCGCGGCCGATCCCGCGCGAGGCACCGGTCACGAGTACCGCCCGATCCGTCATGCCGGCCATCCTGCCTCAGCCGTGCCGCCCCCCTGCGAACGGGCCGGCGGCGCACGCTGCGCCGCGGCGCCCCCGGCCGGTTAGTCCTTACACTGCCCCGATGGGATCCGACTGCCTGTTCTGCCGCATCGTCGCCGGGGAGATTCCGGCCACAGTGGTCCGGGAGACCGACACCACGCTCGCCTTCCGCGACATCGACCCGAAGGCGCCGGTGCACGTCCTGGTCATTCCGAAGGAGCACTACGCCGACGTCGCGACGCTCGCCCAGGGTGACCCGGCGCTGGCCGCCGACGTGCTGGCGACGTCCGCCGCCGTGGCCGAGGACGAGGGGCTGCTCGGCGACGGGTTCCGGCTGATGTTCAACACCGGCGCGTACGGCGGGCAGGAGGTGTTCCACGTGCACGCGCACCTGCTCGGTGGTGCGCCGCTCGGCCCGATGCTCGCCCGGGACCTGGCGTGACCCCAGGTGCGGCGCCCGGCTCTCGGGCGGACGAGCACCTGGACCGGTTGGTCCGGCGGGTGCAGGCCGAAGCCCGGGTTCCGGCGGTGTCCGCGGCGCTGCACCGGGCCGACCGGCCGCTCTGGAGCTGCACCGTCGGCGAGACCGGCACCGACAGCCCTCTGGGCGCGGGCACCCAGTTCCGGATCGGCTCGATCACCAAGACGTTCACCGCGGCGCTGGTCCTGCAGTGCCGCGACGACGGGCTGCTGGACCTGGACGACCCGGTGGGCCGGCACCTGGACCTCCCGGCGCACGGCGACCTGACCGTACGTCGGTTGCTGTCGCACACCGGTGGCCTGCAACGCGAGCCGTTCGGCGACGTGTGGGACAGCCTGCGCGCACCGGACGACGACCAACTTGTCGCCGAGTTGGACCGGGCCGAGCGGGTGCTGCCGACCGGCCGCCGGTTCCACTACTCCAACCTGGGCGTGGCCGTACTCGGCCAACTCGTGGCCAGGTGCCGGGGCGGCAGCTGGGCGCAGGCGCTCACCGAGCGGATCCTGACGCCGCTGGGGCTGACCGACACCACAGTGAGCCCACTGCCGACGGCGGCCACCGGGTTCCTGGTCGACGCGTACTCCGACGAGGCGCACCCCGAACCGCCGACCGACTTCGGCGCGGTCGGCCCGGCCGCCCAGCTCTGGAGCACCGCTACCGACATGGCCCGCTGGGCGGCGTTCCTGGCCGACCCGGCGGCGCTGGACCCGGCCGGCGTGGTCCTCGCCCCGGCCACCCTCGACGAGATGCGCTGGCCGCTGACCACCACCGACGAGACGCTCTGGGGCGCGGGCTTCGGGCTGGGGCTGATCCTGGTCCCGCAGGGGGAGCGGGTGATGCACGTGGGGCACGACGGGGCGATGCCCGGGTTCCTCTCCGGGGCGTACGGCCGCCGCGGCGGTGACGGCACGCCCGGGGCGATGGGCGCCGCGGTGCTCGGCTCGTCCGGCACGGCGACCGAACTGTTCGACCTGTCGCACCGGCTGCTCGCCGCTGCCGTCGAGCACGACCCGGCCGAGATCGAGCCCTGGCGACCCGGCGCACCCGCGCCGGCCGCCCTGCGGGGTGCGCTCGGCCGCTGGTGGGGCGAGGGCTCCGAGTACGTCTTCTCGTGGCACGACGGCACCCTGCGGGCACGTGGGGTCGGTGACCCGACCGGACGTCCGCCGGCGATCTTCACGCCGTTGCCGGACCAGCCTGACGTGTTCCGGGTGGTCTCCGGTCGGGAGGTCGGTGAGCTGCTGCGGCTGACCCGGGACGAGGCCGGCGCGGTGGTCCGGATGCACTGGGCGACGTACCGGTTCACCCGTCACCAGGAGACCTTCGACCGGTACGACTTCCGGGCCGGGAGTTGATCGCGGCCAGCGGAAATGGGCGCGATGCGGCCCGCGTTGAACCGATACGATGGGTGTAACGTCCGCACGCCAGGCCCAGCAGGCCGGCGCCGAGATCGAGAGCAGGTGGCGCAGGGCCCTTCGGCCCAACCTATGACCGGCACCCCACCTCCCGGCCCGCCCCGGGTGCAGACCAGGATCACCGTGCCCGACCCGAAGATCATGGTCAATCTGCTCGGCGCAGGCGACGAGATCCTCAGACTCGTCGAACGCTCGGTCACCAGTGACGTGCACGTTCGCGGCAACGAGATCACCATCACCGGTGACCCTGCGGACAACGCCCTCGCCGAGCGGGTCTTCAGCGAGCTCCTCGAACTCATCGAGAAAGGCGAGACCCTGACCACTGACGCCGTCCGGCGTACCGTCGGCATGCTCGAGCAGGGCAGCGCCGAGCGGCCCGCCGAGGTCCTGACGCTCAACATCCTCTCCCGGCGCGGGCGCACCATCCGCCCCAAGACGCTCGGGCAGAAGAAGTACGTCGACGCTATCGACACGCACACCATCGTCTTCGGCATCGGCCCTGCCGGCACCGGAAAGACCTACCTGGCGATGGCGAAGGCCGTCCAGGCGTTGCAGGCCAAGCAGGTCAACCGGATCATCCTCACCCGGCCGGCGGTCGAGGCGGGCGAGCGGCTGGGCTTCCTGCCCGGGACGCTCAACGAGAAGATCGATCCGTACCTGCGCCCGCTCTACGACGCGCTGCACGACATGCTCGACCCGGAGACCATCCCGAAGCTGATGGCCGCCGGCACGATCGAGGTCGCCCCCCTCGCCTACATGCGGGGACGGACGCTCAACGACGCGTTCATCATCCTGGACGAGGCGCAGAACACGACGCCCGAGCAGATGAAGATGTTCCTCACCCGACTCGGCTTCAACTCCAAGATCGTCGTGACCGGTGACATCACCCAGGTGGACCTTCCCGGTGGGACGAGCAGCGGCCTGCGGGTGGTTCGGGAGATCCTGGAAAACGTCGACGACGTGCACTTCTCCCAGTTGTCCAGCTCCGACGTGGTCCGCCACCAGCTGGTCGGGGAGATCGTCGACGCGTACGCCCGCTGGGACGCCGAGCGGGAGAACCAGCAGGCGCAGGGCGTTCACGCCGTGCCTGGGCGACCCGCCCAGGGCGGCCGGGCCGGCCGCCGCCGCTAAAGCAGAGGAAAGCAGTTGTCCATCGAGATCGCCAACGAGTCCGGTGTCGACGTCGACACCGATGCCGTGCTCGCCGTCGCCCGGCACGCCCTCGACGAGATGGGGGTCAACCCCCTCGCCGAGCTGTCCGTGCTGCTCGTCGACATCGACTACATGACCGAGCTGAACCACCGTTGGATGGGTGGCGACGGCCCGACCGACGTGCTCGCCTTCCCCATGGACGAGGGCAGCGTCGACCACGGCCCGGGTGAGTCCGCGCCGGCCGGCGGCGAGCCCGCCCTGCTCGGCGACATCGTGCTCTGTCCGGAGGTGGCGGCCAAGCAGGCGGCGACCGCAGGGCACGCGCCGGCCGACGAGCTGCACCTGCTCACCGTGCACGGGGTGCTGCACCTGCTCGGTTATGACCACGCCGAGCCGGAGGAGGAGCGGGAGATGTTCGCACTCCAGGCTCGGCTGCTGGCGAGCTGGCGGTCGACCCGCACCCAGTGATGTCCACTTCTCCGTTACTCGCGGCCGGCGCCACCGCTGGCCTTCCCGACTTTCAGCTGATCGTCTTCGCGGCCGGTCTGGTGGTGCTGGCCGGCCTGATCGCGATGACCGAGGCGGCCCTCGCCGCGGTCTCACCGGCCCGAGCGGCCGAGCTGGCCCGCGACGGCGTGCGCGGCGCCCGTACCCTCCAGGTAGTGGCCGGCGACGTCGTTCGGCACCTCAACCTGCTCCTGCTGTTGCGGCTGCTCGCCGAGCTGACCGCCACCACACTGGTGGCGCTCGTGGCGGTGGACAGCTTCGGCGCCGGCTGGCGGGCCGCGCTGGTGACCGCCGGTGCGATGACAGTGGTCAGCTTCGTGGTGGTGGGCGTCGCCCCGCGCACCATCGGCCGGCAGCACGCCTACGCCGTGGGTCGTGCGGTGGCGCCGCTGGTCCGCTGGCTGGGCCGGGCGCTCAACCCGCTCGCGTCGCTGCTGATCCTGATCGGCAACGCGGTCACCCCCGGGCGCGGCTTCCGGGAAGGCCCGTTCGCCACCCAGGTGGAGTTGCGGGAGCTTGTCGACCTGGCCGAGCAGCGTGGCGTGGTCGAGCACGGCGAACGCCAGATGATCCACTCCGTCTTCGCGCTCGGCGACACCATCGCCCGTGAGGTGATGGTGCCGCGCACCGAGATGGTGTGGATCGAGGAGGGCAAGACACTCGAACAGGCGCTGGCGCTCTTCCTCCGCTCCGGTTTCTCCCGCATCCCGGTGATCGGCGAGAGCGTCGACGACGTGCTGGGGGTGCTCTACCTCAAGGACCTGATCCGGCGCTCCCGTGGCGGCGACCCGGGGGCCGAACAGTTGCCGGTGGCCGAGCTGATGCGCCCGGCGACCTTCGTACCGGAGTCCAAGCCGGTCGACGACCTGCTGTCCGAGATGCAGGCGGCCCGCAACCACCTGGTCATCGTTGTCGACGAGTACGGCGGCACCGGCGGTCTGGTCACCATCGAGGACATCCTGGAGGAGATCGTCGGCGAAATCACCGACGAGTACGATGTCGAACGCCCGCCCGTCGAACGTCTGGCGGACTCCTCGGTGCGGGTGACCGCCCGCCTGCCGGTGGAGAATCTCGGCGAGATGTTCGACACCGACCTGCCCACCGACGAGGTGGAGACGGTCGGCGGTCTGCTCGCCCAGTCGCTGGGGCGGGTGCCGATCCCGGGTGCCGAGGCCGAGGTCGCCGGTCTCCGCCTGGTCGCCGAGGGCACCACCGGCCGGCGCAACCGGATCGACACCGTTCTGGTCAGCCGGGTGGAGCCGGGCCATGAGCAGGACACCGCGGGGCGCGGCGAGCACGCCGACCCCGGGGACGACACTGACAACTACCGAGACGATGAGAGGCAATCCGCCGATGCCTGACACACCCGCCGCGCCTGCCGCCCGGCCCACCCCCACCGCGTCGGGAGCGCTGAGCGCCGAGGACGGCAAGCTCGTCGTCCTGGCCCGGGGAGCCCGCGCGCGGGTCGGGGCCGTGGAGGGCGCCGCGGTCCGCGACCAGGACGGCCGGACGTACGCGGCGGCCAGTGTCGCGCTGCCGTCGCTGACGCTCACCGCGTTGCAGTTGGCGGTGGCGTCGGCCGTGGCGGCCGGGGCGAGTCGGTTGGAGGCGGCGGTGGTGGTGACCGAGGCGTCGACGCTGGATGGTGCCGGTCACGCGGCGGTACGGGACCTCGCGGCGGACGCACCTGTCCACCTGGCCGCTCCGGACGGCACCGTCCTCGGCACGGTGACCCAGTGAGCCCGGTGCAGGATCCGGAGGCGCGACCGTACCGGGCCGGGTTCGGCTGCTTCGTCGGTCGCCCCAACGCCGGCAAGTCGACGTTGACCAACGCCATCGTCGGCACCAAGATCGCCATCACCTCGAACAAGCCGCAGACGACCCGGCACGTCATCCGGGCGGTGCTGCACCGGCCCGAGTCGCAGCTGGTCCTGGTCGACACGCCGGGCCTGCACCGCCCCCGTACGCTGCTCGGCGAACGTCTCAACGACCTGGTCCGGTCCACCTGGACCGAGGTCGACGTGATCGGCCTGTGCATCCCCGCCGACGAGCCGGTCGGGCGCGGTGACCGGTTCATCACCGGCGAGCTGGCCGAGTTGAAGGCGACAGTGCTGGCGGTGGTCACCAAGACCGACCTGGTGGACAAGCGTCGCCTGGCGGAGCAGTTGCTCGCGGTCAGCAAGATGGGGGAGTTCGCCGAGATCGTGCCGGTGAGCGCGGTGTCCGGGCACCAGGTGGACACCCTCGTCGACGTGATGACCAAGTATCTGCCGCCGTCGCCGCAGCTCTACCCGGACGACATGCTCACCGACGACCCCGAGCAGGTGCTGGTCGCCGAACTGATCCGGGAGGCCGCCCTGGAGGGGGTCCGCGACGAGTTGCCACACTCCATCGCCGTGGTGGTGGAGGAGATGATCCCCGAGGGCCAGGTCATGAAGATCTACGCCGACCTGTACGTGGAGCGGCCCAGCCAGAAGGCCATCGTGCTCGGGCACAAGGCGAGTCGGCTCAAGGAGGTCGGCACCACCGCCCGCAAGCAGATCGAGGAGCTGCTCGGCAGCCGGGTCTACCTCGACCTGCACGTGCGGGTCGCGAAGGACTGGCAGCGCGACCCGAGGCAACTGCGCAAGCTGGGCTTCTGATCCACCTCGTCGGCGGTGCCCGAAGCGGACGGCCGGGGCGACGACCGGCGTCGAGATCAACGCTCGCTGATCGTGAGGTTGCCGCTCTTTGCCGAACCGTCGAGCACCAGGGACGCCGCCGGGTTGTCGGCGACGGTGATGGTCTCGTCACCGGAGTCGGCGTTGGACCGGACCCGGTAGCTGCCCTGCGGCACCAGCAGCGTGACGTCACCACTGGAGGCGTGGACCCGGGCCGAGGCGGGCTTGTCCAGCTCCACGTCGACATTGCCCGAGCTGGCCTCGGCGTCGACAGCGCCGCCCAGCCGGCGTGCGGTGATGTCCCCCGACGAGGCGCGCAGCCGTACGGCCGCGGCGGCCTCGTTCACCTCGATGTTGCCCGAGCGGGCCTCCACCCCGACCGCGCCCGACGCACCGGAGATCCGTACGTCGCCCGAGCGCACCTGTAGGTCCACGGTGCCGACGCGGCTCAGCTCGACGTTGCCGGAGCTGGTCTCGCCCTGCACCGCCACACCCTCTGGCACCGTCACCTCGTAGGAGATGCTGCACCGCGAGCCACAGTCGGTGTTCAGCACCAGCTCGCTGCCCTTGATCTCGTAGCGGGTGTTGTCCGGTTCGCCGCCCTGGTAGCGAACCACTCGCTTGATCCGCACCTCGGACGCCGAGCCGGTGCCGCGGACCACAACGTCGCCAGAACCCCCGGAGACCCGGACCGCGGTGATCCGGACCGCCTCGGTGTTGTCGTAGTCGAGCCGACGGAACGACAGGTTGTCGCACCCGGCGAGCACGATGAGGGTGGTGGTGAGCCCTAGCGCGACGGGAGCGGCGACGCGACGACGGCGGGGGGTGGTGGTCAGGTGCAGTGCCATGACCAGCACGCTACGGCCGAGCACGAGACGGCCGCATCGGGGTTCATCCGCGCTTGCACCCCGAACCAACCCTGATTTCGCACCCCGAGGGAGAATGGCCCGATGGCCGGGTATCGCCGACAGCTCTACCGCGACGACGCGGTGGTGCTGCGTGTGCAGAAGCTCGGCGAGTCCGACCGGATCATCACCCTGCTCACCCGCCGGCACGGCCGACTGCGCGCGGTGGCTCGAGGGATCCGCCGCACCACCAGCAAGTTCGGCGCCCGGCTGGAGCCGTTCGGCCACGTCGACCTCCAGCTCGCCGGTGACCCGAAGGGCAACCACGGCAGCTCTCTGCACACGGTGAGCCAGGTCGAGGGCATCGACCTGTACGGCAAACGGTTCCTCGGCGACTATCCGCGCTACACGGCGGCCAGCGCGATCGCCGAGACCGCCGAGCGGCTGACCCCGGTGGAAAGGGAGCCGTCGCTGCGGTTGTTCCAGCTCACCATCGGCGCGCTGAAGGCGCTGTCCCGGGGCGAGCACGCCACCACCCTGGTGCTCGACGCGTACCTGCTGCGTGGGATGTCCCTGGCCGGCTGGGCGCCGGCGCTGGTCGCCTGCGCGGTCTGTGGCACGCCCGGGCGGCACCGGGCGTTCTCGGTGCCGGCCGGCGGCGCGGTCTGTCCGGATTGTCGGCCACCCGGGGCGGCTCATCCCGCACCGGCCACCATCGATCTGATGTCCGCGCTGACCTCCGGTGACTGGGTGATCGCCGACGCCACCGACGCCGCCGTACGTCGGGAGTGCAGTGGGCTGGTCGCGGCTCACCTGCAGTGGCACCTGGAGCGCGCGCTACGCTCGCTGCCGCTGGTCGACCGGGGTTCCTCGGCGGCCGGCACGGCTCCGCCGCCGGAGGGCACCGGGGCCGTGGTGCTCCGGCCACGTGGCGACGTCGAGGCCGGGGCGGACGGCGCGAACAGGGAGTGACCGAGTGATCCGATCGAAGAAGGCTGGCCGGCGCGAGCCGACGCCGCCGGTGCCACACCCGTCCGGGGCCCGACCCCCGGCGCTGCCCACCGAGGCGGTGCCGAAGCACGTGGCGGTGGTGATGGACGGCAACGGCCGCTGGGCCAAGGACCGCGGGCTGCCCCGCACCAAGGGGCACGAGGCGGGGGAGCACAGCCTCTTCGACACCATCGAGGGCGCCATCGAGATGGGCATCCCGTACCTGTCGGCGTACGCGTTCTCCACCGAGAACTGGCGGCGCTCGCCCGACGAGGTCCGGTTCCTGATGGGGTTCAACCGGGACGTGATCCGTCGCCGCCGTGACCAGTTGGTCGACCTGGGCGTTCGGGTGGTGTGGTCGGGCCGGCCGGGTCGGCTGTGGAAGAGCGTCATCTCCGAGTTGCAGACCGCCGAGGAGATGTCCCGCGACAACTCGACGCTGACCCTGCAGTTCTGCGTCAACTACGGCGGGCAGGCCGAGATCGGTGACGCCGCCGCCGCTATCGCGCGGGACGTGGCGGCCGGCCGGCTGGATCCGGCGAAGGTCACCGAGAAGACAGTGGCGAAGTACCTCTACCACCCGGAGATCCCGGAGGTGGACCTGTTCCTGCGCCCGTCCGGGGAGGAACGGATCTCCAACTTCCTGCTGTGGCAGACCGCGTACGCCGAGTTGGTCTTCCTGGACACGCTCTGGCCCGACTTCGACCGCCGCCACCTCTGGTACGCGTGCGAGTTGTACGCCCAGCGGGACCGACGCTTCGGCGGCGCGCTGCCCAACCCGGTCGCCCCGGTTATCTGAGCCGACGCTTACCCGCACGTCACTCTGGGTATCAGAGACGTCAGAAGCCACTGACGGAGGTGAACCCACATGATCCAGAAGCGCATTGCCCAGTGGGCGGTGATGGCGATCGCGGTGCCGCTGGCCGCGGCCGGCGCCCGCCGGCTCAGCCACACCCTGGAGGCCCGGCGTGGTCCCTCCGGGGCGACCCGGTTGCTGACGAAGGGTGCGGACCTGATCCGTCCGCAGAAGGCCAAGCGCCGCCGCTTCTTCTGACCGACCCCCAGTTGTCCCAACGCCGCCCGCACACCAGTGCGGGCGGCGTTGTCGCATCCTCTCGGCGTCGAGGTGCCTGGGCAGGCACCACGGCGACCATCAGGCTTGGCACCGAGCGGGGGTGGTGTGCTCGTTTCGGGGTCCTGCGCAGGGGCGGCGGGTAGGGTCCGGAGGTGGTGGGACGACGGCGGTTGGGGGGCAGATGCGTGATCTCCGCTTTAAGATGATCATGGCGTTGAACGCCGCCGACCTGGGCGACCCGATGTGCGAGCAGGTGGCCGAGATCTGTGCCGAGATCGCCGAGCAGCACTGCGCCGAGTTCGGCCACACACCCCAGCTGCGTACCGGTGAGATCGCCGAACTGGCCACCGGCGAACCGGCCCTGACCTGGGCGCCGTCCACCCCCGACGCCGGGCAGCGTGCCTGGTGACCGCGCCCGCGCCCGCTGTCGACATCCGTCGCGCCGATGACCGCTTCGCCACCCGGATCTCCTGGCTGGACTCCAAGCACTCCTTCTCGTTCTCCCGGCACTACGACCCGGCCAACACCCACCACGGCCTGCTGCTTGTCAACAACGACGACGTGGTCCGACCGGGCGCGGGCTTCGAGACCCACCCGCACCAGGACATGGAGATCGTGACCTGGGTGCTGCGCGGCTCCCTGGTGCACCAGGACTCCACCGGGCACTCCGGGGTGATCTACCCGGGTCTGGCCCAGCGGATGAGCGCCGGCACCGGGATCCTGCACTCGGAGAAGAACGACGCCTGGCGGCTCAACAACCAGGAGCCGCACGCCGACCCGGTGCACTTCGTGCAGATGTGGGTCCTCCCCGACGAGCAGGGCGTCGACCCCGGCTACGAGCAGTTGGAGATCGAGGACGAGCTGCTCCGCGGGGGCCTCGTGCCGATCGCGTCCGGGATGGACCGCTACGACGGCGCGTCAGCGATCCGGATCCGCAACCGGTACGCGACCCTGCACGCCGCCCGTCTCGCTCCCGGCGACGAGGTCACCATCCCGGACGCGCCCTACGTGCACCTCTACGTGCCAAACGGCACTGTGACCCTGGAGGGCAGCGGTCCGCTCGCCAGCGGCGACGCCGCCCGGCTCACCATGACCGGTGGTCGGCGGGTGACAGCCGACGAACCGGCCGAGATCCTCGTCTGGGAGATGCACGCCACTGTCGGCTGACCGTCACCCGCGCGGCCTGCTCCCATGATCTCGCCCGAACATGGATGTAGTGGCCTCCCCGCCGGGGGAGACCACTACATCGAGGATCGAGCACGATCACGGCGGCGCGCAGGGCGCCGCGCCGACTACGCCGGGGACTCGGTGCGGTCGGCGGCCCAGGTGGTGTGGAACGAACCCTCGCGGTCCACCCGCTGGTAGGTGTGCGCGCCGAAGTTGTCCCGCAGACCCTGGATCAGCGCGGCGGGCAGCCGCTCCGCGCGCAACGCGTCGAAGTACGCCAACGACGACGAGAACGCGGGCGTCGGCACACCGGCCCGGGTCGCGTCGGCCACCACCCGCCGCCAGCTCGGCACGCCAGCGCTGACCGCCTCGGCGAAGTACGGCGCCACCAGCAGCGTCGGCAGGTCGGGCTGCTCGTCGTACGCCTCACGGATCCGGTTGAGGAAGCGGGCCCGGATGATGCAGCCGCCCCGCCAGATCGTCGCCGTGCCGCCAAGGTCGATGTCCCAGTTGTATTCCTGGCTGCCCGCGCGGATGTGGTCGAAGCCCTGCGCGTACGCGACGATCTTGGAGGCGAGCAGCGCCCGGCGGACATCCTCGACGAAGGTCTCCCGGTCGGTCACCTGCCACTTCTCACCCGCGTCGGGGAACGCCCGGCGGGCCGCCTCGCGCTGGTCGACGTGCCCGGAGAGCGAACGGGCGAAGGTCGCCTCGGCGATCCCGGTGATCGGGATGCCCAGGTCCAGGGCACTCTGCACGGTCCACCGACCGGTGCCCTTCTGCTCGGCCCGGTCCTGCACGATGTCCACGAACGACCGGCCGGTCGCCGCATCGGTGTGCGCGAGCACGTCGGCGGTGATCTCGATGAGGAACGACTCCAGCTCGCCGTTGTTCCACTCCCGGAAGATCTCCGCGATCTCGGCCGGCGTCGCGTCCAGGCCGGCCCGAAGCAGGTCGTACGCCTCAGCGATGAGCTGCATGTCGGCGTACTCGATGCCGTTGTGCACCATCTTGACGAAGTGCCCGGCCCCGTCCGGCCCGACGTGCATGCAACACGGCACGCCGTCCACCTGCGCGGCGATCTTCTCGAACATCGGCCCGAGCTTCGCGTACGACTCGGCGGAGCCGCCCGGCATGATGCTCGGCCCGAGCAGCGCGCCCTCCTCGCCGCCGGAGACGCCGGTGCCGCTGAAGTGCAGGCCCTGCGCCCGCAGCGCCTCCTCGCGCCGACGGGTGTCGGCGAAGTGGGCGTTGCCACAGTCGACGATGATGTCGCCCTCGTCGAGCAGCGGCACCAACTCGTCGATCACCGCGTCGGTGGGCGCACCGGCCTTCACCATGACGATGACCGCGCGGGGTCGTTCCAGTGACGCCACGAAATCGGCCATCGTCTCGCCCGGCAGGAACGTGCCCTCGTCGCCGTGCTCGGCGACCAGGCTGCGGGTGCGCTCCGGCGAGCGGTTGTGCACTGCCACCGTGAAGCCGTTGCGGGCCAGGTTGCGGGCCACATTGCGACCCATCACCGCCAACCCGGTCACACCGATCTGTGCCCTCGCCTGATCAGCCATTCGTGCCGCCACCTCTCGTCACACCACTATCAGCGCTTGGAAACTTACCGTGATGTGAGCCGATACGGACCAGTGACCGACGTCGCGTTACTGCACGTAATGTGGACGTTGCCCCTGACGGCTCGGGCCCTCGGCAATGCTCGGTGAGCCCCGCGCAGGGAAACATGTCGTCATTTCCCGCCGCGGGCGTCAGCCTTCGGCGAGACGGGCTTCGATTCGGGCGATCTTCCCGGTCAGCGCGTCGGTGACCCCGGGCCGGACGTCGGCTTTGAGCACCACACTCACCCGGGGCGCCCGCGCGGCGACCACGTCGACCGCCTGCTTCACCACCGCCATCACCTCGTCCCACTCACCCTCGACGGTGGTGAACATGGCATCGGTCCGGTTGGGAAGGCCGGACGCACGGACCACCCGCACCGCCTCGGCGACCAGGTCACCCACCGAGTCGTCACCGCCGAGCGGGGTGATCGAGAACGCGATCAGCATGTGCCGATCGTGCCAGTAAAAACGGATGCGCGTCGGTCGGGCGGTGGCTACGGTACGAACATGCGTAACTGACGCCCAACTTCCGAGCCGGCCCGCCGTCCCGCGTCGCGGTCCGTGCGCTCCCGGGCGTCCCGCATTCCCTCCCCGCCGTTCGGCGGCGATGGCCCTGCCCGGCCCCGGTGAGCAGTCCCTTCCCCACTCGACCGTCGCGCAACGGCGGTCACCAGCCGATCCGACCGACCGCCGCAGCGCGGGACCGGCCGTGCCGGTCGGCATTGAAGGAGGCCCGGATGCCTGCCAGGCGTAACCCGAAAAAGACCCGTACCCCGAGAGCGACGCCGCTCGGCATCGACCCGGCGGCCGGCCACGGACCGCTCCCAACCACCCGTCCGGCCCTCGACCTCGCGGTCGAACCACCCCTGCCGGCGGCGCTGCCTGCGCTGCTTGTGGAGCCCGCGCTGCTTGTGGAGCCCGCGCTGCTTGTGGAGCCCGCGCTGCTTGTGGAGCCCGCGCTGCGGGCCGAGTCGGCGTTGCCGGCGGCGCTGGTGGAGCCTGCGCTGCGGGCCGAGTCGGCGCTGCCGGCGGCACTCGTGGATCCGGCGCTGCCGGCCGCCGCCCCGGACGGGGTGGCGCTGCCCGACGAGGTGGCGCTGCCGGCAGCGGTCGATGTGCCGGCGGTTGTCGACGCGCCTTCAGTGGGCGATCTGCCGAAGTCGACAGGCCGACCGAAGGCACCGACGGCCGGGCCACCGCAGGGCGGCGGCAACCGCTCCGGCGGCGGCCGCAGCCAGCAGGCCGGCCAGACCCGCCGCTACGCCTTCCGCCGCAACTGACCGAGCACCCCCACCCCGCCCCGCCCCGCCTCCCGCCCAGCCCAGCCCCGCGTGCCGTGCAGCCCAGCCCCAGCCCCGCCCCGCGCCCGTCGATCTTGCACTTTCTGCCCTCGCATCACTGGCATATCGGGATGAATGAGCGACAGAAACCGCAAGATCGACGGGGGTGGCGCTTGGGCGCTGGGCGGTGACAGCAACATCAGGGATGTAGTGGCCTCCGCTGTCAGCGAGACCACTACATCCCTGATGTTGTGCGGATCTTGGCGGCGCGGCGCGGCTCGGCGGGGCGGGGCGGGGCGCGGTCGGGGCGCAGGGCGCGTCGGGGCGCGGTCGGGGCGCAGGGCAGGGTGCGGGCGCGGCGCAGGGCGGGGCGCGGCGGGGGCGCGGGCCGGGGGCGGGGGTGCAGGGCGCGGCGGGGGCGCGGCGGGGTGGGGTCAGCCGATGAGGGGGCGGAAGGTGCCCAGGGCGACGCTCGTGGTCAGGGTGGCCGCGGCGAGTACGGCGGCCCCGGCGATGAGGAGGGAGTCGGCGCGGGTGAAGTGTTGCTGGCGGGCGACGGTACGGGGTGTGCCGGCGTCGAAGCCACGCGCGTCCATCGCCACCGCCAGCCGGGTGCCTCGGCGGATCGCCCCCACCAGCAGCGCGAACGCGGTGGAGGCGAAGAGCCGCAGCTTCGCCACCGGGTTGCGTCCCGCGTCGACGCCCCGCGCCCGTCGAGCCATGCTGATCATCTGCCACTCCTGACCGAGCAGCGGCACGAGCCGGAACGCGGCCAGCGCCCCGATGGCGAACCGGGCCGGCGCTTTCGCGTTCTGGATCAACGCGTCGGCCAGGTCGGTGGGGTCGGTGGTCGCGAAGACGATCACGCCGGGCAGTGCCACCGCGAACACCCGCAGCACCAGGCCGAGCGCGGTGAGTAGGACGCCGGTGGTCACCAGTACCGGGCCCGCGTCCAGCAGGACCCGACCGGACCGGTCGGCGGCGAACAGCACCAGGGTGACCAGGATGCCGGCGGCACTGAGCAGCAGTGGCCAGGCCCGGCGGGCCAGCACCCGGTAGCGGATGCCGAACAGCGGCAGGACGGCCAGCTCAAGGGCGATGGCGATCGCCGGGGCCACCGGGTCCAGGGTCGCCAGCAGGGTGAACGAGAAGACGAGCGCGGCGGCGACCTTCGCTATCGGGTTGCGGCGGGCCAACGGCGCGTCCGGCGCGGCGACCGGTTCGATGCTGATCATCGGTGGTCGTCCGGGGCGCGGTGCAGGGTGACGGTGCGGTCGGCGAGCGCGGCGACGAAGTCCGCGTCGTGGGTGACAGTGACCACGCCGTGCCCGGCGTCGCGCAGGTCGGCGAAGAGGTCGACCAGTTCCCGCCAGGTCCGCCGGTCCTGGCCGAAGGTGGGTTCGTCGCAGATCAGCAGGCGTGGCGCGGTGGCCAGGGCCGTCGCCACGCTCAGCCGCCGCGCTTCGCCACCCGAGAGGGTGTACGGGTTGGCGGCGGCGAGTCGGGCCAGCCGCAGCCGGTCCAGCAGCCCGGTCACTGTTTCCTTGACGGCCGCCTCTGGTTGACCGGTGCGGCGCGGGCCGAGCGCCAACTCGTCGAAGACTGTGCTGGTGACGAACTGGTGCTCCGGATCCTGGAAGACCGACCCGATGCGTCGGGTCAGCGCGGGGGCCCGCCACCGGTGCGGGGGAGTGCGGTGGTCCGCGCCGGCCAACCCGGTGGACGCGGTGACCCGCCCGCTGCCCGGCCGGAGCAGACCGCCGAGCAGCAACGCCAGGGTGGACTTGCCGGCACCGTTCGGTCCGCGTACGGCGAGTGCTTCACCGGCGCGTACCGCCAGGTCGGTGGAGCCCAGCCGGGGCGGCAGGCCGAGCCGGTCGGCGGTGAGCAACAGCTCCCCGGGGCCGGCGGTGGCCGGCCGGGGCGCGATGGGGTGACCGGGCACCCAGACCCCCTCGGCGGCCAGGGCGGCGCCGTGGGCGGCGAAGACCGCCTCGGGCGCGCCGTCCGCGCGCACGCCGCCACCCGGTTCGAGGACGACCACCCGGTCGACCAGCGGCAGTGCCTCGGCGACCCGGTGCTCGACCAGGATCAGCGTGGTGTCGGTGTCCAGCGCGCCGGCCACCGCGTGCCGGACCAGTTCGGCCCCGGCCGGGTCGAGGTTGGCGGTCGGCTCGTCGAGCAGCAGCAGGGCGGGGCGCAGGGCCAGCGCGCCGGCCAGGGCGAGGCGTTGCTGCTCGCCGCCGGAGAGCGCCGCTGTGTGGCGGTCCCGGGGGTACGGGAAGCCGACCCGGTGCAGCGCCTCGTCCACCCGGGGCCAGATCTCGTCGGCCGGCACTCCCCGGTTCTCCAGCCCGAACGCTACGTCGTCGCCGCAGCGCGCCATCACCAGTTGGGTCTCCGGGTCCTGGAAGACGATGCCGACCCGTTCCCGCCCCTTGCGCGGGTCGAGCCCGTCGATCTCGACGGTGCCCTCCTGCTCGCCGGAGTCCTCAGGGAGCAGCCCGGCCAACGCGCTGAGCACTGTGCTCTTGCCGGCCCCGGAGGGCCCGAGAAGCAAGACGCGCTCCCCAGCCTCGACCCGCAGATCAACCCCGCGTACGGCCCAGGCGCGCCGCCCAGCGTGCCGCCACCCGAACCCCCGCAGCAGTACCCCGCCCACCAAACCCACCCCCCTCCCTGCCGCGCGCCCCCGCCTACCCCGGTTGATCAAGAGGTTTGCGTCAGGAAATCGCCTTCCGTTGACGCAAACCTCTTGATCAACGCGGGTTTGATGGGGGTCAGACCAGGGCTCGGTTTCGGCCTGCGGGGAAACGGTCCAGGACGCCGGTGTTGGCCAGGGCGTTCGTCAGCAGCCAGCCACCCAGGCCGGCGATCACTGTGGCGCTGACGATGGTGAGCAGCGCGTACGGGATGCGGTAGTCGGTCAGCGCGTAGTCGACGTTCCAGACGAAGAAGTCGAACAACGCGGCGCTGAGCCCGGTCAGCGCGCCCGCGAACACCGCGGTCGGCAGCCGGAACGACCGGTACCGGAAGGCGGCGAAGGCCAGTTCGGCGCCGATGCCCTGCACGATTCCCTGCGGGATCACCGTGCCGGCCCACTGGCTGCCCAGCAGCGCGGACAGGACAGCGGCCACGGTTTCGCAGTAGAGCGCGGCGCCGGGCTTGCGGATGACCAGCCCGCCGATCACCGCCGGCATCAGCCAGACGCCGTAGAGCAGCGTCTGCGCCGGCGGGAAGAAAGCGAACGCGCCCTCGGTGGCGCTCCAGACCAGACCCCAGGCCCAGAAGATGACGCCGAAGGCGACAGCGATCACCGAGGCGATCACGATGTCGATGGTGCGCCAACGGTGTGTGTCGGTGGTGGATGTCATGTGTTGCTCCCAGTTCGTGAGTGCGAACCAGGAGAAGACGCACGCCGCGTCCGGTGGCACCGGACTGCGGCGCGGCTGGAGGTCGACCGAACTCCCTGCGCTGGCATTACCCAGATCAGGTTCGAGGGTCTGCGGGCGTGCCCGCACTCTCAGCGCTGTGCGCTCCCCTGTCGGATATGAAGTTGTCTCGCTGACGCTAACACCGACCACCGTCGCGGGCCCAGCAGGGCATCCGCCTGACCTGCGGGAGCGACCCGCCGACCGCCGGCTGGGTACGCTTCCGATCATGCGGGTTGACGCGCGAGGCTTCACGTTCGAGGTGACCGTCGGCGGTCCGACGGACGGCGTACCCGTCCTGCTGCTGCACGGTTTCCCTCAGCACAGCGGCGAGTGGGACGACGTGGTGCCGGCGCTGCACGCCGGTGGGCTGCGCACGTACGCGCTGGACCAGCGCGGTTACTCACCCGGCGCCCGGCCCACGGCGGTGGCCGACTACCGGATCCCCGAACTGGTCACCGACGCGGTGGCGGTGCTCGACGCGCTCGGACTGGACGCCGTGCACCTGGTCGGCCACGACTGGGGCGCGGTAGTGGCCTGGGCGGTTGCCGCCCGGCACCCCGAGCGGGTCAACACGCTGACCGCGGTGTCCGTACCGCATCCGGCGGCCATGGCGCACGCCCTGAGCACCGACGCCCAACAGAAGGCCCGCTCGTCGTACATCGCGCTGTTCCGCAAGCCCGAGAAGGCCGAGAAAGTGCTGCTGGCGTGGCATGCCACCGCGCTGCGCAAGCTGCTCGGCGGGGTGGGCGACACGTCCCGGGTGAACCGGTACGCCGACCCGATGCGTGAGCCGGGCGCGCTCACAGCAGCGCTGAACTGGTACCGGGCGATGTCCCGCGCCGACCTGGCCGGCGTCGGCCCGGTCGCGGTGCCCACCACGTACGTCTGGAGTGACCGGGACGTCGCCATCGGCCGGACCGCCGCCGAGGCGTGCGCGCAGAACGTCACAGGCGACTACCGGTTCGTGCAGCTGCCCGGGGTGAGTCACTGGATCCCGGACGCGGCGCCGGCCCCGCTCGCCGAGGCGATCCTGGCCCGAGCGGGCGGGACGGCCTGAGCCGTGCGGGTCCGCGAGGGAGAGCCAACGTGACGACGGACGCCAGCGGGCCGGGTAGCCGTCGCTCGATCGCCGCGCAGCTGCGCGTGCTTGGCGTACGCCCCGGCGCGACGCTGCTGGTGCACGCCTCGCTGCGTTCGCTGGGCTTCGTCAGCGGCGGTCCGCACGCGGTGGCGCTCGCCCTGCGCGACGCGCTCGGCCCGGACGGCACGATCGTCGTGCCCACCCACACGCCCGACAACAGCGACCCCGCGCAGTGGCGCAACCCGCCGGTGCCGGCGGGCTGGTGGCCGCTGATCCGCTCGGAGATGCCGGGTTTCGACCCGGCGGTCACCCCGAGCCGGTTCATGGGCGCGCTCGCCGAGACGGTCCGCGGCTGGCCCGGCGCGCTGCGCAGCTCCCATCCGCACGTGTCGTTCGCCGCGCTCGGCCCGGCCGCCGAGCAGGTGGTCGCCGGGCACACTCTGGTGGACATGCTCGGTGAGGGCTCCCCGCTGGCCCGCCTCTACGACCTCGACGCCGACGTGTTGCTGCTCGGCGTGGACCACTCGGTGAGCACCTCACTGCACCTTGCCGAGTACCGCCGCCCCGGCGCGCCCCGGCAGCGGATCGGTGCCGCGGTGCGTACCGCCGACGGTGGTCGGGACTGGGCGTGGTGGCAGGACGTACGACTCGACGCGGACGACTTCGCCGCGTTGGGCGGGGACCTGGAGGCCACCGGAGCGGTACGCACCGCACCGGTCGGCACCGGGACCGGCAGGTTGATGCGCCAGCGGGCGGCTGTCGACTTCGCGGTTCGCTGGCTGGCCCGTAATCGAACGACGGAGGACGTATGACGGTGAGTGCCGAGGACTACCTGGCCGTGGTGACCGAGACGATCGGCCGGGTGGCCGCCAGTCAGCGGGAGGCGGTGGGGCGGGCCGCCGACCTGATCGCCGAGGCCGTCCGAGCCGACGGCGTGGTGCACGCGTTCGGCACCGGGCACTCGGAGGCCCTCGCCATGGAGATCGCCGGACGGGCCGGCGGTCTGGTGCCGACCAACCGGATCGCGCTACGCGATCTGGTGCTGCTGGGTGGCGAACCGGCCGACCGACTCGGTCCGCTGCTGGAACGGGACCCGGCCGTCGCGCACCGCCTCTACGAGCTGGCCCCGGTGCGTCCCACAGATGTCTTCGTGCTCGCCTCGAACTCCGGTGTCAACGGCGCGATGGTGGAGTTCGCCACGCTGGTGAAGGAGCACGGCCACGGGTTGGTGGCGATCACCTCGGCGCAGCACTCCGGCCGGATGACCTCCCGGCACCCGTCCGGGCGCAAGCTGAGCGACCTCGCCGACGTGGTGCTCGACAACGGCGCACCGTACGGCGACGCGACGCTGCCCCTGCCCGGCGGCGGCGCGGTCGGCGCGGTCTCCTCGATCACCGCGGCGCTGCTGGCGCAGCAGGTGACAGTGGAGGTGGTGGCGCGGTTGCTGGCGGCGGGGGAGCGTCCCCCGGTCTACCTGTCGGCGAACATCCCCGACGGCGACGCGCACAACAACGAGCTGGAAGCTCGGTACGCGGGCCGGATCCGACGCGGGTCCTGACACGGCGCTTGCGGTCGACCTGCCTCGCCGAGATGAACGGCAGATGTCGTGAACCTGTTTCGCGCTCGGTCGGGTGGGGCATTGGCGTTGCTGCCGGCGGCCGGGACCGCCGGCAGTAGCGTCTCACCGGAGGTAGCGCGTGTCCAAGGAGACCGACAAGCAGCGCTGGCAGCGCAACTTCGCCGACCTGCTGCAGGAGTTACGGGTCGCCCAGACCGGCGTGCAGATCCTCTTCGCCTTCCTGCTCACCCTGCCGTTCAGTAACGGGTTCACCGAGACCACCGAGTTCCAACGCGACGTTTACATAGTGGCGTTGCTCGCGGCGGCCGCCGCCACCGCGCTGATCATCTCGCCGGTGGCGTTCCACCGGGCGCTGTTCCGGCAGGGGCGCAAACCGGAACTGGTCCGCTTCGCGCACCGGATGGCCACCGGCGGTCTCGCCTTCATGCTGGTCGCGATGGTCAGCGCGGTGCTGCTGATCACCGACTTCGTGTTGGACCGGCCGATCGCCTTCGTGCTCAGCGCCCTGGCTGGAATCTGGTTCCTCACGTTCTGGGTGGCCCTGCCGTTCGCCCGACGCAACTGGGGTGAGGACGACATCGACGACGATGACGACGATCCGGACACCACCATCGGTCGCTGACCGCTCCGATCTTCACGCAGCGCTACCCCTGGGTAACAACCGGGGGTAGCGTGGCGGTAGTCGCGCACGTCGACGCAGCCGCACCGAGCTTCGAGGGGGCAGCCGTGACCACGACGCAGGATGGCCGACCGGCACCGGACGGCCCCGACTCCGAAACCACCGCCGGTGCCGCCGCGCCGCTGCCAGCGGAAGCCGGGCAGGTCACCGAGAAGGAGGCCCGGCAGGTCGCCGAGGCCGCCCGGGAGTCCACCTGGGACCGCCCCAGCTTCGGCAAGGAGCTGTTCCTCGGTCGGTTCCGGCTCGACCTGATCGACCCGTGGCCCCGATCCGACCCGGACGACGTGGCCCGCGCGGAGGAGTTCCTTGGTCGGTTCCGCGCCTTCCTGACCTCCGAGGTGGACGGCGCGGCCATCGAACGGGACGCATCGATACCCGACTCGGTGTTCCACGGTCTGGCCGACCTCGGCGCGTTCGGCATGAAGATCGACCGGAAGTACGGCGGGCTCGGGCTGAGCAACCTGCACTACTGCCGGGCGCTCATGCTGGCCGGCTCGGTCAGCCCGGCCATCGGCGCGCTGCTCTCGGCGCACCAGTCGATCGGGGTGCCGCAGCCACTGAAGATGTTCGGCACCGCCGAGCAGAAGCAACGCTTCCTGCCCCGGCTCGCCGCCGGCGAGGTGTCCGCGTTCCTGCTCACCGAACCGGACGTCGGCTCCGACCCGGCCCGGCTGGCCACCATCGCGGAGCCGACCGAGGACGGCACCGGTTACCGGCTCAACGGGGTGAAGCTCTGGGCCACCAACGGCATCGTGGCCACCCTGCTGGTGGTGATGGCCCGGGTGCCGGCCACCGAGGGACGTCGGGGCGGCATCACCGCCTTCGTTGTGGACGGCGACAGCCCCGGCATCACCGTCGAGCGGCGCAACGAGTTCATCGGCCTGCGCGGCCTGGAGAACAGCCTGACCCGGTTCCACGACGTGATCGTCCCCGCCGAGAACGTCATCGGCGGCGAGGGCAAGGGGCTGAAGATCGCCCTGACCACTCTGAACACCGGCCGGCTCTCCCTGCCGGCCATGTGCGTGGGCGCCGGCAAGTGGGCGTTGAACGTGGCCCGAGGATGGGCCGCCGACCGGGTCCAGTGGGGACGCCCGGTGGGCGAGCACGAGGCGGTCGCTCAGAAACTCTCCTTCATCGCCGCCACCACGTACGGCATGGAGACGATGCTCGACCTCTGCTGCCTGCTCGCCGACGACGACCGCAACGACATCCGGATCGAGGCGGCACTGGTCAAGCTGTACGCCAGCGAGATGGCCTGGAAGATCGCCGACGAGCTGATCCAGATCCGGGGCGGGCGCGGCTACGAGACTGCCGACTCGTTGGCCGCCCGCGGCGAACGCCCGGCCGCCGTCGAGCAGATGCTCCGCGACCTGCGGATCAACCGGATCTTCGAGGGCTCCACCGAGATCATGCACCTGCTGATCGCGCGGGAGGCGGTCGACGCCCACCTGTCGGTGGCCGGCGACATCATCGACCCGGACGCGGGGCTGGGCCGCAAGGCCCGAGCCGGCGCGCGAGCCGGTGCCTTCTACGCGAAGTGGCTGCCCACCCTCGCCGTCGGCCGGGGGCAGAGCCCCTCGGCGTACGCCGAGTTCGGCCCGCTCGCCGCGCACCTGCGCCAGGTGGAGCGTTCGTCGCGCAAGCTGGCCCGGTCGACGTTCTACGCGATGTCCCGCTGGCAGGGAAAGATGGAGCGTAAGCAGGCGTTCCTCGGCCGGGTTGTGGACATCGGCGCCGAGTTGTTCGCGATGTCCGCGGTCTGCGTCCGGGCCTCCGCCGAACGGGACAGCCGCCCGGAGAACATCGAGCTGGCCGACCTGTTCTGCCGGCAGGCGCGGGTGCGGGTGGACGCCCTGTTCGCCGCACTCTGGGACAACACCGACTCGGTCGACACCGCCGCCGCGAAGCGCATCCTCGCCGGCCGTTACGCCGGCCTGGAGGAGGGCGTGCTCACCCCGTCCGAGGAGCTGCCCTGGGTGGCCCGCTGGTCGCCCGGCCCGTCAACCTCCGAGGACGTCCGCCGCCGCATCCCCCCAAAGCCGTAAACCCGCACCGGCCGGCCTTGGCGCGGGTCGGCCCGGCCTGCGTGCGGGTCGGCCGTCGTACGGGCCGACGGCGCGGGTCAGCGGGAGACCGTCCAGGCCAACACTCCGGCCAGGATCAGGCCATTGAGCCCGGCCAGCGCCAGGTAGGCCGCGGGTGGGATCTTCTTGCCCCGGCGTACGAAGGAGACCAGGACGGCGGCGTAGCCGAGCAGCAGGACGGCGATGACGACGAGGAAGTAGAACACCCGACGACCTTAACGACATCGCCGTCAGGCTGGACCTTCGCCCGGCGGAGCGGCCGTCCGTCAACTCACCCTGCTCCGTCGATCATGGAGTTGTGGTGGGTGACAAAGCCCTCGTTGAATGTCAGACCAGGCACCACAACTCCTTGATCGACGGGGCTGAACGGTCCTGCTCCGCGAGCGGGCCACACTGGGGCGACGTCAGCGGTTGCGGCCGCGTAGGCCGAGTTGGCGCAGCTCCAAGGCGGCCAGGGCGTCGACTGTCGCGTCGTCGCCGCGCCGCCACGACTCGGCGACGTCCGGGCCGATCCGGGTCAGTTTGCCCAGTGGTTGGGTGGCCAGCGCGCGCAGGGCGAGCAGATCCCGGCCGGCTGGGCCGGCGGCCAGCTTCGTCGCCGATCCGGCCCGGCGCATCCAACGGACCCGCAGCGGCAGCCAACCGAACAGCACGATGCCGAGCGGGAAGATCAGCACCGCGATGGCGAGGGCGAGCGCGAGCTGGTCGACCAGGTGCTGCTGGTCGCGGCCGGCGTCGGCGAGCCCTCGGGCGGCGTCGGCGGCCTGCCGGAACGGCGCGGTCAGCTCGTCACCGACCAGCGGCACCCGGCGGACCTTGCTGCCGGCGTCGGCGAGGTTGTCGGCGAGGCCACTGCCGGCGCCCTCCAACTTCTGCCCCGGTACGGCGAGCTTCTGCACCAGGTCGTGCAGCCACAGCGCGCCCCGGATCGCCGCGTACACCCAGGCGACGACGAGCAGGTCGGTGAGCAACTGGCGGGCGGCGGTCGGGAACCGATCGGCATAGATTTTCACGCCGGTCAGCGTGCCACGAACGACGACGCCCCGGCACCCGTCGATCGGCGGCCGGGTGGCACCGCCGGCGGGGCGATCGCCGGCGGTGTCGCGCGCGGGCAGGACCGCGCGAGGGCCGTGCCGGCCGGGGCACCGACCACGCCGCGACGACCGACGCGGTGGTGGCCGTGGCGCAGGAGTCGTTGATCAGGCGAGCCGCAGGTCCACGAACGCGATGGTGTCGCCCGGCAGGACGTACCGGTCGATCTCGACGAAGCCCTGGTGGCGGGCGAAGCGGAGGCCGTCGTCGTTGGACGCCAGGACGACGGTGTGGACGACCTGCGCGCCCAGCTCCCGGGCCTGGGCCAGCCCGCGCTGGTAGATCTGCGCCCCGAAGCCCTGGCGACGCTTCTCGGGCAGCACCCGCGCGATCACGGTCGCCGGCTCGGACGTCGGGGGTCGCACCGTCGAGCAGCCCACCGGCACCCCGCCGACGTACGCGACCTCCAGGATGTTCCGCTGAGCGCGGACGGCGATCTCGTCTGCCGACAGCGGGTCGGTGGGGATGATCAGATTGTGGATGTGTTGCCAGTCGAGCGCTGTCGCTTCGCTGCCCACCGGGTGGACCCGCACGAACTGAAGATCTGTCACGCGGACAGGTTAGTCAGCGGACGCAGGTCGGGCAGGTGCCGAAGATCTCCAGGGTGTGGCTGACGTCGGCGTAGCCGTGCTGCGCGGCGACCCGATCGGCCCAGCTTTCCACGGCCGGGCCGGCAACCTCGACAGTCCGCCCGCACACCCGGCAGACCAGGTGGTGGTGGTGCCCCTCGCTGCACCGGCGGTAGAGGTGCTCGCCGCCCGGCGGGCGCATCACGTCGATCTCACCGGCGTCGGCGAGGCCCTGGAGGGTGCGGTAGACGGTGGTCAGGCCGACCCGCTCGCCTCGCTGCCGCAGCATCGCGTGCAGGTCCTGTGCGCTGTGGAAGCCCTCCATCTCGCCCAGCAGCGCGCTCACCGCCGAACGCTGCCGGGTGTTGCGCACCGCGGCGCTGCTCTCGGTCATGATCCCTCCCCGGCGTGGCTGACCGCGTCCGCCACGATGTGCGCGACGTGCTCGTCGACCAGGCTGTAGGCGATTTCCCGGCCTCGGCGGGAGCCGCGCACCACACCTGCTCCGCGCAACACCCGCAGGTGCTGGGAGACCAGTGGTTGCGCCGCGCCGAGCTTCTCCACCAACTCGTGCACGCACCGCTCGCCGCCGGCCAGCTCGCTGACGATGGCCAGCCGAATGGGAGCGGACAGGGCGCGGAGCAACTCGCTGGCCCCGTCGAACCCGTCGTAGCCCGTCGCGCTGGTCATCCTGCAACGGTAACCAATACCACCGACGTCGCGCTGACCAGGCTCAGCTCAGCACGACCTCGTGCGGTTCCGGTGTCGGTGCGGCGGTCGGCGTCGTCCGGCGGCGCACGACCCGCCAGACAGCGCCGGCCACTGCCACCACCAGGAACGAGGCGATCGCCACCAGCACCACCGAGGCGCCCGGCGCGGTGTCCGCCGTGGCCGCGACCCAGACACCCGAGCCGGCGGCGAAGAGGCCGAGCGCCATCGCTGCGGCCATCGTGCTGCGGAAGCCCCGGGTGACCTGCTGGGCGGTGGCGACCGGCACCACCATCAACGCGCTGATCAGCAGCACGCCGACGGCCCGCATGGCGATGGTCACTGTGACAGCTGTGGCGACAGCGATCAGCAGGTTCAGCGTGCGGACCGGCAGGCCGGAGACCCGGGCGTACTCCTCGTCGTGACTGACCGCGAAGAGCGCCGGCCGCAACGCGATCATCGTGACCAGGATCGCCGCGCCGAGCACCGCGATGGTGGTCAGGTCGGCGGGCGAGATGGTGGTCAGCGACCCGAACAGGTAGGCGTTGAGGTTCGCGCTGGTCGCGTCGGAGAGGCCGACCAGGAGTACGCCGCCGGCGATGCCGCCGTAGAAGAGCAGGGCCAGAGCCAGGTCACCGGAGGTACGCCCACGGGCCCGCACGATCTCGATGGCGATCGCGCCGATGGTGGCGGCGATCACCGCGACCAGCACCGGCGAGCGGTTGAGCAGCAACCCCGCGCCAACGCCGGTCAGCGCCACGTGCCCCACACCATCGCCGATCAACGCCAGCCGGCGCTGCACCAGGTAGATGCCGAGCGCCGGCGCGGCCAGGCCGATCACCAGCGCGCCGATCAGGGCACGCTGCATGTAGGGGTACTGGAAGAGTTCCATGGGTCAGTTGCTCCACAGCCCGGCGGGCTCGTCGTAGCAGTGCGGGTGCACGTGGTCGTGGTCGGGCTCCGCGTGATGACCGGCCGGGTCCGGCACCGTGCCGTCGTGGGCGATGCGACCCTCGTGGACGACGACGGCCCGGCTGATCACCGGTCGCAGCGGGCCCAGCTCGTGGGCGACGAGGAGCACAGTTCCGCCATCGCCGACGAAGTCGCGCAGCGCGCCGGCGAACGCCTCCTGGCTGGCCGCGTCCACCCCGGCGGTGGGCTCGTCGAGAACCAGCAGCTCCGGCTGGCCGGCCAGGGCGCGGGCGATCAGGGTGCGCTGCTGCTGGCCGCCGGAGAGCGTGGACACCGGGTCACCGGCCCGGTCGGCAAGCCCGACCGCGCCCAGCGCGGCGTCGACGGCGGACCGGTCGGCGCGACCCGGCGGACGCAGCACCCCCCGACGGGCCAGCCGGCCGGAGGCCACCACCTCCCGGACGGTCGCCGGTACGCCGCCGCCGGCACCCAGGCGTTGCGGGACGTACCCGATGCGCGCCCACTGCCGGAACCGGCGCAACGGCTTGTCGAAGAGGGTGACCGAGCCGGCGTTGATCGGCACCAGCCCGAGCACGGCGCGGATCAGGGTGGACTTGCCCGAGCCGTTGGCGCCGAGGATCGCGACCACCTCGCCGGCTGTCACGGTGAGCGAGATGTCCCGGAGCACGGGGCGGCCGTCGTAGCCGACCACCCCGTGCTCGACGGTGATGACAGGTGAGGTCACGAGCAGCTCAAGGCCGTCTGCAGGGTCCGCAGGTTGGTGCGCATCACCGAAAGGTAGTCCCCGTTGCTGTCGGCGGCGAGCCCTTCGATCGGGTCGAGCACGGCGGTCTTCGCGCCGACCTGACCGGCGATGGTCTCGGCGACCTTCGGGCTGACCAGGGTCTCGAAGAAGATCGTGGTGGCCTGGTGTTCCTTGGCCTCCTCGATCACGTGCGCGAGGCGCTGCGGCGAGGGCTCGACGTCCGGGCTCAGCCCGGTGATGCCGACCTGGTCCAGCTCGTAGCGGTCGGCAAGGTAGCCGAACGCGGCGTGGCTGGTCACGATCTCCCGCCGCTGGCAGGTCGCCAGACCGTGCTTGAACTCGCCGTCGAGTGTCGTCAGGTCGGCGCGCAGGGCGGCCGACCTGGCGGTGTAGTCGGCGGCGTGGTCCGGGTCGGCAGTGCCGAGTCGCTGGGCGAGCTGGTCGCCGATGCCGGCCAGCCGGGTCGGGTCGAGCCAGACGTGTGGGTCCTTGCCGCCGCTCTCCTCGGCATGCCCCTCCTCGCCCTCGTGGTCGTGCCCGCCGGCGGACGCGTCCAACAGCGGCTGCACGCTGGTCACGTCGAACGCCCGGTCGCCGCCGTTCTGGGCCACTGCGTCGTCCACCGCCGGCTGGAACCCCTTGAGGTAGACGATCAGCTCAGCGTCGCTGACCTGACCGACCTGGCTCGGGTTGAGTTCCAGGTCGTGCGGCTCGGCGCCGGGCTTGGCCAGGTTGGTGACCCGGACCGCGTCGCCGCCGATCCGTTCGGCCAGGAACTGGAGGGGGTAGAACGCGGCCACCACGTCGACTCGCTGGGGGTCGGCGCCGGCGGCGCCGCCGGTGGAGCAGCCGGCCCCGGCGCCCAGGGCGAGGAGGGCGGTCGCGGCGGCCAGGACACGGTACGTGGAGCGGTTGGTCATGTCGTCAACTGTCCGTGGCAACGATAATGATTGTCAAAAACGCATGATTGCATGTCAGAGGAGCTTCGCGAGGCCCACAGTCACCAGCAGGGTGAGCATCACCAGTCGGATCAGCCGGGTCTGCGGCGCCTGAACCGCCCAGGTCGTCGCCAACAGGGCGATCAGGGCCCCGGCGAGCGCGAGCGTGAGCAGCCCGCCGATCACCCCGGGCGTGAAGAACGCCACCAGCACCACCACCAGGGTGAGCAGGAACACCGACGTCGGGTTCGCCCCGGCCAACCGGGCGAGCAGAGGGCGCTGCGTACGCTGCATCCCACAGACTCTACGAGGAGGAACCCCCGGTGCTGGTGACCAACCGGTTCGTGGTCGACGTCGATGCCGCCGACGGCTTCACCGAACGGGCGCACGCCGCCCTCACCGCGCTGGCCGCCCGACCCGGCTACCTGCGCGGCCAACTGGTCCGGGCGCTGGACGACCCCCGGCACTGGTCACTGGTCACCGAATGGGAGTCGGTCGGCACGTACCGGCGGGCTCTCGGCGCCTTCGAGGTCAAGGTCAGCGCCGTGCCGCTGCTCGCCGAGTCCGTCGACGAGCCCTCCGCCTACGAGGCGCTGGCCACCGCCGCCCCCGGCGGGGCCGTGGTCGTCGCCGAGAGTGATCGGGCTGCGGGTCCTTACCGCTGAGCCGCCGGACACTACGCTGCTCCTATGACCGCACCCGCCCCGCCACCCGGTCCCGGGGTGGCTCCGCCGTTCGCCGCGCCGCCCACCGAGGGTCGCCGGACTCGGCTCTGGATCGGCCTCGGCGTCGGCGCGCTCGCCGTGGTGCTCTGCTGCGGCGGGGGTGGCACGGCCGTCGTCGGCCTGGCCGTCAGCGGAGTCCAGGCGATCCGGGAACAGGCCCGCACCGTGACCGGCGACTACTACCAGGCGTTGGTCGAACGGAACTACGGGCGGGCGTACGAGCAGCTCTGCGACGACGCGCAGCGGCGTGAGTCCCGGCCGGAGTTCGAGCGGCGCGCCGCCGCCGAACCGCAGGTGACCGCGTTCCGGGTGGGCGAGGTGGACACCACCTACCTGACCGTGCCGGTCGACGTGACACTCGACGGTGGCGACCGGGAGCGGCAACAGGTCAGCCTCGGCCAGGACGGGCAGACCGGCGGCGTGGAGGTCTGCGAGGTCAGCTGACCCGTCCCCGGTATTCTGCTGGGCTCGGGGCGACGGTGGTCGTACCGTTGTCCCGAACCGACCGTTCCATCCACATCTCGCCCCCGCCGACCGCCAGCCGGCGTAGGAGGAAACATGCCAGCCGACCGTATCGACGCCGTCGTCAGCCTCGCCAAGCGCCGAGGCTTCGTCTTCCCCTCCAGCGAGATCTACGGAGGCACCCGATCGGCGTGGGACTACGGTCCGCTCGGCGTGGAGCTCAAGGAGAACGTCCGCCGGCAGTGGTGGAAGACGATGGTCCAGCAGCGCGACGACGTCGTCGGCCTGGACTCCGCGGTGATCCTGTCCCGCAAGGTGTGGGAGGCGTCCGGCCACATCGCCGAGTTCGTCGACCCGCTCACCGAGTGCCAGTTCTGTCACAAGCGGTTCCGGGCGGACCACCTGGAAGAGGCGTACGCCGAGAAGCACGGCAAGCCGCTCACCTCGCTGGCCGAGCTGAACTGCCCCAACTGCGGCAACAAGGGCACCTTCACCGAGCCGAAGATGTTCAACGGCCTGATGAAGACCTACCTGGGCCCGGTGGAGAGCGACGAGGGGCTGCACTACCTGCGCCCGGAGACCGCGCAGGGCATCTTCGTCAACTACAAGAACGTCGAGACGGTCGCCCGCAAGAAGCCCCCGTTCGGCATCGCGCAGACCGGCAAGTCGTTCCGCAACGAGATCACCCCGGGCAACTTCATCTTCCGGACCCGCGAGTTCGAGCAGATGGAGATGGAGTTCTTCGTCGAGCCGGGCACCGACGAGCAGTGGCACGAGTACTGGCTCCAGGAGCGCTGGAACTGGTACCTCGACCTCGGCCTCTCGGCGGACAATCTGCGCCTGTTCGAGCACCCCAAGGAGAAGCTGTCGCACTACTCGAAGCGGACTGTGGACATCGAGTACCGCTTCCAGTTCGGTGGCACCGAGTTCGCCGAGCTTGAGGGTGTCGCCAACCGCACCGACTTCGACCTTTCCACGCACAGCAAGCACTCCGGCGTCGACCTGTCGTACTTCGACCAGGGCAAGAGTGAGCGCTGGATGCCGTACGTCATCGAGCCGGCCGCGGGTCTGACCCGCGCGGTGCTCGCCTTCCTGTTGGAGGCGTACGACGAGGACGAGGCGCCGAACACCAAGGGCGGCGTGGACAAGCGCACAGTGATGCGGTTCGACCCGAGGCTCGCCCCGGTCAAGGTGGCGGTGCTGCCGCTGTCCCGCAACGAGGCGCTGTCGCCCAAGGCCAAGGACCTCGCGACGCTGCTGCGCAAGCGCTGGGTGGTGGAGTTCGACGACTCGCAGGCGATCGGGCGTCGCTACCGCCGGCAGGACGAGATCGGCACCCCGTTCTGCGTCACTGTCGACTTCGACACCCTGGACGACAACGCGGTGACGGTGCGCAACCGGGACACCATGGCCCAGGAGCGCGTCTCCCTGGACCAGGTCGAGCGCTACCTGATCGAGCGTCTCCCCGGCTGCTGAGACTCTGCGCACGGGGCCTCGGCCGACGCGATGAGCGCCGGTCGGGGCCCCGTACACTTGTCCCGTGACTGCCTCGACCGTGCCCGCGCTGCGCCCGCTGACGCTTGGCCAGCACCAGGTGTGGCCGCCGGTCGTGCTCGCGCCGATGGCTGGGATCACCAACATCGGCTTCCGTCGGCTCTGTCGCGAGCAGGGCGGCGGCATCTACGTCTGCGAAATGATCACCACCCGGGCGCTGGTCGAGCGCAACCCGAAGACGCTGCGCATGATCGCGTTCGGCGACGACGAGAAGCCCCGCAGTCTCCAGCTCTACGGCACCGATCCGGAGATCACCGCCGCCGCCGTGCGGATCGTCGTCGAGCGCAACCTGGCCGATCACATCGACCTCAACTTCGGCTGCCCGGTCCCCAAGGTGACCCGGCGTGGCGGTGGCGCGGCGCTGCCGTGGCGGCGTCGGCTCTTCGCGCGACTCGTGCGGGCCGCGGTGGCCGCCGCGTCACCGTCCGGCGTGCCGGTCACCGTCAAGATGCGCAAGGGCATCGACGACGACCACCTGACGTACGTCGAAGCCGGGCTCGCCGCCCAGGACGCCGGCGTGGCAGCGGTGGCCCTGCACGGGCGGACGGCCTCGCAGCGCTACTCGGGCACCGCCGACTGGGACGCGATCGCCACCCTGAAGCAGGCCCTCGACGTGCCGGTGCTCGGCAACGGCGACATCTGGGAGGCCGACGACGCGCTGCGCATGGTGGCCCACACCGGTGTCGACGGTGTGGTCATCGGGCGCGGCTGTCTGGGCCGACCGTGGCTCTTCGCCGACCTGGAGGCCGCCTTCAACGGTCGGCCGGAGCGGCGGCTGCCCACCCTCGGCGAGGTGGCGGTGACCATGCGCCGGCACGCCGAGCTGCTGGTCGACCAGTTCACTGCCGGTGCCCGCAACCCGGCCCGCGGCGAACGGGACGGCTGCACCGACTTCCGCAAGCACGTCGCCTGGTACCTCAAGGGCTTCCCCGTCGGCGGCGAGCTGCGGCGCTCGCTGGCGATGATCGAAAGCCTGGCTCAGCTCGACGACCTGCTCGGCAAACTCGACCCGGCGGAGCCGTTCCCGGTGACCGCCCTCGGGCAGCCGCGCGGGCGTACCAACTCGCCCGGCAAGGTCTTCCTGCCCGAGGGCTGGCTGGCCAGCCGGGACGACGACACGGTCCCCGAGGGTGCCGAGATGGACGACTCCGGGGGCTGAGCCCCTGCCCGGTCGAGCAGAGACGCCCCGCGAACAGCCCTTGCGAAGGCGGCCTTGGCGCCGAGGCTGGTCATATGAGTTCGGCGCCCTATCGAGCTGATGTCGTGAACGAATCACCCGCTCGGCTGGGTCGACCAGGCCCTGGTTCGTTGGGCTCGGTCGGCGGGGCCCTGATTTGCTCGGCTGGGGCGGCGGGGCCCTGATTCGTTCGGGTCGGTCGGCGGGGCCCTGATTTGCTCGGCTCGGTCGGTCAGGCCCTGACTCGCTCGGCTCGGTCGGTCAGGCCCTGACTCGCCCGGCTCGGCTGGTCAGGCCCTGATTCGTTTACGACATCAGCTCTATAGGACCCGTGACACAGCCAGCGGGGTGGGCCTGCTGTGGTCTGGACGGTGTCACGCACACGCCGAAGGGCCGGGCCCCGTGGTGGGGGTCCGGCCCTTCGTCGTGTGCGTGTGTGTGGGTGTCAGCTGGTGGCGTAGCCGCGGGTGGCGATCCAGTCGGCGAGGTGCTCGACGCTGATCCAGTAGGCGGCAATGTTCGGGTCGGCGGAGTCGGCGATCTTCACCGTGTCTCCGTTGTCGCGGTACCCGACGACGCTGATGTAGTGCCCGCCCTCGTAGGAGTGGCTCACACCGTCGGTGTCGGTGCTGGTGCCGGCGATGTTCGCGACCACGGCCCTACCGTCGTCAACGGTCTTGACGATGTCGGCGCGCAGCGTGTCGGTCTGCTTGGCGTCAGCGTCGGGGGTGCTGATCTCCACGGACCGGTAGGCGTCGTTCTTACCGGTTTCCTTGTTCAGGACGGGGGTGATGTCGTTGATGGAGTTGGTGCCGGCCTCGGTGGTGCCCATCTCCTTGGCCATGTCGTCGACGTTGATGTTCTTACCCTGCACACTCAGGGCGTTACGGGTGGCGGCGGGCCCGCAGTAGTAGAAGTTCGGCTGGGCTTCGTAGCGAACGCCCAGTTCCCGCTCACCGTGGCCGCCCTTGCGGTCGGTCTGGGTCTGCGTGGCCGGCTTGGTGGTGGGTGCGGCGAAGGCGGTGGTGACGGGGCCGGCGATGGTGCCTGCGGTGAAGGCGAGGCCGGCGGCGGTCAGAGTGGTCTTACGGATCAGATCGGTACGCATGATGGCGTGCTCCTCTGCATCGGGGGTGTGCCCGCACCACCTCGGGGGGTGGTTGGTGGTGCGGGGGAAGTTCTTGCCCGGCGACCCGCAGCGAGGGGGTCGGCGTCGGGACAGGGTGTAACCGTTCGCGGTGGCAGGTCATTCCTGCCCGGGGGGGTCGGCCGTTGTGGTGCTCGGCCGTGCGGGGGATGTAACCGGGGCGGCCTGGCGGGTGTTCCCGGCGACTGTCATGCCCGGCGGCTGCCATGCCCGGCCGCTGTGGTGCTCGGCCGTGCGGGGGGTGTAACTGGGCCGGCCTGCGGGGTGTTCCCGGCAGGGAGTTCCTGGCTGCGGTTCCCGGCGGGGTCGCGGACCATGACCCGGGCTGTTGCGGTGGTCTGCCAGGTATAACGACCCGGCTCGGCCCACGATTCCGCCGCCGGGGTGGCCCCGGCCACCCGACACCAACGGTCAAACCCGACAAACCACCGACCCTGCCGGCCCGGCGAACCCCGACACGGTGCCCACAC
The DNA here is from genome assembly GCF_022230925.1 of Micromonospora alfalfae. Lineage (GTDB taxonomy): Bacteria > Actinomycetota > Actinomycetes > Mycobacteriales > Micromonosporaceae > Micromonospora > Micromonospora alfalfae. The sequence goes on along the minus strand of NZ_JAKKFH010000025.1, from coordinate 257,091 downwards.
GACGTGATCCACTCGGGTTCACGGAAATCGCGGTGTCCCGGCGCCCGGGATGCCCCGACTTCATGAAACGCGAGTGGATCACGCCGTTCTGTGCCGTTCGTGCACCCGGACCGGCCCGATCGAGGGGGCGGGGGCCGGGTGCGGGCCTAACGCGGGGGTCAGGGGGTGGCGGTGTCAGGTTGGGGCATGGTGCGCTGTGTCGGGATGGTCGGTGCGGTCGGCCAGGGGATCTCGGGCGCGCGGTGGAAGGTGATCCCGGCCGTCGTCCAACGCGGGCCCTGGCCGGCCAGGCGGTAGCGGAAGTCGGCCCAGTCGTGGGTCGCCCGGGTGGACCAGCCCAACTCGGCGATGGCCGGGAGGCGGGGCAGGAGCAGGAGTTCGATGTCGGCCAGCGAGGTGACCGACTCGGTCCAGAGCGGGGCCTCCACACCGAGAACCGCCTCGGCGGGTACGTCGGCGACGTGCGTGCCCGGGTCCCAGTCGTACGCCTTTCGTACGTCGATGAGACCGGCCCAGTCGTGCCCGATCGGAGTGTCCGGGGCGTACTTCATGTCCAGGTAGGCGTGGTTGCCGGGGGAGACGATCAGTCGGGCGCCCCGACGTACGGCGTCGGCTGTGGTGGGGTCTTCGCCGTTCGTGCCCCACCACTGCAGGACCCGCCCGTCGAGGTGGGCGGCCGGCGCGAGCTGGTGCCAGCCGACGACGGTCTTGCCGAGGTCGGCCACGATGCGCTGGACCCGCTCGACGAAACCGGTGTAGACCTCGCCCTTGACCTTGAACGCCTCGTCACCGCCGATGTGCAGCCAGGGGCCGGGGGTGAGCGCGGCCACCTCGCGCAGCACGTCGGCGACGAAGTCGTACGTCCGCTCGTCGGCCGGGTCGACGTAGCTGAAGCCGACCTCGGTGCCGGTGTACGGCGGCGGTGCGATCTTGTCCGGTGCCAGCTCCGGGTACGCGACCAGCGCCGAGTTGGTGTGCCCCGGGAGGTCGATCTCCGGGACGACGGTGATGTGGCGGGCGGCCGCGTAGGAGACGATCCGCGCGTAGTCGGCCTTCGTGTAGTGCCCGCCAGGGCCGCCGCCAACCTCGGTCGTCCCGCCGATGGTGGTCAGCTTCGGCCAGGAGTCGACGGCGATCCGCCAGCCCTGGTCGTCGGTGAGGTGCAGATGCAGGTGGTTGAGCTTGTAGCGGGCCAGGTGGTCGACCACCCGCAGCACGTCCTCGACGGCGAAGAAGTGCCGTGCGACGTCGAGCATCGCGCCCCGGTAGGGGAACCGGGGTGCGTCGGTGATGGTCCCGCCGGGCAGCGCCCAGCGTTCGGTGACCGGGGTCGGACTCTCGATCGCCGCTGGCAACAGTTGACGCAGCGTCTGTACGCCGTAGAAGAGGCCGGCGGCGGTGGCGGCGGTGACGCGTGCCCCGTCGGTGGCGATGTCGAGGCGGTAGCCCTCCGCGCCGAGGTCGGCGCTGTCGTCGAGCACCAGCGCGATGCCGCCGGCGGGCTCCGGCGCGGTGGCGTCGGTGACCGGCAGCGGGTAGCCGGTGGCCGGACGCAGGAGCTGGGCGAGCTGCTCGGCGACCGCCAACGCGGCGGGGTCGGCGCTGGACACGATTACCGCTTCGGCCGTGAGCACCCAGTCGGCGGTCGGGTCCGGCTGGACCTGCCCTGGGGCGGGAACGACATCGGCCAGCCGGTGCGGAGCCGCCGGGGCGAGCAACGTGCCAGCGGTCTGCTCGGCGGTGCGGGCCAGCATGGCCGCGTCGGGTTCCCCCGCCGACAGCGGCACGGGGACGGCGGTGGGGCCGGGGGAGGGGATGGTCGACACGGCGGCGACTCCGGGGGTGTATTCGCGTCGGTTATGGCAAAAGTGAGGTTCACCGGCTGGCGTGTCGTCAAGCGTACGACGCTCGGCCGGGATGCGTGATGGTGCGCATGGAAGCGTTCCCAAAAACCGGTACGAACACGGATAGTCGTGATGGCTGTGCCAATTGTCACCGAACGGTCCCAGGTCACTCGATGTTCGCTTAACCTTCGCCCACCGATCGACGTTGACCCCGGGATTACCGGTGGTCCGTCCCGGGGAAGAAGAAAACTGAACCTTCGTTAAGTGTCAATCCGGCGCGTGTGTTGTGGAGGCTCTGGTGGCAGCGCAAGAGACCGTCGATCACAAGTACGTCTACGACTTCTCCGAAGGCAACAAGGAGCTCAAGGAACTGCTCGGCGGCAAGGGGGCAAACCTCGCCGAGATGACCAACCTGGGCCTGCCCGTTCCGCCCGGCTTCACCATCACCACCGAGGCGTGTCAGGCGTACCTCGCGACGGGGCGGGAGCCGGACGGGCTCGCCGGACAGATCGAGGCGCACCTGGAATCGCTGGAGCGCGCGATGGGCAAGCGCCTCGGTGACCCGCAGGACCCGCTGCTGGTCTCGGTCCGCTCCGGTGCCAAGTTCTCCATGCCCGGCATGATGGAGACCGTCCTCAACGTCGGTCTCAACGACCAGAGCGTGGTCGGGCTCTCCGCCCAGGCCGGTCAGAACGACAGGTTCGCCTGGGACTCCTACCGGCGACTCATCCAGATGTTCGGCAAGACCGTCTGCGAGGTGCCGGGCGAGGAGTTCGAGCACGCGCTCGACGACGCCAAGCACGCCAAGGGCACCCACAACGACCTGGATCTGGACGCCGACGACCTGCGTGGGCTGGTCGACGCGTACAAGAAGATCTTCTTGAAGCACACTGGTCGGGAGTTCCCGCAGCAGCCACGCGAACAGCTCGACCTGGCCATCCGGGCGGTCTTCGAGTCGTGGAACGCCGAGCGCGCTGTGCTCTACCGCCGCCAGGAGCGCATCCCGGCCGACCTGGGCACCGCTGTCAACGTGGTGACAATGGTCTTCGGCAACCTCGGCCCGGATTCCGGCACCGGGGTCGCGTTCACCCGTGACCCGGCCAGCGGCGCGCAGGGCATCTACGGCGACTACCTTGCCAACGCCCAGGGCGAGGACGTGGTCGCCGGCATCCGCAACACAGTGCCGTTGCAGGAGTTGGAGCAGCTCGACAAGGCCTCCTACGACGAGCTGCTCGGCATCATGGCCCGGCTGGAGGAGCACTACAAGGACCTCTGCGACATCGAGTTCACCATCGAACGCGGCAAGCTGTGGATGTTGCAGACCCGGGTCGGCAAGCGCACCGCCGCCGCGGCGTTCGTCATCGCCGGGCAACTCGTCGACGAGGGTCTGATCGACCTAAACGAGGCGCTGCACCGGGTCAACGGCGCGCAACTGGCCCAGCTGATGTTCCCGCGCTTCCAGCTCGACCACGAGTTCCAACCGGTCGCCAAGGGCATCGGCGCATCGCCTGGCGCGGCGTCCGGCAAAGTGGTCTTCACCTCCGCCCGAGCCGTCGAGCTGGCCGCCGAGGGCGAGTCGGTGATCCTGGTGCGCCGGGAGACCAACCCGGACGACCTGAACGGCATGATCGCCGCGAAGGGCATCCTCACCTCGCGCGGCGGCAAGACCAGCCACGCCGCTGTGGTGGCCCGGGGCATGGGCAAGACCTGTGTCTCCGGTGCCGACGAGATCGAGGTGAACGTGCCGGCGAAGCGGTTCACGGTGGCCGGGCAGACCGTCACCGAGGGCGATGTGGTGTCCATCGACGGCACCACCGGCAAGGTCTACCTCGGCGAGGTGCCGGTCATGCCCTCCGAGGTCGTGCAGTACTTCGAGGGCAGCCTCGACCCCGAGCACATCGACAACGCGCTGGTCCGGGCCGTACACCGGATCATGACGCACGCCGACGGGAAGCGGCGGCTGGCGGTCCGCACGAACGCCGACACCGGCGCGGACGCGGCCCGGGCCCGGCGCTTCGGCGCCGAGGGCATCGGGCTGTGCCGCACCGAGCACATGTTCCTCGGTGACCGCCGGGAGCTGGTCGAGCGGCTGATCCTGGCCCGGGCCCCGGGCGAGCGGGAGGCGGCGCTGGCGGCGCTGCTGCCGTTGCAGCGGGCCGACTTCGAGGAGATCTTCCGCGAGATGGACGGCCTGCCGGTCACCGTCCGGCTCATCGATCCACCATTGCACGAGTTCCTGCCGCCGCTGGAGCAGCTCGCCGTCAACGTGGCTGTCGCGCAGGAACGCGGCGAGGACGTGGCCAAGGAGGAGGCGCTGCTCGCCGCCGTCCGGCGGATGCACGAGGAGAACCCGATGCTCGGGCTGCGGGGTGTACGCCTCGGGCTGGTCATCCCCGGCCTGTTCGCGATGCAGGTCCGCGCCATCGCCGAGGCGGCGGTCAGTTGCGCCCGCAACGGGGGCGTGGCCAAACCGGAGATCATGGTGCCGCTGGTCGGCGCGGTGCAGGAGCTGGAGACGGTTCGCGCCGAGGCCGAGAAGATCATTGCCGAGGTGGTCGGGGACAGCGGCGTCGAGGTCCTGATCGGCACCATGATCGAGGTGCCCCGGGCGGCGCTGACCGCCGGGCAGATCGCCGAGGCCGCCGAGTTCTTCTCGTTCGGCACCAACGACCTGACGCAGATGGGCTGGGGCTTCTCCCGCGACGACGTCGAGGGCGCGTTCTTCTGGCGCTACCTGGAGTTGGGCATCTTCGGCATCTCGCCGTTCGAGTCGATCGACCGCGACGGCGTCGGTCGGCTGGTGCGGATCGCCGCCGAGGAGGGTCGGGCCGCCCGGCCCGGTCTGAAGCTCGGTGTCTGCGGTGAGCACGGTGGCGACCCGGACTCGGTGCACTTCTTCCACGAGGTCGGCCTGGACTACGTGTCCTGTTCGCCGTTCCGGGTGCCGGTGGCCCGGCTGGAGGCCGGTCGGGCGGTAGTGGAGACCGGCGGGTCGGACAGCCGCTGACGCACGTCGGCGGCGGCCTGGTCACCCGGCCGCCGCCGACGCTCAGATCGGCGGACGACGCCAGGTGGGTCGGGACGAGCGGCGCAACTGCGCCGGCAGGGTCGCCATCGGGGTACGCGTGGCCAGCGGGGCGTGCGCGTCCGGTACGGAGGTCGCGCCGATGCCTGCGCCGCGAACGTCCAGGAACGACCCCGCCCGACGGGCCACCGCCCGCGCCTCCTCGTGCAGCGCCTCCAGGTCGCCCGCCGCCGAGACTGTGACGAGGGTCAGCAGGGCGCTGCGCCCGGCCGGGTAGGTGACCACGCAGCCGGCGGTGGTGCACACCACCGATTCCCGGAACTCGCCCTGCCGGACGGTGTCGGCCACCCGGTGACCGAGCCCGAAACTCGCGGCGGCGAGCGCGGCGAGATGGGTGGCGTCGGTGCTGGGCAGGTCGCTGGAGATGAGCAGGCCGTCGGTGCCGGCGAGCACCGTGCCGGCGATGTCGGGTCGGCGCTGGCGCAGCCCGCGTAGCTCCGTTCCCATCACCGTGTCTGCGTCCACGAGCGTTACCCCTCACCGTCGGGCTCTGCGTGTCAGTCGGCTGGTCACGTTCCGCGCTGGGAACGCTACCGGTGGCGACTTCCGGCCGCGAGCCCGTAACCCTCGGCAATCGGTTGGCAACTGCGGGCCAATCGGTGGTTGTGTGCCCTTCGTCGATGCGTCGTGGGCGGGTCGAGCAGTGGTGGCGGGCGTAATCTTGGTCCGCTCGCACACGGCCGATTGGGCGCCGCGTCGAACGGGAAGAGGTGACTGCATGACCAGTGTCTGGGAGAGCCTGACTGTCGACGCCCGCGATCCGGCCCGACTGGCCCGTTGGTGGGCCGAGGCGCTCGGCTATCAGGTGGTCACCGAGACTCCGAGCGGGGTGGAGATCCGCCAGTCCCCAGACCAGTTGCCCGCCCTGTTCTTCGGCCCGGTGGCCGAGGGCAAGGAGCGCAAGAACCGGCTGCACCTCGACCTGCGCCCCGCCAACCAGGAAGCCGAGGTCGAGCGTCTGGTCGACATGGGCGCCCGGCACGTCGACATCGGTCAGGGCGACGTCGAGTGGACGGTGCTGGCCGACCCCGAGGGCAACGAGTTCTGCGTACTGCGTGAACGCGAGGAGTGAGCCGGTGTTGCGAGCCCCGCAGTCGCGGACAACGGCGGCTGCGTGAGAACTGAGCCGGGGGCGGCGGAATCGCGGTTGGTCGAGGAGCCCCCGAAGGACACCGGGCATCGCCGGTCGCCGTACGAGCGCGACCGGGCCCGGGTGCTGCACTCGGCGGCGTTTCGCCGGCTGGCCACCAAGACCCAGGTGCACACCGCCGGCACCGATGACTTCCTGCGTACGCGGCTGACGCACTCGTTGGAGGTGGCCCAGATCGCCCGGGAGATGGGTGCCCGGCTGGGCTGTGACCCGGACGTGGTGGACGTGGCGGGGCTCGCGCACGACCTCGGGCACCCGCCGTTCGGGCACAACGGCGAGGCTGCGCTGGACCTGCTCGCCACGCCGTGCGGTGGTTTCGAGGGCAACGCGCAGACCCTGCGGGTGTTGACCCGCCTGGAGGCGAAGGTGCTCACCCCGGACGGCTCGTCCGCCGGGTTGAACCTGACCCGGGCGTCGCTCGACGCGATCGGCAAGTACCCCTGGCCGCGCCGGCCGGGGGAGCGCAAGTTCGGGGTGTACGCCGACGACGCCGCTGTCTTCGACTGGATCCGGGTTGGCGCGCCCGGCGACCGGCGCTGCCTGGAGGCCCAGGTGATGGACTGGGCCGACGACGTCGCGTACTCGGTGCACGACGTGGAGGACGGCATCCACGGTGGTTACGTCACGTTGCACAGACTGCTCACCGACGCCGACGAGCGGGCCGCGCTCTGCGCCGACGTGGCCGCCGCCTACTCCGGGGAGTCCGCGGCGGACCTGGCCGAGGTGCTCGTCGACCTACTGGCCGGTCCGCTGCTCGCCCCGTTCACCGGGTACGACGGCAGCCATCGCGCGCAGGTCGCGTTGAAGGCCACCACCAGCGGGGTGACCGGGCTGTTCGTGTCCGCGGCGGTGGCGGCGACGGAGGAACGCTTCGGTCCGGGCCCGCACCGCCGCTACGCCGCCGATCTGGTGGTGCCCCGGCTGGTACGCGCGCAGTGTGCGCTGCTCAAGGGCATCGCGCTGCGGTACGTGATGCGTCGCAGTGGCTTCCGGGGCCGCTACGAGCGGCAGCGGACGATGCTGGCGGAGTTGGTCGCCGCGCTGGTCCGGTGTGCCCCGGAAGGGCTCGATCCGATCTTCGCCCCGTTGTGGCGGGCCGCCCCGGACGACCGGGCCAGACTGCGGGTGGTGATCGACCAGGTCGCCTCGCTCACTGACCCGGCGGCGGTGACCTGGCACACCCGCCTGGTCGGCAAGGGGACACCCCCGACCGCGCACGAGCCAGCTTAGGCTAGCCTAACTGACATGACGGAACGCTCCAGGAACGTCACCTCGGCCCAGGTGCTGCGCACCGAGCGGCCCACCCCGCACCTGATCCGGCTCGTCCTCGGTGGGGACGAACTGGTCGGCCTACCGGTGGGCGAGTTCACCGACCACTACATCAAGGTGGTGTTCCCGCAGCAGGGCGTCGCGTACCCGCAGCCGCTGGACCTCGCCGCGATCCGCCGGGACCTGCCCCGGGAGCAGTGGCCCCGGCTGCGCGCGTACACGGTGCGGCGCTGGGATCCGCTGTCCGGGGAGCTGACCGTCGACGTGGTGCACCACGGCGACGAGGGGTTGGCCGGCCCGTGGGCCGCCGCGCTGCGTCCCGGCGATCCGGTGCACTTCGTCGGCCCCGGCGGCGCGTACGCCCCGAGTTTGGAGGCGGACTGGCACCTGCTGGTCGGTGACGAGAGCGCCCTGCCGGCGATCGCCGCCGCGCTGGAGCGCCTCCCGCTGGGCGCCCCGGCCCACGTCTTCGTGGAGGTCGCCGACCCGGCGGAGGAGCAGAAGCTGCTCAGCCCCGGGGCGGTCGAGCTGACCTGGCTGCATCGTGGCGAACGCCCGGTGGGCGAGGCGCTGGTCGAGGCGGTTCGGGCACTGGAGTTCCCGGCCGGCCAGGTGCACGCGTTCGTGCACGGCGAGGCCGCCTTCGTCCGGGAGTTGCGCCGGTTGCTGCGCGGCGAGCGGGGCGTACCGCTGGACCGGCTCTCCATCTCCGGCTACTGGCGGCGCGGCATGGACGACGAGGGCTGGCGCTCCACCAAGGCCGACTGGAACCAGCAGGTGGCGGCCGAGGAGACAGCCATTCCGGCGCCGGCCGCGGCTGCCTGAGCGCCGGTCATCCCTCTGGGGTGGTCATCTCCTGACCGGCCCGGGCAAGGCGTCGGCTGAGCAGGACGGCGTAGCCGACCACCGCCAGCGAGAGCAGCGTCAGCATCAGCCTCGGCTGGTGCACCGTCGTGGTGATCAGGCTGACCGAGACCACCCCGTAGGCGGCGATCGCCAACCGGGCACCGCTCGGTCGGGTCCACAACCAGTACAGGGCGAGCCCGCAGACCGTCCAGATCACCATCGAGGCGCCCAGCAGCAGCCGCAGCTCCAGCGGCAGCCGGTTGGCGTTGTCGTCGACCAGTCGGACCACCTGCCCGAGCGCCCAACCGAGCAGCAGGAGCGCACCGCCGAGCGGAATGTGCAGGTAGCTGTACGCCTGCCCGCCACGTAGCCGTCGCTGAAGGAGGCGGGTGGTGACGAATGTGGTGTAGACCCACCAGACGGCCGCCGGGATGAGGAAGGCCAACGCGGCGGTGAGGATCATGTGTGGCGGAGGATGGTCCGGCACGGCGAAGAGCAGGCTGGCCAGCGCGCTACCCAGCACGATGATGGTGAACTGGCCGATCCGTTCCGGCAGGTGCCTGTTGTCCACCGGCCAGCGGTTGAGCCAGCGCACCCCGACCCAGGGCGTGGCCAGCTCGATCACCATCGCGACGATCCAGAGGACGGGCCGCAGCTCGGTTGGCACGATCAGCGACACCAGCCAGATCAGCCAGCCCGACCCGAAGCCGATCAGATAGATCGTCGTGACCATCCGGGCCATCGGGCTGGTGGGGCGGGCGCGCAGGTACAGCAGGAGCAGCACGCCCCGCACGATCAGGTACCCGATGGGCAGCAGCACGCTCTCCGGCACCTCGTCGACCCCGAGGGTCATCGCGCCCGCGCCGACCAACGCGACAAGCACCAGCACCCGGTGCAGCGCGTCGTCCGGATCGAACCGGGTGTCGTAGTAGACCTGCCCCATCCAGGCCCACTGGATCACCACGAAGAGCCCGATCACGGCCAGCACGGCCTTCGGCGACGGCGACGGTTCGTTGCCCAGCCGGGCCACCACCGCTGCCAGCGCGTACACGAAGATGAGGTCGAGGAAAAGCTCCAGCCAGGTGGCGTGCCGGTGGCCGGCCTCGTCCGTCTGCGGGGTCTGCCCGGGTAGCCCCATCCGATCGGCCAGCCATCTCGGCAGGCGGGGGGCTTGGCTCCGTACCCGGCGCATCTGGTCATGGTCCCCGTGCGGACCTGGCCTGCGTGCCGGAACCGCCGAGCCGGCAGCGGTCGCCGCCACACCGGTGTCCCCCGGCCGGCGTGTCGTCGGTCCGGCAGGGCAGGATGTACGGCGAGGGGGTGGCGCATGGCTGGGCGGATCCGGGACGAGGACATCGCACTGGTCCGGGAACGCACCTCGATCGGGGATGTGATCTCCGAGACGGTCACCCTGAAGTCCGCCGGCGGCGGCAACCTCAAGGGTCTGTGCCCGTTCCACGACGAGAAGAGCCCGTCGTTCAACGTGTCCCCGGCCCGCAACGTCTGGTACTGCTTCGGCTGCGGGGCCGGCGGCGACGCGATCAAGTTCCTGATGGACGCCGACCACCTCAGCTTCGTGGAGTCCGTCGAGCGGCTCGCCGGCCGCGCCGGCATCCAACTGCGCTACATCGAGGACGACAAGGGCACCCCGCGTCCCCGCCCGCAGCAGGGCCAGCGGCAGCGCCTGGTCGCCGCGCACGCCGCCGCCGTGCAGTTCTACAGCGCGCAACTGAGCACCGCCGGCGCCCGGCCGGCACGGGAGTTCCTGGCGCGACGGGGCTTCGACAGGGCCGCCGCCGAGCGCTACGGCTGTGGCTTCGCGCCCGAGGGTTGGGACCCGCTCACCAAGCACCTGCGCCAGCAGGGCTTCACCCACCAGGAGCTGGTCACCGCCGGGCTGTCCCGGGAATCCCGTTCCGGCACCCTGATCGACCGGTTCCGTCGTCGGCTGCTCTGGCCGATCCGCGACCTCGCCGGCGACGTGATCGGCTTCGGCGCGCGCAAGCTCTTCGACGACGACGACGGCCCGAAGTACCTGAACACCCCCGAGACGCCGATCTACAAGAAGTCGCACGTGCTCTACGGCATCGACCAGGCCAAGCGGGAGATCGCCAAGCAGGGTCGGGCGGTGATCGTCGAGGGTTACACCGACGTGATGGCCTGTCACCTGGCCGGGGTGACCACGGCGGTGGCGACCTGTGGCACCGCCTTCGCCGCGGACCACATCTCCGTCCTGCGTCGGCTCCTGTTCGACAGCGACGAGGTGGCCGGCGAGATCATCTTCACCTTCGACGGCGACGCCGCCGGTCAGAAGGCCGCGCTGCGCGCCTTCGAAGACGACCAGCGCTTCGTCGGGCGCACGTTCATAGCGGTCAGCCCGGACAACATGGACCCGTGCGACCTGCGGCTGGCCAAGGGCGACCTGGCGGTGCGTGACCTGGTCGCCCGCCGCGAGCCGCTCGTCGACTTCGCGCTGCGACACGTGATCAGCCGCTTCGACCTGGACACCGTCGACGGCCGGGTCGAGGCGATGCGCCACGCCGCGCCGCTGGTCGCGCGCCTGAAGGACCGGGAGAAGCGCCCGGAGTACGTCCGCAAGCTCGCCATGGACCTCGGCATGGAGATCGAGCCGGTGCAGCGGGCGGTGCTCGCCGCCGGCAACGCCGCGCCGTCCAACACCCGCGAGGCCACCCCCGCGGCCCGGCCAACCTCGGCCCGCCCCGAGCCGGCGGTGGACAGCCCGCAGTCGATGGTCGAACGGGAGGCGCTCAAACTCGCCCTCCAGCAACCGGTTCTGGCCGGGCCGATGTTCGACGCGGTCGAGGCCACCGAATACCGCCACCCGGTGCACGTCGCGGTGCGTACTGCCATCGCGGCGGCCGGCGGCGCCGCGTCGGCGACCGGCGGCGCGGTCTGGATCGAGTCGGTCCGCGACGCCTGCGACGACCTGGCGGCCGCGGCGCTCGTCGGTGAGTTGGCCGTCGAACCACTGCGGATCGACGGCGAACCGGACCCGCGCTACGTGTCGATCACCATGGCCCGGGTGCAGTTCGGGTCGGTGACCTCCCGGGTCCGGGACCTCAAGTCACGCATCCAGCGGATCAACCCGGTCAACAACAAGGACGAGTACTTCGCCGCCTTCGGTGAGCTGCTGTCCCTGGAGCAGCACGCCCGGGCGTTGCGCGAGCAGGCTGCGGGAGGCCTCTAGATGGGACTGTTCAGCCGCAAGCCGAAGCTGCCGCCGGCCGACCGGCCGCCGCTGGCCGCCGACGAGCGGGTGTTGGCCTGGGCCGCCGCCGGCAACGGCGAGGGCGACGGGGTTGTGGTCGCCACCAACCTCGGGTTGTGGTTGCCCGGTCGGGGGCACCGGTTCGGGTGGCACAGCATCCTCAAGGCGGTCTGGTCCGGCCGGGAGCTGACGGTCACCCCCGCCGAGCCACTCGTCGAGCGGGACGGCTACAAGGTGGTCGCCGACGGTCCGGCTGAGACGTACCTGCTGCTCGACCCGGGGGAGTTGCCGCACCAGGTGCGGGCCCGGGTGACCCGTTCGGTCGCGTACACCGAGCACCAGCCGGTGCCCGGCGGCGCGGCGCGGGTCGCGGCCCGGCGCGTGGCCGGGGTCGACGGTCTGACCTGGACGGTCCGACTCGACCCCGGCACTCCGGCTGACGACGAGGCAGTGCTCGCCGAGACCGACCGGCTGGTCGGTGTGGCCCGCGCCGCCACCGCGCCGGCCGACGTCTGACCGGCGGGTCATTTCGCCCCCAGGTCGTTCAGCGCCTTCTCCGCGCCGCGGTGCAGCGGCACCGGCAGGGTCCTGCGGGCCTTTTCCAGCGAGATGCCCTTCGCCGCCGGGTTGGCCTGGGCCAGGGCGTCGCGCTTCTCGAACACTGTGCGGGTGATCGCGCAGGCGACGTTGGCGTCCAGGTCCTTGCGCACCAACAGGACGTTGGGTACGACGATGGTCGGGGTGTCGGTCGCCGTCCGGTACGCGTCCCGTCCGATCGTGCCTTCCTGATAGCCGGGGCTCAACGCCGTCATCTTCGGCAGCAACGGTGAGACGTCGACGAACTTCACAGTGTCGCCGGCAGTGGTGAACAGGTCGGTGAGGCCACCGGTGGGCAGACCACCGGACCAGAAGAAGCCGTCGACGCTGCCGTCCTTGATCCCCTCGACAGTCTTGGTCAGGTCGAGTCGCTGCGCCCGGATGTCCTTGGCCGGGTCGAGGCCGGCGGCCTCCAACAGCCGGTTGGCGATCACCTCAGTGCCGGACTTCGGTGAACCGGTGGAGATCCGCTTGCCCCGCATGTCGGCCACCGAGGTGATCCCGGAGTCGTTGCGGACCACCACCTGGGTGTAGTTGTCGTAGATGCGGGTCAGCGCCTCCACCGGCTGTGGCGCGGTGAAGCTGCCCTTGCCCTCCACCGCGTTGACAGCCGTGTCGAACAGCGAGAACGCCACGTCGTACTGGCCACCGACCAGTTGTTCGACGTTCTGCACCGACGCGCCGGTCTCGGCGGCGGTGCCGGTGAGCTTGCCGCCGGTCGCCCCGGACAACTGCCCGGCCAGGGCGTTGCCGACCACGTAGTAGACACCTGTCGCGTTGCCGGTGGCGATGCCGACGCGGGTCTCCCGGGTCACCTCGCACGTCACAGCACTGGCCGCGTCGTCAGTCGCCGCGCCGCCCTGCTGACCTCCGCAACCCGCGGCACCGACAGTGACGAGGGCGAGCACGCTCAGGCCCGCCGAGAGCCGTACGTCGATTCGTCTCACAGTTGTTCCTCCACAGGATTGGACGATGACCGGCCGGCGGCGCCGCGTCGGATGAACACGCCCGCCGCCGCGACGACGGCCAGTGCCGCGCCGACAGTGACCGGCACTGGTTCGAGCCAGAGCAATGTGACACCGGCGAGGGCGCCCAGCACCCGTTCCGGGGCGCCGGCCGGGCCCACGCCGGGCAGCCAGCCACCGGCGGCGACGGCGAGCACCGCCACGCTGAACGCTGTGACTCCGGCGGCGAAGGCGATCCGCTGGACGCCACCGATGCCGAGCAGACCGAGCCCGGCCGGCGTGATGACGAACGCGATCGGAGTCAGGTACGCCGGCAGCGCGTACCGCAGGGTCTGCCACATGGTCGGCACCAGCCGGCCGCCGGTGACAGCGGCGGCGGCCACCGCGGCGAGCGCGGTCGGTGGGGACACCTCGGACAGCACCGCGAAGTAGAAGACGAACATCGCCGCCGCCGGCGCGGTGACGCCCAGGTCGAGCAGGGCCGGACCGACGATCACCCAACCGATCACGAACGACGCGGTGACCGGCACGGCCAGGCCCAGCAGGCTGAGCGCGACGGCGGCGAGCAGCGCGGTGAGCACCAGCACCAGCGTCGGGTCCGACGTGGCCGCCTGCGCCCCACCGATCAGCAGCGCCGCCGCCTGCGGTCCGAGGCCGGTCTTCGTCGTGGTCGCCGTGATGATGCCGGCGGCGGCGCAGACCGCCGTGACGGCGAGGACGCCGCGTACGCCGGTGACGAGCGCTGTCACCAGCCGGCCCGGGGTGAGTCGGTGCGCGCGGTCCTCGTTCCTGGGGGCCAGGAAGGACAACGCGACGGTGAGCACGATGGCGTAGACGACAGCCCTCGTCGCGGACACGCCGACCGCGAGGAGGACGATGATGGCGATCAGTGAGGCGAAGTGGTACCCGAACCGGGCCAGCAGCCGCCAGGGCGAGCCGACGTCGATCACCACGGGGCGTACGCCGGACCGGCGCGCGTCGATCTCCACGGCGAGCAGGATGCCGAGGTAGTAGAGCACCGTCGGCACCGTCGCCCAGCCCAGCACCTGAAGGTACGAGACTCCCAGGTACTCGGCGATGATGAACGCCGCCGCGCCCAGTGTGGGCGGGGACAGGATGGCGCCCACCCCGGCCGCGGCCAGCATGCCGCCGGCCCGCTCCGGCGGGTAACCGGCGCGGCGCAGCAGCGGCCAGGTGACCGCGCCGATGCTCACCGTCGTCGCCGCCCCGGAACCGGAGACGGTGCCGAGCAGGAAACCCGAGGCCACCGCCGTCCGGCCGGCGGCGGTACGCGAGCGACGGAACGCCGCCGCCGACAACTCGACGAAGAACCGCCCGGCCCCGGACAACTCCAGCACCGCGCCGTAGATGGTGAACAGCACGATGTACGAGGCGGCCACGTCGAGTGGCGTGCCGTAGAAGCCGCTGTCGGAGTTGTAGAACGCGTCGACCAGTTGACTGAAGTCGAGCCCGGCGTGCGCGACCGGCCAGGACTGCGGCAACAACCCGCCGTAGTAGCCGTAGCCGAGGAACAGCAGGCAGACCGCCGGCAGGATCCAACCGGTGGCACGTCGACACGCTTCCAGCAGCAGAAGCAGCAGGATGGTGCCGAACACCAGATCCGTCGGCGTCAGCAGACCCTGCCGGTCGAGGAACGCGTTGTAGCCGCCGCCACCGCTGCCGATCCGGATCGGCAGGACGGGGTAGAGACAGGCGGCGACCGCCAGGACGACCAGAGCCCAGTCGGTCACTGTGGGCCCCGACGACACGAGTGCCGGAGTGCCCCTGTCGCTGTCGGTGGCCCCGGCGCGACTGGTGCCTCGTCGCCAGAAGCGTAGGCGGGCCGGCAGCCGCAGGTCGGCCGGGTAGGCGAGGAAGACCAGCGGGAGTACGCCGGCCAGGAAGATGATCAGGTAATACTTGCTGCCCTGCGACAGAGGGCGGAACACCTGCCACAGGGCGAGAGCGCCGACCGCCAGCGCCGCCGCGGTGAGGAGCAGGCCCGCCGGCCCGGAGAGCACCCGTCCCGGTTTCTCGTCCTCGAACTGGGCGGCCAGGTCCCGAGTCGCCCGCTCGGCGGCACCAGGCTCGCTTGTGGTGCCAGGCTCGCTTGTGGTGCCGGGCTCGCTTGTGGTGCCAGGCTCGGTCGTGGTGCCGGGCTCGCTCGGGTCGGGCTCGGTTGCGAGGGTGGTGGGGTTGGGCGGGTGGGCGCTGTCGGGCTCTGCCGGGTCGGCTCCCGACCTTGGTCGGGGTGGCCCGCCGTCGGGCGTCGCTGCGGGCCCATCAACGGGAGAGTTGGCTGGTCGCGCAGGTGACGGCGAACCATCGGGGGAGCTGATGGGCGACACGAGAGGACGATACACGTCGATCAGCTGACCGGTGGGGCATTGATCGGTGTTTCGCCGTCGGCGGTATCGGCATGTCGACGGCCGGCCGGTCGCCGGCGAATATTTGCGTGGAGGGGTGTCGGACCCGGCGGTTAGGGTCGGGCGGTGACTTCGGAGCGACCACTGATTCAGGCTCGCGGGCTGGTGAAGCGGTTCGGCGATTTCACCGCCGTGGACGGCATCGACGTCGAGGTGCTGCCGGGTGAGGCGTTCGGCTTCCTCGGGCCCAACGGCGCGGGCAAGTCGTCCACCATGCGGATGGTCGGCTGCATCTCCCCACCCAGCGGGGGTGAGTTGCGCATCCTCGACATGGATCCGGTGGCTGACGGGCCGGCGATCCGGGCGCGGCTCGGGGTGTGCCCCCAGCTGGACAATCTCGATCCGGAGCTGACCGTCCGGGAAAATCTCACTGTCTACGCCCGCTACTTCGGCATCTCCCGGCGGGCGGCCCGGGAGCGCGCCGCCGAGCTGCTCGACTTCGTCCAGCTCACCGAACGGGCCGACAGCAAGGTCGAGCCGCTGTCCGGTGGGATGAAGCGTCGGCTGACCATCGCCCGCGCGCTGGTGAACGATCCGGAGATCGTGCTGCTCGACGAGCCGACCACCGGGCTCGACCCGCAGGCCCGGCACCTGGTGTGGGAGCGGCTGTTCCGGCTCAAGCAGCAGGGCGTCACGCTGGTGCTCACCACGCACTACATGGACGAGGCCGAGCAGCTCTGTGACCGCCTGGTGGTGATGGACGGCGGCCGGATCGTCGCGGAGGGCTCGCCCCGGGCGCTGATCGAGCAGCACTCGACCCGTGAGGTGGTCGAGCTGCGCTTCGCCGCCGAGTCGCAGGAACCGTTCGCCGGCAAGCTCGACGGGCTGGGGGAGCGGGTCGAGGTGTTGCCCGACCGGGTCCTGCTCTACGTGCCCGACGGCGACGCGGCGGTCGCCGAGGTCACCGCGCTGGGCCTCCAGCCGGCGAACGTGCTGGTCCGGCGCAGCGGCCTGGAGGATGTCTTCCTGCACCTGACCGGCCGCACCCTGGTCGACTGACGGGCCACGAGGACCGTTGACGGCTCAGCCCGCGACATCTTCGGCGTATCGCCCCGGCCCCGCTTGATCGACTCGGCTTCGTGTCGCCCCGGCCCCCGCTTGATCGACTCGGCTTCCTGAAAGTCGGGGTGATACGGCGGAGCGGGCAGCCCGATTTCCTGAAACCCGAGTCGATCAGGGAGCTGGAACCCGAGAGCGCCAGGCCGTGGGCCGGGCCCTGACGACTGGGTGGAACGCGGGCGACAAGTCGACGGGAACGTCGTAGGGTGACCGCCGATCTGTCGTAACACGGGGGAGTTTCATGTCTGATCTGGTGGCCGCCAACCGACGTCAGGCCGGGCTGACCGCCGTCTACCTGGGCATCTTCGCGATGGTCTGGTTCAGTGTCCCGGCGGTGGAGCAGCCGCTGCGTGCCCTGCTCGTGGTGGGCAGCATCGTCGCGCTGCTCACCGCCGCGCTGGGCGGTGTGCTGTCCTCCCGACTGCGGCGGGCCGGCAGCCCCCGGGACCGGGCCGCCGACCGCCCGTACCTGCTCATCGTCGGGGCCGAGTTCGCCGCCGCCGGGCTGGGTGCCGCGGTGCTGGTAGCGGCCAACTGGTCCGAGTACGTTCCCGTGCTGGTCTGCCTGGTGGTCGGTCTGCACTTCTTCCCGCTCGCCCCGCTCCTGCGGGACCCGCTGCTTCGCCCGCTCGGTGCCGCGCTGTGCCTGGTGGCGGTGGCGGGTCTCGTCACCGGCCTCGCCTCGGCGGTCTCCGCCGGTCTGGTGGTCGGCGTCGGCGCGGGACTGCTGCTGCTCGGTTACGCCGTGCAGGCGCTGGTCCGCGCGTACCGACCGGCCTGACCGCGCGCAGACCACAGGCCCGATCGTTGATGGTTCGCGGGTCCGATCGTTGGCAGCTCAGCAACAACCGTTCCCGCGTGTCGAGCACTTTGATCTGCCAACGATCACGCTCAACGGGCTCTGGCCCAGGTGATGAATCGATCGGTCAGCCGGTCCTGACCGGCCTGTCCGGCGAGATCCCCGGCCGCCTCGTAGAGCAACGCGGCGAGGTAGATGAGCAGGCCGATCCGGTCCTCGCGGTACTCGCCGAGCAGCGCCAGCCGGGCCGGCGAGCAGGGCCACGCCGCGCCGCAGACCCGGCAGCGCCAGGACGGGCGTGCCGCCACGTGCGGGCGGTACCGCGGCATCAGTGCCCGCCGCCGTGATGAGCCGACCAGGTCAGTCGCACGAGTGAACCTCCATCGGGTGGGTGGGAGCGCCCCGGATCGGGGGTCACGGGGCGCTCCCGGCCTGGTTCCGCCCGCCGTCTGGATCCCGTGAGCGGTCCCGCTGCGTGACAGTCTGGTGAGGATCCGACTACGGTGGGAGGTTCCGCACGCCGACGACCAGCGCGTACGGCGATCGGCCCGGCACGGTACGGGAATGTACGGGGGTTGTCCGTGGAAGGTTCGTCCATGCTGGAGCACTTCGCCGAGGAGCTGCGACTGGCCCGGGCCGCCAACGGGATGTCGCAGGCGGCGCTGGCCGAGGCGTTGAGCTATTCCGGGGCGCTGGTCGCCAAGGTGGAGACATCCGAGCGCCGGCCAAGTCTGGACTTCGCCCGCCGATGTGACGCCGTGTTCGGGGTCGACGGTCGGTTCGAACGCATCCAGCGGCGGATCAGCCGGGAGGCCGTGGTGCCGTGGTTCCGCGACTGGGCCGGCATCGAGCAGGAGACCACCGCGCTGCGGTGGTATGAGCCGCTCTACGTGCCGGGTCTGGTGCAGACCGAGGGGTACGCCCGCGCCATCCTGGCCGGTGCGGGGCTCTTCGCGGCGGAAGAGGTCGAGCAGCAGGTGACCGCCCGGCTCGATCGGCAGAGCGTGCTCACCCGGGACCGGCCGCCGCTGCTCAGCGTGGTCGTCGACGAGTACGCGCTGCGTCGCCACGTCGGCGGGCCGGAGGTGATGCGCGAGCAGTTGCGGCACATGGTGAAGCTCGGCTCGGCCCTGCCGCGGGTCCGAATCCAGGTCGTGCCGCTGTCGGCAGGTGCGTACGCTGGGCTCGATGGTCCCTTCGTGATCGCCACCGCAGCGAGCGGCGAAGATGTGGTCTTCCTGGACGGGCAGCGCCACGGGCAGGTGATCGACCGCGCCGAGTACGTCCGTCAGATGGTCGAGGTGTGGGAGTCGATCCGCGGTGAGGCACTATCGCAGCAGCAGTCCCTCGACCTGATCGCGGAAGTGGCGGAGACATGGAGCTGACCGGCGCCCGGTGGCGCAAGAGCACTCGCAGCAACGGCAGCGGCGGTGCCTGTGTGGAGGTTGCCAGCAACCTGCCTGGGCTGGTGGCCGTGCGTGATTCCAAGGACCCGACCGGCCCCCTGCTCGTCTTCCCATCTGACGCGTGGCGCGCATTCGTCGGTTCCGGCGCCGTTCGCCGGTAGATAGCGGCCACGCCCTCAAGATCCACTCGGTTTTCAGGAAATCGGGGCATCAGGGCGGCTCTGACACCGCGACTTCCTGAAAACCGAGTCGATCAACGAGCGGGGCCCAGACCGACGTGGCGAAACCCGGACGACACGTCGGCGGGGTCGTCGTAGGGTGACCGGCGGTCTGTCGTACCCCGGGGGTAGACAGGTCGTGGTGGCCGGCGCGGTGGGCGGGGTGATCGGGTGAGTGTGGCGGGATCGGCGCGGTTCCCATGGGTGCCGGCGTACGCGGTGTTCGAGCACTACCTGGTGGGGCTGCGGCGCACCTGGCGGGCCGGGGTGTTCTCCTCGTTCCTGCTGCCTGTGCTGACCGTCCTCGGGTTCGGGGTGGGCGTCGGGGCCTACATCGACCAGGGCGTCGACGGGGTTCGTTATCTGGACTGGCTGGTCCCCGGGCTGATCGCTTCGACCGCGCTCCAGGTGACAGTCGGTGACTCGACCTGGCCGGTGTTCAGTAACTTCCAGTGGGTCAAGATCTATTTTGCGCAGGGCGCGTCACCGCTGCGGGTGGGCGACATCGTGGCGGGGCACCTGGCCTTCGTGTTGTTCCGGGTGCTCACCACTATCGCGGCGTTCCTGCTGGTCACCGGGCTGTTCGGGGCGCTGCGGTCGCCGTGGGCGGTGGTCACCCTGCCGGTGGTGGCGTTGCTCGGGCTGGCCGTCGCCGCGCCGACCTTCGCGTACGCCGCGTCGGTGTCCAGCGACAACTGGTTGGCGATGCTGTTCCGGTTCGCGGTCATCCCGATGACGCTCTTCGCCGGGGTGTTCTTTCCGGTCGAGTCGTTGCCCGAGGCGCTGCGCTGGCTGGCGTACGCGACGCCGTTGTGGCACGCCGTGGACCTGTGCCGCGCGGCCACGCTCGGCGTCGCCCCACAGTGGTCGATCGTCGGGCACCTGCTCTACCTGGCCGCCTGGGCGGTCGGCGGCTGGTTGCTGGCGGTGCGCGCGTTCCGTCGCAAGCTCGTCGTCTAGCCGAGCTGGTCCGGCAGCCGAGCTGGTCCGGCAGCCGAGCTGGTCCGGCGGCCGAGCTGGCCCCAACAGACTCGTCGTTTGAAGATCAAGCAGAGAGGGTGTCGTGGTCACGCTGATCCTGCCCCGACTGGTCGACGTTTCCGCCGCGTCCCGGCGGTCGGCGTCGGTGGCCGGGCGCAACGTCGCGGCGCTGAAGTCGGTCTACTGGCTGCTGCTGCTCTCCGGCTTCGTGGAGCCGCTGCTCTATCTGCTCTCCATCGGGGTGGGCGTCGGCGCGCTGGTCGGCGACCTGCCGCTGCCCGACGGGCGGCTGGTCTCGTACGCCGAGTTCGTGGCCCCGGCGATGCTCGCCGCCTCGGCGATGACCGGGGTGCTCGCGGAGACCACATTCAATTTCTTCGGCAAGATGAAGTACATGAAGCTGTACGACGGGATGATCGCCACCCCGGTACGGCCGTTCGAGATCGCAGTCGGCGAATTGGCCTGGGCGATGCTGCGGGGCAGCGCCTACTCGGCGGCGTTCCTCGGCGTGATGGTCGCGCTGGAGTTGACCAGCGTCAGCCGGGCGCTGACCGCTCTCCCGGCCGCGGTGCTGGTCGGGTTCGCGTTCGGGGCGCTCGGTATGGCGATCTCCACCTTCATGCGTAGCTGGCAGGATTTTGACCTGGTGGGCTCCGCGCAGTTCACGCTCTTTCTCTTCTCCGGCACCTTCGTGCCGGCGCAGGCCTATCCGACAGTGCTGCACTGGCTCGTCGAGATCACCCCGCTGTACCGGTCGGTGCACCTGATCCGGGGGGTCGCGCTGGGCAGTGGTGGTTGGTTCTGGCTGCTCGACGTGCTCTATCTCGTGGCGATGGTGGCGGTCGGCCTGACGGTGGCTTCTCGCCGAATGGCGAGGTTGCTCTACAAGTAGGGGTTATCCGCGCCCGTCGACGGGGCATGTCCGGAGGTGACACCGCCGACCAGGAGGAGGGGCGATGGCCTCGGACGAGTCTTCCGCCCAGCGTGAGCGGGAGCGTGATCCCGCCACCACGCCGGTCGGGCCCGACGCGGGCCCGGACAGCCCCACCGACCTGCCCGGCAGCGGCTGGAAGGCGGCGATGCGCCGGACGATCACCGAATTCCAGGACGACAGCCTGACCGACTGGGCCGCGGCGCTGACCTACTACGGGGTGCTGTCCATCTTCCCCGGCATGCTGGTGCTGATCTCCCTGCTCGGCCTGCTCGGCGAGAGCGCCACCGAGGGCGTCAAGGACACGGTCAACCAGGCGGTGCCCAACGACAGCATCCAGAAGATCATCAACGAGGCGATCGGCACCGCGGACCGCAACGCCAGCCTCGCCAGCATCGCGGCGATCATCGGTCTGTTGGCCGCGTTCTGGTCCGCGTCCGGCTACATCGGCGCGTTCATGCGTGCGTCCAACACCATCTACGACGTGCCGGAAGGTCGGCCGATCTGGAAGACGCTGCCGATCCGGGCCGGTGTGACAGCGGTGATCGGCGTGCTGCTGCTGGTCTGCGCGGTGATAGTGGTCTTCACCGGCCGTCTCGCCGAATCGGTGGGTGATGTGATCGGCCTCGGCTCGACGGCGGTCGCGGTGTGGGACGTCGCGAAGTGGCCGGTGCTGCTGATCCTGGTCAGCCTGATGTTCGCGATCCTCTACTGGGCCTCGCCGAACGCGCGACACGGCGGCTTCCGCTGGGTCAGCCCGGGCGGGGTGCTGGCAGTGGTGATCTGGCTGGTGATCTCCGGCCTGTTCGCCTTCTACGTGAGCAACTTCGGTTCGTACGACAAGACGTACGGGACGCTCGCCGGGGTGATCATCTTCTTGGTCTGGCTCTGGCTGAGCAACATCGCGATCCTGCTGGGGGCGGAGTTCGACGCCGAGCTGGAGCGTGGCCGCGCCATCGCGGCCGGCCACGCTGTGGACGACGAGCCGTACGTCGAGCTGCGCGACGACCGCAAGCTCCGCAAGAAGCGCAACTCAGCCGGCCGCCGCTGACGGTCCCCGCACCAAACGCCCCGCCACCGAGGTTCGGCTGGCGGGGCGTTTGCGTGTCCATCGATGGAACTGCGGGCGAGGGAGCGCGGGCCGTCCGTGATCCTTTACTTGATCGACTAGTAGCTTTTGTTCTTTCGGACAAAAGTTGGTCTCGGAACGGTTGAAGCTCTGGACAGGCGGCGTGGAACGCTCTTACTGTGTCGGACACAACACATCGGCATTGCGTCGATGTGAACGCTGCCAAAGAAGAGGGGGCCCCGGGTGCGCACCGTCGACCCCCTGCACGTGCGCCTGTTGCGGCTGCTCCGCGACGAGGGCGCCGTGTCCCGGGCCGAGCTGGGCGACCGGCTCCAGATGCCGCGTCCGCGCATGCTGGCCGAGCTGGATCGCCTGGTGACGCTGGGTTATGTGGCCGAGGCCGGGCTCGCCGCATCCCGAGGTGGGCGTCGCTCGACTCTTGTCGAGCTGAACCCGAAGCTGCGCTTCGCCGCCGTCGACCTCGGCGCCAGTTCGATGGACGTCGAGGTGGTCAACGGCCGCCTCGAACCGGTGGCCCACTACGCCGAGGCAGCCGACATCCGCAACGGCCCGAAGGTGACCCTGCAACGGGTCAACGAACTGCTGCACAAGGCCCGGGTCGACGGCGCGTACGAGCGACTGGACGCGGTCGGCATCGGCGTACCAGGCCCGGTCAGCTTCCGCGACGGCGTTCCGGTCTCACCACCGATCATGCCCGGCTGGGACCGGTTCCCGGTGCGTGAGCTGCTCAGCCGGGAGCACGGCTGCCCGGCGGTGGTCGACAACGACGTCAACATCATGGCGATCGGCGAGCGACACGGTGGGGTCGCGCACTCGGTGGACGACTTCCTCTTCGTGAAGATCGGCACCGGCATCGGGTGCGGCATCTACCTCACCGGCGAGGTCTACCGGGGCACCGACGGCTGTGCCGGCGACATAGGGCACATCCAGGTCGACTCGCACGGTCCGATGTGCTCTTGCGGCAACGTCGGCTGCCTGGAGGCGCTGTTCAGCGGTGCCGCGCTGGCCAAGGACGCCGCAGCCGCCGCCCGCAGTGGCACGTCGCCGGCGCTGGCCGAGCGGCTGGCGCTGCGGGGTGTCGTCACCGCGCTGGACGTCGCCGAGGGCGCCGTCGAGGGCGACGTGACCTGCATCCAGTTGATCCGGGACGGCGGACGGCGGGTCGGCGGAGTGCTCGCCGGCCTGGTCAGCTTCACCAACCCGTCCATGATCGTGATCGGTGGCGGGCTGGCCCAGCTGGGCCACATCCTGCTCGCCGAGATCCGCAGTGTGGTCTACCGCCGGTCGCTGCCGCTGGCCACCGGCAACCTTCCCGTCGTCCTGTCCGAGCTGGGCGGCCGTGCCGGTGTCACCGGCGCTGCGGTGCTCGCGAGCGACGTCGCCTTCGGGGAAGCCGCATGAAGCTGTTCGAGATTCCGTCGTGAGCGAGGAGGAGACTGTGGCTCTGCCCGAGGATGACCCCGCCACCGCGTCGGCCGAGGCCGTCGCCGAGGCGCCGCTGGTCGAGGCTCCCGCCGACACCGTCGCGGGCGAGGTGGTCCTGCGCCTCACCGATGTGGTGAAGACCTTTCCCGGCGTACGCGCGCTCGACGGCGTGCAGTTGGAGGTGCGTGCCGGCGAGGTGCACTGCCTGCTCGGGCAGAACGGCGCCGGCAAGTCCACTCTCATCAAGGTGCTCGCCGGGGTACACCAACCGGATTCCGGGCAGGTGGAGTGGCGCGGTGAGCCGGCCACGTTCGCCAACCCGCAGGCCGCCATGAAGGCGGGCATCGCCACCATCTACCAGGAGCTCGACCTCGTCGAGGATCTGTCGGTGGCGGAGAACGCGTTCCTGGGGCACGAGTACCGCAACTTCGGTTTCGTCCGGCGCGGCCGGATGGCCCGGCACACCCGCCAGATCCTCAGCCGGCTGGGCCACGGTGAGATTCCGCCGGGGCGGATGGTCCGGTCCCTGCCGGCGGCCGGCAAGCAGATCGTCAGCATGGCGCGGGCGCTGTCGCACGAGGCCCGACTGATCATCATGGACGAGCCGAGCGCGGTGCTGGCCCACGACGAGGTCGGCAACCTGTTCCGGATCATCCGAGAGCTGACCGCGCAGGGCATCGCCGTCATCTACATCTCCCACCGCTTGGAGGAGATCCGCGAGATCGGCGACCGGGTCACCGTACTCAAGGACGGCCGGACCACGGCGGCGAACCTGCCGGCGCGCGACACCCCGACCCGCGACCTGGTGAGCCGGATGACCGGCCGCACCATCGAGTACGTCTTCCCGGACCGGCCGACCGACGACTCCGCGGGTGCCGACCTGCTCCAGGTGCAGGGGTTGACCCGCACCGGCGAGTTCGCCGACGTGTCGCTGAACGTGCGTGCCGGGGAGATCGTCGGCATCGCGGGGCTGGTCGGCTCCGGTCGTTCCGAACTGCTGGAGACGATCTACGGTGCCCGCCTCCCGGAGGCCGGCACCGTGCAGATGGACGGAAAGGTCCTGCGCCCCGGTGTCGGCGCGGCGGTTCGCGCCGGCATGGGAATGGCCCCGGAGGAACGCAAGAGCCAGGCGCTGCTGCTCGGCGAGCCGATCTACCGCAACGTCACGCTGGCCACCTTCGGCCGGTACGCGCGGCTCGGCTTCACCAACGCCGCCAAGGAACGCGCCGAGGCGGACCGGATCGCGGAGACCCTTGAGCTGCGGCCCCGGGACGTCGACCGGCCGGTACGCACGCTGTCCGGCGGCAACCAGCAGAAGGTGGTGGTCGGGCGTTGGCTGCTCGGCGGCACCAAGTTGCTGCTTCTCGACGAGCCGACCCGGGGCGTGGACGTGGGCGCCCGGGCCGAGCTGTACCAGGTCATCCGGTCATTGGCCGCTCAGGGCGTGGGGGTGCTGCTGGTCTCCAGCGAGGTGCCCGAGGTGCTGGGTCTGGCCGACCGGGTGCTGGTGATGCGGGAAGGGCGGGTCGTCCGCGAAGCCGCGGCCGGCGAACTCGACGAGAACACTGTGCTTGACCTCGTGATGGCGGGGTCCTTGATGGAAGGCGCACCGGCATGAGCGACGCGACTCCCACTCCCACCGCGACACCGGAGCGCCCGCAGCTTCCGGCGCAGTCGCCGCCGGTGGACCCGGCGGAGACGGCGGTGGCCGATAACAAGGCAGGATCAGGGCGCAAGCTCTCCTGGTGGCGGGGTGACGGTGGCGACGGCGCCAAGCGCAACCTCGGCCTGATCGGGGTGCTGGCCGCGCTCATCGTGGTCGGCGCGATCACCAAGCCCGACCTGTACGGCGACCCGAACTGGGTCTGGAACAACGTCCTGGCCATCCTCCAGTTGGCCTCGGTCGTCGGCGTGGTCACCGTCGGGATGACCTTCGTGATCATCGGCGGTGGCATCGACCTGTCGGTCGGCGCGATCGTCGCGCTGGCCGGGGTCTGGTGCACCACTGTGGCCACCCAGAGCTACGGCGCCGGCGGCATGATCTTCACCGCCCTCGCTGTCGGCATCTGCGTCGGCCTCGTCAACGGTGTGCTCATCTCGTACGGGCGGCTGGTCCCCTTCATCGCGACGCTCGCGATGCTGGTGGCCGCGCGAGGGCTCGCGGCATCGATCTCCAACAAGCAGACGCAGGTGTCGAGCAGCACCTTCATCAACGACATCGCGGCGCGCAAGGTGATCGGGATCCCGATCCTGGTCTACATCCTCGGCGCTGTCGTGCTGGCCGGTTGGGTGGTGCTCAACCGCACGACCTTCGGCCGGCGGACCATCGCCGTCGGCGGTAACCCGGAGGCGGCGCGGCTGGCCGGCATCAACGTGCGGCGGCACACCATGCTGCTCTACGCGCTCTCCGGTCTCTGCTGCGGTATCGCCGCCATCATGCTCACCTCGCAGGCGACCTCGGCCCAGGCGGCGATGGCCAACCTGTACGAGTTGGACGCGATCGCCGCGGCGATCATCGGCGGGACGTTGCTCAGCGGCGGCCGGGGCACCATCGTCGGCTCGCTGCTCGGCGTCATCATCTTCGCCACCATCACGAACCTCTTCGCCATCAACGGCCTCTCCATCGAGGCGCAGAACATGGTCAAGGGCGGCATCATCGTCGCCGCCGTCCTGGTCCAGCAGTTCCAGTTCAAGTCCGTCACTCGGCTCCTCGCGCGGAACAGGGTCACCACCGCAACCTGACGCACCGCACCGTTGTCCTGGCGACGTCGAGAAACTCGACGGTGGCCGGGCCTCGCACACCCTCAATAAGTCAAATCCTGCTCCCAGGAGGTCATTAATGACCCAGCACAGTCGCGACCTGTCGCGCCGCCGGTTGCTCTTCGGTGGAGCCGCAGTGGGCGCTGCCACCCTCCTCACTGCCTGCACCAGCAACGAGACCCCGGCTGCCAGCACCCAGACCAAGGCCGCCGGAAACAGCGAAGGCAACAACGCCCCCGGCAAGAAGGTCGTCATCGGCTTCTCCGCCCCGGCCGCCGACCACGGCTGGATGGGCGCGATCCACGCCAACGCCAAGGCGCAGGCGGCTGCCTACTCGGACGTGGAGTTCAAGGAGGTCGACGGTGGGTCGAACTCCGAGGCCCAGCGCTCCACGCTCGGCACCCTGATCGCCCAGAAGCCGGACATCATCGTCGTGCTGCCGCACGACGGCAAGGAGGTCAACGCCGTTGCCCTCCAGGCGATGCAGGCGGGCATCCCGATCGTGAACCTCGACCGGGCGTTCCCCGACGCACTGGCCTCGCGGCTGGTCATCAAGGGCGACAACTACGGCATGGGCGTCTCGGCCGGGCACTACATCGGCAAGATGCTCAAGGACAAGGGCGTCGCCAACCCGATCATCGGTGAGATCGCCGGTCTGGAGATCCCGCTGACCGTCGAGCGCAGCGAGGGCTTCAAGGCCGCCCTGGCGACCTACGGGTTCACTGTGAAGAACCGTCGTTCGGCCGAGTTCACCTCGGACAGCGGCCAGCGCGAGGCGTCCCAGCTGCTCCAGGCGCTGCCGAAGATCGACGCCATCTGGAACCACGACGACGACCAGGGCATCGGTGTGCTCGCGGCCATCAAGCAGGCCAACCGGTCGGAGTTCTTCATGGTCGGCGGCGCGGGCTCCAAGCTCGCGATCGACGCCATCAAGGCCGACAACACCGTGCTGAAGGCCACTGTCACCTACAACCCGTCGATGGCCTCCTCGGCGGTCTCGCTCGCGCGGCTCATCGCGCAGGGTCGGGGCCTGGGCGACCTGACGGAGCTGCAGGTGCCCAAGGAAGTGACCCTGGCCTCGGAGACGATCACCAAGGAGAACGCGAGCAGCTACGACAAGCTCGGGTTCTGACATATCGGGGGGAGACCCACCTTGTCCACGACAGACAAAGAACTGCGGGTCGGCATGGTCGGCTACGCGTTCATGGGCGCCGCGCACTCACAGGCGTGGCGCACAGTGAACCGCGTCTTCGACCTGCCGGCGCGGGCCCGGATGGCGTTGATCTGCGGCCGAGACACAGCGAAGGTGGCTGACGCCGCCGACACACTCGGCTGGGACGCGTACACCACCGACTGGCGTGACCTGATCAACCGGGACGACATCGACGTAGTCGACATCTGCACCCCGGGCGACAGTCACGCCGAGATCGCTCTCGCCGCGTTGGCCGCAGGCAAGCACGTTCTGTGCGAGAAGCCGTTGGCCAACTCGGTGGAGGAGGCACGGGCGATGACCGCTGCTGCGGACGTCGCCCGGGCTGCCGGAGTGCGGTCGATGTGCGGGTTCAACTACCGCCGGGTCCCCGCGGTCACGATGATGCGCCAGTTGGTCGCCGACGGACGGCTCGGGGTGATTCGACACGTCCGTGCGACGTACCTGCAGGACTGGATCGTGGACCCGCAGTTCCCGCTGGTCTGGCGGTTGCAGAAGGACAGGGCGGGCTCCGGCGCGCTCGGTGACATCGGTGCGCACATCATCGACCTGACCCAGTTCGTCACGGGTCAGCGGATCAGCGGCGTCAGCGCGGTCACCGAGACCTTCGTCAAGGAGCGGCCGTTGCCGGCCGAGTCGAGCGGTCTGGCGGCTTCGGTGGACGGCCACGCGGCGCCCACCGGGACGGTCACCGTCGACGACGCCGCGGTCTTCGTGGCGCGACTCGACGGTGGCGCCCTGGCCACGTACGAGGCAAGTCGGTTCGCGACCGGCCGTAAGAACGCGCTGCGCGTCGAGATCAACGGCTCGCTGGGCAGTGTGGTCTTCGACCTGGAGCGCCTCAACGAGCTGGAGTTCTACGACGCGACCCGTCCGGCTGTGGAGCAGGGCTTCAGTCGCATCCTGGTGACCGAGGGCGAGCACCCGTACATGTCGGCGTGGTGGCCCCCGGGCCACATCATCGGCTACGAGCACTCGTTCACGCACGAGATGCGCGATTTCATCGAGGCGGTCGCCACCGGTGTCGACCCGACTCCCTCCTTCGCCGACGCGTTGCAGGTCCAGCTGGTGCTGGACGCGGTGGCCCGCTCGGCGGAGCTCGGCTCATCCTGGGCCGAGGTGGAACCGACGCTGACCGCGGCGGCCCTCTGACCATTGACCATCCGCGACGGCGGTGTTCGCACCGCCATCGCCCGACCGGCTTTCCGAAGTCGACCGGCGAGGGACCAGCCACGGATTGCGCCCCGTGGCCGGGACAGAGGTCGGCATCGGAGAGCGTGCAGCCGGGCCCCACGGCCCGGTGGCGCACGAGCAGGACGGTCGTCCGGTGCGACCGGACCGGGATTCCCCGGCCGCACCGGAGGACCGCCACCACCGGTGACCTCCGGAGGACCTGATGACACCGCCCGCCGCCGCCCCCACCCGTACCGCATCCGCTCGCCGGTTCCCGGCGGGTAGTGGTTCGGTCGGTGTTCCGGTGGGCGCGGCGGCCTGAGACGCCCGGCCGGGGCATGCCAATGCCCCGACCGGCCGGATGCGGGGGAGGCAGGGTCGAGACGCCGACCCGACCCTGCCTACCAGCCCCGTCTGCTCGCACCTGCCGGGATCCGGTCCGTCGTCGTCGCCGCCGA
This sequence comes from Micromonospora alfalfae, assembly GCF_022230925.1. Classification (GTDB taxonomy): domain Bacteria; phylum Actinomycetota; class Actinomycetes; order Mycobacteriales; family Micromonosporaceae; genus Micromonospora; species Micromonospora alfalfae. Next base: position 228,170 of record NZ_JAKKFH010000025.1, on the reverse strand, counting down.
CGCCGACGTCGGAAGCCGGTGCTGTTCCGGTGCGGGGCGAGCGGACGGGGCCCATCCACCCGGTCCGAAAACTTTACGAAACAAGGCCGTATCTTTCCGAAACATATTCTGATATTCCTATATTTAGCGGTACCGACGGTTCCTCGTGAATGGGGAAGGAGCACCATGCGAACAGGTGTCTGGCTGGTAGGAGCGCGCGGTTCCGTCGCGACCACCAGCATCGTCGGGGGGCTCGCGCTGCGGGCCGGCCTGGCCGGGCCCACCGGCTGCGTCACCGAGCTTCCCGAGCTGCGCGGCCCGGCCCTGCCGGCGTTCGCCGATCTGGTCTTCGGCGGACATGACCTGGCCACCACTCCGCTGTGCAAGCGCGCCGAGGCCCTCGCTGACGCCGGTGTCATCCCGTGGCGGCTGGTCGCGGCGCTCCGCGACGAGCTGGGCGTGGTCGAGCAGGAGCTGCGCCCGGCACCGGTCGGCGACACTCAGGCCGACCGGGCCGAGGCCGTGGTCCGCGACCTGGTCAGCTTCCGCGAGCGGCACGAGTTGGACCGCGTCGTGGTGGTCAACGTCTCCGCCACCGAGCCGGCCCCTCGACCGCACCCCGCGCACGCCGACCCGGCCGCGCTACGCGCCGCCCTCGACGGTCCGGACGAGGTGCTGCCGGTCAGCTCTCTCTACGCGTACGCCGCGGTGCTCGCCGGCTGCCCGTACGTCGACTTCACCCCGTCCACCGGGCTGCGGCTGCCGGCGCTGGCCGCGCTGGCCGAGGAGGCCCGACTGCCGTACGCCGGGCACGACGGCAAGACCGGGGAGACCCTGGTCAAGTCGGTGCTCGCGCCGATGTTCGCGATGCGCAACCTGGCAGTGGGCTCCTGGTCCGGGGTCAACCTGCTCGGCGGTGGCGACGGCGCCACCCTCGCCGACCCGGCCGCGAACGCGGCGAAGGTGCAGAGCAAGCAGCGGGTGCTCGGCGAGACGCTGGGCTACGTCCCGCAGGGCGGCACCCGCATCGAGTACGTCGAGGAACTGGGCGACTTCAAGACCGCCTGGGATCTGATCACCTTCAGCGGATTCCTCGGCACCGGCATGCGGATGGAGTTCACCTGGCACGGCTGCGACTCCGCGCTGGCCGCGCCGCTGGTGCTCGACCTGGCCCGACTCACCGCCGCCGCGCACGCCGCCGGGCAGGTGGGGCCGCTGGCCGACCTGGGCTTCTTCTTCAAGGACCCGCTGGGCACGCCGACCCACTCGCTGGGCGAGCAGTGGGCCCGGCTGACCACCTTCACCCGGCAACTGCACGACGGCGGGGACGGTGACCATGGCAACGTTGGCTGATCTCGCCGAGCTGGTCCGGGCGCCAGCCGCGCTCTCGGTGCCCGGTGACGTGATCGCCGGGGCCGCGGCGGCCGGCGCGTTGAGCCCGCGTACCCCGGCCCTGGCTGGCGCCTCGGTGCTGCTCTACTGGGCCGGCATGGCCGCCAACGACTGGGCCGACCGGCGTCTGGACGCCGAGGAACGGCCCGAGCGGCCGATCCCGAGCGGGCGGGTCAGCCCCGCCGCCGCCGTCGGTCTCGCGGCGGGCCTCACGGCCGCCGGGGTGGGCCTGGCCGCCGCCGTGGGCGGTCGCCGCGCCGCCGCGCTCGCCGTGCCGCTGGCCGCCACCATCTGGGGGTACGACCTGCTGGCCAAGAACACCGCCGCCGGCCCGGCCGTGATGGCCGCCTGCCGAGGGCTGGACGTGCTGCTCGGCGCGTCCGGCGGCCGGATGACCCGGGCGTTGCCGGCGGCTGCCACAGTCGCCGCGCACACCTGGACGGTCACCGCGCTGTCCCGCCGGGAGGTCACCGGCGCCGACGCCACCCTGCCGATGCGTACCCTCGCCGGCACCGCGCTGGTCGCCGCCAGTGCCGCCGTCGCCGTGCCGGGCGCCCGACGCGCAGCCTTCCGAACGACGAACCAGACCGGGGCCACCGACCGGGCCGAGACCGTCGACGGGACCGGCGTGCGCGCTGGTCGCAGCCGATCGGCCACGATCGCGGCGGCGCTGCCCGCAGTGCTGGCCGGCTGGTACGCCGCCCGGTACGGCGCGGCTCAGGCCGAGGTCGTCCGGGACCCGTCGGCCGGGCGGGTCCGCGCGGCCGTCGGCGCCGGGATCACCGGGTTGCCGGCCCTCCAGGGAGCCCTGACCGCACGGGGTGGAGCGGGTCTGCTCGGGGTGGCCGTCGCGGCGGCCGCGCCGCTGGGTCGACGGCTGGCCCGGAAGGTCTCACCGACATGAGCGTCCCCGAGCCCCGGCCCGGTGCGTCGGCAGTCGACGCCACCACGCTGCGCCTCGGGTACGGCACCAACGGCTTCGCCAACCACCGCCTCGACGACGCGCTCGCCGTCATCGCCGACCTCGGCTACGACGGTGTGGCGCTCACCCTGGACCACGACCACCTGGACCCGTTCGCGCCCGGGCTCACCCGCCGGGTCGCAGCGGTCGGTCGACGGTTGGAGTCGCTGGGTCTGGCGGTGGTCATCGAAACCGGTGCCCGCTACCTGCTCGACCCGTGGCAGAAGCACGCCCCGACGTTGCTGCACGACGACCCGACCCGGCGGATCGAGTTCCTGCGCCGGGCCGTGCGGATCGGTGCCGACCTGGGCGCGGAGGCGGTCTCGTTCTGGGCCGGTGTCCGACCCGAGGCGGTGTCACAGCAGTGCGCCTGGGACCGGTTGGTGGCCGGCTGCGCCACAGTGGTCGACGCGGCCGACAGCGCCGGGGTCACAGTCGGCTTCGAACCGGAGCCGGGCATGTTGGTGCAGGACATCGCGGACTGGCGTCGGTTGCACGCCGCTCTCGGCAACCCGGCCCGTTTCGGCATCACCCTCGACATCGGCCACTGCCGGTGCCTGGAGCCCTGGCCGGTGCCGCAGTGCGTCGCCGAGGTGGCCGACCACCTGGTCAACGTGCAGATCGACGACATGCGCCGAGGCGTGCACGAGCACCTGGAGTTCGGCGTCGGCGAGATCGACTTTCCGCCGGTGCTGGCCGCCCTGGCCGAGGCCGGCTACCGCGGCCTGGTCGCCGTCGAGTTGCCCCGCGACTCGCACGCCGCACCAGACGTGGCCGCCCGGTCCATCGAATTCCTGCGCGCCGCGGCGGCCACCTCGACAAGCGGTGACCGTCGGCGGCAAGAGGTGCCTGCCGGCGTCCTTTGCTCTGCTTCAACGGACGCAACAGATCCGGCCACCGACCGTCGCGTGGAGTGAAGCAGAGCAAAGGACGCGCTCGGGCACCTACGGAGCCGCACAGCAGCACGAGGGAGGAGACGGGATGACACCGGATTCACTACGGGCCGCGCTGGGAGGCGTACCCGATCCCGATTGGCTGGACACGGCGCTGCGCCGGGTCACCACCGAGCCCACCGCGATCACCCGGCTCTTTCCCGCCGTCGGCCGACGCTGCGGGCGGGCAGCGCTGCCCGACGCCCCCGGCTGGACCGCCGACGACGCGGCCCGGGTGCTGCTGCTCACCAGCCTTCCCGGCGAGCACACCGCGTACGCCGAGCGCCTCTACCAGCACGGTGACGCGGCCGAACGACGAGCCGTGCTGCGCGCCCTGCCGCTGCTGCCAATCGGCGCCGACGGGGTTCCGTTGCTGCACGACGCGATCCGGACCAACGACACCCGGCTGGTCGCCGCCGCGCTCGGCCCGTACGCCCGGCACCTCGACCAGGCCGCCTGGCGGCAGGCGGTGCTCAAGTGCGTGTTCAGCGGCGTCCCCCTGGCCAACGTGGCCGATCTGGACGCCCGGGCCGACAGCGAGCTGACCGCGATGCTGGCCGCGCTTGCCGCCGAACGGCACGCCGCCGGCCGGGAGTTGCCCGCCGACGCCAACGACCTGCTCCACCGGCTCACCGCCGCACTGCCCCGGGAGGCGTGAATGCGCATCTTCGACCCCCACATCCACATGACCTCACGCACCACCGACGACTACGAACGGATGGCCGCCGCCGGAGTGCGCGCGGTGGTGGAGCCGGCGTTCTGGCTGGGGCAGCCGCGCACCAGCGCCGCCTCGTTCACCGACTACTTCGACTCGTTGATCGGCTGGGAGCCGTTCCGGGCTGGGCAGTTCGGGGTGCGCCATTTCGCCACCATCGCCCTGAACCCCAAGGAAGCCAACGACCCGCGCTGCCGGCCGGTCCTCGACCTGCTGCCCCGCTACCTGGACAAGGACGCGGTGGTGGCGGTCGGCGAGATCGGGTACGACTCGATGACGCCCGAGGAGGACGAGGCGTTCGCTGCGCAGCTCGCCCTCGCTGTGGCGTACGACCTGCCGGCGCTGGTGCACACCCCGCACCGGGACAAGGCGCGCGGCTGCGAGCGGACCCTCGCCGTGGTCGCCGAGTCCGGCATCGACGCGGGTCGGGTGGTGGTCGACCACCTCAACGAGGTGACGGTGAAGCTGGTCCGCGACAGCGGCTGCTGGCTGGGTTTCTCCATCTACCCGGACACCAAGATGACGCCGCAGCGGATGGTCGAGTTGCTGCGGGAGTACGGCACGGAACGGATGCTGGTCAACTCGGCAGCCGACTGGGGTCGCTCCGACCCGCTGCTGACCCGGGCCACCGGCGAGGCGATGCTCGCGGCCGGCTTCAGCGACGACGACGTCGACCAGGTGCTGTGGCGAAACCCGGTGGAGTTCTACGGTCAGTCGGGGCGGCTCGACCTCAGCGACCTGGACGCAGCCGCTGCCGTGGACCCGCAGACCGGCAACTCGATCCTGCGCGGCGGCAGCTGATGCGGCTGCGACATTCCGGCGGCGAGACCGTCCACCTGAGCTACTGCACGAACGTGCACCCGGCCGAGGACCTGGCCGGCATCCTCGGTCAACTGGACACCTACGCGGTGCCGGTCCGCGAGACGCTCGGCAGCGACCTGCTCGGGCTCGGCCTGTGGCTGGCCGCTCCGGTCGCCGCCGAGCTGGCCGCCGACCCGACGCTACGCCGCCGGTTGCGCACCGAACTGGACGCGCGCGGCCTGGAGGTGGTCACCCTCAACGGCTTCCCGTACGCGGCCTTCCAGGCCCCGGTGGTCAAGCAGGACGTGTACCACCCGGACTGGACCACCGAGCAGCGCCTGACCTACACCCTCAACCTGGCCCGGGTGCTCGCCGACCTGCTGCCCGACGACGCCGCCCGAGGTTCGATCTCCACGCTGCCGCTGGCCTGGCGTCAACCGTGGGACACCGGCCGGGCCGACGCGGCCCGACGCCGACTGGACCAGCTCGCCGCCGGCCTGGCCGACGTGCAACAGGACACCGGCCGTGAGGTGCGCGTCGCCTTCGAGCCGGAGCCCGGCTGTGTGGTGGAGAGCACCGGTCAGGCGGCCGAGCTGCTGTCCGGGATGGACACCGAACGCCTGGGTGTCTGCGTCGACCTGGCCCACCTGGCCTGCGCCTGGGAGGAGCCGGCCGAGGCGCTGCACCGACTGCGGGCGGCCGGACTGCCGGTGGTGAAGGTGCAGGTCTCAGCCGCTGTCGAGGCCGCCGACCCGGAGGGCGGGGCCGAGGCGTTGCGCCGCTGGGTGGAGCCGCGCTTCCTGCACCAGACCCGGGGCGCCGGTTGCGCCGGCCTGGCCGACCCGGCCGACCCGACGTACGCGGCCGACGACCTGGACGAGGCGCTGGACCGGGCGCTGCCCGGGCCGTGGCGGGTGCACTACCACGTGCCGCTGCACGCCCCACCCGAGGAGCCGCTCGGCTCGACCCTGCCGGTGCTCCGCGCGGCCCTGAGAGCGCTCTTCGACGGCCCGACCGCCGGCTGCGACCACCTCGACGTCGAGACGTACACCTGGGGGGTGCTGCCGGCCGCCCGACGGCCCGGCACCGACGCGGAGCTGGCCGCCGGCATCGCCGCGGAGCTGGCCTTCGCCCGGGACGAACTGGTCGGCCTCGGCCTGACCGCAGAGCGAAACGTGAGTATGGGAGTGACGCGATGAGCCGGCGACTGGTGGTCCTCGACGTGGTGGGGTTGACCCCCCGGCTACTGGCGCACATGCCTCGACTGCGGGGGGTCGCCGACGGCGGCTTCCGGGCCGAGCTGGGCACCGTGCTGCCCGCCGTGACCTGCTCGGTGCAGTCCACCTTCCTCACCGGCGAGCAGCCCAGCGGGCACGGGATCGTCGGCAACGGTTGGTACTTCCGGGAGCTGGGCGAGGTGCTGCTGTGGCGGCAGCACAACGCGCTGGTCGGCGGGGACAAGCTCTGGCAGGCCGCCCGCCGGGCCGAACCCGGCTACACGGTGGCCAACGTCTGCTGGTGGTACGCAATGGGCGCCGACGTCAACTGGACGGTGACGCCACGCCCGGTCTACTACGCCGACGGGCGCAAGGAGCCGGACTGCTACACCGACCCGCCGGAGCTGCACGACGCGCTCACCGGGCGGCTGGGCACCTTCCCGCTCTTCACCTACTGGGGGCCGACGGCCGGGTTGCCCTCGTCGCGGTGGATCTGCCAGGCGGCCGAGCAGATCCTCGCCGACGTGTCACCCGACCTGACCCTGGTCTACGTCCCGCACCTGGACTACGACCTGCAACGCTTCGGTCCCTCGTCGGCCGAAGCCGCCGCGGCGGCAGCCGAGCTGGACGCGGTGCTCGGCCCGCTCCTGGACGCCGCCCGGGCCCGGGACGCCACAGTGGTGGTGCTGTCGGAGTACGGCATCACCGACGTGTCCCGGCCGGTGGACGTCAACCGGTTGCTGCGCGCCGAGGGCCTGTTGCGGGTGCACACCCAGGCGGGCATGGAGTACCTCGACCCGTGGACGTCCAAGGCGTTCGCTGTCGCCGACCACCAGATCGCGCACGTCTACGTCAAGGATCCGGCCGACGTCGCGGCGGTGGCGAAACTCTGCGCCAACCTGCCCGGGGTGGCCGAGGTGCTCGACGCCGAAGGCAAGGCCGCACACGGGCTGGACCATCCGCGCGCCGGTGAGCTGGTGCTGGTGGCCGAGCCGGACGCCTGGTTCACCTACTACTACTGGCTGGACGACGCCCAGGCGCCGGACTTCGCCAGGCTCGTGGAGATTCACCGGAAGCCGGGCTACGACCCGGCCGAGTTGTTCTTCGACCCGGCGAACCCCGGTGCCGCGAAGGCCCGCGCCGGGGTCGCCCTGGCCCGCAAGAAGCTCGGCATGCGGTACCTGATGAGCGCGGTCGGGCTCGATGCCGGGGCGCGGGCGGTGCGGGGCTCGCACGGGCGGCTGCCGGACGACCCGGCGGACGGCCCGGTGCTGCTCTGCTCCGACCCGACCGCTGCCCGGGACAAGATCGCGGCGACCGAGGTCAAGGCGCTGCTGCTGGAGCTGGCCGGGTTGAGCCCCGGCGGTGCCGGCGCGTCGGGGGAGGGCTCATGACGGTCACTGTCGCGCCCACCGACGCCAGCGAGCTGCGGGCGCGCTTCGACGCGGAGCTGGCCGGGTTTCTCAGCCGGCAGGGCCCGGACTGGCCGGACGGGGCGCCGCGGGGCGTTTTCACCGCGCTGCAACGGTTCGTGCTGGCCGGTGGCAAACGGTTGCGCCCGCTCTTCTGTTACTGGGGCTGGCGCGGCGCGGGGGCGGCCGACGGCACCCCGATCGTGGTGGCCGCGGCGGCCCTGGAGCTGTTCCACGCGTTCGCGCTGATCCACGACGACATCCTGGACGGCAGCGACCGCCGCCGGGGTGAGCCGTCGGTGCACCGGCTCTTCGCCGACCTGCACGCCCGCTCGTCGTGGCGCGGTGACCCCGAGGCGTACGGCCGCAACACGGCGCTGCTCTGCGGGGACCTCTGTGCGGCCTGGTCGGATCAGATGTTCCACGAGTGCGGGCTGAGCACCGAGCAGGTGCACCGGGGGTACGGCGTGTTCGCGCTGATGCGTACCGAGGTGATCGCGGGGGAGTACCTGGATCTGGTCTCCGGCGTGGGTGACGGCTCGGTGGCCAGCGCCCTCACCGTGATCCGGATGAAGGCTGCCCGGTACACGGTCACCCGGCCGTTGCAGATCGGTGCGGCCCTGGCCGGCGCGGAGCAGGAGCTGATCGCCGCGTTGGGCGAGTTCGGTGACCCGCTGGGTGACGCGTTCCAGCTCCGCGACGACGTCCTGGGCGTGTTCGGTGACCCGGCGGTGACCGGGAAGTCGGTCCTGGACGACCTGCGTGAGGGCAAGCCCACCGTGATGATGGCGCTGGCCCGTAGCGCCGCCGATCGGACGCAGACCATCCGGCTGCGGGAGCTGTTCGGCAACCCGGCCTTGGACGCCGAGGGCGCGGCGGAGCTGCGCGACATCATCGAGGCGACCGGTGCGCGGAAGCGGATCGAGCAGATGATCCGGGTCCGGACCGAGGCCGCGCTCTCCGCCCTGCAGAACGCCATGGTGGCCGATGAGGCCCGCGCGGCCCTGGTTGCGCTGGCCGGGCAGGCGATCGACCGACGCGCCTGACCGGCGACTTTCGATCAAATCGACAAAAGTTGATGCTGAACCGCCGGAAGGTATGGACACATCGACACGTGCGACTTAGTGTCGTGACCAACACGACAATGTTTCGTCGAGGTGAACCGGCGGCGCGGTAACCCATCGACCCCCTCACCGCTACGGCATCCGGCGCGACGGCGCGCGCCCGGCCTGGCATTCACACGTCAGGAAGGGACAGCACAGATGTCCATGAAGGACGCTCCCAGACAACGGTCCCGACGATGGTTCTCCGCCGGATCCGCGCTGCTGCTGGCGGTCGCCGCCGGCACGGTCACCTTCGCCGCCGGCTCGGCCCCCGCCCAGGCACACACGATCGTCGCCAGCGACTTCCAGCAGGTCGAGCTGGCTCGTGGCGTGACCGACATGGGTGAGCCGATGTCGCTGGCGGTGCTGCCGGACCGCTCGGTCCTGCACACCGCCCGCAACGGCACCCTGCGCCGCACCGACGCCAACGGCACCACCTCCGTGGTCGGCACCCTGTCGGTCTACTCGCACGACGAGGAGGGGTTGCAGGGCGTCGGCGTCGACCCGGGCTTCGCCAGCAACCGCTACATCTACCTCTACTACGCCCCGCCGCTCTCCACCCCCGGCGGCGACGCGCCGGCCACCGGCACCGACTTCTCGGCCTTCGACGGCGTCAACCGGCTCTCCCGGTTCACCCTCAACGCGGACTTCACGCTCAACCAGTCCAGCAAGGTCGACGTGCTCGACGTCCCGGCCAGCCGGGGCGTGTGCTGCCACGTCGGTGGGGACATCGACTTCGACGCCGCCGGCAACCTCTACCTGTCCACCGGCGACGACACCAACCCGTTCGAGTCGTCCGGCTACTCACCGCTGGACGAGCGGACCAACCGCAACCCCGCGTACGACGCGCAGCGCAGCGCCGGCAACACCAACGACCTGCGCGGCAAGATCCTGCGGATCAAGGTGAACGCCAACGGCACGTACTCCATCCCGTCGGGCAACCTGTTCGCCCCCGGCACGGCCAAGACCCGGCCGGAGATCTACGCGATGGGGTTCCGCAACCCGTTCCGGATCAGCGTGGACAAGGCCACCGGGGTGGTCTACGTCGGTGACTACGGGCCGGACGCCGGCTCCACCAGCTCCACCCGCGGGCCGTCCGGCCAGGTGGAGTTCAACAGGGTCGCGGCACCGGGCAACTACGGCTGGCCGTACTGCACCGGCACCAACACCAGCACCGAGACGTACAACGAGTTCGACTTCGCGACCAGCGCCAGCGGCGCGAAGTACAACTGCACCGGCGGGCCGACCAACAACTCGTTCCGCAACACCGGCCTGACCACCCTGCCGCCGGCCCAGCCGGCCTGGATCCGGTACGCCGGCGACGCCGGCACCCCGACCGAGTTCGGCGGCGGCTCCGAGTCGCCGATGGGCGGCCCGGTCTACCGGTACAACGCCTCGTCGACCTCCACCACCAAGTTCCCGCAGTCGTTCGACGGGCAGTTCTTCGCCACCGAGTTCGGCCGGGGCTGGATCAAGCCGATCCACGTCAACTCCGATGGCTCCCGGGGCGCCATCGACACCTTCCCCTGGGTCGGCAAGCAGGTGATGGACTCGGCGTTCGGCCCGGACGGCGCGTACTACGTGCTCGACTACGGCACCGGCTACTTCAACGGTGACGCCAACTCGGCGCTCTACCGCTTCGACTACGTCGGCGGCGGCAACCGGGCGCCCACCGCGAAGGCCAGCGCCAACCGCACCTCCGGCGCCGCCCCGCTCGCTGTGACCTTCTCCTCGGCCGGCTCGTCCGACCCCGAGGGCGGCACGTTGACCTACGCGTGGGCGTTCGGTGACGGGACCACCTCGACCGCCGCCAACCCGACGAAGACCTACAGCGCCAACGGCACCTACACCGCCACGCTGACCGTGCGGGACCCGCAGGGCGCCACCGGCAGCAGCAGCGTGCAGATCAGCGTCGGCAACACCGCGCCCACGGTCACGATCAACAACCCGGGCAACGGTCAGCTGTTCGGCTTCGGGGACACCGTGGCGTACAGCATCACGGTGACCGACCCGGAGGACGGCACCATCGACTGCACGAAGGTCAAGATGACCTACGTGCTCGGCCACGACCAGCACGGGCACCAGATCACCTCGAAGACCGGCTGCTCGGGCTCGATCACCATCCCGGTCGACGGTGAGCACGACGACGCGGCGAACATCTTCGCGATCTTCGACGCGGAGTACACCGACGCCGGTGGGCTGACCACGCACACCCAGCACACGCTGCCGCCCCGGCACCGCCAGGCCGAGTTCTACGGCACCTCGTCGGGGATCAACGTGTTCAGCAAGACCCCGGCCGAGGGCGGCAAGACCGTCGGCGACATCAACAACGGCGACTGGATCGCGTTCCAGCCGTACCGGCTGGGCAACGTGACCTCGTTCAACGCCCGGGTCTCCTCGGCGGGCGCCGGTGGCACCCTCCAGGTCCGGGCCGGTTCGGCCACCGGCACGGTGCTCGGCTCGGCCACGGTGCCGGTGACCGGCGGCTGGGAGACCTTCACCACGGTCACCGGGACGATCAGCAACCCGCCGACCGGCACGACCACGCTCTACCTGACCTTCGCCGGGTCGGGCACCGGCGCGCTCTACGACCTGGACGCCTTCACCTTCGTCACCGGGACGCCCCCGGCCGGTGGGGCCGGGGCGATCAAGGGCCTCGGCGGCAAGTGCCTGGATGTGCGCAACGCCGCCACCGCCGACGGCACGCAGATCCAGATCTACACCTGCAACGGCAGTGCCGCGCAGACCTGGGCGGTCACCCCCAACTCCACGATCAAGTCGTTGGGCAAGTGCCTGGACGTGTCGGGTGGTGCCACCGCCGACGGCACCAAGATCCAGCTCTGGACCTGCAACGGGACCGCCGCCCAGAACTGGGCGGCCCAAGCCGACGGCACGCTCCGCAACACGTCGTCGGGCAAGTGCCTCGACGTCTCCGGCAACAGCTCCGCTGACAGCACGGTGGTCCATCTCTGGACCTGCACCGCCGCCGCCAACCAAAAGTGGACCCTGCCCTGAGCTGGCGGGAGGGGCCCTTCGACAACGCCTAGTGTGATGCGAGGGGCCCCTCCTAACCGCAATTAGGAGAGCGATATGCGCAGACGCCTGCGACCCGTCCTCGGTGCGGCCATGGCCGCACTCGCCGTCATCGCCTGTACCACCCCGGCCACCCCGGCCAGCGCCGCCGACGCCCCGTACGACGTGCTGGTCTTCTCCAAGACCGCCGGTTTCCGGCACGACGCGATCCCGGTCGGCATCCAGACCATCCGCGACCTGGGCGCGGCGAACAACTTCACGGTCACCGCGACCGAGGACGCCGCCGCGTTCACCACGAGCAACCTCAACCAGTACGAGGCGGTCGTCTTCCTCAACACCACCGGCGACGTGCTCAACGCCAGCCAGCAGACCGCCTTCGAGTCGTACATCGGCTCCGGCCGCGGATACGTGGGTGTGCACGCCGCAGCCGACACCGAGTACGACTGGCCGTTCTACGGCAACCTCGTGGGGGCGTGGTTCGCCTCGCACCCCGCGATCCAGCAGGCCAACATGAAGGTGGAGGACCGGGGCCACGCGGCCACCGGGCACCTGCCGCAGACCTGGACCCGCACCGACGAGTGGTACAACTACCGCACCAACGCCCGGTCGAGCGCCCACGTGCTGGCCACCCTGGACGAGTCGTCGTACTCCGGCGGCGGGATGGGCGCCGACCACCCGCTGAGCTGGTGCAAGAGCTACAGCGGTGGCCGGTCCTTCTACACCGGCGCGGGGCACACCCAGGCGTCGTACGCGGAGTCCGGGTTCCGGAACCACCTGCTCGGCGGCATCCGGTACGCCTCCGGTCGGAGCAAGGCCGACTGCCGGCCCGAGACCGGCTACACCCCGCTGTTCAACGGCTCGACGGCCGGCTGGTCACAGGCCGGCCCGGGCAGCTTCACCAACACCGACGCCACCCTGACCTCGGTCGGCGGCATGGGGCTGTACTGGTACAACGCCAAGCAGTTCACCAACTACTCGCTGAAGCTGGACTGGAAGCTGGCCGGTGACGACAACTCCGGCATCTTCATCGGGTTCCCACCGTCGAGTGACCCGTGGTCGGCGGTGGACAACGGTTACGAGATCCAGATCGACGCCACCGACGCGGCCGACCGCACCACCGGCGCGGTCTACACCTACAAGTCCGCCGACATCGCCGCCCGCGACGCGGCGCTGAACGCGCCGGGGGAGTGGAACACGTACGAGCTGCTGGTCGAGGGCGAGCGGCTACAGATCTTCCTCAACGGGGTGAAGATCAACGACTTCACCAACACCAACCCGGTCCGTTCGTTGGCCGGTCACATCGGCATCCAGAACCACGGCACCGGTGACGACGCCTCCTTCCGCAACATCCGGATCAAGGAGTTGGGCACCACGCCGCCGCCCACCGGCACGATCCAGGCCGAGGCGTTCAGCTCGGCCAACGGTGTCTCCGCGTTCACCAAGGCGGGCGCCAACGGTGGGCAGACCGTCGGCTACATCGACCCGGGCGACTGGGCCGCGTACAACGGGGTCAACCTGGCCGGGGTCACCTCGTTCACGGCCCGGGTCGTCTCCGGTGGCGCGGGTGGCGCCATCCAGGTGCGCACCGGTTCGGCCACCGGCCCGGTGCTCGGCACCGTCGCGGTGCCCAACACCGGCAGTTGGACGACCTTCGCCAACGTCTCCACGGCGCTGTCAAACGTCCCGTCCAGCACCCAGAACCTCTACCTCACCTTCACCGGTAGCGGCACTGGGCTCTTCGACCTGGACGACTTCACCCTGGTCAAGGGCACCGGCGGGGGCACCGGTGTCGGCCCGATCAAGGGTCTCGCCGGCAAGTGCCTGGACGTGCGCAACGCCGGCACCGCCGACGGCACCCAGATCCAGCTCTACACCTGCAACGGCAGCACGGCGCAGACCTGGACCGTGACGCCGAACTCGACGATCAAGGCGCTCGGCAAGTGCCTGGACGTCAACGGCAGCGGCACCGCCGACGGCACCAAGATCCAGCTCTGGACCTGCAACGGCAGTGGCGCACAGAACTGGGCCGCCGCGTCCGACGGCACCCTGCGCAACCCGTCGTCGGGCAAGTGCCTGGACGTCTCCGGCAACAACTCCGCCGACAGCACCGTCGTGCACCTCTGGACCTGCCTCAACGCGGCCAACCAGAAGTGGACCCTGCCCTGACCGACTAGTGCTGGAGGGGTCGACGCTCACGTCGTCGGCCCCTCCCGGCACCCGGCCCGAGTGCCGACGAAGCCCGGCCGGCGTGCCCCGGCGGCCGTCGCGACGACGCGGGTCAGCAAGCGGTGTCCCTCACGAGCGTGATGCCTCTGAGTCATCTTGATGATTCAGAGGCATCACGCTCGCACTGATTCGTCCGCCGACCCGCGGACACCCGCGGACCGACTCACAGCCGGCTGCCGTACCTTGACCTGCATGGGGCGGTTCGCGCAGTGGCGCGGGATGGTTTTGGCGCACGGGCACCGGCTGGGTGACGCGCTGCGCCGGGCCGACGAGCCCGACGACCCGTCCCAGCCGGCGCCCAGCCTGAACCGTCTCGACGCGCTGGTGGAGGGCTTCACCGCCGGTCAACCGGTGCGGTGGAAGATGGCCGGGCAACCCCGGCCGCTGCCCGGCCCGGTCGACGTGGTGGCGTACCGGATCATCGAGGAAGCGCTGACCAACGCGTGCCGGCACGCGCCGGGCGCGCCGGTCGGGGTCCGCCTGCGCTACGACGCCGCGGGCATCACCATCGAGGTTCGCGACGAGGGCGCCGGTCCCGCTCCGTCCGGCGGCGGCACCCAGGGCGCCGGTCGGGGTCTGGTTGGGGTACGCAGGCGCGCCGAGCGGCTCGGCGGCACGTTCTCGGCCGGCCCGCGCGCCGGCGGCGGCTTCACCGTACGGGCTGTCCTGCCCGCGCCCGAGGAAATGATCGGATGATCGGCCGACCGCGGGGCTTCCCCGATGGGGCACTGCGGAAATAGGGTGGGGGTCGGCGACCGTGCTGGTGGCCGGTGACCCGGTGGGAGGCGCAACCCGCCGGGCTCAGGTGTGTTCCGCACCCACCGGTGACCGTTCGGGTGCCGCGCACGTCCGGTCACCCTCGCCCCGGTCCGCACAAGGAATCCCCATCACAACAGGGGAGAAGGACAATGGCGCGACCCATCACGCTCTTCACCGGCCAGTGGGCCGATCTTCCGTTCGAGGAGGTCTGCCGGCTCGCCTCCGAGTGGGGCTACGACGGTCTGGAGATCGCCTGCTGGGGCGACCACTTCGAGGTCGACAAGGCGCTCGCCGACGACTCGTACGTCGAGCGCAAGCGGGAGACCCTCGCGAAGCACAACCTTGAGGTCTTCACGATCTCCAACCACCTGGTTGGTCAGGCGGTCTGCGACCACCCGATCGACGAGCGGCACCAGGACATCCTGCCCGGCCGCATCTGGGGCGACGGGGAGCCCGAGGGGGTTCGTCAGCGGGCCGCCGAGGAGATCAAGGACACCGCGCGGGCAGCGGCGAAGCTCGGGGTGAAGACGGTCGTCGGCTTCACCGGTTCGTCGATCTGGCACACCCTCGCGATGTTCCCTCCGGTGCCGCCGTCGATGATCGAGCGCGGCTACCAGGACTTCGCCGACCGGTGGAACCCCATCCTCGACGTGTTCGACGAGGTGGGAGTGCGTTTCGCGCACGAGGTGCACCCCAGTGAGATCGCGTACGACTACTGGACGACGAAGCGGACGCTGGAGGCGATCGGCAACCGGCCCGCGTTCGGGCTGAACTGGGACCCGTCGCACTTCGTGTGGCAGGAGCTGGACCCGGTGAACTTCATCTTCGACTTCGCCGACCGGATCTACCACGTGGACTGCAAGGACGCGAAGGTGCGTACCGGCGATGGCCGGCGTGGCCGGCTCGCCTCGCACCTTCCCTGGGCCGACCTGCGGCGCGGTTGGGACTTCGTCTCCACCGGCCACGGCGACGTGCCCTGGGAGGACTGCTTCCGCGCGTTGAACGCGATCGGCTACACCGGCCCGATCTCGGTCGAGTGGGAAGACGCCGGAATGGACCGGCTGGTCGGCGCCCCGGAGGCGTTGCAGTTCGTCCGCCGGCTCGCCTTCGACGCCCCGAGCGCCGCCTTCGACGCGGCGTTCAGCAGCAAGGACTGACCGCACGTCGGACAGACCACGGGCCGGTCGCCCTGCGGCGACCGGCCCGTCGACGTGCGGTTGGTCAGAGCGTGCTGGCGTTCGTGCCCGAGCCGGACGGCTTGGTGCGGGGGTTCGTGGACGACGGCGACCCGGAGGTCGTGCCGACCGTGCTGGTGCCCGCCTTGGCGCCCACCGTGGCGGGCGTGCCGGCGAACGCGTCGTCGGCGGCGGTCAGCTCCTGCTTGCCGGTGCTGCCGTTGCCGTTGCCGTTGCCCAGCTTCTCGCCCAGTTTGGTCTGGCCGAGCTTGTCCTTACCCTCGCTGTAGAGCTTGTTGGCCTGGGCCTGCGCGACCCCGGCCGCCTCCTGGACGGTCGGGTGGTCGAGCACCTTGCGGCCCCGGACCACTAGCTCTTCGTACTTCTCCCGGCCGGCACGGGCGCCCAGGACGAATCCCGCAGCCAGCCCGCCAAGAAACATGATCTTTCCGCGCATGGCGGCTCCTTCCGTACCTGACGCGCCGTCACCCCGGCGAGTTGCCCCGTCGGAAGGCGACCTGTTCGCGCCTGCGTCCTCTGTCCGCAGCTAACTACCCATCCTGCTCTCCGCTCAAGCATGGTTGTGCCGGGATGGCGATTTACCCCGATTGTCAATGCGACGGCGGGGAGGGAACCCACTGGACCATCACCGGGGAATGTCCTGTACTCTTGTCCCGTCGCACGGCGTCGGGGAGATCCGAGGTCGCGCGGAGCACGATCCCCTGTAGCTCAATTGGCAGAGCAGCCGGCTGTTAACCGGCAGGTTATTGGTTCGAGTCCAATCGGGGGAGCTTCCCCACGAACGCCCGTCGGCCTGAAGCCGGCGGGCGTTCGTCATACCCACCCCACCCCCACCCCAACTCCCGGGTCGATCATGGAGTTGTGGTGCCGGTTGCGTGCTGTTCTGCGCCCTTCATCCCCCACCACAACTCCATGATCGACCCGGGCGGGATGCCGGATTCGCACTGTCTCGGGGGGTTTCGGCGGCAGGATGGGCGATGTTGAGTCGCGTTCAGAGTGCGTCGACTGACGCGTCGATCCTTGGAGTGAGTGCGGATGTCCGGACGAGGCGGCAAGGCCACGCTGATCGCGGTGGCGGTCGTGCTGGCCTGGCTGGTGATCGGCGGCGTCTCCGGCCCGTACGCGGGGCGCCTCAGCGAGGTCGCCACCAACGACAATGCTGCCTTCCTGCCCACCGACGCCGAGGCGACCCGCGCCCAGGATCTCGCCGGCGACTTCGTCGACCGGCAGACCATCCCGGCTCTGGTCGTCTACGAACGGCCCTCCGGGATCACCGACGCGGACCGGCAACGGGCGAGCGCCGACGCCGCCCGGTTCGCCCAGATCCCCGGCGTGGTCACCCCACTGCCCCCGCCCATCCCGAGCGACGACGGCCAGGCACTCCAGGTCGTCGTACCCGTCGACGACGCCGAGGGCGAGGAGATCGGCACCGTCGTCGAGCAACTGCGCGACATCACCGGCGGTGACCGGGACGGCCTCACAGTGGACGTCTCCGGCCCGGCCGGCCTGCTCGCCGACCTGATCGAGGTCTTCTCCGCCATCGACGGACCACTGCTGCTGGTCACCCTGGGAGTGGTGCTGGTCATCCTGCTGATCGTCTACCGCAGCCCGGTCCTCTGGATCTTCCCGCTGCTCGCCGCCGGGATGTCGTACGCCCTCGCCTCGGTCTTCGTCTATCTGCTCGCCGACGCGGACGTGGTCAAACTCAACGGGCAGGCCCAGGGCATCCTCACAGTGCTGGTCTTCGGCGCCGGCACCGACTACGCACTGCTGCTGATCGCGCGCTACCGGGAGGAGCTGCACCGGCACGACCGCCCGTGGGACGCCATGAAGACCGCCTGGAAGGGCGCCGCGCCAGCGATCATCGCCTCCGGCGGCACCGTCATCGTCAGCCTGCTCTGTCTGCTGCTGTCCAGCCTCAACTCCAACCGGGCGCTCGGCCCGGTCGCCGCCATCGGCATCGCCGCCACCCTGCTGGTGATGCTCACCTTCCTACCCGCGCTGCTGGTGCTCGGCGGGCGGTGGGCGTTCTGGCCCCGACGGCCCCGAGCCGACCAGGCCGACCCGCGAGCCGAACACGGCATCTGGAGCCGGGTCGCCGGCTTCGTGGCCCGGCACGCCCGCCCGATCTGGCTGACCACCGCCGTCGTGCTGGCCCTACTGACCCTCGGCCTCACCCAGCTCGGCGCCACCACGCTCGGCCAGTCCGACCTGTTCACCCAGCGCACCGACTCGGTCGACGGTCAGGAGGTGATCTCCCGGCACTACCCGGCCGGCACCGGCAGCCCGGCCACCATCTTCACCACCGAGCAGACCGCCCGACAGGTCGCCCAGGTGGCGACCGACGTGCCCGGCGTCGCCGACGTCCGCCCCCTCACCACCGGCCCGCAGACCGGCCCACCCGAGGAGAACGCCGCCCCGAAGGTCGTCGACGGGCGGGTGCAACTGGAGGCGACCCTGGCCGACCCACCCGACAGCGACGGCGCCGAACGAACCATCCGGGAGCTGCGGGTGGCCGTACACCAGGTGCCCGGCGCGGACGCTGTGGTCGGCGGCTTCACCGCTATCAACGTGGACACCTCGGACGCCGCGAAGCGCGACCAGAACGTCATCATCCCGGTGGTGCTGGTGGTCATCGCGGTCATCCTGGCCCTGCTGCTGCGCGCGCTGCTCGCCCCGCTGCTGCTGATCGCCACAGTGCTGCTCAGCTTCGCGGCGACCCTCGGCCTCTGCGCGCTGCTGTTCCGCCACGTCTTCGACTTCCCCGGCGTGGACTCGTCGTTCCCGCTGTTCGCGTTCGTCTTCCTTGTCGCGCTCGGCATCGACTACAACATCTTCCTGATGAGTCGCGTCCGCGAGGAGTCGGTGAAGCGCGGCACCCGCGCCGGTGTACTCGCCGGCCTCGCCGTCACCGGCGGGGTGATCACCTCCGCCGGCATCGTGCTCGCCGCGACGTTCTCCGCCCTCGCCGTCCTGCCACTGGTGATCCTCGTCGAGCTGGGTACGGCGGTCGCGATCGGGGTACTGATCGACACCATCATCGTCCGGTCGCTGCTGGTGCCCGCACTCGCGTACGACATCGGGCCGAAGATCTGGTGGCCGGGCCGGTTGTCCCGGGCGAACGGTGAGCGGGAGGCGCGCGGTGCTGGCTGAAACCGATGTGGTCATCGTCGGCGGCGGCCTGGCCGGCCTCGCCGCCGCCCGCCGGCTGCACCGCGCCGGCGTGCCCTGGCGGCTGGTGGAGGCCGAGGGTCGGCTCGGCGGCCGGGTCGCCACCGACGTGGTCGACGGTCACCTCATCGACCGGGGCTTCCAGGTGCTCAACACCGCCTACCCCCGGCTCGGCACGCTGCTCGACACCGACCAGCTCAACCTCGGCTACTTCACCTCCGGCGTGCTGGTCCGCAAGGGTGACAAGCTGCTGCGGCTGGTCAACCCGCTGCGCGAACCGACCGGTGGGCCCGGCACCGCGCTCGCCGACGTTGGCTCCCTGCTCGACCGGCTGCGCTTCGCCGCGCTCGCCACCGGCTGCGCCACCCTCCCCGCGACCCGGCTCCTCGCCGCGCCGGAGACCAGCACCGAGACAGCGCTGCGCCGCGCCGGCCTCTCCGACGCCATCATCGAGGAACTGCTGCGACCGTTCCTGTCCGGTGTGTTCATCGACCGGGAACTCTCCACCTCCAGTCACGTGCTGGCGATGGTGCTGCGCTCCTTCGCCCGCGGCCGGATCGGCCTGCCCGCCGAAGGAATGGCCGCGCTGCCCCGGGCCATCGCCGCGCCACTGCCCGCCGACCTGCTCGACCTGGACACCCCGGTCGCGGAGGTCACCCCGGGCCGGGTCCGCACCCAGGCCGGCGACATCAGCTGCCGGGCCGTCGTGGTCGCCGTCGACCCGCCGGCCGCAGCCGCGCTGCTGCCGGCCCTGGCGACGGTACGCATGCACAGCTACACCACCTACTACCACAGCGCGCCCGAGCCGCCCCTCACCGAGCCGATCCTGCTCGTCGACGGCGACCGACGCGAACTCGTCGCCAACACCGTGGTGCTCAGCAACGCCGCCGCGACGTACGCGCCCGCCGGACGGCACCTGATCGCCACCTCGGTGGTCGGCCCGACCGCCCCACCCGAGCCGACCATCCGGGCCGAGTTGACCCGGCTGTACGGCCGCTCCACCGCAGGCTGGACCCACCTCACCACAGTGGCAATCCCCGAGGCGCTACCCGCCGCGCCGCCCCCGCAGGGACGGCTGCGCAAGCCGGTGGCGCTGGGCGAGGGCCTGTTCGTCGCCGGTGACCACCGGGACAGCCCATCGATCCAGGGCGCCCTCACCAGCGGCTGGCGCGCAGCCGGCGCGGTGCTGGACGAGCTGCGCGCCGGCTGACAGGCCTACCCGAGCGCGCTGTTATATTCCTGTAGCCCATCGTGCTGGCGCAGGCGTGGGCACCGGCCGGCTCGATGCTGGCCGCTGACCGCCGAGCGGGATAAGATCCGGCGCGGTGTTCGGGGCGGTAGCTCAGCCGGTTAGAGCAGGGGACTCATAATCCCTCGGTCGCGGGTTCGAGTCCCGCCCGCCCCACCAGCACAAACACCAGAAGGCGATCAAAGGCGCGGTTCACGCTGGGGGCACACTGGGGGCACCGCAGGCATTTCCGGTGCCCCCTCGGGCGGGTCGGACGTCGCCTTCTGCGGTCCTACTTGCCACGTCCCCGCAGGTGGCTGACCGATGCTCCGCCGTTGACGATCTGCTGCGTGTGTGCCATTACCTGTCGAGCTGCCTCGTCGCCGTCGCTTAGGAACACACCAATTGCGTCCCGGATGGCCTTCACCTGCCGCCCCTGATAGTGGGCGCGGATCAGGTCGGCTTCGGCGCGGTGACGGCTCGCGTCGCGCTCCCGCAACCAGATGATGCCCGCCATGACGGCAGCTACCGCGACCACGGCCGAGAACGTGAGGAACGCCCCGTACGCCCGGTCAATGGGGGCACCGGGCCTGTGGGCGGAGTCGGCGAAGATGTACCCCCACAACAGGAGTGCCGCCCCGCCGGCAAGCCCAGCGAGGATCCGGTACGTCATAGGCGCCCCATGCCGTTGGCGCTTCCTGAGAATGTCCCGCACTTCGCGGTGTTCGTCTTCGGCAAGGCGCAGTTCTTGCGAGTCTTCTTGCGGGCTGCACATGGTGGTGGTGCTCCGATCAGTCGCAGGGGAGTGCGATCGGGGACTGCGCTTGAACGGTGCGCGTCTCCCACGCCGCAACCCGACCGGGGTCACGGCGGTTGCAGACCGTGCACGGTGAGGGTGCGCGGGCTGCCGGGGTGTTGCGCCTGGGTTATCCGGGCGGCGGTGACGGTGGTTGGGTCAGCCCGTCGTGGTGTGCGCTGTGGTGCCCGGTGTGGGGTTGCTGCCACCGGGGTTGCCCGTCCGCCCGTGCGTCGCCTGCGGGGTGTTCAACGGTGCGCAGGCTGGCGTCGTGCGGGTGGGCGTGGTCGGTGCCGGGGATGGCCTGCGGGGTGCGCCGTGGGGTCCGCTGCGGCCGGGTGGGGGTGGTGTCGTGGTGGGCGGCCCGGGTTTCACCGTGACCGGTGGCGGTGTGGCGCACGTCGGGGTGCTGTACGACGAGGTTGGTTGCGCCCGAGCTGGCGCCGCCGAGTGTGGGGGGACCAGGCGGGGCCGGCTCGGGCGCAGTCGGGGCGCCGGTCGCGCGCTGTGGCGCGGCGGTGTCGGCGGATGGTGGGGTGGTGGGCGTGTCGGCCGAGGTGGGGGTGTCGCCGGTCGGGGCGGGCGGTTTCGCCGCGGTGACAACGCCGACCAGAACGTCGGTGGCCTTGTCGACGGTGCGGCCGACGACGGGCAACGGTCGGGTGACGCGATCCACCTTTGTGGTGGCCCGGGTTACGGCGGGGGTGGTGTGGTCGCGCACCTTCGCGGTGAGGTCGCGGACGGGCCGAGGCTTCTCGCCGTTCGACGGCTGCCCGTTGAGGACGCGCCCGAGGGGCTGGGTGACGCCGTGGAGGGTGTCGGCGATGGGCCGTGGCCGGTCGTTGGCGTGGGCGGGGCTTCCGGTGAGGGCTAGTGCCGCGCCTGCGCCGCCGATGGTGAGGCCGGCGAGCAGCAGGAGGCGGTGTGTGCGCCTGCGACTGGACTGCTGTGGCCGGGTTGCCATCGGTCCTCCCCAGGGATCCGGTGCGACGTGTGACGTGTAGTTCACATTGGCGAATAGTTTCTGTGGGAACTATCCGGCGTGCGGTTGGCCGTTTGCCTTAAAGATCCCTTAAGTTGTCAGCCGTTCGGTTGACCCCCGTTCGAGGGTCATGCCACGTTTGAGCAGCAGCTTTGAGTAGTTGATGTTGCGGTGGTGAGTAGTCAAGGGTGCCCGAATCGACGCAGCAAGCAACGCCCGCATGTACGGACATGCTGATGGTGAAAAGGTTCCGTGAATGCATATCCCACGCGGTGGGACTGTCGTTAGAGTCCTTCTGCCTGCGCCGGACCCGCCAACAACCAACGGTCACCCGGCAGCAACTCCGGCGCGGCGGCGTCCACCCGGTACACCACGAACACCGGTATGCCGGCGTCGAACCCGCCCGGCACGTCATCGTCCAACCGTTGCCGCTCCGGCGCCGTCGGCATGCGAGTCTCCACCCGCACCACACCGGCCAGGTCGATCGGCTGTTTGTCCCGCTTCGGACGCACCCTCGTAGTGTGCGCCTGGCGTGTGACGACCAGACCTTCCCCGCGCAGAATGGCGAGGGCTTGACGGATCATGGCCCGGGACACGCCGTGCGTCTGCCCCAACGTCTTCTCAGACGGCAACCGTGCGCCGGGCGGTAGGACGCCGGTGAGGATTTGGTCGCGGAGGGCTGCGGCCAGTTCAGCCGAGCTGACATCCGGCGGCTCCTCCACGGGTGGATTGTGAGTTAACCGCCCACGGGGGCATCGGTCGGCTATGTCCGGACAAGCGGGAGTTGCAAGCGTGGGTCAAAATGCCAGGTGGTGGGGGGTCACGCTGCCGGCTCGAATGGCTGCCGCATCCCGCGAGCGCGGTATCCAGACCACCCGCCACATCTCGGGCAGCGGACCTGCACATCGCCCGGCTTGGCGTACAGCTGCCCGTCGCACGGTTCGCCGTCGGGTCCACGCTCGCCGTCGCACTCCCCAACGTGGAGGGCATATTCGCGCCACCGGTTCGTGTACGCGTCCCAGTCGGCCACTACCACGCCGGTCGGGTCTTGAACGGTCACGTAGCGGGCCCCGGACAGGCAGGCGAGACGCAGCGCGATCCGGCGCGCGGTCGGCCAGTCGGGGTGGGTGCTGGTGGTTTCGTCGGCGCGCAGGGAACGGTGGGCCCGCCACGAGGTGTGCACTGTCCACTGCTGGGCGGTCATCGTTGGCGGGCCGGATCCACAAGGCCGACGGTCATGGTCGCGGCGAGCGGGTCACCGTTGTGCTTGGCGACGATCTCCCGCGCCCACTGTTGCGCTTCGGTGTTGTCGCAGGTGAGGCCATGCACGCGTTGCCGGGTCCAGTCGACGACCACAACCACCCGCACCCAGTCTTGAATGGCGGTGGCGGGTGCCCGGTCGACCGGGGTCAGGTCGGTCACGGCCGGACCGCCCGATCGCGCTGCCGCTCCAGCGAGGCGATGCACCGCCGCAGCTCCCGTTCCACTTCGGTCCACCGCTGCTGGTCGATCTCGCGCCCTTGCTCGACCTCGGCCACCCGCTCGGCGGCGGCACGCTCGGCGCGGGCGATGCGCGGTCGAGCAAGTTGCTGCGCCCGCTGCTCGATGTACTCGGCGAGGTTGGCCGTAGTAGCGGCTAGGTCGGCCGCGAGTCGATCCGGCTGGGCCGTCTCGCTCATGTCGATCTCTCTTTCTGGTTCTTGAGAAGGGGAGTTATCGCAGAGCAGGTCAGCGGCCACTGCGCGCCTCCTCAGCCTCGTGTAGCGCCCGACGCCAGCGCTCGACGGTGGCGGCCGGTATCCAGCCACGCGAGCACCCGGCACCATCTGCGGTGAGCGTGCCGATGGCCTCGGCGAGGGTGAGAGCAAGCGTGTCGTTGGCATCGCGGAGCTTGTCCCGCTCGGCCTTCACGGCGTCCAGGTGGGATGTCGGCCGGGAGCTGCGCAGGCGGCCGGCGGCGACCAGGGCGTCCAGCGCGGCGCGGGCCTCGGCGGTGAGTTGATCCGGACCGTTGATGAAGCCGGGACGGATTGGGGCTTCGGCGTGAAGGATTGCCTGTTCGACGAGCTTGACGTCGGCGTCGGTGTAGGGCCGGGCGTGCGGGTAGTCGCCTGGCTGCGGCACGGCGGCGGGGCGGTCACAGGCAGTACCACCCGTCGCACTTCGCGCATCGGATGCCGCTGTAGTTGTGGCCACCGACGATCTCGTGCTGGCAGTCTGGGTCGGCATCCCAGAGAACGGGCTCACTGTTCTCCCGACGCTCGCCGAGCGAGTCGTCAGAAGGCGCGGCGGCGAGGGCGGTCAAAGGTTGGACCTGCGGCTTGATGCCGAGCTTCTTGGCCCTGCGTCGCTGCGCCCGGTTGCCGCTCGGGTCGGCCGACTGGTGGTTCGGGTCCGCGTTGATGTCGAGCCCCGGCGGCTTCGACCAGCCGGGCAGGTAACGAGCGTCAGCGTTCGTCCGGGCGTACTTCATCGGGCCGCCTTCCGCTCGGCCTGCGCCCCGGCGTCGAACGCCTCGGCCACGGCGGCGCGGAACGCCTCGTTCATGTCGGCCGTCCATGGCGGGATGTTCCTGCCTGCCATGCGGGCGCCCATGATCGCGCCGGCCGCTGCCATGTGCGCGTCCTCGAACTCGTCGCGGTGGATCTCATGGGGCTGCATGTCGCTGACCGCGCGGATCCTCATCTGGGCGGGGGCGGGCCGGTCGGGCGTATCCCAGTCGGGCTTAGCGAGGGCAGAGGTGGGCGTTCGGCCGTTCCAGCCGGGCTTAGTCATCTCGTCTCCTCTAGATCCATCTGTAGGGGCAGAACGTTGCCACTGCGGCGTGCCGGCGGTTCGGGGTAACCGGCGGCCATCTCTGCGGCGATCTCATCGCGCCAGACGTCGGCGTCCGGGTGCTCGGGAGTGAAGTAAAGGTCATCCCACGGGCTCCCGGACAGCTCGATGTCGCTACTCACCGACTCCCCCGTCAGACGCTTCGACCTCATGCATCGACGTCTCCTTTTCGGTGGTCTGAGCGACTGCCGCTCAGGTCGGACGCAGCTTCCGGCCCGGCGGTACGCCGCTCAGGCCGCCGGTTCGACGAACGTCCGGCCCCGGTCGTAGTGGGGGATCGGGTCGCCGCCCACGCGCGGCACGAGCAGTCGTTCCCACGACTGGTGTTCGTCACCGCGCTTGTCGTAGAACACGTCCGGGATCTCATCCCCATCCCCGTCGGCGGCGTCCGGCTGGGTGATGCCCAACTGCCGCATGTCCGCGTCGTTCAGGTCGCTGTACTCGCACTCCACCGCCGCCGTCACCTCGTACGTGTCGGGGTGGTCGAGGTGGGTGTACGCGGCCTGGAGTTCTTCGATGCACGCAACCATCCGCTCCTGCCACTCGACAGGCATCGACTGCATGAGGGCGCGGGGGATCACCTGGTAGTTGGAGTAGGTCAGACCGAAGAAGTGGTGGACGGGTCCGTCGAGGCGGGCGCGGCGCTCGTCCGGGCTGATGGTTGTCGCGGTGTCGGTCATGCGGTGCTCCCGTTCGTACGACTCGACGAGTCGGCGGCGTTCTTCTGCGCGACTTCGGTGAGGTTCGCGACGGTGTGGACGGCCTGGAACAGGCGTGTGATCTGGTCGGGGCTGAGCGAGGCGAGTTGCGCGGCGGTGAGCCGGGTGTCGAAGCTGAGCGCGACCACAGCGTCAGTTCGGGTGCCGGGCTTCGCGGTGTCGAGGATGGTGTGTTCTGGCGGCATGGGCTGCTCCGTTCGGTCAGTGGGTGTGGGGATGGTCAGGCTCACGGAAACTCGATGGGACGGCGTGGAGTCCAGTTCCGGCCGCAGCCTTCGCAGTGGATCGTCGGCTTACGGGTAGGTCCGCCCGGCTCGTGGATGGCTTCACCGCGAGGCCGGATCACGCCGTCGACCAAGTCCAGCCCCTCGTCCCACTGGCTCGTGTGCTCGACGTATTCGAAAAGCAAGAGTTGTTCGGAACCGCAGTGGTGGCAGGTCAAGGCAGCGCCGGAGGCGTCTTGATGTGCAACTGGCTGCGGCTTCATACCCCAAACGATAGCAGTCAGTTGTGCCCAAACGCCAAGCGCGGATAGGGGTAGTTCAGTAGGTGCAAAAGCCCGTGCTCGGTTGGGGCCAACCGGCGTGACATCATTGGAGGCGTGACCGCAGACCCGCTAGCCCAGCTCGGAGCCCAGTACAGGGACGCCAAAGACCGTCACACCCGCGCCGTCAAGGCGGTCAAGCGGGCCGCTGAGCGGCGGGCGGCTGAGGCTGCGGTCATGGATGAGCTACGGGAACCACTGCGGCGGGAGATTGTCGCGGCTGCGAAGGCCGGACGCGCACCTAAGGTGATCTGCGAACTGACTGGGTACGGGCCGGAGCGGGTGCGGCAGATCCTGCGGGCGGCGGGCGTGGAGCCGTTCGAGCGGGACCAGTCGCCTTCCTGACACCGCGACATCCGGTCGGCGGGTGCCCAACGCGTGCCCAACTCGCCGCAGACGAGCGGAAACGGTGGCAGGCCCACCCGACCCCGGACACAACGATGCCCCGGCCTCAACCGAGGTCCGGGGCATCGCGCCATCTGATCTACCGAAGGCGCAGGCAGAAGTCCGCCCAAGCCTCCCTCGCCGACGTCGCCGACCCGTGAGCCGTCGCGATCTGCCCGGCGAACCACAAGTCATCCAACTCCTTGCGCCCACCGTGCGTGTACAGGTGAACCTGCCTACCCAACGCCCGCGCGTAACCGATCTCCACCAGGGTGCCGTGGCAGGTCGGGTCGTCAACCCACGCGAACACATGGGTGGCGGAGCGGATCGCACCCAGGCAGCGGGCGGCCACCTCAGGCCGGGACAAGCCGGGGTAGACGGAGCAGGCCATGTCACCTGCGGCCACACCGTGACTGTTCTCGCCGTGGTAGCAGCCGTGGTCGTCGCTCATGAAATGCGGGCCCACGTACACGGCACCGGGCAGACTGCGGATGGGTGCGTCAGCCGGCCAGGGTGTGGCGTCGGGGTTCTCGTAATCGGCGTCGTCGATGACAGGGAACAGGCCGTGCCGCCACCCATTCTTGGTGATCTTCCCTGCGGCGTAGACGCGAACGCCCTTGAAGTCAGTCACGGGGCGGTGCTCCTCTCGGTCGGGGGAGTCCGACCGTAGTGGACGCGAGCCCGCGCCGCCGCCAGTTCCCGGGGATCGGCCAGGGGACTATCTGCGGCCCGAGTCGATGATCGACGCGAACAGCTCCGACCCGTCCACGAACACCACCCGCATGCCGCCCGGCTTCGTGCTGCCACCCCACGCGGCGTACGTCTCAGCCGACTTCACCCGCGGCATGCCGGCCTCCACGACGGTGCGGGTGATCGCCTCAGCCCAACCCGCCGGATCAGACGGGGACGCCTCCACGGCAGGCACCACACCGGCGTCGTTGGGGTCGAGCGGCGCCGCTTTCTGGTCCCCGCCGACTAGTTGCAGGTGCACCCGCCCCGCCAGCGTCAACCCGACTGGTCGGGGTCCGTTGCCCGTCGACCAGCGTTCAACCTGACCGGCCCACGGCTGTGCGCCCAACACCCCAGCAAGCCAACCCTCAAAGTCGCGGACGTTCATGCTGTCGCCCTTCGCTTGAGTTTGCTGGCACGTGGAGCGACCTGTGAGATCCGCTGCGGAGAGACATCCAGCAGGACGGCCGCATCGCGCACCGAGAGTCCAAGTTCTGAGACCATGCGTAGGGCCAGATCGGCGGTTGCGGCAGCAGCGACTTCGCGCTCACGTCGAACTCGCTCGCGGTCGGCTCGCAGCCAGGCGGTCCGCTCATTGAGCTGTTCGTCTCCAGTGTCGTATTCGTAGTCAATACGCAGGTCCGCCTCGGCGCCTACCGGCAAGTCCCGCGTGAGAGCAATGCATTCGCGTACGGACTTGTCGAGGGCAGGCAGGTTCCTTGCGAAGGTGTGAGTGCCTTCAAGGCTGGGAACGTCAGCGGACCAGTGCCGACCCTGGCGGGTTGCTTGAACTACGTACTCGGGCGGCAACCCTGCTTGCAACTTCTTCTGGCCTATACCTGCCCGTCGTTGGGCGCGGTACATGACGCGGCTTTCGTACGCGGGCACCGGATGGGTCCTGGCCAGGCTGCCCGCGTGCCGGACGATGCTGTCGGCCACGACGAACCACTCGCCGTAAGTCCGGTAGGGGGCGAACTGCTCATGCCGCTGCTGCTCAAGCTCCCTGCCGCCGGGCTCGATCGCAAGGAGTTGAAGGGGCAGGTTGAGGGCGCGTTGAATGTCGGTAAGTCGCTTGGCTGGCTCTCTGGTGGTGTAGCCAATCTTGATCTGCTCGCCGCATCGGGCGTAGTAGACGACGGGTCCGGAATGCCTGTTCACAGGCTAAGTCTAGCCGGCTGGACTAGAGTCGTCTAGTGAACTAGACTCGCCCCTGTGAAGCGAGTTGACCTGATCGGCAAGATCGGCAAGGCTGCCGCTGACGCGGGCACGACGTTCGACTTCGTCCGCGAAGGCGGCAGCCACACCATCTACAGGTACGGCTCGCAGAACGTCGTCATACCCCGTCACAAGGAGATCAACGAGAACACCGCGCAGGGAATCCTGCGCACACTCGGCCTGAGGTAGAAGGGACTACCGCCGATGAAGTACACCGCAACGTGCGTTCGCTCCGGCGACTGGTGGGCCATCACTGTGCCGCAGATCAAGGGCGTGTTCTCGCAGGCTCGTCGCCTCGATCAAGTCGAGGGGATGGCCCGGGAAGCCATCGCCCTAATGCTGGACGTCGCGCCGGACAGCTTCGAAGTTGATGTGCAACCCGACCTTCCGCAAGAGGTGAGCCAGGCCAGGAAGGCACGCACCGCGCTACGGGAGGCCGAACAGTCAGCGGATCGGGCAACCACCGCTGCGGCTCGCACCCTGCTCGCTCGGGGATACACGGTGAGGGATGCGGGAGCGCTGTTGGGCATATCGCCCCAGCGGGTGTCGCAGCTCGTGCCTACAAAGAGGCCGCGCAAGGTGACTGCGGGGCCCGCGTCGGGTGACGCTGACAAGGGGCAGAAGGGTGGACGGGCAGCACTCAAGCCTGACGAGGAGTTCGTGGCCGCCTAAGTGCACCGCAGCACGCCCCTGGCCGCATGGCCAGGGGCGTGCTTGCGTCACCCCGGCGCGCGTCGTCTAACGGCCCGCAACCGGCTGAGTCAGCAGTGTTCCAACGGCAACATGCCGTCGTCCGGCTCGTCCTGCGGCCATACGAGGGTGACGTGAACCTGCGGTTCCCCGTCGGCGCACAACCGGCGGCGCCGGGCGGCGATACGGGCGTTACGCAGAACGGTGGCCTTCTGCCGACCCCACACCCAACCGGACACGGTGTAGCTGAACTCGCGGGCTTCCGTCGTCGTCCCCATAGACAGATTGTGCCGTCACAACAAGTCACTTGTCTATTTCTTCACATCGGCGGTCAGGTAAGCCCGTTCCCGCTAACACGCAGGTCAGCGTTGCCAAGCCATGACATGCGGCTGTCGGAAACCAGCGCACCGCAACCGCTGCCACCGAACCTACGATGACCCGACCAGGACCCCAGCAAGGGAGAAACCCGTGGTCAAACCCCCCGCACGCCTCCTTCGATGCCTCGCACAAACCCTCGCCGCGTTCGCCCTTGGCGTCGCCGCCACCACCGCTGCCGTCACCCCCGCCCAAGCCAGCGCGTGGGGTTGCTCCTACTACGGGAACCTCGGCCCGATCAAGGGCCTGCCGATCTACAACGGCAGCTACTGCGCCGGGGTCGACGGCAGCGGCACATGGGTGGACGGGGTGTACGGCAACTTCTCCTCGGCCGGCAACGTGTGCAACTGGAACATCACCGCCGAGTTCTTCGACGGCGCTGGCCGCTGGTATCAGACGTACACCAGCGGCACGCACTGGACGTGTGAGCGGGTCGGATCGGACAGCATTTACATCGGCGAACGTAAGCAACGCGGGCGAGTGTGCAGCACGTTGAACACGAACGGTGGACGCATCACCAGCGTCTGCCACAACATCAAATAGTGGTTGGGCTGGTCTGCGCTCACCCTGCGGTCTGCGCAGACCGGCCAGCTTCACCCTTCGAAGCGGGGGCGGTTGGGGTCGCAAATAGGGCAGCGGCACGGTTGTGGCCATGCGGCCGTCTTCTGCCGGTGCCGGTCCCGCACAAGCTGCAGGCGGGCGGAGTCGCGCGGGTCGCAGCTGGCACGCACCAGGTAGGCGAGAGCGGCCCGGCGCCAAGCGCGGTCTTCGCGGGGGTCGCCGCCACCGGGAAGTCGCCCCCACAGTTCGAGCATGCCCAGCCAACCGTTGCAGCCCGAGCACAGCAGGCCGCGCACACACCGGCCGCAGGCGGAACGGTGGTCGGGGCAGCACACGTGGTCGTGGTCGACGAACAGGGGCACCGCGTCCCAACCGCGCAGGTTCCCCCGCTCGCAGATGCCGCACACCCCGTCCTGGGCGTCACGCAACGCCCGGTACCGCTGCGCGGTGAGCCGGTGCCGGGTGAGCGCCTTGCGGGGCATCACGGTTGAGCACACGTCGTACACGTCCACGTCGGCAAGCCGGGCGATGAAACCCGGGCCGGGCATCAAGGCGCTCACAGGTGAGCGTTCTCCACCCTTCGTGCGGCCCGGGTGGCTGCCCGAACCTGCTCGATCAGCATCCGCGCTTCCCCCTCCAACACTGCTTCCATGTCCGCGCGTCGGGCCGACATGTGCGCCACCAGCAACGTTTCCGCCTTCGCCGGCAACCCGGCCTCCAACACGACGGTCACCTCGGGTGTGCCGCCAATCGGGGGCGTTGACAGCACAACGGGTTTGCCGCCGTCGAGGACGCGTTGGACGCTGCCCGTATCCCATTCCAACGCCCGCTCCAACGCGGTAATGGTGCGGTCTTGCAGCCGCTCTTGGTGGCCGTTCTCCACGCTCACAACGGTGCGCTTGGCGATAGGCCCTCGCTCGGCGACCTGCCGTTGGCTGAGGCCGAGGACGATGCGCCGGTTGCGGGCGGCGCGGGCAAGTCGGTCCATCGGGTTGGGTTGGTCGGGGTTGGGTTGGTCGGGGATCTCGGGCGGGGTGACGGCCACAGCGGGGCAGGGGAACGGCACTGGGGTGAGGGGCCTGCCCTCGGGGCTGTAGGAGCAGCCGCGGCAGATGAGCGCGGTGGTGTTGGGGAAGTCGTGTGGCACCCACGGGTCGTGAAACGGCGGGGCGGAGTGGGCTGGTGGGGCGCTGCGATTTCTGCGAGACATATCCCCCACCCCCGAACCTTGCAATGATCAACGTTCGGCCAGGTTAGCGGCTTCGCGGCGACGGCGGCAGGGGCCGGTCAGTCGTCGGCTGCGGGCACTTCGACGTCCCGCCAGTGCAAGTGGTTGAGCGTCAAGCCGAGGATTTGCACCGCCCGCCACACCCCGATGCCGGTGGCGGTGGCCGCCGCGGTGACCGGGATCGCCCAATACACCTCATGGAACGCGGGGTACAGGCCGGCGAGGATGACGACGAGAGCGCCACCCCACCCGATTCCGGTTTGGACTGGCTTGTCGGCGGTGCGGGCCATCGGGTGTCTCCTCGCGTTGGGGTTCCGGAGACACACGGTAGGTGGTGGATGCGCGCGGGCAGGTCAGCGACTTGGCTACGTATGTCGCCGGCATGGCAGCTACGGCAGGGCCGCTCGTCCAGGGTCGGGCAGGTAGGTGACGGGCACCATCGCCATTCCTTGCGGTGAAGTACCGACGGCGGCCGGGTGGTCAGGTTTGCAGCCGGTACACACGCGCGGCTGGTCGGGCCGGATCTTCACCGTGGCGGGGCGGGACTCACGCCACCAGTGCCCGCAGCCACCGAGCACGATCGCCCGGACGGGTTCGTCGGTCATCGCTTATCTCCCCCCTCCCTCAGCTTCCAGATCAGCAGACGTCCACAACCGGGGCATTCATGCTGGTCGTGGGTTTCCATCATCTCTGCGGCCCAGTCGCTTGATGCCATGTACCCCGACGGCTGCGGGGTGTGCTGCGCGGCGTTCGGGCAGTCGGGGTTCAGGTCAACAAGCGGCCCGTTGTCGGTGCAGATGAACCCACGACGTGGTCCGGTGGGCGCCTTGAACCGGACGCACGTCACGGCGTCGTTCCGTCGTAGTCGGGTGCGACGAACCTGATCTGCCCGTCGCCGTTTCCGTCCCACCGGCCGTGCAGCATCAGCGGTTCGGTCTGCGGAGCACACTCCGGCAGCCCATCCCCTTCGATCATGACGTCGATGGAGAGGGCCAGCCAGTTGGCGTTGATCCCGATCATCCGCATGCCGTCGGGCAGTTTCAGGAGGGCGCGAAACTCTTCCTCGCCGAGGCGAACGACCGCGCGTCCCGGCGTGCTGGTCGTCGTTTGATCGGTCATTGCAGCCTCTTTCCGGTGCGTCGTTCCCACTCACGTTGGATAGCCCCGCAGTCGCACAACGACCCGCCCCACGTCTGAATGTACGAGCAGCGCCGGTTGGTGTGCAGTAGCCCTTGCTCGGCGAGGTACCAGCCGGTGGGGAAGTCGATGAAGTCGAACTGCCAGTTCGGTTCGGAACGGTCGGCGCTGGGGCACGTCGCAGTGGCGGTCATCGGGTCGCACTCTCTCCCACGTTCACCACGTAAGTGTCGATGAGGTGCACGTGCTTCACCCCGTGCGCCCACCCGTCGGAGTCCTCAAACTCATCGACCACGTCCGGGTCGGCGTTGTCATCCCACGATGGGCAGCCGGGCTGGTCGCACTCATCCCAGCCGTCGAGCGGGCCGGCCATCATCGCCGCCGCCGCTTCGTGGGCTTCGCGTTCGGGTCGAGGATTTGGCCCAGCCCGACCATCAGCAGAAGCGCGAACATGCCGCCAGCCAACCAGCGCATCTCCCAGTCGGCCACTTCACCACCGGTCACGTAGGCGATGACACCGAAGACCAGCAGGGCGACGATGAGCAGGAAGATCACAATTTCCAGCCACATCAGGAACTCGCGTAGCGCCCCTCCTGTGCGGCGTTGAGGGGTGCCGCTCATTGGGTGGCCTCCAACGCGGTGGCGGTGGCGGCAGGCGGTGTGATGGTGTAGCCGGCATCCCTCAATGCGTCCAACGCGACGTGCGCGGCCACCCATGCCGTGGTGTGGCCCAACGCCTGAGGAAGCATCCCGGCCGCATCCCAGCCGTACATGGCTGCTGCGATCGGCTGCACACCGGGGCGGTCCTGGAAACCCTCCACCGGCTCCGACCATCCGGGCAGGACGGTTGGGTGGTGGGCAACATGACAGTCGGTGGCCTCACAGGTGCTGCCCCGGTAGGTCACCCGGTGGTCACCCCACGATTCGGTGCGGTCACTGGGGGACAGGTAGGGGCCGCAGCGTTGCCGGTCGGATTCGGGGCGAACCTCATGGGTGCGACCCAACTCGAAGTCCCACCCGGTGGTTGACCGGTTGTAGGTGTCGGTCACGACCCCACCTCCGGGCAGACGTACTTCCGAACCGCCGCCAAAATCTTCTTGGCCTTCGCCTCGCCGAACCCGTCCGGATGGTCCGGTGCCGTGAACCGCTGGCTGGTGAGGTCGACCAACTTCTTCTCGTCGTCGGGGAAGCGCTCGATGCTGTCGCACTGGCTGCGACCGCGAGACACCAGCGTTGCCGGCTTCTTGTCGCCCACGATGCCGGGGTCGATGCGACGCAACGCGGCCAGGTAGGCAGCCTCGGTTTCGGGGTCGAGGAACGCCTTCGGGGATTCGGTGGCCGGGGCGGAGGCTGCGGGGGCGGTAGCCGTGCTGGCGGGGTCGCTGGTGCCGCAGGCAGCACTGCCGGCTGCGAGTGCCGCAGCGGCGATCAGGGCGGCGTAGCGGGTGCGGCGGGTCATGGGGTTGCCTCCGGGTCCGTGCGACGGGGGAACAGCAGGAACACGTTCCGGTCCTCGATCAGCACCGTGATTCGGCCCGGCGCCGCGCACAACCGGACCGGTGTGCCCGTCTCCCACCAACGCCGCAACGTGGTCACGTACTCGGACCAGGCAACCGGGGTAGCGTCGGGCAGCCACGCGGCGATGGAGGCGAGGTTGGCGCGGGTTTCAGGATCGCCGGGCGGGACAGTGTGCGCCGCGCCTGCGGCGTCGATGAACCGTCCGAACCCGTCCACCAGGTTCACGGCAACGGTGCAGGTGTTCGCATCGACACCGAACCGGGTCACAGTCAGGCCGTCAACGTCGGCGTCCAAGCCGAGGTCGCCGGGCATGGCCAGCAGGGCGGCTGCGGGATGGCGGCTCATCGTCGCCCCTGCGTCCCGTCCACACGGACCAGGGACGACGTTTCGATGCCGCGCTCCACCCGCCCACCATCCCAGCGAACCGAGGCACGCCAGCACGGGTCGGCGAAGTGCCCGTACTGGCCACTCTCGATCACCGTGCCGACGGTGTCAGGGTCACGCCAGTGGGTGACGCGTTCGTTGTGCTCGGGTTCCCACTCCCGCAGCGGGGGTCGGTCCTCGTCGATGGTCATGGTCATCTCCCTCCGTTCAGCCCCAGTACGAGCACAGCAGCCACTGCGCCCGATCCTGCTTCGGTGTCAACCCCAACGCCGACAGCGCGGCGCGCAGCTTCTCGTCGTAGCCACCCTCGGTCGCCTCGCGGTTAAGCGAGTCGAAGTCCAGCACCTTGCAGTCGCCCCGGTAAGCGGTGATCTCCTTCACGGCGAGCACGTACATGGGGGACTCGCCGGAACAGTGCGTCACGACCTCCACGCCCATCGCGGCTTTCGCCTCCTTCTGGCGCCGGTAGAAGCCGTCCACCTGCCAGTCGGTTTCGGTGAAGCCGTGGGCGGCGAGCAACTTGGCTTCGACTGATTCAACGAAGTCCGTGTAGCCGTCTTCGTCTTCGCTGTACCAGTCGTGGGTGTTGAAGTCGTACTCGCCGTACTCGCCGGACCCTTCGAGCTTCCATTCGTCGTCGGAGCCAAGGTCGTAGCCGTAAGCGAGTATCGCGTTGGTGGACGTGCCCATGTTGATCTCCTTCGAAGGGTCAGCCGCGCGAGACGGCGGGGTCGAACGGGCCGAAGAACGCATCCAGCTCAGCGGCAGACGCGCCAGCGAGCAACACCACGCGGGCTTTCGCGTACCGGCGCCGCAGGAACTCGGCGTTGTCCGGGTCGAGGTGCGCCAACCGTTCCTCGGACGAGTTGTGGGCGTTATCCGCCAGCTTCACCAGTCGTCCCAGCGGGTTGGCGGCGGCCCTGCGGATCATGTCCATGTACGTTTCGCCTTCCCGCCGGGACACCGCATCCACCGCCGACACGACCGCCTCGGAGTAGCCGGCGTGCCGCAGGTCATCCAGGGTGATCGGGGTGTCCTCCACAACGTCGTGCAGGAGTCCGGCCATCACCGCCAGGTCACCGTGGCCCTGCTCGCCGAGGATCCGGGCGACGGCACGCGGGTGCTCGATGTACGGGTTGCCGGCCTTGTCGACCTGGCCAAAGTGCGCCCGGTAGGCGAGGGCGTCAGCGTCGGCCACGGTCGGGGTGGTCATCGGGTCACCTCCGTGTGGTGCTTGAGGAAGTAGTCCAGGTCGGCGATCCCCACACCCTTGTCGTCGCGGTCCGGCCACGACGTCTCGTACTTGACGTTCGGCTTGCCGTGGATCGTGGTGATGCCGGTGACAGTGAAGATGCGGTCGTCCTTGCCGGCCCACTGGCTGTTGACCTGCGGGAGCGTCGTCGTGTCAGTCATGGTCATCTCCTTCACATCCGGGCGAACAGGGTTCGGATGGCCTGCTCGGGCGTGCCCAACGGGCGGTCATCCGACGGGTGGATCAGCGGCACCGGGTAGTCGTCAGCCACCGTCAACCGGTAGCCCTCCACCGTCATCACAGTGCTGGCGGTGGTCGCCGTTGAGGCGTTGTGGCGCAGCACCTCGCGCCGCACCCAACCTGGCGCGTCAGGGCCGAGCGGAACGTTGCCCGGGGTGATCGTGTCGACGGTCAGCTTCTGGGTGCCCGTGTGGATGCGGTCGCCCGGGTTCAGGTCGGCGGGAAACTTGTCGGTCATAGTGTTCTCCGTTCGTCGGTGGTAGCAGGTGCTGTAGCACTTGCCATGGCGTTTGCTACCGGGTTGCTACGGCGTTGCTAGCCGCGAGACGCGGCAGTCAGTGGCGATGGTTTGCTACGGCGCGCTCCACAGCGTCCAACTGATCGGCCAGGCCGAGTCGCTGAGCTGCGATGGGAATCCACTCGCGCCGAAGGTCGTCGCTAACAACAGCGGCGAGGACAGGTGCCATCTCTCGCAGCGCCTCGACTCGCCCGTCAACGCTGCCGAGGTCATACGTCTCCTCAAGGCGAACCAGAGTTCCGAGCAGGTACCCGCTCCCCGGATTCGCCTTGACCTTGATCGCCTTCCGCCCCGGGATTGGGGTTGTTCCGGACTCGCCGTGCTCGAAGCGTGCCGACCTGGCCGAGGTGTACGCGCTCGCTACCTGACTGGTGAGCATGTACGGCGCACCCCCGGTGTACGTCGCGCCGGACCGCCCGTAGCCGGACAGCGCTGGCAGCCTGCCGGGCTTCCGCGATACCAGGTCGGTGCAGAACACCACCGGTCGGCCATCTGCGTCCTTGCTGTCGAACGACATCAGGTCGGCGTGAAGCTCCACCGTGCCATCGTCACCCTGCTCGTTCTTGAGCAGGAAGTGCAGCGGGTTGGTGCGATTGCCGTCCGGAACTGGCCCGAGAATCAGCAGACCACGGCCGGGGAGGCTTCCGGTCTGGATGGCTTCGGCGTACCGAGGTCCGTCCGCCAGGAACGCGGCTTCGTCGCCCTTCACTTCGGCGTGCAGGTCCAGGCTGGGCAGCCAGAAGTCGGGGAGGTACACCTGCCCGGATGGCAGCTCGTAGCCCTGCGGCTCGTGCTCCCACACGATGTTGAGCGCGTCGAGGAAGACTGCCCAGCGTGCTTCGAGCCGGGAGCGAAAGCGGCAGCCTGCGTACCGGGTTTCGATCGGCTTGATGTCGGGCGCGCGATCTTCGGCGAACAGCGGGCTGCTCGACAGGGTGAGCGTCATGTCATTGGCGCGGGCGCCGGGCGTCGTCTTGCGTGTCTGGCGGCGCTTCGGTCGGTCGTCCTCAAACAGGCCGCCGCCGGGTTGCGTCGGCTCGACCGCCGGAAAGGTCGCGTCATTCGGATCGGGGGATTGGGCCATGGTGTCGCCTCCGGTCTACAGCTTGACGTCGTAGCGGTCAGGGTTGTCGTGGCTGTTGTGCAACTGGCGTGAGCGGCCGGGGAGGGCGAGCCATCCTGCGGCCTTCTCGGCTTCCGCTGACTGGCGGTGCTGCCGGTTGTACACCTCCCAGAACCAGGGTGGGCGCAGCTCCGGCCGGTACTTGTAGGGGTCCTGTCCGGCTTTCACATCACCCCAGCAGGATCCGCAGTTGCGGGCTCGGCTGGACGGGTGCATCGGGCAGGGGGTCGGGTCTTGGGTTAGCTCGCCGGGGCCGTCGATGTTGTCGGGTAGCGCGTTGAGGGCTTCCTGAACGATGCGGGGCGCGTCGCCGTGCTTCTTGACGCGACGCCACCAGGCGATGTTGCGAACGGTGTGCTTGATCTCGGTGAACTCGACGACGAGTTGGGCGAGGTGTTCGGGGCAGTTGCCGTCGTGGATGACGATGCGCTGCTGCTCGGTGAGGTTTGGATCTTCTGACGAAGTCGACTCGTCTCTCTCTCGGTCTTCCGTGTCGGGCTCGCGCGGAGCAGGAACGGACGTACGAGCAGAGAGAGAAGAAGGGTTGTTCAAAGGATTGTTCAAAGGCTTCTTCTGCCTCCCTTGCAAGGGAGGGGTGGACTCCCCATCCAAGGGAGGGGTTGGCTCCCCTTCGATGGGAGGGGTCCCTTGCAAGGGAGGGGAGCCATCCATGGGAGGCGTGACCGTCTCGACCTCCTTGCGTAAGCCGCTCTTGTTCCGTGATTCCTTCAGCGGCTTGGGTCCCTTCAAGTGCAGTGGAACGTCGTATACGGTCGGGCGTTTCCCCGCTGGCAGATGGGCAACAAGCGACTGATTGCCAGGCACGATCAAACCCAGCTTGCGAAGCTGAACCACCTCACGCTGCGCCTGCTTCACGGACTTGCCCGCCACGGACGCCATCGTCTTCGTGGTCTGCCACGACCCCTTACCGTGCTCGTCGCAGCGGCGAGCGATCACGGTGAGCATCCAGGCAAGGTCGGCGGGAACAGGAGCCTCTTCGAGGACCCAGGCAACGGCGCGAAAGCCCACCCAACCGGAGCGGTCCGGGTCGCCTGCGGGCATGGCGGGACTCACGGGAGGTCTACCTCCCGTGCTCGCACACCAGTTCGCAACGTACTTTGCATGTAGCGGGGTACCTCCCGTTAGGGGCTGGGGTTCAGGCGTTGGCGCGCCTCCCGGCCCCGACTTAGTTTCGGGTCCTGCCGGCCCGTCGATTGCGTAGGCGCTCGGCCTCGGCCCTCTTGAACGCCTCGCGTTGCTCATCGGTCATCGCGTCGCGGCGCAGCATCTCCCGTGTGCGGTCGATGGCGGCAGCGATCTTCACCTGCGGCACCCCGTCTTCGATGGCGGCCCGCAGTGTCTCGCGATACCGCTCCTCAGCTCGGGCGATGTCGTTCCACGCGTCGATCACATCTTGCAAGTTGGTCACCTCCCCATCGTCTGGCTTGCCTACTGTCGTTCGCAACTCTGCCTATGATCGTATGCCTGAATTACTTGACATGCAAGTCGGCAACGACTACGTTCGTAGACATAAGGAACACGGCACCGGGAAGCGCGCCAACGCCAACGGAGCCCCAATCGGGAGGTACCCCGAGATGAGCACCACCGTTCTCAGCACACCCGGCCAGCAGGTCGTCTACACGACCCCCAACGGCCGAATCACCATCACGCTCCAGTACGTCCGCGAGAACGCCTACACGGTTACCACCGAGCAGGGCACCCTCCGCATCGAGGCGAACTGCGGCAGCTACGACAGCGAGCACACCGCCCGCCTGATCGCCCGGGGCTACGCGGAGATGTACCGCGACGAGAACCCCGCCGAGCCGACCACCGGTGTTCGCCGCCGGCAGGTGCCGCCGACCATGGCGGGGGCGCACCTCACCAACCCGTCCGACGCCGGCAACCGGGTCCTGCTGGCCGCCCACGCCAACGGCGGCACCGTCAACCGGTCCGCTGCGGCGACGATCGTGCAGCTCAAGTCGCTGGCCCGCAAGGGCCTCGTGACCCTCAACTACGCGTCGGGTACCGGCCTGCGCCGGGTTGTCGCCTCCGCGACCCTGACCGAGCGTGGCCGCAAGGCGGTGGCCTGAAATGGTCGCGCTGATGCTGTCGAACCCGGAAGACCGGGCTGCCGTCAACAAGGCGGGCGACAACGCGCAGGTCATGGCGACGTTGATCCGTCTCGCCAACGACTACCGGGGGCGCGCCGGCTACGAGGGTCGGGTTGCCGAGCTGGACGCGGCCATGGACCAGGTGGACACGGTCACCGCCGCCGACCTGGCCGAGCTGACCGCTTACGTGCGGGCGGGGGTGGCCTGATCATGGACACCTCGACCCTGTCGTGGGTGTGGGCGGACCGACCCACTGTGCCGCTGCTCGGGGTGACAGTCGCCATCGCCGAGAAGGGCACCCCCGGCTACCGCTACTACCACCGGTCGCCTGACGGCACGTGGCTGCTCATCGCGGTCGCCGCCGACGACGCCGAGGCGGTGTGCTGGTTCAACCACCGCATTGACCCGACCGTGGTTCCCGCCGACCTGGCCGTGTGGCTGGATTCGGTGTTGGCGTGATGAGCCCGCAGGCGAACACGAACACCCCGAAGGCGCAGGTTGCCCGGGTGCGGCGCCGCAACAACACGCTGCGGGTCACGTACACGGACGGCCGGAAGGTGACCGTTCCCCAGGCAGTGAATGGTCGGTTTGAGTCGCGGGTGTCGTACGGCTACGACCAGCCGACCGGCACGTACAACTCCGCGGTGGTGTCGTCGTGACCCGGCTGCGGAGGATCCTCGGCTTGCACGGGGCGCACCGGCCCGGTGTGGTTCGGCCGCTGTCGGACGTGCGTCAGGCGTCGGACCCGTGGGCCAAGGGTGAGGCTGACGACCCGATGACCGACACGATGGTCATGGCGGTGATCTTGTGAGCTTCTTCGACAGGATTCGCCCCGGACACGCTGGCCGCAACGACGGGCCCGCCTTCCACGACCTCAAGCCGCAACCCGTCACCGCCGACTACAGCACCCACCCACTGTGGTGCCACAACACCGGCCACGACGGACCGTGCCAAACGTCAACCGCAGCCACCGACCCGGACGGGGTCCGATTCAAGGTCACCGTGGTTTACAACCCCATCAGCAAGGACCCGCAGCCCCAGGTGGCGGTTGAGGTGGGCGGCCGTGTCTCCCGACTCGACGCAGGCAAGGCGGCGTCCATGTTCGGGCTGGTCGGGTCGTGGTTGGCGCCGATGTCGCTGCCGCGCAAGCCGCAGGTGACCTCGGACGTGGAGCCGCAGTCGTGACCGCGAAGGTGGCCCGCCTGGACGAGAAGCGGGCCAGCACCCCCGCCGGGCGCGACGAGCAGGTGCTGATCGAAGCGGACCGGATCCGCGACGGGTTGACCACACCCGCCGACAAGCAGCGCAACAGCAAGTAGCAGCACCGCCGGCCCCGTCGAGGGGCGGGGCCGGCACACCCCAACCAAGCCTGTTTCATCCTGATCTGAGGAGATCACCATGTACGCCAGCGCCACGATCGCCCACACCACCCGCGAGGTTCGTCGCCCCATCACCGTCGACGCCGGGGACGGTGTGCGCACCATCCGCGTCCGGCCCGGTCGCAGCACCGCCCGCCGTGCAGCCATCGCCGCATCGTCCGGGTTCGGCCGCTGATGGCCGGCGACCGCCCCAACCTGACCGGCCCTCAGCACGTCGAGTTGGCCCTACAACTCGCCGACCTCGCCGAGCAGCCCACCTGGGAAGACGGCAAGCCCAGCGACGCGCAGCGGGACCGGATGTTGATGCGCGCACACCTGCACGCCAACCTGGCCCGCACCGCCGCCATGGTCGACGGCCAACGCTGGAACGACGGGTCGGTAAGCCAGAACGGCGACGTTCGCCGCGCCTGGCACGACGTGTTCTCCGTCAAGCGGTAACAGCTCCCGCCTGCCGGTAAGCCTGCCGGGCTCGGCCACACATGTCCGAGCCCGCGCAGGGTCACCGCAGCCAACCACCCGACGAGCAGGAGGAACCGATGGCCAAGGAAACGCCCAAAGCCACCGTCACCAGTTGGAATACGAAGCGAACCGTGGAGGTGGTCAGCCGCCCCTCCGGGAGCATGACCGGCCGGTGCAGCGACAACCGGTGCGAGCCCATCCAGTCGGCCGGCGGGAACGACGTCATGCAGGGCTCCCGCGAGCACCTGCGCTGGCAGCACCAATGACCGCCGACGACTACGAGCAGCCCGCATACCTCGACCCAGGCAAGATCGACGGCCACCCCGGGCTCAACTGGTACACCCGCGTTGAGAAGGTGCACGGCCGCGACCTACGGCCACGACAGTGGTTGGACTCCCTCGACCACTCCGGCGCCCGCACCATCCACCACATCACCGAACTCACCGCCGGATCCCGCCTCGTCTGGTTCAGCGACATCGACGGCGACAGTGAGGTGGTGCGCGCCGACGTCGAATACGACGTGGTCGACCCCACCTCCCAGGTCGCACCCGACGGGACGCCAGTTGGCGGGATCGGCCCACGGCCACCGCGAGGCCACAACCCGGACGTGTGCGTCCGCTGCCGGGTCGCCCCGTCCCGGACAGCGTGGGGGTGCTGTGTCACCTGCCAGATGGCCGAGGTTATGGACGTGCCGGTCAGCGCCCTACGCGACTTGCTCGGCGACTACCGCACCGACGATGAGGTGCCGCGGGACTTGAGGCGCGACCCGGTGATCAGTGACGCGCTCGCCGACGCGGAAGCGCAGCGGGCAGCCGTTGAGCCGAAGCTGCTCGCCTACGAAGCCGAACGTGCCGCCGCGGCCGTCCAGTTGCCGCGCCTGCCGGTGCGGATGCGGCTGCTCATGGTCGCCTGCGCTGTTGGGGCTGCCGCCGGCATTGCGCTGCTGGCGGTGCGCTGA
Source organism: Micromonospora alfalfae (assembly GCF_022230925.1). Classification (GTDB taxonomy): domain Bacteria; phylum Actinomycetota; class Actinomycetes; order Mycobacteriales; family Micromonosporaceae; genus Micromonospora; species Micromonospora alfalfae. Next base: position 186,128 of record NZ_JAKKFH010000025.1, on the reverse strand, counting down.
CCGCCCCGACCACCACCGCGTCACCACAACGAAAGGAACCCCTCATGGATCAGACCGCGAAGACGAACCCCACTAACGACGAATTGTTGGCCGCGCTTGTGGCCGGCGCCCGCACCGTCGAGCAGGTAGCCGAGGCGCTCCGCTGGTCGGAACCCCCCGTGTGCGGGATGAAGAACACCACCCTGCGGCGACTCCTGCGTGGGCTGGTGGTCGACGACCTGGCGTGCATGCGGTGGCAGTTCCGTCGGCTCGGCTGCGACTACGTGCCGACGAAGAAGGGCCGGGAGCGGGCCGCGCAGGTTGCGGTCAAGGCCGCCGCCAACTAGTAGCCCCACCTGCTCGCGAGCGGCGGGGTGCGGAGCCCTCTGACAAGCCACCGCACCCCGCCTTGATCCCCAACCAGAGATCACACCCGGCAGGGGCACCACCCCCACGCCGGGCCAGCCAACCCACCGAAAGGGGGCCGACCATGGCCCAAAGTACCTGTAGTTGCGGCCGGTGCGGAGTGTGTACCGCCGTCATCACCGCCGCCCTCAAGCGGGAGGCGTACCCGCCTGTGCAGCGCAACGGTGTCGGCGCCGCTGTGAAGACGGCGAAGCGGTGACCGCCCCGCAGCGTGTCGACCCGGCGCGCATCCGCAAAGCGAACCGGGCGCAGACCATCGCAGGCGTTGCCACCGTCGCCATCTGGATCGGGTTGTTCGCTGTCGTCGGCGGCCTGTTCACCGCCACCGCGGCTTTGTGGTGGGTCGGGCTGATGGTTGGTGTTCCGGCGGTTGCCGTGTCGATCGTCGGCGGGCATCTCGCCGGCCGGTACCGGGAGCCTGTCACCGACGGCGAGGTGCAGCGGTGAGCGACGACCAGCCGGGCGCCGAGCTGGGCGACCGGGGACGCTTCGACGGCTTCCCGGGGCCGGCGCAGGATCCGGGCCGTGGTCGCACCCGCCTCGACGGTGGGCAGTACGTCACCGACCATTCGGGGCCGGTCCCGTCGACCAGCCGGTTCGTGCGCACCGTCGGCGGTGGCCGGTGACGGCGGGGGAGCAGATTGCGGGGGTGGCCACCTACGGTCGCCCCCGCCTGTCTTCATGCGGTGGGTGACTCGCCGCCTTTGGCGGCGCGTTTCGGGTGGGCTTCGCGCCAAGCGAGCAGTGCTTCACGCTCGAAAAGCAAGGTCCGGCCGACCTTGACGGGCTGCGGGAAACCTTTGAGGCGGCGCACGTATAGGTACACCGACGCCAGCTTGATGCCGAGCAAGTCAGCTGCTTGATCGCTGGTTACATGGCCGCCCAAGTTCATAGTCACACGATACAACTGCTAGACTGTTCATAGTCACTACTAGCAAGGGGGTGTGGGGTGAAGGTCAATCACGGATACAAACGACGTCTTACCCTCACCTCCAGTCAGGCCGCCGCCCTGGACGAGCAGGGTCACGCCGCCCGCGCGATGTGGAATCTGCTGCACGACTGGTGGACGTGGGGCGGGAAGCACCGTCGACCCACCCTCAAGCAGGCCGACGAAGCAATCCGGCAAGCACGTAAAGACGTTCCATGGCTGGCAGAACTGCCTGCCCAAGCGGCACAGCAGGTTCTAAGGACCTACACGCGGGCGTGGACGAACTTCTTTGAGGGCCGAGCTGGGTATCCGAGTTTCAAGAGTCGGGGACGATCGCAGTTAGCGGTCGACAACCCCCAGGCCTTGACACTTAGGGTTCGCCGGCTTAGCCGGCGCTGGGGTGAGCTGACTGTCGTCAAGGTCGGCCGAGTGAAGTTCCGATGGTCGGGTCCGATTCCTGGCGTCGGTCGCGAGCCGGGTCGCATCACCGGAGCACGGCTGGTCAAGGACATTCTCGGGTGGCATGTCGTGTTCCGCACTGAGGTCGAGAAGCCCACCCCCGCCCAGCACCCCGGCGTCGCCGTCGGGATCGACCGGGGCATCAACGTTGCCCTCGCACTGTCCGACGGTAATGACCAAGCCCACGGGGCGTGGATAAGGCCGAAGGAAGCCGAACGGCTGCTGCGGTTGGAGCGCAAAGCCGCCCGGCAGAAGCGGGCACACCAGCGCGGTGAGCCAGCCTCGAACCGGCTGCACCGCACCTACGACCAGATCGCATCGGTACGCGCGAGAGTCAAGCGCCGCCGTTACGACTGGCAGCACAAGACCACCACTGTCCTCGCCGACAGGTACGGCATCGTGGTGGTGGAGGAACTTCGCGTGCGCAACATGACCCGCAGCGCGAGAGGCACTGTGGAGGAGCCCGGCGTGAACGTGCGGCAGAAGGCAGGCCTGAACCGCGTGATGCTGAACGAGGCGCACGCCACCACGGTCGAGCTGCTGACGTACAAGCTGATGGAACGCGGCGGCCAGTTGGTGAAGGTGCCGGCCGCGTACACGTCGCAGACGTGCTCCGCATGCGGGCAGCGGGATCAGGAGTCCCGCAATGGCGTCAAGTTCGCGTGCACCTCGTGCGGCTGGGTTGGACACGCCGACTCGAACGCCGCCGTGAACATTCTCAACGCGGCAGGGCTTGCCGTGTACGGACGTGGAGCCGAGGCCGTTGGGTCTGGCCGTGAAGCGTCAACCGCCCGGTGTGCAGCATGAGCGCCGCCGGGAATCCTCACCCCTCGGGTTGGGGAAGAAGTCAAGGCCGCCCCCGCGCCACCCGCTGGCCTGTGCAGCTCACTCCGAAGCCGGCGCGTTGCGTGTGCGGCGCCGACACCCTGACCGAGACGTGCCCCCAGAACTGCCCGACCCGAGAGGACGCCCAGCGATGACCCCTCCACCGAATTTGACCGTCGCCCCTGCCCGTTTGCACCGCCGCACCATGCCGTCGCAGCCGTCGCGGGTGCACGTCGACCAGGCCGACCGGATCCGCCGCGACCTGGCCGCCAACGAGGCCGTCACGGTCGCTGTCGTCGGCCATGGGCGGGGGTGGTTCGTCACCGCTGTTGGTGACGGCACGTACGAGGTGTGGCGGGACGGTTCACCGCTCACCGTTGGGTGGGCTGAGGTGCCCGCCGGCAGCATCTGAGGCTTGCTCTGGGGGCAGGCTGGCAGGGGAACTCGTGTCGCCTACCAGCCGCGCCCAGCCTGTCAGCCTGCTTGGCGTCGCTGCTTGGCGGCTTCCCGCTGTTCGGCAGTCATGGTGAGTTGCCGAACCCAGTCGCGGGTGTAGTGGGATGCCTGAACGATCGTCGCCTGCTTGACCCCTGCGTCGTGGGCGGCGAGGACTTCGGCGGTGATCGCGGGCCGGAGTTCTTCGAGCTGGTCGAGGAGCTTCTTACGCTTCCGGCCGAGCTGCTGTAGGCGGCTGAGGTCGTAGTCCATGGGGTCATCTTCTCACGAGTGGTTGGCCTAGCGCCATGCCGACTTGTCCGCGTAAAGAATCATGGTTATGTGACTAGTGCTAGGCATAGTGGTGTGCCATGATTGAGGCACAACAACACAGCGTGGCCCCGCTCCCGTAGGGATCGGCCGGCTGAGAGGTCACAGCCTCGAAAGTGCCGGCAAGACTGCGGGCTCCCAGAAGTTCCCTTGGGGAGCGGGGCCACCCAACCACCCGAGGGGTAAGCGATGAGGACCTGCTGGCACTTCTGGCGGTGGCGTCACAAGCACCAAGGCGGCACCCACTGCGTGCCGTGCTGCGTCAACCGCCCCTACCGCAACCGCTGACAGAGAGGGGGCGCCGGTCGTGACCGCGCCGAAGCTTTCCAAAGCCGCCATCCGCGCACTCCGGGCCGCCGCAGACGGCACCCTCGGCCGCAACAACAGCGGTGACGTCACCATCAGCCTCGGCGGGGCCACCGTCAAAGACCTCCACGTTCAGCAGCTCACCGACCTGGACTACATCACCGACGGCCCCACCACCCGATACCGGCGGATGTACAACATCACCCCCGCTGGTTTCGCCGCGCTCCCCGCCGACCACCCCGCCGACGTGATCTGCCCCGGCTGCAACGCCCCGTTGAACGCCCCGGGCGTGACACCCAGCCGCAAGCAGGCCGGTTGGTGCGACATGTGCGCCCCCGACAAGGTCACGCACCTTGTGCTCGCTGGGGACTTCGCCACCTTCTGCGGCACCCCAATGCGGACGGTGACCGACACCGCCGACGCCGACGCCACCGTTTACGACGCCCTGTTCGGCTCGAACACCACCAACTGCTTTGGCTGCGGCGACGTCCTGCGGGACCGCAACAAGCGCAACCGCTGACAGGAGAACCGCGATGAACAACAGCGACAACGCGCTCACCGCCCTGCGGGACAGCCTGAACCGGCAGCGCACCCTCGACCAGCTCAACCCCGGCGACGAGGTGAAGGTGGACGGCCAGGTTCTCACCTTCCAGTCCGCCACCATCGGCGGCGAGTACGCGCAGGTGCACTTCGCCGGCATCGGCCAGCCGATGCTCATGGACGCCGACACCCTCTTCTTCCTCGCCAACTGACACCCCACCATCGGAGGTAAGCCATGAAGCAGCGCGACATCGAGATGCAGAACGACGTGAAGGCCACCTACGGCCGCATGGACCGCAAGGAGATCCCGTACGAGGCCGGCATTGTCGAGTTGGGGGATATCGCCGACAAGCACATCGCGGCGATCAAGGCCGAGTCGAACGCCAGCAACTTGAGCACCCCGCCGGTCGGCCGCTGAAGGCCGCAAGCCCGGACGTCGTGGTCCGGACCGGTGACAACACCGAACAACCCAACGAGCAGCAGGGGGCAGCAGGCATGAAGAAGATGGCCGCGAACCTCAGGCGGGGCGACGGCGTGAAGCTTGGCTTCAACGATAACCGCGTCGTCGAGGCGATCAGTTTCACCGACAAGCCGATCGACAGCCACGGCACTACCGGCGTTCGGGTGCAGTGGTTTGGGCGCACCGTCACCAGTGTCATCGCCGCCGACAAGGTGCTCGACACCTTCTGAACTACTTAGCCCTCGCCCCGCCGTGACGGTGCTGGTTCGAAACCAGCCGAGGGCACAACACCGAACCCGACCAGCAGCAGGGAGAACCGAGATGACCAAGCAGGCTTCCAGCTTCGGCCGGCAACTGCTTTCCGCTCTCGCAGGCGACCTCGGCACCAACGCCGAGACCCAGCAGCTACGCGACGAGAACGCCCGACTCAAGCGCGAACTTGCCAAGAAGACCGCGTGGGGTGAGCGCTACCGCGACATGCACGACCGAGCCGCGCAGGAGCTGTCCGCCGAGCGAGTCAAGGCGATGAAGGTCGCGACAGTGAAGTGCTGGATCAACGAAGACGGCAAGCGGTTCGTGTTCGTTAGTGATCTGCAAGAGGCGATGGGCGTGCCCACCGGCGAGGAAGGGCAGTGACCATGCCGCAGGAGACGAAGTCCGCGAAGGATCTGCCCGTCGGCGCTGAGGTGCAGACGTTCTGGACCACCTGGACCAAGGGTGACGTCAACGCGTGGACTAACGGGTTGGACGACACCATGACCGACGCTGAGATTGACGACCTGCTCGGCAACGGCGGAATGCTCACCCGCGTGCCCGTCGGCCCGCAGGCGAAGCGGGAAGCGCTCGCGCGGATCGCCCAGAAGGAGGTTGAAATGGCTGACCGCAGCATCATTGACCGGGCCGCCGACATCATCGAGCCGCACCTGACCGGCACGTTCAAGCTGCGGCAGCGCGCCGAGATGAACGCGCGAACCCTCTCCAACTCGGGGCTACTCGCTGGCGGGTGGGCGAAACCGCAGCCTGGCGTGGGCTTCCGGGAGCAGGCGGTGAACGTGTTGCAGTGCCAGCAGGAGTGGCGCACCGCCGAGAAGATCGCCGCCGAACTGGACGCGGCCGGACTGCTGAAAGGGGCCGATCGTGGCTGAATCATTCTTTCGTCAGGTGGCAAATGAACTCGCTGACCCCCATGGGCTGAGGCGTGCCCGATCGGACGTGGAGGCCGACCTGGGCCGGATGCGGCAGCAGCGTGACGACTACGCCGCCGAGCTGGCCCGCATCACCGGAACGGGCGCGCGGGAACGTCTCGCCCGGCACCTGTTCCTCGACCGTGCCCGAGGCAACGAAATCTGCGACCAGTGCGATGAGGAGCTGGGCTACTGCACCTGCGAGTGCGACAACATCCACGAATGCGCCTGCGGCGAGCAGGGAGACTGACCGATGACCGCCTTTCACACCGACGTGCTCGCGCTCGCCCAGCACGCCCGCACCAGCCCCAACCCCGACGTGCGGGACGCCGCCAACCGCATCCTCACCGGCGACCACGCCCTCATCGCCGAACCGTCCCGCATCGAGTGGGCCAACGCCATCACCTACGGCGACGGGGAAGTCCGCTACTTCGACGAACTGGACGAGGAAGACGCCCGCAAGCACGCCGCCCACGACAACCGCCACCGTGCCAAGGGGCGGGAGGCTGGTGAGACGGACATCGCCCACGCGACCGCCGTATTCCGGGAGGTGCGGGTGCTGGTCGACGGCACGCAGATCATCGGCCCGTGGATGGCACCCGCCGACCAGTTCACTGAGGGGAGGTGAGCGACGTGCACCTCAGCATTCCGGACCCGGTCACCCTCAACGCGACCATCGAGCACGACTTCCGCGACGGCCACCGCATGTTCGTCGTGCTCAACTTCGGCGACGCCGAACTCGCCCGGTGGGACGTCACCGACCGGAAGGGCGAACTCGACGAGCAGCCCGGTGACTACTGGAACGACGGCGACCGCGAGCAGCACGAACGGGACTGGCTGAGCCGCTTTGTGGCCCAGAAGTTGGCACCGCTATTCGCGCAGATCGAGTCGGACGGGAAGTGATCACAGTGACCGCCAAGGATGAGGCGCTGGCAGCCCTGGCCGCGCACCGCGCCGACACCGCCCCCGCACGCGCCCAGCTCGACCGGGAACGCGCCAAGCTCGACGCCCTGGACGTGGAGCATGTGGCCGCCTGCCGTAACGCCGGGGTGACGTGGCAGGCCATCGCCGACGTGTTCGGTGTCGCCCAAGAAACCGTGATCAAGAAGTACAAGCCGAAGCTCGCCGTCGAGACGCGAGTGCGGCCCAAGACCGGCAAGGAGGCGTCATGACCGAGCGCGTGGACCCCGCCGCCTACCGGGCCGCCTACAACGCCCTCAGCCCGCTCATCCCACTCGCCCAGGTGCGTGGCGACATCGCCGAACGCGTCTCCCGCAGCCTCGTCCGCCAACGGAGCATGTACGGGCTCGATCACATGCTGAGCCTCCACCAGAGCGAGTCCACCCGGCAGGCCCTCGTCGCCGAGATCCGAGCCGAACTGCCGGAGGGCTGGACGTCGGCGCACCCCAAGTTCATTGACAGCGCCGTCGCCGCCGCCGCCAAGGCGCTGTGGGACGGAACCGAACACGTCGCCGTCGTCACCCACGACGACCACGGCAGGCTCACGCCCGAATCCACGGTCACCGTCGCCGGTCGCACCGTCCCTGTGCCGACCACGCGCAGGCCGTTGGGCTGGCCGGGGCAGTGGGCCGAGCGGGTGAACGCGGCCCTCGCCCAGCTCGGCTACCGAATGGCCGGTGCCCGTACACCGGCAACTCCTTGCCCCGGTGGTTGGCCCGCTGCCCGGTCGCCTCGTACAGGCACGCACCGCGCACCACCGTCTCACCGCCGCCGTTGACGACACGACCGTCGGCGGGACCACCCCTGAGCAGCACCTTCACGTAGGCGAGCGTAGCCCGGCAGCGCAGTCACGACGCCAGCAAGTCGAAGTGGAAACCCACAACGAACAAGGCCAGCGCCACCCACCGCAGGACGTGAAGGGGTCGGGTCTTGTCGAGGAGGCTGGCCAGCACGGTCCCCGCGGCCATTGCGGGCAACGAGCGTGCGATGTGCGGGGCCAACGCCAACCATGTTGTTCCGACCGCCTCAACCGCGTTAGCGAACACTGCCGCGGAGATGATCAGGCAGGCGATCAGGAGGAACAGGAGCATCGCAGGCAGCGACGGCACATCCGTCAGGATCGTGGCGGGGACCACGAGCCCCAGGGTGAGCCCAACGAACCACAAAACGGTCTTCACCAGTCTTATACGGTCGCTGGTTGCGACCAGCAGCGCGAAGTCCTCAGGCGGCAGGCTCCGCTGCATGCACCTGCGAACCTCTTGTTCGATCGCCGGGCGCACACCGTCGTCTGTCAACCGTGCCCCGCCGAACTGTGACTGAGGCAGCCGTGCATTCAAGTCTTGCCAAAGCTGCTGGTAGGCAGTGTCGGTGAATGGTGGGCCCGGTCCGGCCAGTGGCGGGTCCGCCCTGAGGTACGCCGTGTGTAACGGGTCTGTGGTGCCGTAGATCCGTTGTTCGGTGAGACCTTTGAACGCCCTGGTCTCAACGTCGAGCAGGGACTTGATCTTTTGTTGCTGTCGGAGTTTCGCCCGGTGGTCGCGGATGTTCTGCGTGGCGGCTTGGCCTTTGCGGCGCAACTTCTCGGGGTTGAGGAGGTCCACAACGACTACTAGACCGGCGGCGAATTGCATCAGCTTCCCGGCTCGCCCCCACGCAAGGACAGTCCATGGGCCGAGGTGTTCGCCGTTGACTTGTTGGCCGTCCGCCCAGGTCTGCCAGAGTTGCCACCATGTGTGGTAGATGTCCGCCCACAGGATCCACCTGGCTGGGTGCACGGCCTGAGGGTACAAGCCGAGGCAAGCGTTCCGGTGTCGTCAGCGGCTAGACGAGGCCACCCAGCCGTGATGGCGGGTGGCCTCAATCGTGCCCCCGGGATGGGCTACCCGGCGACAGGCAGCGGACCCAGACGGGCCTCCGCGGGCCCCCGGAGTTGTTGACAGTTCCGGCCCGCGGCTTGCCGGACAGGCAGTAAACATTCGATGCTGGTCGCGGCGCACACCACCGGGCTTGGGTCGCCGGCAAGGGGCTGTCCCGTAGGCGCGGGTTGGCCCCTTACCCTTTGGAAAGGCTCCGCTTTCACTACCGGGAAATCGCACGGCCGAAAGCGACAGCGGGAGAAATCGCCGAACAGGGCGAGAGGTGCGTTCCCGCCGAGGTAGGAGGGGCCGACACGACGAAGCCCCGGCCGTCACCGGTCCGGGGCTTCGCTTTGCTCCTAGCTTGCTGCTAGTTGCTCCTAACTTGGCAGCAGCACGTCCCGCCACCGCCACGCCAACTCCAGGCACCCGGCCCCGGCGGGCGCGACCTTTCCCGAGTCGAGTAGCGACCGCACCCCGTCCTGCGTGAATGGGAACCGCTCACCCATGACCATGCCTTCGTCGTTGCGTTCGACGAAGTCAGCAGCCAGCCCGTCGAACACCTCGGCGTCGACCACCAGCACGGTCAGGATTTCCCCGACCAGCGTGAGGGCGTCCAACGCGACCCCCAGGCACGACACGGTCAGCTTCTCGGCGGCCCGCGCCTCATCGAGCACCCCGAACGGCCCCGACGCGTAATCCACCGGTTGCCCGTGCCCGTCCGCTTCCGCCATCCCCAACAACTCTTCGGAGAACTCCCGTTGGATGTTGCGCCACAAGTCGAAGTCCGCTTGCCGGGCGGCCGGTAGCAACGACGACGGTTGGAAAATGCCGCTGGGGATCACCTGCAACATGCCGCCGGCTGCGGCCACCGCCCGAGGGTCACGGCGATGCAACAAGAACTCGGCCCGGTCCCCGTCACGGCGGATCGTCAGGGTTGAGATGGCCGGCATCACAGGCCGCCGGCTGAGGTCGAACGGTGACCCGAGCAGCCGCCGGTACGGCAAATCCCGCAACACCGGATCCGACGCCGGGTTGCCGTCCGCGTCCAACGCCACATAAGCCAGCTCGTGCGCCACAGCCTCAAACACGTCCGCGCACCCGAAGTACGTGGTGTCCCCGAACCCGAGCTGGCCGCGTGACCAGTCGACGTCGAGCAGCCGCCACGCGTGCCGGTCCTCAAACAGGCGCGGCGGCATCAGGTCACGGATCGCCCGCGTGTACCTCGGGTACGTCCGCATCAGCGACTCGTCCGGCAGCACCCGGGCCGCCTCACGCTCCGAGCCGTCGAACAGCGGTGGGGGAGCGGCCGGCATTTCGGCGATCGTCACCTCCGCCAAGTCGACCGGCGTGTCGGGGATCCAACCCGGGCCGGCAACCAGGCCCGTTGACCCCACTGCGGCGTGCGGGTACAACCCTGAGGCGGTTTGCGCCAGGTGGTGCCGGTTGCCGTTCAACAGGCGGCGAACCCGCCGCCACTCATCCTGCGACTGCGACACCCGCGGATCCTGCTCATCGCCCACAGACCACTCGTCCTCTGCGCTCGACCGTTGACGGGGAACCGGCGCCGACGGGGCGGGGATGCCGAGCTGCGCCACAGGCACCCCGAACACATCCGCCAGCCGATGCCGATACCGGAACGACGGGGCCTGCTCGCCCCGCTCCCACCGAGACACCTGACCGGCAGACACAGCCGGCCCCACCCGGTCAGCAACCTCCTGCTGGGTGAGAGCCGCCGCTAGCCGTAGTTCGGCGAGCCGGTTCGGTGCCTCGATGCCTGTCATGGTTGCCGCCCCCGACTGGTCGATGCGTTGGCGTTCACAGGCCAGCGTATGGGCGTCTGCTGGGCGACGCCCACAAGCCGCCCACCGGATGCCGTGCGAACGCCGTTCCGGCGCCGGGTGGCCCGGATCACGCTGGCTTCAACAGCACGGCAGGCACTCATGAGGGGGTAACCGATGCGGCTACGACTGGTTGGGAACACCGTCGGGGTGATCCACGGTGCGCACCTTGCGGGACTCCGCCAACACCTGGGCGATGTCCTCAGGGTGGCTGTACCGGTCGCCCGACGGGTCGATCGTGTAGCGGATCTTGATGCGGGTGCTGCCGAACGTTGCCCCGTTGCGCAACCACCGGTCCACGCTCGACCGACCAGCGGGCTTCCCGTTCGGATTGGCGAACAACACCATCAGCTCGCCGATCTTCAACCACTCGCCGGCGGTCAAGCGCCGTTCGATGTCGGCTCGTTCCTGCTCATCGACCCGCTCTGGCCCGCCCACGCGTCGCCCCCTCGCCCTCGTTGGCCGTGATCGTAACGGCGAATCCGAGGCAAGTTGCTCATCTGGTGCCGGGGGCACGGAACCTTGCACACCCTGACCATACCTTGTGCATCGTGTAACCCGTATAGCCCTAGTGGCCCTATCGTCCCGACCAGTGCTAGTGTCTATCCCGTGACCTTGAACGACCGGAAGCGCCTGGGGAGGTGACCAACGTGGCAGAGAACGAGCAGCACACCGACAGCGCCGCCGTCTGGGGGCAACGCATCGCCCTCGCCACCGCCGTCGCCCTCACCGCGAAGGGCGAGTTCGACCTAGCCGTCATGGCGCACTTCGTCTGGTACGTCGCCTGGATGTTCCCGGTGATGATCGACGTCTACGTTGTCACCGCGTTCCACAAGCGCCGATGGCTCGACGTCGGCATCAGCCTGTGCCTGATGCTGTTCTGCCAAGTCGCCGTTCACCTCGTTCCCGTGTTCATCACCGACGGCGAAGAGACCCCGTGGGGTTTGGTCATGGCGGTCGCCTGCATCGCCCCCATCGTCGTCGTCCGCGTGAAGGCCCTCACCGGAAAGACCCGAGACGAGATCGAGGCCGCCGCCGAGGCGACCCGGAAGACGGAAGACCTCCGGAAGACGCGCGCCGACCTCGCCGAGGCGACCCGGAAGAACACCGACCTTGCGGCGAAGGTGCGGGCGGAAGAGGCGGCCCGCAAGTCTGCCGAGGAGCGCGCCAACGCGGAAGAGGCGGCACGCGGAAAGGCGGAAGCGGACGCCCTGCGGGCCCGGAACGACCACGAGGCGTTCCGGCTTGCTGTCGCGGAAGAGCAGGCGGAAGCCGACGCCGGGTTCCGGGCGGAACTCGACCGCCTCACCAGCGCCCACAACACCACCACCGACCGGCTGCGTTCCACCCTCGACGAGGTTCGCGCATCCGCTCGTGACGCCCGAACCCAAGCAGCCGAAGCGTCCGAGCTTGCGGCCAGAACCGCAGGTCAGCTCGATGAGGCGCGCGCCGCGGCGGAGCGGGCCATTGCCGAGAAGTTGACTGCCGAGCAGCACACGTCGGCGGTTCAGGAGTCCCGGCAGGCAGTGGTGGACGAGCTGGAACGGGTGCGCGCCGCTCACGACCGGTTGGCCCGGAAGGTGGACGACGCTGCCCGGAAGAACACCCCCGCCGCTGTTCCGGCCCCGAGGCGGAACACCCGGAAGGGTGTCACCGCCAATCCGGCGCCCGTTCCGGCCGTAGAGGTGGAAGACGTGCCGGCCGTTGAGGGCGTCAACCCGGAACTCGTGGCCCGCGTGATCGCCGCTTGGAAGACCGAGCCGGGTGCCAAGAATCCGCGTCTCGCGCAGATCGCCCGCACCTCCGACCGCACGGTGCGGAAGGTGCTGAACAACGTTCCGCGCTCGGTGCTCACCGCCGACGGCGACGACTTGGAGGCCGAAACAGTTGATCGACCCTTCGCGAATGCCCGATGAGATCCGCCGCGACGCAGACCAACTCATCCGACTCGCCCGTGCCGCCTGGCACGACGGACCGAAGCTACTCGACCAGCCCGAAACGAAGGAGGAACCCGATGACCACTAGCAACCTGCCCGCCGTGCGCACCAGCACCGCCCTGGCCGTGCCGCAGCAGCGCACCGCCGTCGCCGAACCCGCCCAGCCTGCACCGCTGCGCCTGTCCACCGGCCTGCTGTTCGTGTCCGTGATCGGTGCCCCCTTGGCCGTTGTGTCGGTCGCCGCCGACCGGATGGAGCAAGCGGTATTGGTCGGCGGCGCAGCGCTCGGGCTGCTGGGCGTGGCCTTCGTCGAACGCCACCGCGAACACAGAAAGTAACCAGGCGGCTTATCGCCCCGTCATCGCTTGACGCCGACATCGCCCTTGTCGCCGCAGGTGGGAGGGGGGGTTGAGCGGTCGCTCCGGCAAGAACGTGAGGGGTTGCAGCCGATGACGGCGATAACGCCACCACACGACATCAACAGAAAGTAACCGAGAGGGGAGGCCGGGAATGTCCGACACCACCACAGCCACACCGCCCGCAACGGCGGCCACCAGCACAACGCGGCAGCGCGCCGCCGCACGTCCCACGGTGTCGCTGCGCCCGGCCGCCGTCGGGGCCGTCAACATCGCCACCATCGCTGGTGCGACCGTCGTAGCCGCAGGAGGAGGTGCTGTTCTCGCCGCGCTGGCGGGCGGCGGCGCGCTCGCCGCGACCGCCGCTGGTGCCCGGAAGAAGCGGCAGGCCGCAGCGCAGCGCACCAGCACCGTTCGGACGGTCCGCTCGTCTTCCGGGCCGACCGGACGCGGCGGCGGCGGCCTGAGCCGGTCCGGTGCGGGCTCACCTGGTGGCCGCGCCCCCGGGTCGAAGCCCTCACCGACCCCTCGGGGTGCTGGTGGGCGTCCGACTGGTGGCGCGAACTCCTCAGGGCTTGGTGGGCTGCTGCGTAAGCGGTCCGGCGGCCCCGGTGGCGGCGCCGGTCGCGGTTCCGGTGCGGGCGGCGGTGGCGGGCGGTCCCCTGCTGCCGGTTCAGGCGGACACCGCCGGGCCGGCTCGAAGCCGGGCGCTGCGAGCCGGGCACCCCTGACAGCAGATCGGGTTGCCGCCGCCCGCCGGAAGCTCGCCTCCCGCCGGCAGCCAGGCCCGCGCATGTCCGACGCGGTTCGCGCCGCCACCACCCCGAACGGCAACGGGAAGCCGCTGACCGCCCGTCAGGCGTTCGCGAACGCCCGCCGTGGCGTTACCGGTGACAACCCGAAGCGGCGCGGCGCGGTACGCCGGGCTGCCGCTGGCCTGCTCGCGGGTGCTATCGCCTGGGACAAGACGCAGCGCGCCGAGTGGCAGCGCCGCAAGAAGGCCGAAGCGGCGCGCAAGGCCAAGAACGACCGGATCGCCGCCGCGAAGCAGGGAAAGCCGGGCGTCGGTACCACCGTCCGGCGTCCCGCCGACGCCACCGACCAGACCAGCAACACCCGCAAGCCCGCCCCGATGCCGGTTCGCCCCGAACTGGGCCCCTACCTGGGGACCGTCGTTCTCCCGCGCGACGTGACGTGCGCGATCTGCGGCGGGCAACTCCCCGCTAACGAGTGGGCGTACCGCACCCGTTCGCGTGGGTTCATCGGCCAGTGCTGCGGACGTCACGTCACCGCCGAAGACCTGCCTGTCACCTCAACCACCAACCTCAACAAGGGATCGATCACCATGACACACCCGCTGCTCGCCATCTCCGAAGACTTCCTCGCCGCCGCCCTCCGCAACCAGCCCGAAGGGAAGCTCCAGGTCGTCGCCGAGGCGCACATGCTGCCCCTGGCGATGGAGAACTTCGTGAAGGCGATGAAGATCCGCTTCGACCGGGCGCAGGAATACGCCTTCCACGATTCCATCAAGGAGATGTACGGGCTGGTGCACAAGGCGCAAGTGTCGGTGCTGCGGGCCGCTGAGGAGATCGGCCCGTCGATCGAGAACATCCACAAGCACGAGCTGGACCGGCTGCGGAACCCCCGCGTCGGTGAGGAGATGTGGGACGTCGCCCGGAATCGGGGGCAGGTCTGATGGCAGCCCGCCGTGTCGACTGGAGCTTCGGGCCCGGCCACGGGCCCGTCTCCGGTGCGCTCAACGCCGCCGGCTCCACCCTCGCCGCGACCATGGTTGCCGACCTGTCGTCGGTGGCCCCGGTGTGGGGTGCGACGGCCGGCGCGTTCGCCTCCGCCGGTGCCGTAATCGCTGCGGCCCGGCAGGACGCCCCAGGGGCGGCGTTGGCGTACCGGGCGCTGTGCTGGATGGGGGCCGGGGTGTGGTCGACGTGGGCGTTGGCCACCGCCACGGTCGAACGGTTCTCCGGTCCGTGGTCGACGACCAGCCTGGCGGCGTTGGCGGTTGGCACGCTGGGTGCGGCGTACGCGGGTCAGGCTTTCCAGCGGGCTGAGCAGCGCGCGGAGGATGCACGGCAGGCGCAGGTTGACGCCGTTCGGGCGCAGCTCGCCGCCGAGGAGGACGCCCGTGCGATGGCCAGCGAGCACGACCGGATCGCCGTCGAGTGGCAGCGGGAACTACGCAAGCAGACACGCCGAGAGATCACCGTAGTCGGTGTCGAGTTCTGGAACCCGAACACCGGGTTCACGCTCGACGTCCAGTTGCCGGCCGACGGCACCACCATGGAAGACATCAAGCCGCACGAGAAGAACCTCGCCCACGCTATGGACGTCCCCTTGGGCTGCGCGGTGGAGGTCATTGACCCCCATGTCAGCCGTCGGGTGGTGCACATCCGGGTGGGCACCGTGGACGCGTTGTCGGAGGATCACCACCTGCCGGAGGGGTGCGAGCCGGACAGCATTGAGAACCCGATCTCGATGGGTATCCGCTCCGATCGGACGGAAGCTACCAACGACATCCGCTACAACTGCATGGTTCTGATCGGGCAGACCGACTCGGGCAAGTCCAATCAGCTCAACGTGGCCACCCGCCAGGTGGTGCGGTGCACGGACGCGCTGGCATGGGCGATCGATCTGACCGGCCAGGCCCGGTACCCGCGGCCGTGGGTGCGCGCTTGGGCTGAGGGACGCGCCGTGGCGCCCGCGCTGGATTGGGTGGCGCCGAATGCTCACGAGGCGCGGTTGTTGACTATGGCAGCGTTGGCGTTGGTCAACTACCGGACGGCCGACTACGAACAGCTGATGTTCGAGAACGGCTGGGACAAGATCATGGTGGCGCCGGAACTTCCCGAAGTAGTGATCTTCGTGGACGAGTTCGGCAGCTTGCCCGACGACGTCAAGGAGAACCTGCGGCAGATCTCCGACACCGGGCGTGGCGCCGGGGTGCGGGTGGTGTCGTGTGCGTTGGAGGCCAACGCCACGTACATCCCCCGAGCGATGATCAATCAGTCGCGTGAGCGGGTGGGGATGCGTGTGCAGGACGAGGCGCAGTTGCAGTACCTGTTCGACACCACGTGGAAGTCGGGTCGTATCGACACGTCCACGTTGAAGGTGAAGGGCTCGGGCATGTGGTCAACGGATGCGTCGCGGCCAGAGAAGTTCAAGGGGTGGCGGATCGAGCCTCAGCGCATTGACGCCGAGTCCATTGCGGTCGGCCCGTTGCGGCCCGAGCTGGACGAAGCGTCCGTGCAACGTTGCGAGGTTTTGACCGTGGAGGGGCGAAGCCCTGAGGGCTACAAGGTAAAGAGTGAGGTGACGGACGTGTACAGCGGCCGGTGGGATCGCACGCTGCCGCTGATCTTCCCAGCCAAGAAGGGTGGTGCGGGGAAGGTGTCGGTGGGTGGTGCGAAGGCCGGGCAGGCTGAGGTGGCGCGAGGAAGTGCGACGGTTGTTGCCCAGCGGAACGAGCCGACCGAGCCGGTGAAGCCACTCGGTGAGGCGATGGCCGACCTGCAAGCCGGGTTGCAGCGGATGCGTGACGTTGAGCCGCTGCCCGACCCGGGCCCCGCAGAGTCGGAACTGCCGCCGCTTCCCGCGCTTCCCGCAGACGCCGACTTCTCGGTGGTCGAGTCGTGGCTGTCCCCCGGAACCCCGGCAACCGACGCGTCGGGTCAGCGGAAGCCGCACCCTCGACGTCGGATGCGACAGTTGGTGTGGGACGCCGCTGACACTGGGGTCGGACCGACGTCCGTGCGGGAAACCCTCAACAACGAGGGTTACGAGACGACGCAGCAGACGGTGAACGGGTGGATGAAAGAAGACGCCGCCGCCGGGATCCTCCGCCAGGAACGTAACCGGGCCCCGTACACGCCGGGTCCGCAGATGGTGAACCCGTACGAGCAGGATCAGGACTGAGCGTGGTGTCGTCGCAGGTGCGCGGGTCGAGGCGGTCGTCTCGGCCCGCGCCTCATGTTCGCCGCCGCAGCGTCGTGTATGGGATCCCCACCCTGCCGGTGGACGAGGACGGGTACGTCGTTCCCGGCGCCGCCCCGATCGTCGGGTACATCGGCAAGTCGGTGCAGACGGTGTATCAGCGGCAGGAGCAGCACCGCGACGACCAACCGTTCTCGGACCTGATTGTGGGCGGGTCGTGGGTGATCGAAGAGGGCTTCTGGACGGACGCCGAGCTGTCCGCCCGGGAGGAGTGGTGGATCCGCAACGGGGCGGTGCTGGTGCGAGGGGGCAAGCCGCAACGGCCGGTCTACAACTACGAGTTCAACCTGGACAACCCGAACCGGGTTGAGGTATGGCGGGCCGTCGAGCAGCGGCAGGCCCGTGAGCCGGGCTGGGTGAAACCGGCCAATGGCTCGTTTGTGCCCCGGCAGCGCACATACGGTCCGCCGCAGAACGTGGCCCGTGTGGTGCGGCGCCGGCCCCGCATCCGGTGGACGCGCCGCCGCATCCGCGCAGCCATGCTCGCCGCAGTGTGGCTGGTCATGTTCGCCGGGTTCTGGTGGGCGGGCTGGGATGTGTGGCACGGGTGGGATGGGCCCCGCAACGCCGCAATCGGGGCTGCGATCGTGATGGGTGTGGCTTCGGTGGGAAACCAGTGGGTGAGGCCAAAGCGTCGTCGCCGCAGGTCCCGCCGGTGAGCACCTGGCGGTGGAAGTCGTTCGACGGCGACGGTGTACCCCGCGCCGAGAACACGTTGACGGACCCATGGGCGGACACCGCCGAGAAAGCCGCCAGTCTCATTCTCGCGCGGATGATGGTCCAGGCGTGGCCGCAGGTTGGTGTGCTCGGTGGGTGGCGTGTGCGGGCGTGGTCTGACAGTACCGAGGCGTGGGCAGACGCGGACGAATGGTTGACCGTGGTGGAGGGTGTGGGCGGTTAACCTGCGGAGATGCAGCCACCGCATCCGTTGACGCCGGGGGTGGTGTGGGTTGTCACCCGGCACCTCGGCCCGTTAAAGCGGGTGTTGTGGGGTCGCCTTGACCTGGCGGACGCGGCGCGGTTGTCAGCGGCGTTAGACCGGCGCCGCAGGTAAGTCCAGCGCGAGCAGGTCCATGGGTGGCCCCCACGGCAGCGCCGACCGGCCCACCTCCTTCCATCCGGCGCGGGCGTACATGCGTCGAGCTGGGGCCAGCGGGTTTGACGCCAACGTTGCCCACGGTTCGGGCCGGTCATCGAGCAGCCTGCGCATCAGCTCCGCCCCGATGCCCTCACCGCGGCGGGTTGGGTGCACCAACCATTCCATGACGGCGAACTTGTCGACGTCGCGCAGGTAGTCGGGTGGTTCGGTTTCGGCGCGGCCCCACCACCTGCCGGCGGGCATCGTCCACCCGTAGGCGGCGCCGATCAGATCGCCGTCCTTGCTGGCGGAGATCAGCGTGAACCCGGGCCGGTGGGCCTCGTCGGGCAGTCCGTCGGCGAACCGTGCCACCTGCTCCGGGCCTTCCCCGTACGGCGGTTCGGCGTACACCACCGTGTACAGGTCAACCAGGGCGCGGAACAGGGGTGCGGCGGTCGACCTGGTGTGGGCGGTGTAGGTGACGGCCATCCGCCGATGGTAGATCGCGACTCACCCGGGGTGGGGCGCCCACTCGTACACCCACGGCGGTCCGGTACCCGCGACTGGTTCCAGCTCGTACACGCCGTCCATGTCGGCGTCGAGGAGTTCGCCCCCGTACTCCACCCACAACCACGACTGGTCGATCACCTGGGGTGGGATGCCGTCGTCGTCGAGGGGCACCAGCAGGTCACGCCCGTCGACTGGTCCGCCGACCGCAGGCACTTCGGTGCGCTCCCACATGCTGCGATCATCAGCCGCCTACCGCCCGGGGTGGGCGCGTTTCGTGAAGGCCGCGGTTTAGGCGGTGACCCGGTCGGTGAGTTCCCCGAACGCCGGTCGGCGCCGCTCGGACACGGGCACTGCGTCGACGACTTGCCGGGCCACC
The DNA here is from genome assembly GCF_022230925.1 of Micromonospora alfalfae. Lineage (GTDB taxonomy): Bacteria > Actinomycetota > Actinomycetes > Mycobacteriales > Micromonosporaceae > Micromonospora > Micromonospora alfalfae. Next base: position 167,334 of record NZ_JAKKFH010000025.1, on the reverse strand, counting down.
GACCGCAGCAGGTGGTTGTGTTGGTCGACGGGCAGTTCGTCGAGCAGGTCAGCGGCCAGGCGCAGCCCGTCGGGAATGTGCCCGCCGCGGATCAGCCGCGCCGCCTGGTGCAGCTGCACTTGCGCTCGTAGGCGGGCTTGCGACCGGGGGTACAACTCCAACGCCCGGCCCTGCGCCTGTTCGGCGTCACCCAGCCGGCCGGCGTGCGTGTACACCCACGATTCGGTGTGGCGCAGCCGGTGCTCCGGCCACCCCCACAGCGATTCCACGTCGCCGACGATCGCGGCGGGAAGTTGTTCGGCGAGGTCGGCGAGTTGCCGCACCGTGGCCACCGCCTCCGTGTGCCGGCCTGCCAGGGACATGGCTTGTGCCCTGCCGGCGAGTAGCCCGCACGCCGCCGACGTGGCCTGCCCGCCGAGCAGCGGCAGCACCTCATCGGACAGGGCCACAACGTGCGCGGGGGGTCGCCCGTCGTAGCAACCGTTGACCACATCCCACGCCCGCACCAACACGATGGTGTCGGGGTCTCTGGATTCGTCGGCGACCCGCTGCGCTGTGGCCCACCACCTGCGGCCGAGCAGGGTTTGCCCGGACGCCACCAACCCCAGCGCCACGATCACGGACAGGCGGCCGGCGGCCCGCAACAACCGTGGCCGGTGGGTGCCGGTGTCGGCGGCGAGTTGGTGCTGCAACACGGTCAGGTCGGCGTTGAGTTGGGCCATCAGTTCACCGTGGGGTTGCCGGTAGTACCCGTGGCCGTAGTCGGCGACGATGTGCTCCCACTCGTCGACGTCGCTGCCCACGGCGGCGCCCAGCCCGTGGCGTAACGCCTCGAACCCGATGAGGGGGCCCACTGTGGGGGCGGCGGCGAGCGCGCCCATGGCGCGCAGCATGGTGCGTCGGTGCATGTCGGTGTCGCCTGCCCGCTCGTTCCGGTACGCCTCAAGGAGCGCACCGCCAGCGTTCAACTCACGGTCACACGCAGCCGCCATCGCCTCGGTGGGGGGCCGGATGCCGCGTTCCACCTGTGAGATGTGGCTGAACTGGAAGTTGATGAGCGCGTCGAGCTGCCGCAGGGACAGCCCCGCTGTTTCGCGGTGCCGTCTGAGTGTCTGCCCGAATGTGCCCATTTTCGCCCCCCAGCGTGTGTGCAGGAGTGTGTGCACACACGCCACTCCTGCCGTTTCCCCAGCGTATCGGCAATCCTGAACTTGTCAGTACATGTGCTGACCGAATGGCGCACTGGCTCGCAGCCGGGACGGCGGGGGCTGGTGTTGCCGACCTTCGGTGTGGCGGCCGGTTGGACCCCCAGCCTGACCGGCCGCCACCCCACCCACCTTGGGGGCGACGTGGACGTGTGGCGGTTGCACAACGGTCGGGCGGTGCGCGGCAGTAGCCCGGCGCCGAAGGGCAGCGGTGTGAACACCCGCCTGGACGCCGACCACCTGTTCGCGTGCGGGGTGTCCGGTAACCGCATCCGCGCCAACCGGGGCAGCCGATACCCGAGGCGGCGGCCGTGACCGACATGGACGTGCCGGCGGGAACGCTGCTGCACCTGCGGGCCGATGAGATCCGCCCGAACCCCACCCGACGTGATGAGGCGGTGTGGGCGGTGGCCGTCTACAACCAGCCGATCGGCGGCATGGTGTGGATGCGCGGGCACACGTGCGGGCCAGCGCAGGACTGCGCGGCTGCCTGGTGTTTCGAAGCGCAGGTGCTGGTGGCCGCCGTTGAGCGCGAAGCGAAGCGTGCCCGGTGACCACCCCGACCCCGGAGCAGGTGGCCGGCTGGTGGCGGATCCTGGTCGAGCATGAGCAGCGGTATGGCAGGTGCCCGATCTGCGGCACCCGTTCCCGGTGTTGGGTGCGGGCTGGTGCGCTGGCTGACCTGATCGCCCACGACGTGTACTACACCCCCGTTCCACCCCTCGCCGACGATCGGCCGCACCCGACGGCCGACGGTTCGAAGGAGAGCAGTGATGCGTCAGCCCCACGGAGTGTGGTTCAAGAGCAGCAAGTCCGGGCCGAACTGTGACAACTGTGTGGAGGTGCGCGACGGCCAGGTGGTGGATGTGCGGGACACGAAGGACCGGGGTGGCCCGGTGTTGACGTTCGCCCCGACCGCGTTCCAGGCGTTCGCGGCGGCTGCTGCTGAGGGCGCGTTCGCCCGCTGAGCTTTACTCCACCCGACAGGATCGGCCCGGACTCTCCCCCGTTGAGTCCGGGCCGGTTCTGTGCGCGTTGGGCTACTCGGCTGCCTTGCCGCTCCGCTTGGAGGGCTGGGCTTCGCCGAGGATGACGCGGACCTGCTGGATGGTCTTGTATCCGGAGCGTTCACGGATGTCGTTTTGGGTGGTGCCGGTGGCGCGTTCGGCGATCATCGCGGCGTGGAGTGGGGCTTTGATCTCGGCGAGGTCGCGCAGGAGTTGTTTGTGGCGTTGGCCGAGGTAGTCGAGGTCGCTCATGGGTTGATGCTAGCGGTAGCACTAGTGCGATAAATCCACCGTTCGGATGAGTGCTAGTGCTTGTGCTGATACTAGCGTTAGCAGTAGGCTAGTGGCGCAAGGGACAACGAGACAGGGGAGACGGACATGACCTACACGGTGCGCATCGAGATCGAGTCGGCCAAGGGCATCAAGCGGCGCACCGTCCGCAACGCCACCACCGAACACATCACGCACCTGCGGAACTGGGCGCGGACCAACACCCCGGCCGGCGCGAGCGCCACCGTCACCGTCAACTGACCCCGCGCAGCAGGCAACGCCCCCACCCAGCCGAGAGGCCAGGTGGGGGCGCATCGTTTCCGCAGGTCACGGGTATAACCCCATCGTGGATCGTGAGCATTGGCGGGCGCTCGCGGCACGACACGGACGCTGCGACGCTGAGCCCCGTCGATGCCGCGACTGCGCCGCCCACTGGCCATGCTGGTACCGGCTGCGTGCCGACGCCGAACTGCGCCCACCAGCCACCACCCCCTGAACGGCAGGAAGAGGCCACCCCACCCTGTCCGCGTGGCGGCGGAGCAAGGATGGGGTGGCCTCAGATGGCGTCGCCGCTGGGGAGTAGGAACGACGCCAGATCAGGGGCTGGAAGTCAGACCAGCCGCTCCTTAGCGGTGCCGTCGATAACCTTGGAACGGACCACGCCGCCGTTGATCGCCGACCGCTGCACGCCGGTGTCCCGCAGGATGCCGAAGTAGAACACCACCGCCAGGCCGAAGTTGACGAGCACCGCGTACGCCGTCTCACCGAAGTTGAACCCCACGTTGGCGTCCACAGCAACGAACCACGCTTCGAGGAACGACTTCACCGCCGACACGACCAGCAGGACGAGGCCCTTGCGGAACGCCGACCAGGTGGTGCGCATGAACAGGGCGGCGACGATGGGCAGCAGGAACGTGAGCGCCAGCGACAGCACGCCCGCGAGCGTGGGGGCGAACAGGTAGGTGGGCAGCTCGGGCAGGATGACAGAGTCCATGACCCCTCCCGGGGTTCGTTGGGATTCAGGAAGGAACGCCCGAGCCTGAACGTCAGGCCGGGGGATTCAGGAAGATCGGCGTTAGGTTGAACCCCGATGACAGACGACGGGGAGCAGGTGCAGCCGTGGCTACTGACCGGCCTGCGACGGTTGCGCCGCTGGCAGCAAGGGCACACCTCAGGCTCCGACAGTCGGCACGTCACCCTCGGCTTGATGGGCGACGGCCGGTGGCTGGTCGAACACACCGACATCCGTGTCGGCTCGTACGCCTACCGCAGCCGGGAACGCGCCGAGCAGGAAGCCGCCAAACACATGCGGGACGGCGACTGGCATGAGGTGCCCGCCGTGCTCGACGCCAACGGGCAAGCCGAAGGGTGGGTACGGCGAGGCAACACGTGGATGCGCGACGAAGGCAGCGGAGCCGGCTAGCAGGACTGCGACGGGGGAGGCGGCACCGGGTTCTGCTTCCGAGCGTCATCGTTGCGGGCGCGAGTCTCGTTGTTCGCCAACCGTGCCGCCGCGGACTCCGCCCGAACCTGCGCAACCTCCGCCCGCACCTTCAACAAGTCACGGAACGCCGCCTGCGTGGCCGCCTCATCACGGCGGGCCATCGCCAACAACACCCGGTCCAACGCGTCATCCGCCCGCGCCGACGCCGCCCGGTCCCGGTCGTTGACCCGCCGGTCCGCCTCATCAACCGCGCGGTCTTCACCAGCCGCCGTGGCACGCGCCGCCGTCGACCGGGCTGACGCGTCCGCGTACTGGGCGAGACACCCCGACACCCGGGCGTACCCGAACACCAAGGCGCCGATGAGGAGCGCGTACACGACCATCCCTGCGGTGATCACACGAACCGACCCGGGCGTGCCCAGCCACGTCCACACCCGCCTGGGGGTGACAGCCTCAGGCACCGTCATCGGGGATCTCCTTGCTGTCTGATGGTGTGAAGGTAGGCGCGGCGGGCCAGGCGACCAGCACCCCAGTAGATGACTCCGCTGCCAACAGCAAGGAGCACGTACAGGACGGGGCTCACGGTGCGGACTCCGACGGTTGCGGCGGCACAGGCGGTGATGGTTCCACGGGTGGTCCTGTACCCGCTGACGTGCGCATCCATGGCGTGTACAGGGCTGAATATGGTGCGAGGGGGATGCCCCAGAACCAGAACGGCGGCAGCGATTCGAGGACTTTCGCGCCAGAGAGGAACAGTTGTGTCACGGCCGCGCCCGCGTAGATCACCCAAATGGCCAACACCAGGATCATGATCAGGTCGCGGACCTGTTCGGGCCGACTGCGGGCGGTGGTCACGCTGGCCCCCGTACGGTGGTTGATGGGCTACTCGGCGACCAGGCGTCGGGCGAGTTCGTCGGCGACCTGCTTGGCCATGGTGGGTGGGATCGCGGCGGCGATCTTCTCCGGGGTCAGTGACGCCAGGACGCCCTGCACGATGGCCGGTTCGTCGGTGAAGTCCCGGCCGGCGAGCGCGGTCAGCGCGGTCTGCAACGCGGTGAGCTGCTTGCCGAGGGACTTGAGCGTCGGCGTCTCCGCCACGTACTTCGCGTCCGTGGCGTCCTCGCCCGTCGACATGCGGGTGTAGATCTGCCCGATCGGGTTGCGGCCGTCCAGCATCGTGAGGTTCTTGTGGACAGTGGCCAGCCAGTTGTGTTCCTCAGGCGTCATGTCGTCCTCCACGGTCGGGGTTTTGATCGGGTCGGCGCTGTTCAGGTATTGCTGCTTCGTCTCACCCTTCAAGGCCGACACGATGGCCTCGGCGGCGGTCATGTCGAGTACGTAGCGCCGCCGCACCTCTTGGTGGTCATGCCACTTGTGGTCGGGGGACGCGTAACCCGCGGTGCCGGCATAGAAGTCCAATCGGACAGCATCGCCGCTGCCGTCCCAAGTGTTGAAGGCGTTCAGGTACTTGCGGCGGGGGTCGGTGGTGTCGACCCACACCTTCCGCATCCGGTCGTGGCTTCTCTTCATGTCCGATGGGCTCAACGACATGTCGATCGCTGCGCCGTAGCGGACGTTGCGGTCCTTGTCGTCTGGGCGGATGTTGGAGTAATCACGCTGGTTGCCGAACCGCTTCAGGTCCTCCACCGAGCAGTGATAGCCGCCGTTGTCCAGGTGCCGACCGTCCGGCACGATCCCCGACAGCACCGCCGACGGGTACCCGCAGTGGTTCTCCCACTGGTCGGCGATGAACCGGATCGGGTCGCTAACGAGGGTCGCCACCGTCCGCCCCCTCCCCGGTGTTCGCGCCAACCCACGGGGCGGCGAGGACGTCGTAGTGGGGTTCCGCTGCGGCCCGGTAGCGGGAGTCGCCGGGCTGATCCGCCGGCCCGTCTTGCATCGGCATGGGGTCGGCCGAGCGGGCAACGAACTGGCCATCGCGCCAGTCGTAGATCCAGCACGCGCCTGCTGGTTTGTCGACCAGCAGGAAGCCCTGAGGGAAGCGGCTGACCGCTTCCGTGCCGTCCAATGGTCCGCCTTGGCACGGTCCTTGCAGCATGGAACCCCCTCAGGCGTGGGTGGAGTCGGGCTGATTGCTCGGTGCGCCGGTCAGGGGAAAATCACCACTGACAGGCTGGTGTGTTGGGCGTTGAGCTTGATCTGACCGGTCGCCGAGGACGCCGCCGCCCGCAGCTTGAACGTGTGATTGCCCGACCCCGACAACACGACAGTCATCGACCCGGACGTGGTGCCCCGCGTGTTCGCCTGCACCGCGAGGTTGCCCGGCCCCCACACCGACTGCGGGAACGCCTGATCAGCACCGTCGATCATCACGTTGACCACCGCCAACAGCGACGTGTTACCGGCGCCGGTCAGCACACAGTCCGCCGTCCACGTCAACAACGCCACCGCGCTCGCCCGAGGAACGTTCTTGATGATCGTGCAGCTGGTCAGGTCGCTGGTGGTGGTCGTCAACGTGTACTGGCTGGACAGGGTGGCGGTCGCCTGAATGGGCTGCTTCGACAACAGCAGCGCCTCAACAGCCTCCGCCAACTGCTGACCCAACACTGGGCCGTTCGGGGCGTCACCGGTCGTCTGATAGGGCAGGCCGAAGGTTGGGGTTGTTCCCGGCACGTGTGCCTCCTGCTCCTGCTCGCATGGGGCCGCTACCGTCGGTCCGAGAACAAGCTCAGGGGGTGACGGTGAAGCGGATCGTGGGGGTGGGGGTGCTCGGTGCGGTGTCCGCTGCGCTGGTCGCCGTCGCCGTGACCGCGTGGGTGGGCGTGCTCGCGGGCGAGCAGCCCGCCGAGTCTGCCAACCAGGCCGCGTCAGCCACGTCGGCATCGCCGCCCGTCCGGTACGCGCCGCCCACCGTTGGGGTCGCCGACGGGGTGAACGTCGACCAGGCGGAGGTGTCCGCTTTCGTCGATCGGGTTGTTCAGGACCCGCGCGGGTGGCGCACCGACCTTGACCAGTTCACGGTGCGACTGGTGCAAGCAGGCAACGAAGGCACCCAGCGGATGCCCGGCCTAATCGGGTACGCCAACCCCGGGCAGCGAACAGCGGCGATCAGCGACGAAGCGTGGACGGTGCTCGGCCCCCGGTTCGCTGCCACCGGCGGCACCCTGGACGACCAACGCGCCTGGGTTGTGCTGCACGAACTAGGGCACCTGCTGGGGCGCCCACACCAGGAATGCCCGGGTGCGGGGCCGGCGCCGGTCATGCGGGAAACCAACTACGACCTGCGCGGTTGCGGGTTCAACGTGTGGCCAAACCCGGCAGGCTAGAGGGCGAACACGGCGATCTCCCGCTGGGTGAACTCGACGGGCCCCTCGCCGGTGAACGCGCCCGCGTGCCGATATTTGAGGGTGAACGTGTTCACCCCAGGGTTGAGGCCGGTGAACAGGTGCATCATCGCGGACTGGAGTCCACCGGCAACGAAGGCCGCCCCCACGTCACCGATGACCGGGTATTCCAGGTACTGGCCGAGGGAGTACGCGGGGTTCGCGGCGATGGTGGTGGCACCGGACACGGCCACCGATGTGCCCCCGGTGGCGACACGCCGCCACGCGATTTTCCCGGCGTCCGCCGACCAGAACACCAACGCCAGCCCCGACGAGGAGATCCGCGCCGACACTGACGGCCCGGGGCTTGCCCCGGTCAGGTCACCGTACGTTTCCGTGTCGCGGGTTCCCATGGCGTCGTCGCGTGCGGCGATGATGCGGGATGACACCATGCGCAGGGCGGACGCGGCGGCGTCGGTGCCGGGGATGGTGAGCCGTCCCAGGATCGCCCATGAGGCGGTGGGTCCGCCGGTGGACAGGATGCCGACGACGTCGCCGGGTTGCAGTTGGACGGCTTCGTTGGTGTTGAGGATGGACAGGTTTTCGACGAGCACCCCGCCGACCTCGATGGTGTTCTCGGCGGTTTCGGGGTTCCACGCCTGGACGATGCCTTGCCGGTAGCCGACCCCTGTTGCGGGTTGCGCGGCGAGGGTGGGGGTGAGGTCGTCGGTGCCGTAGTTCGCCACTTTATGCCTCCCCGGTCAGGACGGTGGACTGTTCGCGGGTGGACGCGGACAGGGGTTGTTCCACGGTGAGGGGGATGGTCATCCGGTCGATGATGTGCGTTTCGGTGCGGCCCGGGTAGGTGACCCGGATGGGGTCGCCTGGTTCGAGCGCCGGGTTGGGCACGGAAGTCAAATCCACCGCGTAGGGCAGGCCGGTCATGCGGGCGAGGGTGGTCGCTGCTGCGGCCCGCGCCCGCGCCACACTGGTCAGCAGCGGCGAGTTGTAGAAGTAGGGGACTTTCCCGAACGGGCCGCCCCAGAAGGTGGGCGAGTTGGGGTTGGTGTCCACGGCCACCGCCCGCGCCGGGTACGCGGTGTCGGCCCCCTCACCGGTGGCGACGACACCGTTGTATGCGCCGGAGCGGGTGAGCCTGCGTCCCAGTTCGACGAGGACCCCGTTTTCACCGTGGTTGACGTCCCACACGGGGCTGCCGACGGGGGTGGGGGTGCGGACCACGAGGATGCCCCGGTGGTCCCACCACCACGTTTTACCCGCCGAGGTGACCACGTCGTTGCACACGGCGTACCGGTCTTCTTCGGCGATGGTTTGCCGGCCTATCGCCTCGTCCCGTTCGGCGGTGTCGTCCCATTCGATGGTCGCCCACGGGTAAATCTCGGTGACCAGGGCGGTGAGGAGCGCACCTCGGGTGGTGGCGGCGGGGAACGGTCGAGGTGCGGTCAACCTGCCGTCGACGATGCCGGCCATGCGGTCACGGGCGGACACCCTGATGGGCCCGTCGGGGGCGTCGTCCTGCTCGGAGGTATCGATGCGGTGGTAGCCGAGGGACACCCACTCAACGGTCCCGCTGCCGAACGCGATACCCCGGCGGACGAACACTTCATTGCCGTAGGGGGCGAGTAGGGAACCCGCCCCGGTGGGCCACAGGTTGGTGTCGATGGTGGTCAACTCCAGTGTTGACCGAACGTCGGCGGTGCCGTCCAACTGCACGTCACCGTCGTGGATGGGGATGGTGGTGCCGGTCGGGTTGACGCCGGTTTGCCCTGGGGTGACCACGCGGGCTTCGAACACGGCCCGGTGACCGCCTCGCACGGTGCGGAGGAATGCGTCGCTGACAGGGCGCACAGTCGCACCCCCGGCCTGCTCAGGTTGGCACTAGGCCGGCTGGGTCAGGAAACTACGACCTCTGTGCCGTCGCCGATGAGTTCCTGCAAATCGGTCCACGACGAATGGGCTGCCATCACATCCGCCCACGTCGCGTACGTGTTGAGCACCGTCTGCCACGTGCCTGTGGACCCCACCACGTCAGGGCCCGGCGCGGCGACTTCCGTCAGCGGCAGGGTGAACACCCGGTTGGTCAGCTCCGCCGTGGGCAGCGTTGTTTCCCGGGTGTCGCCCACGGTCACATACCCGCCGGGTGCGGCGGAGATCCGCCCCGAGTTCGCGGGCACGTGCACGAGCAGGATGTCGCCGCCGGCTAGGAGGGAATCCAGGTCGGTGCGTTCCTGCTCGTTGTACGTGTTGACGTCCAACGTCCACTGCCGGGAGCCGCGCACGTCGGTGACCGCCACCGGCATGGTGCGGCCTTTAACGTCGAACACCCCGGCCCGCGAGCGGCGGGTGATGTCCGAGAAGTCCCGAACCACCACTGCCCGGTTGAGGAACGGTCTGGCAATGGACTTGAGCCACACCGTGTCCAGGTCGGGGACGATGGAACCGGTGAACGCCGCCGCCTGCGGGGATGTGACCACGAAACTGTCGACGGTGATGGTGACCGCACCGTTGGTGTTGCCGGTTTCCAAGCGCGTCAACACCCCAGCCTGGGTGCCCACGGTGATGTCCGGGTCGGTCATGGTGGCCTGCCAGTCGGGCACAAAGTTGCCCTGGAAGGCGAGCGCCCGCACCGTGGAACCCTGCCAGTCCACCCGGATCTGCCACCGGAACGCCGGGTTGTTCGTGCCGACCGGAACCAAGCTGACAGGGAAGGTAAGTGTCCCACCGACCCGTTTGCCGATGGACAGTTTCACCGACCCGTCGGTGCCGAAGGTCAAGTGTGCGACGTAGTAGTCACTGAGGCCGGTGGCGCGCACCGGAACCCACACGGTGATCGGTGCGACGGTGGGGGTGACCGGCACGTTCACATCAACGCGGAGGGTGCCGGACGTGAGGCCCACATCCACCAACGAGGTGAGCAGGGTGCCGGGGCCGGTCTGTAGATGCTGGGCGACAGCACCCGGAACGGCGTAGTTGGCTCCGGTGCCACCGGAGGTGACCCATGTGCCGCCCCACCCGCCGGTGACGGTGCGGCTAAACGTGTCCCACCAGGCGGGTCCCATCACCCGGTAGTGGTTGGTGACGTTCGGGGCAAACTCGTAGTCGTCGACCTGCACTGTGCCGGCAACCGGGGTGAGCTGTGAACCACCGCGCACGGTCGCCCATCGGATCAGGTCGGTGGACCGTTGCACCGTCCACGGTTCCGTATCGAGGAGGCCGTCGGCGGTGAGGCGCACCCGCGACAACACCGGGTCGTAGTACAGGGGTCCGGTGGGGATGACCGGTGGGGTTCCACCGCCTGCGGGGATCGGCACGGGTTCACCTCCGTCCGACTATCGAGGCAGGATGGCTGTGGCGATCTGGTCGGCGATCCACCCGTGGCCTTTGTCCGTGTAGTGGACTTCGTCGGCGTACAGGCCGAGCGCCGTCGCTTCGGAGGTGCCCTGGTCGGGCATTCGCGCCCGCAGGTTGAGGGTGGCCACGTCTGGGTCGGCGGCGGCAATGGCGTCTATCTGCGCCAGGTAGTCCACCCAGGTCTGCTCAACGGCGGTGCCCCGCTTCGGCATCTGCACCAGTAGCACCGAGCCCGCGAAGCCGGCGGTGCGGGCGGCGGAGATCAGCGCCTCCACGCCGGTGCGGAACGCCGCCGGGCTGGTGCCGGAGGTGGCGTCGTTCGCCCCCCACGGCATGATCAGCAACCCTTTGCCCTCCACGGCGGTGAACGCGGTCTGCCACGCCGCGGACCCGGTGAACGTCGCCAGGGTCGCCCCGTGCCTCGACGCGTCGATCACCCGCACACCCGACGACTCGTCACCGTTGTACGTGGCCAGGCCCTCCGGGTACACCGGGCCAGGGCTGGTCACCGTGGAAGCGGCGCGGGCCACCAGCACCGTGTGCGCGCCCACCGTCAACGCACCCGAATCCCAGATCAGTTGGCCGTTGACCACCGACGCGTTGGCCCCGTCGACGACCACCTCGGCGGCCCCGTTGAGCCGGATCGAGTATTTGCCGACGCTGGAACCCTTCGTCCCGTACAACTTGGCCCTGGTGCCCGTGAACGTGAACGTCACCGACTCGCCGGTGATGACAGCGGCAGCGCGCAACCCCAACCCGTACGAAGCCGTGGTCACCCCGGCGGTCACCGTGCGCGGGTAGTCACCCGGTAGGGGGCTCATGCGCGGCGACGCCGAAACATACGCGGCCGTCGCCCCCGTCACCCCCGATGGTTGGAACCGTGCCCGCAACTCCAACTGCAACACCTGCTGCCAGCGGCGCCGCAGCGACGTCACCCCCGACCCTTCGGAGTTGGAGTCACCAATCACCACCACTGAGGCGATCGACTCGTGCCGGGCGGCCAACGCCCCGTACCACTTGCGCAACGCCCGGTTGTGGCCGGCGCCGTCCACCGCGGCGGACAAGGCGTCGAGGCGGCGGTTGTTGTCCGCGTCCGATGGGAACAGCGGCCCGTCGCCAACACGCACCCACAGCCGGTCCACACCGTCGGGGAACCAGAACAGTTGAAGCTGCCCGTTCGAGTCGGTGGTGACCTGCGAGGCGAGGATGACCGCGCCGGGTGTTTCCGAACCGTCGTAGGTGCGAATGTCCGCGAGGGCGGTGCCTGCGCTGTCTGTGTACACGACAGCGTTGGCGTTGGCCGCCGGTGCGCCTGAGGGCAGGTACGCGTAGCGGGTGCCGGCGTCGGGGCCGAGGAGACGTGCCATCACACCCTCCCCGCCCCGGCGCCGAGCTGCCGCCTCAGTTGCCGGTTGTTGCCGCTGATCTCGGTGCGCACCACCCGCACCACCTCATCGCCGATGTAGATCGGGATCTCAAGCGGGATCACGGGGGCGCTGTCGTGTGCGGGTGCGGTCGCGGTGGTGGTGATGCTGCCCGGGTTCCCGGACAGCCACCCCTTGGGGACTACGGCCATGCCATGCCACTCCATGGCCCGTCGGCCGATGCTGATCGCACGGTCCCGGTTGCCGACCTTGGGGATGAACGCCTCGCCTTGGGTTTCCGGTTCGGCGATCATGTACCGGCCGGGGGAGCGCGGACCGAACATGGCCGCTTCCCGCAGCACACCGGTGGCGGCTTTCATGTAGCCGCCTTCGTGAACCCCACCCCACCGGTCTTTGAGCAAGGTTCCGCCGGGGACTTTGAAGTCGCCCTTGCTGGTCCACCGGACGGTGCCGCTGATGTAGATGTGCTTGTCCCGCAGATCGTTGATCTTCGCCTTGAGGGCGTTAACAGCCGCTGTGGCCTCTTTCGTGGTCGCCCAGAACGGCACCGTCTTCGACGGCGGAACGCTGCGGACCGCGAAGTTGAAATCCTCGGCCTGCCTCGTCGCCGTCGTGGCACCCGGCGCCGACACCTCAGTCTTCTTGACCGGGGGCATCTGCGCGTACGTCGCCAACAGGGTGTCGATCTCGGCGTCGGTCAGGTTCGTCTGATCCAAGGTCCGGCGCAGTGCTGCGATGTACGAGTCGTAGGCGGCGTTCGCCACCTCAATGGACCCGGACTCGTCGTACTTCTTCTGCGCGGCTTCGGCCGCAGCCTGAGCGGCCTGCCCGACGGCGATGCGGTTCTCCAACGCCGCCCGCGAGTTGCCGTCAACCACATCCTTGTTGGTCTTGAACGCCTCGGTCACCTGATCGATGGCGTCCTTCGCCGCCAACGCCGCCTCATCGGAAGACAACTGGGCGCCGTTCAGTACCTCCCAGGCGCGGGTGTACGAGCCCATGGCGGTGATGGCGTCCTGCATCGACCCGGACAGCAACTGCTGCTGGGCTGCCGCACCACCGGCGGCCTGCTCGGCGTTCTCCAACGCCGCCGCATACCCGGGGAACAGTTTGATCAACTCGTCGGCGTTCATGCCCGACTCGGACAGGACCCGGTTCCACACCTCAAACGACGCCGTCTTACCGGACGTCTCCACCAGCCGGGCCAACGACTCGTCCAACGCTTTGATGTCATCAGCGTGGGATGAGAACGACGACCCGAACACACCTTCGCGGATGTCCCGCAGCAGCGGGATCGACCCCTCCAGCTTCTGGTTGAACTTCTCGTACCATCCGGTTGCACCAGCAGCGGACATGGCAATGCCGTCGAGGTCCTTGCCGAAAATCCGCTGCGCCTCCCCGGACACCTGACCGTTGACGGCCAGCTTCTTGAGGGATTCGGCGAGGCGGTCCACGTCGGCGGCGTCGCGGCGGAACCCGGACAGCACAGCGGAGGCGACCTGCAATGCGGCGAACGCGGCCACAGCCTTCCCGGCGGCCTTCGCCGACGAGTCGATGCCACGGGCTGCCCGCTGACCTGCCGGCCCCGCCTCGTTCAGTCGACCCGTGAGCCCACCAACAGCGGTTTGGGCTTTACCGAAGGCGCTGAACAGCCGGCCGCCCAACAACACCAGTGCGGCGCCGGCCAGCAGCACCGCCTGAATGGGGTCCGGTAGCAGGCCGAACGTTTGCGCCAGGCCGCCGACGATCTGCGCGCCCATCTTCAACACGTCGAAGAACAGGGCGACGGCGGCGGCGGTGCCCGGGTCGGCGAGGGTTTCCCCCAGCGTTTCCCCCAGCACGACCAGAACGTCGACAACACCGGCGATGGCGGCGTTGCCGGTGCGGATGATGCCCTCCACCGACCGCATGTTGTGGGCTTCGGCGTTGAACCGGGCCAACGCGTCGGCCATGTCCCTCAGCAGCGTCGACCCGGACTGCATGCCGCCGATCCGGCCGATCAGGGTGAAGATTTCCCGGCCGATGTCGAGCAGGGCGTCAGCCTGCACTGCGGCGTCTTGGAAGAACCGGTCGAGTTGCCCTGAGCGGGCGGTGCGGTCAATCCACTCGTTGAACTGGTCGGCGTACCCGAGGATGCCGTCACCCCACGCGTTGACCGCCGGGGTTGACGACATGAACAGTTGCCCAAGGGACCGCCCGGTGGGGGCGATCCGCTCGTTGACCCGGTCGAAGAACCCGTCGGCGGTGTCGAACGCCGCGTCCAGTCCGGCGAGGAAACCGGGATCGCGGCCCAGGGCGGCGACCTCCCGGAACGTGGTGTTCCAGGTGGTACCGAACCGGAGAACCTGGGTGCGGGCGAACGGCAACGCCACCGACGCCAGGTCGTTGACCTCCCGGTCCAACCCGTCGAACACCGTGTTCTGGGCGAGGTCCCGCAACCCCATGAGGGCGTGGCGTTGCGCGCCCAGCGAGGTGACGAACTTCTGCCCATTGCGGGACAACTTCAGGTACGGGTCACGGTCGTCGGCGAACGTTTCCTTGATCGCATCACCCAAGCCGGCGGTGGCCAGCTTGACGGTGCCGATGGACGCTGCCGAACCTGCCGCCAGGGTGGGGATGGCTCCCAGTCCGCCGCCGATCGCGGCGAGCAGCGGCGGGATGCCCTGCAACGACACCGCGGCGGCCCCGGCGACGGCGGGGATGGACGCCAACCCCTGCCACGGTGCGGCGGCGCCAGCGCCGAGCACACCACTGCCCAGGATGCCGGCGACCTTGCCGAACCCGTCTCGGGTGCCCTTTTCGAAGCCGTCACCGAAGCCCTTGCCGGACTCCTGCCCAGCCTTGACGAACCGTCCCCGCAGACCCCGCAGCTTGCGTTCGGCGCCCTGGGTGATGCCGTCACCCAGTTGGCGTCCGGCTTTCTCCCCGGCTTTGCCGAGGCCGGCGACCTCGCGTTGCGCGGCGACCGCTTCCCGCTTGACGTTGCGGACCTCGTCCGCGCCGCCGCGCATGCCCCGCTTGAACTGGGTGAGTTCGGCCAGAAACTGCACGGAGATGCGACGCGTCACCACAGCCCCCGCTCACGGTCAGAGGGTTGGGCGTGGGCTGCCCCGGCGCACCCGCACCACACGGGGTATCAGCGCCCGCGTGTCTTCCTGGTCCTGCTTGTGCAACCGCATCGCAGTGGTGACCGCACATTCGGCGGGGGTGACCGGCCAGTAAATCCACCGCGCCCGGGGGTTGTTCCGGTCGGCGTCCTTCGACTGGCACACCTCCGACGGACCACCGCAGTGCGGGCACGTGTCGGCCTCGTATTCGGTGAGGGCCAGCATCCAGGCGCGCTGCTGCTCATCCCACGCAGATTCCACCCACTCGGTAGACCGCACCAGGCGGTCGCCGTCGTACTCGTATTCGGTGACCCGGTCCGGGGTCCAACCATCAAACTCGCGCAGCGACAGCCCCAGCCGCCTCGCAGCTTCAACCCTCGCTAGGAGGGCTGGGTCAGCCGTGAGGCGGCGAACGAGTTTGGGACGTCAACCTTGCGCACGTTCAACGCGAGGGCAGTGTTCTGCAACTGGGCGAACTGCCACTCCGTGAGCTTCCCGTCGGCCTTGTCGTCGCCGAGCAGTTCCGCCCACGTGTCGTCGTCCAAGTCGTCGGGGGAGTACGTGCACGCCCGGATCAACGCCTCCATGAACGTGTCCGCGTTGTACCCGAGCTGGGTGTCTTCGT
This sequence comes from Micromonospora alfalfae, assembly GCF_022230925.1. GTDB lineage: Bacteria > Actinomycetota > Actinomycetes > Mycobacteriales > Micromonosporaceae > Micromonospora > Micromonospora alfalfae. The sequence goes on along the minus strand of NZ_JAKKFH010000025.1, from coordinate 151,635 downwards.
CGTTGTCCTTACGCGGCGGGTGCTCCTTCATCAGCCGGTCCCACCGCTTGCGGCCCAGGCCACGCATGCGGAACACGATGGTGTCGGCGCGCATCTGGTCCTGCACGGCGGTGATCTGCTCGCCGATGTCACGGGCACGCTTGTCCCCGGCCAGCCGCTTGTCCTTCGCTGCCGCCAACTCGGCGTCGGCCAGTTGCCGGTGGAGGTCTTCCCACTCGGCTTGCAGGTCCCCGCGCAAGCAGATGTCGACGGTGCGTTCGGGGAGCTTCGCGCCCTTGAGGCGGTCTTTGGTGCTCGGCCGCGCCGGTTCGGTGGTGGTGGTGTCGGTCATGACAGCCCCTCCACAACCCGCACCACGGGGTCCGCAAGCTCGATCCGCGCGGACTCGGGTATCAGCACCAGTTCCAATGCGGGACGGTCGTTCTCGAAGGTGAGGCGCAAGCTGTCCGCCTTCACCGCATCGGAGATGTCTACGCCGTCGACGGTCATACGGTATTCGCCGCGAGCACCAACAGGTGCGATCACAACTTCTGCCATGGTCAGCCCTTTTCATATCAGCCCTTGGACATGGTTTGGAGGCGGTGTGGGCTAAGGGCTGCGAAGCCCACACCGCCAGATCAGGGGAGCGCGAGGGGTCAGGCGACGACGACAGCGTCTTGAATGACCTGCCCGGTGATGAACGGCTTCTGCGACACCGTCAGCACAGCGTTCGCCGCGCCCGGGTTCTTCGTCCGCCAACCCATCTTCGCCGGGTACACATCCACGACGTCTCCCGCCGCGATGGCCTGGTCGTAGGGGACACCAACGCGGGCCACCCAGAAACCGGTGGTCAGCCGGGTGAGCGCCAAGTACAGCTCGTTGTCCGCCGGGGAGTCCGGGTTGTGCACGTAGCTGACGGCGAGGGTGTGCTGCAACCGGCCGGGCTGCTCGTAGTCGGACGTTGAGCACAGCCGCTGGTCGGCAACAACCTGCTCATCGGTGGCCGGGGTCCACCCCTCAGCGGTCAGGTAACACGACGCGTCGATCACCGACGGGGCGGTGAGTTCGCCGACGGTCGGGTGCTCGGGGTCGGCGAGGGCGGGCGCCCACCAGACGGCCTGGTTACCGTCAGCAGGCACCGAATTGGGCATTGTCACTTTGGGTCACTCCTTCGGTGCGTTGCTGTCAGTCGGCGCGTCGGCCGGTGTGCTGGTGGGCTTGCTGCGGCGGGGGCGCCCACCGTCGGCGGGGGCATCGTTGTCCGGGTGGCCCTCATCGCTGTCGGCATGCTCGCTGTCGCCGGGCACCTGACTGGTGTCAACGGCACCGCCATCCGAGGTCGCATCCGGGTTGAAGGAACGGGCGAGCCCGTCCTTGCCGACGAACGGCTTCGCCGGGCGCGGTCCCACACGTGGGCCCTCAATGTCCGGCCACCGCTCCGGGTCGCCGACCGGCTCCACACCACGGCGGTGCTCCAACGCGCGGGCTTCCAGGTCGAACTGATGTCCGGTGCTGGTGTCCCGCACCCTGATCCACTTCGGCACGACGCCCCCTTACCGCTTCGTCACGATGCGAGTGACCGTGGTCGTCGACGACCATGTGAGATGCGCCATGCGGTCCGCCGGATCCCGGTACACGTCGAGCAGCGGAATCGACCACAACTGGCCGGCGGGAATGGTGAACACCTTGTCCGGTGCGGCCACCCCATAGTTGGTGTTGCCGGGCACGGCGATCGTCACCGTCATCGGCGACCCGGAGCCGTTGTTGACCAGCAGCGAATACCCGGCACCACACTTCGCGGTGTCGTTCGCCGCGGCGGCGGTGAGGTTGAGGTTGATGCCCTCAAAGGAGGGTGTGCGAACGGGGATCTCAGCCATCAGGGCTCCGAGGTGATGAGTGCAGGGTGAACTGGGCGAAGGTGAAGTACGGGGGGTGCCCGTCGGGGGTGCGGGCCTGCTCGTCGCGCTGCGGCTGCGGTGGACCTGCTGCGCCCGGCTCCGAGGTGATGACCGAGCACCGGCGGCCCTCAATGGTGGGCCGGCGGCGGTGCAACAGGGCGGACGCCCGATCCAAGGCGGTGATCGCTTCCCGGGGATCCCTGCCCACCGCTGTGATCTGGGTGGTGGTGGTGACCTCACCCGCGTACCCGTTGAGGGTGACCGTGGGTCGGGTGGCCGGTGGTGGCCACAGGATCAGGTGCGGGTACTCCAACGGGCCGCCAGCGTCGGTGACCTCGCCAATGAACAGGCGGTACGGCAGACCTTCGAGTAGGGCGGCCAGCCCTTCGGCGTGCGCCCATCCGACGTCGGTGTCAGCCATCGAGCACCTGCCCGCCCAGTTGTGCGGCGGCGGCGTAGAACAGGGGTTCCACCACGTCGGCGGCCCGGTCCATAAACGGATTCGGCGCCTGACGGCTCGTCCCAGCATGAACGAAAATGTCGTAGGACGTGTTCGGGCCTGTTTCGCCGGAGATCACATCTGCGCCAGGGCCACCGTCGAAATCCGAGGTGATTGACGAACGCAGGAGCCCGGTGAGAACGGGCGCCCCGGCTTTACCGATCTGTTCCGTTCGCAGGGTGGATGACCGCACCAGCCCGTGCACGTCGCGGCCCAGTTTGTCTCCGGCGCCGTCCATGTCGTCGGCCAGGCGGTCGAAGTCGTCCACCGCGCACCCCCTGCTATCGGGTGGTGGGCTGCCTCAACTGGCAGGTCAGGTCCCGCTGCCATGAGATGGAGCTGCCGGACACGGCGACCACCGTCAACGTTCGGGGCGGCTCCACCAGGTCAGGGTTGGTGGCGGTCGCGGTGAGCGTCACCAGGTCGTTGGCCTGATACACCACCTCACCCACCGGCAGGGTGACCCGCACATCAGCGAGGGGCGTGGTGGTGTCCGCAACGACCGGCTGCCCGGCGGGGGACAGGTACTGGTAGCGGCACGGGCCCTCGTACAGCATCTGCGGCGGCGGGTAGATGTTCTTCCCGGCCGCGTCGTCCCATTCGGCCTGCTGCGCGGGGCGTTCCACCCGGCAGGTGGCGGTGGCCTGGCGGTCGGCGACCGGCCGGTGATGCTGCTCGAACTGGGGGTGGATCAGGTGCGTGTTGGGTAGCGGCACCAGTCACCACCCGTACCGGTAGGCGGCGTTCGGGTCGAAGTCGGCGACCGAGATCGCCCACGCGTCCGGCCCGCCCGCCACGTCGTCGGCATCCTGCCGTGCCTGCTCCCGTAGCGCCTTCGCTTGCGCCCTCAGCTCGGCGGCCACAGCGGGCCCGTCCGTGCTCAAGTCCTGGGTGGTGATCTTCTTCGAGATCAGCACCTCAGAGTGGGAGATGATGTCCAACGCGGCGGCGGCGGCGCGCTTGACCCCGCCGCCTTCCATCACCAGCAACGCCGACAACTGTTCATCGCTGAACAACTGGTTGGCCGGCACGTCCGACGTGTCCGTGATCAGCAGCCGCACCATCCCGACGGGTTGGGTCAGGTCGTTGCTGAAAATCAGCTCATCGCCGCCAGCGGGAACCGGCACGGCAGCCCTCCCTCAGACGGGTGTGACGCTGATGTCGTCGAACTGGATGGGCTGGGCGACGTTCGCGTCCCTGCCCAGCTCGATGCGCAGTTGCATGGTCGCCGGGTGCAGGGTGGTGTTGAAGTGGACCTGCTGCCACACGTTGAGCGTCGACGGGGTGAACGAGCGGGTTTCGTCGTACCGCGACGGGGTGGTGTTGTCGACCAGCCGGATGGTGCCCGTTGCGGGCAGCGCCCCGGTAGCCCGGATCCACGCCTCCACCCGCACCGTCCCACCCTGCGTGCCCGTGTACGTGAGCGCGCTGCTGGCCTGCACCAGTTTGGCGGTGCCCGACGTGGTGAACTCCACGAAGTTCGCCCCGGTGTGCCCGGTCGTGGTGCGTAGGCTGACACCCGCGCCGTGACTCCACCCAGTCCAGAACGCCGCATAGTCGGGGTCGAAACTGGAGTTGCCGATCAGGTTGAGCCGGCGGCTGTGCCCGGGGTCGGCGGCGATCAGACCAGTCGCGGTCATGATCTCAAGGTCCCCGGCGTCTCGCTTCGCAGCCAACCAGTCCAGGACTCCGGTCAGCGATGCCAGGGACATGTAGCCGTTGAGGCCGATGTACCCGGGGTGGAGCATCAGCTGGATGCCTGCGCCGTAGGCGAGGGCCTGCGTCACCGTCGACTGCACGGCCGCTTGGCTCATGCCCTCAATGGTGAGGTGGTTAAGTCCGTGGTAGGCCCTGTGCGGCATCGGACGCCACGTCGAGCCCAGGGTGTAGCCCTCACTGAACGGGTACGTCTGGGCGATCAGGCGGCCAGCGGTGCCGGCAAGGTGGGCGTTCGTCTCCAACCGCCAGCTGGGGTCGGTCGGTTCCAAGCCGGGAACCTGCCAGCCCCACACCTTGATGTCCTGCGCCTCAATCTCCGCCTTCGAGGTGACGATTTCCTCGACCAGGCGCTCGAAGGTGGGCGCGTCGGCGTGCGTCGCCGAGTGCGACCACACCTCCAACCCTTGCCGGCACATGGCCCGCAGATCCGACCACGTGGTGCCCGTCGACAGGCTGTCACCCGTCGGCCACCGGGACACCACACCCACCGTCGCCGGCATGCCCCGGGCCACCAGCAACGGCCAAATGTTGTTCTTCAAATTGGTCAAGTGATGGTCGAAACGGATCGACACGACCGGCTTCCCGCCGGTGCCGATCGACCCGCCCTTGGCCTGCAACGCCTGACCGGTGAGGTTCTGCCCGGCGACCTCGATCGGCGCGGCGGCGGCGGCCTGCACATCGGCGATGGCCGTCGTCAGCGCCGACTGCACCCCACTGATCGCGGTCTGCTGCAAGGTGGACACCGGCTTAGACATGTCCGGGGTGTTGTTGACGTTCCCCAGGCCAAGGTTCACTCGGGCGGTCGACGCGCTGGGCAGGTCGGCGAGGTTCGCGGACTTCGCCGGGGCGTCCGCGATGGCCGTGGACACCTGACCCACCACACCGCCGACCTGATCGGCCAGCGCGGACACCCGGGCGTCCGTGGCGGCCCGCAAGGCGGTCACCGGACCCCCGTGAACCGCGGTGTAGACGACGTCCGCGCCGTCGGGAAACTGGAACTGGGGAATGCGGGAGTACTCGTCGATCGTCACCGTGGCCGTGGGGATCGGGTCACCATCAACGGTCAACACATCCGCTGGGATGGTGCACGCCTGGTTAGCCCACAGCGGCACCAGCAACCCCTGCGCACGGGCACGCCCGTCACGCAGGTACACCAACCGCAACGACTCGTCGGGACCAATGAGACGCGCCATCAGCTACACCTCTTCCGGGCTAGATGTAGGTGATGACCTGGACGATGCCGGGAGCCCCGTCGCCGCCCTTGCCTGAGTTGTTGCCGTTGAGCGAAGCCCCACCACCAGCACCCGCGGCCCCGTACAGGCCGCCGTTGCCGCCAGCCCCGGCAGGGCCGGTGATGCTCGCCGCGCCACCACCGCCGCCACCACCGGGCAGGGGGGTGCCAACCGGCACGGAGCCGCCGGCCAGTGCCACCGCACCACCAACAACCTGACCGCCCCGGTTCACCGCACCAGCGGCCGACGCGAACACGATCTGGTTGGCGCCGCCACCGTTCGAGGCCACGTCGGCGGTGCTGATACCACCACCACCGGGGCCGCCGGACGGCCCGTAGGACGGGTTGCCGGACGACACGCCTACACCGGTGCCACCCGCGGACCCTGCCGCGTTGAGGCCGGAGAAGTTACCGCCAGCAGTTCCACCAGCGGTCGTACCGCCACCGCCGCCCAAACCGCCGTACGCGGTCACGAACCCGGTGAACACACTGTGCCCACCGTTGGAGCCGTTCTGGCCGCCCGAATCATCGACGGTCACGGCCGGGCCACCAGCACCACCCGCGCCCACAGTCACCGCAACGGTGGCGGGGAGCAGTGAGGCGGGCAGGAACACTGCGGGCAGCATGTTGCCGGAGCTACCGCCACCACCGCCGCCGCGGTTCGTGGTGGCCGCGCCGCGACGACCGGACCCGCCGCCGGCACCGCCGCCGATCGCGATGATCTGCACCATCTTCGCCCCGGCCGGCTTCGTCCACGTCCCGTCCGCCGTGAACGTCTGCACATCCGGCGCACCAGCAGTAGCCGCGGCGGCGACCGCCTGGTTGATGGCGGTGATCTGCGGACCCGACGCCGGCTTGCTGGCATCAGCGGTGTTGTCGACGTTGCCCAAACCGAGGTTCGCGCGGGCCGTCGCCGAGTTCGCCAAATCGCCCAAGTTCGCGGACTTCTGGGCGGCCCCCACAATGCGGGCGTCGTTACCTGCCGCGACAGTGCCGTTGGCGGTGCCCACACCCCGCAGGGCCGCATCCCCAAGGCCGGTGATCGTCGTATACGACTGGGTGCCCGTGTGGTTCGAGCGGTCCAGCGACCCGGCAACGACCTCGCTGAGCGTGTCCATCCGATCATCGGTGCGCGCATACAACGGCACAATCGGGCCGCCGTTGATCGACGTGTAGACGACGTCCGCGCCCTCCGGGTACTGGAAGAGGGGGATGCGGGAGTGCACGTCCACGATCAGCGTGGACTCCACGATGTCATCACCGGTCATCGTCAGCACATCGGCGGGCACCGACCCGCCCTCATCGGCGAACAACGGCACCGGGTAGCCGCGGGCCTTCGCGCGACCGTCTTGCAGGTACACGACGCGGTACGCCTCATCCGGCCCGGTGAGCCGTGACGACGCACCACCAGATGGGTTGCCTCCAGCGGGCACGGGCATGGTGGGACTCTCTTTCAGGGCAGGCCGAAGGGCCGCGCGGCGGGGGCGCGGCTGGATGAGGCGGTGGTGTTCTAGCTGGCGGGGATCACGCCTGCGCGCTCGCAGGCGTCGGCGATGTCGTTGCGGCTTGCGTCCGCCGGGTACTTCACCTTGGCGACGTTCGCGAACGCCTGCCAAGCGTCGAGGCCGGAGCCCTTGCCGCGGCGAGGCGGTGGTGGTGGAAGCGACGGCCGGTCGTCCGGTGCGGGTTCGGTCACCTCAACCGACTCGTCGTCGTCCTCAGTCGGCGGCTCGTCGGCGGCCGGTTCCGACACAGGTGTTGCTGTCTTGTCCGGTCGCCGCTCGGGGGCGGGTTCGCTGATACGGACCGGGCCGCCCGGCGCCGGCTCCCCGCCGTCCGCCGAAGCGGGGGCAGGGAGCCGGGCGTCGAGAAGGTCCGCGATGTCCCCGAGCGTGTCGAGGATCGCGGCGAGCCACGGCCCGTCAGTGCCGAACGCTGTGCCCAGATTCGGACGGGCGCGCGGCATGATCAGGCGCCCGTGCCGTTCGAGACGACAGCGGACTTCGGGTCCATGAGCGTTCCGCCCACAACCATGCGAACCCGGTACTGGATGGCGTCGTGCTCGAAGTCGCCCTCCTCCGGGGCCACCGGCCCGCCGCCGACGCGCATGGCGTTGGGGGACTTCACCCACAGTTCGGGGGTTTCGTGGCCGATGAGGAAACCCAGCTCCATGGCCGGGCGGCCCACGTTCGGGTTTGCGAACACGTACCAGGCGCTGTTGCCGTTGGTGGTGTTAACAATCGGCAGCCACGGGTTCACCACGACGGACACGCGGTTGCGCATCCAGTTGGCCACCCGAAGCTGGTCGTTGCCGGTGCCCGGTCCGCCGCCGGTTGCGGCGAGGATTTCGGTGGCGTTGACGATGTTGTTCGCCGCGACCTCCAGCGCCGGGGGCACCACGAGGGTGACACCTTCGACGTAGATGGGGCCGCCGTCGGTGTCCTTCTGCTGGCCCAGGGTCTGCATGGCGTACTGAAGACCCTGGACGGTCAGCGCCGGGTTGGTGGGGGTGCCCGCACCCGTCACCGAGGCGTTGATCTGGTTCCGGTTCGCGTTGGAGAAGAACGTGCTGTTGGGGCCGCCGGAGCCGGAGAACAGCTGCGCGGCGAACTTCTCCTCAGTGCGCCGGGCGGCGTTACCCAGGCGGGTGGGCAGTTCGGTGAGCGCGTCCAGGTCGTCGTTGACCATGGTTTCCCACGACACGGCGATCTGGTCACCGTACTTCGCGACCGCGTACTCGTAGGCGGCGTCAGAGACGCTGCGCACCTTGTACGGGGCGAGTTCCTTGACCTGGTTGAGGACACCTTCGCCGCCGTCGAGGGTGAACCGCTTGACGGTGCGGAAGTCCCGCACCCGGCCCCGCTTGGCGTACGACGGCCACTGCACGGGCCGGGTCTGGTAGGCGGCCAGGAGCTGCCGGTCGATGATGTCGCCGAACAGGTTGGTGAAGTCCGCGCGGGACATGGCCTCCTGGAAGGCGACGGTGGCGCGGCGGTCACCCTCGATGGTGCCCCGGTACAGGCGGGTGAGCTGGATCAGGTTCCGCTTGTACTGGGCGGACTCCTGGCGCCGCTGCCGGCGGTTGCCGGTGAGCAGGGTGCCGTCGCCGCCGAAGATGGCGTTGGTGGCGGCACCCTCGGTGCCGGCCTGGAAGGTTTCGAGCTGGCCCAGCGTGCCGAGACCAGCGTCGAGCATGGAAGTCGTCATGTTCGGCGGGTCTCCTAGTAGCCGACGCGGACAGGGATGGTGGCGGTGGCGCCGGATGCGACGGCGGCCATGGCGTAGCCGAAGCGGACGCCGTTCGTGTTGTCCTTGTTGATCTTGTGGGGGGTGGCGGCGGTGTCGTAGTAGACGATGTCGCCCACCGCGATAGCCGCATCCGTGGTCGTCTCACCCTTGACGCTCAGGTCGAAGGTGCCGTTCAGGGCGACCGTCGTGACGTTGTTGGAGTCCTTCGGGGTGAGCGCGACACCCGGGATCTGCCCGCAGATGACCGGGTCACCCGACTGCGGGGTGGCCGGCGCCGAGCAGACCAGCGGCAGGCTGTCGGTCCACATGTACACGGTGTTCTTGGCCATGATCAGTTGCGTCCCTTCGCGGCGATCGAAGCGGCCTCAGCGGTGAGCCCCAGGGTGTCGCTGAAGAAGCTGTCGAGTTCCTTGCGGAACCCGTCGTCCTTCGGCGACTCCTGCACGGCAGCACCCAGCCCGTACGGCTGGCCCACACCGGCGGCCTCCAGCGCCTCAGCGCGGGCACCCCGCACGTAGGCGGCCTCATCCGCGATGGCCGTGGTGATCGCGGCGGTCAGCGCGGTCTCATCCACCACACCCTCAGCGGTCGTCGGCACCTGGCCGAGCACCCGCGAGGTGACCCGGGGGCTGATCTGCGCCACAACGTCAGCGTGTTCCGGGGCGCGCAGTGCCACCGTCACAGCCTCCGAGGCGCGCTCACGGTTACGCAGCGAACGGTTCTCCGACTCGCGGGCAGTGTTCGCAACCTGCACAGCGGTGAGTTGCTGCTGCATCTGGGCGAGCTGAGCGGTGACCGCCTCCAAAGCCGCGGTCGTCTGCGCGTGCGGCGCGGACTCGGCGGCCGGAGCGGTCACGGGGGCGGTGTCGACGACCGGTGCCGTCCCCGCCTCAACCGGCGCGGTGCCGGTCGTGGTTCCCGACATAGCGGGCTCCTTTTCGATGGGTGGGTTGGGTGCGGTCGGCGGGGCGCCGTCCGTCACGGAGTTGGGGGCCGCCGGAACGGCCTCGGGGGTGGGGGGCGGCGGGGTGTCGGCCGGACCGGAGTCCGGGGCGGCTTCCGCTGCTGGGGCCGTCTGCGGCTGCGGGGGTTCCTCCCACAGATCCCGGGCGAGTAGCTGCGGCGCGTCCGCTTCGATGCGGGCAGCGAACGCGGACAGGGCGTCACCGACAGCCCCCGACAAGGTGATTCGCTCATCGCGGGTGAGCCGCCCGTCGCCGAACATGTCGTCGGCGCGTTCGGTGAAGTCGCGGTGCAGTCGGGCTTCGAACCAGTGCGCGACGTTGCGCGCCTCAGCCACCGGGACGGTGTTGCCGACGGATTCGAGGACGGACACAATGCCACCCCCGGCCGCTGGCTTGGTGACGAAGTCAACGGACCGGCCTTCGGGGATCGACTGGACGATGAAACCCTCACGGCCTTCCCGTTCGCCGTGCTCGCCGGTCACCCACGCGCGAATGGACATGCCGATCACGTCGACGCCCTCTTCGGCTTGGGCGCGCGCCATGTCGGTGATCGTGTCCCGCCACGGGTGCAGCAACCGCACCTCAGCCATCAGCGCCTGCTCGCCCTCATCCCACCGGGCATCCGAGGTTTGGACAGCGGCGACGGCCCGGACGCTGCCCGACGGGCGGGCGGCTTCCTCGTCCTCGGTGGCGTGGTCGGCCATGCACTGGGTGCCCGCCGGCCACGCGGCCGGACCGTCGCGGCGCAGCACCTCAGCCGGGTAGTAGTTCGAGTTCAGCGACCACCCGGCACGAATCAGCCGGATGGCGAGGCGGCCGGGCCGGGTGACGGTCGCGCCGGACGGGTCGGCCTCACGAACGATCACCCGTTCGGTGGGGGCCTCGATGGTGGGCGCGGACTCTGCGGCTGGCCGCCGGGAATGCAGTGCCGCGTCAAACGCGACCCGCGAGTAGCCAGGCACGTCGGTGGTGACCCGCGCGGGTGTTGGCCGGTTGGGCATGGGGGATCGCCTCCCAGGGTGGGTTAGCGCCGCTGGTCGGCGATGCGGTTGAGGTCCCGCAAGGGGCGGGGAACGTACGAGGTGCGCCAGGCCGGGTTGTCGCGGGTCACGGCCAGGTCCGACCAGTCGATGCGGGCGGCGCGTAGCAGGGCCAGGCGGGCGGCGCCGAGCACCGCGGCCTGCTGCTGGTCGGTGAGCGCGTCGAACGCTGCTTGCCGGTCGGGGGTCTGGTCGGCGGGTTCGTCGAGGTCGATGCCGAGCGCCCGCCACGGCTTGGTTTTGGGGGCCCTGGCGCATCGGCCTTGTTGGTGGTCGAGCGGCCCGGCTTCGTCCAGGTCGTGGACGGTGCCGTGCATCGCCCAACAACTGGGGCATGTCCTGACCGCACTCGCACCGGTGACGGTGGCCAACCACACCCACCCGTCGAGCAGGTCAGCGTTGGCGTCGTGGGCGTACCGGGCTGCGGTGCGGTGAGCGTCCAACACTTCGGTTCGGGCGATGTTCGCTGCCCTCTGCAACCCGCCGTCGAACGCCCCGTTCACCGCGGCGACGGCCCGCCGGGCAATGTCGGTGGGGTTGCTGCCCAGCTCAACCCCGCGCACCAGTTCGCGGCGGATCGCCGCCGACGCGTCCACCGACAGGGGCCGGGTTTGCACGGTGATCTGCTGCGTGACCCTGTTTCGGATCACATCCAACACCGTCGGGAGGATCGCGGACGCCACACGCTCGCGGGTGTCCTGCCTGTAGGGGGACGGAAGCTGCGAGGCGATTACGTCAGGTTCGGCAGCCACCGTGGCGGTGATGGCCAGGTCGGCGGCGGCGATCACCGCGGCGGTTGTGGCGGCTTCCAGTTCGTCGAGGGCGTCGTCGGTTGCGGCGAGCGCCTGTTGCAGGGGTTCGACTCGGGCCAACTCGACGGGGGTTGGCCAACGTCCGTGTGCCAACGCCCATGCGACCAGCACGTCAACGGCTTGAACCCAGGTGGGCGCCAGTCGGTCCCATGCGGCAACCCACTGGGCTGCGAGGTCCCGAACCGTGTCGTCGGCGTAGCCACCCACAGCGGTGCGCATGGCCCGGATGAGTTGCAGGGTGCGGGAGGTGACAGCCACCGCGCACCCCCGCACCGACGGCCAGTCGCAGCCGACCCGTCGGCGATCAGGCAGCGACCTGTTCGTCACGCACGAGGCGGGCAGTTACGAAGTCCTGATCGGAAGGGGGAAGCTCGGCGGGTGGGGCGTCAGTCACCCGATACGTGACACGGCGGTTGTCAGCGTGGATCTCGACGAGGTCACCGTTGTGCCGCAGCCACCGGTACTCATTCCGCCCCGCCCTGCTCAGCAGCAGCGTTGAGAACTGCTCAACATCGCTTGGCGTGCCTTCGAGGAAGACTCGGGCGCCTTCGCCCCGTACGTGCATCGCCATCGCCCTGCCCTCTTGAGAAGTCTCGGCCTCGGCGTCTACCGCTCGCGGTCACCGCATCGGCAATGGCAGCACGCGCGGGTGCCGCCTGGCGGTGGGGGCGGCGGAACTGCGACCGGCTCAGGAATCATCGCCGCCGAGACAAGGTGTTGCCCTACGCCCATCGACGGTGGGACGTAGCCCTTCGCGATCTGGCCGTCGATGACGTGAACGCCAGTGCGCGGCATCTGACTGTTGCGCCGGAACCACATGGCCTGCCTTCCATGGCGCGTTGGCGCCGGGGTGGCCGCACCGTAAACGGCCACCCCGACACGATCAGGCGCGCGAGGCTCAGAAGCCGCCGCGCTGCCGGTCCGCGACGGAGCCCGGCTCCGGCTCACCCTCCACACCCGGGACGGGCGCGGGCTCGACGACCGGCGGCTCGTAGCCGTCGTCCGCCGACTCGGCGGCGGTGCGAACGTCATCGGCGGCCGACTTCAGCTCGTCGAGCTTCGCCTGCACCTCCGGCGACGCCTCACCGTCGTTGATGATGGTTTCCAGCTCGGCGACCTTCGCCTCCAGTCGGGTCAGGGCGTCCCGCACGTTCTGGTTCGACGCGTCCTGCGCTTCGCGGGCGGCCTGGATCCGACGCTGCACGTCGTCCAGTTCGTCGCTGATCTTCGCCATTTTGATCTCCTGCCTGTGCAGTGCTGTGCGCACCTCGGCGATTCCAAGGTGGCGTTGTAGGTAGCCCCACATGCCGGTCACCCCCGTCGTCGGTGTGCCCGCCGCCGTGTGGGGGCGGGGATGGGGAGTGCGAGCTGTTCGGTGGTCGGCCCGTCACCCGGGTCCGGGTCGTTGTCGTCCCCGTCGGTGTCGTCGTCGGGTGCCATTCGCCCCGGGCCGGTGTCGGCGGGGTCACCGCCGGCCCGTTGCCGATCTGCGGCGGGGGAGCCCATGGGTGTGGGCCACAGGAATTCGCCGTCCGGGCCGACCATGGCCTCAATCAACTGGTCGACGTTGCGAACACTCATCGCGGTGAGCAGCAGCCGGGCAATGACCTCGGGTGGGATCGTGCCAGTGCTGTTCGCCTCCACGACGGACTTCACGACAGCGACCGGGTCGACCTTGTCGAGGCGCGGCCAGGTGATGTCGATGGTGGGGTCGGTGTTCCCTGCCAGGGTGACGATCTCCCGGCCCGTCCACGGGTCGGCGGCGATCGTGCCTTTCAACCTGCCCTTGGTTGCCCGCACCGACTCGGTGATGACATACCGGAGCAGGCGGTGCAGCACCGCGGCCCACAGGTCGCGGCGTTGACTCATAGTGCCCTCAGTGGGCCTGTCCAAGGTTTCCGCCGTGGCGCGGGCACCGGTCACACCGGGGTCACCGAGCAGCCACGTCACCGGAATGTCCAAGGCGGAGGCGACCATCGCGGCCAGGGGGCGGCCGGAGTCGGCGTCCAACGACGCCCCGGACTTCGACACGGCCTCCAACTGCACATCCGGGGGGAGCACAGCGGTCGCCCCGGCGTGGAGCGGTTCGCCCGTGCCCGGGTCGCGGGAAGGCGGACCGGCGAGGCGAGTGCGGACTGCGGCGTTGCGGCCACCGGGGGCGCTGGCCTTCCACGCGTACCGGGACAGGGAGCGCATCAAACGCGCCCAGTCCTCCAAGAACTCTTTGTACGCCTTCGCCCAGTCGACTGCGGCGTACGCGTCAGGGATGCCCCGCTGCCAACCCAACGGCTGGTTCACCGGGACGTGCAGGACCGGGGAGAACCAGTCAACCTTGATGTTCGCGTACGTGCCGGGCCGCGAGTTGGGCCGGTAGTCGACGTCCGGGTACAGCCGCTTCCGGGTTTCCCGCACGGGGTTGCCATGCTCATCCCGGCCGACGTGCGTCCACTGGCGCACGTAAAACCAGGGGGTGGCGGCGTCCTCCGGATCGCAGATGATGTCCGCGATCTCATCCGCAGGCAGGGTCCGCACCTGCACATGACCCGTGGTCGGCCGAGTGAACAGGGCCAAAAACACTTCGCCGTCACAGCCCAACCCGAACGTCTCCAACTGGTCCCGGGCCGCGGCACCCGTGGCGGTGCGCTCGTTCGACGGGTCCGTCAGGAACGCCTGCACCACCGCCTGCACATCCTGCTCACCAGTCTTGCGGCCGTTCGCGCGGGCGGTGATCTCCACACCCTGACCCCACACATACGCGCTGCGCAGGTTCAGGCCACGCTTGATCAGCGGCTGCTTGATGGCGAACAGGCGGCAAATCGCCCGCATCTGCGTCATCGCCTCAGGGGAAAACTCGTGCTCACCCTGGGCAGTCAGCCGAATCCAACCCGGCTCATACAACGCGCGCTGCAAGTCGGCGACCGACTCTTGCAACAGCTCGTTGTTGTTGACCTCCTGCTCCAGGCGGACGACCAACTTCTCCATGCGGGCGTGCAAGTCCACCTCAGCGGACGGGGTCACCTCGGCGGTCTGCTGCACGACAGGTCACCCCCTGCCGGTCAGACGGGCGAGATTTCGAAATCGTCGTCTTCTTCGTCCACGTATACGCCATCACCCAAGAACAGCGGGTTGATCAGCAGCCGGTTGAGGGCCTGCGACATGGCATCCACCCGGTCGTCGTGCGCCGAGTTCGGGAACCCCGCCGCCTCCTCAATCAGGTCATCCACCCAGGGCGCCAAGGCGGGGGCTGGCAGGAACACATCCCTTGCCTCCACCAGCGGTGACACAGCGGCAGCACGCGCCGTCTTCGACCCGTCCGGCTCCACCGGGATCAGCCCGGCGATGCTGCGGCGCAGGAAGTTAATGACCGCCGTGCCGTTGGCCTTGTCCTCCACCAGCTTCGCCGTTGATTGCGGCCACCTTGCGGCCAGCGCCCGCACCGCCTGCAACGTCTCCACGAACGTCATCCGCCCGTGCTTCTGATCCAGCAGATACGCGGTCGCGTCGCGACGCCCCCACACCTGCCCGCACACGAAGTCGGCGCCTTCGGTGTCCTTGAACGTCATGTCCCACGAGGTGATCAGCTCATCGAAGCCGTGCGCCCACCGGGAGCCGTCGTCCCGTTCGGTCCACTGCGGGTTCGTGTAGAACTGCCACCACTCGCGGTGGAAGATGTTGCCCTCCGCCGGGGAAGGGCGGCCCTGGAACAGGGCGTTCCACGACCGGGAACCAGCCTCACGCTTACGTTGCTCCCAGTCCGCCCGGCTACGGCCCCGGGCGGAAATCATGAACTCGCCCGGCTCGCGTCCCAGCAGATCCGACTCACCCTTGTTCGGGTCGTGGTCCGCCTGCGCCGGGATGTTCAGCACCCGCCAGTCAACGCCGTCGTCGCGTTCCTGCAACCAACCAGACAGGTCATCGTTGCGCCACCGGGTCTGGATGATGACCACGGCGACGTTGTTGCCGAGCCGGGGGATGGCGACCTCAGTCCAAAACTCTTGGACTGTTTCCTTCCACGCCTTCGAGTCGGCCTGCTCGCTGTTCTTGTACGGGTCGTCAATGATCAGCAAATCGACCGGGCGGCCGGTCAGGCTGCCTGCGATACCCACGCAGAACACGCCGCCCTGGTGGCCCAGGATCTCCCACTCATCAGCGGCCGACGACGCGGGGTTAACTGTCAGGTTCAGCTTGCCGCCGTGCTCGGCGATGTCGTCGCGGATGTTGCGACCCCACCGGCGGGCCAGCCCGTGACTGTTCGACACGATCGCGATGCGCAGCTCCGGGTTGCGGGTCAGCATCCACAGGGGGAACCGCCGCGACGTGCGCTGCGACTTGCCCTCCTGGGGCGGCATGGCCAGCATCAGCCGCTTACAGCGACCCTCGGCGACATCAACCAACGCCTCGTCGATCAGGTTCAGGGCCGGTGTCTGCACCGTCTTCGGGTCGAGTTCCAGCGCCATGACGCCGGGCGACGCCCACGGGCAGTCCCGCTCACGCGGCGGCTCGAAGAACTGGGCGGCGGCCTCCCACGGCGAAACAGCGGCGACCGTCATCGGCCACCCCCTGCCCTCACGCGGCCGGGGCTACCGCCCGCAACCGCATCGGCACCACCGTGGCCACCTTCGCCTGCTGCTCCGCCGACAGGTCCAGGTCACCGAGGATCGCTTTGATCACCCCGGCGAGCATGGCGCCCTGCTGCTCAGCAAGCTTGACGCGCCTTTCTTCGAGGCCCGCCCCAATCGCCTTCTCGCACACCTTCACGAGGTGGGCGCGCTCCGCCTGCCACAGCCTCACCCACACGTTCACCTCGGCGGCGCGTTTGGTGTCAGTACCGGGGAACTCGCCGGCCATCTTGTCAACCTCTTCGGTCTTACCCCACACCACATCGGCGGCCTGCAACGCCTGCACCTGCTCGTGCAGCCACGCCACAGCCCCGGCCGTCCGGTGGACCTCTTCGAGTAGGGCGTCACGGGGGTCGACCTCGCGGGGCAGGCCGAACGTCTTCACCGCCTGCTCGGCGAGGGCAGTCTGGGTTCGCCGCTCCGCCGCAGCCTTAACCTGCGGCGCCGCGCCACCATGAAACCGGCAGCGGTTGGCACCTTTCACGACTGGGCGAGTACACGGTTTGCCAGTGCTTCGGGCGTGGGCCCCGCAAAGCTCTGCCATGGGGTGCTCCTCCCAGGGCAACGGCTATGGGGTTGCCCCTCCTGATGGTTTCAGCCCAGAGGAACTGGTTGCCGCATTCGCAGGTGTAGCCGTCTTTCTGGAAGTCCCAGGCCATGAAGTGGAGGCCGACCCGGCAGCAGAGGCGCAGGATTCGGCTGGGTTGCCAGCGGCGGTCTGTGCGGTATTCGACGCGTCGGTTGCGCCAGCGCAGCACGGCCGCCTCCTGGTGTTGGTGCCCCGAGGTGGCGTGCTGGGGAGACGTCACCTCGGGGCCGCTTGTGTCGGGTCAGTCGGGCTGCCCGGGAAATGCCGAAAGCCCACCGAACCGTGAGGTCAGGTGGGCTTCGGAGACACGTCTCCTGTGCGTGACTGTGACGGATCACGAAGATCTTGTCAACTGTGCCTTGCGGTGTTTCGCCTGGATCACAGTGGCGGCGGCGTCGCGGACGTCTTTGGCGAGGTAGGTGCGGGCTTTCCCCCGCCACCCGAAGCGGGGCAGCAACGGCCGGGCGGGGTCGTCCGGGTGGGGGGTGCACGCCCATTGGCGGATGACGTCTTCGCTGACGTTCACAAGAGCGGCAGCTTCGGCGGTGGTGACCGCATCGGTGTCTTCGACGGTGGCGACTGTCGGGGTGACCCACGTTTCGCCGAAGTTGACGGCCACGGCGTCGGCTTGGTCGCAGGCGGCCGGGTCGAGGGCGCGCAACCTGGCCCGGTACATGTGGGCGACCTTGCGGGCGCGGTCGGTGGCGTTGTCGCCGGGGACGGGCCATTCGCCGCGGCGGCCTTGGACGTCGAGGTCGGGGTTCACGCTGCCACCTGGACGCGGTTGGGCCACACCAACTGGGTGACGTACTGCTGGTAGTCGGTGTGCGGCCAGGTGGTGTGGCAGCTGGCGCAGTACACGTCGCAGGGGTCTTCGGCTTCGCGCGGGTCATCACGGTGCAGTTCGTCGAGCCCGCAGCCGGAGCAGGTGCCGGGGAGGTGGACGGTGCGGTGGGTGCGGCCGAGCATCCCGCGGGCGCGTTGGTGGAGGTGTTGCAGGTGGTGGATGGCTTCCCACCCGGTCATGTCGTGGATGTCGTCTTCGGGGCCGGTGGGGTACACGGCGGTGGGTTCGATGCGGGCGAGCTGCCGCAGGCGGGGGGCGAGGATGGTGACGGCGCGTTGGACGGCGACGCCGGGGCGGGTGCGGGGTGGTTCGCTGAGGCGGGCGCGGGCCCGGATTTCGGCTTCCCAGGTGGTGGCGACGTGCACGATCTCAGCCTGCAAGGCTTCGGCCTGGCCGTTGAGGGGCATGGGCGGGGCTGCTTTGCCGCTGGGCTGCATCTGGAGGGCCTGCGACAGGGACGGGGACTGCAACTGTTCAAGGTCCACGTAGTCGTAGACGAGGGAGCGCACGTCCCGTTCGGCGCCGGTCAAACAGTCGTCGCAAAGGGGTGTGGTGGTGACGGGCGCGGCGGCCGGCGGTTTCGCGAGCCGGTCGTAGGCGCGGCAGCGGGTGTCGGAGACGCAGTGCCGTCCGCTGGTGGTGTCGTCCATGTGCTGGGTCTCCGATCGGCGCAGTTACGCTGGCGGTAGACCTCGTGGGAGTGCGGGTCGGTGGGAATGGCGGCGGTCGGATCTGCGGTCCGGCCGCTGCCGCCGTTACTGGTTGGTCCAGGGCTGTAGGAGCGGCACCGTCCGAGGTGCCGTGATGGCCCCGTGCCCGTCGATCATGATGGCACCGGACTCGTCGCGGACCACGTATTGAACCGTGATGCGGTTGCCATGCACGGCGATCGTGCCCTGTTCTGGCATCTGGTCGGGGTCAAGGCCGTTAGCTTGGAGCCACGCGAGGACACGTTCCCGGTCGACGCGGAGTTGGGCGATGGCATCGTGGGGTTCGGTCAGCGGCCCGGGGTAGGCGGCGCCGACCATTCCACCCGTGGCGGGCTCGGTGCGGCGCCGGTCGTTGAGTTCACGTCCGAGTCGCTGCCACGCGTCGTGGATGCGGGCGGTCTGCTCAAGGCTGATGATCCCGTCGACTGCGCCCATGCCGGCTAGGTCGCAGCCTGCGTAGCGGTGCCCGTCGTCCAGTCGGAGGTGCCACGTGGTGGGTTCAGATACCCGCTGGTAGATGTGGGCGTTGTGGCGGCCTTCGCGGATGGCGACGGTTGGGGCGGCGCGGACGACGTCGAACGCGATCAGGTCGGTGTCGTCGTGGGCGGTGACAAGGTCGGGCCGCCAGCGCATCGCGGAGTACCCGGTGTCGTCACTGATGTGGGTGGGTTCGCAGTCGGCCGAGCAGTAGGGGGAGCCGTCGCGGGGGTCAGCGCCGCAGGGGCACAGGCCGGCGATGGTGTTGTCGATGCGGTCGAGGACACCGGTTGTCGCGCGGGGTGCGCCGGCAAGGTAGGGCGTCAGGTCTTGGCCGTTGAATTCCACCCGGGCGAAACCGTCGATGTGGATGGTCACAGCTGCCTCCATTCAAGCCGGCCTTCGCCCATCACTTCGCCGTCGGTGTCGAGTAGCCGCCACTCGTCCGGTTGAAGGTTGTCGTTGTGGACGACGGGCACGCCGAGCATTGCGGGTTGGGGCAACCATGCCGGGGGACGCGGGGCAGGTTCGGCTATCGCGGTGAGGTGTTGCCTCACCAGCTCACCGACTTCGAGCCGTCCGGCTATCCGCCGGTCTGGGTCGAACTGGCGGGCGAACTCACGGAGACTTTCCCGTAGCCCATCAGCGGTGAGTGGGCCGGACGTCCTGGTGGCGGTGGTGAATGCCCGCGTGCTGATGTTCGCGATAATCCGATCGTCGGTCATGGCGTCCTCCATGATCCGCAGGAGGTGGCGTGCCCGTCGGCGTCGAGCTGCTGCGGGGTGGGCGGGTTGACGTACGACATGACCAGCAGGCAGATCAGCTCGTCGCTCTGCCCGGTGCTTTCATGCCGGCCGCCGGGCAGCTCGGCTTGGAGGTCCGCGTCGAGCCGATCAATAAGGGGCACGATCTCGTCGAGGATGCGCCGCTTGGCGCCCACGTCAGCCCGCAGCAGGCTGGCTGTCTCCGTCAGGAGTGTCGCCGTCTCGGCGGGCAGTGCGGCTGCGAGGGTCTTGAGCGCTTCGGCGGTGTGCCGCTGGTTCTCAAGCTGCTGGTCCAGCCAAGCCGTGAGGTCGTTCACACCCGCCAACCTTCCTGGTAGCCGGGCCGGTCGTCGTACTCCGTGGTGAGGGCGGACACCGCCTGCGACATGGCGATCAGGTAGCCCCGGTTCACCTGATCGTCGGGGCGTTTCGGTTCCTGCATGAGTGCGCCCTGATACTTGGCCAGGATCTTCCGGCCGGCGGCGACACGGCGCAGCACCCGGGCCGGGTCGTGGCGGGCGATGTGCTCGCCGTACTGGTCGTCCAGGTAGTCGTAGCCGCCGTGGATAAGTGCCCCAGGGTGGCGGTCCACGTCGCTCGGGTAGATGGCTCCTTCGCTGAAGCGCCACTCGGGTCCGCAGTCGGCTGCGGCCCGCGCCACCCGCTCGTCGTCGTCGAGTTGCGCGGTCAGCCACGCCACCCGGTCGTCGGTCACAGCCGCCAGCTTTCCTGGTAGTCAGGGTGGGCGGCGAACGGTGCCGCGAGTGCGCCCCCGATCCGGTCGATGGCCTCGGCCGTCTGCTGGTCTAGCGGTCGTGACGCAGACAGGCGGGCGATGAGTTCGATCTCGCCGAGGATGGCCCGCTTGGAGTCCAAGTCGGCGAGCACGTACTTCGGGATGTCGCGTTCGAGGTAGAAGTCTCGGGCCTCGTCGTCGATCGCGTCGAAGTAGACGTACGCGCCATCAGCGCCGGTGGCCGACGCGGTCAGTTCGTCGTAGCGGGCGCGCAGGAAATCGATGATGCTCACGTCAACGTCGGTCACCGCGTCCTCCCGCCCTGAATGCCCGCCAGCACTGACAGGAAACGCCGCAGGTCACCAGCCCGACCGTGTGCCGTCAAGTAGCCGCGTCGGACCAGCCATCCTCCACCCTTGTGGGTATCGATGGTGAGGCCAAGTGACCGGCCGTAGGCGATGGCGTCGGCAACGCTGCCAGCAACGAGCGCCCCGATCTTGTAGGGGACTCGGATGTTGGCGTTCCGGTCTGGCTGCTTGTCGAACGCCTCGATCAGTTCGTTGAGTCGCGTTGCTCGGATCATGGCCTCCACCCTTTCTTCCAGTTCCGCAGGGCGTATGCGAGCAGTATGCGGATCATCTCGGAGCGGTTGGGTTCGCCGCCGTCATCGATGACGCCTTCGTCGCGGGCGAGTTGTTCGATGACGTCCACGGATCTCCATGAGGCGCGGAAGTTGACGCTGCGTCGACCGGTGGGCATACGTCACCTCCTGCGCATATTCTACCTGCTCAACGTGTATGGCGCTCGATCCACAGCGGGTGTTCACCGGCACCACCTGCCGACCTGCCGTGCCCGCAACCTGCGCCGATACAACCGCCGGTGCCAGTTCACGATCTCCGCGTGGCGCCACCGGTCCGCTTCCTTGTGCTCAGCCACCCTCCGACCCCTGGTCCTTCGGTCGCATCCAGTACGACTCTTCGGTGTAGTCGAACCGCTCCCACCCCTCACCACGAACGCCTATGTGCACGTTGCGAACCCACCCGTCGCCGTCGGGTGGCCGGTCGACGTCATCCCACTGCTTGCGGGGGCCTTCGGTGCACGTGTACTCCCAGTCGGGGTGTGCGGCGCGGGCGTGGAGTTCTTCGTCCGGTCGGCGCCGGAGCTGCGCCCGGTAGACGGCGGCGTCTTCGCCGTGGGTGCGTTGCCGGCAGGTGGCGTGTTCCAACGTTTCGGTCACGGGTTCTCTCCGGTCGGGTTCGAGCAGGTCGAGCAGGGTTGGCCCGTCCTGTGCGTCGCTGCGGGTCCGGGGGATGGGCGGTGGGGTGAGGCCGTGCTTTCTCGCGCAGCCGCTCCCGTAGCCCTGAACGAGGGGGCCTTTGGGCACGGGTGTTCCGCACAGGCACTCGCGCGGCTCGGGCGGGCCGGGCAGCAGCGGCAAGGCCACGGAAGCCCGGTTGCTGTCTTGGATGTCCACCGCGTTCACGGGGTGTCGTCGGGCCGGACCACCGGGACCACAGCGAGATGGGGGTGGTTCATCGCCAGTTCGTCGAGCGGGTTGATCCGGGTGTGGTCGCCAGTGGGGAGCGGCTGCACCTCGCGGTGGGTGCCGTACCGGTCGGCCTGCTCGGTCAGCCACGACCGGACGTGGGCCTCACCGTTGAACGTCGGCGGCACGATGGCGGCAAGGTCGGGGTGCTGTCGCAGTAGTTCCGGCTTGCACTCGTCGGCGGCGCGGGGCAACTGGTGGGTGAACAGGGTGTCGCCTGTCATGTGGTCGAGCAGTTTGTGGACGGCGCCGAAGCCGTCGGGGGCGACGAAGACGTCGGTTGTGACGGTGAGGATGTCGCCTAGGTGGAACCGCATGGTGTTGTCCTTCCGGTCGGCGCTGCTCAGCGCGGCTGGGTTCGCTGGTTCGGGATCTTGCGTGTGGTCTTTTGGCCGCACCCGTTGTGCTGGAATCCGGCTTTCCGCAGGTCCCGCCTCAGCGCGTTCAAGCTGTTCGTGTCGGATGCGCTGGACGGTGTGGTGGTGATCAGCAGCCCGCGCGGGTTCCAAATCTTCCAATGGCCGGACTTGCCCATCTCGATCCGCCACCGGGCGCGGCGCAGGGCTTTGAACAGGCGAAGGCGGGCCGACCCGTCACGGTTAGACATCGGTCGGCAACTCCACCCGCGTCCACGCCCCGACCAGCTTCGACCCGTCCGCGTACGCCTTCACGGTCCGTTTGCGGATGCGAACAGGCGCGCGGTGGAACAGCTCGGCGGCGCGGATCTCCGTCGCCAACAGCGCGTCGAACTCGTCCGCTGGCCACTCGTACGACCGGGCCTGCACGTCAGCGCCGGGCCGGCTGGATCGCAGGTCAGTCCAGTCGATGTCGCATTCGGCGGTCACCGCCGTGGGTTCGGGTAGCAACCGGTCAGTGGCGGTCAGAGCGTCGAGGGTGATGGTGACGATAGTGCCCGCCTCACCAGCCGATGCCGGCCAGCCCGCGCGAACTCGGACGGCAGCCGTAAGGTGCTCCACGTCGGTGTCGGTGTACGGCTGCCCGGTCACGGCGTCTCCTCAACGGTCGCCCACGGGGTGGTGTGCTGATACCGGCGGACCAACACGGCCACACCCGGCCAACCCGACTCGGCCTCCCGTTTGCGGGTGTGCCAGTCAACGCGGGCTTGCGCATGCTCACGGGTTTCCGCAGTGTCCGGTTCGTCCATGAGGGTTCCGCCCCGGTAGAGGCGGCTGTTGAACTGCTCCACAGTCCACGTGCCGGCGGGCAGGATCGCCCCAGTGCCGTGGAGCACCTTCAACACTTCGGCGGCGATCCGCGACCCCAGGTGCTCGGCGTGGGCGACCGTGCCGATGTTGGTGATGCTGTCTTCGTACTCACGCTGGGCGGTGGCGGCGATCAGTTCGTGCAGGTGATCCCGGGCTGGGTCCGTTGGGGCGGTCATCGCTGCACCTCTGCCGGGCCCCACGCACTGAACAGGACGGTGCGCTGCACGACGCCCCGGGGCCGCGGGCCGTACCCGGGGAGGCTGTTGTCGGCAGCCTTCTCGGCGGCCTCCCCGGCACTGAGGACGGGGTGGATGTTGCCGAAGGCGTCGCGGACGGCGTAGTCGGTGCGAACGCTGCTGTTATTCCGCGCTGCCGGAGTGGTCATCGCTGCACCGCCCCGGCGAAGTCCGCCGCGTCATACGCCGGGTCGATGTGCGCGGGGTTCACCCCGTACCGCACCAGCACTTCGGTCAGCCAGTCCTCCCACTCGCCGTTCAACGCGCCCAACTCTGGGGTGAGGTCCCACAGCCGGGTTGGGGCGTCTAACGGACCCAGGAAGGCCAACGCAGCAGCCATGGACGACTGGGCAAGCATGACCAGGTAGCCGATGTCCGGGCGGCAACCCGGCGCCGGGTTTGGCGGCAGGTCGCGGCACTCCTCGTTCAGGACGGCGTGGGCGGCGAGGGCCTGGGCGGCGTAGTGCCGCACCCACTCGTGCTTGGTGGCCGCGTCTTCGCGGGTGGCCGGGCGTGGGGCGAGACGGTGGGCGGCGTTGAACGGCGTCTCGGTAGTCGTCGCGGTCATCGGGCCACCTCGGCAACCGTCCGGTCGTGCTCGATCGCCTGACCCGGTGCGGCGGTCCGCCAGTCCGGCCACGTCCGGGCCTCGTTCTTCGCCTGCTTCGCCACGATCGCGTCAATGATCTGCTGCGGCTCATGCCCGGCACGCCACGCGCCGTCGAGGGCGAGGATCACCACGTCAACCCACTCGGACAGGTCGTGCGGAGCTGCGTCGATCTCGGCCAGTTCCTTGCGGATGTGGTCGATCACCCCATCGGTGCGCGACCCCGGACCGAACGTGCGCTCGGAGAACGCCCGCTGACGGGCAAGGTGAGCGGCGTCAATCACAGCAGGCGTGTCGGTTGGGATGGACGCGGAATCGGACGTCGCGTCGATCAGCATCAGCCCGGCAACGCCCGACCGGACGCGAGTCGCTACGCCGGTGAAGACGTTGCCGTTCTCGAAGGTCGCCGCAATCCGGTCGCCCGGTGCCACTGTGGGGCCATCGGCGATGAAGGATGCGACGCCCATGTGTGCCGCGTAATCCTTGTTCAGGGCTCGCAGAGCGACGGGGGTCATGTTGGTCGTGTCGCTTGCGTTCACCGCTGCGATCGGCAGCCGCTCACCGCGTTCCGACTCCGGGTCCATCCGCTCCGCGCAGGCCAAACAGCGCGGCTCCCCGTCGATCAGCACGATCACGCTCCCAAAGTGGCATCCACCTGTCGCGCAGGCCGGCGGGAACTGCTCCTCCCGCACCAACCGCAGCAGGTACTCGGCGTGCTCTCGGATCTGCTCGGCGGTAACCTCCCGCACACAGATCCCGGCGGCGGCCTCCCGGTCGGACATGCTGACCGTCACCCGCAGCGGCCCGGCGTTCTCGAACTTGCCGAACGACAGGGCGCACCCGAAGGCCAGATCCCATCGGACGGCGGCCGGGTCCTGCTCGGCGTAGGTCAGATACCGGTCCCGCTCGTCGAACCGAGGCTCGGCGTAGACGGGGCGGGTTCGGACGATCGTGTCATCGGTCATGGTTGCCTCCTCAGGCTTCGATCAGGGGTTGGGGGCGGTTCGGGTACAGCAGGTCGGACATCCGGGCACGGTCGGGCGTGGTGACCGTGAGGGCTTCCGGGTTGATGAGGATCACCGGCAGGTCACGCTGGTGGGCTTTCTTGAGCGCCGAGAACGTGCCACCGTCACGCTTCGACGGGCGCCACACGGCCACGACGGCACCGCCGGCCTCGGCCGTGGCGTCGAGCATCCCGTCGTTGCGCTTGTGCAGCAGCGACAGCATCACCCGCTTACGGGCGTGCTCGGCCAAACCGGCAAGGTCCCCGTACGGCACCTCCGACGCGGCCAAGGCGCGCAGACGGTGCCACTCGGCCACCGCCCGAGGGTTCGACTTCCGCCACGGGTCCGGTTGCTGCGGGAACGGGATGTGCGCCACAAACGGCACCCCCGCCCGGTGCAGGGAGTCCGCCCACCACATGTCCGAACCCAACGCCATGCCCGTGATGCCGGTGGTCATGCCGCGCTCGTCACGCAACCACACCGCGCCCGCGGTGAGCTTGTCCTGCACCCAGCCGTGGGCGTCGTCGGGGATGTCCTGCGGGCGGTGACCGGTCACCATCACCGTCGACCACACCGGGGCGGTCACTGCTGGCCGCCGAACAGGTCAGCGATCCCCGGTGGCACCGGGCGGGTCGGCCCGACCTCCGCACCCAGACATCCACCGTTCTTCCGGTAGCCGCAGTCCGACAACGGGCGCGGGTAGCCGCCACGCACGCCGTTCACGTACGTGCGGGTGTAGCAGGCCATGCCATCCCGGCCACTCTTCGGCCCGTGAAGGTCAGTGCACAACTCGGCTGCGGTGCACTCCTCCCGACCGTCCGCCTCATGGCGGAACATCACACCCGAGCAGGACGCCAAACGCTGCACACCAGGGAAAGCTGGTAGCCGGTGCTCCAACTCGTACCGGCCGGCGGCGTGCCGACACGACCAGCGCCCGAAGTGGTAGACGGGTCCGGGGGCACCGGGCACCAACAGCGACGGCTCCGGGAACGACACCGTCTTCTGCCTGCTGCTGATCGGCTCACGGCAATTAGCGCACACACCGGGGGCGTGTGAGTCCAGCAGCCGCGACAGCCTCGCACCCTCAGCCTCGGCGATCCGTTCCTGCGCGAACTCCTGACACGGGTACGGATGGTTGCAGCAGGCGCACACCGCGTACCGCTCGTCCATCATGTGCCAGCGGTGGTGGCGGCCGGCACGCACGCCCAGGTGCACGGTGACGGTGCCGTCGTGCAACCGCTGCGTGTGCTCCACCAGCACCGGGCCGCGCTCGTGCCGCAGCACGATCGCGTACGGGCGAACTTGGTCCTGGTAGTCCGGCTTGAACCCGGCGATCACCTTCCGGTCTTCGTCGGTGAGGTCGGCGTCACTGCGAACGGTCACCTCGGCGACGCGCCACGTCGCGTACCGCCACCCGATGAGCTGCCCGACCCGGGGCCGGGCAAACGTCTCGTCGCCTTGACTGGTGGGCGTCCACCGGTCGGGGTGCCACATGTGCCGCGGCGGCAGGTCCATCAACGTCATTGGTCCACCTCCATCGCGTGCAGGTCCAACGCGTACCGGGCCGCCTCACCCCGACGTGCAACCGCCAACAGGTCCGCCTTCACCGCGTCCAGCGCGTCCGCGAACTCGGGCGCCGTGTCATCCACCGGCACCAACAGCGACCCCCGCCGCGGCGGGCTACCCGGCCAACCCATCCGCACATGACCGCGCCCAACACCAGCGGTCGTGAACCCAGCGACCATCAGGGCGGTCACCAGACGCTGGCCGGCGTTCTGTCCATCGCTCATACGGCAGCCCTCCGGGCGAAGTAGTCACTGTTCGTCGGCACCACCGTTACCGGGCCCACCTGCGCCACATGGCGTTCCGCCGGGCCGCGGTGCAGCTCGCACACGTAGCGGGTCATCCCGTCACCCGGGTAGCCCGTCGACACTTCCCACCGGGCAGGGATGCCGGTGGCCAACCCGCAATAGTCACAGTCCACAGCCGCCGCCCTCAGTCGATCGCCATGTCAACGAACCGGGACAGGTGCAGTTGGGCCGCGACGGTGACGGTGTCCGTAGGCCCATTTCTGTGCTTGGCAACGATTACGTCCGCCTCCCCAGCGCGGGAGGATTCCTTGTCGTAGTAGTCGTCCCGGTGCAGCAAGATCACAATGTCGGCGTCCTGTTCCAGCGAGCCCGACTCACGAAGATCCGACAACTGTGGAGTCTTGTTCTGCCGCTGCTCAGGGCCACGATTCAACTGACACACCCCGATGATCGGAATGCCCAACTCCTTCGCCAGCAGCTTCAAGCCGCGCGACAGGTCGGCAACCTCCTGCTGCCGCGACTCCGTCCGCTTCGGCGACGACATCAGTTGCAGGTAATCCACCACCAGCAACTTCAAGTCGTGGCGCTGCTTCAACCTCTGAGCCTTCGACCGCACCTGCATCAGATTCATCGACGGGGTGTCGTCCACGAACAGCGGCGCCTCGCCGATCTCCGCCATGCACCGGGCCAACTTCGTCCAGTCGTCATCCGACAACTGACCCGACCGCAACGTGTGCAGCGGCACCCGTGCCTCAGCGGACAGGATCCGCATCACCAGCTCAACCTTGCTCATCTCCAGCGAGAAGACGGCGGCGGCTTCCTTCGCCCGGATGGCCACGTTGCGAGCAATATCAACAGAAAGGGTCGACTTGCCGAGTCCCGGGCGTCCCGCAACCAGCACCAACTGCCCGGGGTTCAGGCCGTTCAACAGCCGGTCCAAGTCGATGAAGCCCGTCGGGACGCCGGACATCTCCCCACCCCGCTCGGCCACCGCCTCAATGGCGTCCAGCGTCGGCTGGAGCATGTCCGCCAACAGGTCGTAATCCTCGGACTGCTCCCGGGCGGTCACCTCGTACACGGCCTGCTGCGCCAACGTCGCCAACTCACCCGCAGACCGGCCTGTTGCCTCCGCACCCCGGTAGCCGAGATCCACCAGCCGGGTACCGGCCTCGATCAGCCGGCGCTCCACCGCCCGGTCGTACACCGAACGGGCGTAGAAGGGGGCGTTCGCGGCCGTCGGCACCATCTCGATCAGCGTGTGAAGGTACGGACCGCCGCCCACCCGCTTGAGGTCGCCAGCCTCGGCCAAGGCTGTAGCCATTGACACCGCGTCGATCGGGGCACCGGCGCCGTACAGCTTCACCATCGTCTCGAAGATCCGACCGTGCGCCGGGCGGTAGAAGTCCTCAGGTCGCAGGAACTCCAACACCTGGGCGCACGCGTCCTTCGACAGCAGCATGCCGCCGAGCACGGCCTGCTCCGCCTGGACGTCCTGCGGCATCCCCCGACCCCGCGACTCATCGTCGTCAGGTACGGCCGGACGCTGCTCGTTGTTGTCCACCGCGGCCGTCATTCCACAACCTCGCCGTCAACGGTGTCGAACTCAGCCGGCACGGCAGTCAGCTCGCGCAACTGGTCCATCGCCGACGGCAACTCCGGACGTGACCGGGCCACATGCTCCAACAGCGGACCCAGCACCTCCTTCACCGACGCCGCGCCACGCTCCATGCGCACCTCCCGGTTGATGTCGTCCTCAAACCGGGACGGCAAGGCCCGCACCTCCGACGGCTGGGTGCGGCGCCGCTCCGCCTGAATCTCTTTCACCCCAGCCCGAATGTGGCCCGGCATGATCCGATCCGTGTTCACCGCGTAATACCGGCGAACCGCCTCCACCGCGTCATCAACGTCCAGGTCGGCCAGCACCGAATGCCACGCCTGCAACACGTCCATGTTCGGGGTGCCGAACCGGTACTCGAAGACGGCGACGGCGGCCATCACCCGGCTCATCTCGTCCAACGTCACTGCACACCGCCTGTCGGGAGGGCCAACCAGCCGCGCGCCTTACGAGCCTCCGCCGACTCCCGCACAACCTGCTGATTGGCGAGGGGGGCGGTACCGCGGGGCTCGTAGCTGCTCGGCAGGGCCGGCGTGGACCCCTGCTGCTCACGGCGCAGTCTGGCGAGAGTGCGGTCGAGGCTGCTGGTGCTCGGAATGCTCTCGCCGATGGCGTCGAGTCCGCGCTTGACCTCGATGTCGGTGTAGCCCTCCTCCAAGAAGGGCTCAATCAGGTTGCGAAGGATGACCGCCGGGTCGACCTTCTTGCCCTTGGCGACGACTGGCGTGCCCTGGTCTTTGCGATACCTGATCCAGTCGCGGGCGACGCCAAAGGCGCGTTGGGTGACAGTCGGCTCCGCACCGCCCGCCTCTACTTCGTTAGAAGTAGAGGTAGTACCGGGTACGGGTACGGGGCTCACGCCAGCAAGGAGCAAGTTGCTTGGTTTGCTTGAAGCACTTGCTTGACAGCTAACGTCCGTTTCCGCAGGTCCAGGCGTTTCGGACTCGTCGAACAGCGGCGGCTCGTCCGGGCTCGGCCGGTCCGGCTTGCGTCGGCCGGCAGGTTGCTTCGGCTTTGCTTGGCCGTTTGAAGCACTTGCTTGGTTTGCTTGGTCTTGCTTGGGTTCGCCCTGTTTGCGGCGATCCGCCGAAACGCGTCCGCCCTTCCGGCCAGCCTCCCGACGCTTCTCCGACAGGTCCGGGGGCGTGCCAGGCGTCAGCCGGTCCCGAGCAGGCGGCCGGTACTCCTTGGCGTGGTGGAACACGAACCCCGCCGTGTCATCCGGCAGGTGGGCGTAGTCCTCGGCGCAGTCGGCGCACTCGCTGCCACGTTCATGCCACAGGCCGAACCGCACCAAGGCAGCCGCCCAGCGTGCACCCAATTCGCGGTCACACAGCAGGGTCGCCGGCTGGTGTGCTGGCACGTAGCCGGGCCACTTCTGCTTGGCCGTCCAGGTGTTCGCCAGCAGGTGCAGCGACAGGGCGCCGGGCTCCTCGAACACCACCCCGGTCACCTTCGGGTTGGTGTCGAAGTGGTCGTCGTAGCGGACCCATGCCATCAGCCAACGCCCCCTGTCGGAGACGCCCAGCGAGGGAACGGCTTGATCGGCGCCGCGATGTCGATGTCGTGCCAGCCGCGCAGGAACATCCAGACCAGACGGAAGATCGGGCGGTAGTCGCGGACCGCAAGGCGGCGCGAGAGGTCGGCGCGCTCGAACTTGGATCCGACTCGACGGAGAGCGAACTCAGACGGGGCCGACGAGTACTCGGCAAGGCGCGCGACCTCACGCCGATCGTGGCGGCTCAGGTCGCTAACCGAGATGTGAAGACGCGGGTCGTGCGCAAGGCAGAGCCCCTGCCTTCGCAGGTACCAGGGCTCGATCAGGTACCGGCGGGTTCGGTCGTCAATGGCCCGCTCGCCCGCGTCGATGCGCCGCATGTGCCCGGCGTTGCACGCTGGGCAGAGAAGCCCTCGGATCGCGCCGATACCTAGCTCGTGGTCGTGGTCGATGTTCATCCATCCGTGGGCGTCGCCGCAGAGGGCGCAGCGACCGTCGTGGTCGCGCCGCAGTTCGGTGTAGTCGCGGCAACTGAGCCGGTACGACTCGTGGGTGGTGCAGGTGCCGTGGAAGAGGGGTGCCATGCGGGCGGCCCGGCGCTGCTCTCGCGCCTGTCGAAGGGTGTTGCTCACGTCCACCTCGCAGGTCATGTGACTTCGTTCGTCTGGTTCAGGTCGGGGCTAGCCCCGACAAGTCCGCCGGGTATCACCCTACATCATGTCGTGATGTAGGATCACTACATGGATACGTTAACTGTTAGGCCGCGTCAATCGCGACACCGGTCCGCGTCTTTGGTCCGTGATTCCGGGCGTGGCACAATCCGCCCCATGCCGCGCCAACTCCGCAAGGTCAAGGACACCCCCGAGCTGCGGGTGTTCGACGCGACGGTGCGCGACTACAACACGGCCGAGGCGCGGCTGTTCAAGCTGCGCGACAAGCTGGTTGAGGACGCCATCGCGGCCATCCGGGCGGGCCTGTCGATCGCCGAGGCCGCCCGCCGTTCCGGCTACTCCCGGGAGCACCTGAGCCGCCTCTACGCCGACGCGAACAAGCGGGACGGTTGGGTCAAGCCGCCCGAGCAGACCGACTAGCCCTCTCACGCCACGTCACCCGGCCCGGTCACGGCGCCGGGTTCTTGTGCTGCCCCCGGCTTGCACTTCTCGCACCGCCACCCGCAGGGGTACAGGCGTGCAGGCACTGCCCCGCACGCGGTCACCCCGGCAGCGCACGGCTTGGTGAGCGGCGCCGGACGGGCAGCGACAGGGCGTCGAGTGTCGAGCTGGGTTGCGTTGGCGCTCATCAAGGTCACCTCCGGGTGGGTGTCAGGCCGCGGTAAGGGCGGCCGGCGCTGGCTTGCTGGCGTGGTAGGTGACGGTGCTGCCCGACATGCGCAAGGCTTTGCCGATGACGTGGATGGGCATCCCGGCGGCCAGCCCCTGATGCACGGCCGTCCGCTTCTCCAACACGGTGAGGTGGATGCGCTCCCCGTTCAGGGCAAGCTCGATCGCGATCTCATCCACCCAGTCACCCCGGTCGGCGGGTGTTTGCGGGGTGGCGTCCGGGTTGTCGATGTCGTCCCAGGCGGCGAGGGGATGCCAGCCTTCCCGCAACGCGTGGGCGTGCGCCCGACCGGACTTCCCGCGTGACCCGTGGAGCCGGGCTGTTAGGGCGGTGATGCGGTCATGCCAGTCGGTGCTGATGGTCGGCGCCGTCCCGGCGCGCCACCGCCGCACCACCTCCGGCAGGGCGGGCAGCATGGGGGCGAGGTCCATGGAGCTGTAGTGCGCCCATGCGAGGGCCTGCAACCGGCGTGCGGAGCCAACCGACAGGGACAGGCCGTGGGCCAACGGTGGCGGTGCGGGACGAACCGCGAGGATCCCCGCGACGGTGCTCGGCTGGCTGCTGCGGGTGGTTCCGTCGCCGATGTCACTGATCGTGGAGAACGACACGCCTGCCTTTTCGGCGATGAGGCTGAGGGACATGTTGTGCTGCTGTTGGAGGTTGACGATGTGGGCGCGGGCCTCATCGACGGGGACGCGCGCCGGGGGCAACCACCCGAACGATGCGGCCTGGTAGCGGGCGCGGGCCCGCACCCGGGCCCGTTCCTTGCATTCGGTGCACCCTGCGACGTAGTAGGTGTGCCGGCTGCACCGCTGGGGGAGGGTTCCGCCTTCTTTGAGGCGCCGCGCGAGGGCGAGGGTGCTCATCAGCGGGACACCCGAATCGGCATGATCAGGTAACGGTGGCTGGGGGTCGGCTCACCCTCTTCGTCGGCGGGTGAGATGACGGCCGGCTTGAATGCGTCCACGAACCCGATGTGAGCCGTCGCCGTGCCGAGGCCGTGCAGCCCGTCGATGAGGTATTGCGGGTTGAACCCGATGGTCAGCGTGTCCTGACCGGCGTAGCTGCCGATCTCCAGGGCCTCG
Organism: Micromonospora alfalfae; assembly: GCF_022230925.1. Taxonomy (GTDB): domain Bacteria; phylum Actinomycetota; class Actinomycetes; order Mycobacteriales; family Micromonosporaceae; genus Micromonospora; species Micromonospora alfalfae. Next base: position 119,532 of record NZ_JAKKFH010000025.1, on the reverse strand, counting down.
GACGCGCGGGCCTCCTCCTGCCCGCCGGCCTCGACAACCACCCCGTTGTCGCCCGCCGTGAAGGTGAGCAGGACGGGGGTGGTGCGCTCGGCGACCAGGGCGACCCGCTTCACGACCTCGATGAGCGACGCCACCGGCACGACTGCGGCGGACGGGTACGTGGCGGGGAACAGGGAGCGGACCGGTGGGTAGTTGGCACCGTCGAGCAGCCGGGAGGTGGTTTTGCGGTGGCCGATGGCGAACCCGATCAGCCCGAACCCGTTGGGGTCGTAGCTGATGTCGACGGTGCCGGCGCCCCACGTTTTGGCGGTGTCGGTGAGCACCCGGGCGGGCACCAGGACGTCCGCGTTCAGGTCCGCCGCAGTGGGGGTGATGGTGATGTCGCGGTGGGCGAGCCGGTACCGGTCGGTGGCCAGCAGCGACAGGGTGTTACCCCGCAGTTCGAGGCGAACCCCGGTCATCATGGGCAGGGTTTCGTCCCGGCCGGCGGCCATGCCCACCTGGGCGATGGCCTGCGCCAGTGCAGCAGCGTCGGCGGTGGCCACGGTGGCGGGAAGGTCGGGCAGCTGCGGGTAGTCCTCCACCGGCATCGTCGGCAGGGTGAACCGGGCGGACCCGCAGACCAGTTCCAGGTGGGTGCCGACTGATGCGAGGCCGACGGGCTTCTGCGGCAACGACTTGGTGATCTCCGCCAGCAGTCGGGCGGCCACCACAACGGTGCCGGGGTCGGTGACGGTGCCGCGTGCCCACCCTTGGGTGGACACCTCGTAGTCGAACCCGGACACGGTCACGCCGTCGTCGGTGGTGGTCAGCTTCACCCCGGCCAGGATGGGCACGGACGGGCGGGTGGGGGTGGCCTTCGCTGCGGTGGCAACGGCGTCGGCGAGCGCGTCACGCTCAACGTTCAGCTTCACGGGCGGGCTCCTCGGGTGCGGTTGCGGCGCCGGTCGGCCCGGTTCGGTACGGGCTGCGGTCGGCCGGGCTGGTCGGTCCACGGCTGAACGCCGTACTGACGTCCGACGCGAAGCAGTGCGAGACGGTCGGTGAGGTTCATGCGGCAGCCTCCTGACGGCTGATGGTGGGTTCGTTGATGCGGGAGGCGGCCGGGGCGGTGGACTCACACACCCGGCATTCCTGCCCGAGCGCCACATGCCGGCGGCGCGCGCTCGCAGTGCCGCAGGGCAGCACCTCGTTCGGGTGGAACCGGGCACCGCGGCTGTCCCACCCGGACTCGACGCCCAACCACAGGTGACCGCCCAACGTGCGGCAGTACCGCTGGCAGGTGCCGAACAGTGGGATGCCTTTGCTGCGCTCAAACTCGCTGATCACGTTTTCGGTCTTCCCCAGGGCGGCAGCCACATCGGCCTGCCTGAACCCGCACGCCTGCCGGGCCGCAACCAGGTTCGCCATGAGCTGCCGCTGGTCCCACACCAGCGCCGCCTCCGGGTCGGCCGGGCGGAACAGGGTTTCGGTGGGGTCGTCGTACGGGCCGCCGGGAACATCGGCTGGGAGTAGCAGCAGGCGGTGGCCGAGGCCGGCGGCGATACGGCGAGCCACTGAGATCCGCGAAGGTTCTCCCCGTTCGAACCCGGCGATCACGGTTTGGCTGGCGCCGATCCGCGCGCCCAGGCGTGCTTGGCTGATGTCTGCGTCGCGGCGGATGTTGACGAGCAGGTTCCGCAAGTTGATGCGGGCCGCCCGGTCGTCGGGGTGCAAATCGGTGGGGGTGAGCATCAGTGGCCCGCCGGGGGTTGGAACACGACGGGGCGCAGCGCCGGGTTTTCGGCGAGGATCAGGTCGGACAGCCACCGCCGGCCCGGCTTGGTGGTTTTGACGCTGCCGTCGGCGTGCAACTCGACCAGCCCGCGCTCCGCCGCCTCGTACACGGCGTCGTCGATGACGGTGCCGGTGAGCCGGTCGGCGTACAGCCAGTCGGGGTTGATCTCGACGCGGCCTTTGCGGATCAGTTCGAACAGGTCACGCAGGTGGATGTCGGTGACGGTCATGGGCGTTTCCTGGTTCTTGGGTGCGGGGCCCGCCCCGGTGGTGGGGCGGGCCATCGTTGCGGCGGTCATTGGGCGGCCCGCAGGACGCGGAGGCCACCACGGCGCTTGACGGCGCGGCGCTCGGCCTCGGACATGCCACCCCACACGCCGTCGTCGGCTCCCGACTCCAGCGCCCACGCCAGGCACTCGTCGGTGACGGAACAGCGGCGGCAGACAGCCTTGGCCTGCTCGATCTGCATCAGGGCGGGACCGGAGGTGCCGATCGCAAAGAACAACTCTGGATCTTCGTCCCGGCAGATCGAGGCGTGCCGCCAGTCCCGTGCGGGCTCACTGTCAATGCGGGTGGAGGCGAACTTCGCCGAGTGGCGGGTCACAGCGCACCCCCAGCGCGCTGGTTACGGCGCCACGACCAGAAGTCCCGCAGCGACCACGACGCGACCCGCTTGCCCAGCAGGTACGTTTCCACGCAGTCGTTGGTCTTGTGCACCGGGCACGCACCGGACATGTGGGCGATCCACGTTCCGGCGGTTGTTTGCTCGACGATCGCGAGGTGCCCGTCGCGGAGGCTGGTTGCGCAGGCGCGGAAGGTCAGCACGTCGCCGCTTACTCGGTCGCGCAGAGCCATCACCGATCACCCCGCTGGCGCTGGATCCGCTGCGGGCTCACGCGGTCACATCCGCCGAGTAGCTGCCGTCAGCGTTCTTCCACTCCGGGAAGCTGCACCACAGGCACTGCCGGTGGGAGGCGATGTCGTCGCCCGGATCGGCGTCGTACACCCGCCAGTGGTGCTCGCACGACTCGTTCAGGTACTGGCTGAGGTCCCGGCTCAGGTCGCCGAGAACGCTGCCGGACCGGGCGGAGATGGCGAGGGCGCTCTCCAACCGCCACAGCCAGCGCCGGTCAACCGGGGTCGCGCAGGGCTGCCCGTCGGGGTCGGCGTCGGTTTGCAGCATGATGGGGGCGCGGTCACGCCAGGTCGTGGTGGTGTCAGCGGCCATGGTCGGCCTCCTTCGGTGCGGTGTGGTTGGGGTTGCCGCCGGCACGCTGCTCACCCAGTTCGGTGGCGGCGCGGGCCAGGGCGGCGGAAACTTCCAGCGCAGCCCACGGGGCGAGCGGCCGGCAGTTGAGGTAGATGACGTCGTCGACGCAGGTGACGGTGTTGCCGTTCGCGGCGTACGGCAGGACGCTTCGGTTGGCGGCGATCACAGCGGCGTCAGGCACCGGGCACCTCCGACAGGTCCGTGATCGTCAGCACGACCAGCCCGAACGGGTGCAGCGTCTTCGCCACCACCGGCCCGATCTTCGGGGCGGTCAGATCCAGGAACTCGGCCGTGTCGTCCGGGATGACACCCCAACCCATCTCCACCCGATGACCGGGACGGTTGAGCAACTTCACCCGCTTCTCAGGGGCGAGCGCGTCAATGCACGGCTTGATGACGTCGCTGTAGTAGTTGGGGGCGTCACGGCGACGGTTCGTGGTGAACCGCAGCTCAACGTCCACGCGGATCTTCGTCAGCCCTCGGGGCAGCTTGGCGAGGGCAATCCGGCCGTACGCCGTCTCCCGCCACGTCTTGCGGCGCCGGGAGATCTTCGACCAGTGCTCCCGGCGGTTCGACGTCTGCATGGGGGTTGGGGCGGGGATCGCCACGGTCCAGGTGCGGGTGTCGGTCATCGTGGTCACCGGGCCACCTGCTTGGGGATCTGCCACAGCACCTGCGCGGTCACGTCCTCCGGCGGCGTCCACAAGCCCAGCGCACCCCGTGCGGGCACCGGACGGGGCAGCGGCCGAACATCGGCCAGCACCAGATGCACCGCCCGCACGACACTCTTCGGCCCGTGGTGCCAAATCTCACCCCACGGCGCGCAGCAGCCACCGCCGGCCGCGTAGTGAACGTCGGTCAACTGCGCGACGGCGATGACCGCCCCCACCCCGGGCTGCTCGTGGGCGTCGCGGTGCGGGGTCAGCAGGTCGGCCACCCGCCGGTCTGCGAACGCGTCAACGTCTACCGTCTTGCCTTCGTGAATGAGCAGGATGCCTCGGTGGCTGGTTCCGGCACCCCGGTTCTCGACCCGCTTCGCCCCGGGCTGGTTGGAGGCGATGCAGCTCGACCAGGGCCGGCGGATGGTGATGGCGCGAACGTCGGCGGTCATCGGCCCGCCTCCCGCACGTCGAACCGCAGCACAACCTCGTCGTCCTGGGCGTACACGCGCAGCCACCCGCCGTCATTCGGCGTGGCGTCCTCGGGCAGGTTGTGCACCCGCCGGTAGGTAACCAAGGCCACCGCCCACGCCTTGTCGAACTCTTCGGCCGGGCATCCGGTGGGGACAGCCCACTCGTAGGTGCGGGTGGTGTACTCGCGGGAGTCGAAGATGGCCATCAGACGCCACCGCCCCGCGTCGGCAGGTCGTCCACGTCCGCCGCCGCAGTCAGCACCTCAACCAAGGCTTCGCCGTCGCCGGTGAACACCCGCTCCATCAGCGACGGGGCACGGTCCGGGTCCTCGGGCTGCCCCGGCAGCACCTTCGAAAACCATGTGCCGCAGTGGGCGCAGAACCCGGCGCCGTTGGTGTACTGGCGTGCCTCGAACGGGCCGTGCTCCGGGTGGGCGGGGCAGGCGGTGAGCGTCTGGTACTTCGCCCAGCAGGCGTCCTCAGCCTCAGCGACCGTTGTTCCCTCGCCCCGCAGGAACGTGTCCGGGTTGCTATGGAACGCCTCGACGAACGCCGTGCGGTAGTTGCCGTCGGAGGCGAAGACGACGCCTCGGCTGCCGCCTTGCAGGAACGTGTCGTCGGGCCACGGGTGCTGGGCGACGGTGTCAGTGCGGAGGATCACGCGGCCGGTCATCCGGCGTTCACCGCCTCAGCGTCGAGGCCGAGCGCCCACCGCAGTCCGGCGTCCCGGTCGGCCACCCGCACCCCGCTGTCGGAGTTGTGGCGGGCGAACCACTGGCCTTCCACCGACGGACCCCACACGAAGCTGTAGTTGCAGCCACCCCGGTACAGGGTGACGTGGTGGTCGTTGTCGTCCACCCGCAGCTTCGCCGCCTCGAAGAGAGGCAGGAACTCGTCAGGGATCGGGTCGCTGTAGTGGCGGACCCGCACGGATACGAGGGGGCCGCGCTTGACGATCGTCTTCGGGTCGGCCATCAGACGTTCACCGTCGCGCGGGCTTCGCCGAGCACCCGGCGAATCTCCCCGACCGGGATCTCGTCGCCATCGTCGAGTTGGTCGCCGTCGGCGCTCATCAGCAGGGGAGTGATCGCTGTGATCTCAGCGCCGGTGGCGTAGCGGATCTCAACCAGCGGGCACGGCGCGTCTTCGGGCGCGTCATCGTCCAGCTCGGCGGCGTGGTCGCACTCGCCGTTGATGCAGAACAGGTCGCCGTACTGGTACTCGGCCGCCTTGACGATCTTGCGCAGGTCGTCGTTGTCCGCCTTTAGGTCGGCGAGCACCAGGCCGAGGGTCTTCAGCGCGTTCCGGGCGGCGGCAAGCTGCTCGTGCAGGCGGTTGGCCCGGTTGAGCGCGTTGCTGGCGGTCTTCCGGTGGTCGATCGCGGCTTGGGTCATGGCAGCCAGGCCGACGGTGGTCATGCCGCCACCCCGACGCCCTGCGCGGCAGCCGCCACAGCCTCACGGGCTGCATGCCACTCCGACAGCTTCCGCCGATCCCAGGTGCAGTCCCCGTCCGGCTCCGTCGGGTACATCGCCCACACCGTGCCGTCGTGCTCGAACAGGCCAGGTGTCGCCAGGAACCAGCGCAGATCCTCACCGTGCTTGCAGAACCGGGGCAGCCCGTTGGCCTCCATCACCGCGCGCATGTCCGGCGGCTGGTGCGCCTCCAGCCACTGGCGGGCAGGGTCGCCCGGCTTGCCCCGGCGCGGCACCAGATGCCCCTCAGTCTTCGAGTACCGCCACCCCTGCGGCGGCTTTTCCGGGTCGTCGGCGGACAACCCAACCACCTCGGGAGCGGAGGTGCGCCGGTTGACGATCAGCGCGCCCTTGTTGTTGCCCAGCTTCTCGGCGTCCTCGCGGGCGCGGCGGCCCATGTCGTCGAAATTCCTAGCCGTCTCCGTGTAGGCGGTGACAACGTCGGGGTCACTGGTGGAGTACACGTGTTCGGTCATGCGGACACCTCCGAGGTGTGGTTGGGGGAGTGCGCCGTGAACCCACCGGCCGGGGTCAAAATCACCCAGCCGTGGACGGCGTGAAGAACAGGCATCAGGGCCGGGTTGTCCGACTGGCGGATCGCCCAACCGAAGTCGCGGGCCTCAGCCCGGTGGCTCTCGACGTGGTGGTGGCATCCGGTTGTCGCAGACCCACACAGCAGGATCAGGGCGGCGGGGCTGTTTGTGTCCTCGCGGCGGCTACCGCCAGCACCCCGAGCCCGCCGGTGCTGCAACGAGAAGTCCAGGCCCCGCACACCGCCGGCAACAGGCTTGCCGCAGCGCACGCAGCAACCCCGGTCACGCTCGATGACCAGCGCGACCGTCGCGGCGTCCGGGCCGGTGTTCTTGGCGGGCTTCCGATCCAAGGCGGCGGCGAACCGGCCACCCTCAGCACGGTTCAGCGGCGCCCCGACCGGCAGGGTGGAGAACGGGTTGGTGTTGCCCTGCTCGGCCAACTGCTGGCGGCGCTTCGCGGACATCGGCGCGAGGCGGGTGCGGCGCTCCAACATCAGCGTTCACCCGTCCCGGCCATCGAATACGCCAGGTTCACTGACTTCGCCAGGGTGGCCACGATGACGCTCTGATCCCGCAGGGTGCGAAGGTGATCCTCCGCAGCCTTCCGACGGGCCTCAGCCAGGTCGTACGCCTCACGCTCGGCGGCGCACTTCTCCTCGACCCACGCGTCCCGCTCGGCGGTCGTGTGCCCACCCCGCGAAACCTTCGGGCACTCCCCAGACAGCAACGCCCCCCGGTGCGCCCGCTCGAACGTGTGCTTCGCAGACACCTCTGCGTCACGGACCTCCGCCAACGCGGACTGGGCGTTGGTGAGGCTGTTGACGAGGGTCCGCAACTTCCGTTCAACGCTGACCGGTGTCAGGGGTGCGTACTCGACCTGCTCCGGGGCGGTCACTGGATCTCGCCCTTGTTCACCTCGGCGAGGAATGTCGCCATGTGGAAGCCGTTGATCTCATCGGAGGGCTTGCCGAACCGGGTGCAGATCCGCTGCTCCAACGCCTCCGCGTTCCACTTCCGCTCCCCGGCCGCCGCCTGAATCTGCACCCACAGGGCGTCCGGGTTCGGCTCCATCTCGGCGTCGACCGGCTCACCGGCAGGCACAGGTGGGGCCGGAACATCGGTCGGCGCGGGAGTCGACGTCGGGGCGCCCTCGGCAGCAGCAGGCTTCGGCGGGTCCAGCTCGGCGGCGCGCGCCTTCATCGCAGCCTTAGCCGCCTCCGTCAGCACCCCGTCCTTACCGGCGTTGCCCCACAACTCCTGCAACTGCTCGATCGTCTTCTTGGCCGGCGCCACCCGAATCACGTCCGCCTCGGTCAACTTCTCGTCATCCACCTCGGCAGCGGAAGCCTCGATCGCGGCGAGCTGCCGGGCGGTTACCTCACGCCGGTCCGCAGCCCGGAACGCCTCCAACATTGCGTCCGTGCCGCCCTCGATCTGGCGGGCGCTCACGGCGTCCACAAAGAGCTGCGGAACCATGAACTCGTAAGTCTCGATCTTCTCCTGACCGTTCTTGATGATCAGGTGCTTTTCCTTGTGCGGCACCATCATCAGCCAGGCCGGAACGCGTGCATTGTCAGGCAGAGAAGCGATCCAGTCGGCGATGTGCCCACCGAGGCCCTTCGTTGCGGCATTGATGCCGTGGCTGTCGACGCGCCACACACCGAAGCCGGGAACGTCCGCGAGCATCACCGAAGCGCGGACCGTCGGCTTGCACACCTCGCCCGGCTTAAGATCGCGCCCGCTGGCCCGTGCGGCAGCCCGAACAGGGGCGCACATGCACGGGGTGTTCCGCTTCGACTCAGTGATGCCGTCGCAACGGCGCTGCATCACGCCGTTGCCCCACATCTCGTACCAGGGGTCGATCTTCTGGCGGGCCACGTAGACCGGCACCTTGGAGACGTCGGTGATGACCTCGAACTCCGGCCCCGACGCGCCCTGCCAGTTGCGGACCTCCCCGCCGTACTGGCGGGCCACCTCGTCGATCAGGTGACGGGCAGCAGACGTGAACCGGAGTGTCGCCAGCTTCTCCGGACGGACCTTCCCGTTATTGGCGGGCACGCGGTGGCCCAGACGGATGCGCCCAACCTCGGCGAGCTGCTTCTGACGTTCCTTCAAATCGTTCAACGGCATGAGTTGTCTCCTCAGATTCAGGCGGCGGCCGGGGCCGGCTCAGTAGTGGGAGCGGCGGCGGCTTCCTTCGCGGCCTTGCGCTTACGGGCGGCGATCGTTTCCGGCAGTACGAACGTGTGAGAGCTGACCGCGGCCGGGCCCTCTTCGATCAGCCACTTCGTCAGGCCGAGCGCGTACAGGAACCCGCGCCGGTAGGTGCGTTCGGTGGTCACGGCGAGACGGGCGCTGACACCGTCCGGACGCAACTGCACGATCAGTCCGCCGTCCGTGGGCAGCATCGGGTGCTCGATGTCGGAGTTCTTGAACCGAAGGATCGGGGCGTGCCGGTACCCGGTCAGCTGTAGCGCCTGCTCCGGGTAGAACTCCGGCCCCTCGCCCTCGCGGGACTTGAAATCCACCACCAAATCAACGGTCAGACCGAGCTTCGCGGCCTTCTTCGCCGGGATCAGCGTCACCCGTGACACCAGCTTCGCGGCGGCCTGAGTGGCGTCGGCGTTGAACCGCACCACCCCATCGGTTGTCCCCGCGTACCCGGCGCCCCGGTTTACGACCAGCGCCTCGGACACCAGGAACGACTCCGGGGTCAACCCGTACTCGGCAACGAACGCTTCGAACGCCTTCACGTACGGGGCGATGTCCTTGTCGTGGGGCTTGATCTCACCCGTGTACGACCACCACTCGGCCACATCGTGGGCGCGGGTGCCCTCATCGGCGCGGCGGGCTGTGTTCACCTTGTGCCGGTCGGCCAGCCAGCGGCCCACGCACGCCTTGCATTCCACACAGGGGCACCGGTCGCACCGTTCGGTGCGGTCGTGGTCGCACCGGCTGTAGGTGTTCCCGCACGGCTTCAACCGGGACGCGATGACGATCGCGGGCAGTTCGGCGAACACCGCCTTAACGGCCTGGTGGGCGGCGTACTGCATCAGGGCGTCTTTGGCGATGACCCCGGTGGCGGTGGTGGTGGAGATGAGCCGGTGGTCGCCGATCAGGTAGAAGCGACGGTCGTCGGTTTCCTCCACCCCGTGGAAGACGGGACCGATGCGTTCGGCGGTCTGGATGCTCACTGGTCGCACCTCGCGTCGATCGCGGCGTCGTAGTCCAGGTCGTTGGTGAGGCACGCCGGGGTCGCCAGGCACGCGGCCAGCAGCGACGCCACCGGGGCGCCGCACGTCGGGCAGGTGGCCTGCCCATCGACGGGGGACGGGCCGCCCGGCTTCCACGGCGGCATCGGCAGCGGTGGAACCTGCGGCATCGGGTTCGGGTCGGCGAGGGTGACAGTCACTGGTCCACCTCGTCGACCAGGAACCCACACGGCGGCAGGTCACACGTCACGCAGCCGTCCGTGTTGCGGGCACCATCCGGGTCGACTGTGCAGGTGCACTGCGGGTCGACGACCTCACGCAGCAACTCCACCTCGGCGGACATCAGCGGTCACCACCCAGCTCGACGCCCTCACGCGCGAGGTAGGCAGCGACGTCGGCGGCGGTTGCGGCCCGCCCGAACGAGACAGTCGCGCCGCTCGGCAGGCGCGCCTCGAAGCGCCAATCGTGCTCGGGCAGGTTCGGGAACATCTCGGCCGTCTTCTCCGCGCCGTACATCTGCCGCGCTTCCTCGGCGACATCGACCAAGCGCATCGGGACGGGCATCTGCCAGTCCTCGGGCTTCGTGTCGAACATCAGCGCTCACCGCCCTCAGCAGCGAAGGCAGCCGCATGCCGGTCACCCACGGCGTGGCGGAAGATCAGTCGGTGGTTCAGGTACACCTGCCAGCCGAACGCCGTCAGCGTGTACTCCCGCTCGTAGCCGTGGTTGACGTGACCGCCCTCCGCCAAGATGCCCTTGTCCCGAAGTGCATGGATGGTCTGCCGGTACTGGTGCTCGCCGCTCAGGTGCCCCGTCGAGGTGGAGCCCTTACCGGCGTTGTAGGCGAACCGTTCGATTTCCTCGGCCTGCAACGCGCTCAGCCGCACACCCTTCGGCGTGACCGGCTTCGCGTTGGGCGTTGGGATCGGCTTGGCGGCGGCCTCCGCTTCGGCGACCAGATCAGCGGGGGCATTCCACGGCTGCCGGTGATTAGCTCGCACCACCTCGCCGTACTTGTGGCGCTGGTCTTCTGACCAGTCGGCGGTGCGGCCGGTGCGCGCCTTGTGGGTGGGAACGGGTCCGCCGTTGCCGCCGCCCGTGGACTGGCATTCGCGGCCAAACCCGGCCTTGCACTTCGGGCAGATCACCGACGCGGCGGCCATCCAGTAGGCGCGCGACGCCCGGTAGTTCGCTCCGGCGATGGCGATCGGGTCGGCCGTGGTCGGGGCGGTCACAGTCGCTGACCGCCCGTCGGCCTCGGCCCACGCAGCGCGTGATCCAAATAGGCGCGTACCGCAGGGTGGACGGACTCGCCTGCGTCGTAGGTGATGTCCCCGGCGTCGCTGACGGCTCGGACGAGCCTGCCGAGCGAGCCCCGGTTGTCGCGGTAATCGGCGAGTTGGATCCGCAGCGACTCAAGGCCGAGCGCGTTGAACTCCGACCGCAGGGCAGCGACCAGTGCTACGTACGACGGGTTCTGCTGCTCTGCGTTACTGACTTCGGGCATGCGTCATCGACTCCGGAGGTAGGAGGAATCCGCAGGGTGGGCACTGTTTGCGCCTGCTCGCCCCTGCACCACTAGCTTAACCCAAGAGTGTTGGGTTAAGCTAGAACTTAGAGTGTTGGGTTTATGGAGGGGTACATGACCAGTCGCGAGGCAGCCGCACTGCTCGGCGTCGACCTCAAAACCATGTACACCTACCGGCGCGACGCAGAGAAGATCGGCTTTCCCAAGCCGCAGACCTTCGGCCGCACCCTGCTCTGGCGCGAGGCTGAGCTGCTGGAATGGCGCAAGACGCACCCGGCTCGGCAGCGTAAGAAGGTCGACACCAACCCCGGCCCGGACGAGGGCTCCGACGGCTGACGCGTTCACCGCGCACCCGCCATCTCGGCCGCCCACCCGGCCAGCAACCCGCGCCGCTCCGCCAGCTTCCCGACGCACGCCGGGCACCATGACAACCCGGCCGGCGGCACCAACGGCATCGGATCCAAGATGATCGGGTCTGACCGGCGGCCAGCCCAACCGGGCACACCGCACAGCCCCTGCCGACCAGCGAAGTTGCCGTCTTCCCGCATGATGTGCAACCGGCAAACACGGGTTGACCGGTAGCCCCGGTAGAAGGCGCGGGCCATCAGCGGCCACCGCCCCGAGTCAGCCGGTCCCGCTGCTCCCGCAGGACGCTTTCAGCCCGCCACTGGAAGACACCGGCCAGCAGGAAACCGAGCCCGGTCCCCACCACAGAACCGGCGAGCGGCCAGCCCTGCGCGAGGGCACCGGCACCGCAGGCGACCAGCGTCACGCCGGTAGCCACCCGATCAGCGGCGGAAAAGGCACGGGTGCGATCAGCCACCGACACCCACCACCAGCAGCGCCGCCACGAACAGGCACACGATGTGAAGGCTCTGATCGGCCAAGTACGGGCCGTGCAGCGGGGTTTGTGAGGCGGCGAACGCGCGCGACCCGGTGTGTTCGAGGATCCAGCGCACCGGCCACCGGCGGTCAAGGAACCCGTGCGTGACCGCCGAGAAGACCAGCCCGACCGCGCAGCCCTGGAAGGTGAGGGGCACGCCAGCAGCGACCAGCCCGAGCAGGGCTGCGACCATGCAGGCGTGGTAGCCGAGCAGGTGACCGGCCATGGCTCGCACACCCAACCAACCCGGCCCGGCCTTGTGCTTGGCCTGCCAGTCGGTCTGAGCCACGTGATCGCCCACGTGATGCCCGGCGAACAGGGCGCAGAACACGGCGGCAATGACGGCAGCCTCAGCCACGACCATCACCGCCCGGCCACGTCGTCAGCTTCGTAGCGCCCGGCACGTACAGCGGATGCCGGGGGTGCCCTTCCTTCGTCGTGCCGAGACACACCAACTCCCGGCCTGCGGCACGCACCAGCTCGGTCACCTGGGCGGCCCGATCCTGGTAGGTGGCGTGCACACCCCACGCTGCGACGACCGGGCCCGACAGCCGCCCCAACCACTCGGCAATGACCGTGTCGTTGTCCGGGCCGACCGGGTCCGGGTGCACCTTGAGCGCCGCCGGGTCGGTTGACCGCAGCGCAAAGCAGTTCAGGACGAGCAAGCCGCCGAACCCCCATCTGCGGGCGAAGTCCATGCACCTGGCCACGGTTCGGTCGACCTTGAACGCGTCTGCGACCGAAGGGTTGAGCATCAGGAATGTGACGCCCGCGCCATTCGGCTGCCACCTGCGGGTCAGCGAGTACCGCCAGGTGCGGCACGCCGAGAACGTCGCGGTCGACCCGCCGAACAGCGACGGGGCTCGGTCGGTTACCAGATGGTCAGCCACGGCACTCATCGGCTGGCCGAACGCGGCCGTGGCACTCGCGGGTGCACCATCGTGGCGTCCGGCTCATCCGAGCGCAGCGCGAACAACTGGGTGGGGGCGTCGTCGTTGGCATAGGCGGCGTCTTGCAAAGCCGTCAGCCGGTCGTTTTGGCAAGAGTTCGCCCGGCGCTGCGGACCCATCACCGGGTGCCAGTAGCCCGGCGGCGGACCCACCTCGGCGTGAACCTCAGCCCGCACCCGCCGGCCACCGAACACGCACAGCAGCAACCCCACGGCGCACACGATCAGCACCCCGCCGGCTGTGAACCCCAGCGCACCCGGGTTGATCCACTGAACGGCGGCCGTCACGGGCGTGTCTCCGCCGGCTCGATGACCTGCGTGTCGTCGTTCGACCGGTGGTACTGCGGGGCGTGGATGGTCGCAACCACACGAGGTCCCGAACGGCGGGGGATCTCCCACGTCTTCAAAGCCTCGGGCGCGTCAACCTCAACCGGGGTCGGGGTGGTGTCCGGCTTCTCCGGCCAGAACACCCACGCCGTGACAGTGACCGCGAGCAGGGCAACGAGCATCCCCACCCCGACAGCCACCGCGTAGTCGGCGGCGGTAATCGTGTAGACCTCGATCGGCGTGGCAGCGTGCAGCTCAACGGACATGGGCGGCCTCCTCAGGCTTGGCAGTGAAAGCGGGGGACAGGCACCCGCGAAGATCAGCCGCAAGGTCCGGCGGCAGACGGTCGGCGAACTGGTGGGCGGCGGTATTGCGGTGGATGACCGTGTTGCTCCACGCCCGCTCCCGCTGGATCTCCGCGATCAGCGACTCGTTGGCCGCGTTCAGCGATTCCGCTTCACGGCGCAGCTCGGCCACGTCGGCGCGCGCCATCTCCAGCTCAAGTTCGTGGCGGGCGTCATCACGGCGTTTCCGCCGGGCCGCCCACTCCACCTGCTCCGACAGGGACACCACCCGGGCGGTCAGATTCGCCTGGGTGGTGAACCACGCCCGTAGGCAGCGAAGCCACCTCATCGGGCACCGTCCCGGCGGGTCGGCACCAACGGCATCCAGCCGGTGCGGTCCGGGTCCGCCAACCAGGCGTCCTGCTCGGCGCGCTTGCGGTTGATGTCATCCCACGACGGGCGCTCCACCACCTGCGCCACACCAACCGCACGGGGCTTCACCGCTAGCGGAGGCAGACCGGCGGCGATGAACTCCTGCTGCACCTGGGCGACCATCGCCTCCGACAGGTCAGCGCGGGCCTCAAGCTGGCGCCGCACCTCACGAGGCGACCACCCCTGTGTGTGCGTGTGCTTCCCCGACGACTCGGCGAACCGGTCACCGCGGCCCACCAACCCACGCAGCACCGTCCGCGCATCCGAGGCGTACCCCCGCAACCGGTCCGCCCGGGTCGGGGTGGGTGGTTCCGTGGCGGTCGGGAACAGGGTCGACTCCGAGCCGGTGGCGTCACCCCACGCGGGGCCAGGCTGGGGCGTGGATCGGGGCGCCGACACCCGGTTGATTCGGGAGTGCAACCACATGGCGAGCAGCAGCAGAATGCCCACACCCACCAGCCACATCAGGACAAGGCGGGTGCTCGCGTCAGCGACCGGACCGGCAGCGGCGATCATCGGGCCACCCCCACCGGCAGGTACGCGGCCTCGATCTGCGGTGTGACAGCCGCCAGGTCGTCGAGGCCGGCGATGGCGTCGAACCACAGGCGCATCTCCCAGTGGATGGCGTACGCACCCTCAATGCCCGTCGGGTAGTCGAACCGCTCGGGCTGGGGGCGGTCGGCGGGCAGGGTCAGCAGCACCACCTCGCGGTCTTGGCGGCGGGGGCGGGGGCCGGCGAACAACAACGCCACCGACATGACCAGCAGCCCGGCGGTCACCGCGTACACGATCACAGCGGGGTCGTTCAACAGGCCGCCCATGTCAGGCCACCCGCTGCCGTGTGAACCGGGCCGGCACCACGTTCGTGTCCGGCGCCCGGTGGCGGCCATCGCGGGGTGTGTACCGGCGGCCCTCGTTCACACCGGGCTCACCCGCACGGGGCAGGCGAATGGTCGGCCCGTCGATCTCCCGCACCCGCGGGACACGAACGGTGGCACGGCCGGCGGCCATGGGCAGCACGTTCGCGGGCAGGGGAGCGGGGGTGAGGGCTTCTCGGATTGCGTTGTGCAACTTGCCGGTCAAACGAGTCAACAGGTTCACTGTGGTGCTCCCCTCAAGGGACGGTCAGGGATTGGTGGTGGTGCGCTCCGACACCGGCACGCGCAGTGCGGCCGTGTCGGGCTTGCGGTCGACGGCAGCCCAGTCAGTGCGCGGACGATCAACGTCGGCGAACCGGGCGGCGTGCCGCCGGTCGTAATAGGTCGTCAGCTCGTCGCCCAGCCGGAACACCTCACCGCGCGACCGCTCCAACTCGGCGCCCACGGTGATCAGCGCCGCCGACACCACGGCCAGGCGGTGCAGCAGACGCCACCGGCCAGCCAGCACACCGAGCGGGAACATCAGGGCGGCGGCTGGCAGCCACAAGTCGGCGACAGCCAAGGCAACAGCAGCAGCGAACACGCTGCCGGCCGCGTAGCAGGCGAACCGGGTGCTCACGACGCCAACACCGGGCGTGGGGCGGCAACCCGGTCCGTGACCTCCCGGAACGGGCTCAAACAGTGCAGCCGGTTCGGGGTGTGCAACCACTGCGACGGGCTCGACCCCGCCACCACCAGCCGCACAATCGGCTCCCCGCAGTACGCGCACGGGCCACCACACTGATACCGGGCACCCAAAGGCGGCTTGGTCAACGCCCGGGTCACCGCACACCACCCGGGGCAGGCCGCTCAACTTGCAGCAGGACCCCCGCGATCAAAAACTGGGGCAGGAACACCGCCGCCAACGCCACAACAACCGCGCCCTGCGGATCGAAATCAACGTTGAGGACCGCAGCCGCGGACAGCGGCGCAACCACACCCGCCACAAGAGCGGCAGCCGACGCAGCCAAGCAGCGGCGCACCATTCGGCGGGTCATCGGACGTCACCAGCAGGCCGCCGAGCGGTCAGCACCGCCCGCCTGAACCCGCAGTTAACGCACCTCGGCTGCTCGCCGCCGTCACAGTTGCCGCAGAACCGCCGCCCGTCAGGCTGCACAAAGGTGTCGCCCGCACCGCTGCGGACCTTGCCGCAGCAGTCACATCGGGCTGCGCACTCTTCCGCCTCGTACCAAGCGATTGCCTGGCTCAGGTCGACAGCCATCACGCCACCGCCGCAAAATCGAACAACTGGCCCTGACTGAAAAGGTCGTCTGGTAGGCCACGTTGGGCATGCTGGGCGGTTGTCGGTCGCTGCTCGGCGCGCATCCACCGGAAGTCGTCCGGGTACAGCCAGCCGAGCAACCGGATCAGGTTGATGTCCGGACCCTTCGCGATGTACGTGCCGTCGCCGGAGTCGACGCCCATCTCCCGTGCCCGCCGGATGCGCTTATCGGAGTTGACCCGACCCATGTGCACCCACTTGCCGCGCCGCTTCGCCTCGGCGGTGATAGCGGCGGCCATTGCGGAGACCTTCCACTCCTCCATCCGCACACGGCAGCGAGGGCACGGGTTGCCTCGGGCTTTAAGGTCGCGCAGCTCGGCGAGGTCCGGCACCAGCCCGCAGGGCACACACTCGACGATCCCGGCCAGGAACACGGCGTCGATGTAGTCCCACGGCATGTCGTCGGGGGTGGCCCCGTTCTGGGCGCAGAGGGCGACGCGGCCGACGACCTCGCGGATGGGCCGCAGCATCGGCCACGACCGCTCCAACGTCGCCTGGTGGTCGGCGACGACGTCCGGGGCAACGGCGAACCGGCAGCGGGACCGGTAGTCGGAGAGTTCTTCGAGCATCCGCAGGTAGCCCAGGTCGCCGGGATACTCGTCGGAGTAGATGCTGTTGTCGACGATGAACGTGACCCACTCCTCGTACCGGTTGCCGGCTGCGGGGGTGACGATCTGCCCGAGGTAGTCGGCGCGCATGGCGTCACGCACTCGCTCGGTGGAGGCGGTCCCGAAGTACATCACCGCTGGTCACCTCCTTGCGGGGCTTCTCGACCAGGAAGTACAGGCCGGTGACGATGAGGCCGATGACGAACTTGACCGCCGTCTGCGCCCACCAGCCGCCGACCGGGAACCCGGCGATCCACAGGAACAGGACACTGTCGATGGGCGCGGCGACGAGGTTGGACAGGATCCACGCCCCGGCTCGGGTGCGCTCTCGCAACCAGATGAACACCCGCATGTCGCTGCCTTCGGCGAACAAGCAGCCAATACCGGATGCTGCGGCGATCCGCCACGGCTGCGGGTGGTCCGTGAGCGCGTAGGTGAGCAACGCAGAGATAACCGAGCTGGCGGCGATCGCGGCGAAGACTGCCGCCCTGCCACGCGACTTGCCGAAGGTTTTGGTAGCCACCTCGTGCAAGGCGTCGCGGAAAACGAAGGACGCACCGAAGGCGAGAGTGCCTGCCGTGACTTCAACAGGCGGCCAGCCGATGACGCCGACCCATGCGGTGGCGAGGTTCGCGGCAACGATCGTTGCGATGTAGGCGGCGCCGAGAAGGGCGGTGCGCTGGGTACGGGTCATCGGGAATCTCCTGACAGGCTGAGGGCGGGGGGAGCGGTTGCGGGCTGCGGGAACGTCACGCGCCTGCGCTCCGACAGCGGGTGGATCACTCACGCGGCGTCACCGCCACCGACCACGAACTCGACCCGGCGCCGACCCGACCGCACCGACTGAGCAGCCGCGTACCGGCCCAGCAGCCGCAACGCCGCCGGCACGTCTTCGGCCTTGAACGGCAGCACCGTCGGCGGGCGGCCATCCGTCGGCACCAGGCGCAACAGTCCGGCGGTCATACGACCTCACCGCCGTTCAGCAGCAGCAGCGCCGACACCAACACCACAGCCGCCACGGCAGCACACCCGAGAATCCACACCCACTGGCGCCGGTTCTCCATCCGCTGCCACTCCGCGTGCGACGCGCGGGCCTCCGACTCGTCCCACGACGGCACCGAATCCCCGGAGATGCGGCCGGTGGTCACGCGGTCACCTCGTGCCGGACCGGCGACCACCGGGCGTCCTCGATCCAGGTCAGCTCAGCAGCCGGGTTCCGGTAGGCGACCTGCCCCCCGGCGCACTCGCCATACGGGCAGCCGTGCTGCGGCACCGGGTGGGCGAGGGCGTGCGCCCGCTCATCGACGGTTACGCGGGCAATGTCGGCCACCGTCTCCGCAGTCCACGCCGCGTCATCCGACGGGCCGGGCAGAACACGGGTAGCGGTATCGGCCAAACGGTTAGGTTGGTCTATCGTTGAAGTCGTCATCGTCATCCGAAGTCCTCACTGTGGATCGGGTGTGGTGATGGAGCGGCAGGCGCTCACCGGTGGGCCCCGGTGGGCGCTCGCTCATGTCAGGGGTCGATCTGCGGCACGCTGGTCGCGCCCAGGTGGCGGTGCAGTTCAGCGATGCCCTTGGCCGTCACACGCACCTGAGGCGGGTCAAGGACCAGTTCGCCGGTGCGCGGGTGATAGTGGGAAGACGGCAACTCAGACAGCCGTCCGGCTTCGATGTGCTGCTGATAGACGCGCCAGCGTTGGTCGCCGCGCTGCCGGTACAGCCAGCCCAGGTCACGGAGGACCGTGAACAGGCGGCCCTGACCGAGTTTGATCACCGGGTCGCGGCTGAGAATCTTCGCGGCGTCACCGACGGAGAAGTCACCATCAGCGGACGCGAGGGTGTCCCACGACTCGGCCTTGAGGGCGGCGACGGCCAGCTGCGCTTGTGCGGCGTCGCGCTGCTCGACCGTGGACGCCAGCTCCCGCAGAGCCGCCGCGTACGTCTGCGGAAGCGCGGGAGCCTGTGGCGCCTCGTAGCGTCCGGTTGATCGGATCGCGGGCAGCACCTCGTTGGTCACCCAACGGCGGAACGACCGCGCCTCCGGCTTCCGCGACTGGAAGACCAGCTCGTACAGCCCAGACTCGCTGGCGATGCGCGCCTGCTGGGTGCGGCCCATGCCGTCGATGACCTCAGCAGTGCTTAGGTCATCGGCATCGAGACGATTCGCGGCCATCGTCGGGTTGGACAGATCCAGGATCCGGCAGAGGTCCGCGACGACGAACCACGGCTTGCCGTCAAGCGAGAGCGTGCGGATCTGGGTGGCGTCGTACTCGAACACCTGCGCGAGGGTCGTCATCGGCGTGCAGCCTCAGCGTTGGCTTTGGCCCGCAGGTTGAGCAGTTCGAGCACCTGGGGCGCGCCCTCAACAACGTAGGGCAGGTAGTCGCCCACCTCGACCGAGTAGTGGTCGGGCATGGTGAGCAGCCGTTTGGCGGTGCCGGCTTCGTGGACGATCAGGTCGGGGCTCATGCGGCACGACCCGTGAGGCGGCGGGCGTTCAGCCGGCGGGAAGCCGCGCGAGCCTCGGCCAGGGGGTCAACCGGTTCCACCTCCGGTGGCTGCGTCCCCGCCCGCGCCAACGGCTGGGTGGCCCCCTGCCTGCGCGCTTCGAGCAGCTTCTCCACCTGATGCGGGTACATGCGCCGGTGCTGCTTGATGGTGCCGTCGCCGATCGGCGTGTGCTCGATCGTGCCGTTGCGGCAACCGCGCTCGATCGAGCGCAGCGAAAGCCCGGTCAACGCGGCCACCTCGGGCAGTGTCAGCGGCGTGTCGGCGTTCACGCGGCTGCCCGCATCTTGTGCAGGGTGGTGCGGTCTTCGATGCCGAGCGCGTCGCAGATGGTGATGTAACGGGCAGGCGGCACTGTTGGGCGGTCCCCGCGTTCGATCGCCGCGAGGTAGCTGAAGGAGATGCCGAGTTTGTCGGCTAGTTGGACGACGTTGAGCCCGGCGTCCTTGCGGAGTCGGCGGAGCTTTGTCCCGTCGATCTCTACGCTGGCGTGCTCGTAGGTCATGTCCAACACTGTACAACAGTGTGCAACGCCTGAGCTAGGGACGCGGCCAAGCAAGTTGCATCATGTTCAACCCGGACCAATCGGGTTCAACCTTCGCCCCCCGCCTTTCATTGCACATCCTTGTACTGCGACGATTCGATGCGTGGTTAACGCTGGGGAGTGGCAACCAACACTCGGAGCCATCGTGCGCGAGCGCCGAGAACGCCTGGGCTTGACCGTAAACACCGCCGCCGACCAAGCCGGAATCGCACGCGGAACATGGATCAACCTCGAATCCGACGCGCGCAAAACACTGCCCCACAACTACGCAGGAATCGAACGCGCACTCGAATGGGCGCCCGGCAGCATCCGAAGCATCCTCGGCGGCGGGCAACCCACACCCCTCGAAGGCCCAACCCTCAGCCAGCTCGAAGAGGCCGTGCGCGCGATCGGCGCCAACCCGAACAGATCGGGGCCGCTGCGCCGGTGGGCCGACTCGCTGCTCGAACAGATCACCCGGCTGCGGGAGGCCGAACAACAGGAAGCCCGCGACCGCGGGGCTTAGGCCGCCTCGTCGTCCAGTAGAAGCTTCTTCCTGCGGCGTTCCGCCAACTCGTCGAGCATCTTCCGCTTCGGCCCATCCCACGCGTGCCCGTAGATCGTGAGCGTCGTGACCGGCGAGGCGTGGCCCAACCGCCGCTGCACATCGTGCAGCTCCCAACCGTCGCGGATCAGGTCAGTGGCATGAGTATGTCTGCCGTCATGCAGGCGGGGCCGGCGGCGCAGCACCCCAGGGCATGCACACGTCGACACCTCGTCAAAGCGCAACCTCCGACGCGGACCCCGGGCCGGCTTCGGCGGCTCCGGCGGCGGGTGCTCCGAACACCGCATCGCCTCCGCAACGGCCGGCAGCCAATGCCTGCGGTACAGGTTGTTCTCCGCCCACGTCTGCTCCGCGCCCCTAGTCCGCTTCTTGCCCGGACACGGAAAGATCAACCCCCGGGGCCCCTTACCCTTGCACCGCGCCGCGAGCACAGCGGCCACCTCCGTGGACACCGACACCGCCCGAACTGACGTCTCCGACTTCGGCAACCCGATCGACCCGTCGCTTTTCAACGCCCGCCGAACCCGAACCTCAGGCTCCTTGCCCTCCACGGTGACGTCCTGAACCCGCAACACCAACAGTTCACCCAACCGCAGGCCGGTGCTGACAAGGACGAACCACAGGTCGCGGATCTGGTCGTCGCAGTACTGGGCAATCCGTTCGACCTCCCACACGTCGAGGAACATGCCCTCGAACGCTCGCGCCTTCGGCAGGCCGAGCCGGTTCTTCCGCTCACCACCCTGCCGGGCGACCGGGTTGAACGGGATGAAACGCGGCACCGCGGCACCCAGCACCATGTGCAGGACGACGTGTGCGGCACGGACGGAGCTGGCGGAGATCGGCTTCCCGCCCGGGTTGCTCTTCGTGCGCTTCACCCGGGACTTCCGCAGCGCCCGCACCCACTCCTTGAGGGTCTTCTCACCGCTCTCTTCGGCGGTGAGTTCAGCCAGGAACTTGTGACCGAGATACGGGAGCACTCGCGACCGCAGGATCTGCATGTACTTTTCAAGAGTGTCGAGCTGGATGTCATCCATGCCGGGCACGTCAGGGTTGACAGGCTTGCGGTCCTCGTACCAGAGCTTTGCCCAGTCGGCGAGGGTGATGCCGCCAAGGGTTGAGGTTTCCTCCTCCTCAGGCAGGATGATGCGCAGCACCTCGTCGCGGGTGATCCGGTGCTCGTACGCCTCAACGAGCTTCTTGGCCTGCATCGCCAAAGCGAGAGCCGCCACCGGGTCAGCCGCGGTGAACGGCGCGGACATGCGCGCGCCGTCGCGGGTGCCGCCGAGCCGCCAGCACACCCGCACCGATTGGGCCCGATGCTCGATCGTCGCCATGCGTTGGAAGGTAGCCGAACTTGGTGACCCCATGGGGTCACCAAATGCGCCTCCCAGGTCGTTGTGTGTCGTCCCGTGTCGTGCCAGCACCACTGCTGACCTGCGGTGGGGCAATCCGACGCAGGTCAGGCCCTACTTCCGGCACCGACTCATAATCCCTCGGTCGCGGGTTCGAGCCCCGCCCGCCCCACCATTCGTAGCGTGGCCAGTTCGCCCCAGCGCAGGCTGCTCCGAAACGCGACGCGCGATTGTCAGGCGTGTCAGGACCAGTTGAACATCCGTACTGGTAGGAGTACGAGAACGACGGTCGCGGCGACGGCCAGCAGAACGCGCACTGTGCGAAGACCTCGCCACCACGGAATGACCCAGAGCAGCAACCACATGCCGCCTGAGATGACCACATGTACGCCGACCACCCCGAGGCTGGTCTCCTCGCACATGTTTTCCGCCATGGCCTCCTTGCACAGGGCCGGTGGGCCGTTGTGGTCCCCGAGGCTTCCCAACACCCCGACGAGGCAGGCCAACACTGGAGCGGCTACCAGGGTGAACAGCGGCGTCACCAACCACCCGGCGAGATCACGGTGCCGGTCCACTAGCCGTCCCACTGGGAGAACGCTACAGCTGGACATCGGCGCCTCTCAAGCTGACGCTTCGGGCCCCCGCGCTAACGGCACGATCCTCAGACCACCATGGGCCCAGCTTTGGCAGCGCCGTAGAAGTGTGGCTCGGTCATGTCACCTCGACGCCCGCACCGTCGAGCCGACGAGGAGATTCGCCCCAACCGCTGTGACACCCGAGCTTCGGAATCCTGATCTTGACCATCGCCGTCGCGGTGTCGGAGGGTGACCTGATGACGTCGAAGGTCTGGCTCGACCGTGACGAGGACTTCCGCCCGGGTGTCGAACTCTTCCGCAGCGAGCGGCTGTTCGCGCTGTGGTCGTACTCGGCGACGTACGGCCAGCTTCTGCTGCGGGCGGACCAGATGCCCGAGGGTCGCGGCCGGCTTCCGACGACGATCGAGGTGCTGTTCAACCCGGTCGATGCCGTGCAGATCCAGGCGGCGTACCACGGGCTGGTGATCCGGTGCGCGACCAGGGACGAGGCCACGCGGATCTGCGGTGACATCAGTGACGACGGCTACCGCTCGGAGAATGCCAGGGTGCTCGTGCTGGAGAGTGAAGGGGTGACCGGCCACGTCATCACCGTCAATGTCGGGTGGTGCGAGGGCGAGCTGTCGGATGTACAGCCCTCGTTCTTCAACACGTTCAGTCCGTACGACCCGATGTGGCCAGTCAAGCCGCTCAGCGGAGTCGGCGGCGAGCTGGACATCGCCTCGCCACAGAAGGTGGCGGATGCGTTCCTCACCGGTCTACCAGAGGGCGTACGCCGGGAACGACACCGCTACCTGCACCTGCTGACTGCATTGACCGAGCAGGACGGCCGTCGGAGGTGGCACAACCTCGGCGTCTTCCTCACCGAGAAGGATGCCGAGGAGGCCAAGCGACTGGTTGAGCCCCACGTGACGATGTGCGGCATCGAACTGGTCCCGGTGGTGCTGTAGCGGGCCGCAGCCTAGTGGACCGAATGAATGACGCCTAGCATGAGCCGATGATCGAGCAGAGCCAGCGACGCATTCCGATGCCGGTCGCCGTCGCCGCCGTGCTTCTGCTTGTGGGCGCCGTCATCCCGGCGTCGATGATGTTTGCGAATGGTCCATCCGTTGCCACCGGGTTGATAGGCGTACTTCTTCTCCTGGCGTTGGCTTACGGCTTGTGGCGTGGGAGCGGGCGGGCCCGGTTTTGGACGACCGTCTTCTCGACTGTCAGCGTGGGGTACAGCGTCGTCACGATCACCGAGGCTGGTGGGTTAGGGCTGCTGCAGATCGTCGCTGCGGCAGTCATCGTCGGCCTGTTGCTGGTGCCCGCCTCGTCCCGCCGGTGGTTTCACGACTTGCCGGCGGAGGGGTAGCGCCCCCCGCCACGCACACCACGAGCCTGGAGTATCGAGGTCCGGCGCACCTGTGCGCCGAGTGTCAGCGTGTCCGGCTGACGGAGGAGACCCTCGGGTCCTCGGAGTAGCGGCGGACGACGTCGTCGGCGTCGCCGTCGGTGGCACCGGGGTCGAAGAACACTTCCAGGCACGGCGCTTGCGGCCCTTCTGACCCGAAGCCCGCAACCACGTTGTTCGGGTCGAAGCGGTGGCTCTCGCGCACCAGCTCCTCAGCGGAATCCCCCTGCGGCACGCAGACCACCGCCTCGGGCTGACCACCATCCCAGGCCAGTGCTGGAGCCGACACGCCGATGGTGAGCGCCAGCGCCGAGCCCACGCCGATCACCGTCGCCCGGCCGAGCCCTGGCCGGCTGACCGGCGCGATCACCGCGACCAGGGCGGACAGTGCGTACACCCAGAGGGCCCGCTTGTCGGTCGAGTCGTGGAGAGCCAGCGCGACGACGCCGGCTCCGACGGTCTGTGCGACCAGGCTGATCGGCCGGAACCTCGGCGAGTCGACCAACGCCGCTGGTATCGCGGCAAGCGCACCGAGCAACAGGAGCAGCACGACAAGCCCGTACGCACTCCATTCACGGCGCGCGTCCAGGGTGAGCAACACCAGGGCAACCAGTTGTCCGCACACGACGAGCGGTGGGCGAAGGTGCGCCAGGATCCGTGCCATCATCGCCAGACCGTACGTGATGTGAACGACCTTGATGGATGTCGTGAGGACGGGGAGTCATGGTTCAAGGCACTCGTGACGAGTTGCTCGGGCACCTGGCTGAGGTGGTCGGGTCCGTCGCTGTCGCCCACCCGACGCGGGTCGCCATCGACGGGCCGCCCGCCGCCGGGAAGACCACCCTCGCCGATGAGCTGGCCGTCGTCCTGCGCGAGAAGGGCCGCGACGTCATCCGCGCGACTATCGACGACTTCCTCTTCCCCCGGGCGCAGCGTTACCCGCGCGGTGAGTACTCGGCCGAAGGTTGCTACTACGACACCCACGACTACGCGGCGCTGAACCGGGTGCTGCTCGATCCGCTGGGGCCGGGCGGAGATCGGCGCTTCCAGCCCGCTGTCTACGACCGCAACGCGGATGCCGTGCTGTCCCCGCCGGTCACGACCGCCCCGGCCGACGCCGTGCTCGTCTTCGACGGCGTCTTCCTCCTGCGCCCGGAACTGGTCGACCGGTGGGACCTGCGCGTCTTCGTGTCGACGGCACTCGAGAAGACAGTGGACCGTGCCGTGATCCGAGAGCGCCGGGTGTCGAGCCGGGTCGATATCGAGCGGCGCTGGCGCGAGCGTTACATCCCCTCGCAGCAGCTCTACTTCGCTACGGCTCGCCCCATCCGGAACGCCGACATCGTCGTGCACAACGACGAGCCCCAGCGGCCGGTCTGGGAGACTCCCCGGCGAGAAGACCCGCACTCCGAAGTCCGGGCGGCCGGTGAGTGACAGCGCCTACGGGTGGTCCACATAATCGCCGAACGGCTCGACGGATCCGTCCCAACCGTTCCAACCCTGTTGGGTGATCTGCCCGTTCGCGTAGGCGTAGGACCAGCGGGTACCGTCCTCGCCCTGAATCTGGACCGTGCCGGAGCGAACGAACGGCGCGATCCCGACGTAGAAGGCCGTGGCCTGGTTCGACCACTTGGGGTCGCCCTCGTCGTCATGATTGAACTCGATCCAGTCCCCGTCACGGGTGATCGAGGCCCTGGCCTCGCACGCTATGTCGACAAGCGTGTCATCCGACGGAGACGCATCGGGTCTGTACCAAACAGAATGTTCAGCCATGGCGGCTTTGGCGGCGGCGACCGCGGCGGTGTCGTCCGACTCCGGTAGATGCAAACGGCCTGACGGCCACACCGTGTATCCCACGGCGGGCATCCTACGACTGTCGATGTCCATCACATCAAAGGCGTTGGCCGGAGGCATCGACGAGTGGCGTGGTCATGCGATGATCAGCGCGAGTGCCAGGTAGCGGAAGGAAAGAGCGTGACTGATCCGCAGCACGGCTCCGGTCGACGGGAGCCGTTCTGGCAGACGATGGCCGGGATGCTCACCGCCATCGCAGCCCTGATCACCGCGATCGTGGGTGCCGCGGCCTTTGTGCACCAGATCGGCGGCTTCGGCGCGGACGGCGGTCAGCAGACGTCCACCGGGGCGACTTCGACGCCTTCCATCGCGCCCAGTTCAGCGGGGACGACGCCAACGCGTCCCGGTCCGGTCGACCGAGCGGGCGCGGGGCCGTACGAGGTGCTCTTCGCCAACAACGGTGTCGACCTCGACGCGGACCCACCGAAGGTCGCCACGGCCCCGGACCCGAGCATCGATATCTACTACGCCGGAACTTTGTTGCAGAGCTACCCGGCCTGGTCCGGTCTGGCGAAGTGGGACAAGCCCGGTGCACCGCAGCGACAGGACTGCATCTCGCAGCTCAACAGCTTCGCGACGAGCAACTCAAGATTCGCCAAGGGGAGTCGGTACTGCGTTCGCACGTAGGGCGACCTGCATGTCGCAGTCGTCGAGTTCGTCGAGCCCATGAGCGGCGGGTGGAAGATTCGTGTCACGGTCTGGCCTGGCACGGCGAGCTGACAGGGTAGGCATTCGGTCTCCCCGAGACGCTGGTGCGTCGGCGCTACCTTGAGTGCGTCACACCCACCGAGGAGCGCCGCATGACCGCCGCACCGCGCAAGGCCGTACGCCGGGGCCTCATCGTCCTTCTCGTTCTGCTGGCGGTCTCCGGCTGGACCTATCTCGCCGTCGGTGACCGGTGGAAGAGCAACGTCGCTTTCTTCACCCTCGACGAGGGCGACAACTACCGGCTCCGGGTCACCGGTTCGTTCGATGTCCGCTGCGCCAAACTTGAGCGGGAGACGTTCTCCGACCCGTACGTCAACTGGCGAGAGGCGGGCAAGGACTGCGCCTGGCCACGGGTGGCAGACGGCGACGGCTGGCTGGCTGGTGGGCGGGCCGAGCAGGTCCACTCGGAGCGTCTGGGCCGGCGCCTGCCGGAGGCGATCCTCTACGGCATCGTGCCGGCCGCCGCCACGTCAATCCAGATCACCCTGAGCGACGGAACGCCACGCGAGGCGGCCACCATCGCATCGGGTCACGACGCCTACCGGGTCTACGCCGTGTACGTACCCGACGCCGGCGACCGGGTCGAGGTCGTGTCGCTGCGGCTGCACGACGCGCAAGGCGGTGATCTGCTTGTCTACTAGCCGCACCCGCACCGTGGTGGCCATCGTGGTGGTGTTCGGTGGTCTCGCCGTGGTCGGCGGCCTCAACTGGGAGGGCTGGGACGGGCGTCGGCCCGCCGTCACCGGTCCCCGGTTACTCACCGAAGGCACGACCGGCGGCGTGAACTGGTCGGTGGTCCAGGTTCGGGAAAGCACCTGGGGCGAGTGTCTCTACCTGCGTCAGGACGGCGCGACAGTGGAACGCACCTGCACCGAGTCCGGAGTTCTGCAGAACTACGAGCTCAGCGTCCGTACGCTCCGCGGCGCCGCCGCCCCGATCCTCTTCGGCATGCTCCCCGCCGCGGCCGCCCGAGCGGAGGTGGCCGCGGACGGCGGCGATGTCCAGGCCCGCTTCCGCAACGCCGAACTGGTGCCTCTCAAGGTCCACGGCTCCGACGGGTCCAGGCGCTTCGTGGTGCAGGCCGCACCAACCGGCCCGGACTGGTCTGGCAAGAACTCGGTTTCAGTCGCCGTTCAGGACGCGGCCGGTCGGTCCCTCACCCGCCGCGACAGACGGTCCCGGTAGTCGCCGGGCATCCGACGACAGCCGTCGCCCTCAGCCGATGTGCAGCAGCAACACGTCGTCGTCGCTGAGTTCGGAGATGCTGTCGCGCAACAGCCTCAGCGTGTCCAGACCGACTGTGCCGCTCTCCTCGAAGTCCATCCCCATGTCCTCGAAGTGGGCGGTCAACTCCTCTTCGCGGTGCGCGCCGGGATCGAGCTGGGCCAGGAACCGCGGGGCTGGAGTGATGAGCGTGGTCAGGCCGTACGCGCTGTTGATGGCCTCCGACTCGGCATGCAACTCCGGCGGTTCCAGGTCGATGCCGCGTTCCTCCAGATAGGTCAGGACGTACAGCATGCAGTAGCCGGACCAGTCGTACTCCTGCCGCGCCCTGCTCCCGTGTTCGGCCAGGTACGCGCGGAACGACGATGGCGATGTGCGGGCCAGGCGAGCCAGCTCGGTGATGCTGTCCCTGGGGATCACTGTCAGTGACGCGATGGCAGACAACGCATCCTCCGTCGGTTCAGGAGAGCACGCGGTAGGTGACGTGCAGGACCGTGCTCGCCGCACGCGCCGTCACCTGTTCGAGGTTCAGCGGCGGGACGCCCTCGAACAGCCGGACGCCGGCGCCGAGGGTGCCCGGCACGATGTGCAGCCGCAGCTCGTCGACCAGACCGGCGGCGAGGTACTGGTTGATGGTGGTCGCACCGCCGTGGATCAGGATGTCGCCGCCACCGGCCGCCGCGCGAGCCTGCGCGAGCGCCGACTCGATCCCGTCGGTGACGAAGTGGAAGGTGGTGTCGCCCGTCATCGGCTGTGGCTCGCGTGCGTGATGGGTGAGCACGAACACCGGCTTGTGGAACGGTGGGTCGTCACCCCACCAGCCGTTCCACTGCCGATCCCATCCGCCGCGCACCGGGCCGAACATGTTGCGGCCCATGATGACCGCTGAGGCGGCGTTGCTCAGTTCGAGCTCGGCCTGGTTCTCCTCGGCGGCGTCGAACATCCAGGCGTGCAGCCCACGGCCCCAGCCGTCACCACCGTCGTCGCCGAACGGGCGTTCCTCGCTCTGGTTCAGCCCGGCCGAGTACCCGTCGGCGAAGATGGTCTGGTCGGCGATCACCTTGCCGTTACGTGTGGTCACAGCGCCCTCCATCGGCGACTCGTGGGCGAGGCCAGCCTACGGCCATCCCTGATCCAGATCGTGCATTGAAGTTCTGGCACCTATCGGAAGGACGGGGACGGTTGGACGTTGGCGCCTTCGGTCGTCGGCCACGGCACGACGGGGTC
Organism: Micromonospora alfalfae; assembly: GCF_022230925.1. GTDB lineage: Bacteria > Actinomycetota > Actinomycetes > Mycobacteriales > Micromonosporaceae > Micromonospora > Micromonospora alfalfae. Next base: position 90,972 of record NZ_JAKKFH010000025.1, on the reverse strand, counting down.
GACGGCAGTCGGACGGTCGGGCTGCGCTCGAACGAACATGAAGAGCAGCGCGGCGACCATCACCACGGGGGCCAGCGCGCACGCGACACTCACCACCACCGCCGTGACCCGAGAGCTGGAGTCGGTCTCGGTCTCGCGTTTCGGGAAGGCATACACGCCGACCAGGAGGAGCACGAGCCACAGGGGCACCAGCAGGGCAGCGAGAGCGGGCCAGACGGGCCAGACCGGCTCGGTGACGATGCCCGGGCCCAGGGCCGTCCAGGTGAGGGCGACGCCCGGGAGGAGGCCAGCCGTCACCAGGGTGCAGACCAGCAGGCGTACGGGTCGACGTCGCCGTGCCACCCACCCGAACAGCGCCGCGCCGGCTGCGGCGCCCGCGAGGGTGCCAGCGACCGTGCTGGGTAGGAACTTGCCGGGAGCGGCCGGTGCGATGGTCAGCTCTGCTCCGCTCGCCGAATAGTCGAGCGTGACCGTCAGTCCGTCGCGCTCGGCCCGCCAGCCGTCGCACAGGTAGCCAGGGACGCGGCGGAGGCCCTGCCACCCCTGCGTCACGGCGCTGCGCCGCAGCTTCTCGGCGAGCCCACAGTCGTCACCATCGTGGTACCAGAAGGACGTGTGGCCCGAGCCCAGGTCGTCGGCAGCGAGACTGACGCCCCACCGGTAGCCGTGCTCGACCAGACTCGAGTCGCCCGGCACCGCGCCAGGAAGCAGGTGCGCTGCCAGGCTCTGCGCCTGGTCGTCGCTGGGCGGCGTGACACCGCGACCGCCGTACCAGGAACCGAGGCTCAGGCCGACCGTACCCAGCAACACGGCACCGAGCAGCAGCATCGCGACGCGCCGCAGCCGATGGCCCATTGGCGCACCTCCCTGCCGTAGTGCGCTAGACGGTAGCTCCCGGAGTCCGTTTCTGGTGCCCCGTGGATCGTGTCCATTACGCGACGAATAGATCGAGTTTGCTGGGCTGGGGACGTTAGTTTGATTCGGTGATTTCGATGGTTGGTACGGGCGTGCGCGTCAGGCTGCTCGGGCCGGTGGAGGTGGTCGTCGGCGGCAGTCCGCAGGCGGTGAACGGCGTGCGCCGCAAAGCGGTACTGGCCACGTTGGCGCTGAACGCGGGCCGTGTCGTCAGCATCGACCGGCTCATCGACGTGGTCTGGGGCGACCAGCTACCGGCCACCGCGGCGAACACGTTGCAACGCCACGTCTCCTACCTACGCGGGGTGCTCGGCGAGCCCGGATCGATCGTCGCGCGGCAACCTGGATATCTGCTCGACACCGGGCCGGATTCCACTGATGTCCAGGCCGCCGAACGCCTCATCGAGCTGGCCCGGCGCTCGACGGACCGCAACGAGCAGGTACGGCACCTGACGGCCGCCGTGGCACTGTGGCGGGGCCCACCGCTGGCCGATGTGGCCGGGTCGGCCTGGCTTGAGGAGCAGGCCGAACACCTGGCACGCCTACGGTTGGAGGCCGAACGATCGCTCGCCGAGGCCCGGCTGTCCGTCGGTGAGCACGCCAGCCTCGTCCCCGGCTTGGAACGGCTCGTCCGACAGCACCCCTTCGACGAGCACCTGCACGCGCAGCTGATGCTCGCCCTGTACCGCGACGGCCGACAGGGGGAGGCGGTCGCCACGTACCGGCGGCTGCGCGACAACCTGCGGGAGAACCTCGGCCTCGACCCGGGTCCGCGGCTACGCGACCTGGAGTGCGCCATCCTGCGCCAGGACACCGCTATCGCCGCACCGGCCACGGCGGCACCACCGCGGGTCGCGGCGCAGTTGCCTCCCCCCGTACCCACGTTCACCGGACGCGACGCGGAGCTCGCGGCCCTCGACGCGCTGGTCGACCGGGGCGGCGCCGTCGTGGTGTCCGGGACCGCCGGCGTCGGCAAGACCGCCCTCGCCGTGCACTGGGCGCACCGCGCGGCCGAGCGCTTCCCCGACGGGCAGCTCTACGTCAACCTGCGCGGCTTCGACCCGGCGGGCACACCTACCGAACCGGCGCGAGCGCTGCACGGCTTCCTGGAGGCGCTCGGCGTTCCGGTGGCCCGGATGCCCCGCGACACGGACACGATGGCGAGCTTGTACCGCACGACGGTGGCGGGCAAGCGAGTGCTGGTGGTGCTGGACAACGCCCGCGACGCGGAACAGGTCCGGCCGCTGCTGCCCGGCTCACCGGACTGTCTCGCCATCGTCACCAGCCGCGACCAGCTCATCCCGCTGGTCGTCACCGAAAGCGCCCAACCGGTGCCGCTCGACCTGCTCAGCCCCGGCGAAGCCCGTGACATGCTGGTCCGCCGGCTCGGGGAGCGCCAGGTCGCCGCCGAGCCCGCCGCTGCCGACACCATCGCCGACCGGTGCGCGCGGCTGCCCATCGCCCTGGCCATCGTGGCCGCCAGAGCCGCCACCAACCGGCACTTCTCGTTGGCTTCCGTCGCCGACGAGCTGGGCGACCTGGACGCCTTCCGCGCAGGCGACGAGGCCACCGACGTGCGGGCGGTCTTCTCCTGGTCGTGTCGGACGCTCAGCCCACCTGCGGCGCGGCTGTTCCGGCTGCTGAGCCTGCATCCCGGCCCGGACGTCTCCGCCCCGGCCGTGGCCAGCCTGGCCGGTGTCGACGGGCAGGCGGCCGGCTCCCTGCTCACCGAGCTGACCCGGGCGAATCTCTTCACCGAGCACACGTACGGGCGCTACGCGTTCCACGACCTGCTGCGCGCGTACGCCGCCAGCCTCGCCGACGAGGCCGAGCCGCCGGCCGAGCGTCGGGCCGCCATTCACCGGCTGCTCGACCACTGCCTGCACACCGCTCACGCCGCCGACCTGGCACTGCACCCGCACTTCAGCGAGATCAGCCTCCCGCCACCCTCGGCGGGCGTGACGCTGGAGCGCCGCAGGGGCCGGTCGACCGCGGCGGCGTGGTTCACCACCGAGGTCCCCGTCCTCCTCGCCGCAATACCGCTCGCGGCGCGCTCCGGGTTCGAGGGACACGCCTGGCGGCTCGCCTGGACCATCGCCGGTTTCCTGCACCGGCAGGGGCACTGGCAGGACTGGCTCGGCACGCAACGGATCGCGCTGGCCGCCGCGTCCCGCATCGGGGATCAGGCGGGGCAGGGCCACGCGCACCGCAGCCTCGGTCTCGCCTGCTCCCGGCTCCGACGGTACGACGAGGCCGACGACCACCTGCGGCGCGCGCTCGACCTGTTCACCGACCTCGGTGACGACGCCGGGCGGGCGCACACCTGCCTGAACCTCGGTCAACTGGCCGAGCGGCAGGGGCAGCACCAGCAGGCGCTGCGCCATTCCCGGCGGGCGCTGACCCTTTTCCGGGGGACCGGAAACCGGGCCGGGCAGGGGTACACCCTCAACGCTGTCGGTTGGCAGGAAGCGCTGCTCGGCGACTACCACCATGCCCTCGCATCGTGCGGCGAGGCGCTGCGGATGTTGCAGGAGGTGGACGACGTCCAGGGGCAGGCCGACACCTGGGACAGCCTCGGCCACGCCCACCACCAGCTCGGCGACCACCGGCGCGCCATCGCCTGCTACGAACACGCCCTCGAACTCTTCACGCAGGTGAACGACAGGTACGCCGAAGCGAGCACGTACGTCAATCTCGGCGGCAGCCACCGGGCGCTCGGCGACCTCCCCGCCACCCGTGCCGCGTGGCGCCGGGCCCTGACCATCCTCGACGAGCTGGGCGACGCCGACGCCGACGCGATCCGCGCCGACCTCGACCAGCTCGACGCCACGCGGCTGCACTGACGTACGCCGCTTTCAGCGCCGTTTCCGGGCCGCTTCAGCCTTCCCCGCCACTCTTCGGACACCAGTTTCTTCCGCATCAGGAATGGAGCGTTCGATGAGTCGTTTGGCACACCGCCTCGCGGTGATCGGGGTGGTCAGCGGGACGGTGCTGGCCATGTCCTCCGCCGCCGTGGCCCAGACCGAGAAGCCGCCGCAGAAGGGCGCCGACTGCGTGGTCCAGCACGTCGACGAGCGCGGCGAAGTCGTCCGTACCGACACCGCGCCCGAGGGCCGGGAGTACGGCCAGTTCCGCTGCGTCGCCGGGCAGTGGACGTTCGCCTGGGCGCCGTTCGCAGCAGACGACATGATCACGGCCGGCGAGATCCGGATCGACCCGGCGGGTGCCGTCTCGGTGCGGCGGTTCACCGGGCCGGCGCTCGGCAACGACCTCACGGTGGGCGAGATGACCGGCATCGCCCAGGCCGTCAGCGGCAGTCGAGAGGCGCTGATCGACCGCGCGATAGTGGCGGTCGACGACGGCAAGGAGCGGACCCCGGAGCAGGTCGAGGCGCTGCTGGCCGGCAAGGACACCACCGGGGTACGGGTGCTGGACATCATCGAGAAGCCCAATGCCGCCATGTCGACGAAGGACGTCATCGACGAGGCCGGCGGCACCCCCGAGACGACAGTCGTCTACTTCAGCATCTGGGGCGCGATCAAGGCGGCGATCGCCTGGATCGTGGACACCATCAGCGACATCGGTGGGTGGATCGACGACCACTGCGACCTGGGGTCCCCCAACGACTTCGGCGACATCGTCACGTGTCGCTGGTAGCCCCGCCCACCCCGCCGACACCGATCACCGAGATGAGGACAGGATGACAACTCTGCGGGACATCACCAGGCGCGCCACCATCGTCACGACCGCCCTGATCGTCGGGCTGACCGCTTCGTACGCACCGTCGCAGGCCGCCGAGGGGGAGGCCCGGACGACGATCACCGACCACCCCGGTGCCCCGGGCACGATGCTTCGACAGTTCGAGGACCTGACCGGCCGACCCGTCGGCGACCTGGACAAGGTGCTGGCCGTCGACACCGGCGGGCGGAACCTCACCGGCGACCAACTCGAAGCGCTCGCCGCCGGCAAGGAGGTCGACGGGGTCACTGTCGTCGGCACGATTCCGGGCAGCCGGGGCGTCCTCGGCACCACCATGGCCGACCTCGCCGACGGGGCGTACGACGGCAGCGGCGACAGCGGGACGGCGACGTCACTGCTCTTCTCCTCCTCCACCCCCGACGGCCGGGAGTGGTGCCTGACCATGTGCGTCGCGTCGGGCAAGACCATCTGGGAATGCCTGTTGTCGCGCCGAACGGGCGAACTGATCCTCACCCTCGACCTTGATGGCAGCACCACTGTGGGCGGGACGAAGGCTGCCTTCGAGAAGGCCAACGGCGTCGCCGCCGACGGTCCGTACACAGTGGAGACCCTCATCGGCGAACGTGAGCCCACGGCGGACGAAATCAAGACGCTGCTGGACGGCAAGGACATCGAGTCGATGCGCCGGGTGGCGACAGTGGACGGGCCGGACCCCGGGTGGGCGCTGGCCGACATCGCCGAGAAGTCCGGCGTCGTGTACGCGAAGACCCGGGGCCACCTCTTCACCCTCAACCTGCCCATCCTCGGCAAGATCCTCATTTGGTGCGTCTCGCAGAACGGCGGGAAGACCTGGAAATGCTCGGCCAAACAATGGGGCGGGTTCTAACCGGTAGCCCGTCGACGGTCCCGCTCCGCCTCGACCTCCCTGGTCGAGGCGGAGCGGGATCCCGGTTCGCTTGCCACCGGACGGCAGCGCCGACGAGTGTCTGACAGGGACGGACGGTGACCGGGCGTGTCCCCGATACTCGGCAGGTGATCAGTAATGACCCTCGCGTCCCGTGGTTGCCTCGCGCGTCCCACCCAGCCGACGGCTCGACACTGCCGCTCTACATGGTCTTCTTCTTTCTCCTGGGCCTCGTCGGGTTCATGATTTATGGGCTGAGCGACGGCGAGGGAGCGCTCATTCTCGCGAGCATCATCTCGGGAGTGTTCTTCGCGTGCTTCCTGATCCTCTTCGCGATCTACTGGATCGGATACCTGCTCAAGGGACACGCCATCTGGCTGGCCGAGCGCCAGGCCGGGTCCGACGGGCCGTCCGTGGGTCAACAACCGGAGGAGTGAGCCCGCCGGCTTGAGCCTGGCGTGCGATCCTCCACTCAACCCGGAGGCCGCCGGTGGATACGGTCAGCGACGCGGGAGGTCTGCCGTGCGACAGCCTGGCCACCCGGGTGACGCCCTGACGCAGCGACGAGCGGGCCGAGCCGTTCCCCGGACGGCTCGGCCGCGCCGCCACCACGTCGGCCTCTAGGATCGGCAGCCTTGATGGCGAAGACGGCCTGCGGGAGCGCATGGTGACAAGCGAGGCAGAACGGCCACCCGACCGGCTCGCCGACATCGCCGAGCGGGCCGAAGCCGTCCTCGTCGACTTCGACGGTCCGATCTGCCGCCTGTTCGGCAGCAAGGCCGCGCCGCGCATCGCCGCCGACCTGCGTCAGCTGATCGTCGGCCGGGGCGTCGTCCTGCCCGATGAGCTGCGCGACGGAAACGACCCGCTGGAGCTGTTCCGCGCGATCGCTGTGGTCGCGCCCGAGCTGGTCGGCGTCGTCGGTGCGGCCCTGGCGGCGGCGGAGGTCGAGGCGGCGGCGTCCGCGGAGACCACGATCGGAGCCTTCGACCTGGTCGCGGCGTGCCTGGCGACCGGGCGTCCCCTCGCCATCGTCAGCAACAACTCCGCCGCCGCCATCGGCGCCTATCTCGGGCGCCGCGACCGGGCCCGCTACTTCGCCGCCGTCATCGGCCGAAGTGAGCATCCCGATCTGCTGAAGCCCAACCCGGCGCCCGTTGTGCAGGCCCTGCAGGCGCTGAAGGTCCCACCCGGTGCCGCTGTTCTGGTCGGTGACTCGATCACCGACATCGCCGCGGCCCGAGCAGCCGGTGTCGCGTGCGTCGGGTACGCCAACAGACCCGGCAAGGCCGAACGCCTCGCCGCCGCCGGTGCCGACGCGATCGTGACCGACATGACCGACATGGCCGGCGTCCTCGCTCGTACGCGTAGGCCGGTCAGTCAACTGCCGTGGGTCGATTCGGGCGGCGGACCGCTCGTCGTCGTGCCGACGACGGCGCTCGGCGACTGGAAGGGCGCGTCGGACGACGACGACGACTCCTGGGGTGACTACGACCGGGCCTGCGAGGTCGACGGTTACGCGGGGGTGCTCGATGTCGGTGCCGACCAGGCGCTCGTTCTGGCCGACGAACCGGCTTCCACCACGTACCTCCCGGACCAGCGGATCTTCGTGCGGTGGCTCTACGCCGTCTCCGAGGCGGAGGTCGTCCGCCTCGTTCCCCGGGCGGTCGAGATCGCCGGCTGGGAAGACGCGGGCACGTGGACGACCAGCGGGCCAGCCGAGTTGTTCGACTCCGGCTACACCGGCGACGGGCTGGAGCACACCACCCACCTCACTGTGGACCTGGCTCGTGGCACGTACCTGATCCGCACAGCCTTCGTGCAACCCGACAAGAGGACGGCGCTGATGCTGGTGCACCTGGTTGACCGGACGACGTCAGAGTGAACGCAAGGCTGCCGGCTTCCGGTTATGAATCCAGTCGGGGCTCGCACAGCTGCAGGGCGTCCTCCTGCCAGGCACTTCCGACGAGAGCGACCGGGTAGCGCACCTCTCTGAGCCGATTGTCCTCGGTCTCGACGGAGAACCGCACCGACAACGGCTCCAGGTCGAACGCCGTCGCGCACTCCAATTGCAGATCGACGCGGATCTGGCCGGTGCCACCCGGGCGGACGTGCCGGGACTGGCTCATGCCGCGTACCTGGACGCCCGGCCTCTCTGCCTGAACCGAGCGGACCGTGATCGGCGCGGGGCCGGTGTTGATCAGTGTCAGCTGCCCGTTCAGCAGGACGCTTCCCCTGCTGGTTGAGCCTCCCGAATAGCCCGACTCGGGTAGGGCCACGAGGGAGACCACAGCGGACCGCTCGCGCTGCGCACGAGAGTCTCGCAGCTCACCGACACCGATGCCGCCGAGCACCGCACCGACCACGAAGGCGGCGACGAGTTGTAGGAGCACGCTCCGCCTGTTCGCGACGTTCCCGTGGGTGATGTCGCTCCGTTCGGCCGGTTCATGACCCTGTTCGTCGAGATCGATCACCACATGCTCCGCCGCCATTGCGACAGCCTAGGGCCGGCGAGCATCCGATCAGGACACGCCGGTGCGGACCTCCGATCGGGTCGGGACGATGCGGTGGCGGCGGACCGGGTACATGATCGGGTGCGCGATGCTCCAGGCCGCGCCCATGCAGACGAACTCCTTGTAGCGGGCCGCCAGCTTCCCGGTGAGGAGGGCCGGCCTGGCCCGGTCGTCGGCGGTCACGTACTGGATGATGCCGTCGCGGCGGCCGAGGCTGATGCACTGGTTGAAGTAGCGCAGCGGGGCCTTCGGGAACTTCGCCCGACCGGTCAGGCGTGCGGCGATGGCGTCGGCGGCCTGCCAGGCCATCGGGATGCCCGAGGCGCAGGACATCCGCAGCGGCTTGCCGCCCGGTCCTGCGGCGATCGCGGCGTCGCCCACCGCGTACACCTCGGGGTGTGAGACCGACCGCATGCTGTCGTCGACGATGATCTGCCCGGTCTCGGCGACCGCCACAGTCGTGGCGGCGGCGATCGGGTGCACGGCGAAGCCCGTCGTCCACACCGTCACCTGAGCCGGGATCTTCCGACCGTCGCGGGTGACAGCACCGTCCGCCTCGACCCGCGCGATGTCGCTGTGCTCGTGCACTGTGATGCCGAGCCGGTCGCAGACACCACGCAGGTGCTGCTGCGCCTTGCCGTTGAGCCAGTCGCCGAGACCGCCGCGGGCGGCGAGCGCGACATCGAGGTCCGGCCGGGTCTCCGCGATCTCGGTGACCGCTTCGAGGCCGGTGAGGCCGCCGCCGACGACGAGCACGGTCCCGCCGGCAGCGAGGTGGGCGAGGCGGTCGCGCAACCGCAGCGCCGAGGGCCTGCCGGCGATGTCGTACGCGTGCTCGGCGACCCCGGGGACGCCATGGTCGGCGGTGACGCTGCCGAGCGCGTAGACGAGCGTGTCGTAGGTGATCTCGTCGGTGCCGTTGTCGTCGACGAGCGCGACGGTCCGGCTGTCGACGTCGACGGCGGTGACCCGCGCCAGTCGGGGCTTGACGCCGGTGCCGGCGTAGACCTCGCTCAGCGGACGTGGTTTGAGGTCCTGTCCGGTGGCGAGTTGGTGCATGCGGACCCGCTCGACGAAATCCGCGTCGGCGTTGACGAGGGTGATCTCGGTGTCGTCGGTGTGCAGCCGCTTGGCGAGGCGCCCGGCGGCCATGGCTCCGGCGTACCCCGCTCCGAGGACGACGATGCGGTGCTTCATGGTGGCACTCCTGTCTCGGTGGGTGGTCGCTTCCTGAACCGGACAGCGGCGCGATTCCTGACAGGCCGCGGCTATGACCTGGGTCACCAGCTTTCGATCTCACTCGCTCGCGCGAGGGAGGAGCTCATGCGTGCGGGGGAGGTGCCGGACGGCGGCAAGATCGCCGGGCGGAGCGATGTCCGCGCGGCGGCGAAACGGCAGGCTCAATCACGTCGAACACACGACGTGAACGTCTCCCAAGGAGTCACCACAATGCAGTTTCGCCCCGCATTCGTCGCCGCCCCGGTCCTGGTCATGGGCTACGGCATCGTCCGTCTGATCGACGGCCTGGACGGTGTTCGTGGTCCCGGCCCGGCCTGGACCATCGGGCACCTCGCGTTCCTCGGCGCGCTCGTCGCGTTCATCTCGGTGTTCTGGCAGATGCGCCGCATGGCTGGCGGCCGGGCCCTCGCGACGGTGAGCGCCACGGCCGGCACCTTCGGGGCGTTGGCGCTGATCACCCAGTTCTCGATCGACCTCGTCGCCGGCTTTCTGGCTACCGACAACTACGGCATGAGCATGATCATCCACGACGTGCGCACAGTGCCCGGCATCGCAGAGCTAGCCTACGACTTCGGGCCCTACGCCTTCTACCTCGGCCAGCTCGTGCTGGTCGTCCTGCTCGCCGTGCAGCGCCGGGTCAAGCTGTGGACGCCGATCCTTGTGCTGGCCGACCTCGCCACGCCGTTCATCGACAAGGACCTGATCCCGCTGGGCTCCGCCCTGCTGCTGGTCTCCTTCCTCCCGCTGGCCCGGGGCGCCGCCGCCACCCCGACGCAGCCGGTGCCCGCCCTCGCCTGAGCGGCGAGTCCCGAACCGATCCCCCCACCACCGGGGGGATCGGGTGCCAGTGGGGGAGGAGGTCAGGGGCTGTGAATACTGTCGCGATGTCGCTTGCCCGCCTCGTGCGTACCACCAATCCGTACCTGGTGGACGCGGCGATCACCGTGTTCGTCCTGATCGCGGTGTCAGTGCCGTTCGTGCTTCCCGGACCGGGTGGTGAGCCAGGGCCGGCCGCTGGCCTACCTGCTGACCGCCGGTACGGCGATCCCGCTGATCTGGCGCAGACGGGTGCCGCTCACGGTCCTGCTGGTGGTGGCACTGGCCACTATCGCGGGCAAGGCAGCGGATGCGCCGGGGCAGCCGCTCGCGTACGGCGGGCTGGTCGCCCTCTACACCGTCGCCGCGCTCGGTGGTCGCCAGCAGCGCTGGTGGGCACTCGGCGCGACCTTCCCTGGGGTGGCCGCAGGGGTGGCGTTCAACTCCAACCGCGTCAGCGAGTACTTCTACACCTTCCTGGTGTTCTTCACCGCGTACGTGCTGGGTCGGCTCAGCGCCGCCCGGCAGGAGCGCGCGACAGCCCTTGAGGACCGGGCGCTCCGGGCCGAGCGGGAGCGCGAGTTCGAAGCCGATCGGGCCGCCACACGCGAGCGGGCCCGGATCGCTCGGGAGATGCACGACGTGCTGTCCCACGCGGTGAGCCTCATGATCGTGCAGGCCGAGGCCGGGCCGGTCGCCGTACGCACCGCACCGGAGCGGGCCGAGGCGGCGTTCGACGCGATCGCCGCCGCCGGCCGCGACGCCATGGTGCAGCTGCGCGGCATGCTCGGCCTGCTGCGCAACGAGCCCGGTCCCCGCAGCCCGCAGCCCACCCTGGCCCAACTGCGGTCGCTGATCGACCGTGTACCGGTGGCCGGCCTGCGGGTGACCGGCGAGCCGCGCCCGGTCTCGGCCGACGTGGAGTTGGCCGCGTACCGGATCGTGCAGGAGGCCCTCACCAACGCGGTCAAGCACGCGGCGGCCAGCACCATCGACGTACACCTGGGCTGGTCGCCCGATGCCCTCACTGTCACGGTGACCGACGATGGCGCCGGAACCGGCGGCCCGGGCGGCGGGCACGGCCTCGTCGGCATCCGGGAACGCGTGATCGCCTGCGGCGGTACGGCGAGGGCCGAACCGGTGACAGGTGGACGCGGGTTCACAGTCGAGGCTCGGCTACCGTTCCCAGCGTGACGATTCGGGTGGTGATCGCAGACGATCAGGAGCTTGTCCGCAGCGGATTCTCCATGATCCTCGACGCCCAGCCGGACATCACAGTCGTCGCCGACGTCGGTGACGGTGCCGCGGCCGTGGCCGCCGTCCGGGAGCACCAGCCGCAGGTGGCGCTCCTGGACATTCGCATGCCGACGATGGACGGTATCGAGGCCGCCCGCCGCATCTGCGCGGAGAGCGCCAGTCGGGTGATCATGCTGACCACCTTCGACCAGGACGACTACATCTACGAGGCGCTCTACGCCGGCGCCAGCGGATTCCTGCTCAAGGACGTACGCCGCGACGACCTCGTCCACGCGGTACGTGTCGTGGCCGCCGGCGACTCGCTGCTGGCTCCGTCGGTGACCCGGCAGATCATCTCGGACATCACCGGCCGCCACCGACCCGGGCCGCCCCGGTCGGCCGCCGCGCCCGACGCCCGCCTCAACGTGCTCACCACCCGCGAACGGGAGACCCTGCACCTGCTGGGCCGCGGCCTGGCCAATGCGGAGATCGCCCAGACCCTGGTGGTCAGCGAGCACACGGTGAAGACCCACGTCAGCAACGTGCTGACCAAACTCGGCCTCCGCGACCGCACCCAGGCAGTGATCTGCGCGTACGAGACCGGCCTGATCACCGCCGGCGAGAACTGAGCGGCGTCACCGCAGGTCACCACACGTGCAGGGTGGGCTCCTCGTGCTCCGAGGCGGACCACTGCCGGGTGGCGCGGACGAGCTTGTCGGGGTTGACCTGGTTGTGGATGGCCGTGACACCCTCGGGCGTCACCTCCAGCGACATCACGCCGATGACCCGGTCGTCGATCACGACCACCACCGCCGGAGCGCCGTTGGCGGTGGTGACGTACATGGCCGGGCTGCCACCGACCAGGTCCCGTTTGACGTCGGCGGGCCTGAACAGGCCACGCAGGAACTTCGCCACCGCCAGCGCGCCGACGATCGGCGCGGCCCGGGCCGGGATCTTGCCGCCGCCGTCGGCGGTGCTCGTCGCGTTGTCGGTCAGCAACTCCACCAGCCGCTGGATCTCGCCGTTGTTGGCCGCAGTGAGGAACTCCGCGACGATCTTCCGGGCGGTGGCCCGGTCGACATCCGCGCGGGCCCGTTCGGCGGTGACGTGCTGCTTGGCACGCCGGTAGGTCTGCTGGCAGTTCGACTCGGTGATGCCGAGGATCTCGGCGATCTCACCGTGCGAGTAGCCGAAGGCCTCCCGCAGCACGTACACCGCGCGTTCGTTCGGCGACAACCGCTCCAGCAGGGTGAGCACCGCCATCGAGACCGACTCGCGCTGCTCGGCGGTGTCGAGCGGACCGAGCATCCGGTCCCCGGCGAGGACCGGTTCGGGCAGCCACGTGCCCACATAGGTCTCCCGCCTGGCCCGTGCCGAGGTCAACTGGTTGAGGCAGACGTTGGTGAGGACCTTCGTCAGCCACGCCTCGGGCGTCTCGACGTGTTGCCGGTCCGCGCCCTGCCAGCGGAGAAAGGTGTCCTGGACGGCGTCCTCCGCGTCGCTGGCCGAACCCAGCAGGCGGTAGGCGATCGCCTCCAGGCGGGCCCTGGAGTGCTCGAACACCTCGACCTCGTCCGGACTGAGCGGCATGACTAGACACTATCCACGAGTGTCGCGGCGCCGTCCCGGTGCCCGTCACACCGGCCGCGGCTGTGACCGCCCCGGCCGCCGGGTGTGGGCTGCCGGGACACCGGGCCGGGGTCAACCCGTCCCACCGCTCGCACCATGATCAAGTGATGAAAAGTAGCTTTGAGCGCCGTTCCTGACCTATTTTTCATCACTTGATCAACGGATCGCACGGCGGTTGGTCGTACCCTTGCCGCGGTGACGTCCGATTTGTTGCGCCGTGCCCTCACCGCACCCGCGGACCCGCCGCTACGGCCCCTGCCCGACCAGGCCGTCGCCCTACTGGAGGCCCTGCACGCGCCGCCGCGCCTCGCCGCGCACCTGCGGGCCGTGCACGACGTGGCCGCGCAGCTCACCGCCGCGATGGCGCACCGGTTCCCGCAACTCCCGTTCGACAGCGAGGCGGTGCTCTTCGGCGCCGCCACCCACGACCTCGGCAAGGTCCGGCATCCGGAGGAGTTGTCCGGGCCCGGGTCCGCGCACGAGCCCGCCGGTTACGAGTTGCTGCTTCAGCACGGCGTCGCCGAGGCCTCGGCCCGGTTCGCGCGCGACCACGCGTCCTGGCACCGGGACGGCATCGGCGTCGACGACCTGCTGGTCAGCGTGGCCGACAAGGTGTGGAAGGGAAAGCGGGTCACCGACCTGGAAGAGTTGCTCGTGGACCGGCTTGCCGACGCCACCGGCCGCGAGCGCTGGTCGGTCTTCCTCGACCTGGATGACATCCTCGACCGGATCGCCGCCGACGCGGACCGTCGACTCGCCTTCCAGGCGACCCATCCGGTACGCGGCTGACCCCGGTCAGCGGCTCGCCGGACCCGTTCCCGCCGTTCGGCGTGGTGTGGAGGCGGTAGGAGTTTCGTCGGGTGGCGTCGACCGGCGGCGGATCGTGGCCACCACCGCGGCGGTCAGGCAGATCGCCGCGGCGGCCATGAGCGGCGGGCGGGCGCCGAGGTGGACGGCCGCGGAGCCGAGCGGGATCGCGACGACGAGTGGTCCGAACATCGCGGTGTTGGCTGTCGCGGAGACCCGGCCCAGCAGCGCCGACGGCGTGTGGGTCTGCACGGCGGTCACCGCCGCGACCAGGGTCCAGGGCAGCCCGACGCCGGCCACCATCGCCCCGACGACGGTGGCCGGCCACCACGGCAGGCAGCGCGCCAGGCAGCCGATCGCGAACAGCGCCGTCCCGGCGACACCGACGGCACCGGGACCTCTCGCCGCGATGAGCCGGCCGACGATCAGGCCACCGAGAATGGAACCGGCGCCCTGCGCGCTGGCCAGCACACCCAGGAACGTCGTCGGCAGGCGCAGCTCGGTGACGACGATCGCGTAGATTCCCGCGGTCGTGAAGCCGGACATGGCGATCGACACCGCGGCGAGCACGACCGGCAGTCGGGTCGCTCGCTGTCCGAACAGGACCACCAATCCGGTACGCGGCCCGTCGCCACGTTCGGTGGGCCGGTCGGTGGGCGTCCGGTCCAGGCGAAGGAGCGCGTACAGGGTGGCGACCAGGACCGGCATTGCCGCACTGAGGGCGGCGGCAGCATGGCCGCCCCGCCACGCGTAGAGGCCGGCCCCGGCCAGGGGAGCGACGAGCTTCATGCCCTCCTGCGCGCTGGAGCGCCACCCGTTGACGTCGCCGAGTTCGGCTGGCGCGAGTGCCGACGGCAGCAGCGCCGTCTCGCCGGCGTCGATCAGCACGTAGCTGACGCCGTAGGCGCACGAGACGGCGAAGATGAGCCAGGTCTGCCCCGCCCCGCGCACCGCAAGGAGCGCCAGCAGGGCGGCTGCCAGCACGAGGTTGACGGCGATGACCAGCGGTCGCCGGGGTGCCCGGTCGAGCAGACCGCCCAGCCACGGGCCGGCGAGCACCGGGGCGTAGACGCAGAGCCCGGCGAGGGCGGCGAGGCTGGTGGAGCCGGTGAGGTCCAGGATCCAGATGCCGGCGACCAGGGACATGGCGCTGCTGCCGAAGCCGGACAGCAGGGAGATCGCCACGAACAGGCAGGCGTTGCGACGCATGAGCACTCCGAGTTGAGTCGAGGTGACTCATCCTCGAGCTTGAGCCAGGCGCAGGCAATGCCGCTGGGAAATGTCAACGATCCATTGACAGGGCGAGATTGATCTTCGTTGCGGCGCTCCGGGCGGGCGCTGGCAGTCGCTCACCCGCTTCGGCGAGATCGGTGGCGAGGAGCACTGCCAACGCGTGCAGCGAGCCCGGGGCGGCGTCCAAGGCGGCGTCCACCGTGCTCCGGACGAGCGCAGCCCGACGAAATCGGCTGTCCCACCGCTGATCGGCGCCGATCCACCGGCCGAGATCGGCCACCGCCGCCCGCAACGCCGCGATCTGCGCAGGCATCCGCAGGTCGAGCTGCTGCCGCCGCGACCACCGCGCCGCCACCAGTCGTTGTCGACGTTGCTCGGCGGCCTGGCGGCTGCCGAGGCCGAGGGCGGTCGCGATCTGGGCCCATGTCGCACCGTCGTGGCGCGCGCGGTCGATGATCTCCAGCTCCTGCTCGTCCAGGCGGGCGCGGGCAGCGCGGACCTCCGCCAACCGAGCCAGCCCCGACGTCATATGTCAACGTTACATTGACACTGGCCGGGCCTCGGCGGTGATCGTCCTGGGAGCGCGGACCATGAACACGTCCACCGGATCCTCGGTGTCGACTGCGAAACCGTGCCGCTCGTACAGCCTCCGGGCCCGGCTGCCCCGCAGCACGTTCAGCCGCACCGGCGTGCCGGCACTGTCGCACCGATCCAGCAGCTCGCGCAGCACCGCCGTGCCGATGCCGCTGCCCTGTAGCCGCGGGGCCAGGTAGAAGTGCTCCAGCCAGTGGGCGTCCGCGTCGGGCCGCAGCGCCACGCAGCCGGCGAACGCGCCGCCCACCTCGACGACCCAGCTGTACGCCGGTGCGAAACCGTCCCGCAGGCGCTGCCGCACCCGCTGTTCGTCGTACCGCCCGAGCCGCTCCAGATCGGCCCGCAGCACCACCGCCCGCAACTCGGCCACCGCCTCGACGTCCGCCGCCGAGGCCGGCCGAAGCTCCCAGTCCTTCATGATCAATAAGTTAGCGCGGCCCGGCGCTCTGGCGTTGACGCAGCCCCGCGACGAGGAGTTCGACCATGCGACGCGCGTCGTAGCGGGGTTGACCAGCGCCGATGCAGAGATTGCCGACACCGCGCAGCAACTCGAAGGCTGTCACGTCGGGGCGGATCTCGCCCGCTGCGGCAGCGGCGTCGAGCAGTTGGGCGCACACCGGCACGAGGCGGTCCAGGAAGTAGGCGTGCAGCGTCTCGAAGGCCGCGTTGTCGGACTGCAGCGCCTCGGCGAGGCCGTGCTTCGTGACCAGGAAGTCGACGAAGAGGTTGATCCATTGCGCGAGTGCGGCATGCGGTGTGTCGCTGTCGGCCAGCAGTGTCGGGCCGGCCTGCGCGCATGCCTCGACCTGGTGCCGGTAGACGGCGACGATGAGGTCGGCGCGGGTCGGGAAGTGGCGGTAGATGGTGCCCACACCGACGCCGGCCCTGGCGGCGATGTCCCGTACCGGCGCGTCCACGCCCGCGCTGACGAAGGCCGCGGCGGCGGCGTCCAGCAGCGTCGCTTCGTTTCGCCGGGCGTCGGCCCGCTTCCGCGGGCTCGGCCGTCCTGATCCGCTGTCGATGTCGGCCACCGCGCCGTTACCCCCGTCACTCGCCTTGGCAAACGGAACGCTGTTCCGTATTGTTCTTAGCGGAACATGGTTCCACTTGTTCAGGATGCCAGAGCCTGTGGGCCAGCGCCACATCACCCTTCAGTGGAGGAACAGCCATGCAGTACCGCACCCTGGGGCGCACCGGCGTCCAGGTCAGCACCCTCGTGCTCGGCGCGATGAACTTCGGCAAGCTGGGACACACCAGCCAGCGCGAGGCGACGGCGATCGTCGACGCCGCGCTGGAGGCCGGAATCAACCTGATCGACACCGCCGACATGTACAGCCAGGGCGAGTCCGAGCAGATGGTCGGCACTGCCATCGCCGGCCGTCGCGACGACATCGTGCTGGCCACGAAGGCCGGCATGCCGATGGGCGACGAGCGCAATCAGCGGGGCAGCTCGCGCCGCTGGCTGGTCACCGAGTTGGACAACAGCCTGCGCCGTCTCGGCGTCGACCACGTCGACCTCTACCAGATCCACCGGTGGGACCCGACCACCAGCGACGAGGAGACCCTGTCGGCGCTGACCGACCTGCAACGGGCGGGAAAGATCCGCTACTTCGGTTCCTCGACCTTCCCCGCGTACCGCATCGTGCAGGCCGAGTGGGCCGCGCGGGAGCACCACCTGAGCCGGTACGTCACGGAGCAGCCCAGCTACTCGATCCTGCAACGAGGGATCGAGGCCCACGTCCTGCCAGTGACCGAGCAGTACGGGCTGGGCGTGCTGGCCTGGAGTCCGCTCGCCTCGGGCTGGCTCTCCGGCGCGATCCGCGCCGGCCGGGAGATCACCACCAGCCGCTCGACGCTCCTGCCCGCCCGCTTCGACCTCAGCGTCCCGGCCAACCAGGCCCGGCTCGACGCCGTCGAGCGGCTGGCCACCGTCGCCGACGAGGCGGGGCTCACCCTGATCCAACTCGCACTCGGGTTCGTCACCGCGCACCCGGCCGTGACCAGCGCGATCATCGGCCCCCGCACCATCGACCACCTGCACGCCCAACTCGCCGCCGCGGACACCGTGCTCCCGGCCGACGTGCTGGACGCGATCGACGCCATCGTCGCACCGGGGGTCGATCTTGCCGCCGACGAGAAGTTCGACACCCCGCCCGCCCTGCTCGACCCGGCGCGGCGGCGTCGCTGAGCCTTCGGGTGCGGTGGTCGGCGCCAGTGGTCCCCTAGGATGAGACCCATGAGCGCTGAGGCTGTCGGCATGCACATGCCAGCCGTTGTGACGCTCGACGACGTGGCGGCGATGAACGCTGCCGATCCGAACGGTCACCGCTACGAGACCAGCCCCGAGGGGGTCCTGTCGGTCATGCCGCCGCCAGATTCGGAACACGCCATGATCGCTAGTCGCCTCTTCGCCTGGCTGATCGTGGCGGGGTGGCCCGCCGAGCAGGTGCTTCAGGCAGTCGGTGTGCGCATCTCCGGACCGGACGGTGACGGTGGTCGTATCCCTGATGTGAGTGTCTGGCGTAAGCCGCCCTCCCGCAGCGTCTGGGCCACGGTCACCGACGTCGTACTCGTCGTGGAGATCGTCTCGCCGGGCTCCGAGGCGATGGACTCGGTGACCAAGGTCCGGGAGTACGCGTCGGCGGGGATCCCGCAGTACTGGGTGGTCGATCGGGACGCCGCGCAGACGGTCACCCTGCACCGGCTGAACGGGGATGGCACCTACGAGGCGCAGGCACGGATGCCGCTGGCCTGGCTGCTCCAGACCGCCCCCGCCGACCATCTCGACTGAACGCCGGCATCGGCAGCCCCGGCCTGTCGTATCGTTCCGGGATGGTGCAGCCGGTGTGGGCGGACGGTGACGCGTACGAGGCGTACGTGGGTCGGTGGAGCCGCCTGGTCGCTGTGGACTTCCTGCGCGGGTTGGCCGTTGCGCCGGGGCGGCACTGGCTCGACGTGGGCAGCGGCACCGGAGCGCTGACCTCGACGATCCTCACCCACAACGATCCGGCCGAGATAACCGGCATCGACCCGTCGGAGGGTTTCGTCGCGGTCGCGCGTACCCGGGTCACCGACCCCCGGGCGGCCTTCCAGGTCGGTGACGCCCGGGCGCTGCCGCTGCCCGATCGCGTCGCGGACGTGGTGGTCAGCGGATTGACGCTCAACTTCGTGCCGGAGCCCGCGCGGGCGGTGGCGGAGTTCGCCCGGGTGGTCCGGCCGGCCGGGGTGGTGGCCGCCTACGTGTGGGACTACGCCGAGGGGATGGCGATGATGCGGCACTTCTGGGCCGCCGCCGCACAGCTCGACCCGACCTCGATCGAGCGGGACGAGGGCAGACGCACCACTGTGGGCCAGCCCGACACGCTCCGCACGCTGTGGGAGCGGGCCGGATTGCGGGACGTGTCGGTCTGGCCGGTCGACGTACCGACGACCTTCACCGACTTCGCCGACTACTGGACGCCGTTCCTCGGCGGTCAGGGGTCGGCGCCGGGGTACGTCGCGACGTTGGCCGAATCCGACCGGGCCGCGCTGCGCGAGTCGCTGGCCACGCGGCTGCCGGTCGAGCCGGACGGGTCGATCCGGCTCACCGCGCGGGCCTGGGCCGTGCGCGGGACGCCGCCCGAGTAACCGTCGCGCCGCACCCTTCCGGGCCCTTGTCGCAATTCGGACAAGACGGTAAAGCCCCTGGTAGAGCACCCTTGGGGCAGGTGGAGGTAGACGGGTGGCGGGCCACATCCCGATCCTCCGGCCCGGTGGGGACAACATCGTCCGCACCGGTGCCGCCCTCACCCAGCCCGGCCTCGAAGCCGTGGCGGTCACGGCACAGCCGCCGTGCCGATCGCGCGTACGACAGGGCGTGGCTGTCACCGACACCCCTGCGGGCGCCCGCAGCGGTGCCTCCGCCCATCGGGACAGGGACGTCTGCACCACAGGCAGTCAGGCAGCGCCGTCCGCCGGTAGTGCCTATCGTCCCCGTGCCCCGCCGGCCTTTCGCACTGTGGACCCCGCCGGGGTCCGGCGTAGCTCGACCGCGCGCCGAGACCCGGCGACCGAGCAAGAAAGGGCCCGACATGGCCGCTCCCACGGCAACCGCAGCCTTGAACGCATCCGTCTTCGCGCCGGGTGACCAGATGCTGCTGACCGTCACCTACTCAGACGCCGACACCAAACCGCTGACCGTCACCATCGTGGTCACCGACGCGCAGGGCAACAGCAGCGCGCCGGTCAAGGTCACGGCGGTCATCGACCCGCTCACCGTGACCGTCACCGACAACTCCGGACGTACCTGGACCCGGGTTTCCGACAACGGCTCCGTGGCCGTGTATCGGTCGGTGGCGTGATGCCCCGGGTAACCGTCCAGGTCCGCGACGCCGCCGGCAACACCGCGACGGCCGCCGCCGACTACAGCCTGGGCCAACCCGTGCTCGGCGGCTACTACCTCTCCGGCGGCGCCGACCCGACTGCCGACATGGCCGGCGGCAACTTCCGGTCACTCACCCAGTACCGCAGCCTCGCCGACGGCTTTATCTTCCCCGGCTACAACCGGCCCTGGTTGGTCAATCTGGGCAAGGCCGGTGTGCAGATGAACATGGTCCTGGAGTTGAAGCACTACGGCACCCAGAATCAGGGGTCGCAGAGCTTCACGGTGGACGGCGCCACCTACACGGTGCCGCCGCCATCGATGACCATCCAGCAGCGAGCCGGTACGACCTGGCCGAAGGCGTACGGGTACGACCAGGTGCTCAAGGGGCAGTGTGACGGGTTGTTCGCCCGCGCACTGTCGCAGTACCGGACGCTCGGCTTCGGGGTGAACATCCAGCTCGCCTCGGAGTTGGACACCGACCACGAGTTCGGCACCACCGAGAACGGCAAGGCGTACACCTGGGCCGAGTCGGACGCCCGGGCGGTGCAGGCGATGAACTACATCGTCACGTGGTTCAAGGCACGGACGCTGCCGGCCGGGACGACCTTCTCGGTGGGGCTGGGCGGCTTCGACCGGGCCTGCTTCCAGCGCACCCACCCGGAGTCGCTGATGTCCCGCCTCGACTATCTCCAGTGGAACGCGTACGGCACCAACGCCAGCCACACGGCGCTGGCCCGGTTTCGTCGTACCAAGGACTGGGCGGTCGCGGATCTCGGCCCGGTGGCGCTGTCCCGACCGGTGATCATCGCCGAATGGGGGGTCAGGTCGGCCGAGATCCCGGACCAGGCGGCCTGGATCGCCACAGTGCCGGCGGCGATCGCCCAGCTCAACGCCGAGCGTGGGCCACGGATCGTGCGCACCAACTACTTCAACTCCGGGTGGGGCACCCTGACGCCGAAGGCGGTCGGGTTGGCCGCGCTCCGCGAGGCGTACGCCAAGCGGCCGTACGTCTGACCGGGTTCCGGCGGCTCCGGGCTCCGGGGCCGCCGGAACCGCGCCGGTCAGCCCTCACCGAGCCGTTCGGCGTACGCGTCGCGCAGCTCGGGCCAGCCGTGGTCCTTGGCCTCCGCGCCGCGGATCGGGCCGACCGGGTCGCCGTCGAGCAGCCGGTCGGCCACGTCGAGGCAGAGGTGCCAGCCGGCCGCGACCATCGGCAGCATGCCCCGGTCGGCGACTGTGTGCCGAAGGGTGAGCCGGGTGCCGCTGCCCAGCGGGCTCAGCTCCCAGCGCAGCAGGTCGTCGCCCCAGGTGTACTCCAGCAGGTGCGGCGGCTCGGCCCGGCGTACCGTCGCCGGGTCCTCCTGGGTGGTCTCGCCGTCGACGAGGGTGAGCACGGCCGCGCCGGCGTTGCCGAGATCGCGGTCGGCGAGGAACGGCGCCCACTGCGCGAGCTGGGCCGGGTCGGTCAGTGCCGCCCAGACGGTGGCTGGCGGATGCCGCAGGTCGCGGACGAAGACCAGTGTCGCGCCGGCGTCGGTGGGCTCGGCGCGCACGTCGGCGGGTGGGCTCGGGCGGAACGCGTCGCGGTCCATTCACTGCTCCTGACTGTCGAGGTGCCGTTCCAGGGCGTCAAGGTGTCGGGCCCAGAGCCGTCGGTACGGGTCGAGCCAGCCGTCGACGTCCCGCAGCGGGCCGGGGTCGAGGCGGTAGATCCGCTGTCGGGCTGCTGTCCGGCAGGTGACGAAGCCGGCGTCGCGAAGCACCCGCAGGTGTTTGGAGACGGCTGGCTGGCTGACCCCGAGCCCGTCGACCAACTCGCCGACGCTGCGTTCGGCGTCGAGGAGCTGATCGAGGATCCGGCGCCGGGTGGGCTCGGCGAGGACCGTGAAGGCGTCGGTGGACACCTGCCCAATATGCCTTCTCCGTCATATGACTGTCAAAGCATACGACTACAGCCGCCGTCCCGACGCGGTACCACCGATCGGCTCCCTATGCTCGGATCATGGAACTTCGGATCTTCACCGAGCCCCAGCAGGGCGCCAGCTACGACCAGTTGCTCACCGTCGCCCGCTGCGCGGAGGACGCCGGCTACGGCGCGTTCTTCCGGTCCGACCACTACCTGATGATGGGCGACGTGAGCGGTGAGCCCGGCCCCACCGACGCGTGGACCACCCTCGCCGGCCTGGCCCGGGAGACCAGCCGCATCCGGCTCGGCACGCTGATGACCGCCGCCACCTTCCGGCTGCCCGGCCCGCTGGCGATCACAGTGGCGCAGGTCGACCAGATGAGCGGCGGCCGGGTGGAGCTGGGCATCGGCACCGGCTGGTACGCCGAGGAGCACAGCGCGTACGGCATCCCCTTCCCGCCGCTGGCCGAGCGGTTCGACCGGCTGGAGGAGCAGCTCGCCGTCATCACCGGGCTCTGGGCCACGCCTACGGGGGAGCGGTTCGACCACGACGGCCGGTACTACCCGGTCCGTGACTCGCCCGCCCTGCCCAAGCCCGTGCAGCAGCCGCGTCCACCGATCCTGCTCGGCGGGACAGGCCCGAAGCGCACGCCCCGGCTGGCCGCCCGCTACGCGGACGAGTTCAACCTGCCGTTCGCCTCGGTGCCGGACACTGCGGCGCAGTTCGACAGGGTCCGCGCGGCCTGCGTCGAGATCGGCCGGGACCCGGCCGGGATGGTCTGGTCCAACGCGCTGGTGCTCTGCTGCGGACGCGACGACGCCGAGGTGGCCCGCCGGGCCGCCGTCATCGGCCGGGACCCGGACGAGCTGCGCGCCAACGGTCTGGCCGGGACGCCCGCTGAGGTGCTGGACACCATCGGCCGGTACGCGGAGATCGGCAGTGAGCGGCTCTACCTCCAGGTGCTGGACCTCAGCGATCTGGAGCACCTGGAGCTGGTCGCCAGCGAGGTGATGGCGAAGCTCTGAGTCAGCCCGATGGCGGTGGGACGACGCCGCCGGTCAGGCGCGGTGCGTGCCCGTCCCGACCGCGTTCGGGTCGCCCAGCACCGTGTCCAGCCGCCCGTCGCGGTCACTGTCCACGTAGGTGATGTCCGGGATCCCGTCACCGTCCACGTCGATCTGGACGACGTCGGCGACGCCGTCACCGTCGAGGTCGGTGACCACCTCCACCGAGCCGTCCAGGTGACGGGTCACGATCGACTGTGCGCCACCGGCGCGCGGCGGCGGGCCGGGTGCCGGCACCGGCGTCGGGGCGGGCGCCGGTGCCGGTGTCGGTCGAGGACCGGGAGTGGGCGACGGGTGGCTCGGAAACCCGCCGGCCGGCGGCGCGCTGGCCTGCTCGACCTCGGTGCCGGTGGGGTCCAGCTCCTCCTCGGAGGGGAAGACGTCACCTCGTGCGGCCGGATCGCGGTAGCTACTCATGGGCGTAGGGTTCCCCGACGACGACGAGAACAACCGTGCCCGATCGACCGGTGTCCCTGGTGCCCGGTCTGGCGGAAGATGTCGGGACCGACGCCACGGTCATGAAACGGGGGTCCGAGCGTGGAACTGCGCCGGAATCGGGGGGCCCGTGTGCTCGCCCTGGTGTGCGTACTCGGTGGAGTGCTGCTGTTGGTCTATCCCAGCGACGGCGCCCTGCTACGGACGATCATCGCGGTGGGGGCGATCGCGCTCGGCGCGGTGGCGCTGGTCAGCGCGATGCGGCCGTTCCGATTCGGGATCCACGCGGACGGGCTCACCATCCGGCGGCCGGGCCTGCGTCGGGAGATCGGGTGGGCCGAGGTGGACGTGCTGGTCCTCGACGAGCCGCCCCGGCGCGACGGCCATCCGGAGCCGCCGCGACTGCTGATGGTGCCGGTGCAGGGTGTGCCGCGTGAGCTGGTGACCGCCCGCCACCCGCTCGACGGCCGAGCGGCAGTCGAGTTGCTCGTCCTCGACCAGGTCCGTGAGCAGCCCGAGCAGGTGTCGGCCGCGCTCACCCGCTATGCCGGCGACCGGTTCGTCGACCTGCTCGCGGTGCGCCGCGCCGCCTTCGAGGCACCGGAGCTTACGGTCGGCCTGCGTGGCTACCAGATGGACCGGGTCGACCGGTTGATCCGACGCGGCCAGGACGCGCTGATGACCGGGGACACGTCAGCCCGGCAGGCGGCCCGGGGAGAGATCGAACGCGCCACCACTGCCGGTCTGCCGATCGCCCAACGTGGTTACAGCACATTCCAGACGGATACCGTTCTGGACGCCCTCGTCACCGCGTTGGCCGACCACCAGAGCACCGATCGGGAGACCGCCACATGACCGCGCAGGGATCGCACGCCGCGTCGGCCACCGACGTTCCGCGCCGCAACTGGGCCGGCAACGTGCAGTACGCCGCGAAGGCGTTCCACAGCCCCACCTCAGTCGACGAACTGCGGCGGCTCGTCGCCGGCAGCAACCGGATCCGGGCGGTGGGCAGCGGGCACTCCTTCAACCGTCTCGGCGACACCGACGGTGACCTGGTCAGCCTCGCCGGCTTGCCCCCGGTCGTCGAGGTGGACCACGAGCGGGGGCAGGTCACAGTGAGCGGCGCGCTGCGCTACGGCGACGTCGCCCGACAACTGCACACCCAGGGGTACGCGGTGGCGAACCTCGCCTCACTGCCGCACATCTCGGTGGCCGGCGCGGTGGCCACCGCCACCCACGGCTCCGGCCAGACCCACGGCAACCTGGCCAGCGCGGTCGCCGGCCTGGAACTGGTCACCGCCGACGGCGATCTGCTCCGGGTCGACCGCGGCACCGACACGTTCGCCGGCATGGTGGTCGGGCTCGGCGCGCTCGGCCTGGTCACCCGGATCACGCTGGACGTCGTGCCGACCTTCGCGCTGCGCCAGTACGTACGCCTCGACCTGGACCGGACGGCGTTGGACGAGGCACTCGGCTCGGCGTACAGCGTGAGTGTCTTCACCGACTTCCGTGAGCCCCGGCTGCGCGAGGTGTGGCGCAAGCAGTTGGCCGACCAGCCGCCACCCCCTGCGGACTGGCTGGGCACCACAGCCGCCGACCAGCCCCGGCACCCGGTGCTCGGGATGCCGGCGGAGAACTGCACCCCGCAGCTCGGCGAGCCGGGCCCGTGGCACGAGCGGCTGCCGCACTTCAAGCTCGGCTTCACCCCGAGCAGCGGCGACGAACTGCAGTCCGAGTACCACGTCGCGCGGACGGCGGCGGCCGACGCGCTCGCCGCGCTGGACGACCTGGCGGACCTGATCGCCCCGGTGCTGCTGGTGTCCGAGCTGCGCACGGTGGCGGCCGACGAGCTGTGGCTCAGCCCGAACTACCGGCGGGACAGCTTCGTGCTGCACTTCACCTGGGTCGACGACACCGCTGCGGTGCTGCCGGTGGTGGCCGCCGTGGAGGAGCGGCTGGCGCCCTTCGCGCCCCGCCCACACTGGGGCAAGGTCTTCGTCACCGACCCGGCCGAGCTGTCCGCCCGCTACCCGCGCTACGCCGACTTCGCCGCCCTCCTGACCAACCTGGACCCAAAGGCCAAGTTCCACACCGACGCCCTGGACCGCTACTTCCCCCGCTGACCGCCCTGGCCAACCAGGGTGCTGCGTTGGACAGCGCGGCTGATGTCGCTGGGGGAGACGATCCCGGTCAGGTGGCCGTTTTCGGTCACCACGAGGGCGCGGCCGTCGGCGCACTCGGAGAGTCGGGGGAGCAGGTCGTTGAGCTGTTCACCGGGCTGGGCCAGCACCAGTTCGTCGGCTCGACAGGCCACCTCGGCCAGCGTGGTCGACGCCCGCCGCTCCGGCGGCACGCCCCGCACCCGGTCGACGGTGACCAGGCCGGTCGGTCGGCCGTCCTCGGTCAGCGGCAGCGCCGAATGCCGGTACGCGAACAGGTAGTGGTCGACGAAGTCCGCGACAGTCATCTGCGCCGAGGCGGTCTGCGGCTGCGGGGTCATCACATCGCCCACCCGAATCCCGCGCAGCGCGTTGCCGGTGCGGGCCTGACGCTCCTCCATCCCGGCCGCCCCGATCAGGAACCAGCCGATCAGCGCCAACCAGAGCCCACCGAAACCGACCCCGGACAGGAACTGCCACAACCCCAGGCCGATCAGCAGCACACCCAGCACCCAGCCGGCCCGGGCGGCGACCACTGACGCTCGGGTCCGGTCACCGGTGGCCTTCCAGACAGCGGCACGCAGCAACCGACCACCGTCCAGGGGCGCGGCCGGCAGCACGTTGAAGACGGCCAGCAGCACGTTGATCCCCGCCAGCCAGGCCACCGCCCCGAACAGCAGCCCGCCCTGCCCGGCCAGCGCGAGCAGCGCCGCGATGGCACCGAAGAACGCCCCGATCAACAGGCTGACGAGCGGGCCGACGCCCGCTATCCGCAACTCCGCGCCCGGGTCACGCGGCTCGCCCCGCAACTCGGCCACACCGCCGAACAGCCACAGCGTGATGCCGTCGACCTCCAGCCCGTTGCGCTTGGCCACCACCGCGTGCGACACCTCGTGGGCGAGCAGGCCGACGAAGAAGACCACCGCCGCGGCCAGCCCGGCAAGCGTGTACGCCACCGGCGAGCGGTCGGGGTACGAACGGGGGAACTGGTTCGCGGCCAACCCCCACGCGATCAACGCGAAGATGACCAGCACGCTCCAGTTGACGCCGACCGGCACTCCCGCGACCCGGCCAAGCCGGAAACTGGCCCTCATCCCAGGCTCATACCCCTACTTAGTCTGCCCATGCCAGCCGACGAGGTGGCGTCTCGATGGGTGTGATCGGTTGCCCGTGCCGAGCGAACATCTGCCCAAGTTCCGTCCGACCGCGCTCAACGACCTCAAGCAGTGGGCCAGGGTCGATGGTGTCCGGCAGCGGAGTGTCGGTGGTCAGGTCTCGAACGGAGATGGGGCGGCACAACCACTGGTGCAGCGCCCGCCGATCGATGGCAGCCTTCTCCCGGTCGCCGAGCATCCACACATCCGTCTTGTACGGCGTGCTGTCGCTGCCGAGCGCGGAAAGAAGACCAGAATGGCGTACCAGACAGGGGTAACAGGTCCCGCAGTGATAGTGCTCGGCGACCGGTCGATCCCGTGGTGGGCGCCCACAGCTGATGGTGGCATGGGTGAGCGTTGCCGGGGCCAGACCGGCGTTCAGGGCCTGCTGGCAGACCTCTCCCTTGGTGAGGTGCAGGTACGGGTTGACGACGGTCACCCCGCCGCCGAGCGCGTCGATCAGTGAGTTGAGCAGATGCAGTGTCCTGGGATGTACGGATTTCGTAGAGCAGGCGGCCGCCCGGGCCGGTGTGAGCGGGGGATTGACGGCGAGTTGCCCGTTCTCCGGTACGACCACCTGTGGCACCCCGTGGGCGGCGGCGAGGTAGATGGCGGTGGCGAGATAGAGCAGCCCGCGGGTACGCGCGGATTTTTCCAGCTTCCTCGTGAGACGGACCTGCTGCGACGCCTTGAGCTGCTCGATGTCGCGACAGGCCGAGCTCTCGATCGCACTGAGAGTCTGGTCCTGCTTGCTGCCCCACTGGGGTTCGAAATAGGAGACGAGCAGGAGGGGGTCGGCCGCGACCTTGGCCCGCTCTGCCGCCCACGCGGTGGAATCGAGCCCTCCGGAGAACAGAGCCACTTCTCCCACCTCGGCGTAGGTGGTCCGTCCCTGCTGGGGCCATCGCTGCCCGCCGGCCCGGATGTTGATCGTCCATTGATCCGCGCTTAACGTCTCCGCGAGGCGGGACAGCAGCCGCAGCGTCGGCGGGCTCCAGACGGAGGGGTCGACCACCTCCACGGAGAGGTCGATCCTTCGGGTCCAGCCGTCGACTGCGTACTCGCGCAGCGACAGCTTGTCGGCCAGGTACACGGCTCGGGCGATCTGCAACAGGTCCTGGGCCCAGTCCGGGCGGTCCTGGGGTACCTCCGCCAATTTCTGCAACCGCTCGTCGGCGTGCTCCAGCAGTGGCCATCCGATGGTCTCCCGCTTCCTATCGGTGGACACGCCGCCCCGGGCTGCGTAGTGATACGCGAGGCTGGCCCGGCTCACGCCGCCAACTCCAATCCGCTGTCGCCGAGCCCGAGGGCCTGCGCCACGGTGGTGGTCAGCAGGTCCTTGGCGACATCGGCGAGCCGTGGTGGCTCCGGCCCATGTTTGACTGCCTCGGCGCAGGGGTTGGGCAGCACCTTGACTACCTGGTCGGCAACGAAGCCAGCCACCACATCGGTCGGGTCGAGGATGGCCAGTGCCGGTACGGCGATCTTGACGTTTTCCGCGATGAGGATGTGTACGAATTCGCCGACCACCTCACCGAAGAACGCCCGATACAACGCGCAGAACAGCTCGCCGGTGACCGGTCTTGGACGGCCAGGGTCGGCGAGCGGTCCTTCCTGAGTCACGAGGTGTTCCGCGACGCGTCGGGCGGCCCGGCGGACGGCGGCGTCCACGATGAGTTGGCCATCGCCGGCGATCTGACCGACGAACCGCCGGACGAACTCGTCGGCGTCATCCCCTACGGCCAAGTCCCCCACCAGCGAAAGATCCGCTCGCCCGAGGCCATCGAGGAACTCGATCAGCCGTCCGCCGGCCTGCTCCGCTGCCGCACGGATGCCGAACGCCTCCGGATCTGCGTTCAGGGCGTCCCGCAACGATCGCTGGTACTGGGCCGCGATCGCCTCGGCGCGCTGTTGGTCATGCTCGAGTAGTTGATCGGGTCGGCTGGTGGCGTCCGGTGTCCAGGTGCCCAGCCGGCCTTTGGCAGCGGTCCAGCTGCCGTTCTTCGGGCCTGGTAGACGCGTCGAGGTGCCCATGCCGACCTCCCGAGGGGATGGGAAGGACGTCGAGCAGAGTCTATTGATACCCAGCGTGTTTGACCAGATGCACAACGTACGCGAGTGGTGGTTTCCGCTGATCAAGCGGCGAAACGGTAAGTGCGCAGCCTGAGCCGGAACATGACGGCCGGGGCGGAAGGGTCGGCGCATGCGGGAGGATTCACCGCGCTGGGAACAGATCAACTCCAGCTCGTACATCTGGGAGCAGGACGGCCGCCCGGGAAGCCCTTGCAGATGCCCTCCTGACGCTGCTGGAACTCGACGATCCGGTAGCGGCGGACGTGCAGCGACGACTGGAAGATGTCGGCTGGGAAGAGCTAGGTGCCGGAGCGAACCGGGGAGAGCCAGATGGATGATCCGATTCTCGCGGCCATCGCGGTGGCCCTGTCGACCCGTGCCGTAGAGGGCATGGCCGACGCAGGAAAAGCAGCGTTTGCCTCGTTGGTGCGCCTTGTTCGCCGCAAGGCCGCGGACCACTCTGGCCTACGGACCTTGATCGAGGCCGAGCCAGCGTCATTGACATCCGATGACCGAGATGTTGCTCTACGGCGGGCGCTGGTCGACGCGGCCGCGCAGGATCCGCTCTTTGATCAAGAGCTACGCCGGCGCTGGGAGATCTTCCAGCAGGCAACCGTGAGGGCCGACACGGTGACCAACACGGTCTCGGGCCGCGTCGCCGGACCAGTGGTGCAGGCGCGCGACATCTTCGGCGGGGTCAATCTGGCACCACCTCCGCAACAGCGCCACGAGCCGTGATTCCGGCAAGACGGTTCTGCGCGATCTGGGTCATCAACGCCGAGCTGGCCCAGCTCAGCTCCGACCGTTCGGCGTTGGCGTTGGTGCGCGGGGTGCCCGAGTTGCCGTGAACTATCCTGGCTTGCTCGACTTGGCCGCACGTGCGCACAGGCGGCTTGTCCTTACCACCGAAAGGCACCTGCATGGCACCACCAACCAAGATCCAGAATGCGGATGAGGCCATTCGCTGGATCAAGGAGGGCCGGTCGTACGCCTGGATGACAGCGGAGCACGAGCGGAAGTACAACATCAGGATCAGCGCGTCCGGATGGAGTTACTTCCGCGGCAAGAATGGTCTCGACGCGCGCGCTGTCTCCGACGAGGAGTTGGTGCCATGGTCAGTCAAGCACCAGCACCGCAACAACTACTACCTGTACTGTCTGCGGCAGGAGGGCCGGCGACGTCACGGCAAGAAGCTCGACGAACACGCCGAGACTCGGGTCAACGCCTTTCTGCGCGACCTGGCGGAGCAGCGCGTGGTGGTTGATTACGATCCGAGCACGGAGAACGGCTTTCGCCTTGTTCTACGAGAGGCGCAGGACGAAGGCAGCCTGGTCCGACGGCCCGCGAAGACGGGTGCCCGAAGGCGGCGGGGCCCGCAGTAGGAGGACGCAGCCGTTCCTTTGACTACCTTTCGTGGCGACCGAGCCGGGTTGCCTCGGATAGCCGCCGTCGCCAATCCTGCGTACGACCCGACTACCGGCAATTTCAATCCGGTCTCCACGTGTTCGAAGCGTGGTTCAGGAGGGCCGTGGCCAGCAGTTGCCGTGATTCTTCTACGGAGCTCTTCGGTTGGTCACGTGCCCCGTGGTCGGATGTCTCCCACACGCTCCTCATCAGCCTTCGTACTTCTGGAATCGCATGCATGTGCTCAAACCAGACATCGGTCGCTCTGCTTACGCTTTTCGTTGAATAGCGCTGCTCGCGATCGCGCCATCCGAGTCTGTAGGCCCTGCCTTGAGAAAACGAGGAGACGCTCACTAGCCCGTCTTCCAGGTCGGCGATCTCCCTGCCGTCGCTGACGCTTCCACGAATGAAGGAGTGTTGGCTCAGCGACCGCTCCTCCCACATGGATCGCTCTGGGCCGATTGAAGCGACAGCGGTGTGCATTTTCACGCCTGGAAGAATTCCTCGCCATCCGAGCCACGGATCGTAGGTAGGCTGCCGAAATCCTACGAAACCATTAAAAGGGTCGTCCTGGTGAAAATCAGTCACGACGCAGTTGGTGTAGACGCCGAAGAGGA
Organism: Micromonospora alfalfae; assembly: GCF_022230925.1. GTDB lineage: Bacteria > Actinomycetota > Actinomycetes > Mycobacteriales > Micromonosporaceae > Micromonospora > Micromonospora alfalfae. The sequence goes on along the minus strand of NZ_JAKKFH010000025.1, from coordinate 60,211 downwards.
GGAGCGCCGGTGTATCGAAGACGTAGAAGACTGATCCCTGCTTGCGCCGCTCCTCGGCTGCGTCCCGAGCAGACGCCTGATTCAAGAACATCGCGGCGCTTCCCTGGTAGCTGCGGATCCACTTCGAGTGCCACGCGTTCCGACCCTCAAGGAGAAGGGTGACTCGCTTGGGCGCAATGCCCACGAGTACGTCGTGCTCGTCGCCATCCTCCGGCCACTGGTATGGGCTGATTCTCACCGCTCCTCCTCGACCGTGGATCATGACTTAGGCGTGGACGCGAATCGTACACCTCGGTAAGAGACTTTGTGCCTTGCGCATGGTCGGTTCGCTGGCCGTCCACGGCCGCAGGCATTCCACGTCCGGTTGCCACCGCCGCTGCGGTCGATCACGCAGTTGTGGTGCCTATTAGCTGACGATTTGCCATCTATCGTTGCCCACCACAACTCCATGATCGACGGATTATGGGAACGGAGGGCGGCGAATGGGGCCGGAGCTGAGTAGGGAGCGGGAGGGGGTGCCAACGAGCGTGATGACACGCGGGCATCAATATGCTTCAGAGTCATCACGCTCAAAGTGAACAGTGGCGTGGCGGTCTGCTGGCCGAGTTGGCGTCGCTGTCTGGGCAAACACGGCGAGGGGATGCCGACAGGCGGCATCCCCTCAACAAGTCGGCGTCAGTTGCCGAACGTCTCCCGCGCCCGGATCGAGCGCCTGGAACGGGGCTCCCGGACCGTCTTCTGGCTGCCCTACTTCCTCACCGACGAGCTGATGGGCAAGGTCGGCCAGCTCGCCAGGATCAACTACCTGCTGGGCAACGGCACCGGCGACCGGCTCAACTCGCTGGCCGCCGACTGGCCCCTCGCCGACCGGCAGCAGGGCCGGGTCTACCTCCAGCAGCGCCAGACCCAACTGCGCGGCACGCTGATCAGCGCCATGATGCAGGCGTACGGGTCGGCCACGTCGCGCGGCTCCGACGTGCAGGACGACACCATCGGGGTGTTCCACACCCTCGCCGAGGGCCTGCACGTCGGCGACCCCCGAGGCGGCACCCTCGCCGAGGCGTTCCACAACCTCACCGGCGAACTCCTCGCCTGGTCCTACCCGGGCCGTCCGGCCATGCCGGACGACGAGAAGCCCGTCACCCGTAGCGAGATGACCAAGATCCTGGAGTACGCCCGGCTGGCCGCCGCCGACCCCGCCCGCGGCGTCAGAGGTCAACGACAAGGCCCTGGACGGTCTCAAGTTCGGCGCCGCCCTGCCGAAACGGTTGGCCGCAGCCACACTGGCTGCGCGCCTGGCCGACCTAGAGGGCGCTGCCGTGGTGCTGGACGAACCCGTACGGTTCGTCATCGTCTAGTAGTGGATGCACTGGTTACTCAGTGAGTTTCGGCGATGGCGGGTCAGCGGCGGGGGGTTTCGCTGGCGATGGTCATCTCCCGGGGCAGGGCCGCCGCCCGTAGCGCCCAGTCCAGCGCGTAGTCGGCGATCTTCTCCCAGCCGTCCTGCCCGACGGTGAAGTGCGAGCGGCCGGGAAACTCCTCGTACGCGGTGAGGGCCCGGGACTTCTGGTAGAGCCCGGCGTTGGTGCGGACCACCGACGCCGGCACCACGTGGTCGGACCCGCCGGCCATCAGCAGCAGCGGCGCCCGGTCAATACGACCGACGTCGACCCGGGCCGGCGAGCGCGGGTCGAGGTTGGCGAACGCGCCCTCGAAGAAGACCCGCCCGGCGCCGGGGACGGCGTAGCGCCGCCAGGCCCGGTCGGAGTCCTCGCGGCTCATCGTGTTTCCGAAGGTGTAGGCGAAGTCGTCCGGGGTGAACGGGACGGCCTTGCCGCGGTTGGCGGGGCTGCGCAGGATGGGGAAGCCTGAGCGCAGTTGGCTCAGCGGCACCTTGAGCACGCCCTTCACCGCCGCGGGATGCACTCCCACCACCGCCGCGCCGAGTCCCCGGTCGGCGAGGACCTGGGCGAACAGGCCGCCGAACGAGTGCCCCATGATGATCGGCGGTCGGGGTAGTGCCCGGATGATCCGGTCGTAGTGCGCCACGATGGTGGCCATGCTCTGCTCCGCGATCGGGCCGGGGTCGTCGCGCAACTCCTCCACGGACCGGTCCATGCCGGGCCAGGCGGGGGCGATGACGTGCATGCCGCGCTCGGTGTACCGCTGGGCCCACCCCTCCCAGCTGCGGGGCGTCATCCAGAGCCCGTGGATCAGCACGACCGTGTCGACCTGACCCTGCGGCGTGGCACCCATCGCGTCCTCCCGGTGTCGCGGCGTCCGGCCGAGCGGTTACCCGCTGCCGCGCCGGGAATTCCTCCGCCGCTTGCTCGACACGGCGAAGCGCGCTCGGGCCGGACATGGCAGTGAGCGTGATGACTCAGGGACATCGTGATGACTCAGGGACATCACGCTCGTCGCGGTATTTGGTCGCGCGGAGGTCACTCTCCGTGACACCTGGCCCCTGACAAATGTCACGGCCGGGAGGTGACGGCCGCTCCGGGCATCGGGGTACGCGCCGCCGGAGCATCAGTGGCATGACCAGTACGCATCCGGCTGTCGAGTTGGACGGCCTCACCAAGCGCTTCGGCGCGGTCACCGCTGTCGACGGGTTGAGCCTACGGGTGCAGCCCGGCGAGGTGGTGGCCTTCCTCGGCCCGAACGGCGCGGGCAAGACCACCACCATCGACATGCTGCTCGGGCTGTCCCGCCCGGACACGGGCACCGTCCGCGTCCTCGGCGGCACGCCGGACGACGCGGTGGCCCGAGGCCGGGTCGCCGCCGTGCTCCAGACCGGCGGGCTGCTCAAGGACCTCACAGTGGGCGAGACGGTACGGATGACCGCCCACTTCTACCGGCACACCCGCCCGGCGGCGGAGGTGTTGGAGCGGGCCGGCATCACCGACATCGCCGACCGGGTGGTCGGGCGCTGCTCGGGCGGTCAGCAGCAACGACTGCGCTTCGCGCTGGCCCTGCTGCCCGACCCGGACCTGATGGTGCTCGACGAGCCGACCACCGGCATGGACGTCGAGGGTCGGCGGGACTTCTGGCAGGCCCTGCGCCGCGATGCCCGGCGTGGACGGACGGTCATCTTCGCCACCCACTACCTCGACGAGGCGGACGCCTACGCCGACCGGATCGTGCTGGTCCGGCAGGGGCGCATCGTCGCCGACGGCACCACAGCGGAGATCAAGAACCTGGCCGCCGGCCGTACCGTGCGGGCCACCCTGCCCGGCGCCGACCAGGCCGCGCTCGCCGCGCTGCCCGGGGTGGACGCCGTGGAGGTGCGCGGCGACAGCGTGCTGGTGCGGACCGGCGACTCGGACGCCGTCGCCCGGCACCTGCTGACCCGGACCGCCGCCCGGGACGTCGAGATCACCTCCCGCAACCTCGAGGACGCCTTCCTCGCCCTGACCACAGCGCAGACCGGAGCCTGAGATGACCACCTCCACCCCCACCCGCTCCGCTCTCATCGAGCCGGACCGTCGGCTGCCCGCGCTGGGCGGGTTCGCCCCCGGCGCCCTGCTCATCGAGCTGCGCCGGGTGCTGCGAAACCGCCGCACCCTCGCCTTCACGCTGATCATGCCGGGCGTCTTCTTCCTCATCTTCGGCCTGCCGCAGAGCGGGCAGTCACTGGACAACGGTCGACCGGTGACGGCGTACGTCATGATCAGCCTGGCCGTCTACGCGGCAATGGTGGCGACCACCAGCGTCGGTGGCGCGGTCGCCACCGAACGGGCGCTGGGCTGGAGCCGGCAACTGCGGCTCACCCCGCTCCGCCCGGCGGCGTACGTGGCGACCAAGCTGATCACCGCGATGAGCCTCGGTCTACTCGCGGTGGTCATCGAGTTCCTGGTGGGTGCCGTGGCCGGCGTCCGCGTCCCGGCGTACGTCTGGCTGTTGTCCGGGCTCGCCGCCTGGGTCGGCTCGCTGGTCTTCGCCGCGTTCGGTCTCTTCATCGGCTACCTGGCGCCGGCCGAGAACGTCATGCAGATCATCGGCCCCGTGCTGGCGGTGCTGGCCATGTTCGGCGGGCTGTTCGTTCCGGTCGAGGTCCTGCCGGACGTGCTCCAGCAGGTCGCGAAGTTCACCCCGGTGTACGGCATGGGCGTGCTGGCCCGCGCCCCACTGACCGGCGACGGGGTGAGCCTGGCGGCGGTAGCGAACCTCGTCGTCTGGGCGCTGCTCTTCGGCGTCGGCGCGGCCCGGCTGTTCCGCCGGGACACCGCGCGGGTCTGACCGGCCGCGACCGCTAGCGTGAACACGATGGACCTCTCGACCGGGCAGCCCTGGCCGGTGAGCCGCCACTGGCGGGTCACCGGCTGGCTGCTGGCCGCCGTCTGGCTGTTCTTCCTCAACGTGCCGCTCGCCACCGCGCTGCACCAGCCGGAGCTGTGGCGGCGGGTCCTCGGCGTGGTGGCCCTTGTCGTCTTCAGCGTCGGCTACGTGCTGCTGTTCCAGTGGGCCCGCAAGCTGCGCCAGTCGCTGGTGCCGATCCCGGTCGGCCGGGCGCGGGCCGGGCTGGCGCTGCTGCTCGCGGTGGGCCTGGCCAGCCTCCCGGGCACCGAGGGGGACTGGCTGGCCTGCCTGGTCTACGTGGCCGCGGCGGCGGTGTTCCTGCTGCCGCCGTGGGAGGCGTTGGCCGCCGTGGTGCTCTGCGCGGTGACCCCCGTGGTGGCGTCCTGGCTGGTGCCGGGGTGGGAGGCGGAGAACGGCATCGTCTTTGCGGTGCTGCTCGCCTCGTTCGCCATGTTCGGGGTGTCCCGGTTGGCCCAGCGCAACAGCGAACTCCGCGCCGCCCAACAGGAGATCGGTCGGCTCGCGGTCGCCGAGGAGCGGTCCCGCGCCGCCCGCGACCTGCACGACATCCTCGGGCACTCGCTGACCGTGGTGGCGATCAAGGCCGAATTGGCCGGGCGTCTGATCACTGTCGACAGGGAGCGGGCCGCCGCCGAGATCGCCGAGGTGGAGGCACTGGCCCGGGCCGCGCTGGCCGACGTACGACAGACGGTCGGGGCGTACCGCGAGGTCAGCCTGGCCGCCGAGCTGGCCGGAGCCCGCTCCGCGCTGGCCGCGGCGGGCATCGCCGCTGACGTGTCGGCCGAGGTGCCGGAGCTGCCGGAGGAGTGGGACCGGTTGTTCGGCTGGGCGGTACGGGAAGGAGTGACAAACGTGGTCCGGCACAGCGGGGCGCGGTGCTGCGCCATTCGGGTGCACGCGGATCGGGTCGAGATCAGTGACGACGGTCGTGGCCCGTCCACTCCCGACCCGAGCGGGCACGGGTTGGTGGGCCTGCGGGAGCGGGCGCGGCGGCTGGACGCTGTGGTGACCGTCGGCCGGCGGCCGGCGGGCGACGGTTTTCTGTTGCGGGTGCACGCGCCGGGGGAGGCCCGATGAGCGGCGGCTCCACGCCGATCCGGCTGTTGCTCGCCGACGACCAGGCGCTGGTCCGGGGTGCACTGGCCGCACTGCTGTCGCTGGAGGAGGACCTGACGGTGGTCGCCGAGGTCGGCCGGGGCGACGAGGTGGTGCCCGAGGCCCGACGCAGCGCTCCCGACGTCGCTCTGCTGGACGTGGAGATGCCCGGCCTGGACGGGATCGCCGCCACAGCGGCGTTGCGGGCCGCGCTGCCTACCTGCCGGGTGCTGGTGGTGACCACCTTCGGCCGACCCGGCTACCTGCGCCGGGCCATGGAGGCCGGTGCCAGCGGTTTCGTCGTCAAGGACACCCCGGCCCGGCAGCTCGCCGACGCGGTCCGCCGGGTGCACGCCGGCCTGCGGGTGGTCGACCCGACGCTGGCAGCGGAGACCCTGGCCGCCGGGGTCAGCCCGCTGACCGAGCGGGAGACCGAGGTGCTGCGGACCGCCCGGGGCGGTGGCAGCGTCGCCGATCTGGCCAGGGCGTTGCACCTCTCCGAGGGCACGGTACGCAACCACCTGTCCGCGGCGATCGGCAAGACCGGTGCCCGCAACCGGGCCGACGCGATCCGGGTCGCCGAGCAGAACGGCTGGCTGCTCGGCGAGTGACGGTGTGCGCCGGTGTTCAGGCGGTCGGCGGTGGGGTGGCCAGTTTGTCGACCACGACGACGCTGCTGCCGGGACGGACCTCGGCGAGCAGTTCCCGCTGACCGCTGCGGGTCAGCCGGATGCAGCCGTTCGTGGTGTTCTCGCCCAGCTCGCCGTCGTGGCTCCAGGTGTGCACCCCGATGTGCGCGCCGCGCAGCCCGGACGGCACCGACTCCGGGTCGTCGGGCACCGAACCGAGGGCGTAGATGTCCACCCCGCCGTAGACCTCCTCGGGCGGTGGGGTGCGGCCCAGGATGAAGGTCCGCCCCAGTGGAGTTTCCTGCCCCGACTGGCCGAGGCTGACCTCCCAGGAGCGCACCGCCTTGCCGGCCCGGTACCAGGTGAGCCGGTGGACAGCGCGTTCCACAACGATCTGGTCGCGCAGCGGCACCGTCTCGAACCCGCCCGGCGGCAGCCAGGCGAGCTGGCGGTTTGCCGAGGGCAGCAGAACGGCCGTCCAGCCGGCGCGTCGCTGGGCGATCGGCATGGTCAGTTCGACACCGCTGATGGTCGGTTCGAGGAAGGCGCGCGGGCGACCGCCGGGCGCGTCGTACGCGGCGATCCGGCTGGTCGGGTGCAGGCCGTCGGTCAGCGGTGTGACGTCCATGGTGAACGGATCGGCCGGGAAGCCTCCGGGCGCGGGGTCGTAGTCGACCACCGGCAGCCCGTCCGGGGCGGGTGCGGCCGGGGGGATCGGCTCCTCCGGGCTCTGCTCCACACTGCTCGGAGTGGGGTCGGCTATCACCACGTTGCGGTCGTCGGGGGCCGTCGAGCTGGGGGTGAGGGCCTGGCCGACCAGCAGCGCGGTCACCAGCAGCGCGGGTACGCCGATCGCGGCGGCCACCCAGACGCCCCGGCGACGGTACGGATTCTTTCGGTCAAACGGCACGAAACCACTCTATGGTGGCGAGTGCTCCGGGGCCCCCGGTTCGGCGAGACCCGCCGTCCGGGGGCCCCGGCCGAATCAGATTCGTGCGCCGATGTGGATGGCCACGGCGTCGTGCGCCGGCACGTTCGCCGCGAACCAGCCGCTACCGTCCACGGTGATCACCGGTCCGCTGCACGTGCCGTTCGCGTAGGTGCCGTGGATGACGTCGCAGTATCGACCGGCGGGCAGCCCCGTGTAGTAGGAACGGCCGTTCACCGCGGCGTCCTCGTCGTTGACGGTGAGGAAGCCCTTGCCGCTGCGGCTGAACGCGATGTGGTTGTTGCCGTTGTCGTACCAGTTGGCCACACCGGCACCCTCGGTGGCGTTGCGGAAGCCGACCATGTTGGCGATCACCGGCCAACGGTGTTCGCACTCCCAACCGGAGTAGCAGGTGGTGTTGAGCGTCTTGTTGGCGCCGTCCGACGGAGGGCCGGCGTCCCGGTTGCTGAAGGTGTAGCTGGACATGACGGTCGGGGAGCCGTACGGCCAGGCCAGCATGAAGGCGTTCGCCAGCGCGTAGATGCCCCGGTCGCGGTAGGTCAGCACCCCACCGGAGTCGCGTTGGGTGTCATGGTTGTCCACGAATACCGAAGCCGGGCCGGTGGGCAGGTGTCCCCAGCCCTCGCCGAAGTTGCGCAGGTACGCCAGCCGCTCGGAGCGGAACACCCGGGCCAGGTCCTTGCCGTAGCGGAACTCGTGCACGTCACCGTTGCCGGTGTACTCGGTCGGCTGCACCGGCTCGCCGGCGCCGTAGATGACCTCCTGCACGATGTACGCCGAGCGGGAGAGCTTGCCCCTGATCGCGGCGATGTCGGCGGCCGGCATGTGCTTGCTGGCGTCCATCCGGAAACCGTCGACGCCGAGCGAGAGCAGGTCGTTGAGGTACGAGGCGATCTTCGTGCGGACGTAGTCCGACTCGGTCCTCAGGTCCGAGAGGTTGACCAGCTCGCAGTTCTGCACCTCGTACCTGTCGTTGTAGTTGGCGATGTCGTCGCCGCCGCTGCGTCCACAGTGGTGGAAGTCCTGGGTCTGGTACATGCCCGGGTAGTCGTAGTGCGAGTAGGACGAGCCGGCCCAGCCGGTGCCGCCGTTGTCCTGACCGGACATGTGGTTGATCACCGCGTCGACGATCACCTTGACCCCGGCCGCGTGGCAGGTGTTCACCATCGACTGGAACTGGGCCCGGGTGCCCTTGCGGGACTCGATCCGATAGCTGACCGGCTGGTACGCCAACCACCACTGGTTGCCCCGCACGTGCTCCTGCGGGGGCGAGACCTGCACGTAGCCGTAACCCTTCGGGCCGAGGGTGCTCTGGCACTCACTGGCCACCGAGGGCCAGTTCCACTCGAAGAGCTGGACGATGACCTTCTTGCCGCCGGAGGGGGCGGCGACGGCCGGGGGTGTTGTCACGGCGGTGGGGACGAGCAGGCTGGCGATCAGGCCGAGGGCGAGGAGCGCCGAGCCGCGTCGACGTCGGTGCATGGGGACTCCTGACGGGAGCGGGGGGTGGTGGTGCGGTGGGGGAGTGCCGGCTTGCCGGAATCTTGCAAGCCTGGCTGAAATTTGCTGAAAGGTTACAAGCGTGTTGCAGCGACTGTCAATGCATGGACATTTGTCACTGTCCGGGTCGGTGGGTGAGGTGGGTACAACGCACGGCCCCGCCCCTCGGTTCGATTTCCGCCCAGAAATTTCCGTCGGCGGGTGATCCGCGCGCCCCGCCGGTCCGTACTGGATGGGGGAGCAGGGGTCGGCCGGTGGTACGCCGCCGCGAGACGATCGAGGAGCAGATGGCCCGGGCACAGCAGGACAAGAAGGCGGCGACGGTCCGGACCAGCGAGAGCAGTCGGGGGGTGCGCACCCCGTCACGGTCGGCGAGCGCCCTGCTGATCGCGTCGCTGCTCGCCGCGCTCTGGGCGGCGGTCATGCTGACCGGTACCGGCCAGAAGGCGTACGCGTACGGCTTCTTCTTCACCGAGTTCTTCGCCGGGGTGGTCTCCCTGGTGGCGTTGAGCCTCACCGTGATGCTCGGCCTGCTCGCCACCGACCGGCTGGTGCTGCGCATCCCGCACCGGGTGCTGATGCAGTCGGCGCACCGGGCCACCGGCGTGCTGGGCGTGGCCGGGCTCGGCTTCCACGTCCTCACCAAGATTGCCACCGGGCGGGCGGCGGCGACCGACGCGCTGGTGCCGTTCGTCGGCGGCCGAGGGCTCTACGTCGGGCTCGGCACTGTGGCCGCGCTGCTGATGGTCAGCGTGATCTGGACCGGCATCATCCGGGCCCGCTTCGCCGGCGTCGGTCCGAAGTGGCTGTGGCGCACGTTGCACTCCACCGCCTACGTGGCCTGGCCGTTCGCCATCGTGCACGGCCTCAACGCCGGTCGGGCCGCAGCGCCCTGGGTGATGTTCAGCTACCTGGGCTGCATCCTGCTGGTGGTGCTGGCCCTGCTGGTCCGGTTCTCGGTCAGCATCGGTCGGCGCAGCCGCGAGCAGCACCAGGCAGCGGTGCGCAACGCGGTGATGGTCGGCCGGGCCGAGGAGGCGAAGACCGCCAGATCGCTGCTGGCCGGGTTGGGTCGGCGCAGCAAGGCCGCCGACAAGCGTCCCGCCTGGGCGGACACCACCACCGCCACCTGGGCCGCGCCTGCCGCGCGACGGGACCCCGAACGGTTCACCGTCCCGGTGGTGCCCGAGCCCGGTTCGCTCGTCGAGCCGACCCGGCCCAGCCGACGTCGGCGGGAGGAGGAGCCGGCAGCCCGCCGCGACACCGAACGGTCCTCGCGCAGCCGGCGTGCCGAGGAGAGCACCACCAGCCGATCGGCCCGCCGCAGCGTGGAGGACACCGGCACCCGCCGACGCGACGAGGAGGAGTTGGAGCCGGTGACCCGGCGGCGCGGCTCCCGCACCCGCGACGAGGCAGTGCCGACCGGCCGGCGACGCGCCGACGAGCAGACCTCTGAGCGGTCCCGTCGCCGGTCCCGCAGCGAGGACGACGGCAGCCGTTACTCGGCGCCGCCGCAGCCGACCCTCGACGAGGCCGAGGAGCCGTGGGACAGCCCGCGCCGGTGGCAGGCCGCCGAGCCGATCTCCGCCAGCCCGGTCTCCGCCGAGCCGATCTCCGCCGGCCCGGTCTCCAGCAGCCCGATCTCGTCGGCGCCGCGCAGCGGCAGCGGCCGGCACAGCGCCGACGGCGATCTGCCCGAGGAGCCGGACTACTGGCGTCCGCCGGCCCGGTACGTGCCGGACGAGGTGGCGCCGCCCGTCGACGACACCCCGACCCTCGTCGACCTGGCGTCCCGCCGCGCCAAGCGGGCAGCCGGCGAGGGCAAGTCCAAGCGCCGCAAGGCCAGCGCCGACGCGGTGGACGGGGCGTACTGGGCCGGGCTGCGGGGTGAGGCGAAGTGATGCGGACCGCCGTGCCGCCTGTCGCCTGTGTGGGTGAGCCCCGGCTCACCGCCGGCTTCGCCGAGTACGGCCGACTCGACCTGCGCGCGCACGAGGAGGTGCACGGACCGATCGGCCCGATGGAGCCCGCGCAGCTGCTCCAGCTCGCCGAGGGCATGCAGCTCAAGGGCAAGGGCGGGGCGGGGTTCCCGTTCGCCCGCAAGATGCGCGCGGTGCTGGAGTCCTGCGAGCGGCAGGACCTCGCCGCCGTGGTGGTCGTCAACGCCACCGAGGGGGAGCCGGCCAGCTGGAAGGACAAGGTGCTGCTGACCCGCGCCCCGCACCTGATCCTGGACGGGGCGGCGCTGGCCGCGTACGCCCTGGACGCCGACGAGATCGTGATCGGCGTGGCGGACGACGGGGTTGGCCGGGACTCGCTGATGGATGCGCTCGACGAGCGCCGGATGCCGGTGCAGACGACGATCGTCACGGTGCCGCACCGGTTCATCTCCGGTGAGGGCGGCGCACTCGTCAACGGCATTAACGGGCTGCCGCACATCCCGCCGGGCACCAAGAAACGCTCCAGCGACTCGGGAGTCAGCGGCCTGCCCACCCTGCTGTCCAACGCCGAGACGTTCGCGCAGCTCGCCATCGGTGCCCGACTGGGCCCGTACGAGTACGCGGCGCTCGGCACCGACGACGAGCCGGGGACCGTGCTGCTCACGGTGACCGGCGCGGCGGGCCGACCGGCGGTGGTCGAGTGCACAGCCGGTATGCCGCTGCGCGACGTCCTCGATCTCTGCGAGGTGCCGGACGTCCAGGGCATCCTGATGGGCGGCTACCACGGCAAGTGGATCACCCCGGAGGCGGCGGAGAAGGCCGAGGTCTCCCGCAAGGGGCTGGCCGCCGTCGGCGGCACTCTCGGCGCGGGCATCATCGTCCCGCTCGGTGTCGACACCTGCCCGCTCGGTGAGGCCGCCCAGGTGGTGCGCTACCTGGCCGGCGAGTCCGCCGGCCAGTGCGGGCCGTGCAAGATGGGCCTGCCGGACCTGGCCCGCGCGGTGGACCTGGCCGTCGCCGGCAGCCAACCGGCGGACGTGGTGCGCGCCGCCGCCGGCGAGGTGCGGGGCCGGGGCGCGTGCAGCCACCCCGACGGCACCGCCCGGTTCGCGCTCTCCGCGATCGAGGTCTTCGCCGATGACCTGCGGCTGCACAGCACCGGCGACGGCTGTGGCCGACGGGTCAAGGGCGTGATGGGGCTGCCGGGAGCACCCGACGCGAACCCGCAGAAGCTCACCCTGGACTGGTCCCGCTGCGATGGGCACGGTCTCTGCGCGCACGTCGTACCGGACTTCATCCGGCTCGACGCGAACGGATACCCCGCCTTCCCGGCCACCCCCGTGCCGACCTGGCTGCGCGAGGGCGCGCTGAAGGCGGTCAAGGTCTGCCCGGAGCTGGCTCTCCGACTCGCCAAGGCCGAATAGCGAAGCGTCAGGCCCAGCAGGGGTCCCTTCCGGACCGGAACGGAGAAGCGGATGCGGATCAGCAGGGCGTGGGCAGGGGTCGGGCGGCTTCGCGGTGCCGCCACCGTCGGCGTGCTAGTGGTGGCCCTGTTCGGCGGTGCCGCCTGTACCGGGACCGCGCCGGGTGGGCCCGCCGCCGCCGGATCGGCCCCGGCCTCGACCGGCGCCGAGCCCACGCCGAGCGACGCGACGACCGACGGACCACCTGCCGCCCCGGCGCAGGTCCCGGACGTGCTGCGCTTCACCGGGACCACGCTCGGTGGGGCCGTGTTCGACGCGGCACAGCTCGCCGGCAAACCGGTGGTGTTGTGGTTCTGGGCGCCGTGGTGCGCCACCTGCGCCAGCCAGGCCTGGACGGTGGCCGAGATCGAACCCCGGTACCGGGACACCGTGCCGATCATCGGCGTCGCCGGGCTGGGCGAGCGGAAGGCCATGAAGGAGTTCGTCACCGAGTTCGACCTCGGCGCAGCGCCGCAGATCGCGGACACCACTGGCGCGCTCTGGAAGCGGTTCAAGGTGACCGAGCAGAGCATCTTCGTGATCATCGACCGGAACGGCGCTGTCGTCCACCACGGCTTCCTCGACGGTGAGGCGCTCACCGCCAAGGTCGCCGCACTGGCCGGGGCGTGACCGCCACACTGCTGCTCGCGCTGACCGCCGGCATGCTCGGCGCTGTCAACCCGTGCGGCTTCGCGTTGCTGCCCGCGTACCTCTCGCTGTTGGTCGCCGGGAAGTCGGACACCCGCGGCGCGGTCGGCCGCGCGCTCACCGCGGCGGCCGGGCTGACAGTGGGGTACGTGCTGGTGTTCGGCGCGTTCGGCCTGGCGCTCGCGCCGCTGGCCGGCTGGTTGCGACCCCGGCTGCCGTGGCTGACAGTGGCGCTCGGCGTGCTGCTGGTGGTGGCCGGCTGCTGGTTGCTCGCCGGTCGGCGGCTGCCCGCCCCCGGCTGGTCCGCGCGGGCGCCCCGGCTGACCCGGTCCTGGCCGTCGATGGCGCTCTTCGGCGCGGTGTACGCGCTGGCGTCGCTCGGCTGCGCCATCGCGCCGTTCCTGGCCATCGTGGTGACCAGCCTCCAGGCCGGCTCGACCGGTCGGGGGTTGGCGCTGTTCGGCGCGTACGCCCTCGGGATGGGTCTGGTGGTAGCTGTCGCCGCGCTCGGGGTGGCGCTGCTGCGCGACGGCCTGGTGGCCCGGCTGCGCGTCGTCGGCGCGCTGGTGCCCCGCCTCAGTGGCCTGGTGCTGCTGGTCGCCGGCGGTTACGTCGCCTGGTACGGCTGGTACGAGCTACGCCTGGCCGCCGGCCGCCGCGACGCCCTCCAGGACCCGGTCATCCGAGCAGCGTCCCAGCTACAACACACACTGGCCACCGCCCTAGACACCATCGGCCCAGCCCTGCTCGTAGCCGCCCTGGCAGCCCTGCTGCTAACAGCAACCCTGACCCACCCCCGCCGCCCCCGCCCCCGCCCTCGCCCCCACCCCCGCCCCCGCCCTGTTGATCATGAAGTTATTGCCACGACACGCCGAGGCGAGGGGCAATAACTTCATGATCAACAGGGCGGGGGTGGGGTGAGGTGGGTGAGGTGGGGTGGGGTAGGGGCCCGGTCAGCGGGGGGTCAGGCGGTCGGTGCCCAGGCGGTCCTGGAGGACCTTGGGGATCAGGACACTGCCGTCGGCCTGCTGGTTCTGCTCCAGGATCGCCGGGAAGAGCCGGCTCGTTGCCAGCGCCGAGCCGTTGAGGGTGTGCACGAAGCGGGTCTGCTTGCCGCCCGGCTCGCGGTAACGGATGGCCGCCCGACGAGCCTGGTAGTCGCCGGCCCAGGAGACCGACGACACCTCCTTGTACTTGCCGGTGCTCGGCATCCACACCTCGATGTCGAGGGTCTTCTTCATCGAGGCGCTGGCGTCACCGGCCGAGAGCAACGTGCGCTGGTAGTGCAGACCCAGCCCTTCGACCAGGCTCTCGGCGTGGGCGAGCATCTCCTCCAGCGCCGCGTCGGCCTGCTCGGGCAGGGTGAACTGGAAGATCTCCACCTTGTTGAACTGGTGCCCCCGCACCGTGCCGCGCTCGTCCGAGTGCGAACCGGCCGACTCCCGCCGGTAACACGGGGTGTACGCGAACGCCTTCAGCGGCAGCTTCGGGGTCTCCAGGATCTCGTCCTGGTACGCGCCGAGGATCGCCGTCTCCGACGTGGGCAGCAGGAACTGGCCACGCGGGGCGGACGCCGAGTCCAGGTGGTAGACGTCGTCGTAGAACTTGGGGAACTGCCCGGCGGCGAAGCCGGCCGAGTCCAGCAGCAGGTGCGGCGGGAGCAGGAACTCGTAACCGGCCCTGATGTGCTGGTCGACGAAGTAGTTGAGCAGTGCCCACTCCAGCCGCGCGCCGACCCCGGTGTAGATCCAGAAACCGGACCCACCGAGCTTGACCCCACGCTCGTAGTCGACCAGGCCCAACGCGCGGCTCAGCTCCACATGGTCGCGGACCTTCTCGATAACCGGCGGCTCGCCGAAGGTCTTCACCACCCGGTTGGCTTCCTTGCCACCGGCCACGACGTCGTCGCTGGGCAGGTTGGGCAGCTCACTCATCGCGTCGCGCAGCCGGGCCTGCACCTCGTCCAGCTGGGACTCCAGCTCGGCGAGCTGCTTACGCTCCGCCTCCGGCGCGGCGGCCTGCGGCTCCTCGCCGGCCCGCTTCGCCTGCGCGTACGCCCGGGCCTCGGCCTTGCGGCGCTGCCGCTCGGCGTCGATCTCCGTGATCAGGGCGCGGCGTTCCTGGTCGAGCCGCTGGATCTCGTCCAGGGCACGGGTGACCTCGGCGGGATCCAGACGCTTCGCCAGCGCGGTCGCCACCGCCTCGCGATCCTTCCGGATCAACTCCATGTCGAGCATGCTGCTCCGTACGCCTCCGTCCGGGGTCACAGGTGAACCACCAGATGCTACCGTCGCGGGCTTTTCCTCCCGGGACGGGGAGTGCTGGCCGCCGGCTCAGAGCCGGATCGGCATGAGCACCGAGTAGGTGTCCGCGTCGTCCGGTCGGCGTACGGCCAGCGGTGCGATCGGCCCATCCAGCTCAAGCACCAGTTGCGAAGCGCCGGCCGCGTTCAGCGCGTCCAGCAGGTAACGACCGTCAACCCCGACCCGCAGCGCGTCGGTGCCCGGGTCACCGGCGGGAAGCAGCCGCAGCCCGCCCTGGTCGTCGACGCCGAGCACTGTGACCTCCCGGGTCGTGCCGTCGTGGTCGAGGGCGACTGTGGGGGCCGCAGGGTCGGCCAGCGCGGCGCGTAGCGCGGCCACGTCCACCGGGATCCGGCGCGCTGTCGGCCGCTCACCGACGGACTTGCGCAGCAGCCGGTGGTAGTCCGGGAAGTCGTACGGCAGCGCGGCGCCGGCCACAGTGCGCTCGGCCACCCGCACCCGCAGGTCCGCGCCCGCCACCGTCAGCCGTACCGGCCAGGTGTCGGCGGTGTCGAGCAGCGGCCGGAGCTGGTCGACGAGGGCCACCGGCACGAACACCCGCACCGGCGGCCCGTCGACGTCGGCCCCGGCCCGAGCCAGCGCGAGCCGGTACCGGTCGGTGGCGACGAGCCGGACGCCGTCGGCCTCCACGTCGAACAGCACGCCGGCGAGCATCGGCAACTCCCTGTCGACGCCGACGGCGAAACGCACCGCGTCGAGCGCGGCGGCCAGGGCGGCGGGGGCGACCAGGAGTGTGGTGGCGGTCGGCGGGGCCGGGTCGACCAGGGCGCGAAGCCGGTCGACCTCGCGGCGGGCGTCGCTGAGCCCGTCAGCCAGCCGGCGCAGGTGCGCGTCGAGCAGTTTGTGCACCACTGCCGGCTCGGCGCGTACCGCGGCGGCGATCTCCGGCACCGGCATGCCGATCCGACGCAGCCCGGCCACCAGCCGGGCCGGGGCGATCTGCCCCTCGGTGTACCAACGGTAGCCGGTCACCGGGTCGACGAGGGTCGGCTCCAGCACCCCCGCCGAGTCGTAGAAGCGCAGTGCGCTGACGGTCAGGCCGCTGGCCCGGGCCAGCTCGCCGATGCTGTGCAGGTCGCTCACGCTGGGCATCCTGCCCCCTCGACCCGGTCGAGGGTCAAGCCGCGGGCTCCCGCGTCTCCTGCGTGAGCACCCGGAAGGTGAGGCCGGCCCGGACGAGCCGGTCGAGCAGCGCGTCACCCATCGCGGCGACCGGGGTGAGCTGGCCGGAGATTGACGGCAGCTCGTCGAGCGCCAGGCACAGCGCCGACTCGGCCAGCATCTTCGCCGTCTCGTCGTAGCCGGGGTCACCGCCGGCGACCTCGGTGACCACCCGCTGCCCGCCGCCGGTGCCGACGAACCGGACCCGGAACCAGGACGACGCTCGCTGCTGGGCGGTGGGCCCCTGCCCGGACGCGAGCCGGCCGAGCAGCCAACGTCGGCTGGGCGGCAGCTTCACCAGCCCGATCAGCGCGCCGAGCCCGGCCGCGCCGGCCAGCACCGTGGGCAGCCGCTTCACTGCGGCGAAGTGCCGGTAGCGGAAGTCCGGGCCGTACTCCGGGCGGGCCGCGGCCGAGCGGCGGACCACCTGCGGGTCGATGGTCGGCAGCGGCACCGTCCAGATGCCCAGCTCCGCCGAGCGGGCCAGCCGGCCGGGCACCGCCCGGACCCGCCGGTCGGTGGGGCGCGGCTCGACCGCCCGGCGGTCCCGGGCGGCCCGGCTGGCCTGCCCGGTACGGGAGAACGCGGTGAGCGCCGAGTGGTAGGTGCCGGCGGAGAACCGGCCGCCGGCGCGCACGTACCCGTCGACGGTGATCGGGACGTCGGCGGGCAACTGCTTGACTGTGAACCAGACGCCCAGGTCGTGCGGGACGGAGTCGAAGCCGCAGGCGTGCACCAGCCGCGCGCCGGTGCGTGTCGCCTCGGCGTGGTGACGTACGTACATGAGGTCGACGAACTCCGGCTCGCCGGTGATGTCCAGGTAGTCGGTGCCGGCCCGGGCGCAGGCCGCGACCAGCGGCTCCCCGTGGTGGATGTACGGGCCGACAGTGCTGGCCACCACCCGGGCGCTCCGGGCCACCGACCGCAGGGAGTCGGCGTCGGTCACGTCGGCGGTGAGCAGCGGCAGGTCGGCCAGGCTCGGGTCGATCGCGGCGAGCCGGTCCCGTACGGCGGCGAGGCGCTGCGGGTTGCGCCCGGCCAACGCCCAGCGCAGCTCGGCAGGCGCGTGTCGGGCCAGGTATTCAGCGGTCAGGCCGCCGGTGAACCCGGTCGCTCCGAACAACACCACGTCGTACGTTCGCTCCACGGCCATCCCCGGAGTCTGCCATCCACCGCCGACGATGACGTGATCACCAGTGGGCAGTCAGGGCGTGAACACCGCCCGTACGCAACCGTCGGCCCGGTCCCGGAACAGCGCGTACCCCTCGGGGCCCTGCGCCAACGGCAGCCGGTGGGTGGCCAGGTGTTCGGTCCGCAGCTCGCCGCGGGCCATCCGGTCCAGCAGCATCGGCACGTCCCGCAGATCCGGCCGACCGGCGCCGCGCAGCGTGAGCCGCCGTTCGGTCAGCGCGCCCAGCGGGAACGCGTCGACGAACCCGTCCGTCCCGCCGAGCACCACCACCACCCCGCTCTTGCGACACGCGTGCACCGCCTCCCGCAGCGCGTCCGGCCGGTCGGCGTGCTGGCCACCGAACCGGTCGGCCCTCGACCGGGCCGGCGGCGTGCCGACCGCCACCACGCACACGTCAGGCCCGCGCCCACCGCTACGGTCGCGCAGTTCGGCCGCGACGTCGGTGCGGCGGTAGTCGAGCGGCTCGGCGTCGGAGTGCCGCTCGGCCATCCGCAACCGCTCCTCGTGCCGGTCCACCACCAGCACCCGGGCGGCGCCGCGCAGCACCGCCGCCCGGGCGGTCACCTGGCCCACCGCCCCGGCGCCCCAGATCGCCACCACATCGCCCTGGCGTACCGCACCCAACTCGGCGGCGAGCCACCCGGTCGGCGCCACGTCCGCCGCGAACACCGCCCGGACGTCGTCGACGGCGTCCGGCACCCGGAAGGCGCTCACGTCGGCGTACGGCACCCGCACGTACTCGGCGTGGCCGCCAGCGAAACCGCCCGCCGCGCGGGGCCGGCCGAAACAGCCGGCGTCGGAGCGGACCCAGTCGGGGTCGGCGCTGGGCAGGTCGGCATGGGCGTTGTCGCAGCAGGAGTGCAGGCCCTGGCGGCAGTACCAGCAGCCGCCGCAGGCCACGCTCGCGCCGACCACCACCCGATCGCCGGCGCGGTGTCGGCGGACCCCGGGGCCGGCCTCCACCACCTCGCCCAGGAACTCCGCACCGAGCACGTCGCCGGGCCGCAGCAGCGGGTGCCGGCCGGCCAGCAGCGGCAGATCACCCCCGCCGGTGGCGCTGCGCCGAACCCGGACGATGACGTCACGCTCGTTGCGCAGCTCCGGGTCGGGGACCTCGCGTACGGCCAGCTCGCCGGCTGCCACCCAACAGAGCGCTCTCACCCGTGGACCTCGGGGCGGTCCAGCGCGGACCGGTCCGCGCGGAGCACCTCACCGGCCTCCGCCCGCTGCTTGATCTGGCGCAGGGTGCGGCGGACCAGCAGACCCGGGTCGTCGCCGACCAGATGCGCGGCCAGCCCGGTGGGCGGGGTGACGCCGGCCAACGGTCGGGCGGCCAGCTCGGTGCCCCGGTCACCGGGCGCCGGGCGCACCCGCACCTCGACCGCCCCGTCGAGGCGACGCAGCGGCTCCGGCCAGCGGCCCTCCGGCAGCACCTGCTCCGCCGGCCGGTCGACCGTCACCACCTCCCACCGGGCCGGCGCGGCAGCGTCGCCGTCCGCGCCGGGCCGGGCACCCCGACGGGGTACGCGCAGCAGGCGCGCCGCCCCGGCCAGCGCCGCCCCGCCGAGGGCGGGTCCCGCCCGCGCCAGCCGTCCCATCGGTACCACCCGTCCTCCCGGTTCACGTCCCCCGATCGTCTGTCGCACCCGGGTGAAGCGCGCTCGCCCGGAAGGGGTGAACCGGCCTGTGCCGGGTAACCGCTCGCCGACCGGGGGCGGAGCGTGTGGTGGGGGTGGGGCTGGGTGCCGCAACAGGATCACGTACGGGTCGAACCGGCACCGGGGCCACCACTGTTGGCGTCCCGGCTGACGCCGGCAGTGCCGCCGGAGCCGGTGGTCGCCCGGCCCCGCCTGCTGCGCCGGTTGGACGAGGGCAGCGCGGGACCGGTCACCCTGGTGGCCGCCCCCGCCGGCTGGGGCAAGACCACACTGCTCGCCTCCTGGATACGGCTGGGCGGCGCGCCACCCGACGTGCAGCCGGGCGCGACAGTGCCGGACTCCGGCGACCTGTCGGTCTCGTCGGCTGACGTCCCGGTGTCGGCGTGGATGTCGGTGGAGGCCGGCGACGACTCCGACCGGCTCTGGGCGTACCTCGCCGCGGCGCTGCGCTCGGCGACCGGGGCGACGGAGGGCGGCCCCGTGCCCGACCGACCGCCGCGCCCCGACCAGTTGGAGGCGCTGGCCGCCACGCTCGCCGACGCCGACCGGCCGGTGCTGCTGATCCTGGACGACCTGCACCGGGTCGCCGACCCGGCGGCGTTGACCGGCCTGGAGTTCCTGCTGCGGCATGCCGGGCGGCGGCTCCGTCTGGTGATCGGTGCGCGCGCCGGACTGCACCTGCCGCTGCACCGGCTGCGCCTCGCCGGCGAATTGACCGAGATCGGCCCGGACGAACTGGCGTTCACCGACGACGAGGTGGCCGACCTGCTCACCGCCCACGCCGCCGCGCTGCCGGCGACCGCCGTGCACCGGCTGCGGGAGCGCACCGGTGGCTGGCCGGCCGCGCTGCGCATCGCCGCACTGGCGGTACGCGCACAGCCCGACCCGGAGCGCTGGGTGGGGCAGTTCGGCGGCGACCAGCCGGAGATCGCCGGCTACCTGCGCGAGGAGGTGCTGGCGACGCTCGACCCGGCCGAGGAGGACCTGCTGCGCCGTACCGCAGTCGTCGACGCCGTCTGCGCCGACCTGGCCGAGGCGTTGACCGGCCGCGCCGACGCCGGGCAGGTGCTGGCCGACCTGGCCGGGACCGGTGGTCTGCTGCACCGGGAGGACACCCGGCCACCCTGGTACCGGTGCGAGTCACTCCTCGCCGACCTGCTCCGCGCCGACCTGGCCCGGTTGCCCACCGACGAGCTGCGGGAGCTGCACGTCCGGTCCGCCGACTGGTACGCGGGTGACGGCCGGCCCGCCGACGCTCTGCGGCACGCCCTGGCCGCCGGCCGCTGGGACCTGACCGGTGACCTGTTCGTCGCGCACTGGCCGGAGCTGACCCGCTACGACCGGGGCCCGGTGCACGCCTCGGCGCCCACGCCGCCGCCTGCGGAGGTGATCCGCGCCGACCCGGAGGTGGCGTTGGCCTGCGCCGCCGAGCGCGCGTACGCCGGTGACCTGCCGGCCGCCACCGGTCACCTGCGGGCCGCCGCCGAACACGCCACCGGCCTGCCGGTGCCGCGCCGGGACCGGTTCCTGCGGTTGGTCACCGCGCTGGAGCTGACAGTGGCCCGGCTCGCCGACGACCGTGTCGAGGTCCGGGCCGCCGCCGCTCGCCTGCTGCGCACCCGCCCCGCGGAAGCCACCCCGACCCGGCTGCCGACCGGGGTGACCGGTTCCGCCCCGACGGCAGGTGGCGGCGCCGCCGCCGACGACCTGGACCTGCGGGCGTTCACGGGCACCGCGCTGGGGCTGGTCGAGTTGGCCGACGGGGCGCTGCCGACCGCCCGGTTCGTGCGGGCCCGGGCGGCCGCTCGGGAAGCCGGCCGGCCTCGTACCGAACTGGTCGCCGCGAGCCGCGCCGCGCTGCTGCTCGCCGTGCGCGGCGAGCTGCGGGCAGCCGAGCAGGCGGCCAGGGACGCGCTCGGCATGCCGCAGGGTCGGGGCTGGTCCTGTCGGCTCGACTGCGCCCACGCGTACCTGGCTCTCGCCGTTGTGGCGCTGCTGCGCGACCAGCCCGAGGAGGCCAGTGCGAACCTCGCCCTCGCCCTCCCGGGGCTGGACGTGACCGGCGGCTGGCCCGGCGACGCTGAGGCGGGCGTCGACTCGCCGGCCGCCGCCTCCGACGAACCGGTGGCGGCGGCGGTGGTCGCGCTGTGCCGGGCGCAGCTACACCGCGACTCCGGCGACCCGGCGACCGGCCAGCGGCTGCTCGTCCGGGCCCGGGAGGCGCTGGCCGACCGGCCGTCCGCCACCGAGCTGACCGGTCTGCTGCGGGCCGCCGAGGCCGACCTGCGGGCCGCGCGCGGCGACCTGGACTCCGCCCGAGACCTGCTGGCCGGTGCCACCGACGAGGGTGCCGACCCGGTGCTCGCTGTGACGTTGGCGAAGGTGCAGCTGCGGGCCGGCGACGCCGCCACCGCCGAGCGGACCCTGCCGGACTGGCAGGCGCCGGCCGCCACCGCCTGGCCGCTACCGGTACGCCTGGACGCCGGTCTGCTCGACGCGGTGCTGGCCCAGCGCTCCGGGGACGGGCGTCGGGCCGGTCGGATCCTGGAGCAGACGTTGGACCTGGCCGGCCCGCAGGGCTGCCGCCGGGTCTTCACCCGCGCCGAACCACAGGTGCGGGACCTGCTGGCCGTGCACCTGGACGCGGGCACCGCCCACTTCACGCTGGTCAGTGACCTGGTGCGGGGCGCGGTACAGGATGCCGACGGGCCGTCCGCCGGGCCGAGGGGCGTACTCGACGAGCCGCTCACCGAGCGGGAGCTGACCATCCTGCGCTACCTGCAGAGCATCCTGTCCAACGTGGAGATCGCCAGCGAGTTGTCCCTCTCGGTGAACACGGTGAAGACCCACGTCCGCAACATCTACCGCAAACTCGACGCGACCCGCCGGCGCGAGGCGGTCCGGCGGGCGCGCGAGTTGCGGCTGATCTGAGCGGGGTCAGGCGTTGGCGGCCGCGTCCGCCGCAGTCAGCAGGTCGGGCAGGTCGTACCCGCCGTCGTGCCTGATGCCGTTCACGAACAGGGTCGGGGTGCCGTTCACCCCGCTGCGGATGCCCCCCACGAAGTCCCGACGCACCCGGTCCGCGTGCGCACGGTTCTCCACCTCGGCGTTCAACTCGTCCGGCGGCAACCCGACCTGCTCGACGCCGAGCGAGAGGTGCACCGGGTCGAGCTGGTCCTGATGCTCGTAGAGCCAGTCGTGCATCTCCCAGAACCGGCCCCGGACCCCGGCGGCCTCAGCCGTCTCGGCGGCCCGTTCGGCGTAGGGGTGCACGTTGGCGATCGGGAAGTAGCGGTAGACCAGCCGTACGGTGTCGGCCCGCTGCCGCAGCAACTCGTGCAGGTTCGGGTAGGCGGCACCGCAGAACTGGCACTGGAAGTCGCCGTACTCGACGATGGTCACCGCCGCGTCGGCCGGCCCCCGGATGTGGTCGTCGGTGGTCACCGGATCTCGAAGTCGGGCGGTGACCTGCAGTGGAGTGCTCATCCGGCCATCACCTTCCGATCGGCGGCGAGTTGGTCCAGCGCGTCGAAGATGCCGTCGGCGCCGGGGTTGACGTCCGGCGGTGACAGGTAGCTCCAGGTCACCGTCCCCGCCGGGTCCAGCACCACCAGCGCGCGGGCCGCCTCACCGTTCGCCATGTACGCGCCGTAGCTGCGGGCCACCTCGCCCTTGGGCTCGAAGTCGGCCAGCAGGGGGAACTCGATGCCCCGGCTCTCCGCGAATGCCCGGTGTGACCAGATGCTGTCGACCGACAGGCCGAGCACCACCGCCCGGTACTGGGCGAAGACGGGTGCCGCCGACTGGTAGAGCGACATCTGGTCACCGCAGACCGGACTCCAGTCGGCGGGGTAGAAGGCGAGCACGACCGGCCGGCCACGGAACTGCTCAGGCCCCAGCAGAGCCCCGTCCGGGGTGGCCGGCAGTGCGAAACCGGGCGCGGCGCGCCCCGGCTGGATCAGCCCGTTCGGATCACTCATGCCACCAGCCTGCTCCCGGGGTGGGTGAGACGGACTCACCCACCCCGGGTGGTTGCGCGCCCGTTCAGCGCCCGCCCAGCGGGCGCCCGCCCCCGCTCAGCGCAGTCCCGGGGCGACAGCGATGTGGTTCTGCACCTCCCGGATGCCCGGCGCGGACCAGGCCACCTGCTCGACCTCGGCCCGTTCGGGCATCGAGTGCACCAAGCCGGCAAGTATCGCGGTGTCGCCGTGCACCCGGACGCTGATCCGTTCGGCCTCGGTCGCTCCGGCCCGGGCGAGGGCGTCGACGATCCGGTCGGCCACGTCGCGGGCGTCCGGCGCGGTGGCCGGTCGGACGGTGATGCCGTTGCTCACCCCGCGTACGCCGGTCAACCGGGCGACAGCGCGTTCGGCGGCGCGGCGTTGGTACTCCCACTCGACGTCGCCGTGCAGCGTCACCCAGCCGGCCGAGACGGTGACCTGGAGCTTCTCGATGGGCACGAACGCGTCCCACTCCAGCCCGTGGCTGGCCGCGGCGGCCAGGTCGCTGTCGCCGCGCTCGGTGCCGTTGGTGAGCTGTACGGCCACGTCGTTGGCGACCGCCCGGACCGAGGCGACCCGGTGGGTGGCCCGTTCGGCGGCCCACTTCTTCGCGTAGCTGTCCACGCGGCCGGTCAGGGTGACGACGCCCTCGGCGACAGTCACGCCGATCTCGTGCGGCTGCACCCGCGGTTCCCAGGTCAGCTCGTCGAGAACGGCGGACTGGATGTCCTGGTCGGTGCGGTTGATCTCCGCGATGGCCATCTGTCCCTCCTCCGCTGTTCCGATGGCGGACCGTGTGGTGGCCGCGGCCGGAGGTCCGCCGTGCTGCGATGGTGCCGCCGCCCCGGGTGAGCTGCCCTCGCCCGGACCGGGTGACGGCGCGGCCCGACCTGGGCGGCACGGCTGGGGAACGGGGACGAACGTCGATGATGGGAGCGCTTCCAAAGCGAGCCGATTTCGGTTACGGTAATCGCGTTCCTCGATCGCGGGAGCCGTCGCGTCGGGTGGTGGAGCCAGGGCAGCTCTACCCGTCCCCGTCGTCGTGCTCGTCCCCCGGGCCACGGCGTCACCCAGGCGATCGACCCCGTCCCCCGGGGCTCCATCCCGAGAGGAACCTTAGATGCGGAGAAGTCTCGCCGGCACTGTCGTGTCCGTGCTGGCCGCCGCCACAGCCGTCGTGGTGGTCCCGTTCACCGCCGCCGGGTCGACCCCCACCCCGGCCGCGGCGGAGGCGTACACCTGGCGCAACGTCCCGGTGGGCGGTGGCGGCTTCGTACCCGGCATCGTCTTCAACCCCACCGAGAAGAACCTCATCTACGCGCGCACCGACATCGGCGGGGCGTACCGCTGGGAACAGACCAGCCAGTCCTGGACGCCGCTGCTCGACTGGGTCGGCGCCGACCGGTGGGGCTACAACGGCGTGGTCAGCATCGCCACCGACCCGGTGCAGACCAACCGGGTGTACGCCGCGGTCGGCATGTACACCAACGGCTGGGACCCGAACAACGGCGCGATCCTGCGCTCAGCCGACAAGGGCGCCACCTGGCAGGCCACCGAGCTGCCGTTCAAGAACGGCGGCAACATGCCGGGCCGGGGAATGGGGGAGCGGCTCGCCGTCGACCCCAACCGGAACAGCATCGTCTACTACGGCGCCGAGGGCGGCAACGGGCTGTGGCGCAGCACCGACCACGGCGTGACCTGGGCCCGCGTCACCGCCTTCCCCAACGTCGGCAACTACCGGGCCGACCCCAGCGACCTGAACGGCTACAACGGGCAGAACCAGGGCCTGACCTTTGTCAGTTTCGACAAGAGCACAGGCACCTCCGGCTCCACCACGCAGACCATCTACGTGGGAGTGGCGGACAAGCAGAACCCGGTCTACCGCAGCACCGACGGCGGCGTCACCTGGGCACGCATCCCCGGTCAGCCCACCGGCTACCTGGCCCACAAGGGGGTCGTCGACCCGGTCGGTGGCCACCTCTACATCGCCACCAGCGACACCGGCGGCCCGTACGACGGCGGCAAGGGCGACGTCTGGAAGTTCACCCGGTCGACCGGGGCCTGGACGCGGATCAGCCCGGTGCCCTCCACCAGCGCCGACGCCTACTTCGGCTACAGCGGGCTGACCATCGACAGGCAACGCCCGAACACCCTGCTGGTGGCCACTCAGGTCTCCTGGTGGCCGGACGCGATCTTCTTCCGCAGCACCGACGGCGGGGCGACCTGGACGCGGATCTGGGAGTTCAGCAACTACCCGGAGAGGTCCCGCCGCTACACCATGGACATCAGCTCGGTGCCCTGGTTGACCTTCGGTGTCAACCCGGCACCCCCGGAGGACTCGCCAAAGCTCGGCTGGATGAACGAGTCGGTGGAGATCGACCCGCACGACTCCAACCGCATGATGTACGGCACCGGCGCCACCATCTACGGCACCACCGACCTGACCCGGTGGGACACCGGCGGCCAGTTCACCCTTCGACCCATGGTCAGAGGGCTGGAGGAAACGGCAGTCCTCGACCTGATCAGCCCGCCCAGCGGCGCACCCCTGATCAGCGCGCTCGGCGACGTCGGCGGCTTCCGACACACCGACCTGGACACGATTCCGTCGATGCTGTTCACCCAGCCGGTGTTCACGTCCACCACCAGCCTCGATTACGCCGAGAGCAAGCCCGCGGTGCTGGTGCGCGCCGGCAACTTCACCGACGCCGACCGGCCCAACGACAGTCACGTCGCCTTCTCCACCGACGGCGGCGCCACCTGGTTCCAGGGCACCGAACCGTCCGGGGTCAACCTCGGTGGCACGGTGGCCGCCGCGGCCGACGGCAGCCGCTTCGTCTGGGCACCCGGTGACGCGGGCCAACGCGTCGTCCACTCGGTCGGTTTCGGCAACTCCTGGGCAGCGTCAACCGGCATCCCGGCGAACGCCACAGTCGAATCCGATCGGGTCGACTCCACCCGGTTCTACGGCTTCAGCGGCGGGCGTTTCTACCTGAGCACCGACGGCGGGGCCAGCTTCACCCCGACCGCGGCGACCGGGCTGCCCAGCACCGACGTACGTTTCAAGGCCCTGCCGGGCCGGGCCGGCGAGTTGTGGCTGGCTGGGCCGGGTGGCCTGTGGCGCTCCACAAACGCCGGCACCAGCTTCACCAGGCTGGACGGCGTCAGCGCCTCCGGCAACGTCGGTTTCGGCAAGGCGGCACCCGGGCGGACCAACCCCGCCGTGTTCCTCTACGGCACAGTGAACGGTCAACCGGGCGTGCACCGCTCCGACGACACCGGCGCGACCTGGGTACGCGTCAACGACGACCGCCACCAGTACGGCAATCCGACCGAGGCGCTGACCGGAGACCCGCGTGTCTACGGTCGGGTCTACCTCGGCACCAACGGTCGCGGCATCCTGGTCGCCGACCGCAGCGGCGGCGAGCCCCCGACCACGCCACCTCCGACGACCCCACCCCCGACCACGCCACCGCCGACCACGCCACCGCCGACCACGCCACCTCCGACGACGCCGCCCCCGACCACGCCGCCGCCGTCCGCCGGTTGCGCGGCGACCTACCGGGTGACCGGCTCCTGGTCCGGCGGTTTCCAGGCCGAGTTGGTGGTCCGCAACGCCGGAAGCGCCCCCATCGCCGGTTGGACCCTGAGCTGGACCTTTACCGACGGCCAGCGGATCGACCAGCTCTGGGGCGGCACCCACACCCAGACCGGGGCCGCCGTGTCGGTCCGGGACACGGGCTGGAACGGTGCGCTCGCCGCCGGGGCCAGCACCACCGCCGGCTTCCTCGGCTCGTGGGCCGGTAGCAATACGCCCCCGGCCGCCATCACCTGCACGAGCCGCTGAGCGGGCGATCCGGGGCGGGACCCCGGATCACCACGAAACACCGGTCCGCCGGGCCGCCTGAGGGGTCCGGCACCCGGCGGACCGGTCCACCCCGACACCACGCCGGGCCCCGCTCGACCTGAGTCGATCGGGGCCCGTGGTGGCGCTGTCGTTCAGACGGCGGGGGAGTTCGGGCGGTCGACGTCGACGAACTCCACGTCGTCGACGGCACTGTCGTCCCGGCTGCCGGCGGCCCGTGCGGCGGAGCCGACGGCCCAGCCGACCGCCGCACCGACGAGCGCGGCGCCGATCAGGAGCGTCCAGGGCAGTGCCGGCTGACGGCCGGCGAGCGCGTCGAAGGCCAGCGAGGCGCGGCGTCGCGCCTCCTCGGCGGCGGATCCCACCAGGTCACCAGCCCCGTCGGCGAGATCGCTGCTGTTCTGGCGGGCCGAGCGGGCGGTGTCCCGCACACTGTCTCCGGCGTAGCTGACGGCTGAGAGCAGGTGCTCCCAGGCCTGGTCCGCGATCCGCTCCGGCTTGCTGCGGCGGTCCAGCAGGTTGGTTCCGAACATCGTGGTTACCTCCTCGGGTGCCGAAGCCGCCGGCCACTTCGGACTTCGGCGTCTTTCCAGCGCGTCACGGTGTCGCCTATCCCGCAGTGCCCCGCGTCAGCCGGACGCAAACCCCGACCTCCGCGGCGCACCGGTAGCCCGGTGCGCCACCGAATCAGCGCACCGCTGACACGGCGACACCTCTGGCGAAGTCGTCGTCATCGTCGTCATCGTCGTCTCCGCCACCGAAACCGCAGGCCAGGACGAGGGCGAGCAGAACACCGACGCCGGCCAGCCCGGCAAGTCGCTTGATCATCGAAGATCCTCTCCGTCGTGGTGGTGTCCCGGCCGATGCTAGGGCGCGTCGGCAACCGGGGGCGCGGGTCGCGCCGGCCGGGGGTGGGCGACACGCCGACGGCACACGGGGCAGGCGTACGTCATGGGCCGGTTGTCGGGCGCGCCGGGCCCGGACCGCTACCCTGGTTCGGCGGCGGGCCGGTCACGACCGATCGTCGATGGTCAGATAACGAAAAGTCTTGAGTAATCAGATGCTGAAAAGTACGGATATGGGTGCCTTTGTGGGCCCGGATCCGCGAATTGCTCATCCCGAGGGGTGGCGACCGAGGCCGTCGGAGGAATACTCTCGGTCGCGGCCCGCGTACTGATGAGGCGCCCGGGGGACGGGCGGGTGGAGGTGCTCGCGTGAGCCTGTCGATCGTGAAGTCGGTCCTGTCCGGTGGTGTCGTGGAGATCGCCCCACGGGGTGAGATCGACGTCGACACAGCGTACGAGGTGCGCGAAGCGATCGCTGAGGTGCTGGCCAAGGGCCGCCCTCTGCGCATCGAACTCAACATGAGGTTGGTCACCTTCATCGACTCGGTCGGCATCAGCGCCATGGTCGCCGGCTTCCAGACAGCCGAGGTCAGCGACGTCAAGCTGGTGGTCACCGAGCCGAGTCGGTTCGTGCACCGACAGCTCTGGGTGACCGGCCTGCTCGGTCTCTTCGGCGCCCCGGAGCCCTACTTCGCCGGTGCCGCCACCCCCGAGGTGCTGCCCGGCGCCTGAGCGCGCCGGGCGCCCCCGTCAGGGCTGCTCGTCCAGGCCGGTCAGGTCGATGTCGGTCGCCTCGCTGACCGCTCGGATGGCCGTCACCGACGCGTACCCGGCGGCCAGCAGCGCCACGTCCGTGCCCGGCTGTGCGGCCTGCCCTGGCTCCTCCAGCGAGGTACGGACGAACCCGTGGCCGGATTCGGCCACAGTCATCTGCACCTGACCGAAGCTGGCCAGGGTGCCGCGCCGCACCCCGCGCAGTTGCCCGTGCGGCAGGTCCGGAGTGTTCACGTTGAGCACGCTCTCCATGGGCGCGGAGGTCAAGCGGGGGAGCAGGTCCAGGGCGACCCGCGCGGCGGTGCCCCAGTGCCGCTCGGCGTCGCGTACCCGGGCGGCGGCGTCCACGGCGACGCCACCGCTCGCGGCCGTCGCCTCGCCGGCG
Organism: Micromonospora alfalfae; assembly: GCF_022230925.1. Lineage (GTDB taxonomy): Bacteria > Actinomycetota > Actinomycetes > Mycobacteriales > Micromonosporaceae > Micromonospora > Micromonospora alfalfae. Next base: position 31,465 of record NZ_JAKKFH010000025.1, on the reverse strand, counting down.
GAGAGCACGTCCAGGGAGACCGCCATCGCCCGGCAGCCGTTGGTGGCGGCGGTGAACGCGGCGCCAACGGTCCCGGAGTGCAGCACAGCCCGGCCGGCGTTGGCGCCCCGGTTGACGCCGGAGAGCACCACCGACGGCGGTGGGCCGAACGCCCCGTGCAGGGCGATCAGCGTGATGAACCCCGGGGACCCGGCGACCCCGTACGCCGGCACACCCGCCAGGTCCGGCAGCGGGTGGTCGTTCACGACGACCCGCCCGTCGCGCTCCATGGCGCTCATCGCGGCGCTGGTGCCGCTCGCCTCCTCCATCGGCGCGGCCACCACGACGTCCAGGCCCCGCTGCTGGGCAGCCCAGGCGAGCGCCTGGATCCCCGGCGCGGCGATCCCGTCGTCGTTGGTGATCAACACCCGCACCGTCATCGCTCGACCACCCGGCCGGCCAACTCATCAGGGGTGGTCCGCTCCTGTTGCCGGCTGTCCGCCGGCACCAGCCGGACCCGGTCCACCAGGCCGGTGATCGAGTCCAGCCGCCCGGTGCCCAGGCCGTGCCGGGTCACGTTCAGCGCGCCAGCGGCGGCGCCGGTGCGGATGGCGGTCCGAATGTCCCCGCCCCTGGCCACGACGGCCGCCACCCCGGCCGTCATCGAATCGCCCGCGCCGCGTGGGTCGGCGGCCTCCAGCCGGGGCATCTCGACCTGGAACAGCTCCCCGTCGATGAGCGCCAACGCCGGCTGGTCGGCGCGGCTCACCACCACCGTCTCAGCGCCGCCCGCGTGCAACTCGTACATGGCCCGGGTCAGCTCCTCGGTGTCGTCGCTGCGGGCGCGGCCGTCGCGGATCAACTCCTCGTGACTCACCTTGAGGAAGAACACCCCGCTCTCCAGCACCGAACCGAGGTGGTCGCCGGAGAGGTCGACCACCACCCGCCCGCCGTTCGCGCCGAGGTCGGCGGCGAAGCGCCGGTACAGGTCGGCCGGTACGAGCCATGGTTCGTTCGGCCCACTGAGGATGCTCACCGAGGCCCGCAGGCCCTCGCCGAGGGCGAGGTTGTACAGCTCGTCGATCTCGTGCCGACTCAGCGGCTGCCCGGGCACGTCGGCGATCTCCTGCCGGGAGCCCTCGCGCCGATCGTGCACGTACCCGCCGCTGCCGGAGTCACGGACCACCACCTTGAGGTCGACGCCCTCGCTGACCAGCAGCGGCTCCAGCACCTGGCCGATCTCACCGCCGAGGGCGGCGCAGAGCACCACGTCGACACCGAGGGAGATCACCATCCGGGCCTGCCAGACGCCCTGCCCGCCAGGGTGCAGGTGCAGCTCGGGGTGGTCGTTGGGCTGGTCCACAGTCACCGTCAGCTGCGGGGTGGGCGCGAAGACCATCACGTGTCCACTCATCGGTCGTCGCCGTTCATGCTGGCCGCCCTCCGGCACTTTCGGAAGATTTCGCACTAACCGACCTTAATGGCGCAGGTGGTGGCAGGTCGTCGCATCGGCCCGGTCCGGCGCGGCGCTGAAAGCCCGGGGCGTTGCCAGCCAGACATCGGTACGGGACGATCGGGCGACAACCGACGGCGGGAGACGGTGTGCTCAGCAGCGATACCTTCAGCTACACCGTCCAGGCCCGGTGCTCACCCGCCGAGGCGGCAGCGTTGCTCAGCGACCTGACCCGGCAGGGCGAGCTGCATCCGCTGATCGTCCGGGTTCGCCGGGTGCCAACCCGGCCCGGCGCCCAGGCCAGCTACACGATCAACGATCGGTTGGCGGCCGGTCCGCTGCGCTTCCGGACCACCTACCACGCGGACGTGCTGATCAGCGACGCCGACGAGATCGTCATGGTGGCCCGCCAGTGGCCGGCCACCACGGTGCGAAACCACACCCGACTACGCGCCGAGCCGGACGGGCTGGTCCGCATCGACGTCGAGATCACCCTGGCCGCGCCGACGCCACTGTTCCGGTACGCGTTCCGCCAGGCCCAGGCCGCTCACCTCGCCCTCGCCACCCGGCTGGGCGCCGCCCTCGACCGCACCAGCAACCCCCCAGACCCGACCTGACCTGACCTGACCCCCCGCCCCCCGCCCCCCGCCCCCCGCCCCGCCCCCGCGCCGCTCCGCCCCGCCCGCTGCGTCGATCTTGCAGTTTCGATTGTAGATATCAGCGGAATGCCCCATGTGTCGGGACATTAAGTGCAAGATCGCGGGGCCGGGCAGGCCACTCGCGGGGCAGGGCACGCCACTTGCGGGGCAGGGCACGCCACTTGCGGGGCAGGGCACGCCACTTGCGGGGCAGGGCACGCCACTTGCGGGGCAGGGCACGCCACTTGCGGGGCAGGGCACGCCACTTGCGCTTGGGGCTATGGCCTTGACCTGCTGCCGGCGTGCAGCGGGGGAGGAGCCTAGATCGTGGTTGCGGCGCGATCACGGGTTGTGCGGGCCGGTCGGGCGGCGGGACGTCGACCCCACGGCTTGTAGGTGGACAGCACCGTCGCGATGATCATCAGGCTGGTCGACACCGCTGGCGCGATGACCAGGTCGGCGCGATCCCGTGCCGGCAGGGCGGCGCCGACCGCTCCGGCGTGGCGCAGGTTCGGGGTGAGCAGGAACAGCACCAGCCCGACCATCACGGTGGTGAGCACGAGCTTGACCAGCACCCAACGGTGGCGCAGCAGGCCCCACGGGGTGAGCAGCGAGCTGGCGACTCCGATCAGCCAGACCAGGACGCTCAGCGGCGCGAACAGCACCGTGCCGACCAGGGCCGTGACCGGATAGACCACCGCCGGGTCGGCGCCCCGCTGCACGGCGATGCCGAGGGTGAGCAGCACCAGGTCGGCGCCGAGCCAGCCGAGCGAGGTGACGAGGTGCAGTGCGAGCAGCGCCTTGCGGGTGGTGGGTCGGATCCGAGGCATACCGCGATGCTGCCCGCGAACCGCGGCCGGGTCGTCCGACGAGCGACGACATCACGGGTACGCCCGGCGACGTAGCCCGGCCCCCGGACGCACGTGATGCCTGTGAGTCATCACGATGACTCACAGGCATCACGACGGCTGGGTCAGTAGACCGACAGGTGGACGTGGTTGGTGTGGTCGGTCGACGGGGTGCCGTGCGCCCCGCTGTACGACTTCCACCCGCTGCTGGGCAGCCAGATCTGCCGGTACCAGATCACGTAGAGCACGGCGAGCCGGTCCGCGTTGCGGATGAAGTACGCGGCCAGGTTGTTGCCGTAGGTCTTGTCGCCGCCGGTGGCGTTCCCGCCGAAGCCGCCCTTCTGCGCCGCGAAGTCGCAGGCCCTGCCCTTCGGGTGTTCACCGGAGCCGCTGGGGCGGTGGCACGAGACGTACCGGGTGAAGCCCGCCGCCTTTGCCTGGTTGAGCGCGTGCAGGGTGCGCGGGGTGATGCAGCCGCTGGCCGGCGTGGGGTCGTTGACGCTGCACGACTCGGAGGGCCAGGAGCCGTCGGAGTTGCGCGGCGCGGCAGTCGCGTTGGCGCTGGAGGTGCCCCGGTTGGAGCCCGCGTCGGCCGTGGTCTGCGGTCTGGGTGTGGTGGCCACGGTCAGGGCCCGTTCGGCCTGCTCCTTGCGCTTGGCCATCACCGCTACCTGCTTGCGCTGTTCGTTGATCTCGCCGTCCAGGGCGACCCGGGTGCGGTTGGCCTTGTCCTTGCTGTTCAGCAGGTCGCGCAGCACCCGGTCCTCGTTGGCCGCCACCGCGTCCAGCGCCGCCGCCCGGTCCATGAAACCTTCGGGGGTGTTGCTGTTGAGCAGCGCCGACATCGCACCGAGCCGGCCGGTGCGGTAGGCCACTTCGGCGATCTCGCCGACCTTGCCGTTGCGCTGCTCGATCTCGACCTCGATGGTCTTCAGCTGGGTGGCGAGCTGCTTCTGCCGTTGCACTGAGGTGTCCAGGGCGCGCTTCGCGTCCAGGTAGCCCTTGCTGGCCGCCTCGAGTTGGGCGCGCAACGCCGGGGTGCCGCCCTCTTCGTCGGAGTCGGGCGCGGCGGCCCGCAGGCCGGTCGGGGGAGCGGCCGAGGCGGTGCCGGCCGGAAGCGCGACGCCGAGGGCGAACATCGCGACGATCAGGGCCGCCAGTCGGGCGGCGGGTGGTCGTGCTGGTGCCACTGCGCATGTCCTTCCGTCAGCCGCCGACCGGGTTAGCTGACGGGTTCGGGACGGAAGATCCCTACCGCTGACGCGGATGCACCCCAGGAACATGGTTCCCCGGTTCGCCCAGCTGGGCGATTAGGCGGCGACCGCCACCGGCGCCGGGAGGGCGCCGCCTGGTGGAGGCCGGGACCGAGCCTACCGGTGCCGGTGGGGCTGCTGCAGCCAATGTGACGGACGGTGCGTGCGTCACCACGGAAAAGTACGACTCCGTCACCATTCGATGGAGCCGCAGGCTCCAGAAGCGGCACCGGGCTCGATCTGCAACGTCGCGTGCTCGATGCGGAAGTCGTCGTGCAGGGCCGTACGCGCCGCGGTGAGCACCGCGCCGACCTCCGCGCCGGGTGCCATGGTCAGGTGGGCGGAGGCCACCTCCATGCCCGAGGTGAGCGTCCAGACGTGCAGGTCGTGCACCTCGACGACCCCGGGGACGGCGGCGAGCCGGTCGTGCACGGCCGTCACCTGGAGGTGCTCCGGGGCGGCCTGCACGAGGATGCGGATGGCGGCGCGGGCGAGCCGCCAGGTGCGCGGCAGGATGAACACGCCGATGGCGACCGCGACCAGGGGGTCGGCCCACCACCAGTCGGTGACGGTGATGAGCAGGGCCGCGCCGATGACGCCGAGCGAGCCGAGCAGGTCGCCGAGCACCTCCAGGTAGGCGCCCTGGAGGTTGATGCTCTCCCGGGCCCCGGCGCGCAGCAGCGCGAAGGCGGCGATGTTGGCGAGCAGGCCGAGCACTGCCACCGCGAGCATCGGGCCGGCGATGACCTGGTGCGGGTCACCGAAACGGCGGATCGCCTCGATCACCACGTAGATCGCGACGCCGGAGAGCAGGACGGCGTTGGCCAGCGCGGCGAGCACCTCGAGCCGGTAGAGCCCGAAGGTGCGCTGCGGGTCGCCGGTGGCCCGCCGGGTCGCCGTGATGGCGGCGAGCGCCATCCCGATGCCGAGCACGTCGGTGAACATGTGCCCGGCGTCGGAGAGCAGGGCGAGCGAGCCGGTGTGCAGGGCGACCACCGCCTCGACCACCATCAGGGTGGCGAGCAGGCCGAATGCCGCCCAGAGTCGACCTCGGTGCTGGTGTGCGGCATTGGCGACGGACCCATGGTGGTGGTCATGACCTGCGCCCACGAGAACCACCTTCCGCCGCCGGCCGGGACCCGGTCAAATGTATGCTCACATCGCTATGTGTGCAAGTGTATGGCCACCACCTTCCGCTGGCGGCAGTCCGCACACGTCAGCCGGTCGGGTCGATGGTGGTGAGCCGCTGGGTGGCCCGGGAGAGCGCCACGTACAGGGTGCGTACCCCGGCCCCCGGATCCGCCCGGATCTCGCTCGGGGCGACAAGCACGACCCCGTCGTACTCCATGCCCTTGGCCTCCAGGCTGGTCACCACCTGCAACCTCGGCGCGCCGAGCGCGCCCAACCACCCGGCGACCTCGTCCCGGCGGGGGACCGGCGTGATCACGCCGACCGTGCCCTCCACCTCGGCCAGCAGGCCGGCGGCGGCCTCCACTGTCGCGGTCTCCAACCCGGTCGCGGGCACCACCAGCTCCACCGGCTCGACCCCGGTGGAGCGGACGGCGGTCGGCAGCGGCAGGTCCGGGTAGAGCCGACGGATCTCCGCCGCCGCCACCGCGAAGATCTCCGACGAATTGCGGTAGTTGGTGGTGAGCGTGAAGTCGTGCCGCTTGCGCCGGCCCAGGGCCTGGTCGCGGGCTCGGGTCAGCTCTTCCGGATCGCCGGTCCACGCGGTCTGGGCGGGGTCGCCCACCACTGTCCAGGAGGCCAGTCGGCCGCGCCGACCGATCATCCGCCACTGCATCGGCGAGACGTCTTGCGCCTCGTCCACCACCACGTGCGCGTACTCCCGGTAGTCCTCCGGGCGCTCCCGGGCCGCCGCGCGGGCGGCCCGCTGCCGTTCACCGAGGGTGCTCAGCTCACGGACGCCGCCGGCGAGCTGGAACGGATCGCGTCGCGCTCGGGCCGGCTGTGCGGGCTTACCGAGCAGCGCGTCCAACTCGTCCAGCAACGCCACGTCGGCGATTGTCAGCCCGGCCGAGTCCAGGTTCCGGTACGCGGCGTTGAGCAGCCGGATCTCCGCCGAGGAGAGGATCCCCCCGGCGTACCGGCGCAGCCGGTCCGGCTGCGCCAGCCAGCCGAGGACATGCCGGGGGTGCAGCCGGGGCCACCACGCCTTGAGGAACTCCCGGAACTCCGACCGCTCGGCGATCTCCGCCTCGAAGGCCGGTTGCTCCGGCAGTCGACCGCTGCTCAGCTCACGGGCCTGCGTCCAGAGCGCGGCGAACACCCCGTCGAAGCCGGCTCGGCGCACCTCGTTGCGTCGTGCGCCGCGTTGCAGCGCGCGGTCCCGGATCCGGTCCAGCGCGGTCCGGTCCAGCCGCAGCAGTGTGCCCCGGTAGAGCAACCGCAGCTCACCCGGGCCGCCCGGCACCGCGTCGCGGGCCGCCCGCTCCAGCACCCGGCGCATCCGCAGCGAGCCCTTCACCGCCGCCACCTCGGGCGGGTCGGGTCGGGTGGCGGTCATCCCCGGGAAGAGGGTGCCCAGCGAGTGCAGGGTCGCGGTGTCCTCACCGAGCGACGGCAGCACGGAGCCGATGTACTCGACGAAGACTGACGACGGGCCGACCACCAGGATGCCGCCGCCGGCGTAGCGGCTGCGGTCGGAGTACAGCAGGAACGCGGCCCGGTGCAGGGCGACAGCGGTCTTGCCGGTGCCGGGGCCGCCCGCGACGATGGTCACCCCGGAGCCGGGCGAGCGGATCGCCTCGTCCTGCTCCCGCTGGATGGTCGCCACGATGTCGCGCATGCCCCGCCCGGTGGCCTTGGACAGGGTGGCCAGCAACGCGCCGTCACCGACGACGGTCATCCCCTCCGGAGCGGCCGTCGGGTCCAGCAGGTCGTCCTCGATCCGGGTGACCCGCTCGGCGCGGGACTGGATGGTGCGGCGCCGCACCACGTCCAGCGGCTGCGCCGGTGTGGCCTGGTAGAAGGCGGCGGCGGCCGGTGCGCGCCAGTCGACGACGAGCGTCACGGCGTTCTCGTCGCGGATCCCCAGTCGCCCGACGTGCAGCACCTGACGGTCGCGCAGGTCCAGCCGGCCGAAGACCAGCCCCTCGTGCTCGGCGTCCAGGGTGTGCCGCCGCTGCGCCGCGTGGAAGACCATCGCGTCGCGCTCGACCAGGGCGCCGTGCGTGCCCACCCGGGCCATCCGGTAGCCGTCACGCTCGGCGCGGACGGCCGACTGCCGCAGCTCGGCCAGTCGGGCGTACACCCGGTCGAGGTGTCGTTGCTCGACGGCGATCTCCTGCTCCAGGCCGGTCTGGTCGGTCAACGCACGCTCCTTCAGAGGTCGCCGGCAGGCGGCGGGAACCGCGCGAGCCAACCGAGAAGAGTACGGCCTCGGAGCCGACCCGCCGCGCCCGAGGTGCGCGAACGTGCTCAGGCGCCCGTCTCGGCAGGGGCCGCGTCACGGTGAGCCGGCGGCGATGCGCCACGGTGAGCCGGCGGCGATTCGGCGAGCATCCGCCGCACCACGCCGGTGAGCGCGGCGTTGACCTCGTCCGGACGCTCCATCATCAGCATGTGCCCGGCACCGGGGCAGACGGTCAGCTCGGTGGCCGGCAGAGCCGCCGCGATCGACTCGGCGCACGGTGGCGGGGTCAGCCGGTCCCGGTCGCCGACCAGGGCGGCGGCCGGCAGGTGGGCCAACGCGGCGAGGGTGTCCAGCCGGTGCTGGGCGCCGATGGAGGCGCGGAACCCGCCGATCGAGCGCAGCGAGGCCCGAGCCACCGCCGACGTCACCAGGCGGATGTCGGCCGGCTCGCAGCGGTCACCGAAGAGCATCCACCGGATGCTCGGTTGCAGCGCGTTCAGCAGTGCCCGGGGCGCGCGCCACGAGCCACACCGGGCCAGCACGCCGGCGCCGGTCGTCTCGGCCAGCCGGATCAACCGGGCGATCCGCGGCGAGAGGCCGTAGACGGTGTGCGTGTGCCCCTCGGCGGTGGTCGAGACGAAGACCAGGCCGGCGGTACGGGCGGCGAAGTGCGCGGGGTGGCGGTGCGCGTACTCCATGATCGTCATGCCGCCCATCGAGTGCCCGACCAGCACCACAGGGCCGGTCGGCGCGACCGCGTCGATCACCGCGGCCAGGTCGTCACCCAATTGGGCCACTGTGGCAGTGGGCAGCGCCATGCAGCTGGACCGGCCGTGCCCCCGCGCGTCGTAGGCCACCACCCGCACGGCAGCGCCGAACGGCGGTGCCGTGAGCGCGTCGACCTGCCGGCGCCAGGCGCGCCCGTCCAGCGTCCAGCCGTGCAGCAGGATGGCGGTGACCTGGGCGTCCGTCGGACCCGTCGCCTCGACGTTGAGCCGTACGCCGTCCGGCAGACCGACCTCGAACCGCTCCGGCATCGCCACCTCCCCAGGGCCGCCCGGTACCACCAGCACCTCCGATACCCGGCGGTAACACCGGCTACCCGCCATGACACCACGCCAATCGCACCGTCGCGAACATTCCCGACCTCGCCCGTCCCGGACGGCGGCGGGCCAAGCTGAACGGCATGGGGTCGTCGGGAGCACCCATGGGCGCGACGTCGGGGCAGGGGCGCCAGGCCGGCGGTACGCCCCGCGCCGCGCTTGCCGACCTGCTCGCCGGCAACCGGCGGTTCGTCAGTGGCCAGCCGGTGCACGGACACGACGTGACGGCCGCCGCAGCGGCCTCCGGCGACCAGCAGCCGTACGCCGTGGTGCTGGGGTGCATCGACTCCCGGGTGCCGTTGGAGGCGATCTTCGATCAGACCTTCGGCGCGATCTGCGTGATCCGTACCGGCGGGCACGTGCTCGATCGCGCGGTCTGCGGCTCGATCGAGTACGTGGTCGGGCAGCTCGGCGTACCGCTGGTGATGGTTCTTGGCCACGAGCGGTGCGGCGCGGTGCAGGCCACTGTGGAGTCGCTGCGCACCGGGCAGCGTCCCGGCGGGTCGCTGGCACACCTGGTGGACGAGATCGCCCCGGCGGTGACCGAGGCGGGGCTCGACGATCCGGCGGTGCAGCCGCTGGCGATTCGCCGGCACGTCCGGCGCACGGTGCGCACCCTGCGCGAGGACGATCTGCTGGCCGGGCCGGTGGCTGCCGGCCGGGTGGCAGTGGTCGGCGGCCTCTACGACCTGGCCACCGGCGAGGTGGCCCTGCTCGATCCAGGCTGACCCGGCCTCCGGACACGCGAAACCGCCCGCCGGGAACTCCCGGCGGGCGGTTTCGGTGGTGCGTGGGGGAGGGCTCAGCCCTCGAAGACGCCGGCCGCGACCAGGCGCTTCTCGGTGGCCTCCCAGCCGTCACCCGGGTGGGTGGCAGCCAGGTTGTTGATCTCCGCCCGGATCTTGGCGGCGTGGCCGGCGGCGGCCAGAACGCGGATCTCCTCGACGAAGGCGTCGGAGTCCGTGCGCAGGTGCGCCGTCTTGCCGTTGGTCAGGTTCCGCACGTAGGCGTGCTTGCCGCCGTTGAGCGGGATGAGGTACTTGAACTCGCCCAGCACGCTGAGGGCGCCACCCTGGCCAGCCTGGCCGGCCCGGACGGACGCGCGCGCGGTCTTAGAGGTGTTGCTCGCCACGGAGGTACTCCTTGCAAGACGTACGGGAGGACTGGACGTCCGGGGGCTGTGTGCGGGTCGTACGTGACTCGACCCGCGAAGGTGTAACGCGGCATAAGCCGCCGGTGGAACTGTACAGGACCACGACATCATGCTGGTCGTCGCGGTGTCCTGAGAGGCAACGGCGACCACCCGTCCGGCTATTCCACCCGGCGTTTTTTCCGATTCTCTGGCGCACCATGCGTCACAGGAGTCATCATGTGTTGCAGCAGCCACCTGGGTGGACGAGGTCGTAGGGGAAGACGCACCTCGCTCTCCGGGAGGTCACCGTGCCAACGCGTGGCGTCGTATACGTCCATTCGACCCCGCTCGCCGTGTGCTCACACGTCGAGTGGGCGATCGCGCGCGTCCTAGCCGCGCCGGTCAACCTGCAGTGGACGGCTCAGCCCGTCGACCCCGGCGCACGCCGGGCCGAGTGCGGGTGGACCGGTCGTCCGGGGACGGGCGCCGAGCTGGCTGCTGCCCTACGGCAGTGGCCCATGATCCGTTTCGAGGTCACCGAGGAGCCGAGTCCCGGCGCCGACGGTGAGCGCTTCATGTACGTGCCGGCCCGTGGCCTGTTCCGGGCAACGGTCGGCGTGGCCGGCGACATTCAGCTCGGCGAGGACCGCCTTCGAGCGCTGATGGCCGCCTCCCGGGCCCCCGAGGCGCTGGCGCACGCCCTCGACAAGGCGCTCGGCACGGCATGGGACGCTGACCTGGAGCCCTACCGGTACGCCGGCGACGGAGCCCCGGTGACCTTGCTCACTCGGGTCGGCTGACCCGGCCGGCGGGCCGCTGGCCGGACGCCGTCGCAGCGGCGACGACCGGTAAGGTCAAGTTGCCCCGATAAGGGAGAAGCTGGTGGGATGGGCGGCGTGTCGAATCGCCCGTGGCGCGCCAGTGTCGCTGTCGCAGCCCTGACCGCCCTGCTCGTCTCCGGCTGCTCCGGTGACCCGGAGCGCCCCACGCCGACGCCCAGCCCGGCCGGCACGTCCGCGGGCCCGAGCGTCCCGGCCGCGCCGCCGGCCGGCGACCCCGCCAGCCGCGCCGCCGCGCTGGTGGCGACGCTGGCCGACGAAGACCTCGTCGGCCAGGTGCTGATGCCGTACGCCTACGGCGACTCGGCGACGAAGGTCTCCGCCGGTTCGGCGGCCGGTAACCAGGCCCTGGCCGGGGTGGACACCCCCGCCGACATGATCGCCAAGTACCGACTGGGTGGCCTGATCCTGGTCGGCTTCAGCGCCGACGACCCGACCAAGGGCAATCAGGAGACCACCAACGTCGACAACCCCAAGCAGGTGCACGAGCTCACTGCCGGGCTGCGGACCGCCGGCGGTCGGCTCGCCGCCGGTTCGGCGCCGCTGCTCATCGGCACCGACCAGGAGTACGGCGTCGTCACCCGTGTGTCCGACGGGGTCACAGTGCTGCCCAGCGCCCTCGCGGCCGGCGCGGCCGGTGACCCGAAGCTCACCGAGGCGGCCTGGCGGGCCGCCGGCACCGAGTTAGCCGCGATGGGCATCAACATCGACTTCGCCCCGGTGGCCGACGTGCTGGCCACCCGGAGCACCGTGATCGGCTCCCGGTCGTACGGTGCCGACCCGAAGCAGGCCGCCGCGCAGGTGGGCGGCGCGGTCCGCGGCCTCCAGGCGGTCGGGGTCGCGGCCACCCTGAAGCACTTCCCCGGGCACGGCCACAGCGCCGACGACTCGCACCAGGACCTTCCGGTGCTCACCCAGTCCGCCGCGGCGTTGCAGAGCGGCGCGTGGCCGCCGTTCACCGCCGGGATGGACGCGGGGGCGATGGCAGTGATGTCCGGTCACCTGGACGCGCGCGCGATCGACCCGGGAACCCCGGCGACGTTCTCGCACAAGCTGCTCACCGACGTGCTGCGCGGCCAACTCGGCTTCAAGGGCGTGGTGATCACCGACGGGATGAACATGCCGCCCGCGATGCGCTGGGCCCCCGGCGAGGCCGCGGTCCGGGCGCTCAACGCCGGTAACGACCTCATCCTGATGACCCCGAACGTCGGTCAGGCGTACGACGGGCTGCTCGCCGCGCTGCGCGGCGGATCCCTGCCCCGGCCCCGGCTGGTCGAGGCGGTCACCCGGGTGCTGACCATGAAGTTCCAGCTCGCGGAGCTGCCGGCGGCGCAGATGTCCACGCTCAACACCCCGGCGCACCGGGCGGCGGCCGACGCGCTGGCAGCCGCCGCCGTCACCGTGCTGAAGGGCGCCTGCGGCGGAGCGGTACGCGGACCGGTCACCGTCACCTCGTCCGGCGGTCGGGACGGCACCCGGGCCACGCTCACCGCCGCGCTGACCGCCGCCGGGGTGCAGGTCAAGCCCAGCGGCGGCACGGTCGTGCACCTGGTGGGCTACGGCGACGGCGCCAAGGACCTGAGCCCCGACGCGGCGGTGACCGTCGCCATGGACACCCCGTACGTGCTGGCCGACGCGAAGTCACCGACGCTGCTGGCGACCTACTCGTCCAGTCGGGCGTCGATGACCGGCCTGGCCGCCGTGCTCGCCGGCAAGGCCCGGCCGGGCGGCCGGTCCCCGGTGGCCGTCCCCGGACTGCCCGCCACGACCTGCGGCACCTGACCGTCCGGCACGGCCCGGTCACCGCCCACCTCACTCGCCCTTCGCGAGCCCCCGCACCGCGAGCCGGTACGCCGGCAGCACGTCGGTCCGTTCGGTGATCAGCCCCTCGTTGACCGCGAAGACGAGGGTCTGCCCCGCCGACTGGACTGCCAGCGCCCAGTTCCGCGACTGATCCTCCTCCTCGACCAGCGGGTTGGTGGCGAGCCAGGTCATCTCGGTGGCGTCGAAGCCGCCGGCGCGGAGGTCACGGAACTGTTGGCCGGCGACCGTCTCGCCGGCCCCGGCGGCGAAACTCTCCAACGCGGCGCGCGGCGTGACAGTCGGTGAGTCCGCCGCCCAGATCCGCAGGAATCCGCCGCCGGCCGGCCGGCCGTCGACCTCGCAGCGGACGGTGGTGCCGCCGCGCTTGGTGAGCGCCTCGCCGACCAACTCGGCCAGCTCGCCCTTGGGCGGCTCGATCGCCTTCGCCGTCCACCCGTCGGCCAGCGGAAACGTCACCGGTACCGGGCAGGGGGAACCGGTGCCGCCGGCCGTGCCGCCGGGTGACGCCGGGGCCACCTCGTCGTACCAGGGCTCGCCAGCGGCCTGTGGTGCCGGGCTGCCGGCCGCGGGCCCGGCCGGAGCGCCGGCGTCGTCGCCGCAGCCGGCCAGCAGGCCGAGGGTGAGCGCCGCCGACACGGCGACGCGGGTACGAACGTCCATAGTGGTGATCCCCGTCAGTCGATCTTCAGTCGGCCCATCTAAGCCGTGCGGTCTCTCGACGTCAATCGGGATCGTGCGCCCGGCACGACGGAAATCGGGTCGCCCCCCGCCCGGTCGGTCTGACAGCCTCACCCCATGGGAACGGCAGCAGGATTCCGGCACGTGCAACGGGCGGACGGCACTGTGGTGATCACCCACCACGGTCGGGTCGCCGGCACGCTGCGCGGCGCTCGGGCCGCGGAGTTCCTGGCCGAGGTCGACGACGACCCGCAGTTGGTGATGGCCCGCTGGACCGGCAACTACCGCCACGGCAACGAGCGCACCGCCAAACAACACCCCCGCAACCGAGGCTGAACGACGAAAGGGCCCCTCCTCTCGACGAGGAGGGGCCCTTTCGCAGGATCTCAGGGGCGGGCGAAGACGAGAGCCACGTTGTGGCCGCCGAAGCCGAACGCGTTGTTCAACGCGGCCGGGATCTCCATGTGGCGGGCCTTGTGCGCGGCGACATCCAGGGTGAGGCCTGGCTCCGGGTCGTCGAGGTTGATCGTCGGAGGGACGACACTGTCGCGGATCGCCAGGATGGTGGCGATCGACTCCAGCGCGCCGGCCGCACCGAGCAGGTGACCGGTCATCGACTTCGTCGCGGACAGCACCGGGTGGTCGCCGAGCGCCTTGTGCAGCCCACCGATCTCCAGCATGTCCCCGACCGGGGTCGACGTGGCGTGCGCGTTGACGTGCACGATGTCCCGCTTCGCCACGTCCGCGTCGGCGATCGCCTTGGCGATGGCCCGGATGGCGCCCTCGCCCTCGGCGTGCGGCTGCACGATGTCGTACGCGTCGGAGGTGATGCCGGCGCCGGCGAGGCGCGCGTACACCCGGGCACCCCGGGCCGCGGCGTGCTCGGCCCGCTCCAGCACCACGATGCCGGCGCCCTCGCCGAGGACGAAGCCGTCCCGGCCCCGGTCCCACGGGCGGGAGGCCCGCTCCGGGTCGTCGTTGCGGGTCGACATGGCCCGCATCGAGCTGAATCCGGCGATCGGCAGGGGGTGGATGACCGCCTCAGTGCCGCCGGCCACCACCACGTCGGCCCGGCCGGAGCGGATGATGTCCAGGCCGAGGGCGATCGCCTCGGCGCCGGTGGCGCAGGCGCTGGCCACCGAGTGCACGCCGGCCTTGGCGCCCAACTCCAGCCCGACCCAGGCGGCCGGACCGTTCGGCATCAGCATCGGGATGGTGTGCGGGGAGACCCGCCGTGGCCCGGACGCCTCCAGGATGTCGTCCTGGGCGAGCAGAGTGGTGGCACCGCCGATGCCGGAGCCGACGCTGACGGCCAACCGCTCCCCGTCCAGGTCGGAACCGGCGAGGCCGGCGTCCGCCCAGGCCTGCTGCGCCGCGATGATCGCGATCGCCTCGGAGCGGTCCAGGCGGCGCAGGCGGACCCGGTCCAGCACCTCGGACGGCTCCACGGCCAACTGGGCGGCGATCCGGACCGGCAGTTGCTCGGCCCACTCCTGGGTGAGGGCACTCACCCCGGAGCGGCCGGCGAGCATTGCGTCCCAGGTCGACGCGACGTCCCCGCCAAGCGGGGTCGTCGCGCCGAGCCCGGTGACGACGACGTCTGGACGACTCATGATCAGGACTGCGCCGCGATGTAGCTGACTGCGTCGCCGACGGTCTTGAGGTTCTGCACCTCGTTGTCCGGGATCTTGACGCCGAACTTCTCCTCGGCCGCGACCACTACCTCAACCATGGAGAGCGAGTCGACGTCGAGGTCGTCGGTGAAGGACTTCCCCTCGGCCACGTCGTCCGGGTTCACCCCGGCAACCTCTTCGAGGATCTCGGCGAGGCCGGTGGTGATCTCGTCACGGGTCATTGCGGTTGGTTCCTTTCATCGGGGTTCTCCGGCGGCCGGCGTCGCCGACCGCCACTCCTGGACGCGTACGCGCCCGAGGGGGTCATCAGGGGCAGCGGACGACCTGACCTGCATAGGTCAGGCCACCGCCGAAGCCGAACAGCAGCACCGGTGCGCCGGAGGGCACCTCCCGGCGCTCGACGAGCTTGGACAGGGCCAGCGGCACGCTCGCCGCGGAGGTGTTGCCGGACTCGACGATGTCCTTCGCGATGATCGCGTCGGGGATGTTGAGTCGCTTGGCGATGCCGTCGATGATCCGGGCGTTGGCCTGGTGCGGCACGAATGCGGCCAGCTCCGACGGGTCGACCCCGGCCCGCTCGCAGGCCTGGAGCGCGAGCGGCGCGATCGCTGTGGTGGCCCAGCGGAACACCGCCTGCCCCTCCTGCTGGATGTACGGGCGCCAACCCTCGATGCGGACCGCGTCGCTCTTGTCCGGCACCGAACCCCAGACGACCGGGCCGATTCCGGTCGGCTCGTCGTCGGCGGTGGCGGAGACCACCGCGGCACCGGCTCCGTCCGCGAAGATGATGCAGGTGGAGCGGTCGGTCCAGTCGGTGAAGTCGGACAGCTTCTCCGCGCCGATGACGATCGCGTTGCGCGACGCCCCGGCCCGGATGGCGTGGTCGACGGTGCCCAGCGCGTACGCGAAGCCCGAGCAGGCGGTGTTGAGGTCGAACGCGCCCGGCGCGGTGATGCCCAGCTTGCCGGCGACCCGGCAGGCCACGTTGGGGCTGCGGTCGATGGAGGAGCAGGTGGCGACCACTACCAGGTCGATGTCGGCGGCGGTCAGGCCCGAGTTGGCCAGCGCCTTGCCGGCAGCCGCGGCGGCCATGTCGGCGACCGTCTCACTGTCGGCGATCCGCCGGCTGACGATGCCGACCCGGTCGCGAATCCACTCGTCGTTCGTGTCGACGAGCTGGGCGATGTCGTCGTTGGTCACCACCCGGGAAGGCTGGTAGTGCCCCATCGAGACGATGCGACTGCCAGTCATGAACGACCTCCGATACGGGCGATCAGGTCCCGTGCGGCCGGCAGGTCGTCCGGGGTGTTGAGGGTGACGATCTCCGGGGCGCCGTCGCCCTTGAGTTCCCGCTTGACCAGGCCGGCGATGGTGCCGGCCGGGGGCAGCTCGATCACGCCGGTGACCCCGAGGTCGGCCAGCGTCCGCATGCACAGGTCCCAGCGCACCGGCGCGGTGACCTGACGAACGAGGCGCTGCACCATTGCCGCGCCGTTGTCGACAGCGGTGCCGTCGAGGTTCGACAGCAGGGTCCGAGCCGGGTCGGCGGGGGTGATCCCGGCGGCCTCCGCGGCGAGCGCGGTCTCGGCCGGAGCCATGTACGGGGTGTGGAACGCGCCGGCCACCTGGAGTCGGATGATCCGGGTCCGGGCGGGCGGCGCGGCGGCGAGCTTGTCCAGCCCGTCCAGGGCGCCCGCGGCGACGATCTGCCCGGCGCCGTTGCGGTTGGCCGGGTAGAGCCCGTTCGCCTCGATCGCGGCGATCACCTCGTCGGGGTCACCACCGAGCACCGCGGCCATTCCGGTCGGCTCAAGCGCGCACGCGGCGGCCATCTCCCGGCCGCGAACGCCGGCCAGTGTGATCGCGGCGTCGGCCGAGAGCACACCGGCCAGGGCGGCGGCACCCAACTCGCCGACGCTGTGGCCGGCGGTGAGTGCGACGCCGTCGAGCGGCAGGTGCTCGGCCGCGAGCAACGCCGCGGCGACCAGCAACGGCTGGGTGCGGGCGGTGTCCTTGATCTCGTCGGCGTCGGCGGCGGTGCCCAGGTGCAGCAGGTCGACCCCGGCCAGCGCCGACCAGTGGCGCAGCCGCGCCTCGGTGCCGGTCAGGTCGAGCCAGGGGGTCAGGAAGCCGGGTTTCTGAGAACCCTGGCCGGGACTAAGTACGGCGAGCACGTCTATGACTCTCCCGGATAAAGGCGGGTAACGCGGTGCCGCCTTCGACCAAACCACACTAGGACCTTTAGAGGTTTCCTACAAAGATCGGCGGGGATCATCCTCTGTTTGGGCGGATTTCCGGGTAGCCGGGGTCATTGTCTGAGTCGGGACCGCCGAGGCCAGCGGGGCGACCGGATCCAACCGACCCACTGTCAGCGCGACCTGGAGGGCGAACGCGTCGCGCGGCGACAGTGGCGAGAACCCGGTCACCTCGGCGATCCGCCGCAACCGGTAGCGGACAGTGTTCGGGTGCACGAACAGTGCCCGGGCCGCGCTCTCCAGCGTGCCACCGGCGGCCAGGAAGGCGTCCAGGGTCGCCAGCAGTTCCCCACCGGCACGCACCAGCGTCGCGTACACATCGTGACGCAGCCGCCGACGGGCCTCGGCGTCGCCGGCGAGGGCCCGCTCCGGCAGCAGGTCGGCGGCCGGCACCGGCCGGGGCGCGCTCGGCCAGGCCGGTGCGGCCCGAAAGCCGGACAGCGCGGCCCGCGCCGACTCGGTCGCCTCGTCGAGGCTCGGTACGGCGGGACCGACCACCACCGGGCCGTCCCCGAACGCGCTCAGCAGCTTCGCGGTGGCGGTCAGCGGGTCAGGCGCGCCGCCCAGCACGATGACCAGCCGGTCGCCGTGGACGCCGCCGATCACCTCCACGCCGATCCGGCGGGCCTGCCGGTAGACCACGTGCAGCACCGCCGAGACCTCACCGCCGGGCGACCGACCGACAGCCACCGCCACCGGCGGCGCGTCCGCCCAGCCGAGCGCGGCGGCCCGACTGGCCAGGACGTCCGGCGAGTCACCGCGCAACAGCGCGTCGACAAGCAGCGCCTGCAACCGGGCGTCCCAGGCGCCGCGCGACTCGGCGGCCCGCGCGTACACCCGGGCGGCGGAGAACGCGATCTCCCGGGAGAAGCGCAGCACCGCCTCGCGTAGCTGCTGCTCCTCACCCTCGGCGGCCAGATGCGCCACCTGCTCCTCGACCACGTCGATCGTCACCTTGATCAACGCCACGGTCTGCTGGAGGGTGATCGACCGGGCCAGCGCCTGCGGGGCGGCGGCGAAGACCTCGTCCGAGACCTCCTGGGTGCTGTCCGCCGTTCCGCCGCCGTCGCGCAGCCACTGCACCAGCGACCTCGCGCCCGCCTGGGCCACCAGCATCACCCAGGAGCGCTGGTCGGCCGGCAGTGCCCGGAACCAGGGGAGCGTCTCGTCCATCCGGGCCACGCTGGAGGTGGCCAACGCCCCCGCCGATCGTTCGATCCGGCGCAGCGTGGCCGACAGCTCCCCACCGCCCGGCGTGCTCACCGCCCTAGCCTGACACGTCGTGAGCAGGCCAACCACGCCGGCACCGGTCCGCCGACCACTGTCGGCGCGCCCAGCGGGCCCGTCTCACGGCTGCGGGGGAGCGGGCAGGCCCACCTCCTGGGCCAGGATCGCGGCCTGCACCCGGCTGCGCAGGTCCAGCTTGGCCAGGATCCGGCTCACATGAGTCTTGGTGGTGCTCTCCGCCAGCACCAGTCGATCGGCGATCTGCTGGTTGGACAGGCCCAACCCGAGGCAGGCCAGCACGTCGCGCTCACGCGGAGTGAGGGTGCCCAGCGCGGCCCGGGCGTCCGCCGACGCGCCCGGCGCGGTGGCCGCGAACGCGGTGATCAACCGGCGGGTCACAGTGGGTGCGATGAAGCCGTCACCCCGCGCCACCGTCCGCACCGCGCTGACCAGGCCGTCGGCGTCGGTGTCCTTGAGCAGGAACCCGGCCGCGCCGGCCCGCAACGCCCCGAAGACGTACTCGTCGAGGTCGAAGGTGGTGAGCACCAGCACGTCGGCGAGCCCGTCGCTGACGATCGCCCGGGTCGCGGAGATCCCGTCCCGGCGCGGCATCCGCACATCCAGCACCGCCACGTCGGGGCGCAACTCCCGGCACAGGCGCACCGCGGCGTCCCCGTCGGCCGCCTCGCCGACCACCTCGACGCCCGCCGAGCCGTTCAGGATCATCGCCAGTCCGGCCCGTACCGCCGGCTGGTCGTCGGCGAGCACCACCCGAACCGTCGCCGGGCCCGCGTCGTCCGGTGGCCCCGCCGGCCCGGTCACCCGCCCTCCCCGGTGGGCAGGGCCGCCCGCACCTGCCAACGGCCGTCGTGCGGTCCGGCGGTGAACCGGCCGGCCAGCAGTGTGGCTCGCTCCCGCATGCCGATCAGCCCGGCCCCGGCGCCCGGCAACCCGGCCCCGCTCCAGCGCACCGGGTTCTCCACGGTCAGCACCACCTCGGCCGGCCGGTACGCGATCGTCAGCTCCGCCTCACCCGTACCGTGCTTGAGCGCGTTCGTCAGCGACTCCTGCACGATCCGGTACGCGGCGAGGTCCACCCCCACCGGCAACGCGCCCGGCGTGCCATCGGTTCGGACCCGCACCGCGAGGCCGGCCGCCCGGGCCCGGTCGACCAGTCCGTCCGCCTCGGCCAGCCGCGCGGTGACCACCTCCGGCGTGGCCGGGTCGGCGCTGGTCCCGGGCTCGCGCAACACCTCGATCATCTGACGCATCTCGGCGAGGCCCTGCACGCTGCTCTCCCTGATCACCCGCAACGCCGACTCCACCTGACCGCGATCCAAGCCGGGCACGGAGAGCACGGCGGTGGCGTGGATGGCCACCGCGCTGAGGTGGTTCGCGACCACGTCGTGCAGCTCCCGGGCCATCCGGGCCCGTTCGGCGCTGACCGCCTGCCGACGGTCCAACTCGACCAGCCGGGCGGTCTGCTCGGCCCGCGCCCGCTCGGCGGCGGCCTGATCGCGGTACTGCCGCACACTGATGCCGGTCAGGACCGGCAGCAGCCCGGCGAGCACCACCAGCACCCCGAGCGCCGCGCCGCGCCACTGGCCGTACCCGAGCACGCCAACGACCACCCCGAGCAGGCTCAGCGCCACGGTGATCCGCAGCAACCACCGCCACAGCCGGGGCGGGCCGTACACGCAGGCGTCGTAGAGCACCTGGGTGTAGACCAGGACCGTGCCCAGCGAACTGCCCAGCGCCGTGTCGACCACCAGCGCGCCGGTCCCCACGGCCAGGCTGGCGCGTGGTGCGACCCGCCGTAGGCCGACGGCGACGCAGACCGCCACCAGCGGCGGCAGGAACAACGCCGACGGCACGTTCGCGTCCGGACGGACCTGTGGTTGCCAACCCAGGGCGTGCAGCACCAGGCCACCGGCCAGTGACGCGCAGGCCAGCACGAGGTCGCGGCCGAGGGTGCCAGAGTCGAGCCACGGTGGCGCACGCATGCTCCGATCCCACCACAGCCGTCGCCCGTCGAACTCCCACCGAGGGAGGACCTCGACCGCACCGCCATGCGCCGAAAGGGGTATGCGGACCCTTACCGACCGTCGGAGCGCCCTCGGCCGTGACGCCCCTGGTGAACGGCGCCAGAAGAAGCTGTGAACTGCGTAACCGGCTCCCGCGCTCAAGCGGCGTCTAGCAGGACCGGCCGGTCCGGACCCCGGGTACGCTGCGCGCGGCCCGTCGGTCCCGGCCAGTACGGTGACAGGGCACCTCGGGGAGAGCATCCGAGGGTGAGGCGAGCGTGAGGAGACCGGGGATGGCGCACGGGGAGGCCGAGCACGGCTGCGCCCAGGGCGAGCCCTGCCGGCCGGGGCACCACGACCCGCAGGCGGCTGGCAAGCACCGCCGGCCGGTCGGTGGCGCACCATCGCACCCGGTGGAGCCACTGCACGGGCGCGTCGATGACGAGCCCGTGCTGCCGCGTCAGCGCTCTGCCGAGCCCACCGGCCTCGCCGAGCCCGACTCGGACGTTCCCGCTGGTTGCCTCAGCGAACTTCCCGGCTGGGCCGGGGCACATCGGCACGGCGCGGTCCGACCGCGGCCGAGGGCCATCCGCCGGGAGCGCCCACCGCGCCGCTGGTGCTGAGCACCGCCGACGTACTCGCTGATCGGCGAGTACGTCGACGTCAGTTCAGCGAGTACGTCAGCTCAGCGCGTGCGGCGGCGGATCAGCAGGGCGATCCCGGCGAGGCCGACAGTGATGGTCAGCATCACGCCGACGTTGAGCAGCAGCAGGTGTTGCAGGTCGCCGAGCGCCTCGTCGAGGTCCTTCGCCGGGTCGAGCGTGTCCTCCGGGAGGACTCGCTCGCCACCGCCCGCGCCGCCGCTGACCGTGTCGAACTGCCGCTCCAGCGGCACACCGGCGGTGCGCAGTGTCTCGGACATGCTGAGCCGACCCAGGAACCAGCCGGCGCTGGTCTTGCGACCGTCCGGCTGCTTCGCCGGCCGGAAGACGCGGGGGCCGCCGATCGCCTTGGGATAGAGGTCGTAGGTCTGCTTCGGCGTCTCGCCGGCGAGCACCACGACGGTGTATTTCGGACCGAGGTTGGCTGCCTTCGGACCGGTCGGCATGCCGGTGCGGGCGAGGAAGTTGACCTGGTCGATGACCGCGCCCACGAGGGCGGGCTCCTTGTCCGCGTGCAATCGCAGCGGCGCGGACAGCCCGGTGCCGGTGATGTCCACTCCGGCGGGTGCCGGCTTCGGCGCCGCCGAGGCCGAGCCGGCGGTGCCAAGCGCCAGCAGTGCCACCGCCAGCGTGCCCGCCAACGCGGCGACCAAGCGCCTCATGTGTCGGAGCATCCCGCCTCCTCGCCCCGTTCGATGGATGGCTTCGTCGTGACGTCTGGACCGATCTGCCGGTGCGGCATCGACCGGATGGTCGCGTCCACTCCTACAGACTCCGCAGAACGTCGATGAGTTGCAGCTTTCAGAACAGTAATTGGAACTATCTGCGATCTCTGCTCGACTAATGAGGAGCCGTTTGATCAGCGGGCGGATCGTACCCTTACGGAGGGGTTCATGGGGGGCAGGGTTACACGTACGGTGCGGGTCATGCCAGTGGTGTTCGGCGTGGCGTTCGGTGTGTCGTTTCTGGTGCCGGCGACTCCGGCTGCCGCCCACAACCAGCTGACCGGCAGCAACCCGCGCGACGGCGCCCGCGTGGCGTCGGCGCCAGCCCGGGTCGAGCTGCGGTTCCTCGCCAAGCCGTCGCCGACTACGACGAAGATCACAATAACCGGACCGGACAATGTGGTCGCTGGCGGGACTCCCGCCTTCGACGGCAGTCGGGTGCGGGTGCCGTTCAAGCCGGCCGCCGCCGGGCTCTACATCGTCGGCTACCAGCTCGCCTCGTCCGATGGGCACCCGGTGAAGGGCGAGGTGCGGTTCACCCTCACCACCGGCACCGCCGCCGACCCGTCCGCCTCGCCGTCGGCTGCCGCCGGCACCAACCCGGCCGGCTCGCCCTCGGCTGCCGCGTCGGCCGAGGGGGCACCCTCCGCCGGCCCCGCGTCGGCGACCCCCGGCAGCTCGACGGCCTCCACTGTGCCGGCGGCGTCGGAGCGGTCCGATTCGGGCAGTCGCTGGTGGTTCTGGGCGCTCGGTGGTCTGGTGCTGCTCGCCGCCCTCGCGGCCGGCCTCGTGTTCCGCCGCCGACGCGGAGCCCGGTGACCACCGGGCTGGCCCTGCTCCGCGATCTTGCGCTTACTGTCCCGACACAAGGGGCATCCCACTCATGTCGACAACCGAAACCGCAAGATCGGCGGAGGGGTGGTGGGTCAGACCAGGCGCAGGCGGGCGGCGCGGATCCGGGTCAGGGTGCGCTCGCGACCGAGCACCTCCAGCGACTCGAACAGCGGCAGACCCACGGTGCGGCCGGTGACGGCTACCCGCACCGGCGCCTGCGTCTTGCCCAGCTTGAGGCCCCGCTCGGCGCCGACCGCCTCCAGCGTCGACTTCAACGACTCGGCGTCCCAGGACTCCAGCGCCTCGAACGCCGCGACGGCGTCGTCCAGCAGCTCGGCGGAGCCGTCCTTCATCGTCTTGGTCCAGGCGGCCTCGTCGATCAGCGGTGAGGCCAGGAAGAGGAAGTCGACGTTCGGCACGATCTCGCTGAGCACCGCGATCCGCGTCTGAGCCAGCGGCGCCACGGCGGCGAACGCGTCGGCGTCGAACTCCTCCGGCTGCCACGGCGGCGGCGCGATGGTCCCGGTGCCGGTCAGCCACGGCTGGCAGGCGTCGATGAACTCGGCCACCGGCAGCGCACGAATGTACTCGCCGTTGAACGCGCGCAACTTCTTCTCGTCGAAGAACGCCGAGGAGAGATTGACCTCGTCCAGCCGGAACTCGTCCTCGATGACCGACCAGGGAACGATCTCCCGGTCGCCGGAGGGGGCCCAGCCGAGCAGCATGAGGTAGTTGCGCATCGCGCCGGCGAGGTAACCCTCGTCGCGGTACGCCTCCAGGGCGACCTTGTCCCGGCGCTTGGAGAGCTTCTGCCGCTTCTCGTTGACCACCACCGGCACGTGCGCCCAGATCGGCGGCTTGACCCCGAGGGCCTCCCACAGCAGTTGCTGCTTGGGAGTGTTGGGCAGGTGCTCCTCAGCCCGGATCACGTGCGTGATCCCCATGGTCATGTCGTCGACGACGTTGGCCAGCAGGAAGACGGGTGAGCCGTCGCCCCTGGCGATGACGAAGTCCTCGATGAGCTTGTTCTCGAACGTGGGCTCACCACGGATCAGGTCGACCACCACCGTCGCGCCCTCGTCGGGCGTACGGAAGCGCAGCGCGTGCCCCGGGCCGGGGCCGAGGCCACGGTCGCGGTGGTAGCCGTCGTAGCCCTGGTACTGCGAGCCGGTGCGGGCCTGCACGTCCTCGCGGGTGCAGTCGCAGTAGTAGGCGCGGCCGGACTCGAACAGGCGCGCGGCGGCAGCCCGGTGCTCGCCGGCGTTCGCCGACTGGAAGTACGGGCCCTCGTAGCTGCCCCGGGAGATCCCGATCCAGTCCAGCGCGGAGAGGATGCCCTCGGTCCACTCGGGCTTGTTGCGCGCCGCGTCGGTGTCCTCGATGCGCAGCACGAACACGCCGCCCTGCTGCTTGGCGTAAATCCAGTTCTGCAGCGCCGAGCGGGCGCCGCCGACGTGGAACATGCCGGTCGGGGAAGGGGCGAAGCGCACACGTACTGTCACGTCCCCCAGCCTACGGCGGTACGCGACTGCTTTCCGCCACGGCCCCCCAGGGCGTGCGTCAAAGCCCCTGGCTCACGGGACCGAGCGGATCTTGACGACCAGCGCGCTGCCGAGCAGGGTGACCACGGCGGTGACCGCGTAGAGCGTGGGATAGCCACCCAGGTACACCACGAGCGGGGCGGAGAGCGCCGGGCCGAGCACCTGCGGCGCCGAGTTGGCGATGTTGATGACGCCCAGGTCCTTGGCCCGGTCGGTGGCCCGGGGCAGCACCTGGGTGATCAACGCGGCGTCCACCGAGAGGTAGACGCCGTAGCCCGCGCCGAGCAGCAGCGCCGCGACGATCGCCATCGGCCAGACCGGCGCGACAGCGAGCAGCAGCGCCGCCACCGCCATGATCAGCCCGGAGACGATCACGTAGATCTTGCGACGACCGGAACGGTCGGACATCCGGCCGGCGACCACAGCGGTCAGCATCATCCCGAGCGTGTAGAGCAGGATCAACACCAGCAGGCCGCCCTCAGGGTCGGGGTGGCGCACCCCGTCGCTGAGGAAGTACAGCAGGTAGAGGGTGCCCAGGGCGTTGCCCAACTGGACCAGGAACCGGGTGATCCAGGCCCAGGCGAAATCCGGGTGCCGGCGAGGGCTGATCCACATCGAGGCCAGCAGCGCCCGCGTCCGGATCGCCGGCCGATGGGTACGCGGCAGCGGTTCGTCGGGGGTGAGCAGCGCGAACGGCAGCGACAGCAGCAGGATGGCCACGGCGATGGCCAGGTAGCCGGCGGCGTTGCCGGTGACCACGGCGGTGACCAGCACCGCGCCGAGCACCAACCCGAGCGCCTGCGGGATGCCCACCCACCCGGAGACCCCGCCGCGCTGGCGCACCGGGACCCGGTCCGGGATGGCGGCGGTGAGGCTGGCCAGCATCGCGTTGAAGCAGACCTGCGCGGCGACCCAGCCGAGGGCGACGCCGAGGATGGTCCGTTGCTGGGCCAGCAGCACCAGGGCCGCAGCGCCGAGCACCGCCCCGCCCGCCGTCCAGACGTGCCGACGACCGAACTCGCGGCCGGCGATCCGCAGGCAGGTCCGGTCGGAGAACGCGCCCGCCAGGGGGTTGGCCAGCACCGCGGCCAGCGCGCCGAGGCCGGTGACCACGGCCAGCATGTTCTCCTTGTCGCCGGGCGCGATCTGCTCGATCTGTTGCGGCAGCAGCACCTGGATGGGCGTGAAGAACGCCATCCACACGCCGAGGTTGGCCGCGAAGATCAGACCGATCCAGCCGCGCCGCACCGGCACCGTCGGCTCAGCGAGCGCCGCCGGCAGCGACGACGGCGTCGGGTCGAGGGTGGTCACCGCGCCGACCCCGGCCGGCTGGCCGCGATCACGTCCCGCAACCAGGTGTACGACGACTTCGGCGTACGGGTCTGGGTGGCGTAGTCGACGTGCACCAGACCGAAGCGCTTGGTGAACCCCTCGGCCCACTCCCAGTTGTCCAGCAGCGACCAGACGAAGTACCCGCGGACGTCCACCCCGTCGTCGATGGCGGCTCGGACGGCCCGCAGGTGCCCGTCGAGGTACGCGATCCGCTCCGGGTCGGCCACCTGCCCGTCGGTGTCGGGAGCGTCGTCGTACGCGCAGCCGCTCTCGGTGATCTCGATGGGCGGCAGCGCGTCGCCGTAGGTGTCGCGCAGCCAGCCGAGCAGCTCGCGTAGCCCGTCGGGGTCCACCGGCCAGTCGAAGGCGGTGCGCGGGTAGCCGTCCAGCGGCACGAGGTCGAACGGCAGGGGAGAGCCCTCCTCGGCAGCCCGTACCCCGGTGGGGTTGTAGTAGTTCACACCGAGCACGTCGATCGGCGCGGCGATCGTGTCGAGGTCGCCGGGGTGGATGACGCTCGGGTCGAAGCCGGGCAGCTCCGGGTAGCCGCGGCCGAGCAGCGGGTCGGTGAAGAGCCGGTTGTGCAGCGCCTCGTACGCCGCCCCGGCGGCCCGGTCGGCGTCGTGGTCGCCGAGCACCCGCACCGGCGAGTAGTTGTTGGCGATCGCCACCGGGCTGGCGGTGTGGGTCCGCAGCGCGGCGACCGCGAGCCCGTGCCCGAGCAGTTGGTGGTGGGCAACGGGGAAGGCGTCGAACAGCAGCATCCGTCCGGGGGCGTGCACACCCATGCCGTAGCCGAGGCTCATGTGGATGAACGGCTCGTTGAGGGTGATCCAGAGCCGGACCCGGTCGCCGAGGCGGGCGGCCGTCTTCTCGGCGTACTCGGCGAAGCGGGCGGCGGTGTCGCGGTGCATCCAGCCGCCGGCGTCTTCGAGGGGTTGCGGCAGGTCCCAGTGGTAGAGGGTGGCCACCGGGTCGACGCCGGCGGCCAGCAACTCGTCCACCAGGCGGTCGTAGAAGTCCAGGCCGGCCGGGTTGGCCGGGCCGGCGCCGGTGGGCTGGACCCGGGGCCAGGCGATGGAGAACCGGTACGCCGTGACGCCGAGGCCGGCCAGCAGAGCCACGTCCTCGGTGTGTCGGTGGTAGTGGTCGCAGGCCACCTCGCCGCTGCTGCCGTCGCTGATCCGCCCGGGGGAGCGCGCGAAGGTGTCCCAGATGGACGGAGCGCGGCCGTCGGCAGTGGTGGCGCCCTCGATCTGGTGGGCCGATGTGGAGACGCCCCAGCGGAAGCCGGTGGGGAACTGGGGCATTGGTGCGGTTGACATGCGCCCTCCCGGTCAACGTGAAACGTGCTCGGGACTTTAGGGCGCTCTCGATGAATGCGCCATAGGCCGGCCTGACGCAATGCGCAATGGTTGATCGGCGTGTCTTTTTCCGAACCCGTCCAGGTAAGTCCGATTTAGCGCATAGAGTGCCGATATCGTGGGATGTCCTCACCGGAGGAAAGACGGAAATGATCCTCGTGGAACGCAGTGCGCACGTGGCGGCGCCAATTGAAGTGGTCTGGGATGTCGTGCAGCGGGCCGAGCAGTTGCCGGCCTGGCTGGCCGGGGTCCGAGCGGCCGAAGTGCTCTCGGGAGAGGGCTTCGGGCGGCGACAGCTCGTCCAGGCGGGGCGCGGCTCGGCGCATGAGGCCGAGGTGATCGCCTACCAGGAGCCGACGCTGATCGGCTGGCGGGAACGGGCAAAGGGTGCCGGTGCTCGTGCGGAGGCGCGCACCGAGATCTACGTCCAGCTCACCGGGGACGAGGAGGAGGGCGGGACCGTCGTGCGCCTCATAGTGGTCCGCTGGCCGGCCGGCCCGGTCAAAGCGGCCATGCTGCGCCTCGGACTGCGTCGGGTCGGCGCCGACCTGGAGGACTCGCTGGCCCGGCTCACCGACCTGGCCGCCGTCGGCTGACGAGCGCCCATCCTCCCGGCGTCACCCGCGACGGCGGTGGTCCGGATCCCCGCCAGGGCCCCCGGACCACCGCCGCTCCCGTCCCTTGTAGGCATCGATCATGGACTTGTGGTGCCTGGTGCGCGGTGATGTGCCCCCTTCGTCCACCACCACAACTCCTTGATCGACCCGGTACGGGTGTGGTGTGGGGAACAGCCAGAAGGGCCCGGCGCGTCAGCGCCGGGCCCTTCTGGGGTCGTGCTCTGTCTAGCTGTCGCCGCCGGTCTCGCCGACCGGAGCGGCGTTGACGTCGTCGATCGCGTACTTCTTGGCGGCCTCGGCCGGCACCGTCGCCGCCACCGCGCCGCTGCGGGCGAGCTGCCGCAGCGTGGCCACCACGATCGACTCCGCGTCGACGTGGAAGTGCCGGCGCAGCGCGTGCCGGGTGTCCGACATGCCGAAACCGTCGGTGCCGAGCGACGTGTAGTCGCCGGGTACCCAGCGGGCGATCAGGTCCGGTACCGCACGCATGAAGTCGCTGACCGCGATCTTCGGCCCGTCCGCCTCGGCCAGCTTCTGCTGGATGTACGGAACCTTCGCCTCGGCGCCCGGGTTGAGCAGGTTGTACTCCTCGGTCTCCACCGCGTCGCGGCGCAGCTCGGTCCAGGAGGTCACCGACCAGACGTTGGCGCCCACCCCCCAGTCCTGGGCGAGGAGCTGCTGGGCCTTGAGCGCCCACTGCATCCCGGTGCCCGAGGCGAGCAGGTTGGCCTTCGGGCCGTCGACCTGCGGCGCCGGCGAGTAGCGGTAGATGCCCTTGAGCAGGCCCTCCACGTCCACGTCGGCCGGCTCGGCCGGCTGCAGCGTCGGCTCGTTGTAGACGGTCAGGTAGTAGAAGACGTTCTCCTGCGCGTCCCCGTACATCCGGTGCAGACCCTGCTCCAGGATGTGCGCGATCTCGTACGCGAACGCCGGGTCGTACGCGACCACCGCCGGGTTGGTGGCGGCGATCAGCAGCGAGTGCCCGTCCTCGTGCTGAAGGCCCTCACCGTTGAGCGTGGTCCGACCCGCTGTGGCGCCGAGCAGGAAGCCCCGGGCCATCTGGTCGGCCGCGGCCCACAGCCCGTCGGCGGTCCGCTGGAACCCGAACATCGAGTAGAAGATGTACATCGGGATCATCGGCTCGTCGTGCGTGGCGTACGCCGATCCGGCCGCCGTGAACGAGGCCACCGAACCGGCCTCGTTGATCCCCTCGTGCAGGATCTGCCCGGTCGTCGACTCCTTGTACGACAGGAACAGCTCGCGGTCGACCGAGGTGTAGCGCTGGCCGTGCGGCGAGTAGATCTTCGCGGTCGGGAAGATCGAGTCGAGACCGAAGGTGCGGGCCTCGTCCGGGATGATCGGCACCCAACGCTTGCCGAACTCCTTGTCCTTCATCACGTCCTTGAGCAGACGGACGAAGGCCTGCGTGGTGGCCACCTTCTGCTTGCCCGAGCCGCGCTTGATGTCGGCGAACCGCTCCGGGCCGGGGATGGCCAGCCGCTTCGTGCTGGTCCGCCGGGACGGCAGGTACCCGCCGAGCTGCTCGCGCCGCTCCTTGAGGTACGCCATCTCGTCGGACTTCTCACCCGGGTGGAAGTACGGCGGCAGGTAGGGGTTGTCCTCCAGCGCCGAGTCCGGGATGTCCAGGTAGAGCCGGTCGCGGAAGGTCTTCAGATCCTCCAGCGTCAGCTTCTTCATCTGGTGGGTAGCGTTGCGGCCCTCGAAGTGCGAGCCGAGCGTCCAGCCCTTGATCGTCTTCGCCAGGATGACAGTGGGCTGACCGGTGTGCTCGGTGGCCGCCTTGTAGGCCGCGTAGAGCTTGCGGTAGTCGTGCCCACCCCGCTTGAGGTTCCAGATCTCGTCGTCGCTGAGCGGCTCGACCATCTTGCGGGTCCGGGCGTCGCGGCCGAAGAAGTGCTCCCGCACGTACGCGCCCGACTCCGCCTTGTAGGTCTGGTAGTCGCCGTCGGTGGTGGTGTTCATCAGGTTGACCAACGCGCCGTCGGTGTCCGCGGCGAGCAGCGGGTCCCACTCACGGCCCCAGACAACCTTGATCACGTTCCAGCCGGCACCCCGGAAGAACGCCTCCAGTTCCTGCATGACCTTGCCGTTGCCCCGCACCGGGCCGTCCAGCCGCTGCAGGTTGCAGTTGATCACGAAGGTGAGGTTGTCCAGCTCCTCGCGGGCGGCAACGCCGATGGCGCCCAGCGTCTCCGGCTCGTCCATCTCGCCGTCGCCGAGGAACGCCCAGACGTGCTGCTGGGAGGTGTCCTTGATGCCGCGGTGCTGCAGGTACCTGTTGAACCGGGCCTGGTAGATCGCGTTCAGACCGCCGAGACCCATCGAGACGGTGGGGAACTCCCAGAAGTCCGGCATCAGCCGAGGGTGCGGGTACGAAGGCAGCCCACCACCGGGGTGCGACAGCTCCTGGCGGAACCCGTCGAGCTGGTGCTCGCTGAGCCGCCCCTCCAGGAACGCCCGCGCGTACATGCCGGGGGAGGCATGGCCCTGGTAGTAGATCTGGTCGCCACCGCCCGGGTGGTTCTTGCCCCGGAAGAAGTGGTTGAAGCCCACCTCGTAGAGCGACGCCGAGCTGGCGAAGGTGGAGATGTGCCCGCCGACGCCGATCTCCGGGCGCTGAGCCCGGTGCACCAGCATGGCGGCGTTCCACCGGACGTACGCCCGGATCCTCCGCTCGACGTGCTCGTCACCCGGGAACCAGGGCTCGCGCTCCGACGGGATGGTGTTGATGTAATCGGTGGTGGTCAGGGGCGGAACCCCGACCTGGCGCTCACGGGCGCGCTCCAGGAGGCGCAGCATGACGTAGCGGGCGCGTTTGGCCCCGCGTTCGTCGATGACACCGTCAAGCGACTCGACCCATTCGCTGGTCTCTTCAGGGTCGATGTCCGGAAGCTGGCTCGGTAGGCCGTCGCTGATCACCGGGCGCTTGCGTTCCGTAGCCACAGGCGTTCCCTCGGTTGTGTGTGGGATAGGTCTCTAGCGCCATCCTGCCCCCTGGTGGCACCCGTCGTCACGTCTAGGTCCCCCCGACGCGATGCTGAACACAGGTACTCGCCAGTAACTTAGCGCGACGACCCGGTGAAACCCGACCGGTTTGACCGCTACTCCTACCGTTACCGCCATGAACGGACGCCGTGTCGCGGTCGCCGCGAGCATGATCGTTGTCGGGGTGGTTGGCCTGGTCATTGGCGCTGTCGGCCTCGCCTCCGGCAACCTGCCGATGGTCGGATTGGTGGCCCTGGGCGCCCTGGTGGCCGTGCTCGGCGCGGGCCTGCTGCGCGACGCGATCCGCGCAGCCCGTCTGAACGGCCACGATGGCCGCCGCCGCCGCCGCCGTCCGGACTCGGACGCCGCCGGGTACGGCTTCTACCCGATGCCCGCCGGGGACGCCGGGAGCGGGCACGTCGGCCACCAGCGCGACGGCGACCACGACCGCTCCGACGGTACGGAGCCGGCCGGCGGCAGCGGCGACTCCGGGGGAGGCTGGTCCGGCTGGGGCTGGTCCAGCGGTGACTCCGGCGGCGGCTGGTCCGGCGGTGACTCCGGCGGCGGCTGGTCCGGTGGCGGCGACTCCGGTGGCGGTGGCGGCAGCTCCTGACCCCACCCTGCGGCAGAATGCGACGTATGCGCAGCGACGTGATCACCGTCCAGACCGGGTCCCGGCCGACCGTCCGGGACATCACCGCGGAGGCCCAGCAGTTCGTCTCGGGCGAGGGCGACGGCCTGCTGCACGTCTTCGTGCCGCACGCCACCGCCGGCCTGGCGATCATCGAGACCGGGTCGGGGTCCGACGACGACCTGCTCAGCGCCGTGAACGACCTGCTCCCCACCGAGGACCGCTGGCGGCACCGACACGGCTCGCCCGGCCACGGCCGCGACCACGTGCTGCCGGCGTTCATCCCGCCGTACGCCACGCTGCCGGTGCTCGGCGGTCGACTGGCGCTCGGCACCTGGCAGTCGATCTGCCTCGTCGACACCAACGGCGACAACCCGACCCGCCAGGTCCGCTTCTCCTTCCTCCCCGCCTGACCTCGCCCGCACCTCCCACGCCCGCCCCGAACTCCGCGCCGCCCGCGCCTGCACCCCGCACCGCCCGCGTCCCGCGC
>NZ_JAKKFH010000024.1 GCF_022230925.1 Micromonospora alfalfae | reverse complement strand
GCCCTTGGCCGGTTCGCTGTCGTCGGCCGTTTTGCTGTCCTTGGCCGTTTTGCTGTCCTTGGCCGTTTTGCTGTCCTTGGTCGCGCCGCTGTCCTTGGTCGCGCCGCTGTCCTTGGTCGCGCCGCTGTCCTTGGTCGCGCCGCTGTCCTTGGTCGCGCCGCTGTCCTTGGTCGCGCCGCTGTCCTTGGTCGCGCCGCTGTCCTTGGTCGCGCCATCCACAGTGCCGCTGTCCTTGGCCAGGTCGCTGTCCTTGGATGCGCCGGTGCCCTCGGCAGTGCTGGCGCTGACCGCGGTGCCGCCCTCGGCGGCAACCTGCTCGGCCGTGGCGTTCCGCTTGGTCGTGGTGCTCTGCGTGTTGGTCGTAGTGCTCTGCATGGCCGCGGCGTCCTGCCTGTCGCCGGGGCGCGTCGCGTCCCTGGCGGGACCGCTCGTCGTGGGGTCGGCCTCGGGATCGCCGTCCGGGGTGGTTCCGGTCGCTGCGCCGTCGCCAGTTGGCGGCTGGGTAGCCGTGGTCCCGGCGGGGGCCTTGTCGGAGGTCCGAGCCGGTTGGGTGGGGGTGCCGGCTGCGGCCGTGGTGGCGGGTTGACTCTCGGCGGCCGCGCCGGTGGAGGTGGGCCGGGCGTTGCCGGTCCCGGGCTGTCCGCTCGTCATGCCGCCGAGCTCTCCGCTCCGAGCTGTTCACGCAGAAAGTCGATGTCGGCGGCCTGGCCGGTCACACCGCCCGGTGTCTCGACGACCACCGGCGCGCCGGCCGCCCGGATCACCGCCACCACCAGTTCCGGGTCGATCGTCCCGCCGCCCAGATTGTCGTGACGGTCCTGGCCGGAGTTGAAGGCGCCCTTGGAGTTGTTGGCGTGCACCAGGTCGATCCGCCCGGTGATCGCCTTGACCCGGTCGACCACGCCGAGCAGTTCCTCGCCGCCCGCGTGTGCGTGGCAGGTGTCCAGGCAGAAGCCGACCTCGTAGTCACCGATGGCGTCCCAGAGTCGGGCGAGCGCGTCCAGCCGTCGGGCACAGGCGTTGTCGCCGCCAGCGGTGTTCTCGATCAGGACCGGTACGCCGAAGCCGCCGGAGTCCGCCGCGTACGCGAAGGTCTTGCGCCAGTTGTCGAAGCCGACGGCCAGGTCGTCGCCGGCGTTGACGTGCCCACCGTGGACGATCAGGCCCTTGGCGCCGATGGCGGCGGCGGCGTTGGCGTGCCCGAGCAGGAGCTTGCGGCTCGGGATCCGGATGCGGTTGTTGAGCGTGGCCACGTTGATGACGTAGGGCGCGTGCACGTAGAGGTCGACCTCGGCCTCGCGCAGCCGCTGGGCATCTTCGCGAGGCTTGGGCGCCTTCCAACCCTGTGGGTCGGCGAGGAAGAACTGCACGGTCTCGGCGGACCGGGCGGCCGCCTCCGCCAGCGGGTCGGTCGAGTCGACGTGGGCTCCGATACGCATGCGAGCGAGCCTACGTCGAGCCCCCGACCGGCGGAGCGACGGCCGGGGCGGTGTCGCGTCACCGGAGGGACCGACGGTCGTTGATGGGTGTGAACCGGCGATCAGCATCCCGGTGCCGCCAGCGGCGCGAGCGTCGCACACGGCGACCGGCGGTCGACGGCCGACAGCGAGGTCACCCCCGCGGCGCGGCCCGGCGCAGCGGGGGCGACCCCATCGCACACGGATACCGAGCGACCACGAATCTCGGAAAATTGTGCTTTTCCCCCCGACAAGGTACGAGTGCTGTTGTATCGTCAGATAACAACACGATAAAGCTCCGCGGGGCGTCTTCGGTCCAACCTCATCGGTGTGGTCGTTCCTCCCCAGGTCCCACCCAAGGAATGCGGACCGGACGCCCCGCGGCCTCGTAGACGGGGGCCCACCACCGACCAGTTGACGGTCGGACGGTGGGCCCCCGTCGGCACGTCCGGGCGCGGACCCGACCACCCCGGGCATGATCGTTGGGACCGGGTATCCTGG
The DNA here is from genome assembly GCF_022230925.1 of Micromonospora alfalfae. Taxonomy (GTDB): domain Bacteria; phylum Actinomycetota; class Actinomycetes; order Mycobacteriales; family Micromonosporaceae; genus Micromonospora; species Micromonospora alfalfae. The sequence continues at coordinate 115,745 of NZ_JAKKFH010000024.1, read as the reverse complement.
TCAGGTTGTCCGCGTCCGGCCGGGTTCCCTCGGCGCGTGCGGGCAGCGACACAAGACCTCCTGCCACGGAAGGACCGTGGCCGCTTAGCCCACAGGAGGTGAGCACGTCTTGCGTCACTACGAACTAATGGTCATCCTCGACTCCAGCCTCGAGGAGCGCACCGTCGCACCGTCGCTCGACACGTACCTGAACGTGATTCGGACCGCGGGTGGCTCGGTTGAGAAGACCGACGTGTGGGGCCGCAGGCGCCTCGCGTACGAGATCAACAAAAAGGCCGAAGGCATCTACGCCGTCATCGACCTGCAGGCTACGCCTGCTGCGGTGGCCGAGCTGGACCGTCAGCTCCGGCTCAACGAGTCCGTGCTGCGCACCAAGGTCATCCGACCGGAAATGCGCTAGAGCATCCAACCCCGGTTCGTCCGGATCAGCCTCCGCGACTCTGTCGTACGGCTCTGCGAGCCTGTACGACGAGACGCTGAGTGCGCGAGGAGATGGTCATGGCAGGAGACACCACCATCACGGTCATCGGCAATCTGACCGATGACCCCGAGTTGCGGTTCACCCCCTCCGGGGCTGCGGTCGCCAAGTTCCGAGTCGCTTCGACGCCGCGTTTCATGGACAAGGCGTCGAACGAATGGAAGGACGGCGAGCCGCTGTTCCTCGCATGCACCGTGTGGCGGCAGGCCGCCGAGCACGTCGCCGAGTCGCTGCAGCGTGGCGCCCGGGTGATCGTGTCGGGCCGGCTGCGTCAGCGGTCGTACGAGACCCGCGAGGGTGAGAAGCGCACTGTCATCGAGCTTGAGGTCGACGAGATCGGCCCGTCGCTGCGCTACGCCACGGCGAAGGTGCAGAAGATGTCCCGCTCCGGCGGCGGTGGCGGCGGCTTCGGTGGCGGCGGTGGCGGTGGCAACCAGGGTGGCGGCGGAGGAAACTTCGACGACCCCTGGGCTTCAGCTGCACCCTCTCCCGCGCGTGCCGGTTCGGGCGCCAATTTTGACGAGGAGCCACCGTTCTAATGGCGCCTAGCGCTCGCGATCGCAAACCAGGAGCACGTGCAACGGCCAAGGCTGCGGCACTGCGCAAGCCGAAGAAGAAGGTGAACCCGCTCGACAAGGACGGGATCGCCTACATCGATTACAAGGACACCGCGCTGCTGCGCAAGTTCATCTCCGATCGCGGCAAGATCCGCGCTCGTCGGGTGACCGGCGTGACCTCGCAGCAGCAGCGGCAGATCGCCCGTGCGGTCAAGAACGCCCGTGAGATGGCGCTCCTGCCGTACACGGCCACCACCCGCTGAGAGGAGGCACCGATATGAAGATCATCCTGACTCAGGAAGTGTCCGGCCTCGGTGCCCCGGGCGACATCGTCGAGGTCAAGAACGGCTACGGCCGTAACTACCTGCTGCCGCAGGGCTTCGCGATCGTCTGGACCAAGGGCGCGGAAAAGCAGGTCACGGTCATCAAGCGGGCCCGTGGGGCCCGCGAGATCCGCGACCTCGACCACGCCAACGAGGTCAAGGCTCAGCTCGAGGGTCTCAAGGTCAACCTGAAGGTCCGCGCCGGCGACGGCGGACGGCTCTTCGGCTCGGTCACTCCGGCCGAGATCGTCGACGCCGTCAAGGCCGCCAGCGGCCCGGTCCTCGATCGTCGCCGGCTGGAGGTGCCCGGTCACATCAAGTCGATCGGCGCCTACCCGGTGAAGATCAAGCTGCACCCCGAGGTGACAGCGTCGTTCAACCTGAACGTCGTTCAGGGCTGACGTCCGCAACACCACCACGAGGGCCCGCACCGATCGCTCGGTGCGGGCCCTCGTGCGTACGTGGTCCGACCCGGCACCGCCCGGGCCCGCCGACGGGTACGCGTCGTCCACACCCTCGGTGAAGCTGCCCCCCGACCGCGACAAAACCGCGGTCACCCGATGGGCTGGCCCGTCACCGCGCTGATCAGCACAGTGGAGAGGCCACCGCCCACCACCGCGGCGGCAACAGCGATGGTCGCCGAGCGCCACGTCGTACCCACCCGCCGCAGTAGCGCCGCCACCACCAAACTGCTCACCAGAGCCAAACCGAAGCGCGGCGAACCGGCCACCAGTGACTCCAGCGCGCGCGACCGGGCGGACTCACACCCGCCACCGCTGATGTCGGTCACACAACCAGCCGGCGCCTGGCTGTCCAACGTCAACAGCCAAACGAAGATCAGCATCGCCGGCACCAGGTAACAGGCCGCCGTGTACAGCAGAGGCCGGACGGACCCACCCGGATCCGGATCCAGCAGGTCGTCCTCCAGACGCCTCGCCCAGGCACCCGTGGCCGCCGACTCGACCCGCCGACGTACCGACGCCGTTCCCACCGCCGGCCCCTCCGCCCGACGCCGCGGCGTACCCGCACGCGGCGCGCCAGTACGCGGCGCAGGAGCGCTGCGCGGCCGTGGGGCGGTGTATCCCACCACCGGAGACCGCGGCGCCGACGTCGTCGGATCCATCCAACGCGGGTCGTCATCAGCCAACCGAGTGCCGGACCAGAACCCGTCTTCCCGACTCGGCCACCCCTCGGCCGCCACCGAGCGATCGGAGCGCGGCGCCAGCGTACGGTCCCACTGGTCGTCCTCGATCGCGGACCGCTCCCACTGGCCGGTGCGGTCCGACCGTTCCCAGCCACCGACGCTCTCCACCGCCGACCACTGCCCGCTCAGATCCCCGCCGTCCGCGCCGGCCGTCGGCGGCCACGCGTGCACGCCAGAGGCGTCCCACGGGTCCACAGCAGGCGGGTACGACGGTTCGGGCTCCACCGCCTGGTCCGATCCGCGGGCCCACGGGTCGGCCGCCGGACGGGACCAGGACTCCTCCGCCGCACGGCGGCTACGCCGGCTGGGACGGCTCGGCTCCTGCTCCGGCACCTGCTCGCCAGGAGTTGACTCGGGCTCGCCGCCCGACCAGATCACCTGCGGACGGCCAACGGGCGCGCGGCGGGGCCGCCGGTCCGAAACAGAGCCAGAGACCGGCTCGTCCTCCCCGGCGTCGGCGCGTCGACGGCCGGCGTACCCCTGGTCCTGCGGCCGGTCGAGCGTCCACTCGCGGGTGTGGTCCGAGTCTGGCGCCGGGCCGATCGCTGCCTGCTCCCGTCGGCGCGGCTCGCTGCCGCGCCGCCGACCACTCGACGACTCGGCAGACCGTCGGCCTGCCCCCGAGACCGGCCGCTCGGGCTCGTCCTCGTCGTCGTCCGGTGCCGCGTGCCGGCCACCGCCGTCCGCGTGCCGGACCCCTGACTCCAGCGCCCACCGGGGCAGGTAGGCGTCGACAGGCTCGTCCTGGCCGCGGTCCAGTGCACGCCGCCGGCTCGAGGTGCGGTAGCGCCCGTCCTCGTCGTAGGGATCAACCGGAACAGACGCCGCGCGGTCACCCCACGAGGCGGTTGGCTGGCGCTCGCGCGGGCTGCCATCGCCGCGTCCCCAGTCCCGGTAATTCACGGCCGGAGTGTGACCCTTCTGAACCGAAAGCGGAATCCGCTGTCCAGGTGTAGCCGTTCGCTGGAGATAGTACGGGACGATCGTGTCACAGGCCCGACCGAAATATTCTCCTCCACAGGCTGGGGAGCATGTCTTCGCAGGTCAACGACTTATGGCCGAGAATTCCCCAATGGTTATCCACAGGCTGTGCACACGCTGCGCACATGCTGTCCACCGGGATCCACAGGTTGTCCCGAGGCTCGTCCACCGGCGTTGTTGAGTCTCTGACCTCGGGGTCCGTATGGTTGGCCCTCGACCGCCGGCGATGGCCCCCGATCGACCGGCCCGGTCGGAGGAGAAGTGTCGTACCCCAGCGATAGAGCTGGGGTTGGAACCGGTGCAGTGGAGGGGGACCCGTGTCGGTCACCGACGACATGCGGGCAGAGCCACGCTCCGGCGGAGGCCAGCCACCCGCGCAGCGCGACGGCCAGTTCGACAAGACCCCGCCCCAGGACGTCGCGGCCGAGCAGTGCGTCCTCGGCGGCATGCTGCTCTCCAAGGACGCCATCGCCGACGTCGTCGAGATCCTCAAGACCAACGACTTCTACCGGCCGGTGCACGCCACCATCTTCGACATCATCCTCGACATCTACGGCCGGGGTGAGCCGGCCGACTCGATCACTGTCGCGGCGGCGCTCGCCGACTCCGGGGACCTGGTACGCATCGGTGGCGCGCCGTACCTGCACACGCTCATCGCCAGCGTGCCCACCGCCGCCAACGCGGCGTACTACGCCCGCATCGTCAGCGAGCGGGCCGTGCTGCGCCGACTGGTCGAGGCCGGCACGAAGATCGTGCAGCTGGGCTACGGCACCGCCAGCGGCGGCAGCCGCGACGTGGACGACGTCGTCGACCTCGCCCAGCAGGCCGTGTACGACGTCACCGAGCGGCGGGTCAGCGAGGACTTCGCGATCCTGGCCGACATGTTGCAGCCGACCCTGGACGAGATCGAGGCGGTGGGGGCCACCGGCGGCATGATGACCGGCGTGCCGACCGGCTTCAGCGACCTGGACCGACTGCTCAACGGCCTGCACGCCGGGCAGTTGATCATCGTGGCCGGCAGGCCGGGTTTGGGCAAATCGACCGCTAGTATGGACTTTGCCCGAAATGCCGCTATTCGTGCCAATCAGGCGGCAGCCATCTTCTCGCTGGAAATGAGCAAGGTCGAGATCGTCATGCGGCTGCTCTCCGCCGAGGCGCGGGTGCCACTGCACGTGCTGCGCAGCGGTCAGCTCTCCGACGACGACTGGACCAAGCTGGCCCGGTGCATGGGTGAGATCAGCGAGGCGCCGCTCTTCGTCGACGACACGCCGAGCATGAACCTGATGGAGATCCGGGCCAAGGCTCGGCGGCTCAAGCAGCGGCACGACCTCAAGATGATCGTGGTCGACTATCTCCAGCTGATGACCTCACCGAAGCGCACCGAGAGTCGTCAGCAGGAGGTCGCGGACCTGTCCCGTGGCCTCAAGCTGTTGGCCAAGGAGGTCGAGTGCCCGGTGATCGCGGTCAGCCAGCTGAACCGTGGCCCCGAGCAGCGCACCGACAAGCGACCTCAGCTGTCCGATCTGCGTGAATCAGGATCAATTGAGCAAGATGCCGATGTTGTCATCCTTCTGCATCGCGACGACTACTACGACAAGGAGTCGCCGCGGGCCGGGGAGGCGGATTTTATAATTGCTAAGCATCGAAATGGCCCCACCGATACCGTGACCGTTGCGGCCCAATTGCATCTATCGAGATTCGTGGACATGGCCATCGGATGAGCGATACGGGTTTTCGCCTTTCGGCGGCGCAAATCGAGGCGGCCGTTGAACGTGCGCAGACGGGCGAAAGCCTAACTCGAATTGCAAACTCGTATGGCATCAGCAGGCAGGCTGTCCGTGGCCTACTGAAAAGGCGAGGCGTACCCGCTCGGTCGAGGGCGAAGTTGGCCGAACCGGAACGCGCAGAGGCGGTCAGACAATACGCCGAAGGTCGGTCCATAGCCGAGGTGGCGAAGAACTTTGGGTTCACGGAGCCAGGGATGCGCGGCTTGTTGGTCCGCCGTGGCGTTGCCCTCCGGAGGACCGTTCACACGCTTCGGCACGACGCGTTCGACCTGTTGACACCAGAAGCCTGCTACTGGCTGGGGTTTCTCTTCGCCGACGGGTGTGTGACCTACCGGACGGGCCATCTCCCGCAGGTCTCCGTTGGGCTTGCCCGGCGGGACCGCGAACACCTTGTATCGCTGCGAACCTTCCTGGGTTCGACCAGTAGCATCTCGGCACCAAGTCCCACACACGGCTCATGCCAGTTCTCGGTGCGCTCGACCCGCCTTGCAGAGCGCATGATGGCGCTGGGGAGGTATGACGGACCGCTCGACGAGCGGCTGACCGAATCACGCGACTTCTGGCGCGGTGTCGTCGACGGCGATGGCTCAATCGGTCAATACCGCCGACCAAATCCTAGTCAATCGACGTTCTCTCAGTTTAGGTTGGTGGGCAGCAAGCGCCTACTCGATTCGTTTGCGGCCTTCCTGAAGAGCAACGATATAAATGGTCTTTCTGTTCGCCCGCGCAAGACGATCTACACGATCGGCACAACCTGCGCGCCTGCCGAGAAAATAGTGGCGATGCTGTACGCGGAAGCGACCGTCGCGTTGGCGCGGAAAGCCGAGATCGCAGAGAAAATGCTCGGCAGTCGATAGTGCCTTCGGCTTGATCTTGTTTCTCTCAGTAGGAACGGTCGCCGGTCAGCCGAGCAGTGGGAACCAGCCCGCCGACTCACCCAGTTCCAGCCGGTCCCGGTCGGTCAGCGGTACGCGCCCGGTGGCCTTCAGCAGGAAGTCGTTGTCGTCCCAGGCGCTGGGTCGAACGGTGTCGTCGCTGAGCAGGCCGTCCATTGTCGCCACCGCGACGCGTACCGCCAGTGGGCCGGGCGGCGGCGCGTCGGGCAGTTCCAGCGTCAGGTCCAGGTGGTGGACCGCGGCCTCGGTGGTCAGGGTGGCGAGGAAGTCCGGCACGCGTAGCACGTGTCCCTGGGTGGTCACGTACCCCTCGGGGTTGGCTGACGCGGCGGCGCGGACCGCCGCCGGGGCGGTGTCCCGCCAGAGCGCGACGATCCCGGTCGGGCGGTCGAAGGCGGCAGCCGATCGGCGGACCCACCAGGCGTGCCGGGCGGCCTTGTCGTCGCTGCCGGGAAAGTCACGCCAGTAGCTCACGTCGTCGACATCGGCGGGACCGTCGACGGGGCTGGCCAGTGCGACGAGTGCCCGCTGGGCGTCGCCGAGCACGTGCAGGAGCAGGTCGGCGATGAGCCAGCCCCGGCAGCGGGTGGCTCGTTGCAGGCCGGCATCGTCCAGGCGACCGACCACCGCGGTGATGCCGTCGTACGCCTGGGCCAGCGCCTCGTCCGGTCGGATCGCGGTCATGCGATTCAGCCTCGCATGAAGCATCGCGCCCGCCAACGATCAATGGCCCGGATGGTGTGCCCGGGCCGACGCGTGATCGACCCGGGCGGGAGGTCGGCCTGGGATCAGCCGAACATCTCGTCGAGGAAGCCCTTGCGCTTCTTCTGCCGGTAGTGACCGTGGTAGCCGTGGTGCTGCTGCTGGTGGCCGTAGGCCGGCTGCGGCGGGTAGCCGTGGGCGGGCGGGGGCGGCGGCGGGACGGCGCCGTAACCGGGCTGGTGCGGCGGGGGCGGCGGGGGCGGGTAGCCGGCCGGCTGCTGCGCGGGCTGCCCTGGCGCGCCGCCGGTCTGTTGGCGGCTCCAGTTGGCCTCCGCCTCGAACAGCTTCTCCAGCTCGCCGCGGTCCAGGAAGATGCCTCGGCACTCCCCGCACTGGTCGATGACGACGCCGCTGCGCTCGTACTGGCGCATTTCTCCGTGACACTTGGGACAGGTGAGGCTACTCATCGCCCGACGGTACCTGGTGGACCTATGCAGTTGCTGTGAGCGCCTCGGTGACTTCTTCGTCGGACACTTCGTGGAAATCGTCGTAGTAGACGCTGACCGCGCCGAAGTCCGCCGGGCGTTGCGCGCAGATGACCTGGTCGGCCTCGGCGGCGAGCAGTTCGTACGCCTCCTGCGCCCCGACCGGGACCGCCACCACGACGCGGTGTGCGCCGAGTTGGCGGACGACCTCGACGGCGACGCGGGCGGTTGCGCCGGTGGCGAGGCCGTCGTCGACGATCACGGCTGTCCGCCCGGTGAGGTCCAGTTGTGGGCGGTCGCCCCGGTAGAGCCGTTCCCGGCGCTCCAGTTCGGCCTGCTCCCGATGGCGGACCTCGGCGATGTCGTCGCTGCTGAGTCTGCTGGCCACCGCGTCGTTGAGCACCTGGACACCGCCCGGCCCGAGGGCGCCGAAGGCGACCTCCCGGGCCCACGGCATGCCGAGCTTGCGGACGACCAGTACGTCCAGTGGTGCGCCGAGGCGTTCGGCGACGATCCGGGCGACCGGCACGCCGCCACGGACGAGGCCCAGGACGACGACGTCCGGTTCGCCGATGAGCGCGGTGAGCCGTTCGGAGAGCACCCGGCCGGCGTCGGCCCGGTCGCGGTACGTGGTCATGTGTTCAGGTTTACGCCCTGACGCGCTGTTCCGCTCGGAAGTTACGCCGAAGTGGTCCGACCGGACCGCTTATCGGCAATCGCGGCGGTCGGTGTGTCGCCCGGGCGGTGCAGGGCGGGAGCCCAGGTCAGCAGGGCCAGCGGGTACAGGAGGTAGCCGAAGCGGGTCGAGGGCATCAGGGCGATGGCGGCGAGCAGCCCGTACCCGCAGATCAGCGCGGTGGCGACGGCGGTGCGGGGCGGGCGGCGGGCGAGCCGGACGGCGATGGCCACTCCAGCGGCGACCAGCAGCCCGGCGGCGATCAGCCGGCCGGCGGGTAGCGCGTTGGCGATCAGGTAGCCGGGGAACGGGGACTGCGCGGGGCTGGTGACCAGCCCGTGGCCGAGGGGGAAGCGCAGCACGTTCTCGGTGAGGGCGTCGCGGTCGACCAGCAGCGCCGGCACTAGTGCGGCCATGGGCAGTCCGATCGCGCCGACGGCGACTCGGGTTCCGGAGCGTCGGGTCAGGCCCCAGACGATCAGGACGAGGGCGACCGGCCAGGCGAACAGCTTCAGCGCGCCGGCGAGTCCGACCACGAGGCCGGCCCGGCCGGGTCGCTCGGCGGCGGCGAACGCAAGGGCCAGCAGGCAGAGCGCGAGTACGGGTAGGTCGTCGCCGCCGGTGGCGAGGGTGAGGGCGCAGATCGGCAGTACGGTGGCGGCCTGCACGCCGCGCAGCACTGCGGCGTCCCGGCGGCGGGTCGCGGCAATGGTGGCCTGGCCGGTGGTGGCCGGTGTTCTGGGCAGGGCGGCCACTGCCACTGCGAGCGCCAGCGCGGTGCCCACCGCGAACCAGACCCGGGAGTCGGTCCACCAGGTGTCGAGCAGTGCTCTGGGCAGGCCGAACATCGCCATGCCGGGCTGGTACGGGGTGTAGCCCATCAGTTGCTCGCCGGGTGGGAGGGCGGCGATGGCGTCGGGTCCGAGGTAGGGCGTGCCGTGTTCCAGGAGGCGGGTGCCGGCCTGCTCCACGACCAGCACCTCCTCCTGGGCCCGGTCGGTGCGCCCGCCGGCCCGGTCGATGCTCTGCCAGGCCAGGGGCAGCAGTGTGGTGGTGGCCCAGGCGAGACCGGTGACCGTCCAGCGGGCCGGCAGGCCGGTCAGCCGGGAGGTTGGAGAGCGTCGACGCAGCAGAAGTTGGGCGATCACCGTCAGCGTTGCGAGCAGGTAGCCGACGGCGGCGACCGCGCCCCAGGCGCGGTGCGGCAGCAGGGTGGACGTGACGGCGGTGATCGCGGCGAAGGTGGCCGACACGGCGTAGAGGCCCAGGTCGAGGGCGAGTCCGTCGGCGGCGTTGTCGAGCGTGCGCCAGTGCCAGCGACTGCGGTGGGCGGTCGGGTCGTCGACGATCACGCGCGACAGTCTGGCAGACCGGGCTGCCCGCCCAGCGGGGCGATGCCTGCTCAGGCGGGCAGGTGTGGCAGGCGGTCGGGCTTGGAGCGGCCGGCCTGGCGGCGGTTCTGGCTCAGCCGGATCACCGCTCCGGTGTCGTGCAGCGGCGCGGCTAGGGTGCCCGGTCGGCCGCCCGAGCCGCGCTGCATCGCCGCGAGCAGGGTGCCGGACGGCATCGGGCGGGCGAACAGGTGCCCCTGGCCGGCGACGCAGCCCAACTCCCAGAGGGCCCGCCGCTGCGGTTCGCTCTCCACGCCCTCGGCCACCACGTCCAGGTCGAGGCTGCGGCCCAGGTCGAGGGTGGAACGGATGACGGCGGCGGCCTCCGCCGAACTCTCCATCGTCGTCACGAAACTCCGGTCGATCTTCAGCTCGTGTACCGGGATCCGGGAGAGCAGCGAGAGCGAGGAGTAGCCGGTGCCGAAGTCGTCCAACGCCAACCGGACGCCCTCGTCGCGTAGCCGGCTGAGCACCCGGTCGACCACGTCGAGTTGGCTGAGGGTCAGCGTCTCGGTCAGCTCCAGGACCAGCCGGTCCGGTGGGAGGTCGTGGGCTCTGAGGCGGGCCAGCACCGAGCCGGGGAACCGCGCGTCGAGCAGGCTGCGTGGGGATACGTTGACAGCGACCGGTACGTCGAAGCCGGCGTCGCGCCAACTCACCGCCGCGAGCAGCGCCTGGTCGAGGATCGCCTCGGCGAAGGCCGGTAGCAGGCCCGAGCGTTCCACCGCCTCCAGGAACCGCAGCGGGTCGATCATGCCGTGGGTCGGGTGGTGCCAGCGGGCCAGCGCCTCCGCGCTGGTCACCTCGCCGGTGCCCAGGTCGACTATCGGTTGGAAGTTGACGACGAACTCGTGGTCGGCGACCGCGCGGGGCAGGTCACCGCCGAGGGTGAGGCGGCCCAGGTCGGCGGTGTCCCGGGTCGGGGCGTACGTGGCGATCCGCTGCCCGGCCCGCTTCGCCTGGTACATGGCCACGTCGGCGCGGCGTAGCAGCTCGGCCATGCCGCCGTTGGACGGGGCGCCGGAGATGCCGCCGCTGGCCTCGACGCTGATTCGCATGCCGTCCAGGTCGAACGGCTCGTGCAGCGCGGCGAGCAGCGTCTCGGCCCGGTGCGCCGCCACCGCCGGGGCCGGCAGGCCGCGCAGGAGTACGGCGAACTCGTCGCCCCCGAGGCGGGCCACCAGGTCGGTCGCCTGAGCCGCGCCCCGCAACCGGTCTGCCACCTGCACCAGCACCTGGTCACCGGCGGCGTGCCCGAGCGTGTCGTTGACCTCCTTGAAGTGGTTGAGGTCGATCAGCACCAGCGCCGTCACCCCGTCGGCGCGGCGGGTGCTCAGCTGCTCGGTGCCCTCGTCGAGGAGGTGCCGGCGGTTGGCCAGGCCGGTCAGCGCGTCGTGCGAGGCCGCGTACGCGTGCTCGTCGGCGACCCGGGCCAGTTCGGCGTACGCCTGGGCGTTGCGCACGGCCGTGCAGAGCGCGGAGGCGAAGGTGCGCAGGGTGTACTGCTCCCGCTCGGAGAGCCGCACCGGGCCGCGGAAGCGCAGTCGGAGCATGCCGACGTCGACTGTCCGGTCGTGGCCTTCCAGCGGCGCGGGGACGACAGTGCCTGCCACGTCGGTGGGCGTGCCGGTCGGGCCGTCGAAGGTGATGCCGCCGGTGCCGCCGCGTACGGTGCGGCCGCCCTCGCGCAGCTCGATCTCGACCTCGTCGGCGGAGAACAACTCGGCGGCCTGGGTAACTGCGGTGGTGAGGACGTTGTCCAGGTCGACCACGTTGAGCGCGTCGGTGGTGCGGGCCAGCCGCTGCCACGCCTGCTGTTCGGTGCGGCCTCGGATGCGTGCGGAGTAGGCCAGGTGCAGGCTCAGGACCAGGGGTGGGACGGCGAGCAGTAGCCGGGGGTCCATCTGGAGGGTGAGCAGGGTCAGGGCCGCCACCACGAAACGGACCGCGTAGCCAGCCAGGCGAAGATCCAGGTTGCTGCGGAACTGAGTCGAGATTCTGGTGCCGGAGGCGAGCGCGATCACGGGGATCGCCAGCACCTCGTCAAGGAAGGCGGCGAGGAGGTACGCCACCGACAGGATCCCCACCAACTGCGGGGCATGCATGGCCGGCCAGGTCCAACCGAGCAGTGCGAAGGCAATGCCTGCTCCGGCCGCGACGAGGATGTTCTTGCCGACGCCGAAGGTCAGCTTGATCGGTGGTAGGCGAACCGAGGCGATGGTGATCCCGATGCAGGTGCAGAGCACCACCCATGGAAGGGGAGCAATGGCAGCCGCAATGACGATCGCGGCCTCGCTCCAACTGATCAGGTGCACCGTGGATCGGACACGTACGCGCGTCTTGACGAACGCGCCCAAGGCGATCATCGCGGTCAGCGTTACCAGGGTTGCTCCGTCGGGTGTCGGAGCCTCGGCCGCAGGGAAGGTCAGTCTCAGGGAGGCGAGCGCAACGATCGTGGCAGCAACGACGAGGAGACCGACGATCAGCCGTAGCCGTCGATCGGTCCCGTCATCGCGTCGTTGTGAAGAGGCCACGCAACTCCTGGATTACCTCGCCTGTCGTGCTCGCAACCATATCGCCGGGCGATGCAGAAGTCCTGCACCGATGTCAGCCCCACTCGTTTCCGCGCATTTCACCCCACCCCCTCCTTCGTGCGGTTGTCGGGCTCTGTTGGAGCCGACTCTCTACGAATGGAGCTTAAATGGGGTTGGCCCTAGTTAGGGATGATAAATGTCGTTATCCTCAACATTAGTTAATCCTGTGGGCATAAGTGACATTCTGTTTGCGTTCCGGTGCGGAGAGCGCTGGGATGCTCGCCTGTTGCATCCGGTCCGTCGCGGAATGTCGCGAGCCGTGGTGACTGATTAGACCGCGCCCTCAGTGTGGGTGCTTTGATGCCGCAACTCATCCGCCGATTCGGTCGACCGCCGGCCAGCTTCCGGTAGGAGTCCCCTTCATCGACTGCGGCTTTCGCTCCTTCTTTCCGTGATGCGGCAGGAGTTGAGAACGTTGAGGCAACATATGGTTCTTGCAATGTTCGCATTGCACTCGTCGGGCCTGTTGCACCGGGCGGCCGCAAGAGCGTTCGCGTCGGCGGCTTGATTGGCGTCGGGCGTTACATCCGGTGCCCGTAAGCTTCGGGGCGTGATCGGCTGAATACCCCGCTGGGGCAGGGGGACGGGTGGACATTCAACTTCTGGGCGGCCTCTCAGTGCACCTGCTCGGTCGCAAGCTGCACCTGGGTACGCCTAAACAGCAGGCCGTCTTCGCGATGCTCGCGGTCCAACCCGGGCAACTGGTGACAGTCAACGACCTGGTCGACGAGCTGTGGCCAGACAGCCCGCCGCGCTCCGCGGTGCCGAACGTACGGACCTACGCCGCCAACCTGCGCCGAACCTTCGAGACCTTCGAGTCTGGTCGGGGCGTCATCGTCAGACAGCAAAGCGGCTACCAGTTCACCCTGGAACCCGAAGCTATCGACGTGTTCCGTTTCGAGATGGAGTTCGCTGCGGGCCGCGAAGCCCTGATGGCCGGCCATATGGACCGGGCCCTGGCACGGTTGAGGTCGGCCGTGGCGCGCTGGCGGGGACCGATGCTCGCCGGCATGTCGCTCGGGCCCGTGCTCGGCGCACGCGTGGTAGCCGCCGAGGAGGAACATCTGCTGGCCGTGGAACTCCTTGCTGACGCGCAGCTCAGAGTGGGGCGGAGCGACCTCGCGATCCCCCTGTTGCGGGAGGCCATCGCCCGTCATCCCCTCCGGGAACCGGCGTACGCCCTTCTCGCTCGGGCGCTGCACGAGCGAGGCGACCACGCGGGTGCGCTCGTCACGTACGACGAGGTTCGGACGAAGCTGATGGCCGAGCTCGGCGTCCTCCCGGGTTCCGACCTTCAGGCTTTCTACCGCACTATCGTCTCGGCGGTGCCATCCCAGCGACCGGGGAAGCACGCCGTACCTCGTCCGGCTGGCCAGAGCGCCCGCCGTGTTTCGAAGGCAGCCTCGCCAGGCAGTGTCCTGATCCCCGAAGGGGCCCCTCGGCCTGAACCGGTGGATCACCTCCCCCGGGCGGTCACCGACTTCGTCGGCAGAGAGGACGTGGTGTCGCGGCTGCTGGCGGAGACCTGGCGGGTCGAGGAACGGGTGCCGGCCGTGCACATCATCGATGGCATGGCGGGTAGCGGCAAGACGACCCTCGCCGTGCACCTGGCCCGCCGGCTGTCCGATCGGTACCCGGACGGCGCGCTCTTCATCGACCTGTGCGGGCACGGGGAGAAGCACCTGGTCGAGCCAGCGAGTGCCCTGGTCACCCTGCTTCGACAGCTGGGCGTTCCTGCTGGTCGTGTACCGGTGGAGTTCGACGACAGGGTGGAGTTGTGGCGACAGGAACTGGCCCGCCGGAGGTCGGTGGTGGTGCTGGACAACGCGGCGAGCAGCGAGCAGATCATGCCCCTGCTGCCGGCCGAGCCGACCACCGTCGTGCTGGTTACCTCGCGGCGGCGTCTGTCCCACCTGGACGTCGGGCCCTCGCAGACGCTGCCGCTCCTGAACCCACAGGAGAGCGTGGATCTCCTCAGCCTGAGCATCGGTCGGGAAAGGGTTGAGGCCGAACCGGAGGCAGCCGCCGAGGTGGTGCGTCGGTGCGGGTACCTCCCACTGGGGATCCGGCTGGCCGGTGCGCGGCTGGCGCACCGGCGCGGCTGGCGGTTGGCGGACCTTGCCGAGCAGATGGCTGGCGATGCTCCAGCGCTGCACCATCTGGCTCAGGAGGAGAGCACCGTCACCGGTGCCTTCGCCGCTTCCTATGAGCCGCTTACCAGTTCGACCAAGCGTGTCTTCCGGTTTCTGGGTCTGTATCCCGGTAGCCGCTTCAGCGCGCCGGCGGTCGCCGCGCTGACCGGGCTGCCGATCGCGGAGGCTCGTGCGGCGCTCGACGACCTTGTCGACCGGAATCTGGTGGAGGACCTGGACTCGACGCGATATCGACTGCACGACCTCATGCGGCAGTACTCCATCGAGCTGTGTTCGCGTACCGACTCCGCGAGCGACCGAAAGGCAGGGCTGGCTCACCTGCTCGACTTCACTCTGGAGGTAGCACTGAGGGTCGCTAAGACGCTGGAGCTCAACGACCTGGAATCTCGCGTCACACATCTCCCGTTCGGGCGACCCGAGTTGGTCGACGCGATCGGGGAGCCCACCGCTGACTGGTTGGAAGCGGAGCGGACGGACCTGGTAACGATGGTGAGGGCAGCGCTCGATGAGGGCTTCCACGAGCATTCGTGGCGGCTGGCCCGTGCCCTCTGGCGATTCTGTTACATCCGCGGATACTTCGAGGACATCATCACGACCCACCGGCACGCGCTGACGGCAGCGGACGCATCCGGGGACGTCGATGCAGCGGCATTGGTGAACAACTACCTCGCTTCCGGATATATCCGGACTGGCGACAACCGGGAAGCGCTGCACCATCTGACCCGCGCTGTCGCCCTCTCCAAAGACTCGCGGGACGTGCTCAGAACCGCGCGGTACCGCGCCAACCTCGCTGCTGTCTACTACTGGAGCGGCAACCTGACTGGAGCGGTGAGGGTCGGTTTTGAGCGCTTGCGTGACTACAAGGGATACGGCAAAGCCAAGGTGCCGATGGCGCTGCCGAACCTCGGCATGGCACTCACCTCACTGGGTCGCTACGAGGAGGCGCTCCGGATACACCGCCTGCACCTGGCGTGGGCCCGGACGAACTCCGACGTCTTCCACACACTCAACGCCCTCAGCCATATCGGCGCCGTGCGGGTCCGGATGGGCGACCTTCCGCAGGCGATCCGCATTCTGCTGGCCTCGTTGGCGCTACGCGACCGCACCGGCCACCGGTATGCCGAGGCCGAGGTGCGCAACGACCTCGGGATCGCCTATCGCGGTCTCGGTCGGCTGGTGGAGGCCCAGCAGGAGCATGAGTTGGCCCAGAAGTTGGCGATCGGTTCGGGAGAGCGACACGTCGAGGCGGCCGCGCTGAACGAACTCGGGCGGACCCTGCTGGCGCAGGGCCGGGCTGACGAGGCGTTCGAGGTGCACCAGGAGGCGTTGCGGTTGGCTACTCGGATCGCGCACCCGCACGAGCAGGGCCGAGCCCTGGCCGGGCTGGCCGAACACTTCGTCCGCACGGACCCCGTCGAGGCCCGGCGGCACTGGGAGCGGGCGTTGGCGATCTTCCGACGGATGGGCGTGCCGGAGCGTTTCGAGGCCGAACGCCGCCTCGCCGAGTTGCCTGACGCAACCCCGGTCGCAGAGCGCTGACCAGCCTGAACGGCGCTTATCGATTTCTTATCGTCCGGCCCGATAGCCTCCCTGTCGTATCGGCGAACGGGGGAGGTTCTGCCCGTGGGCAGAACCGGGTCGTCGACACGCGCCCGCTGCCGGGTCCCCCCAGCGACCTCGGCGGCGGGTCGGCAAGGAAGGAGCGGCGTCGGGGCCGTCACGCCGTCAGCACCCGGTGCGATCGTCAGCGTGACGCCGCTCCTTCCGACCGCCGTCGTACCGCACCGATAGGCTCACGACCGTGACCGAACCCGCGCAGCTCAGCCACGTCGATCGCGCCGGCGCGGCCCGCATGGTCGACGTCTCCGCCAAGGCGGTGACGGGTCGGTTGGCCGTCGCGGCCGGCCGTTTGCGGACCACGCCCGAGGTCATCGACCTGTTGCATCGCGACGGGCTGCCCAAGGGAGACGCGTTGGCCGTCGGCCGGCTCGCCGGGATCATGGGGGCCAAGCGCACTCCTGATCTGATCCCGCTCTGCCACCCGATCGCCCTGCACGGTGTCACAGTCGACCTGCGGCTGACCGCCGACACCGTGGAGATCACGGCCACCGCCCGCACCGCGGACCGGACGGGGGTGGAGATGGAGGCGTTGACCGCTGTTGCTGTCGCCGGTCTCGCCCTGATCGACATGGTCAAGGCGGTCGACCCGGCGGCCTCGGTGGAGGCGGTCCGGGTGCTCCGCAAGGAGGGCGGCAAGACCGGCGAGTGGGTCCGTCCGGAGGACCGGCAGTGATCCGGGCTCGTGTGATCGTCGCTTCCAACCGGGCCGCTGCCGGTGTCTACGCCGACACCAGCGGCCCGCTGCTCGTGGCCGGCCTGCGCGAGCTGGGCTGCCAGGTCGACGACCCGGTGGTGGTGCCCGATGGTGAGCCGGTCGGCGATGCTTTGCGGGCCGCCCGCGCCGACGGTGTCGACGTGGTGCTGACCAGCGGTGGCACCGGAGTGACCCCGACGGATCGCACCCCGGACGTGACCCGCGGCCTGCTGGACTACGAGGTCCCGGGCATCGCCGAGGCGATCCGCGCGCACAGTCGTGACCGGGTGCCGACCTCTGTGCTGTCCCGGGGCCTGGCCGGGGTCGCCGGGCGGATGCTGGTGGTCAATCTGCCCGGCTCGACCGGCGGTGCCCGGGATGGCCTTGCCGTTCTCGGGCCGATCCTCGGGCACACCGTCGACCAGCTCCGCGGCGGGGACCACTGACCGCTTCCCCGCGGCGACCAGTGACCGGTGCGCGCCAGGCCCGGGCGGGTGTCGGTCCGTGCCGATAGGCTCGGTCGGTGAGCACGGAAACCGCACCCACAGCGGATCGGGTCACCGCACCCCCGCCGGCCGGGTGGGAGGAAGCACGTTCGCGGGTCTACGCGGTCGGTCTGGCCGCCGCGCTACCCGCCGCCGCCCGACCACTTGTCGACATCGACGGGTCGACCCTGGCCGAGCCGTTGACCACCCGCACCGACCTGCCGGCGTTCCCGACCTCCAGCGTGGATGGCTGGGCGGTGCGGGGCAGCGGGCCCTGGCGCGTCGTCGGCCGGGTCCTTGCCGGCAGCACCCCCGAGCCGCTCACCGAGGACGACACCACAGTCGAGATCGCGACCGGCGCGATGGTGCCCGAGGGCGCCACCGCCGTGCTGCGGGTGGAAGAGTCGACGAGCGCTGACGGCCTGGTCACCGGCGTTCCCCGGGAGACGCCCGAGTGGCGGAAACCCGGCGAGGAGGCGTACGCCGATGAGGAGCTGCTGCCGGTCGGCACGCCGGTCGACCCGGCGGTGATCGGCCTGGCCGCTGCCTGCGGGCACGACACGCTGCGGGTCCGGCGGGCGCCGCGCGCCGCGCTGCTGGTCTTCGGCGACGAGTTGCTGACGGCGGGCCCGCCCGCGGCCGGTCGCATCCGCGACGCGCTGGGCCCCGCGGTGCCAGCCTGGCTGCGGCGCTACGGCTGCCAGGTCCGCCCATCCGACGTGGTCGGCCCGGTGGCCGACACGCTGCCCGCGCACGTGGCGGCCCTACGCTCGGCGCTGGGCCACGCCGATCTGGTCTGCACCACCGGCGGCACCATGAACGGTCCGGTCGACCACCTGCACCCGACCCTGGAGGCGCTCGGCGCCGACTACGTGGTCAACACGGTGGCGGTCCGCCCGGGCTTCCCGATGCTGCTGGCCCGGTTGACCGGCCCCGACGGGCGGGCCCGGTTCGTGGCCGGGCTGCCGGGCAACCCGCAGTCCGCCATCGTGGCGCTGGTGTCGCTTGTCGCCCCGCTGCTCGCCGGCCTCCAGGGCCGGTCGATGCCGGTGCTGCCGCAGGTCACGTTGGCCGAGGCGGTGCCCGGTCGCGGTGACCACACCCACCTGGCGTTGGTCCGACTGGACCGCTCCGCCGGCGTCGCGTTCCCGGTCCGGCACGTCGGCTCGGCGATGCTGCGGGGCCTGGCCGGCGCGGACGGGTTCGCTGTCATCCGACCCGGCACCCGCGGTGAGCCGGGCGACCGGGTTCCGATCGTCCCACTGCCGTTGTTTCCCGGGGAGCGTGCGTCGTGACCGCACCAGCGATCACCTTCGGCGAGGTCACCGACCAGCCGCTCGACCTCGCCACGCACGAGGCGGCGGTCGCCGACCGCCGGGCCGGCGCCGTGGTGTCGTTCCAGGGCGTGGTCCGCGACCACGACCACGGTCGACAGGTCACCAGCCTGGAGTACGAGGGGCACCCGAGCGCCGCACAGGTGCTGCGCGAGGTGGCCGCCGAGATCGCCGCGGAGCCCGACGTCTACGCCGTGGCGGTCTCGCACCGGGTCGGCCCCCTGGTGATCGGTGACGTGGCGCTCGTCGCCGCGGTGAGCACCGCGCACCGGGCGGCTGCCTTCGCGGCCTGCGCCCGACTGGTCGACGAGGTCAAGGCGCGACTGCCGATCTGGAAGCGGCAGGTCTTCACCGACGGCACCGAGGAATGGGTCAACTGCCCCTGACCGCTCAGCGGCGGCCGTTGACCCCCACGGCCCGGGCGAGCCGGTCGCCGTAGAACGCCGGCTCCGCGCCTGGGCGCCAGGGCAGCGCGGCGACCAGCACGATCAGCGCGAGCGCGAGCGAGTTCTCCATCAGTGCCCCGAACAGGCCGTCCTGGTAGTGCGACATCTCCGGCAGTTGATGCTCGTACGGCCAGATCGGAGAGATCAGGAAGAGCAGGTAGAGCCCGATCGCGGCGAAGCCGTGGCGGAGCCCGGTCAGCGTCGGGTACCAGATCGGCGGGCGGAGCCCGTTGACCCCGGGTAGACCGCCGAAGACCGGCCCCTGGCCGGTGCGCTGCGGCATCCCCCGGCTCGCCTCGCGACGACGCACTGCGGCGTCGGCCAGCACGATGATCGCCGGGATCACCCAGACCAGGTGGTGCGTCCAGGAGATCGGGCTGATCACGTTCGCGGTGAGACCGACCAACGTGAAGGCGGTCAACTCGTCACCGTCGGCGCGGGAACTGGCCGCCCGGGACAGGCCCAGCGCCAGGACCAGCACCGAGAAGGCGAGCCACAACAGCCCCGGGGTCTCGATCGAGTCGTACAGCCGGGCGAGCAGGCCGGCGAGGGACTGGTTGGGCGTCATGTCCGCCGCGCCGACCCGTTCGGTCTGCCACAGCACGCTGCCGAAGTAGGTCCGCGACTCGTCACCGACGATCGCGAAGGTCCCCACCGTCACGCCGATCGTCGTGCCGATGGCAGTGGCGGCCACCCGCCACTGACGGGTGATCAGCAGGTAGGCGATGAACAGCGCCGGGGTGAGCTTGACCGCTGTGGCGAGGCCGATACCGGCCCCCGCCCAGGCCCCGCCGTAGATGAAGCGCAGCAGCGGGCCGTCGGTGGCGGCGTAGTGGGTGCCCCGGCGGGACCGCCAGCGAAGGCCGATCAGGTCCGCCATGATCAAGGCGAACAGCAGGATGTTGACCTGGCCGTAGCCGAGGGTCTCCCGGGCTGGCTCGATGGCGACCGCGAGCGGCACCGCCAGGGCCACCGTGAACCACAGTGGCCACCCCAGTCGGTCCACGATGGGTCGGAGCAGCCCGGCCAGCACCAGCGCCAACGCGGCGATGCTGGCGGCGGCGTTGACCAGGCCGGCCACGCCGATCGGCAGCTGCGCCATCGGCAGCATGACCAGCCCGGCGAAGGGCGGATAGGTGAACCCGAGTGTTGTTTCGGGCGCGATGAACTCGTAGAGCTCGTGACCGCTCGCCCACCACACCACGGCACCGTGGTAGATCTTCATGTCGAAGAAGTTGTACGGCCGCCCGAAGGTGCCGATGGCAAGCCATGCGGCATAGGCGACGGCGGCCACTATGGCGCCCCGTACGACGTTCCTGCGATCGATCCCGCGCGTCACACGGTCGATCCCGCGTGTCACACGTTGGATTGGGGCGAGGCGGTCCGCCCGTCTACCGACAGCCGTCGGCATGGCGTGGCCACCCCCGTACCAAGGTCGTCCTACCCGTCCAGGTCCTGCACGGAGCCTAGAACGGCGCCTCACGTCAGTGCCTCCCGCGTTATGCGACCGTGTCCGATCCCACACATGTTTTTGACATTTCCACCGCGTTAACGCCTACCGGGTGGTTCAGGTAATTCGTGGCCTTAGCGAGGGGTGGGGGTGAGACGGAGACGGATCGACGCAGGTCAGCCGGGGAGTCGACGTGCGGTGGACGCGGAGCGGACGGCGATTCGGGCCTCGCGGCGGGCGGTCCGGACGGCGCGCTGCATGGAACGTCGAGAGTGGCCGATGCGATGGCCCGTCCGCCACCGCAGACCCGGCTTGCCGCCGGTGTCAGCCGCGGCGAGCAGCAGACCGCCGAGGAGCCCGAGGTTCTTCAGGACGTGAATCTGGTTGTTGTTCTTGGCGATCGGGTCGTCGTTGTTCCAGAAGGGATGCCCGGCGATGGTCACCGGCACCAGCGTGCCGGCCAGGACCAGCGCCGCGGGTCGGCTGAACCGGCCGGTGGCCAGCATCAGACCGGCGCTGACCTGCACTGCCGCGTTGAGCCGGATCAACGTCTCGGTCTCGGTGGGGAAGCTCGGGTGCGCCTTCTTCAACACCGGCGCGACCTTGTCGGTCACCGGTTTGGCGGCCACCGCGAGCCGGCCGGGGTCGCGTAGGTTGCGATACCCGCTGACCACAAAGATGCCGCTCAGCATGGCGCGGGCGAGGGAGCGTACGGGCGTCATGGATCAGTCATACCCCGTCGCGGCGTTTGCTACCCCGTCAACCGCAGGATCGGATTGGTGTTCGTACACGTACGCCACGCCGAATCGAGCGACAGTCACGGATGGACGGGCGCTGACGGGTAACGTCGCGCGGGTGACCACGCTGCGGCTACGCCCCGAGGACCCGGCCGACGCCGGCCCGGTCCGCCGCGTACTGGCCGCCGCCTTCGCCCGCCCGGACGTGGCGACGCCGCCCGAGGTCAGCCTGGTCGACGAGCTACGCGACACCACCGCCTGGTTGCCGGAGTTGGCCATGGTCGCCGAGTACGGCGGTGAGGTGGTCGGCTACGCGCTGCTCACCCGGGTGCGGCTGCGGCCGGAGCGAGGCTCCGACGTGCCCGTCCTGGCCCTCGGCCCGGTGGCTGTCGCGCCGCACCGGCAGCGTGTCGGGCACGGCACGGCTGTCGTGCAGGCCGCCCTGGACGCCTCCACCGAGCTGGGCGAGCGGCTCGTCGTCGTCCTCGGTGCCCCGGTCTTCTACCGCCGGTTCGGGTTCGGCCCGGCGAGTGAACTGGGCCTGACCGGCCCGTGGGCCGGCCTCGGCGAACCCTGGCAGGCGCTGGTGCTGCCGCCGTCCACCAGCGAGGAGGGCCCTCCGCCTCGCGGTGAGGTGCTCTTTCCGGCGCCCTGGTCGAAGGTCTGACCGGTCGACGCGACTGTTGGGGGTCAGGCCGGCTGTGTCCGCAGGTACCTGCCGAAGTGCGGGACGGTGAAGGCGACGGTGCCCCGCTCGCCGGAGTAGATCAGCCCCTTCTTGATCAACGCGTCCCGGGCCGGGGACAGACTGGCCGGCTTGCGGCCGAGGGCACGGGCGATCTCCGCGGTGGGCACCGCCGCGTCCATGTCGTCGCGGACCACCACGCCGGGTTCGCCCTCGACCGCGGACATCATGGCCATCGCCCGCATGTACTCGCGTTCGGCGGGAGTGGCCCGTTCGAACCGGGAACCGAAGAACCCGACAGCCAGTTCGGCCTCCGCCTCGGGCGCGGCGACCCGCACATCGGCGGCCGTGATCGGCGAGCGTGGCGCGTGGTCCCAGGTGGCCTTGCCGTACGCCTGGACGAAGTACGGATAGCCGCCGGACTTCTCGTAGAGCAGGTCGAGTGCCTTCTGCTCGTACTCGACCTCCTCGCGCTCGGCGGGCGCGCAGAGCGCCCGGTCGGCGGCGATCCGGTCGAGCCGGTCGATGCGTTGATAGCGGAACAACCGTTCGGAGTACGACTTGGCGGCGCTGAGCACGGCCGGCAGGTGCGGAAGGCCGGCGCCGACGACGATCAGCGGCGCGCCGAGCTGGGACAGCTCGTGGCAGGCGGCGCAGAGCGCTGACACGTCCTCCGGGCCGAGATCCTGCATCTCGTCGATGAAGATGGCGATGCCGGTGCCGACGTCGCTGGCCACGGCGGCGGCGTCACTGAACAGCTCGACCAGGTCGATCTCGATGTCGCCGGAGTCGGCCCGGCCGCTGGCAGCCGGCACGTCGATGCCGGGCTGCCACCGGTCGCGCAGCTTGGCGGCACCGGCCCGGCCGGTCGGATTGGACCGCTGGGCGAACGCCTTGAGGACGCCGAGGAACGCGTCGATCCGGTCCGGTGCGCGGTGGCGGGGGGCGAGCTCTCGGACCGCCATGTGCAGTGCGGCGGCGACCGGCCTGCGCAACGACTGGTCGGGTCGAGCCTCGATCTTGCCGCTGCCCCAGAGTCGGTTGATGGCCTGCGACCGGAGCGTGTTGAGCAGGACCGTCTTGCCGACGCCGCGCAGCCCGGTGAGCATCAGGCTGCGCTCGGGTCGGCCCCGGGCGATGCGCTCGAGCACGATGTCGAAGACGTCCAGTTCCCGCCCCCGCCCGGCAAGTTCGGGCGGGCGCTGACCGGCGCCCGGCGCGTACGGGTTGCGGACCGGATCCACGCATCGCAGATTATCGGGCCATCTAGCTGCGAGGCTAGACATGGATAGATGGGGCTACCGGCGTGTCGAGACCGTCGACCAAAAACTAGGGCTGTCTAGCATGGACGCTAGACAGCCCTAGTTTTGGCAATCGGGCCAGCGATCGGCCAGCTCGGGCTAACGCTTCTTCAGACAGAGCACGTAGTCGAACAGGTCGACCGAGTTGTCGTGCACATAGTTCGCTGTCGCCTGCGGCGCGAGCGTCTCGCACCGGTCTCCGTCAGTGGTAGCCGGAATTCGCAGCAGCACCTGATAGGTGTTCGGGCCGCAGGGCACCTTACGGAGTTCCGCCTCGCTCTCACTGCCGTCGTTCACCACACAGTCACCCCTGGCGAACTCCGCGCCCGGAGTCGGGGCGGCCGACGTCGGGGCGTCGCTGGGCAGCGCGGGCGGAACGCCCGGGGCACTCGTCGACGGGGCACGCGCCGCGTCACTGCCGGCGTCGGCCACCTTCCAGATCGCCCAGCCGGCCAGGCCGAGGCACGGACAGAGCACGAGCAGCACCACCACAGCGATGATGAGAGCGACGTTGCGGCCGGTCTTCTTCGTCGGCGCGGCCGGCTGCATCCCGTAGCCGCCGGGAGGCTGCTGACCCCACGGTCCGGCCGGTTGACCCGGCATCGGACCCGCCGGCTGACCGGGCATCGGACCCGCCGGCTGACCGGGCATCGGGCCCGGCGGCGGGTACGGCCCGGCCGGTGGGAACGGCCCGGGCGGTGGGTAACCCGGGCCCGACGTGGGCGGCGGCGGCCACATCGGCGTGGTCGGCGGCTCCGGGTTGGTGGGCGGCGGCGCCCACATGGGTGCCGTCGGTGGCTCCGCGCCGGTCGACGGCGGACCCCACTGCTGCCGGGTCGGGTCGTCCGCGGGCGGCGGGGTGCTCCACTGGGGCACTGTCGGGTCGACGGGTGGTGAGCTGTCAGGCCCACCGGGCGGGCGCTGGTACGGATCGTCCGGCTGATCGGAACCCGCAGGTCCGTAGGTCGTCATGTCATCCCCTGGGGTGGAGGGTCTCAGCGTTGCTTGAGGCAGAGGACGAAGTCGAGAGTGTCCAGCTCACTGTCGAAGAAATACCAGTTGGTATAGCCCTCGACCTTGCCGCACTTGGCCTCGGCGTCCCGCTCGCCGCTGGTCGGGCCGTCGATCCGGCTCAACACCTCGTACGACTTCGCGGTACAGCCGCTGATCAGCAGCTTCGGCTTGCCGCCGGCGGTGCCGTCGTTGCGGACGCACTGGCCGACCTTCGCGAACCGGGGATCGGCCGACGACTCCGGCGCGGCCGCGCTCGGCGCGGGCTCGACCACGTCCGCGCTCGGCTCACCGGCAACTGCCGAGTTGCTCGGCGCGGCTGCCGGTGCCGGGTCGCTCTGCCCACGGCGGAACCAGAACGCCCCGGCGACGGCCACCACCAGCAGTACGACGACCAGTACCGCGATCAGTGGCCCCCGTCCGCGCCGGCTCGGTGCCGGATCCTCGCCGTACGGGTCGTCGGGCCGGTACGGCTGCCCGCCGTACGGCTGGGTCGGCTGGTACGAGCCGCCGTAGGGCGTGCGGGGATCGTGGCCGTAGGGCGTATCCGTCCCGCCGCCGTAGGGCCCGCCGGGCGTTGCACCGTACTGCGGAGTGGGTGGGCCGCCGTACGGTCCGGGTCGTCCCTGCGGTGCGGGCGGGTACGACGGGACCGCCGGAGGGTAGGACTCCGGCGCGGGCGGGTAGGGCTGCTGCGCCGGTCGACCGGGCGTCTCGTCGGGTCTCTGCCCACGCCACGGCCCCGGGTGGCCGCTCCCCGGTTGTCCGTAGTTCGTCATGCCGCCCTCCTGCACGAGTGGTGAGAGGCCGGCCACCAAAGCGCGACACGGACTCCGGGGTCACCGTAGCGTGGTCCACTGATGAGCTCACCTCCACCGAGCGCCACGGCCCTCGCCGGCCGTCGTGCCAGCAGCACGCCGACACTGATCTGGACCGCGTTGATCGTGGTCTACGTGCTCTGGGGGTCGACCTATCTGGCCATCCGGATCACAGTGGAGACGATGCCTCCGCTGCTGTCGGCCGCGCTCCGGTTCGCCGCGGCCGGCCTGGTCCTGGCGGTGGTGCTGCGACTGCGTCGGGGGCCCGGCGCGCTGCGGGTGGACCGACGGCAACTCGGCTCGGCCGCGTTGGTCGGGGTGCTCCTGCTCGGCGCCGGCAACGGCCTGGTGGTGCTCGCCGAATCGGGGCCGCCGGGAGTGGCGGTGCCGTCCGGGATCGCCGCGCTGCTGGTGGCCACGGTGCCACTGCTGGTGGTGCTGTTGCGCTCGGCCACCGGGGATCGGCCACCGCTCTGGACGTTCGCCGGGGTCACAGTGGGCTTCGTCGGCCTCATCCTGCTGGTGCTGCCGGGTGGCGGTTCGGCAGCGGTGCCGCTGGTCGGGGCGTTGACAGTGGTGGCGGCGGCCACCTCCTGGTCGGTCGGGTCGTTCCTTTCCGGCCGGATCCGGATGCCCGGCGACCCGTTCGTGGCCACGGTGTACGAGATGATGGCCGGCGCGCTGGTGCTGGTGGCAGTCGCCGCCGGTCGGGGCGAACTGGCGGACTTCCACCCGGCGGCGGTGAGTACCCGGTCCTGGTTGGCGCTGGGCTACCTCATGGTGGCCGGCTCACTGGTGGCCTTCACCGCGTACGTCTGGCTGCTGCACAACGCGCCGATCTCGCTGGTGTCGACGTACGCCTACGTGAACCCGGCGGTCGCGGTGGCGCTCGGCGCGCTGCTGGTGGCCGAGCCGATCACCCCGCAGGTGCTGCTCGGCGGTGCTGTCATCGTCGCCGGGGTCGCCCTTGTGGTGACCACTGAACGGCCACGTCGGGCGGGCACGGGATCACGATCGGGGGTCACGTTGGGGCGCGACCGCCAGTAGCGTCCGGCCCATGTCGGCCGCCGCGCTGGTGTCGATCGCGCTGCTCGGCGCGCTGGTCGGCCTTGTCGTACCCCTGGTGTCGCGGCGCTTCGCCACGGCGGACGCCCGGCCACTGGCGTTTCCGGGGCCGCAGCCGGTCCGGCGGCCCTGGGTCGACCCGATGGTGGCGGCCAGCGTCTTTGTCGGCCTCGCCGTCGCCGTGGGTGACGACAGGGCGTTGCCGGTCTTCCTCGCGGTCGCGGCGGTCGGTCTGGTGCTGGCGCGGGTCGACCTGGCCTGCCTGCGGCTGCCCGACCCGCTGGTGCTCGTCGCCGGGTTGCTGGCCCTCGGAGGGCTGAGCACCGCGGCGCTGCTGTCCGGCACTCCCGGCCGGCTGCTCGGCGCGCTGGGAGGTGCGGCGTTCGCGGGTGCGGCGCACGTGGTGTTGGCCCTGCTACCCGGCTCACGGCTGGGTTTCGGGGACGTGAAACTCGCCGCCGTCCTCGGCCTGCCGCTCGGCTGGCTGGGGTGGGGCACCCTGCTGGCCGGGCTGCTCCTGCCGCACGTGCTGCACGGCGGTCTGGTGCTCGGCCTGCTCGCCGCCCGAAGGGTGCACCGGAACACACTGCTGCCGCTCGGTCCGGCCCTGCTGGTGGGCGCCTGGCTCGCCCCCCTCCTCACCTGACGCGCCCACGCCCAACCCACGCCCCGTCGATCTTGCAGTTTCTGCGCCGACACAAGGTGCATTCCACGCACAACGACGACCGAAAGTGCAAGATCGACGAGGCGTGGGTTGGGGCGTGGGTCAGATCAGGCGGAGTTGGCGATCCTTGGGGCGGCGGGGCTCGGCTTCGCCGAAGCGTTCGAAGAGGCCCGGGTCGATGGTGTTGAGGAACGGCGAGGGGGCGCAGTCGCGCTCGGTGCCGTGCCGGGTGCGGCGGGCGGCGTGACTGACGTACAGCCGGTCCTGGGCCCGGGTCAGGCCGACGAAGAAGAGCCGGCGCTCCTCGGCGACGGCGTCCTCGTCGGGCGTCGAGCCCGGCCAGCGCAACGGCAACAGGCCGTCCTCGACACCGACCAGGAAGACCACCGGGAACTCCAGGCCCTTCGCGGCGTGCAGGGTGAGCAGCGTGACCGCCTCGGCCCGCGGGTCGAGCGCGTCCACCTCCGCGCCGGTGGCCAACTGCGACAGGAAGGCCTCCAGGTCGTCACCGCAGCGTCGGGCCAGCGGGGTCAGCAGGTCCACGGCCGAGCGGACGTCCTCGGGACGGACAACGCTGCCGCCGCCGTCCAGGGTGGGTACGGCGAACCGCTCCGCGACCACCTGACCGGCCAGCCGCACCCGGGCGGCAAGTGAGCCGGCCACACCGTCGGCGTGCCGTAGCTCGCGGGCGATGGCGGCGACCCCGGGCCGGTCCCGCAGCCGGTCGTGGGAACGCTTCTGCACGGGGATGTTCGCCCGGGTCAGGGCGTCCACGATCGGGGCGGCCTGCGCGTCGGTGCGGTACAGCACCGCGATGTCGGAGAACGACAGCGAGGTGGACCGGCCGTCGATGCGGCCCGAGTCCAGCGAACGGTGCGACAACCCGCCGACCAGGTCGTCGACGGTACGCACCACGAAGTCGGCCTCCTCGGCCACTGACGCCGCCGGGTAGCGCCCGACCAGCGGAGCTTCCGGGTCGAGTCGGGCCGGGTCCAGTCGCCGGCCCCGGACCAGCGTGGACGGCGCGATGGCCTGCGCGGCGGCGGCCAGGATCGGCGCCGAAGAGCGGTAGTTGCGGTTGAGCCGGACCAGTCGGGCGTCGGTGAAGTCCTCGGAGAAGCGCAGGAAGTAGCCGACGTCGGCACCCCGGAACGAGTAGATGGCCTGGTCCGGGTCGCCGATCGCGCAGAGGTTGCCGTCGGCGGGGCTGAGCAGCCGCAGCAGCTCGTACTGCACCTCGTCGACGTCCTGGTACTCGTCGACGAAGATCCACTGCCAGCGGTCCCGGTACCGTTCGACCAACTTCCGATCGGCCCGCAGCAGCTCCACGGGCAGGGTCACCAGTTCGTCAAGGTCGACCAGGTCCTGCTTGCGCAGCAGCGACACGTACGCGGCGCTGTCGTCGCCGGCCTCGGTGCGTGCTGCCGTCCGCTCGGCGTCGTCGGCGATCCGGAAGTCGGCCGGGAGACCCGCCGCGCCGACGTTCTCCCGCAGGATGGTCAACCCCAACGCGTGGAACGTCCCCACCGTGACGTCCTCAGCGACCGGGCCGAGCAGGCCGTCGAGGCGGTGCCGCAGCTCCTCGGCGGCCCGACGGGTGAACGTGATCGCGAGGCAGCGCTCGGGGAAGACGTTCAGCTCCGCGCAGAGGTACGCGATCCGGTGGGTGAGCGTCCTGGTCTTGCCGGTGCCCGGACCGGCCACGATGAGCAGCGGACCGCCAGGTGCGGAGGCGGCCACCCGCTGCATGGCGTCCAGTCGGTCCAGCAGGCCGGTGCCGACCTCCTCCATGCCGGAGAGCATCGGCTCGAACGGCTCGTGCGGAGACGGCGGTGATGCGATCGGCGGCGCGGGCGCCGGGACCGGCTTCCGCTTCGGCTCCGCCTTGGCCGCCGCCGGACGCTTGGCCGGGACCCGGGGAGCCGGCTCCGCGGGTCGTCGCTGCGCCGGCACCGGTACGTCGAACAGCGTCTCCTGCGCGCCCAGCTCGGCCGGGTCGAAGAGCGTGATCACGCCGTACTCGCCGTCGTAACCGGGCACCCGGCGGACGTCGCCGCGCCGCAGCCGTCCGATGCCCTCGGCGAGCAGCTCACCACCGGTCTGCGCGATGTCGCTCAGCGGGGTCGTGGTCAGGATCTCCAGCTCGGGGCCGAGCGCGGCCAGCAGCTCGTTGAGGCGACCCTCGACCTTCTTCGACCGGGCACCCACCTTGTTGATCTCGCCGAGGATCTCGGCCAGCGGCACCAGGTGGGTGACGTCCCGGGCGTGCGCCGGACGGTGCCCGTCCGGGCGGTCGGCCAACTCCTCGATCCGGCTGAGGACACCCACGGTGAGTGGCTTGCCGCACTCGGGGCAGCGACCGCCCGCGGCACGGGTGCGCTCCGGAGACCAGTTGACCCCACACAGCCGGTGCCCGTCCGCGTGGTACTTGCCCTCCTCCGGGAAGAACTCGATGGTGCCGGCCAGGCCGTCACCGGTCCGCAGCGCCTCCCGAACGGCGAAGTAGTCCCGTTCGGCGGTCAACACTGTCGCCTCCCGGCCGAGCGCCGGCGGCGAGTGCGCGTCCGAGTTGGACACCAGTTGGTAGCCGTCCAGGCTGCCGACCCGCCAGTTCATGGCGGGGTCGGAGGAGAGCCCGGTCTCCACGGCGAAGATGTGCTCGGCGAGGTCGGCGTAGCAGTCGGCGATCGCGTCGAAGCCGGACTTCGAACCCAGCGCGGAGAACCAGGGAGTCCAGATGTGTGCCGGCACCAGATAGCCGTCCGGGCTGGCCTCCAGGGTGATCTCCAGCAGGTCCCGGGAGTCCAGTCCGAGGATCGGCCGGCCGTCGGAGCCGAGGTTGCCGATCCGGCCGAGCGCGGTGTTGAACCGGGCCACCGCGTCCAGATCCGGCAGGTAGATCAGGTGGTGCACCTTGCGGGTCCGGTCGTCCCGCTTGTAGATGGTGGAGATCTCCACGCTCAGCATGAAACGGACCGGGTCCGCCTCCGCGGTCTGCGCGAGTCGGGGTGGCAGCCGACGGGCGACGTCCCGTTCCGCCTCCGGGTCGAGCCGGTAGAGCCCCGGTTCGGCCGGGCGCAGCGTCTCCCGCAGGTGGTCGTACCAGGCGGGGTGGGTGAAGTCGCCGGTGCCGAGCAGGCCGATGCCCTTACGCCGGGCCCACCACGCGAGGTTCGGCAGGGTGAGGTCACGGCTGCACGCGCGCGAGTACTTCGAGTGGATGTGCAGGTCCGCGACGAATGGCGGTAGGCCACCGGGGGGTACGGCGCTGAACGGGGGCACGCCGCATCCTGTCACGCCCGCCGCGCCGGCCACCGGCCGCCACGCGCGTACGTGACCTCCGCTATGCCGAGCGCAGCTCGACCAGACTGATCTGCGGCTCCGCGCCGACCCGGACCGGCGGCCCCCAGAAACCGGCGCCGTTGGTCACGTAGACCTTGGTGCCGTCGACCTCGCCGAGCCCGCTGACCACCGGCTGCTCCAGCCCGACGGCCAGGTTGAACGGCACCATCTGCCCGCCGTGGGTGTGCCCGGACAGTTGCAGGTCGACACCGTAGCGGGCGGCCTCCTTGGCAGCCAGCGGCTGGTGTGCGAGCAGGACCACGGGTCGGCTCGGGTCGCGGTCACCCAGGGCGGCGGCGAAGTCCGGCCCGGCGGCGAGGCCGCTGCCGCCGGTCGCGTCCAGGTCGTTCACGCCGGCCAGGTCGAGCACACCGCCACGGGCCTGGATCTCCTGCCGCCGGTTCTGCAGGACCCGCAGACCGAGCCGGTCGACCTCCTGGACCCACTCCTCCACGCCGGAGTAGTACTCGTGGTTGCCGGTGACGAAGAAGCTGCCGTAGCGGGAGCGGAGGTCGCGCAGCGGCGCGGCGGCCGAGCCGAGTTCGGCCACCGAGCCGTCGACCAGGTCACCGACGACCGCGACGATGTCCGCGTCGAGCCGGTTGATCGCGGCGACGATCCGCTCGGTGTGTGCCCGTCCGCGCAGCGGGCCGAGGTGGATGTCGGAGACGGTGGCGATGCGCAGGCCGTCCATGCTGCGGGGGAGTTTGGCGAGGGGGATCCGCACCCGGTCGAGGTGGGGCGGGCCGAGCGCGGTACGAACGCCGTACCCCACGGTGCCGGTGGCGGTGAGGCCGGCGAAGATGGCCGCCCCACGGGCCAGCAGCAACCGACGGGACGGGTCGTGGTCCGGTGCCGCGACGGCGCCGGCTGCCGGTGGCTCGGTCGGCCCGGCGGCACCGACCAGCACCGGCTCCGGCGCGGCGGCGGTGGGCTCCGCGGCGACCACCCGGCGACGCAGCACCAGCCGGGCGACAAGCATTGGGACTTCCAGCACGACCAGTACGACGAGCAGGTAGAACATCAGCGCGAGCCACAGGTAGCCCGGCCAGGCGAGCCAGTAGAGCCCGGCCTGCGTTCCGGCGAGGGTGACCGGCACGAGCAGGGCCAGCACCAGGGCGGCGATCCCGCCGATCCGTCGCCAACGGCCCGGCGTGGTGGTGTCCCGAACGAGCCGCTTCCACAGGTAGAGGTGGATGAGGCCGGTGACCAGCGCCAGGACAGCCACGAACCCCAGAACCGCCATCATGTGTCGTGCCTCCCTCAGCCGCCCGCGAACGGGGGCAGGACATCGATCGTGGCCCCGGCCGGTAGGGGTGCCTGACGATCATGACAGGTGACGCCGTTCACGAGGAAACTCGCCACCCGCAGCACCCCGGCGAGCCGGTCGCCGTGGCGCTGGGTCAGCTCGGCCGCGAGGTCGTCCAGAGACGGCCCGGTGGGGATGGCCTCCTCGGCGCGGCCGGCGGCGGCGCGGGCACCTGCGAAGTAGCGGATGGTCAGCGGTGGCCCCTCCACGCTCAGCCTCCGATCGCGGACATCGGGCGGGTCGGCTGGAGGAAGGTGGGGTCGTCGATGCCGTGCCCAGCGCGCTTGCCCCACATCGCGGTACGCCAGCGCCGGGCCAACTCGTCGTCGTCCGCACCGGTGCGCAGCGCGGCGCGCAGATCCGACTCTTCGGTGGCGAAGAGGCAGGCGCGGACCTGACCGTCGGCGGTCAGTCGGGTGCGGTCGCAGTCCCCGCAGAAGGGGCGGGTGACGCTGGCGATCACGCCGACCCGGGCGGGGCCTCCGTCGACCAGCCAGGTCTCCGCCGGTGCCGCGCCGCGCTCGGTCGGGTCGGGGCTCAGATCGAAGACGGTACGCAGCGACGCCAGGATCTCCTCGGCGGTGACCATGGTGTCGCGGGCCCAACCGTGTTGGGCGTCCAACGGCATCTGCTCGATGATCCGTAGCTGGTAGTCGTGATCGAGGGCGAAGCGGAGCAGCGCCGGCGCCTCATCCTCGTTGACACCACGCATCAACACCGAGTTGATCTTCACAGGGCTGAGCCCGGCGGCCGCCGCCCCGGCGAGCCCGGCCAGCACCGCGTCGAGACGGGGGCGGCGGGTGAGCGTGGTGAACCGGTCCGGGTCCAGGGTGTCCAGTGAAACGTTCACCCGGTCCAGGCCGGCCGCCCGCAACGCCGGGGCCAGCCGGTCCAGGCCGATGCCGTTGGTGGTCAGCGAGACCCGGGGGCGGGGTTCGAGGGCGGCGACCGCCGTCACGATGTCGACCAGCCCGGCTCGGATCAGCGGCTCACCACCGGTGAACCGCACCTCGGTCACGCCGAGCAGCTCGACGGCCACCCGGACCAGCCGGACGATCTCCTCGTCGGTCAGCAACTCGGGGCCAGCCAGCCAGGGGAGACCTTCCGCCGGCATGCAGTAGGTGCAGCGCAGGTTGCACTTGTCGGTGAGGGACACGCGCAGGTCCCGGGCGACACGGCCGTACCGGTCGACGAGGACGCCGTCGGTCCCCGGGGCGGCGCTCACCTGTCGACCGTAGCGCGCTCGGCCCGGCTCAGGACGCCACGGGCGGTCTGGACGACCACATCTCGGAAGCTGACGCCGAAGAGTGCCGTGTGCACGAGCAGCAGATGCAGTTGATGCACCGGCACCCGGTCACGCCAACCGTCAGGTAGTGGCCAACTCTCCTGATAGGCGGCCAGCACCCGATCCAGGTGTGGGATGCCGCCGAAGAGGGCGAGCTGGGCGAGATCCGTCTCCCGGTGCCCGCCGTGCGCTGCCGGGTCGACGAGCCAGGCCCGGTCGTCGGCCCCCCACAGCACGTTGCCCGGCCACAGGTCGCCGTGGATGCGCGCGGGCGGCTCGTCGCCGCCGAGCCCGTCCAGCCGACCGATGACCTGCTCGACCAGAGCGGCATCGACGCTGGTCAGCGCGCCACCGTCGACCGAGCGTCGCAGGTAGGGGGCGAGGCGTCGCTCGGCGAACCAGGTCGACCAGCGCCCGCCGGTGGGGGTGTTGTCCTGTGGGAGCGAGCCGATGAACCCGGGCCAGCTGGCACCGAAGGCGGTTGCTCCCGCCCGGTGCAGCCCGGCCAACTCCCGGCCGAAGCGCTCCGCGGCCTCCGGCGTCGGTTCGCCGGGCTCCACCCAGTCGAGCGCCAGCAACTCCGGCAACACCACGATCACCTCGGGTACGCCGACAGCGCCCGCCTCCCGCAGCCAGCGCAGGCCGGCAGCCTCGGCGGCGAAGAATCCCTCCGGCGGCGGTCGGTCGGCGTCTTCAGGCCAGGATTTGGCGAAGACGGAGTGGCCGTCGTCGAGAGTGAGCCGGGCGGCCGCGCAGATGTTTCCACCGGCGACCGGCGTCTCTCGGAGCCGCTGATGGGTCCGGAAGGTCGGGAGGTGTGCCGGATGCGCGCGCAGGTACGCCAGGTCCATCAGCGCACGGTAACCGCTCCTTACGACAGCCAGGTGTCGCCCGACGACATCGGCGCTCTTTCCGCACCCGTAGGTGTGGCTTGAGCAGGGTAAACACGTTCAGTAACTGTGGATAAGCCGCGTGTCATCCACAGGGGTGGCCGGGCCCGGTACGCCCGCCGCAGGCTTCCGACATGACCTCGACCGAACGCCCTCAGCTCGCCGTCCGCTCACCCGCCGACCTGATCGCCGCTGTGCCGTACCTGCTCGGCTTTCATCCCACCGACAGCGTGGTCGCCGTGGCGCTGGTCGGCCGACAGATCGTCTTCGCCGCCCGCGCGGACCTGCCCGAGCCGACCGAGCTGGGCGGGCTGGCGGGGCACCTGGCCGGTGTGATCCGCCGGCAGGGCGCGGAGGCCGCCACCGTTGTGGGCTACGGGCAACCGGAGCGGGTCACTCCGGCCGTGGACGCGGTGCGCGACGCGCTGTACGACTTCGGGCTGCACGTGCTCGACGCGCTTCGGGTGACCGACGGCCGCTGGTGGTCCTACCTCTGCACCGAGCCCGACTGCTGCCCGCCCGAGGGCCGCCGCTACGACCCGAGCGTCAACCGGGTGACCGCCTCGGCGGTCTTCGCCGGTCAGGTCGCACTCCCCGACCGGGCTGCCCTGGTGGGGCAGGTGGCACCGGTGGACGGGCCGGCCCGGGAGGCGTCCCGGGCGGCCACCGCCCGCGCCGAGTCGAGACTGGCCGAGCTGATCGAGCAGGCGCCGGAGAGTGACCTGCTCGGGGCGCGGGCGTTGCGCGCCGCCGGGGTGGCGGCGGTCCGCGAGGCCCAGCGCCGCCAGCGGCGTGGTGAGCGGCTCGACGACGACGAGGTGGCCTGGTTGAGCCTGCTGATGACCCACCTGCCGGTCCGCGATCACGCCTGGGAACGCACCGACGGCCGGGACCGGGACATCGCCCTCTGGACCGACGTGCTGCGCCGCGCCGAGCCGGAGGTTGCCGCAGCGCCGGGTGCGCTGCTGGCGTTCGCCGCGTGGCGCGCCGGACAGGGCGCGTTGGCGGCGGTCGCGCTCGAACGCACGCTGAGCCTGCACCCCGACTATTCGCTCGCGCTGCTGCTGGACGACCTGCTCCGGCGGGGCGTGCCCCCGGCCGAGTTGGACGGCTGGCCGTCGGTCGGGATGCCCGGCGTCATCCGGCCCCGCAAACGGAGCCGACGTGGCCGCCGCTGATGAGCCGGTTCCCGATTGCCGCCCGGCTGCCGGAGACTCCCCGGCAGCTTTATCGCAATCTTGCTATAGTCGGCTCTGGCCAGTCTTCTTTCACCCGGAGGCCGTAACCGAGCTGCGAGCCATAGCCGCGATCGAACAGGCGGCAATCGGACACGCCGTCGAAAAGCTGGAGAGCCTCGGCCCCAACCTGGGCTACCCGCACTCCAGCAAGATCCGAACCGCCGACAACCTGCGTGAGCTGCGCCCACGTGGCGGACGTAGCCGGTGGCGCGTCTTCTATACCCAGGTTGTTGGCGCGTTCGTGGTCGGCGCTGTCGGTCCAGAAGCCAGCGTCAGTCAGCGGAACTTCGCCCGGGCCGTCGCAGCCGCAGAGCGAAGGATCAAGGACGTGGAGGTGGAGTGATGAAACGTTCCGAGCTCAAGACCTCGCAGCAGGTCATCGGCGATGCCAGCCGTCAGGACCCGGTGTTCCGCGCAGAGTGGGATCGGACAGCGTTCGCGCGCGAGGTCGCGCTTCGTATCGTGGGGTACCGCACCCAAAACCAGCTGACCCAGACCGCGCTCGCCCGCAAGGTGGGGATGACCCAATCAGTCATCGCGCGACTGGAATCAGGCGACCAGCCGCCGTCGATCGCGACGCTCGTCAAGCTTTCCAAGGGCACCGGTATGGAGTTCGACGTCAAGATCTCCCGCGGTGCCGTCGAGATCGTAGCCGCGTAGCCAGGCGGTTACTCCGCTTCACGGGACTCAGGGTGTCGAGAGCGGTAGGCGAACGGCTGGTGGCAGTGGCGTCCGCGCCGGACTTGTCTGGAATGACTGGATCATGAATGCCGCGAAACGGCGGGCGGCCGCCAGGCGGCTGGCGGTTGACTCGGCTCGGATGCCTTCGTTGGCCATCAGCGCCAGGATCAGGTCCTCCAGGACAAAGTCGTCCCGAAGTTCTCCTGTCGCTCGCGCCCGGTCGACGAGTTCGGCCAGCATGCGCAGTGTTCGGGTGCGATCGGCGGCGAAGCCGGCTTCCTGGGGAAGCTGACTGATGAAGGCGCGGGCGAAGCCTCGATCGTGGGCGTGCGTCTCCATGAGCTTCTCCACCACCAGGCGGAAACCCAGCCAGGCATCGGGTTGAGCGAGGCCCTCCTCGACGATCGCCGAACACACGGTCATCTGCTCGGCGAATGCGTCGGCGAGCAGCGCGTCCTTGGTGGGGAAGTGCCGGTAGATAGTGGCGGCGCCCACCTGTGCCCGCCGTGCGATCTCCCGGATCGGCACGTCGAGCCCGTTGGTCGCGAACGCCAGGCGAGCGACGGCCAGAATGCGCTCCCGGTTGTCGCGCGCATCCGACCGCTGGGCTTGTCTCACTTCGACCGTCACCGGTCTCACTTTAGCTAACCGGACGGGGTGCTCCGTTACGGTTCGGCCCATGAGAGCTGTCGTATTTGCCCAGTTCGGGCCACCCAACGTTGTGCACGTCGTCGAGGTGGTGGCCCCGCACGCAGGGCCGAGTGAGGTCCGTATCGCTGTCCGGGCGTCCGGGGTCTCGACAGGGGAGGTGCTGATTCGCGCCGGCAAGCTGGCCGACATGGTGCCCGTGACGTTCCCGTACCGGACCGGCTTCGAGGCGGCTGGGGTGGTTGACGAGGTTGGTGAGGGCGTTACCGGCGTCACCGTCGGCGATCAGGTGTTCGGCATGGCCTCGCCGACGACGCGTGGCGCCAACGCCGACCACGTGGTGCTGAGCGCGTGGGCCGCTAAGCCCGTCGCCTGGAGTTGGGAGGAGGCGGGCGGCGCTGCCGGCAGCGTCGAGACGGCCACCCGCGTTCTTGATCGGCTCGGGGTCACAGCGGGGCACACCGTGCTGGTGAACGGCGCGGCCGGCGCGGTCGGCAGTGTCGCTGTCCAGGTGGCAGCCGCCCGTGGCGCCATCGTCATCGGCACGGCGAGTGAGCGCAATCATGAATTCCTGCGTTCACTCGGCACGGTGCCGACGACGTACGGCCCCGGGTTGCCCGACCGCATCCGCCGGCTGGCGCCGGACGGGGTCGACGCAGTCTTCGACTGCGCCGGAGGAGCACTGCCCGACCTGATTGCCATCGCCGGAGATACGGCACGCGTGGTGACGATCGCCGACTTCGCGGCCGCCGCCCACAAGGTCCACCTGTCGCACGGCGCACCTGCGGATCGGACTGGCAAGGCAGTGGGGTCCGGTGCCGATGTGCTCGCGGTACACGGCCTGGACATCGCGGTGCGCCTTGCCAAATCCGGTCGGCTGCACATTCCCGTCGCGGCCACGTTCCCGCTGACCGGGGCTGCGGCCGCACACGAGTTGAGCGAGGCGCACCACGCACCTGGAAGGATCGTTCTCATCAACTGACGTTGTTGCCTGCCGCAGAGACCGCCAGCCGCGTCACTTACCGCAGGCGAGCATCCTTCTGGATGTCTGGTGGGACAACCGTCAGTCGCTGGGGTCGATCTTTTCGCCAGCCCGACGAAGCCCGCCCAGGCGGGTTCCCCCGGCAACGCCCTCCGTCGAAGGATGTACGCGTTGCTCCTGTCCACGGCCGACGCGGCGGGGCTCACCGCCGCCGGAGAATGATCTCGTGACCGTTCTCCGCTCTGGTACGACATGACCCCCGAGTTGCTGCTGTCGCTGGCCGGGCTGGCGTTGATCGACAGCACCAGCATCGGCACCCTCTTCATCCCGGTCTGGTTGCTGCTCGCCCCCGGGCCGGTCAACGTCCGGCGGATCCTGGGCTACCTCGCCACCATCGCGGTGTTCTACCTCGCGGTGGGGCTACTGCTGGTCTGGGGAGGCAGCAGGCTGGGCGACGCGCTGGGCGGCGCCCTGGACAACCGGGGCGTCCTCTGGGCACAACTCGTTCTGGGCGTGGCGATGCTGGCGCTCAGCTTCCGCTACGACGGCAAACGGCGTCCTCGTACCGGTGGTGTGTTGCGCTGGCGGGACCGGGCCACCGCCGGAGATTCCTCGGCCCGCTGGTTGGTCGGGCTCGCGCTGCTCGCGGCGCTTGCCGAGGTGGCGACCATGCTCCCGTACCTCGGTGCGGTGGGTCTCCTGGCCACCTCAGGGGTGGGAGCGGCGAGCGTGGTGGTGCTGCTCACCGGGTACTGCCTGGTCATGGTGCTGCCGGCGATGCTGTTGCTGGGTGCCAGGGTGGCCCGCCCGCGACTGGTCGAGCCGGTGCTGGCCCGCCTGAACACCTGGATCGTCACGAAGGCGGGCAGCGCGTTTGGCTGGATCCTCGGCATCGCCGGTTTCCTGATCGCCCGTGACGCCGCCGCACGGCTGGCCCTGTTCGACCTGATCGACCGGATCGGTCGCTGACTCGGCCGCTCGGGTCAGGCTGGCTGCTCCACAGTGATCCGGTGCGGCCTGGTGTAGACGTTCATGGTCCGCCCGCGTAGGAAGCCGACAAGTGTCATCCCCGCCTCGTCGGCCAGTTCCGCGGCGAGGGTGCTCGGGGCGGACACCGCCGCCAGCAGCGGCAATCCCGCCATCCACGCCTTCTGGGTCAGCTCGAAGCTGGCCCGTCCGGAGACCAGCAGCAGGTGCCCGGCGAGCGGCAGCCGGCGTTCCCGCACGGCCCAGCCGATCACCTTGTCCACGGCGTTGTGCCGGCCCACGTCCTCCCGGAGCACCACCAACTCACCGTCCGGGGTGAACAGGCCCGCCGCGTGCAGCCCGCCGGTCCGATCGAAGCCGCGCTGGGCGGCGCGCAACCGGTCGGGCAGCTCGGCGAGCAGCGTGGCCGGGACGCTCAGCGGGTCCGCCGCGACCGGAAAGAGCGACCGGGTGCGTATCGCGTCGATGCTGGCCTTGCCGCATACCCCGCAGGAACTGGTCGTGTAGAAGTTCCGGGACGGGTCGGTGATCGGTTCCGGTACGCCGGGGGCGAGCACCACGTCCACGACGTTGTACGTGTTCGGCGTCTCCGCGCCGGCGCAGAGTTGCGCTGTCAACACGTCGTCGGTCGACCGGATCAGCCCCTCCGTCAGCAGGAACCCGATGGCCAGGTCCAGGTCGTCGCCGGGAGTGCGCATGGTGACGGCGAGCGGCCGGCGTCGACCGGGGCCGGCCGCGCCGACCCGGATCTCCAGCGGTTCCTCCACGGCGAGCGTGTCCGGTCGGCGGACCGATCCGCGTCCGGCGGTCGCCGCGTCCAGGTCGATCCGGAGTACGCCACGTCGATCAGTTGCCCGTCCCATCTCGCCATCCTCCACCCCCAGCCGGCACACCCGCACAACCACCGACCATCAGCCCCCCAACCGCCACCCCCACCCACCCCGTCCAACCCCGTCCAACCCCACCCACCCCCGCCCCGCGCACCCCCCACTCCACCCAGCACCACCCCACCCCGCCCCGCCCCAGGGCGTTGATCATGAAGTTGTTTGCGCGTGTCGTCGGCGTGTCGAGCAATAACTTCATGATCAATGGGCCGGGCGGGGCCGGGCCGGGCCGGGCCGCGCCGCGCCGCGCCGGGCTGGGGCGGGGCGGGGCGGCAGGGTCGGAGGCCCGGGTGGGGGCCTCGCGATCGGGCCCGTTTGAGCGTCGGCCCGTTTGAGCGTTGGCCCGTTTGAGCGTCAAGCACGGCTACGGTGGCCGGGTGGGGACGTATGCCGCAGTGGTGCTCGCGGGTGGGGCCGCCCGACGGATGGGCGGGCTGGACAAGCCCGCGCTTCCGGTCGGCGGCCGGCCAATGCGTGACCGGGTGCTGGCCGCCGTCACCGACGCGACGCAGCGGGTGCTGGTCGGTGCGGCCGACGCTGTGCCGGCGGGTGTGCGGGTCGTCCGGGAGGACCCGCCCGGCGGGGGTCCGGTCGCGGCGGCGGCGGCCGGCCTGGCGTTGCTGGATCCCGACACCACACTGGTCGCGCTGCTCGCCGCCGACCTGCCGCTGCTCACCCGGGCCGCGATCGGCGACCTGCTGAACCACCTCGACCAGGAGACCCCCGACACCCAACCGGCGGGCGGCCACTCCACCCCGGCCTCGCTGGCCCGCCCCGGCCTAGCTCCGGCGCCTCCGGCCGGCGGTGGCCTCGCTCCGGCGCCTCCGGCCGGCGGTGGCCTCGCTCCGGCGCCTCCGGCCGGCGGTGGCCTCGCTCCGGCGTCGCCGGCCGGCGGTGGCCTCGCTCCGGCGCCTCCGGCCGGCGGTGGCCTCGCTCCGGCGTCGCCGGCCGGCGGTGGCCTAGCTCCGGCGCCTCCGGCCGGTGGCCGCCTCGCTCCGGCGTCGCTGGCCGGAAGTGGCCTCGCTCCGGCGTCGGCCCGCGGTGGCCTGGACGGTGAGCTGGGACCGGACGGGGCGTGCTTCGTGGACGGGGACGGGCGGCGGCAGTCGCTCTGCGGTGTCTGGCGGGTCGCCGCGCTGCGGGCAGCTGTGCACCGGCTGACTGTCGAGCGGGGCGGCAGTCTGTCCGGAGCCCCGGTGCGGGCCTTGCTGGCCGGTCTCGTCGTGCGGGAGGTGGCGTGGTCCGGCGAGGGCCCGCCGCCGTGGTTCGACTGCGACACTGACGAGGACGTACGCCGGGCGGAGGAGTGGGCGCGATGACGGTGATGGACGACTGGGTCACGGCGGTGTGCGCCGAGTTGGATCTGGACCCGGCCGCGGTGCCGGTGCCGGCGGTGCTGGATCTGGCCCGGGACGTCGCCCACCAGGTGCTGCGTCCGGGGGCGCCGATCACGGCGTACCTCTTCGGGTTGGCGGTTGGCCGGGGCGCGGCGCCGGCGGACGCCGCGGCCCGGCTCAGCGCGCTGGCGGGCGCCTGGCCGGTCGAGCTGGGCGCCGACCCCACGGACCCGACGGCCTCCTGACCGCCGCTGTCCGATCCCGGTCGGGGCTGATTCGAGCCACGGGCGGCGTGGGTAGGGTGATCGTGACGGACGGAGGCGATCATGACGGCTGACCACCCCTCGGCGCCGCACGGTGAGCTGCCCGGTGCTTCGACTGAGCCGGCGGAATCGATCCTGCTCGACGAGCCCAGCACCACCGACCTGCGGGCGAAGGTGACCGAGGCGTGGCGGGAGTTCGCCCGCGCGCTCGCCGTACGGCTGCGGGAACTTCCCGTCGGCGCGCACCTCGACGTGACCCTGGACCCCACCGCGTCCGGCACCGGGGACGCCGTCTATTCGATAAGCGTCGACGTGGACGCGGACCGGGTGTTGTCCGCCCGCGCGGTCGGCAACGCCGCTCTGCCGGCGGGCTACCGACTGGACCGGGGCGCGGTGGCGGACATGGTCGCGCTCGGTTGGTCCCCGCCCGGGGTGGTCGCCGGCTCCGGCGGTTCGTTCGGGCTGAACGCCACGACGGCCGAGTCGACCCAGGTCGCCACTCTGCTCTCCCGCACGCTGCGGGACGTCTACGGTGCTCCGCACCCGGCCTTCCTCGTCTATCTGGTGCACGACGCGGAGGGCGAGCCGCTGACGGTGGAACCGCTGGGCACCGCCCGCAGCGAGTTCGGTCCGGACGCCGACGTCGAGGCGGACCTGGAGGAGGCGTTGGCCGAGGCGGCTGCCGCTCAGGTCGAGCAGGACGACGTGCTCGACCTGGCCGATCGGGTCCGCACAGTGGTCTCCACCATGTTGAAGTCGGACACCGACCGGTTGCAGATCGACTCGGACGGCGACATCACCATCCGCGCAGGCTCGGCGATGGTCTTCGTGCGGGTGCGGGACAATCCGCCTCTGGTGGACGTCTTCTCCCCGGTGCTCACCGAGGTGGAGCCGACCGAGCGGCTCTACGTCAAGCTCTCCGAACTGACGAACCGGATGCCGATCGGCCGCCTCTACTGCGCCGACGACACGGTGTGGGCGTCCATCCCGGTGTTCGGTCGCAACTTCCAGGCGACCCATCTGATGCTGGCGGTGCAGGTGATGACCGGTCTCGCCGACGAGTTGGACGACCGCCTGCACGGCGAGTTCGGCGGCAAGCGGTTCTTCGGTGAGGGTGACAAGCCGGTCCGGCGCGACGAGTCGGAGCACCGCACCGGCATGTACCTCTGAGCCCGATCAGGCCACGTCCAGCAGGGTCTTTCCGATCGTCGCGCGCGCCTCGATGGCGGCGTGCGCGTCGGCGGCGCGTTCCAGTGGGAAGCGCTGGCCGATGAGCGGTCGCAGCTGGCCGGCCGCCGCGTCCGCCAGGGCCCGTTCGGTGTACGCCCGCAGCCGGGCCGGTGGCACGTCCGGGCGGACCATTGTGACCTGGCGTGCCGTGGCGGCCTCCGCCGACACCGGGGACCACTCCCCGCTCGCCAGCCCGAAGCTGACCATCCGGCCGCCCGGAGAGAGCAGGTCGAAGGCGGTGCGGGCCACCGGGCCACCGACCCCGTCGAGCACCACGTCGACCCCGCCCACCGCAGCGCGGACCTGCTCGGCCCATTCAGGCAGCAGGTAGTCGACGGCCAGCTCGGCGCCAAGGCCGGGTAGCAGGTCCACCTTGCGTCGCCCACCGGCCACGCCGATCACCCGGGCCCCGGCCCGGACCGCGAGCTGCACCAACAGGCTGCCGACGCCGCCGGCCGCGGCCTCCACCAGCACCCGGTCACCTGGGCGGACGCCGACCGCCTCGATCAGCATGGTGGCGGTCCGCCCGTCGGCCAGCAGTGCCACCGCCTCGTCCAGAGCCAACCCGGCCGGTACCGCGATCGTCGCCGACGCGTCCACCGCGGCGCGTTCGGCGTAACCGCCGGAACCTC
Source organism: Micromonospora alfalfae (assembly GCF_022230925.1). Taxonomy (GTDB): domain Bacteria; phylum Actinomycetota; class Actinomycetes; order Mycobacteriales; family Micromonosporaceae; genus Micromonospora; species Micromonospora alfalfae. The sequence goes on along the minus strand of NZ_JAKKFH010000024.1, from coordinate 73,500 downwards.
CGGTGGCGCTGACCACCCGCTGCCCGGTCAGCGCCGGGTCGACGTCCGACCCGACCGCCGTGATCACCCCGCCGACGCCGTTGCCGGGGATCAGCGGTGGGGTGAGGCGGAACGGGCCGGGGTGGCCGGCGCGCAGTTGCGTCTCGATGAAGGTGATGTTCGCGTGCGCGACGTCGATCAGCACCTGGCCGGGACCGGGGACCGGGTCGGGCGCGGGGCCGGGCACCAGCACCTCGGGTCCGCCGAACTCACGTAACCAGATCGCCCGCATGACAGTCCCCTCGGCCCGGATGGGCTGCCTCGCCCACTCGGGGCCAGTCAATCTCCTCAACCTGGGTTGAGGTCAAGAGGTGCTGGCGGACGGGCCGACGCCGGGTGATTCGACCAGTCGGGAGAGCACGATGGTGCTGCGGGTGGAGGTCACGAAGGATTCGCCACGCAGCCGCTCCAGTGCTGCCTCCAGGTGGGCGATGTCGGCGGCGCGCAGGTGTACGAGCGCGTCCGCCTCCCCGGAGACGGTGTAGGCGCCGACCACCTCGGGGTGTCGGCGGGCGGCCACGCCGATCTGCGCCGGGGTGGTCCGGCCGGCGCAGAAGAGCTCGACGAAGGCCTCAGTGGTCCAGCCGACGGCGGCCGGATCAACGACGGCAGTGAATCCCCTGATCACGCCGGTGGCGCGCAGGCGGTCGACGCGACGTTTGACCGCTGGGGCGGAGAGTGACACCCGGGCACCGATGTCGGCGTAGGACGCACGGGCGTCCGCGACGAGTAACGCAATGATCCGCTGGTCTACCGCGTCTATCTGCAACGTTCCGCCTCTGGAAAGCAACGCTTGTGGCTGTTTTCAAAGTTCTACGGTACCTACTCTTGGTGACCGTGAACCAGCAGCGTTTCCCGCGAAAGCGGACATATCTCATGTGCTCGCCGGAGTACTTCGCTGTCGAGTACGCGATCAACCCGTGGATGGACGTGACCACACCGGTGGACCGGGACGCGGCCGTCAAGCAGTGGGACCGGCTGCGCGAGACGCTTGTCGGCCTCGGCCACGAGGTGCACCTGCTCCCCGCCGAGCAGGGCCTGCCCGACATGGTCTACGCCGCGAACGGCGGCTTCGTGGTGGACGGCAGCGTCTACGGCGCCCGGTTCAAGCACGAGCAGCGGGCCGCTGAGGCCGCCGCCCACCACGCCTTCTACGAGGCGCAGGGCTGGCGGTTCATCGCACCCAGCGAGACCAACGAGGGTGAGGGCGACTTCGCGTACGTGCCGGAGGCGCACGGAGGGCTCATCCTGGCCGGGCACGGCTTCCGTACCGAGATCCCCGCGCACGCGGAGGCGCAGGAGGCGCTGGGCCGTCCGGTGGTGTCGCTGCGTCTGATCGACCCCCGCTTCTACCACCTGGACGTGGCGCTCGCGGCCATCGACGACGCGAACGTCGTCTACTTCCCGGGCGCGTTCTCGGCGGCCAGCCAGCGGGTGCTCACCCAACTCTTCCCGGACGCGGTGATCGCCGACGACGAGGACGCGATGGCCTTCGGGCTCAACCTGGTCAGCGACGGCGCGAACGTGGTGCTCAACAGCGAGGCCACCCGCCTGGCCGGCAAGCTCAAGGCGGCCGGGTACACCCCGGTCCCGGTCGAGTTGGCCGAGCTGAAGAAGGGCGGCGGCAGCGTGAAGTGCTGCATCGCCGAGTTGCGGCACTGACCCAGTGAACGTCTCGGGGCCGGCCTCCCACTGGGAGACCGGCCCCGAATCGTGCTCCGGGTGGGCGTTCAGCCCAGCGTGGCCAGCTCGTTGATCAGCACGTTCGACATGACCTGACCGTCGCGCTGCACCTCGCGCAGGTACCACTTCTGCTGCGGGGTACGCGGCTGGTTGAACTGCCAGATGCCACGCGGGCTGTCGATCTGGCCGATCTTGCCCAGTGCCAGGTTGACCTGCTGCGGAGTCGGTTTCCCACCGGCCAGTTGGATGGCCTGGTCGAGCACCTGCGCCGCGTCGTACGACGCCATCGCGTACGTGGTGGGGGTGACCTGGTACTTCTTGCGGTACGCCGAGGCGAAGACCCGGTTCGACGTGTTGTTCAGGTCGGCCGAGTAGTTCAGCGCGGTCTGGATGCCCAGCGCGTTGTCCTTCAGGTTCTCCAGCACTGTGCCCTCGGTGAGGAAGCCGGGCGCGTAGATCGGCCCGGCGAACTTCTCGCGCAGCTGCTTGATGAACTCGACAGCCGCCGCTCCGGCGAAGAAGCAGAAGACCGCTGTGGGCTTCTTGGCCAGCGCCTTGGTGATGTCCGAGGCGTACGTCGTCTTGCCGGGGTTGGAGGTGGCGTTGGTGTAGGTCACCGGGTCGCCGATCCGCGGGTCGGTCGCGCCGAACTCCTGCCGGAAGCCGCGGACGACGTCCGGGCTGCCGACGTTCTCCGGCATGATGATCGCGATGCGGCCGTTCGCCGGCAGTTGGTCGCGTAGGTAGCGGCCCAGCGCCTTGCCAGCCTCGTCGAGCACGTACGAGGTCCGCCAGATGTAGAAGACGCTCTGCAGGCTGCTCGGTGAGGCGTTGGAGCCGATCAGCGGGACCCGGGCCTGCTCCACGGTGTCCCGGATGCCGACCATCACCGCCGAGTTGACCACGCCGGTGAGTGCCAGCACGCCCTGCTTGAGCAGGCCCTCGACGGCAGCCTTGCCCGTCTTCGCGGTGTCGCCCTCGTCGGCGGTCAGCAGATCCACCGGGTGGCCGCCCAGCCGCTGGTCGTGCAGGTCGAGGAAGAGCTGGAAGCCATTGGTGATGTCGTCGCCGATGCTCTTGAAACCACCGGCCTGCGGCGTGATCAAACCGATCTTGATCGGGCCCCGGTCGGCGGTCTGATCGGCGTCACCGTCTGAGCCACACGCGGCGACGAACCCGGTGGTCCCGAGCGCGGCCAACAGTTGGAGCGCCCGCCTGCGATTCATCTGCGACACCGAGTTCCTTCCAAGGAAGCGTTACAGGGCCGAACACCGCCCCACCGGCGTTCTACCTGGTCCGCGACGCTGCGTCAATGGCTATTGATCATCGTGCAGGGACCGCAACACGGCGAGCACCTGGGACCAGGCGACGGCCTCCGGGTCGATCAGCCCGAAATGCTCGCATCCGGGCAGTTCAACAAGGGAAATATCGGAACCTGTGACGCGCGCCTCTGTGACGAAATCCCGGCTCATCTCCACCGGGACCTGACGATCGTCGGAGCCGTGCACAACTACCGTCCGTGTTCGTATCGGTACCAACATCCGTGGATCCGCCGCCGCGTACCGGTCCGGGACCTGTGCCGGTCCGCCGCCGAGCAGCGCGGCGACAGCGCCCGAGTCCAGATCCCGCCGGTACGCCTCGCCCAGATCGGCCACCGGGGCCAGGGCGAGCACCGCGCCCACCGTTGCCGGGGCGGTGGCCGCCACGTACAGCGCCAGGTGGCCGCCGGCGGAGTGCCCGACCAGGATCGGCGGGGCCGGGCTCACCCGGCCGGGCAGCGCCTCGGCCGCCAGCATCGGCAGCTCGGCCACCCCGGTCAGCACGTCGGTCAGGGTGCCCGGCCAGCCACCTCCGGGCTGCCCGGTACGGCGGTATTCCAGCTGTGCCACCGGGTAGCCGTCAGCGGCGAGAGCCGCGGCCAGCGGGCCGGTGTGCCGTCTGTCGTACTCGGCCCGCCAGAAGCCGCCGTGCACCACGACGACCAGCGGTCGGGCCGGCCCGGTTCCCGCCGGGAAACGCAGATCGGCCACCTGATCCGGATGGTCCCCGTACGCCACTGTCCGGTCGGGTTCCGGTGCGGGCCGGGTCAACACGGCGCGCGGGTCGACAGGCATGGCGCGACGGTAGCGCGCCCCGCCCGGGTGGTTCGGCCCCGGTAGTCGGTCCCGGCCGGCATGGCTCGCGTCCGCTGGGTAAAGATGGACCCCATGACCGAAGCGCGCTCCGCTGGACAGAACGACGAGCCCGGCCCCGACGACTCCGGCCACTCCGGCACGGTGGTGGTGGTTGGCCCGGACGGCCGGCCGATCGGCACGATGCAGACCGACGAGGGCCAGGGTGAGGACCCGACCCGCCTGGTCGAACAGCCGGCCAAGGTGATGCGGATCGGCAGCATGATCAAGCAGTTGCTGGAGGAGGTGAAGGCCGCGCCTCTCGACGACGCCAGCCGCAACCGGATGCGGGAGATCCACGAGCGGTCGATCGTCGAGCTCAAGGAGGGCCTCGCCCCTGAGCTGCGTGACGAGCTGGAGCGCATCTCGCTGCCCTTCGCCGAGGACAAGGCCCCCAGCGAGGGCGAGCTGCGGATCGCGCACGCCCAGCTCGTCGGCTGGCTGGAGGGCTTGTTCCACGGCATCCAGGCGGCCCTGGTGGCCCAGCAGATGGCCGCCCGGGTGCAGCTGGAGCAGATGCGCGGCGGCCGGCAGGCGCTGCCCAGCGGCCCCGGTGGGGTCGTCCCCGGGATGCCGGGCATCGGCCAGCCGGGCGGCGGCGAGGGTCACAACACCGGTCAGTACCTCTGACCTCAGTCCACCCCGAAGACCTTCTCCAGGTACGCCGCCACGCCGTCCTCGGTGTTCGCCGTCGTCACGTCGTCGGCGACCGCCAGGACGGCGCGGTGCGCGTTGGCCACCGCCACGCCACGCCCGGCCCAGGTCAGCATCGGCACGTCGTTGGGCATGTCGCCGAAGGCCAGCACGTCAGCCGCGGCCACCCCGAGCTGGTCGCAGTACCAGGCCAGCCCCGCAGCCTTCGTCACCCCGGCTGCCGAGATCTCCACAAGCCCTGAGGACGACGAGTGCGTTGCCTCGGCCAACCCCGCCACCGCCGTGGCGATCAGCTCGGCGAAGGCATCCGGGTCCTGCTCGCCGGCGCGGGCGAGGAGCTTCACCGCCGGCACCGAAAGCAACTCCTCCGGCGTCTCGATCGGCCGGATGCCGTTGGCGTCGGCGTCCCAGCGCAGCGGGTAGTGCGCCTCGTGCCGCATCTCCCGGCTGTCCAGGATCTCCACGGCGAAGCTGATCCCGGGAACCTCGGCCCGTAGCCTCCGGGCGACCTCGGCCAGGTGGTGCGGGGCGAGCGGGTCAGCCCGTACCACCTCGTCCTCGAACGGGTCGTAGACGACGGCGCCGTTCGCGCAGACCGCCGGCAGCGGTCGGGCGAGCTGGTCGTACACCATCTTGAGCCAGCGGACCGGACGGCCGGTGACCAGGACGACCGGCGTGCCTCGCGCGGAGATCCGCGCGAGCAGGTCGGCGGTGCGTGGGCTGACTGTGTGGTCGTCGCGGATCAGCGTGCCGTCGATGTCGGTGGCGATGAGGCGGGGTGTGTCTCCCATTACCGGGACAGTAGCCGGTCCAGATACACCGCCACCCCGTCGTCGTCGTTGCGCAAGGTCACCTCGTCGGCGGCGGCGCGCAGCGCGGGGTGCGCGTTGGCCACTGCCACCCGCGACCAACCGGCCCACTCGAACATCGGCAGGTCGTTGGGCATGTCACCGAAGACCAGCACATCGGCCGGGTCGACCCCGAGGGTCTGCGCCACCACTGTCAGCCCGGTCGCCTTGTCCACGCCGGGCGGGCAGATCTCGATGAAGCCGAGCCCGGCCTGGGTGAGCGTGGCGACCTGCGGCGGGACGACCCGGCGGGCCACCGCCAGCAGTTCGTCCACGTGATGGTCGGCGGTCCGGGCGAACGCCTTGATCACGTCGCAGGCGAGGCACTCGTCGCGAGTGCGCGCCTCGAAGCGGTCCTGGTAGGGCCAGCTCTCGTGGTAGTCGCCCCACAGCGGGGCGTCGTGCTCGTCGGACGCCTCGACCATCACTGTCAGCGGGCCGACCTCCGCCTCCAGGTCGGCGAGGAGCCGGGCCAGCACCTCGGCGGGCAACCGCTCGTCGCGGAGCACCACCGGGCCGCTCGGGTCGCTCTGGTCGACCACCCGTCCGCCGCCGGCCATCACCAGGAAGTCGGCGGCCCGGATGTCGTTGCGGGTCAACTCGGTCAACCGAGGGCCGCGTCCGGTCGCGCCGACCACCGGAATCCCGGCGGCGCGCACCCGGTCGAGCACCCCATGGGTGTACGCGGAGACGGTGTCATCGCTACGGACCAGCGTCCCGTCGAGGTCGGTCGCGATCAACTTGGGCAGTCCCGGGCGGGTCATCGTTCCTCCTTCGCCCGCCGCCGTCGCACCGCCAGGGGTCAGGGAACCCGAGTCCCGGAGTGACGGCGGGCAGCAACCGTACCTCGCGGAACGGGTCGCATCCATGGCTTCCAGGCGAATCGGACGCCAACCCCGCCCCCGCGCCCCGCCCCCACCCGTCCCCGCGATCTTGCACTCTCGGTTGCCGTTCTGCGTGTTATGCGCTGTATGTCGGCGCAGTAAGTGCAAGATCGCCGCGGTGAGAGTGGGTGGGTGGGTGGGTGAGGGTGGGTCAGGGCTGGGGGTCGGGGCGGGTGAAAGGGGCGGCGGGGGTGACTGTCAGGTCGGCTGGGGCCGGTAGGCCGTCCTCGATCGGGTCGGGGCCTCTGCGGCGGCGCCAGGGGCGCGGTGCCGGCGGGTCGGCGGAGCGGTCGTCGTCCGGCGGCCCGAACGCGCCGGAGGGTGCGGCGGGGGCCAGCTTCAGGGCGGCCCCGAACAGCACACAGGCGACGAACGCCATCACCAGCCCACGGCCGTACTCGATGTGAAAGCCGTCCTCAAGCGAGTAGAAGAAGTTTCGCTGACCGGGGTTGTCGAGGCTGGCAGTGGCGGCCAGCAGCAGCATCAGCAGGGCACCGGCCAGGGTGAGGCCGGTCAGCCGGGCGTTCGGCCGCACGGCCGCCGTGCCGCGCAACGTCAGCGCCACGGCGCAGACGAGGGCGAGAAGCCCAACCAGATAGCCGACCCCGAAGCCACCGACCTCGGACACCCCGGCAGGCACCTCGAACGTCGCATTGCCGTCGGGCCCGCCGTTCGGCAGGCTCATCACCAGCCACTCACCGATGAGCGAGGCGATCGCGGCCACCGCGCCCAGACCGGCGAGCAGCAGGGGCAGCCGAGGATCCTGCGCGAGGTCGCCCAGGGACCAGGCGAAGCGGCGTCGCGGGGCCGGCTCGTCGGCACCCCACTCGATCACCGCCGGGGCCTCGGATCGGTCACCCTGTCGCGGGATCGGAAGCTCCTCGGACATCGGCCACCCTTCCGCCGGTCACGGACCTGTGTCGCATCATGGCACAGCAAGCTGGTGGTGACAGGGATCGCAGGGCTGGCGAGCGCGCCGGTCTGTCGCTCGGCGGTCGCCTTTCCGCTAGCGTTTGCCCCATGCCTATCCGTACCGCTTCAGCACAATGGCAGGGCAATCTCACCGAGGGCGCGGGCACCATCCGCACCGGTAAGGGCGGCCTGTCCGGCAACTACTCCTTCAAGTCGCGCTTCGAGGAGGGTGAGGGCACCAACCCCGAGGAGCTGATCGCCGCGGCGCACGCCGGCTGCTTCTCGATGGCGTTCTCCAAGGCGCTCGCCGACGCGGGCTCGACGGCCACCTCGGTCGAGACCACCGCCAAGGTGCACCTGGACAAGACCGACGCCGGCATGACGGTGACCCGGATCGACCTGGAGACGGTCGGCCAGGTCCCGGGGATCGACGACGCGGAGTTCCAGAAGCTCGCCGAGGCCGCCAAGGCCAACTGCCCGATCTCCCGCCTGCTCTCGCCGGGTGCCGAGATCACCCTCAACGCCCGCCTGGCTGCCTGAGCAAGCAGACCCACACCGGTACGTCCACGGAAGGAGCCTCCGCCCGATCCTGGGTGGTCGCTTCTTCCGTGCATGTGCGGACGACGGCCACTGTCGTCCAGCAGGACCGGGCCGCGTGCCCCCGCGTCGGGCACAATGGGCGAGGTGCCGGTGGAGATGAGCCGTGAGCGCTTCGAGGAGTTGGTCGGCGAAGCCCTCGACGAGGTGCCCGAAGAACTACTCGGCCTGATGAACAACGTGGTGATCCTGGTCGAGGACGACCCGCCACCGGGCGAGGTCGACCTGCTCGGCCTCTACGAGGGGCATGCGCTCACCGAGCGCGGCTGGGACTACTCCGGCGTGCTGCCCGACCGGATCTTCATCTACCGCCGTCCGATCCTGCGGATCTGCGACAACGACGAGGACGTCATCGACGAGGTGGCGGTGACAGTGGTGCACGAGATCGCCCACCACTTCGGCATCGACGACGCGCGCCTGCATTCGCTGGGCTGGGGCTGAGCCCGCGCGCCGCACGACCCGCCCGCGCCGCGCCGTCTGTCCGACGGCCTGTGCTTGCCGAGGTCGCCTACCGTCGGTGCAGCGAACGCGACACTATTCAGGAGGCCCTTTCATGCGCAGCGAGCTGTTCTCCGCGGAGAATCTGGAGAAGGAGTCCGCGCAGCCCGGCATGCGGTTGCAGAACTCCAAGATGTTGAAGATCGAGCTCAACGGCGAGGCGATGGCCCGGGTCGGGTCGATGGTCGCCTACCAGGGGAACGTGCAGTTCCAGGCGTTGGGTTCAGGTGGGCTCGGCAAGTTCCTCAAGCAGAAGCTCACCCCCGAGGGCGTCCCGCTGATGAAGGTCACCGGGCAGGGTGACGTCTTCCTCGCCGAGCTGGCCAAGGACGTGCACATCATCGACCTGGAGCCGGGCGACGCCCTCTCCATCAACGGCAGCAGCGTGCTCGCCTTCGACTCCACCCTCCAGTACGACATCAGGATGGTCGGCGGCGCCGGGATGGCGTCCTCGTCCGGCCTCTTCAACTGTGTGTTCAGCGGCTACGGGCGGATCGCCATCACCACCAAGGGCACCCCGGTCGTGCTGAACGTGGACGCTCCGACATACGTCGACCCCCAGGCCGCGGTCTGCTGGTCGGCCAACCTCCAGACCGGCTACCACCGGGCCGAGCAGCTCGGCCTCGGCACTCTGCTCGGACGCCGCACCGGTGAGTCGTTCACCATGAGCTTCGCCGGTCAGGGCTTCGTGGTGGTGCAGCCGTCCGAGGAGCCGCCGGTCATGGGCAGTGGCCAGCAGCAGCAGGAGGGCGGCCTGCTCGGCGGTCTGCTGAGCTGACCGCGAGTGGCGCGGGGCGCACCTGATCTGTCGAGCTGACCGCGGCGCGGGGCGCCCCCGTTCTCCTGGGGGCGCCCCGCGCCGGTCAGGTCAACTCGCCGGTACGCAGGCGGGTCAGCCAGGCCGCCGCGTCGGCGTAGTCGACGTCGGAGAGGCCCGCTGGCGCGGGCACCGGGCGTTCGCCCGCCTCGGCCCACCGGTGCCGGGGGTAGGAGCCCAGGAAGCGGACGTCGGCACAGACCCTGCGGAGCCCCTGCAACGCCTCGCCCAGGCGTACGTCGGCCACGTGGCCGGCACAGTCCAGGAAGAACACGTAGCGACCCAACGCCTCGCCGGTCGGCCGGGATTCGATCCGGGTCAGGTTGACCCCACGGACGGCCAACTCCATCAGCACGGACAGCAGCGCGCCGACCCGGTCGTGGGCGATGTAGACCGCGAGCGAGGTGAGGTCGTCACCGGTCGGCGGCGGTGGCGGCCCGGGGCGGGACACCAGCGCGAACCGGGTCACCGCGTCGGGGTGGTCGGCGATCTTGTCGGCGAGTGTGGTGAGTCGGTGCCGGGAGGCCCCGATCGGTGCGCAGATCGCCGCGTCGAACTCGCCAGTGCCGGCACCGGCGGCGGCCGCGCCGTTGGAGAGCACGTCGACCACCACGGCGTCGGGCAGGTGGTCGCGTAACCAGCCCCGGCACTGGGTGGACGCCTGTGGATGGGCCGCCACGGTGCGGATCGAGGTCAGCGGGGTGTCGGGCCGCGCGGCGAGCACGAACTCCACCGACAGGACCACCTCACGGGTGATCACCAGCGGCTCGCCCTCTGCCATCTCGTCCAGCGTGACGCCCACCGCGCCGCCGATCGAGTTCTCCAGTGGCACCAGCGCGGCATCGGCGTCGCCGGCACGGACGCTGTCCAGCGCCTCTCCGACGCTGCGCGCAGGCGTACGGGTGCCGCGCTCGGCGGCGGGTATGGAGCGCAGGGCCTGCTCGGCGAAGGTGCCCTCCGGCCCGAGGAAGACGAAACGTGTCGGCGGTGTTCCCGGCATGCCGACCAGCCTACGCACCCGGCCCGTTGGCCGGGCCGGCGTCGCAGGCGAGGGCGCGAATCCCGGCCGGGCTGGTGGCGCGTACCTCGATGGTGCAGACGTCCGTTCCGGCGGTGACCAGCACCGGGGAACCGGGCTCGCCCCGGGTGACCACCTGGAGTTCCTCGTGCCCGGTCACAGTCAGCACTGTGAACTGCCAGTCAGCGGCGCAGAGCGGCCCGGTGCGGACCTGGGTCCGGACGTTCGCCGGCAGCACTCCGGCCCGGCCGCGCAACAGTTGCAGCACCCGCTGGCCGGTCGGCCCGTTGCGGCAGGCCGTCGCGACCAACCCGGCGTCCGGGGTGGGCGTGACAGTACCGAGAGACGGCGCGGTGGTGGGCGGGGTGGCCGGTGGGGTGCTCGGGCCGGACGGTGTCGGGGCCGCGGTGTGAGTGGGAGCGCTGGTCGGCTCCCCCAGCCCGGGTGGGGCGCCACAGCCGGCCAGCGCCGCGACGGCGAGCGCCATCGGCAGGACTCGGGCGAGGCTCCGCGCCGCAACGCGGTCGGCTGCCCGGCCATGAGCCGCCGGTGAGGGGTGGACCGTCGACCGCGGTGAGGGGGACGCGGGCGGGGGTGGGGTGAACGGCACGGGCCGATCCTCGGGACATCGGAGAATTCGTCGCGGCCGGGGTGGCCGAGCCCATCGTAGGGCGAGCGGCCGGTCGGGTGAAGGTCAGCCGGTGACGCGGTGCCCGGCGCGCTGGAGCGCTGCGGTGCCCTCGGTCAGCCGGACGGTGGGCACCAGCAGGTAGTCGGTGTCGAACGTGGAGAACGTGACGGCGCTGACCCGCGCCTCGGCGAGCGGGTCGACCAGCGCGGCCAGGCTGCCGGTGCCGGCCAGCGTCACCGGGGCGGTGACCCGTAGGCAGCGCCAGGTCGTCTCCACCACCGCCTGTGCCGGCGCCCGCTCGGTCGGGCAGATCACGGAGATCCCGTCGGAGGTCCAGCTCACCGTCACCACGTCCGCGCCGCGCAGCCCGCTCGACAGCGCGTCCGGCACTGTGCTGCCGGCGGCCAGCCGGCACAGAGCGTATTCCCCGGGCAGCAGAGCGATATCGAGCATGAGGGCACCCTACGGCCTTCGTACGGACCCATCCAGGCCACGCCACGTGCGGCGAAGGACACACTGCGCCGCAGGTCAGACCTCGGAGAAGAAGGTGAGGGAGCCGGTGACGGTGCCGTCGGTGAGCACCGGGGTGGAGATCGCGTCGACTGTCGCGTCGGAGCTGTTCGCCGAGGCGGCCTGCACCCTGAGTAGCCCACGGGCGAGTCGGCCGGAGGAGAGCGCGAGCAGGGGCGGAATCTTGTCGATCTCGGCTTCGGTCAGCTCGCCCCGGTTGGCGGTGAAGTCGAGCAGGCGCAGCCCGCCATCGAGCAACGGTCGCCCGATCAGCCCGGCTGGCTCACCGAGACAGAGCAGCTCGCAACCGGCCGTGGAGATCGCCACCACCCGGGTGTCGGCGTCGATCAGCAGGCACGGCTCGTCGGCCCGGGAGACTGTCGACGACCATTGGCCGACGTTGTCGGACTCCGGCTCTGTCGAGGCCCGCGCCGCCGGCACGAACGCTTCCGAGAGCGAAAGTTCGACGTGGGCCACCGCGCCTCCTATGTGCACCGATCGACTGTCCACGCTAGCGGGTCGCCGACGGAATCACCGAGCGCACCGGGTCACCGGGGCGCTCAGCGTGAACCGAGGCGACCGGTGACGGCGCGGAGACCGGTGAGGCGAACGGGGGGACCGGAGCCGCGTGGCGTCGCCGGTGACGTTACCGGCGGTGGGCCGGCTTGTCAGCGGCCGTTCGGCCCTCGTCGTACCACCGGTAGTCGGCGGTTGGACGGTACGTGCCGTTCAGCCAGGTGCCCGGGTTCTGCGCGACCCGGGAAAGCTTCTCGGCGGTGGCGGGGCTGATCCGGCTGCCGCCGGCCACGAGCAGCCGGTCCAGTTCCCGGTGGGTGGCCATCAGGCAGTCCTTCGGAAGGCCGTAGACGCTGATCACGCCCGAGCCGACGAAGGTCAGCACCGGCGTCACCGGAACGGGCAGCCCCACCGCGTCCGAGAGGGCCTTGCTGGCCCGCTTGGCGTCCCGGCGGGACTCGGCCACGTACGGGGGCCGCTTGCCGTTGATCTGCACCACGTCGCCGGCGACGAGCACCCTGGCCCGGCCGTGGTCGGCGATGGTGACGGCGAACAGGCCACTCGGCCCGATGGCGAGGAACCCGGCTCGGTCGTCCTGACCGCGGTCGAGGACGTCTGTCACGTCGGTGCGCGGCCACTCGATCACGTGCCAGGCAGGCCCGAGATGGTCGAGTTGGCCCAGCGCCCGTGCCCCGGCCGCCTCCAGGCGGCGTGCACCCCGCTCGGCCCGACGGCGGCGGGCCCATTCGAGCGGTGTCGGACGGACCGGTTCGAGAACCCCCGGCGCCTCGACGCGGGGGTGTGGCACCGCGACGGGCGGCAGTGCCCGAGCGGACGGTACGGCTCGTCGTGCGGGAAAGACAGTCATCGCGACCTCCGGCAAAAGGTCCCTCGAAGTTATGTCCTCACTACCCTACGTTGCCACTACCGGTGTTCGGCAAGCCGGAGCGCCGGAGTGACTGTGGATGAATGCCATATTCATCCACAGTTCTTTTCTCGGATGCCGCTAAACCCTGCCCTACGCTGCGGGAGTGACCCACTACGTCGACAGTGAAGTCGGGCGGCTCGGCACCGTACTGCTGCACCGGCCCGGCCCCGAACTGGCCCGGCTCACCCCGCGCAACAACGACTCGCTCCTGTTCGACGCGATCCCCTGGCTGGGGCGCGCCCAGGAGGAGCACGACGCGTTCGCCGCCGCCCTGCGCGAGCGCGGCGTCGAGGTGCTCTACCTGGCCACCCTGCTGGCCGAGACGCTTGCCGTCGCGGACGCCCGGGCCGAACTCACCGAGCAGGTGCTGCGCTCCCGGCGGCTCGGCGACACGCTGCGCGCCCGCGTCGCCGACCACCTCTCCTACCTGGACCCGGCCGCGCTGGCCGACGTGCTCACCGCCGGGCTGGCCCACGAGGAGTTGCGGATCAGCTCCGAGCGGCCGGGCGGACTGGTCTACACGCTGATGGACCGACACGACTTCGTCATCGACCCGTTGCCCAACCTGCTCTTCACCCGCGACTCGTCGCTGTGGATCGGCGACCGGGTGGGTGTCACCAGCCTGGCCATGCCGGCCCGCCGCCGCGAGACCACACTGACCGACGCCATCTACCGCCACCACCCCCGGTTCGCCGGCACCGAGTTCGTCTACCGCCCCGGCCTTGAGCATCTGGAGGGCGGGGACGTGCTGCTGCTCGCGCCCGGGGTGCTGGCGGTCGGGGTGGGCGAGCGGACGACACCGGCCGGAGCGGAACGCCTCGGCCGGCAGGTCTTCGCCGCCGGCCTGGCCCACACCATCCTGGTGGTGCCGATCGCCCAGAAGCGCGCCACCATGCACCTGGACACGGTGTGCACGATGGTCGACGTGGACGCCGTCCTGATGTACCCCAACATCGCGAGCACGCTGTCGGCGTACACGGTGATCGCCGGCGGGAACGGCGAGGACCCGCGGGTGGACGGGCCGGCGCCGTTCCTGCGGGCCGCCGCCGACGCGATGGACCTCGACCTGCTCCGGGTCATCGACACCGGGCTGGATCCGGTCACCGCCGAACGCGAGCAGTGGGATGACGGCAACAACACCCTCGCGCTGGCCCCCCGCCTCTGCGTCGGCTACGAGCGCAACACGGAGACCAACGCCCAACTGGAGCGGGCCGGCATCGAGGTGATCCCGATCGCCGGCTCCGAGTTGGGCTCCGGTCGGGGCGGACCGCGCTGCATGTCCTGCCCGATCACCCGCGACCCGCTACCCGTCGCCGGCTGAGCACGCGACGAGCGCAGCCGTCGCCGGCTGAGCGTGCGACGAGCGCCGCCGTCGCCCGGCTGAGCGGAACGACCGCCCCGGCTCAGCGCAGGGTGAGTTGGCGGCCGAGCAGCCCCTGACGGGCCCGGCGGCCGGCGGCGTCGAGTGGGTCGGTGACGGTGAGCGCCTCGGCGTACCGCTTGGCGAACTGCGCCACCGGCTCCTCCCACTCGGCGGCCGGGGTCTCCTCCGGCAGGTCCCACACCGGCACGAGTCGACCGTGCGCGCGGAACATGCCGGCGAACTTGGTCTGCTCGCCAAGCGTCAGCGTGCCGGCCGCGCCGAGGCGGGCCAACGCGTCCAGGGCGGCGTCCTCATCGTCCGGCAGCACCCAGCGCACGTGGGCCTTCTCCGGGACCTGACACCAGTACGCGGCCTTGGCCGCGGTCAGCCGGACCGTCGGGTAGATCGCCGCGTTCGCCCGCTCCAGCGACGCCTGGACGGTCGGATCGTCGGCCGCCCCGGGATCGAGCCAGAAGTCGAAGCCGTCGTGCATGGTGATGTCCAGTGGACCGTCCGCGAGGATGTCCTGCAGCCGGGGCCCGGGGCCGGGCAGTGGCGCCACGGCCACCTGGCCACCAGGCTCGGTACGCAGCGCACTGAGCAACGCGTCGGCCAGATCCCGCGACACGTCACCGGACTGCTGGTGGCGCTGGAGACCGATCAGCACCCGGCCGTCCGGCTTGGTGATGGCCGGGGCAGCCATGGGCAGCACCGTGGCGAGCGTCGCCGTCCGGTCGCCGAATTCCTCGACCAGGGCGGGCGCCAACCGCAGCGGGGCGGAGGCGGCGGGCACCAACTCGCGCAGCGCGATCCACTCGGACTCGTCTACCAGCCCGTCGAACGGACGTGGCACGAAGATGTCCCGCACCTTCTCGCGACGGGGCGTGGTGTCGGCGGCGGCGCGCTGGCTCTTTCGACGCTTGGTCACGGCGTCACAGCCTAGAGCCCCGAGCGGCTCGGCGTGACCGGGACCCGCCCGAGCCGTCCTCAGCCCGCTGACACCAGGTTGGGTCGGGGTGTCGGCACCGGGTCGAACTCCGCCCAGACGCGCTGGCCCATGCCGTCCTGCTCGACGCCCCACCGGGTGGCCAGGCCAGCCACGATGTGCAGCCCGCGCCCGTCCGCCGCGTCCGGGCTGGCCGTCCGGAGCCGTGGCCCGGCGCTCGCGCTGCCGCCGTCGGTGACCCGAAGCTGGATCAGTGTGCCCTCGGCCGAGGGCCGCAGCTGCCAGGCAACCCGGATCACGCCGCCGGGCAGCGGCCTGGCGTGCCGCACCGCGTTGCCCACCAGCTCCGCGAGCACCGCGATCAGGTCCGCGAGGAGCGTCGGGGGTACGACGTCCGCCAGCTCGGCGGCGAGCCGGTGTCGGGCCAGCCGTGCCCCGCCCGGGTGGTGGGGAACCACCACGCACCAGGCTCGATCCCTCGTTGCCGCTGCCACCGTCGCCTCCACGTCGCGCCACCCCTGGTCAACCGCGTGGTAGCCGCACCTCTGCGACCGTACCGCCGCCGGTCCTCGGACGTAGGGATACCCATCCATTCTGCTGTTCAACGATCCGGCGGACGAGATAGAGGCCGAGCCCGGCCCCCGGGTAGCCGCGACTGTCGCCGGACTCGCCCTGCCAGAACCTGTCGAATGCCCGTTCCACGTGCTCGGGTCGGATGCCGATGCCCTGGTCGCTGACCCGGAACGCCACCAGATGACCGTCACCCGAGGCGGTGATCTCGATGGGAGAACCAGGTGCCGAGTACTTGCCGGCGTTGGTGGTCAGCTCGGTCAGCACGGTGGACAGGCTGGGCCGGTGACCGAGCGCTTTGGGCAGGTCGCTCGGGAGGCGGAGCACCAGCCGGCGGCGCAGCTCCGCCGGTAGGTCGACGACGGCGGAGCGCAGCGCCTCGCCGAGGTCGAACGGGGTTGGAGGGTCGTCGCCCGGCCCCACCTCGGCAGCCGAGCTGAGCAGACGGTCGACCAGCCGGGCCAGCTCGTTGGCGCGTTGCCCGATCACCCGGGCCGCCTGCCGGCGGTCGACGTCGGTCAGTGACTCCCAGTGGTCGGTGAGGGTGTCCGCGTACCCCTTGATGACGGTGACCGGGGTGCGCAGCTCGTGGCTGGTCACCGCGACGAACAGTTCGCGGTCGTGGTCGCGGCGCTGCTGGTCGGTGATGTCGCGGAAGGTGACCACCCGTAACGTTCCCGGGCCGGGCAGGTCGCCGGAGGTGATCCGCAGCCAGCGGCCGTCCGGCATCCGGTGGTCCCGAACCTGCCCGGAGGGTGGCAGCGGGAACGGCAACGGGCGGCTCAGCGCCTGCTCGACCGTCCGGCCGGTGACCTGGGCGGCGGCCGGGTTCCAGAGCCGGACGTGCCCGTCCCGGTCGACGACGGCCAGCCCGTCGGCGAGAGCCGCCACCACCGGGCCGTCGCCGTGCACCGGCAGGCCACTCTGGTCGCCGTACATGTGCCCGACGCAGGAGGCGAGGTAGGCGATCACCCCCTGCTGCTCGGCGCCCGGCTCGTCGTCGCCCGGATAGAGGGCGTGCAGGCTGCCGACCGTGTGACCGCCGATCTCGGCCCGGGAGACGACCATCCGGCGCAGGCCGCTGCCGGCCAGCTCGCCGGCCAGCTTGCCGTTGAGGTCACTCACCCGCGCCTGGAGCACCCGTGGCCCGGAGAGCAGGCAGACGGTGTCCGGGTCGTCGACTGCCAGTGGTCGGCCGAGGGCCCACTCCGCCGCGCCGGTCGCGGCGATGACGCGACCGCCGGTCGGACCGAACTCGACGAACGCCATCCCGGTCGCGCCGAGCGCCGGCTGGGCCACCCGGAGCAGTTGGGTGAGGACCGGCAGGCCCGCGTCCCCAGAGTTGATCATCTCGATCACGACGGTGTGGCCGGCGAGGAGAGCGGGGAAATCGATACGCTCCGGCATGTGCCGAGTCTGCCCCGCCGACCCGGTTTTGGGCACCCCCGCCCGGTCGATGGGTCAGCGGTCCAGCCGGGCGAGGGCGTACGCGGGCCGGTCGGTGATGATCCCGTCCACCCCGGCGGCCAGCACCAGCTCCAGGTCGGTCGGCTCGTTGACCGTCCAGACGTACACCTGGTTGCCGGCCGCCCGTAGTGCGGGCAGCAACTGCGGGCGGGCCCGGACCAGGCCGATGCCCGGGCCGGCGATCCGGGTGCCGAACGGCAGCCGACCCAACCGCAGCCAGCGCGGTAGCACCTCCAGCAACAGCACCGTGGGCAGCGTCGGGGCCAGCTCGCGCACCCGACGGACCGCCAGCGGGGAGAACGACATGACGGTGACCTGCACCGGATCGTCCGGAGCGGGGTCGGCCAGCCCGTACCGGCGCAGCAGGCTGACCAGTCGCCGTTCCACGTTCGAGCCGTAGCGGGACGGGTGCTTCGTCTCCACGAGCAGTCGGACCGGCCGCCCGGCGGCGAGCACCGCGTCCAGGAGCCGGGCCAGGGTCAGCAGCCGGGTGTGCGACTCGTCCGGTGGCAGGTCGCCGTCCGGGGCGCTGCCCGGGTGCCACGAGCCGAAGTCCAGGGCGTCCAGCTCGGCGAGCGTACGCGCGCTGACCAGACCGCGACCGTTGCTGGTGCGGTCGAGTCGTCGGTCGTGCACGCAGACCAGGTGCCCGTCCCGGGTCAGCCGGACGTCGCATTCCAGGCCGTCGGCGCCCTCGTCGAGGGCGCGCAGGTACGCGGCGAGGGTGTGCTCGGGTAGGTCGAACGAGGCGCCGCGGTGCGCGAAGACCAGTGGCCCGCCCATTCCGCCGGCCTCAGATGACCTGGCCGGGCTGCCCGTTCGCGTCGACCACCGGTCGGCCGACCGCAGCCCACTGGCGCATCCCGCCGTCGGCGTTGCGCACCTGCTCCCAGCCGTTGTTGATCAGGTACGCGACGACCTGGGCGGACCGCCCGCCGGAACGGCAGACGACAGCCACCTCCCGGTCGGTGGGCACCTCGGCCAGCCGGGCCGGCAGTTCCATCATCGGCAGGTGGTGGGCGGTGGGCGCGTGGCCGGCCGCCCATTCGTCGTCCTCCCGCACGTCCAGCAGGTAGGTCTCGTCGGCGATCTCGGTCACGGGCACGGTGGGAACCTGGGGTCCGAACACAGGAAGCAACACTAGATCCTCGTGGCCCGGTTCGGCACCGACCGGGCCGTCGGCACTGTCACAACCGGGTCACCCAGCGGGGGTTGGCCTGCGCCCAGGCCGGCACCCGGGTCCCGCGCAGCGCCTCGAAGAGCCCGTTGCCGCCGTTGTCCAGCACCACGTACGAGACCTCGTCGATGGTCTGCGGCGAGGAGGGCACCTGGACGCCGCGCATCCCGTCGGGCGGCAGCGCGCGCAGCGCGAGGAGCAGGTCCTCCAGGGGTACGCCGTTGGTGTCGACTGTCAACGAGCTGCCGACCGCCCGGAGCACCTGGTCCAGTTTGACGGGGTTGCTCCGCAGGTCCGCCCTGCCGGCGCTGTCCAACATCGCCCGGAGCAGCTGCTGCTGGTGGTGCTGCCTGTCGTAGTCACCGCCGGGCAGGTCGTAGCGCTGTCGGACGTAGTCCAGCGCCTGCGCGCCGTCCATCTGTTGGCAGCCGGTGGCGAAGACCCGGTTGGTGTGGATCGAGCGGACCTCGGTGTCCACGCACATCTCCACCCCGCCGAGCAGGTCGATCACCTTCCGGAAGCCGGAGAAGTCGATCAGCGCGGCGCCGTCGAACCGGATTCCGGTGAGCCGGTGCAGGGTGGCGGAGAGCAGTTGGGCGCCGGCCTGCCCGCCGCCGCCGTGCTCGTACGCGGCGTTGATCTTGTCTTGACCGCCGCCGAAGCCGTTCGCGGGCGGGATCGTGACCAGCAGGTCACGCGGGATGGAGACCAGGTACGCCTCCCGCTGCCCGGCAGGGACGTGCACGATGAGGATGGTGTCCGAGCGTTGGTCCGGCCCGCTGTCGCCCGGGCGCCGGTCCGAGCCGACCAGGAGATAGTTGAGCGGCCCGTCCAGGTCCGTGCGCCCTGTGCGGGCGTCGGCGTCGAGCAGTTGCTCCTTGGTCACCGTGCGGTCGTAGCGGTGGCTGAGCGTCTTGAGCCCGGCCACGGCGAGCCCCGCCAGCAGGACGAGAGCCAGGCCGATGCCGAGCAGGATGCGCGGCCAACGGGCGCGAGGCGACCGGGCGGACGGGCCCGCTCCGGCCCGGTCCGCTGCGTTCCGTCCCCACCTGGACGTGACAGCCTCCCCGCAGCCGATACGTGAAACCTGCTCACGTCAGGCTACGGGCGGTGAGGAGGCCGTCGCTGGCTTTCCGCCACTCCCGGCCTCACTTGCGGCTGGAGATCACCTCGGGGTGGGTGAAGACGAACTCGGCGAGTTTGTCCTGCTTGACCGCCTGGAACATCGCCATCGTCTCTTCGTTCAGGCCCTCGGTGTTGTTGTTGTTGGCGTTGAAGGTGCCGTTGTTGGTCTTGAGCATGGTCAGCTCGTTGCCGGTAACCCCGCGCATGGTGAAGATGAATTTCTCGATCGGCACGCCACCGGTGTCCAGCACGGACGCCTCGCCCGCCGCCTTGATCAGGTTGTTCATCTTGGCCGGGTTGGTCAACATCCCGCCCTGGGTGGCCTTCTTGGCCATTGCCTTGATCAGCTGCTGCTGGTTGGCCTGCCGGTCGTAGTCGCCGTTCTTGAGGGTCTTGCGCTGGCGGGAGTAGTCGAGCGCGGCCCAACCCTCCATCTCCTGGCAGCCCTTCTTGTGCACCACCGGGGTCCGCTGCTTGCCGGTCTTCTTGGCGTCCGCGTTCCACATCGGCTTGCCGTCGACGTACGACATGTGCAGCGACTTGACCTCCTGGCTGACGCAGATGCGCACAGTGCCCAGGGTGTCGATGACGTTCTTGAAGCCACCGAAGTTGATGATCGCCGCGCCGTCGAAGCTGATCCCGGTGAGCCGCTTGATCGTCTGGGCCATCAGCTGGGCGCCACCCTCCCAGCCGCCACCGTTGGCGGCGCCGGCCTGGAACGCGGCATTGATCTTCCCGCTGCCGCCGCCGTAGCCGCTCTTCTTGAACGCCGGGATCTGCGCCTCGGTGTCCCGGGGGATCGAGATCAGGTATGCCTGGTCGTGGGTTGCCGGAATGTGCAGGATGATGATGCTGTCCGAGCGGACGTCGTCGGCGGCCCAGCGCTCCCGCGCGTCCACACCGAGCAGCAGCATGTCGATCGGGCCGTCCAGGCTCGCGCCGCCCTCGGCGTCGGACTTGCCGGCCTCACCCAACAGGTTGCCCTTGGCGATGCCGCCGGTCGCCTGCCCGATCAGCGCCTTGCTGCCGACGATGGCCACCCCGCTGCTCAGCATCAGCACGGCACCGAAGACCACTGTCAGCCTGGCCCAGAGCGGGTCCTTGCGCTTGGTCCGCTTCTTCGACCCACCACCACCCGGGCGGTCGCCACCGCCACCACCACCGCCGCTGCCGGGCGGGCGCGAGCCCGGCCCGCCACCTGAGGGGCGTGCCTGGGCGGGTATGGCCGCAGCGACTCGACCGCTGGGGGCGGCGGATCCGGAGGAAGAGGGGCGACGACTGGCCTGAACCGGCATGCATGCTCCAGCTCGTGATCAGGAGGGGGCGGCACCACTGTACGTACATCAAATCGACTTGGCGAGTTCATCCCGGGTCAATCCGGACGTCGAATTTCGCAGACTCAGTCGATCGTCGCCGCTCGATGACCCGAACGGCTGGTGCCAGCCGGGCCGCGGTCAGCCGCCGTCGTTGCTCTTCGGCGGGTTCGCCTTGACCCAGTCGGCCATCGTGTCTCCGGACATGGCCTGGTACATCGCGAGCGCCTTCTCCCGGTCCGACACCACCACCGACTCGCCGTTGATGGTGTCACTGCCCGAGTTCGGGCTGGTCACAAAGGTGAGGTTCTGGCCGCGCAGGTTACGGAACTGCAGCGCCATGTCTGTAACCGAGAAAGTCTGGTCGACGGTTACGGCCGCGGTCACCGACTTGAGGAAATCGTTGAGCTTCTTCGGGTTCGCCAGTGTGCCGGTGCTGGCCGCCTTGTCCATCAGTGCCCGAAGGAACTCCTGCTGGTGCCGCATCCGGGCGAAGTCCCCGTCCGGGAACTGCTTGCGCTGCCGGATCCAGTCCAACGCCTCCGCGCCGTCCATGTGGTTGGTGCCCTTGGTGAAGGTCCGGTACGGCTTGTGGATCGAGGTGATGGTGCGCTCAACCTTCAGGTCCACCCCACCGAGAGCGTCGGTGACCTCCTTGAAGCCGCCGAAGTCGATCGCCATCACGTGGTCGATCCGAACGTCGGTGAAGCACTCCACGGTGCGTACCGCCAGCGGCAGCCCGCCGAACGCGAACGCTGCGTTGATCTTCGCGCGCGAGCCGGAGCCGCAGTCCGCGCCGGCGCTCTCCGGGATCGGCACGTACAGGTCCCGGGGGATGGAGACCAGGTAGGCCTCCTGGTGGTCGGCCGGAATGTGCATGACGATGATCGTGTCGGCGCGCCACTGACTCTTGCTGTCGACCGGCGCGTCCGGGTCCCGTGAGTCGCTGCCGACCAGCAGGATGTTCAGCGCGCCATCGACGGTCTTGGTGGGCCGACCGCCGGTGATCTCCGCGAACGGGTCGGTGCGGGCCAGGTCACCGTTGAGGTTGCGGGCGTACAACCAGGCGCCGACGCTGCCGAGCAGCGCCAGCACCAGCACCGCGGCCCCGGCCACCAGGGCGATCCGACCCCAGCGCGGTCGCGGGCCGCGCCGCCCCGATCCGCCGGTGCCACCCGGGCCGCCGGGCCCGGTGGGCCCCGCCGGGCCGCCGGAGCGAGGCTGCTCCTCGTCGTACGACGGGTAGAAGCGCGCCTCGGTCGGACGGGCACGCCCGGAGGCGCCCCGATCGGGGCCGGGCACCGATGCGCGCCCGGCGCTGCGGTGCAGGTACGGATGCGGGACGCCGGCAGACGAGGTCGCGGACATGTAACTCAGGGTACGTAGCGGGAGCCACTGCCGCCTTCAGGCGACACTCAGCGACAGGCGGTACGCGAGAATCTGGTTACCCTAGCCGCGAGCGGAAGTACTCGATCGTGCGTCGCAGGCCATCTTCGGGCGCTACCGACGGCTCGTACCCGAGCAGTTCACGAGCGAGCGTCAGATCCGGTCGGCGCATCTCCGGGTCATCCGAGCTGCGGGTGACATAGGTCACCTTCGAGGTGCTGTCGGAGAGCGACACGATCAACTCGGCGAGTTGCCGCATGGTCAGCTCGTGCTCGGTGCCGCAGTTGACCGGGCCCGTCTCGGTCGAGTCGAGCAGCAGCAGGATGCCGCGCACCAGATCCTCGACGAAGCAGATGGACCGGGTCTGGTTGCCCGTGCCGTGCACGGTGATCGGCTCGCCGCGCAGCGCCTGGGAGATGAAGGTGGGGATGGCGCGGCCGTCGTCCGGGCGCATCCGCGGGCCGTACGTGTTGAAGATCCGGACGATCGCCGCGTCGAGCCCGCGATAGCGGTGGTACGCCATCGTCGCGGCCTCGGAGAAGCGCTTGGCCTCGTCGTAGACGCTGCGGACCCCGATCGGGTTGACGTTGCCCCAGTAGGTCTCCCGCTGCGGGTGCTCCTTCGGGTCCCCGTACGCCTCGGAGGTGGAGGCCATCAGGAACCGGGCGCCGTCGGCGGCAGCACGCTCCAGCAGGTGCAGGGTGCCGACCGAGCCGACCCGAAGGATCTCCACCGGCAACTGGGCGAAGTCGGTGGGGCTGGCCGGAGAGGCCATGTGCAGGATCGCGTCGAACCGCTCGGCCAGCGCCGGGTGGTGGGTCGGCAGACCGTCGGAGATGTCCGCCTCGACGAGGGTGAAGGTCGGCCGATCCAGCAGGTGGGCGACGTTCTCCTTGGAGCCGGTCACGAAGTTGTCCAGCGCCACCACCGTGCAGCCTCGGGCGATCAGGGCGTCCACCAGGTGCGACGGGACGAAGCCAGCCCCGCCGGTGACGAGGACGCGGTGATCGGAACCAAAGCGCTCAGCAACCTTCATGCGGCTCAGCCTACCGACAGCCGAATTCGCCGAAGGGGTCCCCTGTTGACGTCGTACGTCAACAGGGGACCCCCCGACAGGTGCCGCGATCAGTGGGCGCCAGCGCCGGTGAGGGCGCGCACCTCCAGCTCCGCGTACTTGTCCTCGTCGTGCTCCTTGGAGATGACAGTGCCGATCCACCCGCAGAGGAAACCGAACGGGATGGAGAGGATGCCCGGGTTGGACAGCGGGAACCACTGCCAGTCGTGGTCCGGGAACATCGAGGTCGCCGCACCGGAGACCACCGGCGAGAAGAACACCAGCAGCACCGCCGAGAGCAGTCCGCCGTAGATCGACCACACCGCGCCGGAGGTGTTGAACCGCCGCCAGAAGAGGCTGTAGAGGATCGCCGGCAGGTTGCCCGAGGCGGCGACAGCGAAGGCCAGCGCCACCAGGAACGCCACGTTGAGGTTCTGCGCGTAGATCGACAGGGCGATCGACACCGCGCCGATCCCCAGGGCGGAGATCCGGGCGACCCGCACCTCCTGCCGCTCCGACGCCTCACCCTTCTTCAGCACGTTGGCGTAGAAGTCGTGCGCCAGGCTGGACGACGACGCCAGCGTCAACCCGGCGACCACAGCGAGGATGGTGGCGAAGGCGACCGCCGCGATGATCGCCAGCAGGGCTGCCCCGCCCAGTTCGCCGCCGAAGAATTCGATGCCGAGCGCTTCGGCCAGCTGCGGTGCCGCGGTGTTGCCGGCCTTGTCCTGTGCCGTGATCGCCTGGCTGCCGACCAGCGCCGCCGCACCGAAGCCCAGGGCCAGGGTGAGCAGGTAGAAGGTGCCGATGATGCCGATCGCCCAGAGCACGCTCTTACGGGCCGCCTTCGCTGTCGGCACCGTGTAGAAGCGGATCAGGATGTGCGGCAGACCGGCGGTGCCGAGCACCAGGGCGATGCCAAGGGACAGCAGGTCGACCTTGTTGTAGAACGTCTGCGTCGAGTTGCCGGCCACCTCGACGCCGTACCGGAGCCCGGGTTCGAGGAACGCGCTGCCCTTGCCGGATGCGGCGGCCGCCTGGCCGAGCAGCTCCGACAGGTTGAAGTTGAACTTCGCCAGCACCAGGATGGTCATCAACAGCGCGCCGCTCATGAGCAGGAACGCCTTGACGATCTGCACGTAGGTGGTGCCCTTCATGCCACCCACGGTCACGTAGATGATCATCAGCGTGCCGACCATGATGATGGTGGCGACCTTCGCGGTGTCCGCGTCCATGCCGAGGAAGGTCGTCCCCGGCCGGATGCCGAGCAGCAGCGCGACCAGCGCGCCCGCGCCAACCATCTGGGCGAGCAGGTAGAAGATCGACACCGTGATGGTGGAGACCGCCGCCGCCGTACGCACCGGACGCTGACGCATCCGGAAGGCCAGCACGTCCGCCATCGTGTACCGGCCCGAGTTCCGCAGCAGTTCCGCTACCAGCAGCAGGGCCACCAGCCAGGCGACCAGGAAGCCGATCGAGTAGAGGAAGCCGTCGTAGCCGTACAGCGCGATGATGCCGGCGATGCCGAGGAACGAGGCGGCCGACATGTAGTCGCCGCCGATCGCCATGCCGTTCTGGAAGCCGGAGAAGGACCGGCCGCCCGCGTAGAAGTCGGTAGCCGTCTTGGTCTGCCGGCTGGCCCAGATGGTGATACCCAGGGTCACCGCCACGAAGACCAGGAAGAGCGTGATGGTCAGGTTGCGGGCTGTGTGATCGCCCGCCTCGGCCGCGAGGAACGTCTCAACCGCGAGGACCTTGCTCATGGGTCACCTCCCCGATCTCGGCGCGGATCCGGTCCGCGATGGGGTCGATCTTCCGGTCCGCGTACCGGGAGTAGAGCCAGGCGATCAGGAACGTGGAGACGAACTGGAGCAGGCCGAAGACCAGTGCGACGTTGATGTTGCTGTCGAACAGCTTCGTGCCCATGAAGTCCCGGGCGTACGCGGAGAGAATGACGTAGAGCGCATACCACAGGAAGAACGCGACGGTCATCGGGAAGACGAAGCCGCGCAGCGCACGCCGCAGCCCGGCGAACTCGTCCGACCGTTGTACGGCCAGGTACTTGTCCGACTGGGAAGCAGCCGGAGCGGGTGTGTCCGTGGACATCTGTGGATCACCACCTTCACAGGCGTCAGAGGAGTTTCGCGCACCGTAAAGAGCGCACTCCCCGGCAGGGAAGGCTGAGATCGACGCCGGTCGGCGAGTGCGCCGAGCGGTTGCCTGGCTGCGCCAAGTGACTCAGGTCACTGCGGTGATCGGTAGCCCCTGGCGAGGTGTCCGTTCAGACCGGCAGCTCGTGGTAGCGACCCCGGTAGTGCAGCAGCGGGGTGGCCTCCCCGGTCAGGTCGACCGCCTCGATCGTGGCCTCGACCAGCAGGCCCCAGCCGTACTCCCGGGCGGTGTCCAGCCGGCACCCGGCCCAGCCGCCGGCGTCCGCCGGAACCGGCCCGTACGGCGTCTCGTTCCACGCGCCGGTGGCGAAGAGCCCGCCCGGGGCGGGGAAGAGGCCGGCGAACCGGTCGGCGAGCTGCCGGTGTGGCGGGCCGAGCGGCGTGACGGCGAACCGACCCGACTCCTCGACGGCCGCCCAGAGGTCGGACTCCGGGTCGATCAGCCCGATCAGCCGGTCCGGTTCCC
This sequence comes from Micromonospora alfalfae, assembly GCF_022230925.1. Classification (GTDB taxonomy): domain Bacteria; phylum Actinomycetota; class Actinomycetes; order Mycobacteriales; family Micromonosporaceae; genus Micromonospora; species Micromonospora alfalfae. The sequence continues at coordinate 47,756 of NZ_JAKKFH010000024.1, read as the reverse complement.
CCTCGGCGACCAGGGTGGACGAGACGGTCAGCCCGGCCGGACCGGGTGCCGTCCAGAGGGTCACCGGTGCGGCGAGGCGACCACGCAGTCGGCGTACCGGCGACCGTTGCCCGGTCGGCACCGCGAACGGATCGGTGTGGTGGATCTCGGCACCCGGCTCATGATTCACGTGAAACATTGTGCCGCCCCGGACCCTCGCCCAACCAGCGAAGCGCTCGTGCAGGTCAGCGGGGTGGCTGGCACGGCCAGAGCGCGCCGCAACCACGGCACCGCCACAGTGGTCGCATCGGCAGGTGTGGCCGGCTCACCGTGGCTCTCCGGCCGGCCGGTGCCGGTCGACCGGTTGTGGCACGGTCCGCTCGCCCGAGGGCAATACGCGAATGACCGTGATGCCCCTGAGTCATCGTGATGTCTGAGGGGCATCACGCTCGGGGTGGCACACCGATCCCGCCGTCTGGTCGTTTGCGTGGTCCGAGGCCCGGTCCGCCGGCCGGGGGCGGCGGGCATCACCAGCGGCCACCGTTCGCCCGCCAGGTCTGCGCGAGGGTCAGCCAGCCGGCCCGGTCGCGGCAGGGCCACCGTCGGCCCGTTCGCCCACGCGGGTGGTCGATTCGGCGGGCCTGCCGACCGCTCAGATCCGGTCCCGCCCGGCACGGCCCGACTCCCACCTTCGCTCCGGCCGCTCAGCGTGGCTTCATCGCCGATGTTGGCCAGGCGGCTGGCCGTCGCGTCGGTCAGCGGCGCGGCGTGACAGTGGCCAGCAGTTCCGGCTGACGTCGGTCCAGCACGTCGCCGGCCAGGTACGCGCCCAGCAGCGCCGCGCCCAGCCCGTACGCGGCGCCGACCGGCAGGGCCAGCCAGAGCCACGCGTCACCGAGTAGCGCGGCGGCCACCACCATCGGCACCGCGGCAACCACCGAGGCGAGCATGGCCAGCAGGGTGAGCAGGCCCTTCGCCAGGCCCGCACCGCTGTTCATGGCGAACGGGTTGCTCGTCTCCGGCAGTGAGTACGCCCCGAGCACCGAGATCAGGCTGTTCACCGCCAGCCCGGCACCGTAGGTGGCGACCAGGCCGCCGATGGTGAGCCCGATCCACTCCGGTCGACTGAGCAGGAACGACAGCACCACCGCGACGACGCCCAACATCGGCAGCACGTACAGCGAGAAAGCCGTCATCCTGGCCCGCAACTCGACCCGGCCGGGCACCCCGGCCACCACGTTCGCCGCGTACGCGCTGCCGTCGAAGCCAAACTGGTTGGCCAGGGTGACGGCGGCGAGGACGCCCACGAGGAGCATGGAGATGGTGACCACGACGGGCGAGCTGTCGCTGGCAGCCGCAGTGAACCCGGCGCCGTCCTCGAACGCGAAGTCCCCACCCGTAACATTGATCAACACCGGCACGAAGATGCCGACCACCGCGATCGTGATCAGGTTGGCGCGGCGGCGCGCGTCCCGCCACCAGTAACGGGCCTCCCGGGCGACCAGGGCACCGAACTGGTCCCGGCCGGCCCAGGTGGCGACCCGGGGAAACAGTTGGGCGACCGCGCCGCCGGTGACCCCGCGCCGCACCGGGGCCTTACCGGCGCTGGCCGCACCCACCATCGCCGACTCGATCGACCGGGACCACCAGGCCAGCAGGGCGCCGAGAGTCACCACCGTGATCAGCAACTTGACCGGTGCCGCCCACACGCGCCCCTGGGCCACGTCGATGCCGACGGTCCACGGGGCGCCCAACGGTGTCCAACCGATCACGGTCGCCACGCCGGCGAGCCGGTCCCAGTCGGCCTCGCGCAGCGCGGCGAGGCCGAAGACCTGCAACGGGCCGAGCAGCGCGGCCGTCACCGCCAGCAGCACGGCCGCCAGGTCGCGGACCCGTCGGGACCGCAACATGCTGGCGAACGCGCTGGTCACCGCCCGGCTGGCGGCGACGCAGAGCAGCAGCCCGGCGAGCACACCCACGACGGCGACCAACCCCGCCGACCAGCCACCCAACGACCAGGAGGTCAGCACCAGCCCGAACGACGCGATGAGCACCGCCAACACCGGCACGCTGATCAGGGCCGCCACGAACAGGCCGGTCACCAACGTGCGCCGGGGCAGCGGCAACAGCGCGAACCGGGCCGGGTCCAGTGTCTCGTCGACACCGAAGAAGACCAGCGGCAGAAACAGCCAACCCAGCACCAGCAGCCCGCCACCGGCCGCCGCGATCAGCACCGCGTACTCGCCGTTGCCGGCCAGGCCCGGCGCGGCGAAGAGGAAGAACCCGCTGGCGGCGAACCAGAGCCCGAGCAACGCGCCGCCGACGAAAAGGGCGATCCGCCAGCCCTGGCCCCGAAAGTTGTTGCCCATCACCCGCAGCTTGAGCCGCGCGAAGTGTCGAGCGGAGACGGTGCGTACGGGCGCGGCGGGGGTGGCGTCCACGCTCACTGGGAGAGCCACGACAGCTCCTCGCCGGTCGCGGTGCGCCCGCCGACCACCTCGACGAAGACCTGCTCCAACGAGCGACCGCCGCGGACCTCGTCGATGGTCCCGACGCGCTTGATGGTGCCGCCAGCCAGGATCGCCACGTGCGAGCAGAGCCGCTCGACGACCTCCATGACGTGGCTGGAGAAGACCACGGTGCCGCCGCCGGCCGCGTACCGGGTGAGGATGTCCCGGATCAGGGCTGCGGAGACCGGGTCGACCGCCTCGAACGGCTCGTCCAACACCAGCACCCGGGGGCCGTGCAGTAGCGCGCAGGCCAGGCCGATCTTCTTCTTCATGCCCGCCGAGTAGTCCACCACCAGCGTCCGACCGGCGTCGCCGAGCGCCAGCACGTCCAGCAGCTCGGCAGCCCGCTGGTCGACCACCGCCGGGTCCATCCCCCGCAGCAACCCGTTGTACGCCAGCAGCTCCGCGCCGGTCAGCCGGTCGAAGAGCCGGACTCCGTCCGGCATCACACCGAGCAGCCGCTTGGCGGCGACCGGGTCCTGCCACACGTCGTGCCCGAGCACCCAGGCCGAGCCGGCGTCCGGTCGCAACAATCCGACCGCCATCGACAGGGTGGTCGTCTTGCCGGCGCCGTTCGGGCCGAGCAGGCCGTAGAAGGAGCCGGCGGGGACGTCCAGGTCGACGCCGGCCACCGCGATCGTGCCGTCGAACCGCTTGGCCAGGCCACGCAGTGCGAGCGCGGGGTGCTCAACAGTCATGCGCCGACGTTATCCGTCGATCGCCAGTTCCGCCGTCCGGCGACGGGCGGACCCGCGATCATCCCCGAGGCGGACGAGCCCTCAGAGCCCCTGGTACGGGTGCTGACGACCGTTGTCCCGCTCCCACTCGGTCACCGCCCGGGTGCGGTCCGGGTCCTGTGCCAGCAACCGCCAGTACTGCGCCACCACCCGTCGGGTCTCCGCGAGCGGGTAGTGGGCCTTGAGCACGTCCCGCCAGAGGTTCTGTAGGTCGACGCCGTTGGCGCTGAGCTCGGCGGCCCAGGCGTTGCCCTCCCAGCTCTCGCTCTCCTTGCGCCCCGCCGCGATGTCCTCCAGATCGGCCAGCAGGTCCAGGCAGAGTTCGTGCACCACCTGGATGTCGTCGGTCAACCACATCCCCAGGCAGGCGAGCCGCCGGTCCGTGGAGTGGTATTCCGCGATCCGCTCCTCCGACCAGCGGAACTCGATGCTCAAGGAGTGCCTCCAGGAAGAGTGGGGAAACCGTGGGCGAGAGTATCGGTCTCCGGATCGTAGAAGCCTCTCAGATGCACACCGTTGAACTTGCCCGACCACCGTCCGGTCTCCGGGTCCTTCACGACATCGGGGGAGTGGAACCCCCTGGTGATCGCGTTGTCGACGTCCTGGGGTGTCCAGTGGTCAGGGAAGAAGGTGCTGCCGCCGCGCTTCTCCCGCCACTCACCGTTGCGCCGGTTCAACATCGCGACCCTGGCGTTGTAGACGCCGGTGCGGTTGTCCCGCCTCGTCACCTTGATGACTTTCGCGCCGGGCGGGTCGATGCCGCCCGGGCGGTGGTGCCATCCCGAGGCTCGGCCGTCGCGCTCGCCCAGCAGGGTGTGCCGGAGGCGTTCCGGCGTCATGCCGTCCGTCCGCTGCCCGCGTCGCGCTCGTGCCCGCTGTTTGCGCAGGTGGGACAGGGCGGCCCGGATGAATTTTCCCCGGGCCCGCTTACCCATCGAGGAGCGCTCCGATCACCTCGTCGATCAGCAGACCGACGATCTCGCGGGTGATCATCTGAAAGATCGGGATCTCCGCGAGGGTGGCCCCGAACGTCGCGACAGCTGTCGCCACCGCCTGCGCGATCTGGATGCCCAGGATCACCAACTGCACGATGACCTGGATCTTCAAGGCCAGCACGATGGCTCCGACGATCATGAGCCCGGTGCCGGCCAGGGTGGCCGCGAGAGCCCCGTCCTGCAACACCGGCACCGGGCCCTCCTGCTCGGTCCAGTACCGCTGGAACGCCTCGATGTCGGCACCGGCGTTGCTGGCCCCGACCGGCTCGGCCGCCTGCCCCGCCTCCGCCGTCAGGGTCTGCAACGTGCCGCTGAAGGCGAGCCAGCGCTGCCCCATCTCGACCAGGGCGGTCTCGTCCGCCTGCGGCCAGTCGTAACCGATCATGCTGAGGAAGGTGGTCAGCTCACCCGGCAGTTGCAGCCCCATGTCAGCTCACCCCAGCTGCTGGCCGAGCCCGGCCATGCGCTCCGCGACAGCCCGCTCGTCCTCGTCGATCAGGTGCGCCATCCGGTTGAGGTCGACGCCGACCACGCCGAGCTCCTCGATGACGGACTCGAAGCACTCGGCGGCGTACGCGGTCACCTCCTCGCAGGCCGCACCGATCAGGCTGCCGATGTCGTCGCCGCCCCAGGGCGCGCCGAACCCCTGCAGATCGGCCAGGAACGTCCGTAGCTCGGTGAGGAAGCGGTCGGAGATGTCCTGAAGGTTGGTGCCGGCATCGCGTAGCCCGGCCGGGTCCACAACCCGGCCCATCTCAGGGCCGCCCACCAGAGGCGAGCCGCTCCTGGACGCCGCTGAGAGTGTCCATGATGCCCTGCAACTGCGGCACCGCGCTGCGCTGCACCTCGCGCAGCTGCTCCAGCAACGCCGTCGTGTCCGGTGCGGCAGTGGCGGCGGCAAGTGCCGAGCGTAGGTCGGTCAGGGCGGCATTGGTGGCCTCGCGGATCTCCTCGGCCAGACTCTCCGAGGCCCCGCGCATCATGCGCGGGTCGATCCAGACCGACTCGATCTGTCCACCGGGGAGCGCCACCACCCGGACCATTCCGTCGGCCGCCTCGCCCACGCCCTGCACGACCGGCTGCGCCTCCGCCGCGCCACCTGCGTCGCCGCGGCCGAGTGTCGACAGCAGCTCGGAAATTGACCTGTTCAGATCCGAGGGGTACGTCACGAACGCAGTGTAGTAAGTCCTCGGTGGCCACCTCAGCCCTCGATTGCGCCCCGCCGGTTGGCAGCGGTGATCACTGCATCCGCAGGGCTTCCGGGGTGTGTAGGCGGAGCATTGTGGCGGCGACGTCGGCCGGGGCCCGGCGACGGGTCGCCATCGACACGGCGACCATCACCGTGAAGGCCAGCGGCACCGTCCAGGCGGCCGGCTGCGCGATGAGTGTGGCCGGCCAGCCGGACAGCGGTGGACCGAGCACCGTGACCAGGACCGCGCCGATCGCCGCGCCGCCGCCGGCCACCACACCGGCGGTGGCGCCCACATCCGTCAACCCACGCCACCAGATGCCGAGCACCAGCAGCGGGCAGAAACTCGACGCGGCGACCGCGAAGGCCAGCCCGACGACCTGCGACACGTCCAGCCCGGAGACGTGCAGCGCCAGCACCGCTGGCACACCACCGGCGATGACGGTGGCCAGCCGGAACCCGCGTACCGAGCCCCGGCCGAGCACGTCCGTCGAGATCACCCCGGCGACGCTGGTCAGCAGGCCGGACGAGGTGGAGAGGAACGCCGCGAAGGCGCCCGCGGCGACCAGCGCGGCGAGTAGCCGCCCGGTCAGGCCGTCACCCAGGGCCGCTTCGGGTAGCAGCACCACCACCGCGTCGGTCTGGCCGCTGAGCAGCAGCTGCGGGGTGTAGATCCGGCCGAGGACTCCGTACAGGGTGGGCAGCAGGTAGAACGCGCCGACCAACGCCAGCACGACCAGTGTGGTCCGACGGGCCGCCGCGCCGTCCGGATTGGTGTAGAAGCGCACCAGCACGTGCGGCAGGCCCATGGTGCCCAGGAAGGTGGCCAGGATCAGCGAGTACGTGGCGAACAGGCCCCGGTCGTCGTCACCGGCGGCGCTGGGCAGCAACCAGTCGTTGGCATCGGTGGCCACCCCGGAGACCTCCGGCACCGGATCACCGGCGGCGAAGGTCAACTCGTCGCCGGGGCGTACCTCCCGGATGTCACCGTCGGGCAGGGTGAGGGTCGCGCGGTGCTCGACCACGACTGTGGTCGCGGTCCGGAACGTCGGCCCGTCGGGCGGGGTCACCGCCGGGCGGCCGTCGGCCTGCCACTGCAGGGCCAGGAAGATCACCGGTACGGCGAGAGCGGTCAGCTTGAGCCAGTACTGGAACGCCTGCACGAACGTGATCGCACGCATGCCGCCCAGCGCCACGTTCGCGGTGACCACGGCCGCCACCAGCAGGGCTCCGAGGGGGTACGGGGAGCCGGCCACGGTGGCCAGGGTCAGCCCGGCGCCCTGGAGCTGCGGCACCAGGTACAGCCAACCGATGAAGATCACGAAGGCGGTGGCAAGGATGCGGAGCCGACGCGACCCCAGCCGCACCTCGCAGAAGTCGGGCAGTGTGAACGCACCGGAGCGGCGCAGCGGCGCGGCCACGAAGAGCAGCAGGGCCAGGTAACCGGCGGCGAACCCGACCGGGTACCAGAGCACGTCCACGCCGTACTTGAGGACCAGCCCCGCGATGCCGAGGAAGCTCGCCGCCGACAGGTACTCCCCGCCGATGGCGGCGGCGTTCCAGGTGGGACTGATCGCCCGCGACGCCACCAGGAAGTCGGACGTGGTCCGGGCCAACCGCAGCCCGTAGAAGCCGATCCCGACGGTGACCAGGGTGACCGCGACGATGGCCGGGACCACGAAGTCGTTGCCCACTCAGCGCTCCGGCCGTTGCACCAGGTCGGTGAAGTCCTGCTCGTTGCGTTCGGCCAGCCGTACGTACGCCCAGCCGACGGCGATCAGGAACGGGAAGGAGACCACTCCGAGCAGCAGCCACGGCAGGTTGACGCCGGCGACTGTGGTCCGGCCGAGCGAGGGCGCGATCGCGAACAGCCAGGGCAGCCCGCCCAGACCGATGGCCACCACCAGGGACAGCCGCAGCGCCAGCGCGAGTTGCGCCCGGACCAGGCCGCGGACCAGCGCCTCGCCGACCTGGGTCTGCTGGGCCAGCTCGGCGCGGGTCCGCTCGGCGCGGGTGTCCTGCCTGGTGATCTCTGCCAGCACGATCCGGGACCGCCGGGGCGGCGGTACCGCACCGCTCGACCCGACGTCGGGGAGTTGCTTGGCCACCCCGGCAGTCTCGCCCGCCGTACGCGATTGTCAAGCGTTCGTGCTCACCAGCGTTCCAGGTCGAGACAGTAGGTCAGGGTGTGGCTCACCGGAATCGTGTCGAGTTCCGCCCGGGCCCGCAGCCGGCCGAGGTTCGTCGCCCAGAGGCCGTCCCGGGGCTGCTCGACGGCGATTCGCGTCAGTGCGCAGGTGCGCATCGGTTCGGGCAGTCGGGCCAGCGCCGGTACGGCGTCGGCCGACAGCCCGGACACGTAGTCGACGTCCAACCGGCCGGTCTTCAGATACCTGTCGACGTTCCGGTCGGCGATCAGCCGGTCGGGATTGACAAGTGCCAACCCGAGCAGGGCCAGCACCGCAGTGCCGATCACCAACCTGGGCAGCCACTCGGCCCGCAGCCGCACCACGGCGACCCCGACCAGGAGGAAGAGCAGCCCGAGCCACAGCTCCATGGTCGTCACGACGAGCCGCAGCCGGGTGGCGCCGTACGCGTCGGCGTAGACCTGCATCCGGTAGAGCGCCGAAGCGACGATCACCAGACTGAGCGCGGTGAGCGTGCCGAGCAGGACCCGGACCAGCAGCCGGTCCGCCCGGGTGGCCGTCGCCGCCCGGCGGGCGGCGACCGCGATCACCAGCAGGGTGAGCGCGGTGACGGCGAGCAGTTGCCAGAACCCGCCACGGGCGTACTGGGCGTAGGTGAGCCCGGCCGTACGCAGCACGTGCCCCGCGCCGCCGAACAACACAGTCAGTTGGACCAGCACGAACACGGCGAACAGGGCGTCGAGCAGCACCAGCGGGAGGGTCCACTCCAGTCGGTGGGCCGGTCGTGACGGCGTCGGTCGCAGACCCTCCAGGTCCGGTGGGCGGCTGACCAGGTACGCGCCACCAAGCAGGGGGCCGCCGATCAGCAACAGGCGGACCGTCCAGCCGATCACGCCGGGTAGCGAGATGTCCGGCAGCAGGCCGGCGACCAGTTCGGCGAAGACCGCGTCGGCGGAGGAGAAGAGCATCCCGAACAGCGCCAGCAGGACGGCGGAGATCGCAAGGCTGGTGAGGATGCGTCCGAAGCCGATCCCGGACCCTGTCGGGCGGGTGTCGCGTATTCCGCGTGCCGCCCAAGGGAGCGCCCGTACCGTCGCGGCCGGCGGCAGCGTCGCCGCGACCAGCATGCCGAGCGGGCTTCGCCCGCCGGTCACCGCGAGTGTCCCGGTCACCGCCGCCGCGAGCAGGCAGAGGACGAAGAGCCAGCCCGCCGCACGGACCGTGCCGACGGCTGTCAACGCGACGGTCGCGGCGGCCCAGATGGCCTGCTCCGCCCGCCCCGGTGCCCCCGTGGCACCGGGACGGGCGGAGACCGCCTGGACTGTCGGCTCGGGTGCAGCGGCCGGCCCCGCCGGAGCCGTTGGTGCCGCCTCGCCGGTCGGTGTGACGGGGTTCGCCGCCGGGGACGACGTCCCGGAACGAACGACGCTGGCGGTGACGAGGGCTGCCGTGGCGGCCAAGGCGGCGACCAGCCAGCCGAGGCCCGGACGAACCATGGTGAGCACCGAGGCGCCGACGACCGCCGCAGCCGTCAGCGCCCCCAGCACCTGCGGACGGGCCGGGCCGGATGGCCCCGGCCAGCGGCGTTGGACCAGCGACGGTGGCCTGGGCGGGGTGGGTGTGACCGGCCACGCCTGAGGCCGGCTGGCGGCCGGTGTGGCCGGGCCGGCGCCGACGGTCGGGGAGGCCTGCGGTCCGGTCGGTCCGCTGGCCGGGAGTGGGGTGCTGCCGGGGCTGGTCATGCGGCCTCTTCTCGGTATGGCCCGTCGCACGGGATGGTGACCTGAATGCGGCAGCCGGGCCGGTCACCCCGGTCTGGTCCGGCGGGGTCGAGGACACCGATCCGCCCGCCGTGCAGTTCGACGACCCACCGGGCGATGGCCAGGCCGAGACCGGTCCCGCCGCCGGCGGCACGGTCGCCGCGGGTGAACCGCTCGAACACCCTTGAACGCTCGGCCGGCGGAATGCCCTGACCCTCGTCGCTCACCTCGAAGCGGAGCTGGTCGCCGTGTTCCTCGGCGCACACCCGTACCGTGCCGCCGGGTGGGCTGTGTCGGGCCGCGTTGTCGAGGAGGTTCGCGAAGACCTGGTGCAGCCGCCACGGGTCCGCGTGGACCGTCAGCGGTGTCGGCAGGTCACGGAGCTGGAAGCGCACGTCCAGCCCGGCGCCGGACGCGCTGGCCGTGGCGTGCTCCACCGCCTCGTCGAGGAAGTCCCCCACGTCCAGGCGTACGCGCCGCAGCGGCACCACCCCGGCGTCGAGTCGGGACAGGTCGAGCAGGTCGGCGACGAGGTGCCCGAGCCGTTCGGTCTGGGCCAACGCCGAACGCAGCGCCGCCGGTTCGGGGTCGGCGACCCCGTCCACCATGTTCTCCAGCACGCCCTGCAACGCGGTGATCGGCGTACGCAGCTCGTGCGAGACGTTGGCGATCAGCTCGCGTCGACGCTGGTCGGCGGCGTGCAGATCCTCGGCCATCTTGTTGAACGCCTGGGCCAGCTCGCCGACCTCGTCGCGGGAGGTGGCGCGTACCCGACGTGTGTAGTCGCCGCGGGCCATCGCGCCGGCGGCAGCCGTCATGTCCCGTAACGGCGAGGTCATGCCGTGGGCGAGCACCTGCGAGGTGAGCAGGGCGACGGCGATGGCGGTGGCCGAGGTGATCGGCGGCGGCCAGCCGATGCCGTACGAGAAGTAGGCGAGCCCGGCCGCCCCGGAGGCGACAAGCAGCACACCCAGCTTCAGCTTGATCGAGCGCACCGGGTCCAACGGTCGGGGCAGCAACTCCAGCACCCGGTCCAGCCAGGTGAGCACTGTCGCCGTCATGACGGCAGCTCCAGTGCGTAGCCGACCCCGTGCACCGTGCGGATGAGGTCGGCGCCCAGCTTGCGGCGCAGAGCCTTGATGTGGCTGTCCACGGTGCGGGTGCCGCTCCCGTCGCACCACCCCCAGACGTCGGCGAGCAGCCGTTCCCGGGGGAGCACGGTGCGGGGCCGCCCCGCGAGGTGGACCAGCAGGTCGAACTCGGTCGGGGTGAGGTGCACGTCCGCCCCGGCCCGGCGGACCCGTCGCTCCGCCTCGTTGATCTCGATGTCGCCGAGGCGGAGGGCGGGCGGCGCGGGAGTGGCGGCGGCCCGCTCCATCCGACGCAGCAGGACATGCACCCGGGCGGTGAGTTCCCGCATCGAGAACGGCTTGGTGAGGTAGTCGTCCGCGCCGACTGCCAGCCCCACGAGCAGGTCGGTCTCGTCGTCCCGGGCGGTGAGCATCAGCACCGGCACCGGCCGGTCGGCCTGGATCCGGCGGCACACCTCCAGGCCGTCGAAGCCCGGCAGCATCACGTCGAGGACGACGAGATCCGGCTGTCCGGTGTGGAACTGGGCGACCGCGCTGGGCCCGTCCGCCGCGATCTCCACAGTGAAACCCTCGGCCCGTAGCCGGGCGGCGATGGACTCGGCGATGGTCCGTTCGTCCTCGACCACCAGTATCCGGCGTGCGCTCATGGGTCCTGACTGTAGGGAGCGGCCGTGGAGATCAGTGGTTTGCGTTGTGAATAACCTGTGGAGAACCGGTCGCGGCTGTGGATAACTCGGGCAGCATGCCGGCTGGCGTGTGCGAACTCCGGCGCCTCGTTGTGGACAACCGACCTTCTGACCCGCCGGGTTTGATCCAATCGAGGTGCGGAAGTCGGGCCATCCGGCCGGCGGGATGGCCCGACTTTCGGGAACCCGTGTCGATCATCGGCGGCTGACTGTCACTCCAGGCCGATGCGCTCCGGTCGGGCCGAGGCGGAGCCGAGCCAGGTGTGCGGGTTGCCGTACCAGCACCAGCCCAGCTTGGGTGCACCCTGGCTGATCCACAGCGCCGGCACCCGCTTGTCGCCGCACCGGGAGCCGACCAGTGAGAAGCACCTGTTGCTCGCCAGCGCGGCCGGGTGCAGCGTGATGAAGGCGAGCCCCTCGTCGATGCTCAGCGGCAACCGGCCCTGAGCGGTGATCCCCTCCATGGCCGTGGCCGGTGCCACGTTGCGGAATTCCTCGCCCCGGTCGACGTCGAAGAGCAGGTACGCCGGACCGGCCGGTACCTCCAGCTCCTTGATCGGATCGAAGCGGGGCAGGTCGTCCTCGGCGTAGTTCCGGTCGACGACGCCGGGCTTGCGCTTGCCGGCCAGGGTGGTGAGCTCCACCCGTTCCGGCACACCGATCAGGTCTCGGGTGGTGACCAGCAGGAACGGCACCCGGGCGTCGGTGGGGGCGGGCAGCCCGGCGGTGCCCTCGACCGCTCTGGCCCGCAGTGGCGCGACCAGGTCGCGGAAGGTGCTCTCGGTCAGCCCGGCGAGGGCGGGGTAACCGAGCTGCACCAGTCGGTCGAGTTGGCTGTCGAACTCGGATTTGGCGTCGAACGGGGTCTCGGTCACGGCAGGCCTCCCGGAAGTCGTACGGACTAGCGTACAACGTACGGTAGGGCTGCTTTCATTCCCGGCTCAGCGACTCCAATCCTGCTTCGCGGCCCTGACCAGCTTGTCCTTCAGCTCCCGGGTGTGCCGCCGGCTCACCGGCAGCTCGGTCGAATCGATCACCACCACGTAGCCGGAGTTGACCAGCCGCAACTCCGCGATCAACTTCAACTGCACCAGGTACGACCGGTGCACCCGGACGAAACCGGCATCGGCCCACCGCTCCGCCAGCGTGGCCAGCGAGACCCGCACCAGGTGCGACCCGTCCGCCGTGTGCAGCCGGGCGTAGTCGCCCTGCGCCTCCACCCAGCGCACCGCCGAGCGCGGCAGCATCCGGGTGGTGCCGGCCAACTCGATGGGAATGGTCGGGTCCTCCTCCGCGCGGGCCAGCGCCGCCGGGTGCGACGGCACCACCCGCGAACCGATCACCCGACGCAGCGACTCGGCCAGCCGGTCGGCCCGAACGGGTTTGCGCACGTAGTCGGTGGCACCCAGATCGAAGGCGTCCACAGCGCCGTCGTCGTAAGCGGTGACGAACACGATCGCCGGTGGTCGAGCGAAGCGGCGCAACACCCGGGCCAGCTCCATGCCGTCCAGGCCGGGCATCCGAATGTCCAGGAAGACCACGTCCACGTCGCCGTCGCGAAGCAGCCGCAGCGCCTCGGTGGCATCCCCGGCAGTGTGCAGCCGGGCCACCCGGGGGTCGGCCCGCAGGTGGTACGCCAGCTCGTCGAGCGCTGGCGGCTCGTCGTCCACAGCGAGGACGCGCAGGAAACCGGACGCGTTCACCGCACCCGTCCCGGCCCGCTCGCTCACGACCCTGCCCGCACGCCCGGGTGGAACTTCGGCACCCGCATGCTCACCTTCGTGCCCGAGCCCAAGCCGGTCTCCACGACCAGGCCGAACCGGTCCCCGAAGACAGAGCGCAACCGCTCGTCGACGTTGGAGAGGCCGACGTGCTGGCCCGTGTCGTCGCCAGGGTCGCCGGTGCCGCGGGCCAACTCGGCGATGCCGGCGGTCAGCGTGGTCGGATCCATTCCCACTCCGTCGTCCTCCACCGTGATGTGGCATTCGGCTCCCGCGTCCCGGGCCTCGATGCTCACCATGCCCGTGCCCGGCTTGCGGGACAACCCGTGGCGAACCGCGTTCTCCACCAGCGGCTGGAGGCAGAGGAACGGCAGCGTCACAGGCAGCACCTCCGGGGCGATCTGCAACCGCACCTGCAACCGGTCGCCGAACCGGGCCCGCTCGATGGTCAGGTAGCGGTCGATCGACCGCAGCTCCTCGGCCAGCGTGGTGAACTCCCCGTGCGCCCGGAACGAGTACCTGGTGAACTCCGCGAACTCCAGGATCAGCTCCCGGGCCCGCTCCGGGTCGGTGCGGACGAACGAGCCGATCGCGGTCAGCGCGTTGTAGATGAAGTGCGGGCTGATCTGCGCCCGCAACGCGCGGATCTCGGCGCGGGCAAGTCGCTCCCGCGACGAGTCCAGCTCGGCCAGGGCGAGCTGGTTGCCGGCCCAGTGCGCCGTCTCCAGGGTGGCCTGCACCAACCCCGGAGGCGGCGGGCTGTCGGCGACCGCCACCAGCGCGCCCACCACCCGGCCGTCCGCCCCCAGCAACGGCGCGACCACCGCCCCGCGGACCGGGCAGTCGACCCGGTCGCAGTGCAGTTCCTGCTCACCCAGCACCGTCGAGCGGCCGCTGTCCACCGTCCGCCGAGCCGCCGCGAGCAGTTGCTCTCCGTGGTGCGTGCCGCGCCCGTCGACGGCCAGCAGCCGGTCGGCGTCGGTGAGCGCCAGCCCGACCGCGCCCACCAGCGCCCGCAGATGCCGTACGGCCTTCGCCGCGCCCGCCTCGCTCAACCCCGCTCGCAGCGGCTCGGCGGCCAGGCCGGCGGTGTGCAGCACCTCGTAGGTGGCCCGCTGGGTGGCGGTGGCGATGCCACGGCGGGCCCGCAGCCGCAGCACCGCCAGCAGGGCCGCGGTCAACGCGGTGACGAGTGAGACGACGCCGACCACGGCGGAGAGGTTGGCAGCCACGCAGCGATCCTCGCCCCTGCGAGCCGGCGCGCCAACCCCTCTAGTACGCGCCCTTGCGGGCGAGCACCACCCCGACGGTGCGCCACAGGATGCTCAGGTCGTACGCGAGCGACCAGTTGTCGACGTAGTAGAGGTCCAGTCGGACCGACTCGTCCCAGGACAGGTCGGAGCGGCCGGAGACCTGCCACAGCCCGGTCATGCCGGGGCGGACCAGCAGTCGACGCCGCACGTCACCCAGGAAGTCACCGTCGTCGGCCGGTAGCGGGCGGGGCCCGACCAGCGACATCTCGCCCCACAGCACGTTGATCAGCTGCGGTAGCTCGTCCAGCGACGTGGCCCGCAGGAAGCGACCGACCGGGAAGACCCGAGGGTCCTCCTTCATCTTGAACAGCATGCCGTCGGTCTCGTTCCGATCGACAAGGCTGGCCAGCCGGTCCTCGGCGTTGACGTACATGGTCCGGAACTTCCACACCCGGAACGTGCGCCCCTCGTGCCCCACCCGGGGCTGGCGGAAGAAGACCGGGCCGGGGTCGGAGATCCGGATTGCCACGGCGATGGCCAGGAAGAGCGGAATCAGCAGCAGCAGGCCGAGACCGGCGGCGACCCGGTCCATCAGGTTCTTGGCCAGCAGCGCCGGCCCGGAGAGGGTCGGCTCCTCGACGTGCAGCAGCGGCAGACCCTCGATCGGCCGGATGTGCACCCGGGGGCCGGCGATGTCGGTGAGCTGCGGGGCAACAACCAGGTCGACGCCGGAACCCTCCAGCTGCCAGGCCAGCCGGCGCAACTCGCCCGGCTCCGCGCTGGCCGACCCGCAGACGGCGATGGTGTCCCCACCGACCTCACGGACCAGGGCCAGGACGTCGCGTCCGGCGTACACCGGAACCGGGGTCGGCATGCCTCGGGCCGCCGCGTACCCGTCGGTGATGTGGATGGCGACGGGCATCAGCCCGGCGGCCGGGCTGCGGGTGACCGCCGCGTAGACCTCCAGGCACTCGGGCAGGGTGCCGACCAGCACCATCCGGTGAGCGGCCTGGCCGGCCCGCCGCCGGATGTAGTGCAGCGCCCAGCGGGCCACGAAACGGCCCCAGAGGATCAACAGCGTCGCGCCGACCAGTGCCGTGCCCACTGTGAAACGGGAGAGCTGGGTGACTGTGGAGAAGGCGAGGAAGGAGACGCTCGCGGCCACCGTCACCGATGCCCGGATCACCCGCTTGAACTCGTCCGGGCCGAGCCCCAGGTAGCGCCGGTCGTAGGCCCGGTTGCTCCAGAGGATCACCACCCAGCCGAGCGGAAGCAGCAGGTAGGAGACGGTGTGGAACCAGGTCGGGTCCTGCTGGGTGCCGGAGAAACCGGAGGCAGCCTGGTCGAAGAGCTGGATCGCGATCCAGCTGGCGAACGCCGCCGCGCCGAAGTCGAGCAGCAGCAGGATCGCGATGTAGGGGCGGTGCCAGCGGGAGACACGGCGTCGCGCCCTCGTCCACGCCGACCGAGGAACGCCGTTGTGGGACGGCGGCGTCGGCGGCTGGATCTCGAAGCTGTCGACGTGCCGCACGAGTCTGCTCCGGCCTTCGTTGGTTACCGGGCGCTGGAGGCTTGCCGTCACCTCACCCATGTCCTCCCGCATGACACGGGCCGCTCACTCGGCGTGAAGGCCCGGGTCGCCCACCGTCCCAGTCTCCCACGCGGGCCCCGACCGGTCGTCGCCCCGAAGGAGATTGGCGACCGACGGTGCTGGCGGGATCTGGCCGGCTCCGCACCATTTCAGAAGCCGGGGACCGGGCCACTATACCGATGGATGCGCGCGTGGCGAGAAGGGCGGACCGGAGCTTCCGCTCAGGGAGGGCGATTCCGCTCCGTAGGCCTGAAGTGCAATTACTCACCGTACGAGGCGAGACAACCGACGGTCAGCGAGCGGCTTGCCGCCGGTCTGGCAGGTGGGGCAGTACTGGAGGCTGGAATCGGCGAACGACACCTCGCGCACTGTGTCCCCGCACAGCGGGCAGGGCAGGCCGGTGCGCGCGTGCACCTTCAGCCCGGAGCGTTTCTCGCCCTTCAGCTCTGCGGCCCGCTGCCCGAGGGAGCGCTCGACCGCGTCGCCGAGGACCTGCCGGGTGGCGGCGTGCAGAGTGGCGATCTGGGCGTCGGTGAGCCGATCGGTGATCGCGAACGGGGACAGCTTCGCGGCGTGCAGGATCTCGTCGGAGTACGCGTTGCCCACCCCGGACAGCACCGACTGGTCGGTCAGCACCCCCTTGACCTGCCCCCGCCTGCTCCGCAGCCGCTCGGCGAAGAGGGGCAGGTCCGCGGCGAGCGCGTCCGGGCCCAGCTTTGCCACCCCGGGGACCGTCGCGAGGTCGGTGACCAGATATGCGGCAAGCTTCTTCTGGGTGCCGGCCTCGGTGAGGTCGAAGCCGGAACCGTCATCCAGGCGTACCCGCACCGCGATCGGACCCTTGCCCGGACGCAGCGGGGTGGTGGCGGGGAACGCCTCCCGGTAGTGCAGCCAGCCTGCTCGCGCCAAATGCACCACAAGGTGCAGGCCGCCCTCGAAGAGGACGTCGAGGAACTTTCCGTGCCGACTGGCGTCGACCACCGCCCGGCCGGCGACCTCGGTCGGTGCCGGCTCGTACGTCTTCAGGGCGCTGATCGCGGCGATCTCCAGCCGATCGACGCGCCGCCCCACCGCGCGCTGACGCAGGTAACCCGCGAGCGCCTCAACCTCCGGTAGTTCGGGCACGACACAACGGTAGCCTTCTTTCCCGTGAGAATCGTGGTGGCACACAACCGGTACCGGGAAGCCCAGCCTTCCGGTGAGAACACGATCGTCGACTCGGAGATCGCCCAGCTCACCGCCGCTGGCGTCGAGGTGCTGCCCTTCATTCGCAGTTCGGACGAGATCCCGTCGATGTCGACGGCGGCGAAGGCGCTGCTGCCGATCTCGCCGATCTGGGCGCCGCGCGCCCAACATGACCTGAGCCGACTGCTCACCGAGCACCGACCGGACGTTCTGCACCTGCACAACCCGTACCCCCTGATTTCGCCCTGGGTGGTGCGGACCGCGCACCGGCACGGCGTGCCGGTGGTGCAGACGGTGCACAACTACCGGCAGGTCTGCTCGTCGGGGATCTACTTCCGTGACGGCGTGATCTGTCAGGACTGCAAGGGCCGGGCGTTGGGTGTGCCGGCGATCAAGCACCGCTGCTACCGCGACTCGGCGGTGCAGAGCGCGCTGATGGCGACCACCCTTGCCGTGCACCGGGGCACCTGGCGCTCGGTGGACCGGTACATCGCGCTCACCTCGGCGATCGCCGATCACCTCCGCGAATACGGCATTCCGGACGAACGCATCGTGGTGAAGCCGAACTCCGTACCCGACCCGGGTCGGCCGGCGCCGCTCGGTGACGGGTTCCTCTACATGGCCCGGCTCTCCCCGGAGAAGGGCGTCGACCTGCTGCTGGACGCCTGGCGCCGGCACCCGGTGGGTTCGCTGGGCACGCTGCGGGTGGCCGGTGACGGCGAGCTGCGCCACCTGGTGGAGGCAGCCGCCGCCGAGCGACCTGACGTGGTCTATCTCGGTCAGCTCGACCGGGCCGGCGTGCGGGCAGCGGTCGAGGCGAGCGCTGTGGTCATCGCCGCCGCGATGTGGCACGACGTGCTGCCCACCGTGATCATCGAGGCGTTGGCGAGCGGCCGACCGGTACTCGGTACGGCGCTGGGCGGCATTCCGTACCTGGTCGGGGCCGACGCCCCGCACGAGCCCGCCGGCACCGGCCCGGCCGCCGTCGCCTCGGCCGTCGCCGGGGGCGGCGGGCCGGTCCTGCCGGCCGGGATCGGCCTCGGCGAGGCCGGCTGGGTGGTGGCTCCGGAGCCGGCCGCGCTGGCGGCAGCCCTGCCGGTGGCCCGGGCCGGCGCGTCCGAGCTCACCCTGGCCGCCCGCGCCCGCTACGAGCGGATCTTTCACCCGGACGTGGTCACCAAGAAGCTTCTCGACATCTACACGGGCCTGACCCACACCCCCACCCGCACCTGATCCACCCGCGCCGGTCCGGGCGGCCCGGACACCCGTCGAGCCCGCCCGCTGGCGAGCTCGACGGACCAGTTCGGCGGTCAGATCGGGCGGGGTCGCCTCGACGAGTTCCCGGCGGCCCGATCAGGCCGGGACGGCCGCCGGGGCGGGGCGCCACTGCTCGGATCCGAAGACCTCGTAGCGGATCCGCTCGTCGGGCAGTCCACGGCGGTGCAGACCGGCGCGGACCAGCTGCATGAACGGAACCGGGCCGCAGAGGTAGACCACCGAATCTGGATGGAGCGGGATGGCGTCGATGTCGACGAAGCCGACGTTGGCACCGGGGACGTCTGCCGGCTCCTCGTACCAGACGAGGTTTCGGAAGGACCGCAGGCGCGAGCCGTTGGTGTACATGTCGGCGCGCAGCGGGTGCCGCTCGACACTGCGGTCGGCGTGTACTGCCGTGACGTCGCGGGCTGGCTGGGTGCGCGCCACGTGGTCCAGGATCGCGGCCATCGGAGTGATACCGACGCCCGCGCTCACCAGCACCAGCGGCGCGTCGCTGTCGCGCAGCGTCAGTTCGCCGTACGGCGAACTCAGGCGCAGGTGGTCGCCGATGCCGACGTGGTCGTGCAGGAAGCCGGAGACGACGCCGTCCGGAGCTCCGCCGATCCCGCGCACCCGGCGCACCGTGATCCGCAGCGTACGACCGGGGGCGGCCTGTGACAGGGAGTACTGCCGCAGCTGTCGTGTGCCGTCGGGAAGGTCCGCGGCGACTGTGACGTACTGACCGGGCAGGAAGTCGGGCACGGTGCCCCCGGCGGTCGGGGTCAAGATGAAGGACACGGTGTCGCGCGCCTCAGTGATCTTGTTCGCCACGACGTACTCACGCCACGGGTCGTTGCCGTGCACACCGGCCTCGGCGTAGAGGCGTGCCTCGCGTCCGATCAGCCGGGAGGCGAACAGCCAGTACACCTCGTCCCACGCGGCGGCGACCTCCGGAGTCACCGCATCGCCGAGAACGGTCCCCACCGCTCCCATGAGGTATCTCCCGACCATCGTGTACTGCTCCGGTCGGATACCCAGTGCGCAGTGCCGCTGTGCGATGCGCTCCGTCATGTGCTCGAAGACCGAGGCATCCGGGCCGACGCCGACCAGGTGAGCGGCGAAGGTGGCGACAGCGCCCGCCAGGGCGCTCTTCTGCTCGCCAGTCGCCTGTGCGCTACGGCTGAACAGATTGAGCAGATCGGGGTTCTCGCCGAGCATCGTGTCGTAGAAGACGCCGGAGATGGTGTCGATGTGTTGGCCGACGACGGGAAGAGTCGCCTCGATGACCGGGACGCTGGTTGCGGAGAGCATTGTTCCGTGTTCCTCCGATGAAGGGATCGGTGTGACGATCAGGCGCGGCCGAGGCTCAGCAGCATCTGCCGGGCCGGCGGTGCGGCGAGGTCGCCGACCGTGATCGGGTCGAGGGCGGCATAGAACGCCTCTTGTGCGCGGCTCAGGGCACCCCGAAGCAGGCAGCCGCGGCTCAATGGGCAGGCCGGGTCGCCGTCGCAGTCGACAACCTCACTCTCGCCCTCCAGGTCCCGGACTAGGCCGCCTATCGATGCCGAGCTGGCGGCGGCGGCGAGGCGGACCCCACCGCTACGACCCCGCACGGTTTCCAGCAGGCCCAGGTGCTGCAGCCGTTGCACGACCTTGGCGAGATGGTGCCGTGGCACCGCCAGACAATCGGCCAGTTCGTCGATGGTGAGCAGTCCGTTGCGTGTCGCACCCAGCATGAGGATGCGAAGGCTGATGTCAGTGGAGCGGTTGAGGCGCACAGAAGGACCCTATGTAAAGAGGAGTCCCGGAGTCCTGTTTTATGCCGGAGGTCACTCCGGCTCTCGAACGAGACACAGTCGACGAACCCACGCCCAGCACCAGCGCAGCAGCCAGGAGGAGTAGGGCGTCGCGTGTGACGCCCTACGGCAGGTTGGTCGGGTCAGTGCAGGGAGGCACGGGCGGAGAAGGCGATGCTCGCCAGCAGGAAACCGCCGTTGACGATGGTGAAGGCGACCATCACCCAGAGGACCAGCGCGGGGGCCACGGCGAGCACCACGGCGGCCACGAAGACCACAGCGCCGTAGTCGCGGACCAGCTTCACCAGGCGCACCGGCAGCGAGGTCGAGGTGACCATGCTGGCCGCGTTCGGGCCGGCCTGCATCACCGACGTCACCAGGTTGACCATCCAGGTGCCCGCGAACGTGGCCACGAGCCAGGTCGGTGTGCCCGGCTCCTGCGCCACGGCGGTGGCGGCCAGCGCTGCCACCAGGGCGATCTGCGCGGCCACGTCGCAGAGCACGTCGACGCGCGCGCCGGCAGCGCTGCCCTGGCCGGTCACCCGGGCCAGCTGCCCGTCCGCGCAGTCCAGGGAGTACGCCACCTGCCAGCCGACCAGGGCGAGCAGGCCGACCACCCAGGCCGGTACGTCCCCGGCGGCGACCGGGCCGGCGAGCGCCACCACGGTGACCGAGGTGGCCAGCCCGAGCACCAGGTTGGTGATGGTCAACGCGGTCGGTCGCAGCCCGAGCCGCTGGGCGACGAGCGCGAAGACGGCCCCCAGCCACTGGCTGATCGACTCGCTGAACAGGCCGCCGCCCCGGTTCACCCGGTGGAAGTCGGCGACGGTGGGACGGGGGTCAGCCAAGCTGGTCGCGGATTGCACCGGCGTAGTCTGCCAGCCGCTCCCGGGTCTCGGTAGGCGACAGCGCCAGGTGTTCGAGGATGGTGTACCGGTCCGGCCGGGTACGCGGCGCGAACTGCACCGCCTCGATGAACTGGTCGTCGGTGAGCGCCACCTCGGCGGGGAGCCGGGGCAGACCGTGCCGGGCGAGGCAGGCCGACATCTCCCCGAAGCGGCGGAGGTCTCCGCGCAGCCAGGTGCAGAACAGGGCACCCAGCCCGGCCAGCTCGCCGTGCGAGGCGGTCCCCGGAAAGAGCGAGTCGACAGCGTGCATGATCTCGTGGCAGCCGCCGCTGCACGGGCGGCTGGTGCCGTCGACAGCCATCGCCAGGCCACTGGAGATCAACGCCTCGGCGAGGACGATCACGAAGGCGTCGTCGCTCATGTCACCCGGGTGGTTGAGCACCGCCTCGGCACCTGCCCGGGAGAGGGAGGCGGCCAGTCCGTCGACCGGCTCACCGCGTACCTGTCGGGACAGCTCCCAGTCGGCCAGCGCGCTGATGTTGCTGATCACGTCGCCGATGCCGGCCCTGTTGTGCCGGTCCGGGCCGCTCTCCACGAAGTCCAGGTCGACGATCACCCCGATCGGGATGTGGACGCCGTAGGAGCCCTTGATCCCGTCGGTGATCAGGCTGGCCACCGGGGAGGCGATCCCGTCGTTGGCGAGGCTGGTCGCCACGGACACCATCGGCAGCCCTCGGCGGGTCGCCGCGTACTTGGCCACGTCGATGGTCTTGCCGCCACCGATGCCGACCACCGCGTCGTACGACCTGGCGCGGAGTTTGCCGCCCAGGTCGTCGGCCGCGTCCAGCGTCCCGCCGGAGACGGTGAACACGTCCGCCGAGCGCAGCGACGGTCGGATCAGCTCCGCGATCTGGGCGCCCTGACCCGGGCCGACCACCACCGCGACGTCGCCCCCGGAGGAGATCCGCCCGTCGGCCAGGATCGCGCCCAGGTCGGCGACCGCCCCGCGTCGCACGTCGATGTGCAGCGGGGTGAGGACGCTCCGAGCTAGTAGCGGCACGCGATCTCCCGCGCGCGGGCCAGGTCGGCGTGGTTGTCGACCTCGACCCACGGGACGTCACCGATCGGCGCCGCCCGCACCTCCCCGCCCCGGTCGGCGAACTCCTGGTAGCCGTCCTCGTAGTAGAGGTTCGGGTCCCGTCGCCAGGTCGCCTCCAGCGCGTCGGCGAGGGCGTCGGCGACCTGCGGTTCGATCAGCGTCGCGCCGATGTACTCCCCGTACGCCTCGCCCGGATCCATGATCTTGGTGATGCGGGTGAGCTGACCGGCGGCGTCGAAGGTGGTCTTCATCTCCTCCTCGGCCAGCGGCTTGAGGGTGTCCACGGCCAGCAGGATGCCCGGGCCGCGCTCGGCCAGCAGGGTCTTCTCGATGCTCACCGGGTGCACGGTGTCCCCGTTGACCAGCAGCACCCCACGCGCGAAGTACTCCCGGGCCAGCCAGAGCGAGTAGGCGTTGTTCCACTCCTCGGCCTTGTCGTTGTGCACCAGGGTGAGCGTGACCCCGTACTTCTTCTCCAGCTCCGCCTGGCGGGAGACGACCGCGTCCGCCGCGTAGCCGACGACGATCACGATGTCGGTGAGCCCGACCTCGGCGAGGTTGCCCAGCGCGATGTCCAGGATCGTCGTCTCGCCGTCCACCGGCACCAAAGCCTTGGGCAGGGTGTCGGTGTACGGGCGCAGCCGTCGTCCCGCTCCGGCCGCGAGCACCATTCCGATCATCGCGACATCCTCCCTAGTCCTGCTCCCGTCACCGGTGGAGGATAGCGCCGGCCGGGTGCGCCGCTCCGGCCAACCGGTCAGCCGGGCAGTGCCGCCAGGTCGGCGAGCATTGTCAGGCGCTCCTCCGCGCTGAGCGTGGCGTACGGGCCGGCGGCCCGCCGGTCGGTCTCCAGTTCGATGGCGAGTCGCTCGGGACCGGCCGGCAGGGCGGCGATGCTCGACGCGGTGTGCCCGGCGGCGGTCCAGGCGGCGGCGTGCGCGTCGGCCCGGTGGTGTCGCAGCGTGCTGAGCCGGTTGAGCAGCAGGACGCCCGACGGGGTGCCGTCCGGCTCGTACGGGGGTGCCAGCGCGGCGAAGGCCGAGGCGACCGGGTGCGCCTCCTCGTCGGCCAGCACCAGGGCGTACGACAGCAGTCGGCCGAGCATTGCCACGAGCCGGGCCACCCGGTCGTCGTGGCCGGCCCACAACTCCTCGGTCACCTCGGCGTGCACCTGGTACAGCTCGGCGAGGAAGGCGGCACCCCGCTCGGTGGCGGACAGGGCTCCGCCCGGGCCGCGGTAGATCATCCCGTGGGCCACCTGCTTGTCCACTGTCCGCCGGCAGGCGACCGGGTCCTGGTAGCGGGTGATCGCCGCGAACCCGGGCCCGTCGACAGTGCCACCGGGTGCGGCCAGCCGGGTGCGCAGGTCGACCAGGAAGCCGGTGGCGGTGATCCCGCCGTAGCGCTGGGACAACTCGGCGCCACCACCGTCCCGGCCGGCCAGGATGCCGGCGCGGAAGGTCCGGTCCACGGCAGGTGCGAGCAGCCCGGCGATCCGGTGGGGCGCCAGTTCGACGGTGTTCACAGACCGATCGACCGCAGGACGGCGAAGCCCTCCTCCGCGATCCGCCGGATCAGCCCGTCGTTGACGTCGCGGTGCTCGTCGAGCAGTGTCACCTCGTGCTCGGCCAGCCAGCGGTACTCGGTGTGCTTGCCGGCCTCCAGCATCGGGCGGTCGAGGTCACCGTCGACGCGGACAAGGAAGTCGTACTCGGTCCGGGCCAGGCCGTCGTCGCCGACGTAGCTGTACTCGCCCACCTGGCCCAGGACGTGGGAGAGAACCCAGCCGGTCTCCTCGGTGATCTCCCGGCGCAGTGCCTCGTCGATGTCCTCGCCCGGCTCCACGTGGCCACCGACGATGTCCCAACAGTTGGGAAACAGGCGTCGGTGTGGTGAGCGGCGCTGAAAGAAGATGCGGCCGTCATGGTCGACGATCAGCGCGCCGGCGCAGCGCAGGGGCTCGGTGGACACCATCCGACAGTAGCCAGCGTCCGCAGCTTGTGCGATGCCGCTCTTGTCCCGGAAACATCCACCGACCACCATGTCCGTACCGAATGCCACCGTCCCAAAGGGGTGATGTGTGATGCAGGTACGGGATGCGATGTCCAGCCAGGTCCTCGTCGTCGGTCCGGAGCACACGCTCCGCCAGGCGGCCCGGATGATGTCGGCCCGCGGTGTCGGGTCGGCGGTCGTGATCGACCCCGATTCCGAGGGCGTGGGGATCATGACCGAACGTGACGTGTTGAAGGCCATCGGCGCCGGCCTCGACTGCGACGTGGAACGCACCGGCGCCCACCTGACCTGGGACGTGGTCTACGCGGGGCCGGAGTGGACGGTGGCCGAGGCCGCCGCCGCGATGGCCCGGGGCGGATTCCGGCACCTGGTGGTGCTCGACGGCCGGGAGGTGGCCGGCGTGATCTCCGTGCGGGACATCATGCGGGTCTGGTCGGAGAGCCAGGCGGTCGCCACGACCTGACCGGGAGTGGTGTGCGGGGCCGGATCGATGGGTAGACATCCCTTGCGGGCGCGGAGGTGCCGTGGCCCGTGGGGGAGGTCCCGATGCGCGACGCGGAGCGGCTGGTCGAGCAGCAGTACGCGATGCTCCTGCGTCGGGACGTGGCCCGGCTGCCGGATCTCTACGCCCCGGAGGCGTTCTACGCCATGCCGGGCGTGACGGTCCGTCCGATCGAGCTGCCCGCGCTGCTGCGTACCTGGACCGGCGCCTTTCCGGATCTGCGGGTCGACCCGATGGGCGCGGTCCGCACCGGCGGTGGCGCCGCTGTCGAGCTGCGGCTGACCGGCACCCACACCGGCACCCTGCATTCGCCGTACGGCACCGTCGCGCCCACCGGCAGGCTGGTGAGCTGGGAGGTGGCCGACGTGGTCCGGGCCCGCAAGGGCCGGATCACCGCCTGGCGCTCCTACTTCGACTGGAGTCAGCTCCTCGACGCGCTCGGCGTGCAGTTGGAGGGGCTTTCCCGGGCCGCGCAGCACGACGCGCTCGCCCTTCCGGTCTGATCTGCCGCCGACCGGTGGAGTGCCGTCACCCGACCCGGTGGCTCAGGATGCGGACATCGCCGTGCCGACCGCGCGTCCCCCGCCGCCGCCCGTACGCTCAATATCCATGACCGCCGAGCAGTTGATCTCCTTTGCCCGTGGGGCTCCCTCGCTGGACATCGTCGATGTCGAGGGGCTCAAGGCCGCCGCCGTACGCGCCTTCGACGCCGACCCCGCTGGGGTGACGGCGTACGGCACCTCCGTCGGGTACCTTCCGCTGCGAAAGTGGATCGCCGAGAAGCACGGGGTCGAGGCCGACCAGGTGCTGGTCACCAACGGGTCGCTTCAGGCCGACGCGTTCCTCTTCGACCACCTGGTCCGCCCCGGCGACGCGGTGGTGGTGGAGCGCCCGACGTACGACCGGACGTTGCTCAACCTCCAGCGGATGGGCAGTGAGCTGCACGGCATCGCCGTCCAGCCGGACGGCCTGGACACCGCCGAGCTGCGCAAGCTGCTGGAGTCCGGGGTCCGCCCCCGGCTCGCGCACGTCATCCCGAACTACCAGAACCCGGCCGGCATGACGCTCTCGGAGGAGAAGCGCCGGGAGCTGCTCGACCTGGCCGCCGAGTACGAGTTCACGATCTTCGAGGACGACCCGTACGCGGATGTCCGCTTCCGGGGCGAGGCGCTGCCGTCGATGCTCTCGCTGGACACCCGCAATGTGGTGGTGCACGCGTCGAGCTTCACCAAGACGGTCTGCCCGGGTGTGCGGGTCGGTTACCTGGTCGGCCCGGCGGACCTGATCGCCTCCATCGCGAAGAACGCGACGAGCCTCTACATCTCCCCGGGGATGGTGTCCCAGGCGATCGTGCACCAGTTCTGCGTCTCCGGTGACATCGACCGCTCGATCGAGACGGTCCGGGCGGCGTTGGGTGAGCGGTCCCAGGTGCTCGCCGAGTCGTTGCGCCGGCACCTGCCGCAGGCGCGGTTCGTGGAGCCCGACGGTGGCTACTTCCTCTGGGTGGAGTTCCCCGAGGACGTGCTTGTCGACCGGCTCGCTCCGGCGGCGGCCGAACGCGGGGTCGCCGTGGTCAAGGGCAGCGACTTCATGCTGGACGGCGGCCGGCACGCGCTCCGACTGGCTTTCTCGGCGGTGACCGCCGACCGGATCGACGAGGGTGTCCGGCGGCTCGCCTCGGCCGTCGAGGCCGTCCGCAGCTGATTTAACTGTCGGGTTCCTGACAGAACGACGATGCCGGCCGTCCCGGGTCTCCCCTGCGGGCGGCCGGCTGGCCCACAATGCTGCGAGCGTCACCCCGCCAACTGCGGAGTTCACCGCCCGGCCTCCGGGCCGGCCCCGCCGGGTTGACGCGGCAGCACAACCTCCCGCCCCCACAGGTGCCGGGTGGGCCGTGTCGTCCCCCGCACACCCCCCGATGCGGCCCGGCCCGCCCGGCGCCGCCCCACGCGACCGCCGTCACACCGGTCCTCGACCGCGATCGGCGTAGCCTGCAAGCCGCAGCTGAGCGCGGGAGGTGACGCGATGACGGATCGGACAGAGCGGGACCGGACGGCACCGTCGACCACCGGTCGGGTGCTGCGACCTCGGGCGTGGCCCTCCCCGGTCCGGGCGATGACCCGGATCCTCAACGCCGACGGTTCGCCGCCCGTGCCGGCCCCGACGGGCACCGGCACCGGCCGCAGCGCCGTGGTCGACTGCGCGCTCTACGTCGACGGCCGGCGTCAGCCCGGCGACTGGACCTACGCGGAGGCGTTGGCCGCTGCCCGCCGCGAGGAGCACGGCTTCGTCTGGATCGGTCTGCACCAGCCGGAGCTGGCCGAGATGACAGCCATCGCGGAGACCTACGGCCTGCACGAGCTGGCGGTCGAGGACGCGGTCAAGGCCGAGCAGCGCCCCAAGCTGGAGCGGTTCGGCGACGTCGTCTTCCTGGTGCTGCGCACCGCCCGTTACTGCGAGCACACCGAGCTGACCGAGAACTCCGAGGTGGTGGAGACCGGGCAGGTGATGCTCTTCATCGGCCCGAACTTCGTGATCAGCGTCCGGCACGGCGATGCCTGCCGGCTCGCCCCGATCCGCGCCGACCTGGAGACCAAACAGGAGTTGCTGCTGCACGGCCCGTGGGCTGTGGCGTACGGGGTGACCGACCGGGTGGTCGACCTCTATCTGGAGGTGGCCGAGCAGATCGAGGACGACCTGGACGTGCTGGAGGCGGAGGTCTTCGACCGGCACGGCCACGGGCGGATCCAGCGGATCTACCAGATGAAGCGGGAGCTGGTCGAGTTCAAGCGGGCGGTGGTGCCGTTGCAACGGCCGCTGATGACGCTGACCTCCCAGGTCAACCGGGACGTGCCCAAGGAGATCCGCAAGTACTTCCGGGACGTGCAGGACCACCTGAGCCGCACGGTGGAGCAGGTGAACTCCTACGACGACCTGCTGAACTCGATCCTCCAGGCGCGGCTGGCCCAGGTCACCGTCGACCAGAACAACGACATGCGCAAGATCGCCGCGTGGGCGGCCATCGCCGCCGTCTGGACCTCCATCGCCGGCGTCGAGGGCATGAACTTCGACAACATGCCCGAGCTGAAGATGACGTACGGCTATCCGGTGGCCCTCGCCCTCATGCTCGGCGTCTCACTGGCCCTCTACCGCTGGTTCCGCCGCAACGGCTGGCTCTGATCCCTGCGACAGCGCCGCTCAGGCGGAAGCGCCGGCGAGGTGGGGGACCCACTCGCCGGCGCCCGATGCGCTGCTGGTGACCTCAGCGGCGGCCGTTGGTGCGGGCCGTGTCCTTGCCCAGCGCCTTGGTGAGGTCGTCGGTCGGCCGACCGGAGACGTCGGTGGCGCCCTCGGCGACCGACGGGACCTTGTCGGTCGGGCGGACACCGGTCTGCTTGGCCGGGGTGGTGGTGCTGGCGCTGGAGCCGCTGGCCACCGCCGAGCTGCCCGCGCCGGTCATCCCCGCCGCGCCGGACATGGCGGACCCGTCGGACCCCCGGGCCGCGGACGGCGTACGCACCTCGATCGAGTCGACCTCGTCGCGCATCGGCTCCAGGGTGCTGCGGGTCGGGTCGTACTCGGCCCACTCCTGCTGCTCCCGGCGGCGGCGCAGCGCGACCGCGCCGGCCACGCCGGCGATGGCACCCGCCGCCAACAGGCCGGTCATCATCGAGCCGCGACGACGCGGCTGCTTCTTCTTACCGGTGATCCGCATGGTCTTCGACTTGGCCTTCCTGGTCAGCGGCCCTGCCTGCGCGGCGCCGTCACGAGCAGCCGCCGCCAGCGGTGCCAGCGTGGTGAGAGTGGTCCCCCAGCCGGTCGACGCGCGGTCGCGTACCAACGCGGCGGTCGGTGCGACGTAACCCCGGGCCACCTGGACCCGCGGGCCGACGGTCGCGCCAGCGCCCTTCGCGGCGTGGTTGGCTGCCAGCATCAGGTGGTTGATGCTTTGGTTCAGCTCGGCCAAGGCCTGCTGCCCCTGGGACTTACGCCGCCCGAATCCAAACACGGTCCTACCTCCTGGGAGTTGTTCCTTCGTCATCCTCCACCTTCGGATGCCTCCGCGATGCCAGATCGGGCACATGGGAGGATCCGCATGGAACTGACCAACGAGTGAGGAGTACCCGTGGCCGAGGCTGTCTACGCCACCCTGCACACCAACGCTGGCCCGATCCGGCTGGAGCTCTTCCCCAACCACGCGCCGAAGACCGTCCGCAACTTCGTCGACCTGGCCGAGGGCAACCGTGAGTACACCGACCCGCGCACCGGTCAGCCGGGCAGTGGTCCGTACTACGACGGCACCATCTCGCACCGGGTGATCAGCGGTTTCATGGTCCAGATGGGCGACCCGACCGGCACCGGCCGGGGCGGACCGGGCTACAAGTTCGCCGACGAGTTCCACCCGGAGCTGCGGTTCGACCGTCCGTACCTGTTGGCGATGGCGAACGCCGGACCGGGCACCAACGGTTCGCAGTTCTTCATCACCGTGTCCCCGACGCCGCACCTCAACAACCGGCACACCATCTTCGGCCAGGTCGCCGACGAGGAGTCGGTGAAGGTCGTGGATTCGATCGCGAGCACCCCGACCGGTCCGAGCGACCGTCCGCTCCAGGACGTCGTCATCGAGCGGGTCGAGATCGAGCGGTCCGCTTCCTGAGTGACTGGCGAGGTACCTTTGCTCGCATGATTGAGCGCTCCGGAGCACGGCCGGTGCCGGTGGACCGTGTGGTGGCGGCGGGAGGGTCGGCCCGGTGAGCGAATCTCCGCCGACCACCCCGGTCTGCTACCGGCACCCCGGCCGGGAGACCTACGTCCGGTGCACCCGCTGTGACCGGCCGATCTGCCCGGACTGCATGCGGGATGCCTCGGTCGGGCACCAGTGCCCGGAGTGCGTCGACGAGGGGCGTCGCAGTGTCCGGCCGGCGCGTACCGCCTTCGGCGGCGGTACGGCCGGCCGGCACGGCTATGTCACAAAGGCGCTGATCGCGCTGAACGTGCTGTTCCTGCTGGTCTCCATCGCCTCCGCCCGGGGCGGGGACGCGGCGGTGGGCGGCTCCGGCTTCGGCGGCCTGATGGGTGGCAGCACGCCGCTGACCGAGTGGGGTGCGGTGCTCGGCCGGGCCTACCTCTCCGACTACACGCTGGGAGGGATCGCCGAGGGCCAGTGGTACCGGCTGGTCACGGCGATGTTCCTGCACTACGGCGTGCTCCACCTGCTGCTCAACATGTGGGCGCTGTGGATCCTCGGCCGGTCGCTGGAGGCCAACCTCGGGCGGGCGCGGTTCGCCGCGCTCTACCTGATCGCGGGCCTCGGCGGCAACGTGGCCGCCTACCTGTTCAGCAGCCCGCGGGCGGCCACCGTCGGCGCGTCGACGGCCGTGTTCGGTCTCTTCGCCGCGCTGATCATCATCGAGCGCAGGTTGGGCCGGGACATTTCCCGGATCATCCCGATCCTGGTGATCAACCTGGTGTTCACGCTGGCCGTGCCGGGCATCTCGATCCCCGGGCACCTGGGCGGGCTGGTGGTCGGCGCGTTGATGGCGTTGGTGCTCGCGTACGCGCCGCGTGGTCGGCGCACGCTGGTGCAGGTCACCGGTGGGGCGCTGATCCTGCTGATCCTGCTCGCGCTGGTGCTCTTCCGGACCGCCGCCCTGCTCACCTGACCGGGCGGGCGGCACCTCACCTGACCGGGCGGGCGGCGCGCAGGGCGGTGGCCACCTCTTCCGGGGTGGCCCCCAGGTCGTACCGGCCGAACAGGTGCAGCGAGTTGCCCGCGTCGATCTCCAGGGTTTCGCTGGTCAGCCCCAGTCGGGGTCGCCGGTCGACGGCGATCGCCTCGACCGACGACCACTGCAGCAGCCGCCGACCGGCGAAGCCGTGGATGACTGTGAGCCCGGCCGGATCCACCGCCAATCGGACCGGGGCGACCAGGTCACGTACCGCCCAGCCGGCCAGCGCGGCGGCGGCCAGGACGGCCAACGCCAGGCGGACGGCGTCGCCGTCGGCGAAGAGCAGCCCGAGCGCGACGAGCAGGACGGCGCCGGCCAGCTTCGCCGCCGGCAGGCTCGACGGCACCCGCCATTCCTGTCCCGGGGAGGTCTCATTCACCCGACCAGCATGCCAGCGGCCGTCGGATTCCGGCACCTCGTGCGGGTGTGGCCGGACGACCGGTCGATGGACGACGTAGGATCGGGGCAGCCCAAGTTACCGGGGAGTAAACATGAGTGACGCGGTCATCGTCGGCGCGGTACGTACCCCGGTCGGGCGGCGCAAGGGCAGCCTCGCCAGCGTCCACCCGGTCGACCTCTCGGCGCACGTGCTGCGCGCCCTCGCCGAGCGCACCGGGCTCGACCCGGCCCAGGTCGACGATGTCTTCTGGGGCTGCGTGTCCCAGGTCGGCGAGCAGTCGTGGAACATCGCC
The DNA here is from genome assembly GCF_022230925.1 of Micromonospora alfalfae. GTDB lineage: Bacteria > Actinomycetota > Actinomycetes > Mycobacteriales > Micromonosporaceae > Micromonospora > Micromonospora alfalfae. The sequence continues at coordinate 16,976 of NZ_JAKKFH010000024.1, read as the reverse complement.
CGCAACGGCGTGCTCGCCGCCGGCTGGCCGGAGACAGTGCCCGGCACAACAGTCGACCGGCAGTGCGGCTCCAGCCAGCAGGCCCTGCACTTCGCCGCCGCGACGGTGCTCTCCGGTCAGGCCGACCTGGTGGTCGCCGGCGGCGTCGAGTCGATGACCCGGGTGCCGATGGGTTCCAGTGTGGCCGGCGGCATGCCGTTCAATGACCAGCTGCGCGCCCGTTACCGGGGCGTCGAGGGCTTCGCCGACGACGCGCCCCTGCCGTTCAACCAGGGGGTCGGTGCCGAGCTGATCGCCCAGCGGTGGCGCCTCTCGCGCACCCAGCTCGACGAGTTCGCGCTTGCCAGCCACGAGAAGGCCGCCGCCGCGCAGGACGCCGGCGCGTTCGACCCGGAGCTGACCGCGGTGCCGCTCGCCGACGGTGGCAAGTTCGCCGCCGACGAGGGCATCCGCCGGGAGACCTCCCTGGAGAAGCTGGGTGAGCTGGCCACCCCGTTCCGGGCCGACGGCGTGGTGACCGCCGGTTCCGCGTCCCAGATCTCCGACGGTGCCGCGGCCCTCGCAGTGACCACCTCCGACTGGGCCAGCCGCCACGGCCTGCGCCCGTTGGCCCGGATCCACACCGCAGTGGTCGCCGCCGACGACCCGGTCACCATGCTCACCGCGCCCATCCCGGCCACCGCGAAGGCGCTGCGCCGCGCGGGGCTGGGCATCGAGGAGATCGGCGTGTACGAGGTGAACGAGGCGTTCGCCCCGGTGCCGCTGGCCTGGCTGGCGGAGACCGAGGCGGACCCGGAGCGGCTCAACCCGCGCGGCGGAGCGATCGCCCTCGGCCACCCGCTCGGCGGCTCCGGTGCCCGGATCATGACCACCATGCTCCAGCACATGCGGGACAACGGCATCCGCTACGGCCTGCAGACCATGTGCGAGGGCGGCGGCATGGCCAATGCCACAATCGTCGAGCTGATCTGACCCGGGGCGGGAAACGCCTCGCCTCGACGCGGAACGGCCGCCTAAGGTGCCCAGCGTGACGACGATCGCCGGTGAGCGCATCCCCGACTGGTCCAACGAGCAGTGGCAGGTGCGGGCCCGATCCTGGGTTGACGCGCAACTGAGCCGGGCCGGCCGACGGGTGACCGGGCTGGTGGAGCCGAGGCTGCGACCCTGGTCGCTGGTGTGGCGGGTGCCCACCGACGACGGCCCGGTCTGGTTCAAGGCCAACAACCCGGGCACCGTGCACGAGGCGGTCCTGATCGCGGCGCTCGCCGAGTTGACGCCCGACCGGGTGCTGACGCCGATCGCTGTGGACCCGACGCAGGGCTGGTCGCTGCTGCCCGACGGCGGCGAGTCGTTGCGTGACGTGCTGGCGCGTGACCCCGATCTGACGCACTGGGAGCGGGCGCTGCCCGGGTACGCGGCACTGCAACTGGCGAGCGCGCCGCGCGCGGACGAGCTGGTCGCCCTGGGCGTGCCGGATCAGCGTCCGGAGGTGCTGGCCGATCTCTTCGTCGAACTGCTCGACGATCGCGAGGCGCTGCTGATCGGCACCGAGGGCGGGCTCAGTCCGGAGGTGCACGAGCGGTTGCGGGCCGAGTTGCCGTCGTACGCGCAGCGGTGTCGCCGGCTCGCCGACATCGGCATTCCGGCCACCGTCCAACACGACGACCTGCACGACGGCAACGTCTTCGCCGGTGACGCCGGCTACCGCTACTTCGACTGGGGCGACGCCTCGGTGGCGCACCCGTTCGGCACGTTGCTGGTGACACTGCGTGCCGTCGGGCACGCGGGGAAGCTCGCCGCCGACGACGCCCAACTGGTCCGGTTGCGCGACGCCTACCTTGAGGCGTGGACCGACCGGTACGACCGGCGGACCCTCGTGGAGGCCGCCGACCTCGCGATCGGTCTGGGGCCGGTGAGCCGGTCGCTGTCCTGGCGTCGGGCACTGGACACCCCCGAGGAGTCCCGCGCCGAGTACGCCGACGCGGTCCCGGGTTGGCTGGAGGAGCTGTTCGCCGCCAGTCCATTTCAGCCGAACTCCTGACCATGATCCGTCCGAGTCGGAAAGCGGACAGGCAGTGCGACAGGCGGCGTGGAACTTCCAAAAAACCCGCGTGACCCACGTCACCCTGCTGGGGACGTCGTTGGGCAGGTCATGGACGTCTTCTCCCGAACGTTCCTCCCGGCCGCCGCTGAGGCTGGCCTGGCCGTGCAGACGGTGAGCCGGCACATGCCGGTCTTCCGGCGCTGCGTCGGCTCCGGTGACGCCACCATCCTGGTCACCCGTTGCAGCCGCCCCGACCGCCCGGTCACCGGCGACTACCTGTTGCTACTCACGCACCGCCGCCTGGTGGTGACCCAGCAGACCCGGCTCCTGCACCGACTGCGCCTGCATCTCAACACCGAGCTTCGCGAGCTGAGCAACGTCACCTGGAGCCCGGACCCGCGGCTGCAGTCGGTGGAGATGGCGGCCACCGCGATCGACGGGATCCGTGAGCGGTTCCTGATCCGGACGACTCACCCGAAGCAGGTCTGGCAGCTCGACGCGTTGCTCAACCAGGCGTTCCGGACCCGCCTTCGGCCGCCCGGCGCGCGGGTCGTCGCCAGCATCGGCGACGCACCGGCCGCCGCCCGGCCCGGGATGTTCGCTCCGTCCTGGTGAGCTGACCCTGATCGGGCGTCGCACCGCCTTTACCGAACCCGAACACGCGCCGATCGCGCCGAGCCCACCGGGTCGGCAATCATGGGCCGGTGACAGTCGAACCACCGCATCGCGGGCTCGTCCTCGTCGTGGAGGACGAGCCGGCCATCGCCGACCTGGTCCGGCTCTACCTGACCAGGGACGGGTTCGGCGTCCACCTGGAACGTGACGGCGAGGCCGGTCTGAGCGCGGCCCGCCGGTTGCGTCCGGTGGCCTGCGTCCTGGACATCGCGCTGCCGGGTCTGCCCGGCACCGAGATCTGCCGCCGGCTGCGCGAGGCCGGCGACTGGACCCCGGTCATCTTCCTCACCGCCCGCGACGACGAGGTGGATCGGATCGTCGGCCTGGAGCTGGGCGCCGACGACTACGTCACCAAGCCGTTCAGCCCCCGGGAGTTGGTTGCCCGGGTCCGCGCGGTGCTGCGCCGATCCGCCGGCGGCCCGGAGGGCGCGGACCGCCAACGTGTCGTCGGCCCGGTGACGCTCGACCCGGCCCGCCGCACTGTCACCGCCGCCGGTGCCCCGGTGCAGCTCACCTCCACCGAGTTCGACCTGTTGGCCCACCTGATGGCCCGGCCCGGCCGGGTCTTCACCCGGGAGGAGTTGCTGGCCGGAGTGTGGGGCTACGCGGCGCACGCCGGCACCCGGACGGTGGACGTGCACGTTGCCCAGGTGCGGGCGAAACTCGGCCCGGCGAGCGTGATCCGGACCCACCGCGGCGTCGGGTACGCGGTAGATGCCTGACCACACCGGGCACGTCGAGTCGCCGACCATGGCCCTGCCGGTGGTCGGCGCCGTCAGACCCACAACACCCCGACGAGGCCGACCCGGCCGTACGCTGACCGCCCGGGCGGTGCTCGTCACCTGCGCGGTGGCGCTGGTGTCGGTGCTGGTCACCGCCATCGTCGCGGTGCCGTTGGCGATCCGTGGCGCGGAGCGGAGCGAGCAGGAGGCGCTCGCCGCCCAGGCCCGACTCGCCGCCGAGGTGTTGCGGACCCGCCTCGACCGGGGTCGCAGCGCCGACGAGGAACGGCTCATCCAGCAACTGCGCGACCAGGGCATCGACGCGTACCTGATCCGCCGTGGCGCTGTCGACCGGGCGGGTCTGCCACAGCGGGTGGTGCAGCGGATCGGGCAGGGCCGCAACGTGTCGGCTCGCCGCTCGGTGAACGGTGAGCGGGCCCTGGTCGAGGGTCGGGCCCTGCCCGGCGGCAACGGGGTGGTGCTCTCCCGCCCACTGGCCGACGGGCTGTGGGCCCGGGTGCTGCTCAGCCTGTGGTTGCCGCTGCTGGCCGGGTTGACAGCCGGTGTGGTGGCCGGGCTGCTGCTGGCCCGTCGGCTGGCCCGGCCGATCCGGGTCGCGGCCACCGCCGCCGCCCGGCTGCGCGCCGGTGACCGCAACGTCCGGGTGCCGGTCGAGCCGCCGGACGAGGTCGCCGACCTGGCCGAGGCGTTGAACGGGCTGGCTGCCGCGCTGGCCACCAGTGAGGGCCGACAGCGGGAGTTCCTGCTCTCCGTCTCGCACGAGCTGCGCACCCCGCTGACCGCGATCCGGGGGTACGCCGAGGCGCTCGCCGACGGGGTGCTCGGCGCCGACGACACTGTCGACACCGGTCGGACGATGCTGGCCGAGGCGCAACACCTGGACCGGCTGATCGGCGACCTGTTGGCACTGGCCCGGCTGGAGGCCGCCGACTTTCCCCTCGAACCGGTGCCGGTGGACCTGACCCGACTGGCAGTGGACGCGGAGCCGACCTGGTCCGGTCGGTGTGCGGCGGTGGGCGTGCCGTTCCGGGTGGAGACGCCCGGTCAGCCGGTGCCCGCGTACACCGATCCGGGGAGGATCCGGCAGGTGCTGGACGGGCTGCTGGAGAACGCGCTGCGGGTCGTACCCCCGGGGTCGCCGGTGGTGCTCGCGGTCCGGGCGGCCGGCGCGGACCCGGCGCACGGCGGCGTGTTGGAGGTTCGCGACGGCGGGCCCGGCTTCACCGACGACGACCTTGCTGTGGCCTTCGAACGCGGTGCGCTGCACGAGCGTTACCGGGGGGTGCGCAAGGTGGGCAGCGGACTGGGGTTGGCGCTGGCCGCCGGGCTGGTCCGCCGGTTGGGCGGGGAGATCGCCGCGGGGCACGCGCCGGAGGGCGGTGCCGCCTTCACCGTCCGGCTGCCCGGTGATCCTTACCTGACCCGAACATCGGCCTGACGCTCCGCTCGTCGTTCCCGGGAAGGCTGAGGGTTCCACTGACAGAGAGGGAGAGTCATGCCACGTTGGGGTATCGCCACCGGCACCACGGCACTGCTCGCGGCGGTCGCGCTCGGCGTCAGCGGGTGCGGCGCGGCCGAGGTGGCCAGCCAGCCCGCCCGCGATGTCGCCGTCGAGGTCGCCGCCGCCATGGGAGTCGAGGGTCAGGCGCTGGCCGCGATGGGTTTCGACGCCGACGACCTGGACGTGCTGACGGTCGCCGCACCGGCCACGCCGACGCCCGGTGCGTCCCCCAGCGCGCAGGAGAAGGCCCGGGAGAAGCGCGGTGAGGAGTGGCGCAAGCGCCGCCAGGCCCGCGTGCTGCTGCGCAAGAACACCCTGCACGGTGAGGCGGTGGTGAAGACGAAGGACGGCGGTACGCAGACCGTCGCCGTGCAGCGCGGCGAGGTGACAGCGATCGACGGCGACTCGATGACAGTCAGGTCCACCGACGGCTTCACGATGACCTGGACCTTCGGTGACGACCTGCGGGTGGTCGAGCGGCGGGCCACAGTGCAGCCGAGCGAGGTCACTGTCGGCGCGACGCTCGGCGTCGCCGGCGCGAAGGACGGCGACAAGGGCGTGGCCCGGCTCATCCTCGTTCCCCGCGCCAAGTGAGCGCAGGGGCCCTGGCGTCAACCAGGGCCCCTGCCCTCGTCAGCGGCCGCGTTCTCGTCAGTAGACGCGGGAGCCGATGAAGTCGTCGTGACCGTAGCCGACCGGGTTGGCGGCGGTACGGGCCTCGAACGACCACTGCTGCCGGGTGCTGCTGGAGCAGTTCGCCAACCGCAGGCGGGAGCTGCCCAGCAGCGGGTTGTCGAACGCCACACAGAGGTTGGTGGCGGCGGCCGGCTTGATCTGGTTGCCCACGAAGACGAACTGCTGCGCTCCGGTGCCGTTGCAGTCGTAGATGTTGACAGCGGTGCCGGCGGTCATCGAGCTGTTCGCTACATCCAGGCACCGGTCGTGGGACAGCTCCGAGTGCAACGACCGTCGAGCCGAGTCGTACCAGAAGCCCTGGTTACGCCCACCGTGGCAGGAGTACGGCTGCTGCGCGGTGCCGTTGCGGGAGTCGTACCCCTTGCCGTCGACGCAGGTGCCGGTGGCGAGGTTGCGCAGTTGCTTGAACTGCATCAGGCCGGAGTAGAGCACGCCGCTGCCGGTGCTGGCCGGGTCGACGCAGCTGGCCCGCGTCTGGCCGGAGTTCCAGAACTGGGTGATGCACTGGGCGAACATGCCGTGCCCGCGGGCGTTGGGGTGGAACGACTGTCGGGCGGCGTTCTCGTTCCAGATGCCGACCTCGATGAAGAGGCCACGGACCGAGGTGTTGTCGGTGCACACCTCGTGCCCGTGGAAGAGCCGGCTGGCGTCCAGGTAGCGGGTGCCGGTGTTCGCCGCGGCCGAGCGCAGCGCCGACTCGAACATCGGCACCGCCTTGTTCCGGGCGAAGGCCGCGTCGGCCAGGTAGAGCAGACATCCGCCGGAGTACCAGCCGGGGAAGTTCGGGTTGTCCTCCACGTCCGGGCTGCCGGGGCTCGGGTACGACATCAGCACCAGTTCGTAGTCCGACAGCAGGTAGCCGGCGTTGGTCATGGTCTGCCGGATGTCGGTCAGCGCCGACTCCACCGCCTGCCGGCTGCCGTCGGTGCGAATGGTCCACTGGTCGGTGTAGGTGGGGTAGCAGGCGCCCTGGAAGAAGACCCGGCGGACGGCGCAGTCGGTGGCGACCGGACCGAACTGGATGGTGCCGTCACCGTTCGCGCCGACCACCACCCAGATCAGCTTCACGTGCGTGTTGCGTGCCTTGATGCCCAGGTAGTCGCCCTGGTTCAGCTCGTTGTGCTGGGTCGGGCCGCCGGCGATCAGGTTCCAGGGGGTGGCACCGGAGCAGGCGATGTTGTACTGCGCGTCCGACGCGATGCCGGTGCGGAACACCGCCTGGTCGTAGGAGCGGTCGCACCAGTTGCCGTCCTGGTGGGTGCCGGGGACGTAGTTGCCGACCCCCTCACCGGAGATCTCGCTGTCACCCATGGTGATCAACGAGGTGCGGCGCTGTTCGATAGGGCGGATCGCCGGGCTGCCGTAGAGGGCTGTCGCCTCGGCGGCCCGGATGGCTTCGAGGTTGGCGGGCAGTGGTTGGACGGCTGGTCGATCGGCGGCGGTGGCGGGGGTGGCCGGTCCGGCGAGCATCGGTAGGACGAGAGCGGCGACGGCGACGGCGACGGTGATGGCCCGTCGTCGGGTCGCGCGTTCGGGCCTGGCGGGGATTGCAGGCATCGACGCACTCCTTTCGGCTCAATCGCGGGACGTCGATTGAGTTACCAGACGGTAACGTGCGGATCAACGGATGTGAATGCTCCTCAGATCCTTGCGCGCGGGATGCAGAACCGCCCGGATCGGACTATCCGGGCCCGCGCGCCGGGCTGGCTTCTGGTTCAGCGGCCCGGCTGAGCGCGGCGACCGACGTGGCGACGGCGGCGAGCGCTGCGGCCCGGCCCGCTGTGGTTCAGCGGCCCGGCGGCAGGGCGTAGCCGACGTAGCCGCGGAACTCCAGCCGCCAGCCGGCCGGGACGAGTTTGGCGCAGGCCGCCTTGTTGCCGGTGCAGACGATCGCGTCGACCGAGGAGGGGTCGGCCGGCGGTCGTTCCGGCAGCACCGACTGCAACGCCACCAGGTCCGGTGAACCGCCGTCGGGCTGCCGCAGCAGCAGCCACCACGGGTACTCCCAGTTGTCGTTCTGCTGCGCCAGCCCGATCCGCTGCGCACCGCTGTCCTGGACCGCGGTCGCCGCCCAGCGGAACTCGTCGGCCCACTGCGGGCGGCGCAGGAACCGGGTGTCCCAGTCCGAGGTGGTGAAGACCGAGCCGGAGCCGACCAGCCGGCGGGGGAAGCCGTACGACAGCGCGAGCACCCCGGCCAGCGCCGAGGTGGCCAGCACGGTGACGGCCGCCACGGTGGCAACCGTTCGACGCCCACCCGCGTGGTTGCGCAGGACAGCGTCCAGCCAGAGGCCGGCGAGGGGCACGGCGAGCACCACGGCGTAGAGCAGCAGCCGGTTGCCCCACGGCTGCCACTTGATCATCGCGGTGTGCAGCAGCACGGCGGTCAGCACCACCACGGCGTACGCCCGCAGCGACCCGGCCCGCTCGGGGGCGATCCGCCGTGGTCGGGCGAGCGCGATCACCGCACCGATCACCGCCAACGCCCCGGCCAGCGGAAACGCCACCCGGTCCTCGTCCGGATACCAGGCTGGCTCCGGGAACAGTTCTCGCCCGAAGGTGATCGCGCGGTCCTGCGGGTCGACCCCGATCGCCTCGGCGCCACTGATGATCAACTCAGCCCCGGCCCGACGCAGCGGCGCCAGCGGCGTGTCGAACGCGGTGTGCCCGATCCGCAGCGCGTTGACCACTGTCGACGCCGGGTCGTGCCGCTCCATGGGGATGGACTCGCGCAGCCGGGGCGGCCCCAGCGGGTGCCCGAACTCGGCGGTCACCCGGGCCAGGAACGGGCCGACCACCACGGCGGCGACCACCAGGATCAGCACCGAACCGCCGACAGTGCGGGCCAGCCCGCCGACCGGCCGGGACCGTCGAGCCGCGCCCCCCGCTGCCGGGTCGGTCGACGCGGCGTTCCCGCTCCGGGCCAGCCGCAACTGGGCCAGTCCCCAAAGCACCAGCAGCGGGCCCACAGCGATCAGGCCGCTGGTCTTTGTCACAGCGGTCAGCCCGGTGGCCGCCCCCAGCCCGAGCAGCGTGCCCCAGCCGGTCCGTCGACTCAGCCCGTCCAGCGTCACTGTCGCCGCGCAGGCCACCCACGCCGCGCAGATCAGGTCGGTCTGCGTGCTGGTCGCCTGGAGTACCACCATCGGCGTGGTCGCCAGAACGAACGCGGTGAGCAACTGGGCGCGCCGGCCGCCGCCGAGCTGTGCGGTGATCCGTGCGGCCACCAGAAGGCAGACCACCCCGGCCGCCCACTGCACAAGGTTGTACAGGTGATCCCCGCCGGTGAGCAGGCGCAGGTGCAGCAGCAGGTACTCGGCCCCGGGCGGGATGGTCACCTGCCGGTGGATCGCTGTGGGCCAGAAGTCCAGGTCGCCCTGGGCCACCCAGTGCTCCACCTTCGGCAGGTGGTACGTCTGCGAGTCGAAGTTGTTCGGCTCGGCCAGCAGCGCGACAAGCAACTCCACCAGGACCAGCCCGCCGACCGTGCCGGCGAGGAGCCGCTCACCCGGTCGGGCCGTACGCCACGCGTCGACAGCCACGGCACGAACGTCAGCGAACCCCCGACCAGCCCGGGTCGGCGCGGGGGCGGGTTCACTGCGTTCCGCGGCCGGGGCGGACACGTCGGGTCCGCCACCGGACGCCGCCGCGCCGACCGGCACCGGATGCTGTGCGGCGCTGACTGCCGGCGCAGCGCTGACCGGCACCGGTGCAGCGGCTGGTGGCGGCCCGAGGCGGGTCGCCCGTCGCCAGCGCAGACCGGCCACCACCGAGGCCGCGACCAGGAAGAGCAGCCAGGCGACGGTGAACGCGCCTCGGGTCAGCGCGTGTGTCGCGCCGAGCACCTCGACGACGAGCACCGCGTACGCCCCGGTGAGCAGGACGGCGCGCACCACAGCGAGCCGCAGCGGTGCCACCGCGCCAGCCTCGCGTGGCATCGCCGCGACGATGAGCAGGACCACCGCGGCGACAGGAACCACCGCGAGCAGGGAGCCGGCAGCCGACATGGCGGAAGTAAACACCATTGATCTGAGGCCGCCGCGCCGACTGCCCAGCGGTAGCGGTACGCGGTAAACAAACTAACCAGGCTAGGCTATGGCCGACGTGTTGCCGCCACCGTGGAGATCCCCGTGAAGCTCTCGATCCTCATGCCGGTCTACAACGAGGAAGAACGCATCGCGGATGCCCTCAAGCAGGCATTGGCGGTTGACTATCCCTGCGAGATCGAATTGGTAGTCGTCGACGACGGCAGCCGCGACGGCACCGGCGAGGTCCTCGGTCGCGCCGACGACGCGCGCCTTCGGGTCATCACCCACCAGCGCAACGCCGGCAAGGGCGCCGCCATCAAGACGGCTGTCGACAGCGCGGAGGGTGACTACATGGTCATCCTCGACGCCGACCTGGAGTACGACCCGCAGGACATCCCCAAGCTGCTCGACCCGGTGCTCGACGGCCGGGCCACCGTGGTCTACGGCAATCGCACCTTCGGCAGCCACAGCGCCTACAGCTTCTGGTACGTGATGGGCAACAAGGGCGTCACGATGGCGGCCAACGTGCTGTTCAACTCGTACATCGGCGACCTGGAGACCTGCTTCAAGCTGATGCCGGTGGCGCTCTACCGGTCGCTTCAGGTGCGCTCGCGTGGCTTCGGCATGGAGGCCGAGGTGACCGGCAAGCTGCTGCGTCGCCGGATCCGGCCGTACGAGGTGCCGATCAGCTACCGGGCGCGCGGCCGGGAAGAGGGCAAGAAGATCACCTGGAAGGACGGCGTCGAGGCGATCTGGATCCTCGGGCGCGAGCGCGCTCGCCGCCGCCCTGCCGTCTCAGCCGCCAACTGACCCCAGGAACGCGCTGATCGACCGCCGCAGGCCGTCGGCGTCCAGCCCATGCCACCGGGCGTGGTCGGCCGGATCGCCGTACCGCCGCAGGTCGGTCTGACCCACCCCGAGGGCGAGCAGCCGGTGCGGTACGTCCGCCAGGGCCCGGCTGACGAGCGCGCTCGACGTTCCCGCCAGGTACGGCTCGACAAGCACCACGTCGGTGTTGGCGAGCGCCCGCAGCCCGGGCGTGTCGAGCGGCCGGGGCGTGTGGGTGTACGCCACTGTCACGTCAATTCCCTCTGTCGCCGCCAGCGTGGGGCCGAGCATCGGCCCGACAGCCACCACGAGGGGCGCGTTCGTCAGGCCCCGCCGGAGCACCCGTAGTCGGGTGGCGCCCGGGTACGCCTCGGCGTTGCGCTGCTCGCAGAGCCGCAGGTAGATCGGATCGTCAGTGGTCACGGCGTCGCGCAGCAGCGGCGCCACCTCGTCCGGGTGGCCGGGCACCCGGACCGTCCAGCCGTCACCGAGGGAGTCGAAGAGCGCCACGTCTCCGGGCGACTGGTGGGTGCGGCCCTCAGCCGACCCGTCGTACGACGCGCCGATGCTGACCAGGACAGCGCCCACGCCCTGGTGGTCCAGATCCAACTTGATCTGCTCGTACGCCCGGTCCACCAGGAACGTCGCGTACGAGTGCGCGATCGGACGCAGCCCGGTCAGGGCGAGCCCGCCGGCCACCCCGATCATCAGTTGCTCCCGGATCCCGACGTTGAGCACCCGGTCCGGGTGGCGGTGGCCGGCTGAGGCGAACTGGCTCGCCGAGATGTCGGCCAGCACCAGTGCGGTACGCGGATCCTCGTCGAGGAGCGCAGTGGTGGTGTCGATGAAGGCGGTACGCATGTCGGTCATCCCTTGCTCTCGATGCGGGCGACCACCAGGTGGGGGTGTCCTGGTCGGTGCCCGGTCAACGCCGCGTACAGGGCTTCGTGGTCCCGGCCGTCGATGGTGTCGGCGGTCCACCCGTTGACCGTGAACCGGCTGGCGATGCCACCGGCCCACCCGTGGCTGGCCGACTCGTTGTCGACCACCACCGCGGTGAGGCTGTCCAGACCTGTCGCTCCCGCGTACGCGATCGCCTCGTGGTTGGACCCCTCGTCCAGTTCGGCGTCGCCGAGCAGCACGTACACCCGGGCTTTGCGCAGTCCCTGGGCGCGCAGGCCGAGCGCGGTGCCGACGGCCAGCCCGAGCCCGTGCCCGAGGGAGCCGGAACCGATCTCGACCCCGGGCACCAGGAGCCGGTCCGGGTGGTGGCCGAGCCGGCTCTCCGGCCCGGCCAGGTCGTCGAGCCAGGCGTCCGGGATGAAGCCGTGCGCGGCGAGCACCGCGTAGTAGGCGGCCGGTCCGTGGCCCTTGGAGAGCAGGAACCGGTCCCGCTCCGGGTCGTCGGCGGTGTCGGGGGTGACCCGCAGCACCCGGTCGTAGAGCACCTGGAGCACGTCGACGGTGGAGTGCGCGCTCGGCGCGTGCTTCTCGTCGCCGGTCAGTCGTCGGATCAGCCCGGGCAGTCGGGCGCTGCTGTCGGTGGGCAGTGTGGTGGTCATGCCACTACTGTGTGAGTTGAAGTGGACTTCAACTCAAGGACCTTGTGATGCCGGATCTACTGACGATCGGTGAGCTGTCCGCCCGCTCCGGGGTGGCACCGTCGGCGCTGCGCTACTACGAGCGACTCGGGCTGATCCGCGCCGACCGCACCGGCGGCAACCAGCGCCGCTACGCCCGCGTCGAGCTGCGTCGGGTCGCCTTCATCCGGATCTCCCAGCAGGTCGGCGTCTCGCTCGACGAGATCCGGGAGGCACTCGACTCGCTCCCCGAGGCCCGCACCCCGAGCCCGCAGGACTGGGCGCGGCTGTCGGCGAGCTGGCGCAGCCGGCTGAACGAGCGGATCCGGCTGCTCACCAAGCTCCGCGACGACCTGGACGGCTGCATCGGCTGCGGCTGCCTGTCATTGCAGCGCTGCACGCTCAACAACCCGGAGGACACGCTGGCCGGCGAGGGCCCGGGCGCCCGGCTGGTGCTGCCCCGACCGACCGACGATCCGACGCTGGCAGGCTCGCTCAGCTGACTGCGGACCGTCCGTCCGGCGGGCTCGCTCAGCTGACTGCCGAGCGTCCGCCCGGCGGGCGGGTGAGCAGCACCTTGCCGAAGTGGTCGTTCGACTCGACGAGCCGGTGCGCCTGCGCCGCCTCGGTCATCGGCAGCCGCCGGTCCACGATCGGCCGGATCCGGCCCGCCTCGACCAACGGCCACACCTCGTCCCGTACGCCCTGGACGATCTCCGCCTTCTCGGCGAGCGGACGGGACCGTAGCGACGTCGCGGTGACACTCGCCCGCTTGGTCAGCAGCGCGCCGAGATCCAACTCGGCCTTGCGCCCACCCTGCATCCCGATCACCACGAGCCGACCGCCGGTGGCCAGCGCGGAGACGTTCCGCCCCAGGTAGGACCCACCCATGATGTCGAGAATGACGTCCACACCGCGCCCGTCGGTGACCCGCCGGACCTCCTCGACGAAATCCTGCTCCCGATAGTCGATCAGGTGTGCCGCGCCAAGCTCACGCAGCCGATCGTGCTTGGTCTCCCGCGCGGTGGTCAGCACTGTCACGCCGAGGGCCGCCCCGAACTGCACGGCGAAGGTGCCGATCCCGCTGCCGCCGCCGTGCACCAGCAGCGTGTCGCCCGCGCCCAGCCGCGCCACCTGGATCAGGTTCGACCAGACAGTGCAGGCCACCTCGGGCAGTGCCGCCGCGTCGACCGGGTCGCACGCCGGCACCGGCAGCAACTGCCCGGCGGGGACCGCCACCCGCTCCGCGTACCCGCCGCCGGCCAGCAGCGCGCAGACCTGCTGCCCGACCGCCCACCCGGCGACCTCCGCGCCAACCTCCGTGATCACCCCAGAGCATTCCAACCCTGGGTACGCTGGCGCGCCCGGCGGCGGCGGGTAGTGCCCCTGCCGTTGCAGCAGGTCAGCGCGGTTGACCCCGGTTGCCCGCACGTCCACGATCACCTCGTTGGGGCCCGGCTCCGGGTCGGGCACCTCGGCCCAGACCAGCGCGTCGGGTCCACCGGGCTGCGGAATCGTGATGGCTCGCATGGGCCCAGTCTTCCCGATCTCACCGGGTGCCGCAGGCGCACCCTCCAGCCCACTGTGGACCGAGCAGACGGCCTGGCCGGCGCACCGGGGAGGGACGCCGGGCCGTCCGAAGCGAGCCGTGGCAGACTATGCGTGGCCGTACGCCCACGGGTGGCGGCCCAGGAGGGTTCGCCTAGTGGCCGATGGCGCTGGTCTTGAAAACCGGTAAGGCAGCGATGTCTTCGTGGGTTCGAATCCCACACCCTCCGCCATTCTTGATCCACTCGACTTCCCGGGAGTCGGGGTGTCCGGGGCTTCGGGATACCCCGATTTCACCGAACCCGAGTGGATCATCTGAGTCGAGGCCCGGCCGCTGCCAGCCGCCGGGTTCGACGGGGCGAGACGTATATCCACGACCGAGGCGCTCGGCAGGCGGCGCGGCGAGCAGGGTCCGCGCCGAGGCGATCCAGTTGGAGAGCCGGATCGCGGTGCCAGACCTGTAGGGGTACCTCCTGTCGCTGGGTACGCTGCGTACCCTTTGCGCCTGTCGTTGTTGCCTAGCGTCTTCTCACGATTGCAGTAGGTGTGCCGCGTCGCCCGGTTAGGGGCGATGGCTGCCGCCCCTGAGACGGGAGGGCATCGCGATGATGTGGCCGTTCAATCTGCTGTGTCGCCAAGCTAGGCGACTGGCGGTCTCTGCACCGGAAGGTGCCGTCGGTCCGGCGATTCAACAGGCAGAGCAGGAAGCCGCCCGAGCCCGGTTGCTGGCTCAAGCCCACCGCCGATCCACCGAATATCTCAACGCCGGTGTTGGCCGGTGATGGGCGAGGTCCCCACCACCACCGCGGCGGCCGTGAGAGCCCGATCGGCGCAGGGCCAACGGGCAGTTGGTGTCTTGGCGAGCCGCCTCGCCGACCAACACATCCCGCGACGGCCCGAGTGGACCTGCCGTACCTGCGAGCAGGACACTCCATGGCCCTGCGGTCCGGCCCGAGTACGCCTGTGCGAGGCGTACGGCCGGGACCGGATCGGGTTGTCCATGTACTTGGGCAGTCTGCACGCGGTGGTGGTCACGGAGCTGCCCGCCGTCGCCGCTGGCGAACTGTTCGAGCGGTTCGTCGGGTGGGCGCGTTGATCAGCCCGGTCACTCCGGTGAAGTCGCTGGCTGGTCGTTCGTCGCGGATCGCCTGGTCCACGTCTCGTAGCTGAGCAGCGCGGCGAGGAACGCGGTGAGCAGGCCGAGAGCGGCCAGGCCGGGCAGGTAGCGGCCGACGGGGAGCAGCAGCAGCGCCGCAGTAGGGGCGACGAACTCCCCCGGCCGGACGCACCGGACGCTGAGACTCAGGAACGCCGCCCGGCCCGCGAGGAACAGGGCGGTCCCGCCGAACAACGCGACGGCGGGCATCCAGTCCGAGATGCCGTGGGACTCCTCGTGTGCCAGGCCGGCCAGCACCTGCTCGACTCCCAGTGCCACGTAGATGGTCCCGGCGAGTACCGGGAAGTGGGCAACGCTGTAGGCGTCGGCACCAACGTGGGCCCGCCGCAGCCCGGACTCCGTCGTCAGCGCGTGCCTGGAGGTTGCCGCGCTCGCGGAGTAGAGCCAGTACAGGCACACAGTGACAGCCAGTGTGAGGAGCGCGGCCAGCAGGATCGGTCCACGGATCCGCTCAATCCCTACGCCGGCGGCAACCGAGATCAGGGATTCTCCGAGCGCAATGATCACCACGAGGCTGTGCCGCTCGGCGAAGTGGCTTGGACTTCGCACCGGCCACCCGCTCAGCATCGAGGACACCACCCCGCCGCCCATGTCGATGGTGAGGGCCAGCGCCCAGAGCAGGATCTGTGCGGTGCCGCCGAACACTGCACCGAGGACGAGTGGAATCCAGGACAGTGCGGTGGAGAGGGCGTAGAGGCGAATTGTCCGGCGCAGCTGCCGGTCGCCTGTCTCCACCCAGCGGAAGAGAACCAGATCGACCACTCGAAGCACGACGTAGGCCAGCACCAGGATCAGCCGGGACTGCGCAGTACCTGGTCCGGTCCTCCAGGCGTCGGGAATGACGAGAGCGATGAGGAAGACTGCCGCCATCGCGACGGTGACGCCGGCACGGATCAACCCGACATCGATCCGGACGTGGTTGCCCAGCCAGGAGTAGACCAGCCAGGAGATCCAGAGCAGCAGGAGTACGAGGAATCCCTGCACCAGAGACACCGGCGCGGGCCGCTGGCTCATGAACGTGGTGACCCGGATGAGCCCGAAGACGAACACGAGATCGAAGAAGATCTCGAACAGAATGGGTCGGTGTGTCTCGGGGGTCGCCATCGGTCGTGCCCCGAAAGTCCGGCCCATCAGGTCATCTTGACTGCCTACGGCGAAGCGGTCCGGTGCCCCGCGTCCCGGTCACTCCGGCGGGTCGGTGGCCCGCCGCTCCCGGCGGATCGTCTCGTCGGCCAGTCGCTCGACGGCGCGTCGGCGTTCGTCGGCGATGGCTCGCTCGTCCCGGCGGCGGAACGCGGTGAGGACGGCTACCGCGAAGTCCCGCCAGATGCCGGCCACGATGTCCCCCTGCGGAACTTTGCCCGAACTCAAACGTAGCTCCGCGAAACCACAGTCGGTCAGCGCGCGCTTCCGGTCGTCCAGAGGGCCGTGGCGGGGTAAGAAGGGGCTGGTATCTCCGCACATCGGAAGGACGCGTCCCCATGACCCTGGAACGACCGATCGCCCCGGACCCGTACGAGCTGCTGCCGACGGTGCCGTCGTTCACACTGACGAGTGACGACGTGCAGAACGGCGAGCCGATGGACGCCCGGCACGCGCATGGCAGCACCGGGGGCGACAACGTCTCGCCGCAGCTGACCTGGTCGGATTTCCCCGCCGAGACGAAGAGCTTCACGGTGACCTGTTACGACCCGGACGCACCGACCGGCAGCGGTTTCTGGCACTGGGTGCTGGTGAACGTGCCGGTCAGCGTCACCCAGTTGCCCACCGGGGCTGGCGGCGCGGCGGGCAGCGACCTCGGCGGGGCGTTCTCGGTCCGCAACGACTATGGCGAGCAGGGTTACGGCGGGGCCGCGCCGCCGCCCGGCGACCGCCCACACCGGTACGTCTTCGCCGTGCACGCCCTGGACGTCGACCGCCTGGACCTGACCCCGGACGCCAGCCCTGCCTACGTCGGCTTCAACCTGACGTTCCACACAGTGGCAAGAGCGGTAATCCGCCCGACGTACCAGATCAAGGACTAACCCGGACCTCTCAGCTCCCGCGATCTTGCACTTACTGTCCCGACATTCCTGACATACCAGGGCATAACGACGACAGGAAGTGCAAGATCGCCGGGGCGGGCCGGGGCGGGCCGGGGCGGGCCGGGCCGGGCCG
>NZ_JAKKFH010000023.1 GCF_022230925.1 Micromonospora alfalfae | reverse complement strand
GGCGGGGGCGGGGCGGGGGCGGGTTAGGGGCGGGTTTCTTCGGGGCCTACGAAGGCTTCGCTGCGGGCGTCGCCGTCGTCGCTGCCGCCGAAGACACGGGCGTCGTCGGGCGCCTCGGTGTCGGACGGGCGGCGGGCCGGCCGCCTCGGCTGCACCCACTGCCAGGACAGGTTGCTGGTGGAGTCGCCCAGCTCGGTGCGGAGCCGGGGCATCGCGGTCGGGCGGTTGTCCCGGATCCAGGCGACCAGGTGCTCCCGGACGAGGCAGCGCAGGTCCCACAGGCTGCCCGCGTCGGCGGCGCTGACCAGCGCGCGCAACCGGACCGTCCCGCCGGTGGCGTCGGTGACCTGGAGGACGCAGACCCGCCCGTCCCACAGTTCGGTGCCCTCGACGAGGCGGCGCAGTTCCTCGCGCATGGTCTGCACGGGCACCGCCCAGTCGACGTCGAATTCGGCGGTGCCGAGCACCGCCGCCTCCGTCCGGGTCCAGTTCTGGAACGGTTTGCTGGTGAAGTACGAGGTGGGCAGGATCAACCGGCGGTCGTCCCAGATCTGCACCACGACGTAGCTGAGTGTCAGCTCCTCGATGCGACCCCACTCCCCTTCGACAACGACGACGTCGTCGAGCCGGACGGCGTCGCTGAAGGCGAGTTGGAGGCCGGCGAAGACGTTGCCGAGCAGGCTCTGTGCGGCGAGCGCGGCCACCACACCGACCACACCGGCCGAGGTCAGCACACCGGCGCCGATGCCCCGCACGCTGGGGAACGTCATCAGCATCACGCCCACGGTCAGGATGACGATCACCGCGATGGTCAGTCGGCGCAGCATCACCACCTGGGTCCGTACCCGCCGGGCGTGCCGGTTGTCAGGTACGTCCACCCGGAACCGGGCCAGCGCGGTGTCCTCCACGACGACCAGCAGGCAGGCGACCAGCCAGGCCACCGTGGCGATGACGCCGAGGATGAGCAGGTGCAGCAGCAGTCGCCGCCAGCTCTCGCCGACGGCGTACCCGGTGCTGAAGCGGACGGCGAACTGCACGGCAAGGACCGTTGCGGCGACCTGGAACGGGCGGTGCGCGTGGTCGGTCAGCTCGGTCAACAGCAGTGACCGGCGGCCGAACCGCCGGGTCAACCGGTGGACGACTTCGACCAGGAACAGGGCGACCGCCGCCGCGACGAGCGCGGCGACGGCCGTTTCGAGATAGTTCTGCACGGCTTCGGTGCTCCCCTTCGACCAGACGTCGGGCACTCCGGGCAAAAGCCCAAGAGTGCCCGATGTCCGTGGTATCGACCAGCTCAGACCTTGCGGTATCGGGACTGGAGGAAGCAGTAGACGCCGAAGGCGGCGATGCCGAGGGCGACCAGGGCCAGCAGGAACGTGCCGTAGGACTGCTCCTGCAGGGTGTGCAGGGCGGCGTCCAGACCACGGGCCTTCTCCGGGTCGTAGTTCACCGCCGCCACGATGACCAGCAGACCGGAGATGCCGTACGCGACGCCCTTGGCGATGTATCCGGCCATGCCCAGCCGGCGGGAGAGCTGGCGGGTCTTCGGGCTCATCTCGCCGGTCTTGAGGTGCTTCTCGAACTTCTTGCGGGCACCGTAGATCACCAGGCCGATGCCGATCGCGGCGACCACCAGCCCGGCCAGGCCGACGAGCCAGCGGCCACCGCTGGAGGTCATCAGCTTGCCGCTCAACGCCTCCTGCTGGTCGGCGCTGTTCGACCCGGCGTCCTTGAAGACCTTGAAGGCGGTCCAGGCGAAGTAGAGGTAGACGATCGTCCGGCCGGCCGAGGCGAGCCGTTCCAGGACCCGCTCCTTGCCGCGCTCGGCGCGGTGCCCGACCGCCGCCTCCAGCGCCTGCCAGATCGCCATCGCGAGCAGGCCGACAGCGACGGCGATGACCAGGAACTTGCCGAGGGGCTGTGCGGAGAGGGTACGCAGCGCGCCGGACTGGTCGCCGTCGTCGGACGACGTGCCGAACGCGATCTGCAACGCCAACCAGGCGAAGAGCAGGTGGACGATGCCGTAGCCGATGAAGCCGGCCCGGGCGAGGAGTTCCAGCCACCGGCTGTCCGCCGTACGGGAGGCGGTGGCTTCGGCGCTACGGGTGAGTGACATGGCGTCACAATCTCCGATTCTGAAGATTCCCAAACGTCGGCCACCGCCGCCCGCCCAGGTCAGCTGCCCGGGTTGCGCGATACGCGAATCTTGACCTGCTGGTCGGTCACGCTGTCCAGGGTGACGGCGAAGCCCCCGGCCTCGGCGGCCTGCTGGCCGGTGGTGAGGGTGAGCTGCTCACCGGCGACCTCGACGGTCACCTGGTCACCCTCGGCGCCGACCAGCTTGGCCTCGACGCCCAGGATGGTGGCGCTCGCGTCGACACCCCGCTCGAAGGTGACGGTGCAGGCGTCCAGCCCGCAGTCGGTGGAGGCGCCCTGGGAGCTGCACCCGGCGAGCACTGCGAGGCCGAGCGCCAGACCGGCGAAGAGACCGGCGGCGCGGCGAATGGGGGGAATGGGCATGGTGGCGGGTCGGTTCGTCACCTCGCCAAGAGTACGAGACATCCGCGACGCCGCCGTCGAACGGTGATCACCTGGCGGCCGACCAGGGCACGGGGAGCACCGGCTAGGGTCCGGGACATGCCGTTCGACATCGCCCGCACCCGGGCCGCGTACCCCGCCCTGACCGAGGGCTTCGTCCATTTCGACGGTGCCGGGGGCACCCAGACCGCGGCCGGTGTGATCGACGCGGTCACCGACGCCATGCGATCGGCGATTGGCAACCGCAGTGCCGCCTTCGTACCGGGTCGCCGGTCGTTGGAGCTGGTGGCCGAGGCCCGTTCGGCGGTGGCCGACCTGCTCGGCGCCGACCCGGCCGGGGTGGTGCTCGGCCCGAGCGCGACAGCGCTGACGTACACCCTGGCCCGCACGCTCGGCGCGGCCTGGCGGCCCGGCGACGAGGTGGTGGTCTCCCGGCTCGACCACGACGCGAACGTCCGGCCGTGGGTGCAGGCCGCCGAGGCGGCCGGCGCGACGGTGCGCTGGGCCGAGGTCGACAGGCACACCGGTGAGCTGCCCGCGGCCCAGTACGCCGACCTGGTGGGCGAGCGGACCCGGCTGGTCGCTGTGACTGCCGGCAGCAACGCCATCGGCACCATGCCGGACGTGCCGGCGATCGCCAAGACCGCGCACGCGGTCGGCGCGCTGGTCTGCGTCGACGGGGTGCACTCGGTTCCGCACGGGCCGACCGACCTGACGTCGCTCGGCGCGGACGTGCTGGTCACCAGCGCGTACAAGTGGTCCGGTCCGCACCTGGCGGCGATGGTGGCGGACCCGGCCCGCTGGGCGGCGCTGCGCCCGGCGAAGCTGGTGCCGTCATCCGACGCGGTGCCGGACCGGTTCGAGTACGGCACGCCGAGCTTCCCACTGCTGGCCGGTGTGGCCGCCGCCGTGGATCACCTGGCCGGGCTGGACCCGGACGCGGTCGGCGACCGGCGGACGCGGCTGCGGGCCGGGCTGACTGCCGCCCAGGCGCACGAGGAGGCCCTGCTGGACCGGCTGCTCGCCGGGTTCGCCCAGCGGCCGGCGATCACCGTCTACGGCTCGCCGGCGCGGCGCTGCCCGACGGTCTCGTTCCGGGTCGCCGGGATGTCGCCGGCGGCCACCCAGGAGGCGTTGGGCGCCGCCGGGTTCTGCCTCTCCGTCGGCGACTACTACGCCTACGAGTACTTCCAACTGATGGGTCTGCGTGACAGCGGCGGCGCGGTGCGGGCCAGCATCTACCACTACAACACCGCCGACGAGGTGGACCGCTTGCTCGGCGAACTCGACGCGCTGGCCGACCCGGCGGGGAGAATGGCCGGATGAGCACCCTGGTCGAGGACAACCCGGCGAAGCACCGCTTCGAGATCCTGGTCGACGACGCGCTGGCCGGCTTCACCGCGTACCTGCCGCGCGGGGAGGTCCTGGTCTTCACCCACACCGAGGTGGACAAGAGCTTTCAGGGCAAGGGGGTGGGCGGCGCGCTGATCCGCGGCACCCTGGACCAGCTCCGGGCACGCGGCACGACAGTGGTGCCGCAGTGCCCCTTCATGGCCGCGTTCATCGACAAGCACCCCGAGTACGCCAACCTGGTGGCCGATCTTCCCTAGGGAAGGCCGGCGCCGGTGAGCACCTCGGCGGCAGCCTGCCCACTGGCCCGGGTGGCGCCGTGGGTGGCCAGGTGCACCGCCCCGGTGACCAGTTCGGGCACGCCCAACTCGACCACCACGGCGTCCGGCCGGGCGGCCAACGCGCGGTGCACGGCGTCGCGCATCCAGTCGTGCCGGTGCTGGTCGCGGACGACCAGGACCAGGGGGCGACCGCCCGCCCCGGCGCCCGGGTCCGCCGGCACGTCGGGTTCGGCGTAGCGGACGGTGCTGGTACCGGGCAGCAGCTCGGTCAGTGGTCCGCCGATGCCCCACGGGGTCTCGGCCCCGATGGCGATGTTGCGCAGCGGCTCGAACTCGACGACGTGTGCCGCGCGGGTCAGTGGCAGCGCGACAGTCGCGCCCGGGGCGGCGGTGACCCGGACGGCCCGGCGGGCGGCGACCAGCCCGACGTGGGCGGCGCGTCCTGCGGCCGAGCCGGCGCTGCGGGCGGCCACCGTCCAGGCGGCGAGTTGACCGACGCGCTTGGCGGCCTCGGCGAGACGTTCCTCGGGCAGCTCACCGGAGACGACGGCGGCCACGATGGCGTCGCGCAGCTCGCGGGCGGACTGCTCGTCGGCCCGTTCGCCGCCGATGCAGATGGCGTCGGCCCCGGCGGCGAGGGCGCGGACCGTCGCACCGGCGAAGCCGTACCGGTCGGCGACCGCGCGCATCTCCACCGCGTCGGTGACCACCACGCCGGAGAAGCCCAGCTCGTCGCGGAGCAACCCGCCCAGGATGCGCTGACTCAGCGTCGCCGGCAGGTGCGGGTCGAGCGCGGGCACCAGCAGGTGACCGGTCATCACCGCCTGCACCCCGGCGGCCACGGCGGCGCGGAACGGGGCCAGTTCGCAGGCGTCCAGCCGGGCCCGGTCGGCGGTGATCCGGGGCAGGTCGTGGTGTGAGTCGACCCGGGTGTCGCCGTGCCCGGGGAAGTGTTTGGCGCAGGCCCCGACGCCGCCGGCCTGGAGCCCGCGGACCCAGGCGGCGGTGTGCCGCGCGACCAGCGCCGGGTCGGCGCCGAAGGAGCGGACGCCGATCACCGGGTTCGCCGGATTGGAGTTGACGTCGGCGTCCGGGGCGTAGTTGAGGGTGACCCCCGCCGCTGCCAGTTCGGCGCCGAGGTCCCGGGCGACGGCCTCGGTCAGCTCCGGGTCGTCGACAGCGCCGAGGGCGAAGTTGCCGGGTCGGGAGCTGCCGTGCACCGACTCCAGCCGGGTGACGTCGCCGGCCTCCTCGTCGATCGCCACGATGACGTCCGGCCGTTCCGCGCGCAGCGTCGCGGTGAGGGCTGTCACCTGCTCGGTGTCGACCACGTTGCGGGCGAAGAGCACCACCGAGCCGAGACCCTCGCCGAGCCAGCGGCACACCCAGGGGGGTGGGGTGGTGCCGACGAAGCCGGGTTGCAGAACGGCGGCGGCGAGCACCGGGAGGTGCCCGTTGGTAGTTGTCACTCCGCCCCCTCGCAGTGATCGATGTCGATCACCGGCGACGGTGCGCCCCCGTCGATCCGCTGGTTGCGCTCGCTCATGCGGCCCCCGTACCCCATCTCTCGCGCGCCCTCGGCGCACCGCCACCGGCAGGCGGTCCTGCCATGGTCACACTGAGCGAATCAATAGTCAATAAACCTTACAGTTGCCTGGCGGCCGGCTCTCCGGGGAGAGTGCGGGGATGGATCCCGTCCTGCTGGCCGACGCGACGAGCCCGGCCGACATCCCCGGCGTACGCCTGCTCGGCCTGGTGGTCGGCGCCCTGCTGCTGCTCGCCGCGATCCGGGCGATGTTCGGACGACGCTGACCCGCCCACGGCGAGAACCGGTGTGACCGGGCGCCGCCGGGGTACGGCTCTCCCCATCAGCAGGTCCGCGTGCCGAAGGGGTAAGCCATGAAGATCGGATACTTTCTATCCAGTGAGGAGTTCACGCCAGCCGAGTTGCTGGAGCAGGCGCGCGGTGCCGAACGGGCCGGCTTCGAGGCGCTGTGGATCTCCGACCACTTCCACCCCTGGGTGGACGCACAGGGCCAGAGCCCGTTCGTCTGGTCGATGATCGGCGCGCTCAGCCAGGTCTGTTCGTTACCGGTGACCACGGCGGTGACCTGCCCGACAGTGCGGATCCACCCGGCCGTGATCGCGCAGGCGGCGGCGACCAGCGCGGTGCTGCACGGTGGGCGGTTCGTGCTCGGCGTCGGCACCGGCGAGGCGCTCAACGAACACATCTTCGGTGACGCCTGGCCGCAGGCCGACGTCCGGCTGGAGATGTTGGAGGAGGCCGTCGAGGTGCTGCGCGCGCTGTGGGGCGGCGGTTTCGTCAACCACCACGGCAAGCACTACACAGTCGAGCACGCCCGGATCTACACGCTGCCCGACGCTCCCCCGCCGATCTACGTCTCGGGCTTCGGGCCGAAGGCCATCGACCTGGCCGCCCGGATCGGCGACGGCTACGTGAGCACCATGCCCGACGGCGAGATGGTCCGGCGCTTCCGCGAGAACGGCGGCGGCGACAAGCCGTGCCAGGCCGGCTTCAAGGCGGCGTACGCGGACAGCGAGGAGGCGGGGCTGCGCATCGCGTACGAGCGCTGGCCCAACGCGGGGGTGCCGGGTGAGCTGTCCCAGGTGCTGCCCTCACCGCGGCACTTCGAGCAGGCCGCCGAGTTGGTCAGGCCGGAGATGCTGAAGGAGGCGTTCGTCTGCGGCAACAGCGTCGACGCGCACCTGGAGATGATCGACAAGTACGCCAAGGCCGGCTTCGACGAGGTCTACGTGGCCAACACCGGACCGCACTACCAGGGTCTGTTCGACCTCTACCAGCGTGAGGTCCTGCCCCGGCTGCACTGAGCCGGCGATCAACGAGCCGGCCATCGGGGGGTATGGGCGACAGCCCGGGCCCATGATCGTCCGAACGCGTTTCGGCGGTCATGGGCCCGGGTACCTCCGGCCCTCGATGAAACTGTCCACGCACTCGATGACGTTGCGCCGCGCGGCCCGCAGCCTTTTCGGCTGGAAGGCGCTACGGCCCAACCAACTGGCCGCCATGCGCGCCGTGATGAAGCGGCGAGACGCCCTGGTGGTGCTGCCCACCGGAGCCGGCAAGTCGGCGATCTACCAGATTCCGGCCAGCCTGATCCCCGGCCCCACAGTGGTGATCTCACCACTGCTGGCCCTCCAGCAGGATCAGATCGCCTCCCTCAACGAGCGGCAACGCCCGGAGCTGCGGGCGGTGCGGATCAGCTCGAACGAGTCGCCGACGCAGCAGGCCGAGTCGATCACCGAGATCCGCGAGGGCAGGGCTGAATTCCTCTTCATCACCCCGGAACAGCTCAGCAATCCCGAGCGGATGGCCGAGGTCGCCGCCCTGAAGCCGGCCCTGGTGGCGATCGACGAGGCGCACTGCATCTCCGCGTGGGGGCACGACTTCCGCCCCGACTACCTGGCGCTCGGGCACCTCATCGACGGTATCGGCCGGCCGCCGGTGGTCGCGCTGACCGCCACCGCCTCCCCTCCGGTACGCGACGACATCATCGCCCGGCTGCGGCTGACCGACCCGGAGGTGGTGGTCTCCGGACTGGACCGGCCGAACCTGTTCGTCGAGGTCGCGCACTGCCCCACCGAGGACTAC
Organism: Micromonospora alfalfae; assembly: GCF_022230925.1. Lineage (GTDB taxonomy): Bacteria > Actinomycetota > Actinomycetes > Mycobacteriales > Micromonosporaceae > Micromonospora > Micromonospora alfalfae. The sequence continues at coordinate 82,338 of NZ_JAKKFH010000023.1, read as the reverse complement.
CGGTGGCGGCGACTGATCGCGCTGCTGAGCGACGACGAGCGGCCCGGGATCATCTACGTGCCGACCCGTCGCGCCGCCGAGGAGCTGGCCACCCGGCTGACCGACGCCGGTTACCCGGCGCAGTTCTACCACGGTGGGATGGCGGCCGGCGCACGCCACGATCTGCACGAGGCGTTCCTCGCCGACGAGGTCCCCATCATGGTGGCGACCTCGGCGTTCGGCATGGGCATCGACAAGCCCAACATCGCCTGGGTGGTGCACATGGCGCTGCCCGACTCGCCGGACAGCTACTTCCAGGAGATCGGCAGGGCCGGACGCGACGGGCAACCGGCCCGGGTGCTGCTGCTCTGGCAGGCCGAGGACGTCGGCCTGCAACGGTTCTTCAGCGGTGGCCTGCCCGACGTCGAGGAGCTGCGCGACCTGGCCGCGCTGCTGCGCAGGAAGCCGGCCACCAAGACCGAACTGCGCGAGACCACCGGTCTCGGGCCGCGCAAGCTGGGCCAGTACCTCTCCCTGTTGGAGCAGGTCGGGGCGGCCGAACCACGCGCCCGGCAGCGCATCGGCGCGCCCCGTTACTCCCCCAACCCGACCGACGCCGCAGCGGCGGCGCTGGCCGAGTCGGAGCGCCAGCAGACAGTGACCCGGTCGCGCACCGACATGATGCGGGCCTTCGCCGAGACCCGGGCCTGCCGGGGGCAGACCCTGCTTGCCTACTTCGGCGAGCAGATGACGCAGGTCTGCGGCCACTGCGACAACTGCCACAACGGCACCAGCGTGGCCGACCAGGGTGCGGTCGGGCCCTTCCCGGTGCACAGCCAGGTGCGGCACCCGGAGTGGGGGTCCGGCATGGTGCTCTCCTACGAGGAGGACAAGATGACAGTCCTCTTCGATGAGGTCGGGTACAAGACGTTGTCGGTGCGCGTGGTGTCCGAACAGGGCCTGCTGACCCTGGACTAGCCTGACCCGGGTGCCGCTTTCGGGCCCGGTGGAACGACCAAGAGCACCGATTGACCAAGCAGAGCAGGGCGGAAGGGGCGTTGTCGTGATCGAGCAGCCGGCGTACACCGGGTTCGGTTTCTCCGACGAGGAGTGGGGGCTGCTGGTCGGCCTGCCGCAGTCGGTGCTGACCGCGGCGAGCGCCGCCGAGTCCGACGGCACCCGCCGGACCATGGCGGAGACCGCGGCCGGGCTGGAGACCATCGCCGCCGGCCGGGAGTCGGCCAGCCCGCTGGTCACCGCCGTGGCCGGCGAGATCGTCACCCGGGTCGGTGACCCGGAGACCGGCGAGGAGCTGCCGGTCATCGCGCCCGCCGACCCCGTGGCGTACATCGACGACGTGTTGCTGCGGGCCGGCGAGGCGGCGGCGTTGCTGGCCGCGCGGGTCGACGAGGGTGAGGCCGGCGCGTACAAGCACTGGCTCGTGAAGATCGCCGAGCAGGTGGTGGGCGCCGCGTCCAGCGGTGGGCTGCTGGGCATCGGCGGCGAGTCGGTCAGCGACTCCGAGCGGCGTTTCCGCGACCGGCTCGCGCACGTGCTCACCGACTGACCGACGACAACGACGTGTCGGCCGGACCGGTCGGCTCGGCGGCCAGCGCCGTGGAGTCGGCCGGCCGGACGCCGCGCAGCGCTACCAGCGCGGTGACCGCGCCCAGCAGCATCACCGCCATGGCGGCGTACGCGGCCAGGTGCAGCCCGTCGGTGAACGCGACAGCGGCGGCGTGCCGCACCGCGTCGGCCAGCTCCGCCGGTAGCCCCCGGGCGACCGCGAGCGCGCCGCCCAGGGTCTCCTGGGCGGAGGCGGCGGCGTCGGCGGGCAGCCCGGCCGGCAGGCCGTCGACGACCTCACGGCGGTAGACCGCCGCGCCGACGCTGCCCAGGATCGCCATACCCAGCGCACCGCCCAGCTCACTGCTGGACTCGGTCAGCGCCGACGCGACACCGGCCTGCTCGGGCGGCGCCGCGCCGAGAACCAGCTCGGTGACGAGGGACATCACCATCACCAGGCCACCCGCGTAGACACTGGCGCCGACGAGCAGCAGCCACAGCGGCGTCTCGGGGGTGACCCGGGTCAACACCACGAAGCCGACCACGGCGATGCCGAACCCCGCACCGATCAGGTACGCCCGTTCGACGCGCTGGGCCAGGGCGGCGGCGGCCGGCGCGACTCCGCCCACGGCGAGGGACGGCACGAGGCTCCACAGCGCCGCCCGCAGCGGGCTCAGGCCGAGCACCAGTTGGAGGTGCTGGGTGGTGAAGATGGCGAAGCCGACGATGGCGAACATGGCCAGCAGGTTCACCGCGAGCGACCCGGCGAAGCCGCGACGGCGGAACAGCGCGAGGTCGACCATCGGGTACGCCCGGGTCCGCTGCCGGTGCAGGAAGAGCGCCCCCACCAGCAGACCGCCGACGATGGCGAGGACCCGCACCGGGCTGAGGCCGTCGCGGGCCATCTCCTTGATGCCGTAGATCACCGGCAGCAGCGCGCCGAGCGACAGTGCCGCGCTGACCAGGTCGAACCGCCCGGTCGCCGGGTTGCGGAACTCGGGTACCAGGAGCGGGACGAGCAACAGCAGCATCAGCATCGCCGGGATGTTGATCAGGAAGATCGAGCCCCACCAGAAGTGCTCGAGCAGGATGCCGCTGAGCACCGGGCCGATCGCGATGCCGCCGGTGAGGGTGGCGGTCCAGATGCCGATGGCGGTGCCGCGCTGCTTGGCGTCGGGGAACATGTTGCGCACCAGAGCGAGCGTCGAGGGCATCAGGGTGGCCCCACCGACGCCGAGCACGGCCCGGGCGGCGATCAGCGTCGCGGTGCTGTCGGCGTACGCGGCCAGCAGCGACGCCGCACCGAACGCGGTGGCGCCGATCAACAGGAGTCGACGTCGGCCGATCCGGTCACCCAGGGCGCCCATGGTGATGAGCAGGCCGGCCAGCACGAAGCCGTAGATGTCGAAGATCCAGAGTTGTTCGGTGGCGGTGGGGCGCAGCTCCGCGCTGATGAACGGGACGGCGAAGTAGAGCACCGACACGTCCATCGAGACCAGGAGCAGCGGCAGCATCAGCACCGTGAGCCCGATCCACTCCCGCCGGCCCGCTCGCGGTGCCGGTGTGGTGGTGATCGTCATGACGAGTTCTCCTTATGCGTATGGCGTACGCTGTTATGCGTAGACCATACGCAGAACTAGGATGACGGGGCAAGGAGGAAATGTGGCGGCGAAGACAGACGACAGCGGGCCCGTACTCCCGGCGGCCATCGAGAGCGCGTGGGGGCTGCGGGAGCGGCCACCCAAGGGCCCCCGGCCGGGAATGAGCGTGCCCGCCATCGTGGACGCCGCCGTACGCGTGGCCGACGCCGACGGCCTGGCGGCCGTCTCGATGAGCCGGGTGGCCAAGGAGTTGGGCGCCGCGACCATGGCCCTCTACCGGTACGTCGGCTCGAAGGACGAGCTGCTGATGCTCATGGTGGACACCGGGTACGGCCCGTCCCCCGGCCCACCCGCGCCGGAGGACGACTGGCGCGCCGGCCTCACCCGGTGGGCCTGGGCCGAGCACAAGGTGCTGCGGCAGCGGTCCTGGCTGCTGCACGTGCCGATCAGCGGCCCACCGATCACCCCGCAGCAGCTCGGCTGGATGGAGGACGGGCTGCGCTGCCTCGACGGCACAGTGCTCGGCGAGGGCGAGAAGATGTCGGTGCTCCTGCTGATCACCGGGTACGTCCGCAACGAGGCCACCCTCACCTCGCAGATCGCCGAGGGCAGCCGGGCGGCCGGCGTCGAGCCCAGCGAGATGATGCCGGCGTACGGTCGGCTGGTGGCCCGGCTCATCGACCCGGCCCGCTTCCCCGCGCTGCACCGGGTGCTCCGCGCCGGTGTGCTCTACCAGGACGACGACCCGGACGACGAGTTCGTCTTCGGCCTGGACCGGATCCTCGACGGCGTCGAGGCGCTGATCCAACGCCGGGCGGGCTGAGGGAGCCCCATGCTGCCGAGAGACTCCATCGACACCACGGTCCTGCCACCGGGCGAACGGTTCGGCATGTGGCTGGACCTTGTCGCACGCACCTCGGTGCCGCTGCGCATCCAGTCCGCGCACAGCGGCGACTTCGCCGCCCGCGCCGACTTCATCGCGCTCGGCCCGATCCAACTGGCGCAGTACGAATACCCGTCGCTGGACGCCACCCGGACCCGGAAGCTGGTCCGGCAGTCCGACCCTGAGCTCTACATCCTCGCCCTCACCACCGGCGGCGTGGGCACGTCCAGTCAGGATGGTCGCCGCAGTGAGATCCTGGCCGGCGAGTTCACCTTCTACGACGGGTCCCGGCCGCACGACGTCTGCCACCACGCCACCGAGCCCGACCGGGACCAGGCCACCTCGATAGTCACGATGATCCCGCACGCCGCCCTGCCCCTACCGCCGCAGCGGATGGCAGCGCTCTACGGCGGCCGGATGTCCGGCAGCGAGGGGGTCGGGGCGCTGTTGGCGCAGTTCCTGCTCCAGGTGACCGGGCACCCCGAGCAGTACCATGCCGCCGACGCCAGCCGGCTCGGCGCGGTGGGACTGGACCTGGCCACCACAATGCTCGGCCGGCACCTCGTCGCCGAGGACGCCGTGCCCACCGAGGTCCGCCGCCGGGCGCTGCTCACCCAGGTGCAGTCGTACATCCACCGCCACCTCGGCGACGCGACACTCGGCCCCCAGGTGGTCGCTGACGCCCACCACATCTCGGTGCGGTCCCTGCACAGGTTGTTCGAGGCCGAGGACACCACAGTGGCGTCGTACATCCGGGATCTGCGGCTGGCCCGGTGCCGGCGCGACCTGACCGACCCGGCGCTACGCAACCAGCCAGTGCAGACCGTCGCGGCGCGGTGGGGTTTCTCCGACAAGGCCCACTTCAGCCGGGCATTTCGGGGCGCGTACGGCACCACCCCACAGGAACACCGCGACAGTGGCTCGGATCTGGCGCGGATCGTCAACAGCCAGGCGTCCACTGTCAACTCGCTGCCGGCAGACTGACACCAACGCGGCCGGCCATTACCTGGTGGGCCGCCAACGGGGGCCGTGGCGAGGCGCCCGCCGCGCGAGCGGCGGGCGGCCGCCCGGTGGCATCCCGCTGACGCCCGAGGCTCCGGCTCCGTCGCGCTTCCCCCCAGAATCGCCGACGGGGCCGGTCAGGCCCCCTCCAGCAGCTTCAGGACGATCTGCTCCGCCTCCTCGCGAGGCGCCCGCGGATCCACCGACGCCACCACCCCGTCGTGGTAGAGGTCGACCACCCGGGGGTCCACGTACGACGCGCGAGCCACCGTCGGCGTGTTGCCCAGCAGCTCCGCCACGGCACGCATCACGGCGACCACCGCCTTACGCCGGGCGGTCACCGAACGGGCCGGACCGGCCGTGGCCAACTCGGTGGCCGCGAGCACCGTGGCGTGCCAGGTACGGAAGTCCTTCGCTGTCATCTCCCCACCGCTGGCGTCGCGCAGGTAGCCGTTGACCTCGTCGCTGCGCACGTCGCGCCACTCCCGGCCGTCCCAGTAGCCGAACAGCCGCTCCGCCCGTCGCCGACGACGGCGCAGATTCACCAGCACCTGGCACAGCTCCGGGTCCTCGATCCGGCGTACCTGCTCGATGCCTCCCTTCGCGGGAAACACGAGCACCACACAGCCGCGCCGGGACCGGGCATGCTCGGGGCGCAGGGTGGCCACCCCGTACGTCGGGTCGTCACCGGCCGCGTACTGGTCGCTGCCGACCCGGAACATCCCCATGTCCAGCAGTCGGGTCACCGTCGCCAGCACCCGGTCCCGACCCAGTCCACGTCCGTCCAGGTCCCGCCCCACCCGCTCACGCAGCGCCGGCAGCCGGCGCGCCACCTCCAGCACCCGGTCGAACTTCGCCTCGTCCTGCTTCTCCCGCCACCGCTGGTGGTAGACGTACTGCTTGCGTCCGGCCGCGTCGATCCCGATCGCCTGGATGTGCCCGTTCGGGTGCGGCGCGATCCACACGTCCTGCCAGGCCGGCGGGATGACCAACTCCCGCAGCCGGGCCAGGACATCCGGATCCCGCACCGGAGCGCCGGACGGGTCGACGAAGAGCCAACCCCGTCCGCGCCGACGCCGTCCGTACCCCGGTCGACCCGGGTCGCTACGCCGCAACCGCACCGGAGACCCGCACCACCCTCTCCACCTCGGCCACGGCGGCCAGCACCTCGTCGAGGCGCAGCGCCGCCATCGTCGGGTGGCTTCCTACCCCGTCCCACCTGGGCCAATCCGCCTCGCCGGCCCAGAGCACCCGGTGCCGTGGCCGGTCCGGTGGAGGCCCCCAGTGCGCCGGTGCAACAGGCCCGAAGAGGACCACCGACGGGGTGCCGTACCCGGTGGCCAGGTGGGCGACCCCGGTGTCCCCGCTGACCACCAGCCGGGCGTCGGCCACCAGCGCGGCGAGCGCGCCGAGGTCGGTCCGGCCAGCCAGCACGGCGTCCGAACCCAGGGCCGCCGCCTCGGCCACCCGGGCCGCCAACCCCCGTTCGTCGGCCGAACCGGTGAGCAGCACCCGGTGCCCCTGGTCGGTCAGTGCCCGTGCCAGCGCGGCGAACCGCTCGGCGGGCCACCGCTTGGCCGGGATCTTGCTGCCCGGGTGCAGCAGTGTGACACCGCTGGGCAGCCCCGCCGCAGCGGGCCGACGCAGGCTGAGGTCGGCACGGTCGGCCGGGATGTCGTACCAGGACAGCAGCCGGCACCACCGGTCCACCTCGTGCTCGTCGACGGCCCAGCGCGGGCCGTCGTCGCAGCCGGCGTCCGGGCTGGCGAAGGCGAGAAGCCGACCGGGCCTGGTGGCCGCGAGCAGCCGGTGCGACTGCGGGCCCCGCCCGTGCAGGTTGACAGCCGTCCACGGCGCCGACCCCACCCGGAGAGGACGATCCAGCCCCGCGGTGTCCACCAGCCGGTCAACGCCACCGACCAGGTCGACGAGCGGGGCCAGCCAGCCGGGCGCGGCGAGCGCCAGCTCCCGCGACGGGTACGCGGCCCGCAGCGCCCGCAGCGCGGGCACCGCCGTCACCAGATCGCCGACGCCGAGGGCGCGCAGCACGAGGATCACGGGTACGAGGTCTCCTGCTCGGCGCAGACCACCATCTCGCGCACCGCGCAACCGGGCGGCTGGTTGAGCGCGAACATGATCGCGGCGGCGGTGTCGGCGGGCTCGTTGAGGTTCGCGTCCGGCCCCGGCTTGTACTGCGGGTCACGTTCGTCGAAGAACGCGGTGCGCATCCCACCCGGAATGAGCAGTGTGACGCCGACCTGACCGGCCAGCTCGGCGGCGAGGGCTCGGGTGAACCCCACCACGCCGAACTTCGCCGCGCAGTACGCGGTGGCGTCGCTGACCGCCTTGACGCCAAGGGTCGACGCGACGGTGACGATGCGGCCCCGGGAGGTCAGCAGGAACGGCAGCGCGGCCCGGATCACCGCCGCGGTGGCCAGCAGGTCGACGGCGACGATCCGGTCCCAGGTCTCCCCCGGCAGGTCGGCGAGTCGGCCCGGCACGTCGGTGCCGGCGGCGGTCACCACCGCGTCCAGGCCACCGGCCTGCTCGGCGAGATGCTGGGTGGCCGCCTCGGCGGCCCGCGTGTCGGCCAGGTCGCACTCGGTCCAGGACACCCCGTCGGCCGGCGGCTGCCGGTCCAGCACGAGCGGTCGGCCACCGGAGGCGGTCACCGCGGCGACCACAGCGGCGCCGAGGCCGCTGGCGCCGCCGGTGACCAGGACTGTGGGCCCGGCACCGGGCCGCGTGGCGGTCATCGGGTCCGCTCCGCGAGCGTGCGGACGATCAGGTCGGTGGTGGAACGACCGTCCAGATAGGGCACCACAACGGTGTTGCCACCCCAGCGGCGCAGGACCTCCGCCTCCGGCAGGGTTGCGCTCGCGTCGCCACCGCCGGTGGCGTAGTCGCCGCCCTTGACCCAGACGTCGGGGCGTACCCAGGACAGCGCCGTCTCCGGGGTCGGCTCGTCGAAGATGAGGACCGCGTCGACGCAGCTCAGGGCGGCCAGCAGTCGGCTGCGGTCGCCTTCGGACTGCACCGGCCGGTCCGGCCCCTTCAACATCGCCACGCTGGCGTCGGAGTTCAGGCAGACGATCAGGCAGTCGCCGAGTTGCCGGGCCGCCTCCAGGGTGGCCACGTGCCCGGCGTGCAGCAGGTCGAAGCAACCGCCGGTCGCCACCACAGTGCCGCCCGCGGCGCGTACCTCAGACAGGAGCGTGGCGACAGCCGGCACTCCCACCCGGTCGGCCACCGCAGCACCTCGTGGTCCCGGCTGGAGGGCTCGCGGCCCCGGCGCACTCCTGGCCCGCACCGTAGGCGCCGACGAAGGCAGCGCCGTGGCCACTCCCCCACCGGCCACGTAGGCGGACGCCTCGGCGACCGCCACCTGTACCGCCTCGGAGACCAGCGCGCCCTGGGCCAGTGCGAGGCTGGCCGCCGCAGCGAACCGGTCGCCGGCACCGCAGGTGTCCCCCTCTGCGCTACCCGGCGTCGGCACCACGAGCGGCGTCGACCCGGCGTGGCAGAGCAGCGCGCCGTCGCCGCCCAGCGTCACAGCGACAGCGCCGGCCCGCCAGCGCCGTCGTAGCCCCTGGGCGCCCCGGGACGCTGTGGCCAGTCGGGAGGCGCCGGGCAGCGCGGGGACCAGCTCGCGCACCTCCGACTCGTTCGGGGTGGCCAGGTGCACGCCGGGCACTGCCGCCGGGCCGCGCGGGTGCGGGTCCCACACCACCGGGGCGCGGGTGGCGGCCAACGCGTCGCGCAGCGCGGGCTGCCGGGCCACCCCCCGGCCGTAGTCGCTGACCAGCACCGCCGACGCCCCGGCGATCACCCGGAGCACCTCTTCGGAGGGCTGGCCCGGCTCCCCGGACGTGCCGCCCCGGTCGTGGCGCAGCAGCACCCGCCCCCGGGCCCGCAGCCGGATCTTCTCCGGTGTCGCGCCGGAGAGGGCCAGTGGGTACACCTGCACGCCGGCGGCGGCGAGCAGAGCGCTCAGTCGGGCCCCACCGGCGTCGTCGGCGAGCGCGGTCACCAGCACCACCTCGGCGCCCTGCGCGGCGGCGAACACCGCCGCCAGACCGGCGCCCCCCGGCCGGTCGGTGGCCACTGTCTCGTCGAGCACCGGCACCGGGGAATCCGGGCAGAGCCGGTTCACCACACCTTCCACATCCCGGTCGAGCAGGGTGTCCCCGAGCACCACCACCGGTCCCCTCACGCTTGCCTCCTCATCCTCACGGGTCGACCTGCTGTCCGGCTCACGCGTCGACCTGCTGTCCCGGCCCGCCGTCGAGCACCACCTCGACCCCGGTGCGTACCGGCGCGGCGCTCAGCCGACCGTCCGGTGCGGGCTTTCCGGGCACTGGGCGGACGACCGCCGGATCGGCGACCGCCGCCAGCGCGGCGGGCAACTCCTGTTCGAGGTACTCGCAGAGCAGATGACTGGTCACCAGGTGCAGCTCCTGGACGACCTGGGTGTCCGGGGACGCGACGGCCAGCACGTCGTCGCAGGCGTCGGCGAGCGGATTGGGGGCGGCGCCGGTGAGCGCCCAGGTGGTCACCCCGACGTCGCGGGCCGCCTGCGCGGCGGCGACCAGGTTGGCGCTGGTTCCGCTGGTGCTCAGCAACAGCAGGATGTCGCCGGGGCGGCCGTGGGCGCGCACCTGGCGGGCGTACACGTCGGTGTAGCCGTAGTCGTTGGCGATGGCGGTGAGCGCGCTCGTCTCGGCGTGCAGCGCGATAGCGGACAGCGGCTGACGGTCGTCGTGCAGCTTGCCGACCAGCTCGGCGGTGAGGTGCTGGGCTTCGGCGGCGCTGCCTCCGTTGCCGGCCACCAGCAGACGGCCCCCGGCGGCCAGTCGGTGGGCCAGGTCGGCGCCCCAACCCGCCAGCTGTCGCTCGCACAGTCGGTACGGCACCAGCGCCGCGGCGAGATTCGTCAGGTGGGTGTCGAGCAGGCTGCCCGTCGGCATCAGGCCACCACCCGGGTCGGCCGGCGCACGGCGGCCACCTCGCTGTAGACCTCCACCAGCCGCTCGGCGGTGGCAGCCCACGAGTACCGCTCCCGGGCCCGCTCACGCGCCGCGGTCGCGTACGCGAAACGCCTGATCCGGTCGTCGAGCAACCCCTGGATCGCGGTGGCCAGCGCGCGCGGGTCCCGGGCCGGCACGAGGTCGCCGGTCGTCCCGTCGACCACTGTGTCCCGGATGCCGCCCACTGCCGTGCCGACGACCGGCACCCCACAGGCCATCGCCTCCAGCGGGGTCAACCCGAACGGCTCGTACCAGGGTGCGGCGACCAGCAGGTCCGCCGAGCGGTACCAGCGGCCCATCTCCTCCTGGGGCACCGCGCCGACCAGGTGCACCCGATCGGCCACCCCGCACGACTCCGCGAGGGCACGCAGCCGGCGGGCGTACGGGTCGGTCTCCAACAGCCCCTCGGGTGGGCCGCCGACGACCACGCACTCGGCGTCCGGGACCAGCGCCATCGCGCGGACCACGGTCTGGAAGCCCTTGCGCTCGACCAGCCGACCCACTGTGAGGATGCGGGCCCGTCCCGGTTCCCGGTCGGCGGCCGGCCCGAGCGGGGCGAAGGTGGTGAGGTTGACCCCGGAGGGCACCACTGTCATCCGGGACCGGGGCACACCCATCCGGACCAGCTCGCCCACCTCGTCGCGGCACTGCGCGACGATCCGGTCCACCGAGCGGCCCAGCTCCCGCTCGTAGGCGACCCGTCGGGCCGGGCTGGTGTCCTGCACACCCTGGTAGCGGCGCTTCACGGTGCCCAGCGCGTGGTACGTCTGCACCACCGGCACCCCGGTCTGCCGGCCGGCGGTCAGTCCGGCCAGGCCGCTCATCCAGAAGTGCGCGTGGATCACCTCGGGCACCCAGTCGCCGCCGCGCCAGCGCTCGATCAGCCAGTTGCTGAACTCCCGCATGTGCGGCAGCAGCGCGTCCTTGGCCACCGGCTCGGCCGGGCCGGCCGGCACGTGCACCACGTCGTACCCGTCCGGGCTGCGGACGGTCACCGGCAGGTCGGGCGCGTCGCGGCGGGTGTAGACCCGCACCTCGTGCCCGGCGGCGGCGAGCGCGGCGGACAGCTCCGCGACGTGCGTGTTCTGGCCGCCGGCATCCTCCCCTCCGAGGACGGCGAGCGGGCTGGCGTGCTCCGAGATCATCGCGATCCGCATACTTCCTCCTCCAGCAGCCGGTCCCAGTCAGCGAGGAAACGGTCGAGGCCGTACCTGTCGCGCGCGGCGGTTCGCGCCGCCGCTCCGGCCTGCCGCGCGGTGGCCGGTTCGGCGATGAACCGGCGGGCGGCGTCGAGCAGGGTGTCGGTCCGGGTGGCGAGCGCCCCCGCCTCCGGGGGCACTGCCATCACCGCCTCGGTGGTGGCGAGCGCGACGACCGGCATGCCGATCGACATCGCCTCGATGAGGCTGAGACCGAGGGAGGTCCACCGGCACAGGTGCAGGTACGCCCGCCGCCGGGCCAGTTCGGTGTGCATCCGCTCCTGGGGCACGTCGTCGTGGCTGATCAGCCGGTCGGCGGGCAGCCCGAGGTGGTCGGCCAGGCCGGCGACGCCCATGCCGAAGACGTCAAGCGGCGCGATCTCGGCGAACTGGGGCAGCAGGTCGGTGCCGGTGACCCGACCTCGCCGTACCGGCTCGTTGATCACCACGGCGAGCCGGTCCAGCTCCCCGGTGTACGACGCGGAGGGGGCGACGATGCCGTGGTCGACCACTGTGGTGCGAGTGGCGCCGGTGTCCCAGAAGATCTGATTGAACCCGGTGACGTGGGCGATGAGCAGGTCGTCGCGGTCGGCCATCGGGTGCCGGGTGTTGGGCACGTCGCCCTTGGGGGTGTTGTGCTCGACGTAGATCGCGGGAAGGTCGCGGCCGGGGCGGCGACGAAGCCACTGCTCGGCCCTGTCGATCTCCTCGGGGCGTTGCAGGATGACCACGTCGACGTCCGCGCTCGGCAGCTCCTCCGGGCTGACCTCGACAGCGCTGTCGGGCCACGGGTAGGTGCGGGCCCGGCCGAGGCCGTACGGGCCGCGGTCGGGTGTGGTGGGAATCAGGTAACGATGGCTGCCGTGCACGAACGACGTGGTCCAGGAGCCGTGCACGTGCCAGAGCAGGATGTTCATCGGCCGCCACCACCGCTGACGGCGAGGGTCCGGAGCGCGTCGACCACGTCGCCCGGGTCGACGCCACTGAGGCAGGGGTGCCCGGGGACCGGGCAACTGGCCGCCCGAGTATCCCGGCAGGCAGCGGCGGCGTCGCCGAGCCGGACGGTGGGCACCCGGTAGGGCCCCCACTGGCCGAACGGGACGGTCGGCGCGAAGAGACTCACCACGGGCACACCGGCGGCGGCCGCCAGGTGCGCGGGTCCGGTGTTGCCGACCACTACCGCGCTGGCGTCCGCGACGATCGCGGCCAGCCCGGCCAGGTCGGTGCGGCCGCCCAGGTCGGTGCCGCCGGCAGCGGCGACCCGGGCGGTGACAGCGCACTCGTCCGGGCCGCCGGTGACCAGCACCCGGTGCCCGGCGTCGGTCAGCGCCCCGACGATCCGGGTGGCCACCTCCGGCGGGCAGGCCCGGCTCGACGCGGCCGACCCGGGGTGCAGTACCACGTATCCCGGGTCGCCGAGGTCGGCCGGGCGCTGCGGCACGGCGTCCCGGCGCAGCCGCAGAACCGGTTCGTCGCCGTCGGGCAGCCGGTGGCCGGCGGCGGCGGCAAGGGAGAGCGCGCGTTCGGGTTCGGGGACGCCCACCGGCACCCGGTGCCGGATGTCCAGCAGCGAGCCCGGATAGTCGTCGCTGATCGCCGCGATCCGGCCGATCCCCGCCATCCGCAGCAGCAGCGCCAGCGGCAGGGCGGACTGGTGGAACGAGGTGAACACCACCGCCTGGTCCGCGCCGACAGCGCCCAGCCGCACGGACAGGCTCCGCATGGCCTCCGGGTCGACCGGACCCGGCGCGGGGTCGATCCACGGCAGCGGATGCTCGATGATCTCGTCGATGCCGGGCAACAGGTTGGCGGCGGCCCGGCCGCGCGGCCCGCACAGCAGCACCACCCGCTCCGCTCCGGCCGCGACGGCGCGGATCGCCGGGCCGGTGACCAGCACGTCACCCGCCGAGTCCGAGCGGACCACGAGCGCCGTCCGTACCGGTTCGGTGGGCGGGGTCGAGGGCTGCACCGCCCGTTGGCGGCGCAGGATCTCCGCCACCGCCGCCGGCAGATCGGTGGCCACCCATCCGGCGGCGGCGACCTCCTCCGGCCGGGTCACCGGTGTGGGCACCAGCACCCCGGCCGCCCCGGCGGCCATGGCGGCGGCGACGTCCCGGCCGATGTCGCCAACGAGCACGCAACGGGACGGCGTCGTTCCCAGCTCGCGGGCGGCGTCGTACACCAGGCCTGGCGCCGGCTTGCGGCAGTCACAGCCGTCGGCGTCGTCGTGCGGGCAGACCAGCCACGCGTCGAACCGGCCCAGCAGCTCCTCGACGCGGGCGTGCACCGCCCGCATCTGCGCACCGGTGAAGTAGCCCCGGGCCAGGCCCGACTGGTTCGTGACGACGGCCAGCCGCAGCCCGGCCGCGCGCAGCCGGTCCAGCGCCGCCCGCGCGCCCGGCACCGGCCGCACCTTCTCCGGGTCGCCGTTGTACGGCACGTCCTCGATCAGGGTGCCGTCGCGGTCGAGCAGCACGGCGTCGTAGAGCACCGCTCGGGGGCTTGCGACAGACCTGGAACCGGCGCGGTCAGCAGCGGCGTAAACCGGGTCTGACCTGCGCTGATACGGATCCTCCTGGTCCTGTCGCACAGCCGGCGGGTTCCCTGCGCCCCGAGGAGTAAACGTCGTCGTCGAGGGGGTGGGCCAGCGCCGCCGGCGATGCCCCGGGTCGGCCTTACCCGCCGTTCGAGAGAAGCTAACCCGCTCGGCTGTTAGCCAGTGCCGTGCTCGGGTATGGGATCCCGGTGGCGATTGTGGAGAAAGTGATCGATGCTTCCCCTGAGCAGGTGTTCGACGTGCTCGCGGACGGATGGACGTACAGCGACTGGGTGGTCGGCACGGCGCACATGCGGGACGTGGACGACGCCTGGCCCCGGGTGGGCAGCCAACTGCACCACCGTGCCGGGCCGTGGCCGTTCTCGTTGCAGGACGCCTCGACGGTGCTGGTCTGCGAACCGCCGCACCGGCTCGTGCTCAAGGCCGGGCTCTGGCCGGCGGGTGAGGCGATAGTGGCCTTCACCCTGGAGCCGGTCGGCGACGGCGCCACCCGGGTGCGCCTCGGGGAGGACTTCGCGGCCGGCCCGCTTCGCTGGGTCCACAACAAGGTCAACGATCTGGTGCTGCACCGGCGTAACCGGGAGACGCTGGCCCGGCTCTCCGACATCGCCACCCGGCAGAAGGGATGACTGTGACCCGGACCGTGGTGGTGACCGGCGCGAGCGCCGGCGTGGGCCGAGCCGTCGCCCACACGTACGCGGCGCGCGGCGCCCGGCTGGCGCTGCTGGCTCGGGGCGAGGCGGGGCTGGTCGCCGCCGAGCGGGAGTGCCGACTGCGCGGCGCGACGGACGTGCGGGTGTACCGGGTGGACGTGGCCGACGCGGGTGCAGTGCAGCAGGCCGCCGACGACGTGGTGCACCGCTGGGGCGGCATCGACGTGTGGGTCAACAACGCGATGGCGTCGGTGTTCGCGCCGGCCTGGGAGATTCCGGCGCGCGAGTTCCGTCGGGTAACCGAGGTCACCTACCTGGGCACCGTGCACGGCACCCTCGCCGCGCTGCGGCACATGCGGGCGCACGGGCGGGGCACGATCGTGCAGGTGGGCTCCGCGTTGGCCTACCGGGGGATCCCGCTCCAGTCGGCGTACTGCGCCAGCAAGCACGCCGTCCAGGGCTTCAACGACTCGCTGCGCGCCGAACTGCTGCACGACTGCCCGGGGGTGAAGTTGTCAATGGTGCAGCTACCGGCGGTCAACACGCCGCAGTTCTCCTGGGTCCGCACCCGGCTCCCCCGGCATCCGCAGCCGGTGCCGCCGATCTTCACTCCGGAGTTGGCCGCCCGGGCCATCGTCTGGGCCGCCGACCGCGGCACCAGAGAGTTGAACGTGGGTGGCCCGACCTGGCAGGCCCGGGTGGGCGACGCCCTGTTCCCCGGCCTGTTGGACCGGAAGTTGGCCCGCGACGGCTACGACAGCCAGCAGACCGGTGAGAAGATCGATCCGGCGGCGTGGCGGGACAATCTGGATCACCCCGGTGATGCGGACACGGACCGGGGCACGGCGGGTGTTTTCCGCGAACAGGCACGCGACCGTTCCGCGGCGCTCTGGGTCGGCACGCACAAACCGGCGCTCTCCGGTGTCGCGCTCGCCGTCGCGGCGCTCGCCCTCAGCGCCGTCGCTCGCCGTCGGCGCTGACCAGAACGAGCCCCTGACCAGGGCTTCGACGCCCGCGCACGGTAGGCGGCGAAAGTCCGCAACGCCCGGAAGGGGTGCCTCCCTCGGACCAAATCCGGGAACTAGATACCCTTTGCATGACCCTTGTCCGCAAACCGAGGATGACCGACATGATCAAGCCGGTGCAGTTGCCGTCGCCGTGGCGGGACGCACGCCTGACCGTCGTCGTGCCCACCTACAACGAGGCGGGCAACCTCCCGACGCTGGTCGAGCGACTGCTCGAGCTGCCGCTGCCGGGGCTGCGCATCCTCGTCGCCGACGACAACTCCCCCGACGGCACCGGGGAGGTGGCCGACAAGTTGGCCATCGAGCACCCCGACCGGGTCGAGGTCGTGCACCGCGCCGGCAAGGAAGGCCTCGGCCGGGCGTACGTGGACGGGATGACCCGGGCGATCGAGGGCGGCGCCGAGTACGTGGCGCAGATGGACGCCGACCTCTCGCACCCGCCCGAGGCGCTGCCGGGGATGCTCGGCGCGCTGCTCTCCACCCAGGCCAGCGTGGTGATCGGTTCCCGGTACGTGCCCGGCGGCGAGCTTGACGAGAACTGGCCGCTCTACCGCCGGGCGCTCAGCGGCTGGGCCAACCTCTACGTGCACACCCTGCTGCGGGTACGCATCCGGGACCTCACCGCCGGCTTCAAGATCTGGCAGGCCGAAGCCCTGCGCGACATCGACCTGGAGCGGGTGCAGTCCAACGGCTACAGCTTCCAGGTGGAGATGCACTACCTCGCCACCAAGCTGGGGCACACCATCCTGGAGGTGCCGATCCGTTTCGAGGAGCGGCGCGACGGCGTCTCCAAAATGACCACAGCGACGAAGGTGGAGAGCGCACTCATGCCCTTCCGCCTGCGCAGCAAACACCGCAACATCACCCGCTAACCCCACCCCACGCCTCCCCCTCCCACCCCGCCTGGGTGATCAAGAGCTTTGCGTCAGATCCGCCGACGCTGGCGACGCAAACCTCTTGATCACCGAGAGCTCAGGGGGTGGGCGGTTGGTTGGGGTAGATGGCGCGGTGGGCGGCGGAGACGGCTACGGCGTAGGCGCGGCCGGTGAGCGCGCGGTCGCGGGCCAGCGCGGCGCGGGCCGCGTTCGCGCCCGGTGCGCCGTGCACACCGCCGCCGGGGTGCGCCGACGCGCTGGCCAGGAAGAGCCGGTCCACCGGGGTGTCCGCCCGGCCCAGGCCAGGGATCGGGCGTAGGAAGAGCTGCTGGTACGCGGCGGCGGTCCCGCCGCCGAGCGTGCCACCGACCAGGCTCGGGTTGCCCTTCTCCAGGTCGGCCGGTCCGGCCACGTGTCGGCCCACGATCAGGCGCCGGAAACCCGGGGCCGCAGCCTCCAGCACGTCCTCCATCCGCTGCACGTGCCCGGCGACCTCCTCGGCCCGCCAGTTCCGCCGGAACGGCAGATGGGTGTACGACCAGAGCGACTCGGTGCCCGACGGGGAGTGGCTCGGGTCCGCCACCGACATCTGCCCGACCAGCAGGAACGGGTCGCGGGGCAGCTCACCTCGGGCCAGCTCGCTGGCGTAGTGGGTGAGCCCGTTCAGGTCCGCGCCGAGGTGCACGGTGCCGGCGCCGGCCAACTGCCGGTTCGTCCAGGGCACCGGCGCGGAGAGCGCCCAGTCCACCTTCAGCGTGGAGCCGTCCCACCGGAAGTGCGCCAGGTCCTCCACCAGCCGGGACGGCAGTGCCGCGGCGCCGACCAGGTCGAGATAGAGCGCCGGCGCGGGTACGTCGGCGAGCACGGCCCGCCGGGCCCGCCACAGCGCGCCGCCGACGGTCCGGACCCCCATCGCCCGACCCCGGGCGGTGAGCACCCGATCGGCCCGGGCACCGTAGATGATCGTCCCGCCGCGCGCCTGTAGCCGATCCACCAGCGCGTTGGTGATCTGCTGCGCGCCGCCGTTCGGCACCGGCCAGCCGACCTGCTGGCCGAGCATGGCCAGCAGCCAGCCGTACACCCCGGAGCCGGCCTCCTCCGGGGAGAGGTCGGTGTGCAGGGCACAGCCGGCCAGCAGGGCCGGCCCGCCGGGACCGTCGAAGAGTTCGTCGCCAAGTTTGCGGACCGGCACGACGAGCCGGCGCGCGAGTCGCAGCGCGCCCGCGACGCGCAACCGACGCAGCAGGCCCAACCCGCCGCGTACCGGCGGGAAGGGCGAGGTGATCGCCTCCAGCATCGGCTCGGCCACGTCGAGCCAGTCGGTGTACGCGTTGAGCCAGCGCTTACCGTCCCCGGGGGCGAACTGCTCCAGCGACGCCGCCGTGACGTCCGGATCCCGATTGATCACCGCGGCCCGACCGTCGGGCAGCAGGTGCGCCAGCACGTCCGGCGAGTGCCGCCAGGACAGTCCGTGTCGACCCAGGTCCAGGCCGCCCAGCACCGGCGAGGCGTACCCGAGGGGGTAGAACGAGCTGTAGAGGTCGCTGAGGTAGCCGGGCGCGGTGACCTCCGCGGAGCGGACCGCGCCGCCGGGCACCGCTGTCGCTTCCAGCACCACCACGTCCCAGCCGGCGTCGGCCAGCAGGTTGGCCGCCACGAGGCCGTTGTGCCCGGCCCCGACGACGACGGCGTCCGCGCTCTGCGCGGTGGTGGTTGTCATCGGATCCGCCTACCCGGCGCGCAACCGGGCGAAACGCGTTTGCCTCGCCGAGGCCGGGGCATCCAGCGCCGCATGTACACGGTTGCGCAGCTGGTGGGCGGAGTGTGGGGTGCGGGCGGCGACGGCGGCGAACTGGTCGTGCGTGATCCGGCGGACGACGCGCCGGTGAGCACGGTGCCGGTGGCCACGGCCGACGAGGTGGGCAAGGCGACCCAGGCGGCCCGCAACGCGGCGGCCCAGTGGGCGGCGACCGCCCCGGCGGAACGGGCGGCGGCGGTGCACCGGGCCGCGGACGCGGTGGAGGCGGTCATCGACGAGTTGGCGGCGGCGGTCACCGCGGAGATGGGCAAGCCGTTGGCGGACGCGCGCGGCGGCGTCGAGGCGGGGATCGGCACCCTGCGACAGTATGCGGAGCTGGCACCGCTGCGCGGCGGGCGCACGCTGAACGGCGAACCCGACGCGCTGGACTTCCTGACCCCGCAGCCACGCGGGGTGGTCGCGGCGATCACCCCCTGGAACGACCCGGTGGCGGTCTCCTGTGGACTGCTCGGCGCGGCAGTGGTGACCGGGAACGTGGTGCTCTACAAGCCGAGCGAACGGGCACCGGCGACGGGGTGGCTGCTGGCCCGAGCACTGGACCAGGCGCTGCCGGCCGGTGTGTTGTCACTGCTCACCGGCGGCCCGGAGGTGGGTGCGGCACTGGCGGCGCAGGACGTCGACGTGGTGGCCCACGTGGGTTCCACAGCGACCGGGCGGGCGATCGCCGCCGCGGCGGCCCGCACCGGCGCGAAGGTGCTCCTGGAGAACGGCGGCAGTGACCCGTTGATAGTGGACGCGGGCATCGACCCGGAGTGGGCGGCGGAGCAGGCAGCGCTCGGCGCGTTCGCCAACGCCGGGCAGATCTGCGTGGCGGTGGAGCGGCTCTACGTGCACCGGGAGGTGGCCGACGACTTCGTGGCCGCGCTGGTACGACGCGCGGGAGCGCTGCGGGTCGGGCCGGGGCGGGACCCGGGCACCGAGCTGGGCCCGCTGGTCGACAGGCGGCACCGGGACCACGTGCACGGGCAGGTGGCGGCCGCTGTGGCCGACGGCGCGCGGGTGCGGGTCGGCGGCGAGGTGCCGGACGGGCCGGGGGCGTTCTACCCGGCCACCGTCGTCACCGACTGCCGCCACGACATGCCGCTGGTCCGGGAGGAGACCTTCGGGCCGGTCGCCCCGGTGGTGGTCGTCGACTCGTTCGACGAGGCGCTGCGTTGCGCTGCGGACTCACCGTACGGGCTGGCCGCCACGGTGCTGACAGCGTCGATGAGTCACGCGCAGCGGGCCTGGCGGGAGCTCCCGGTGGGCACGGTCAAGGTCAACGCGGTGTTCGGGGGCGCGCCGGGGGGTGCCGCGCATCCGCGTCGGGCCAGCGGGCAGGGCTTCGGGTACGGCCCGGAGCTGCTGGACGAGTTCACCGCCACGAAGGCGGTACACATCGAGGCGCCCGGGGGCGGGCACTGGTGAACGGTGCGGGCGGACGCAGGGGTGGCGCGTCCGCCCGTACCGCGTCGGTTGTGCTCCGGTGTGGCTGGGGTCAGTCGCCGCGGGCCTTGCGGGTGGCGCGGTCGTTTGCCTTCTCGATGGCGGTGACCAGCTCCGGTTTGGTCATGCTGGACCGCCCGGGCACGTCGAGTTTGCGGGCCACCGACATCAGGTGGTCCTTTGTGGCGTTGGCGTCCACGCCGCCCGCGGTGGGGGCCCGTCGTTCCGGCCCGCCGCCGGCGGCCTGCTGGTCGCTGGGGCCCTTGCGACCCTTCGGCTCCCAGTGGTCGCCCACCTTCTCGAACTGATGCTTCACTGCGGCGAAGGCGGTGCGGTGCGACCGCTCCCCCTCGCCGTAGGTCTCGACCGCCGAGTCGTGCGTCTTCTCCCAGGTGCGCTGCGCCTTCTCCGGGGAGCGTCGCAGCGTGCTGGGCAGGTCTTCGCGCCGTGGCATCTCGTCCTCCTCCGTGTCGACAGTGTCACTGTGACCGTTCCCCGGTGACCGGGCGGCAAACCCTAGCGACGCCGGTCGGGGACCGGGTGGGTTTGTCGATTTCACCATCCGGGTACCGGCGGGCCAGGCCAGACCGGACGACCGGTCATCCGGTGGCCGGGGCGCAGGGAGCGGGCATGACGACCACGGAGCCCGGTACGACGCTCGACGGCACACCGGGCACCCGGGTGCCCCGACGGATGCGGCAGTTGAGCTGGCGGACCTGGCGCGGGGTGCTGGTCCGCAGCGTGCAGAACTTCGTCAACGACAACTGCTCCGACTGGGCCGCCGCGCTGACCTACTACGGGGTGCTGGCGCTCTTTCCGTCCGCCATCGTGGTGGTGGCGTTGGTCGGCCTGGTCTCCGATGGGGAGCGGACCCTGGACACGGTGGTCGACCTGGCCAACCAGGTGGGTGCCGGGTCGGTGCTGACCAACGACGAGGGCGGCGTGGTCGGGGTGATCCGGACCGTGGTGCTCGACCAGAGCAACCCCAAGCTGCTGCTGAGCTTCGGCCTGCTCGGCGCGCTCTGGTCCGCGTCGGGTTTCATCGGCGCGTTCACCCGCGCCTCGAACGCTGTCTACGGGGTGACCGAGGGCCGCCCGGTCTGGAAGCTTCGGCCGCTACAGATCGGTCTGGCGGCGATCACGCTGGTGCTGCTCGCTGTTGTCGCCCTCGGCCTGATCGTCAGTGGGCCGGTCACCGATGCGGTCGGCGACCTGGTCAATGCCGGCGGCCTGGCCCGCACGACGTGGAGCGTGGCGAAGTGGCCGGTCCTCGCCATGATCATGATGGTGCTGCTGTCCCTGCTGTTCTGGATCGCGCCCAACGTGCGCCAGCCCCGGTTCCGCTGGCTCACCCCGGGCGGCGCGGTGGCCCTGATCTCCTGGGCGGTGGCCTCCTTCGGCTTCGGCCTCTACGTGGCCAACTTCGGTTCGTACAACACCACCTACGGCAGTCTCGGAGCGGCGATCGCGTTCCTGGTCTGGCTCTACCTGTCCAACTCGGCGCTGATGCTCGGTGTGCAGATCAACTCCGAGGTGCAGCGCGGGCGGCAGTTGCAGGCCGGCGACCCGGACCCGGAC
The DNA here is from genome assembly GCF_022230925.1 of Micromonospora alfalfae. Lineage (GTDB taxonomy): Bacteria > Actinomycetota > Actinomycetes > Mycobacteriales > Micromonosporaceae > Micromonospora > Micromonospora alfalfae. Next base: position 61,149 of record NZ_JAKKFH010000023.1, on the reverse strand, counting down.
GAGCCGGTGCTGCCACCCCGCAAGCCCGCCGACGAGTGAGCCCCCGTTCGGCAGTGGTGTCCGGATCGCCGCCGGGCCGAGGGCCGGTTCGTGGCCCGGTGCCGGTTTACCGGGCGGGGTGCCGGGTAGCGCAGAAGGCATGGAGCGTGGCAACAGCAAGCACGGACCGAGGATCGACGAACAGATGAGCCAGGAGGTCAGCGGCCTCGTACAGGGGCCGGGGACCGGTGGCTCTCGGGTCGACGAGTCGCGGGTGCCGGAACCGGCTGGCGAGGACCAGCCGGAGACGACCACCGCCCCGGCCGGCGACCTGCGCACCGGCACCCCGCAGGGCATGAGCTCTACGGACGTCGAGCAGCGCAGCCGGCTCGGCCGGTTCATCTCGATGAGCGCGCTGCCGGGCGACCGTCTGGTGCTCATTGCCAGCGCCCGTGAGAACGAGGCGCCGGACGACATCGTGGCGGCGCTGGAACGGCTGCCCGAGGGCACCGTCTACCAGACGGTCTCCGAGGTGTGGGCCGCGCTGGGCAACAAGAACGAGACAACTCGCTGGTGACCGGGATCGCCCCCCGATCCGCAACCCACCGGCGACTGAAGGAGGTTCCCCGATGAGTGGCGTTACCGAACATGTGGACGTGTCAGTGCCCGTACGCACCGCGTACGACCAGTGGACGCAGTTCGAGGAGTTCCCCGAGTTCATGGAGGGTGTGCAGGAGGTTCGGCAGCTCTCCGACACGATGACCCACTGGACGGTGGACATCGCCGGGGTGAAGCGCGAGTTCGACGCGGAGATCACCGAACAGCTCCCCGACGAGCGGGTCGCCTGGCGTTCGACCGACGGCGCGCAGCAGGCCGGCGTGGTGACCTTCCACCGACTGGACCAGGACAAGACCCGGGTCACCCTGCAGCTCGAGTTCGAGCCGCACGGCGTGGTCGAGCAGGCCGGCGACAAGCTCGGCATCGTCGACCGACGGGCCAAGGGCGACCTGGAACGGTTCAAGACCTACATCGAGCGGCGTGGTCAGGAGACCGGCGCCTGGCGCGGACAGGTGGACCGTCCGCAGCCGTGACGCTGAGCAGTGAGCTGAGATGGCCGCCGGAATCCCGGCGGCCATCGCCGTGTCCGAGCCTGCTCGCCGGGCACCGTTTGCGATCATCGTGCCCGGGTACCGCTGAAGGTATGACCGACGACAAGATCAGGGTGTGGCGGGACGAGGAGCGGCTTCCGTTGGAGGAGTTGGAGCGCGCGGTGTCGGGTTCCAGCCTCGACGGGCAGGCCGACGACGTGACGGGCAACGACGCCGGCGAGGAGGCCGCGTTCGGGCACGGGCCGGCCGCGTCGGACCGCGACGGGCAGGCCCAGGGCAACAGCCGGGAGGCCACCGACCCGCAGCGCGCCTACCGCCCGTCGACCACCGGCCGTACCGGGCCGGACGTCTGACGGTCGCTGCCGGGCCGGGCGGGTACTGGCGGCCCAGCAGCCGGTCGGCGCGCGCCAGACTCGTAGAGCGCGATCAGCGCGAGCGCGAGCACCAGCAGGGCCGAGCCCAGCACCTCCACCGAGGTGTTGCCGATCAGCACGCCCAGCCCGGCCGGGACGAGCGCCGCGCCGATGCCCGCGGCGCCGATCTGGAGGCCGATGGCCCGGTCCGCGTGCGCCGCGCCGACCCGTTCGGCGGTGGTGAGGGTGAGCAGCGGAAACACCGGTGCGGCGGCGAAACCGACAACGACCAGGCCGAGGACCGCCAGGACGGCCGGCCCGGGAACGGCGATCAGCGCCGCGCCGGCGGCCATTCCGGCCAGGCTGACCCGCAACACCAACCCCGACCCCAGGCGCTCGGCCACCAGACCCTGCACCACCCGACCGACGAAGAGGCTTCCCCAGTACGCGGAGACGCAACCACCGGCCAGCGCCGCGCTGAGCCCGCGCCCCTCGGTCAGCAGCAGGAACGCCCACAGCCCGGCGGACACCTCGATCGCCACGTACAGCACGAAGGCCAGCGTCCCCGACCAGACCGCTGGCAGCCGCAGCGTGTCCCGGACCGGAACCTGGACTGTCGACGCCGGCCCGGCACCCGTGGCAGCGGGCTCACCGTGGACAGCCGCGCCCGCCTCGGTTCCGGCTGGGGCGCCGCGGTGCCAGGCCCGCACGGTCAGCGCGAACGCGGCGGCGAGGACCAGTTGGGCGGCGGCCACGATGCCGTAACCCCAGCGCCAGGCGAGCCCGGCGCTCAGCACCGCGGTCATGATCAGTGGACCGATGGCCACGCCGAGGCCGAAGAAGGCGTGCAACCAGTTCATGTGGCGGGGCCCGAAGGCCCCGGCGGCGTACGCGTTGAGCCCGGAGTCGACAGCGCCGGAGCCGAGCCCGAGCAGCAGCGCACAGCCCACCAGCACCGCCAGCGCGGGGCTGACCGAGTAACCGGTCAGCGCCAGGCTGGCCAGCAGGGTGCTGCCGGCGAGCAGGGCGCCCACGCCGACCCTTGCCAGCGTGAAGCCGGCCAGCACGCTGGAGGTGAGATAGCCGACGGTGCCGGCGGTGAGCACCCACCCGACCGCCTCGGTCGGTACGTCGAAGTCGCCCCGGATCGAGGGCCAGCTGACGCCGAGCAGGCCGTCGGGCAGGCCGAGGCTGACGAACGCGAGGTAGGACAGCAGGAGCAGTGCGGCGCGAGGACGCGCGGGCGGGGTGGACACGAGGCACCATCCTGCCGCAGGGGCACCCTAGCGCTGTCGACGCCCAATCGCCCTCGGCGCAAAGAAGTCGTGTCCGTACGGTCGAGAAAGCGGACAGCTCATCCAGAATCGGCCGATCGGAGGACGGCAAACCGGCCGGTTCGCGTAAGAATTTCGGGATGCATCAAGGCTCCGGAATCCTCTCCACGCGTCAGCGCCGGCTCGCCTGGCTCGGCTTCATGCTCGCCGCGCTCCAGGCGCCAGTGTCCGCCTGGCTCGTCGACGACGAGTCGTGGTTGTTCAGCCTCTGCGTCGCGCTGATGGTGGCCACCGTGATCATCGCTGACGACGCGGCACGGCGTCGCCCGGCCGACGCGACAAGCGACTAGCCTCCGCCGCCGGGCCGGGCCTCGTGGCCCGGCCGGCCCCGGCTACGGCGGCGTTCCTTCATCTCCGCCTCGTAGAGGTGGCGCCGCCCACCCACCAACTCGTCGCGAGCCTGCTGGTCCAACTCGCGGAAGAGCGCGTGGTAACCGTCGTCGAAGTCCTCGACGATCTGAAACGTCCACCGTCCGGCGATGACGTTGCGGCCACGCAGCTCCGTGGCGATCCGCTCGGCGAGGTGCGGATGTCCGGCGGCGCGAAACTGCTCCACCGCGTCGTCGAGCATCAGGTCGGCATGGCCGATCAACTGGTGCATCGAGTAGAGGTGCCCCCGGGCCCGCTCCACACACTCCAGCGCCTCGCTGAGCTTGCCGAGCGCGGCGACCGTCGCGTCGCTGACGCCGTCCGGCCGCCGGTGCCGCTCGTCGGGTCCGTCCGCCTGCTGTGCCATCCGTGCCTCCGTGCCGGGTGCCGTCATCAGTGGGTGTTCTCCTGCTGCCCCGTCTGTGCCGGATCAATCCCCCAGGTCAGCGGCGACCGCCCCAGTGGCGCAGCCGACATCCGCCGAGCGGACGAGGTCGACACGGTCACTGGTCGGTTAGCCTCGGTCACCATGCGTGTGCCGTTCAACCGGGTCGCCTCCCGTACCGCCGTCGACTCGGCGCGGTCCACCCTGGCCGCCCTCACCGTCTCCGTGGGCACTGTCGGGCTCGCCGCCGCCGCCGCGCGACCGGGGCTGCTGGCCCTCGTCGACCAGCATGCGGCGGCCGTCCGGGACAGCCTCGACGGCGACCGCACGCCGCTGACCTCCGCGGCGCTCGCCGGCTACGCCGAGGGGGTGCGCGCCGCCGCCCTGGAGCACGGGTGGACGCCACCCAGCGGGTCGGTGGACTGGAGCCAGCCGGAGTGGCTGCTCACCCGCCTGGTCGCGGTCTGCGCGCTGGCCCGCGCGCTCGAGCGGCACTGACACGCGAGGGGAGGGCGCCCCGCGTCGTACGCGGAACACCCTCCCGACCCGTGCTGCCGTTCCGTCCCGCTACGAGCGGTACTGCTGGGCTTCGTCCACCCGAGGCATGGCCTGGGTGCGGTCACCCCCGCGGTCGGCCATCTGCCGCTCCACGTCGCTACGCCCGGCCGACGCGGCCTGACGTTGCTGCTGCACCGCCCGAGCCTCCTGGGCCGCCCGGTGCAGCCAGCCGTCCCAGCGGTTCTGCATCGGCTTCACGAGACCACCGCCGACGCCGACGATCAGGATGCCTGCCACAGTGGCGAGCACCGCGATCAGCACCGGAGTGGTCACCGTGGTGGCGATACCCACCTGGTTCAGGGCGGCGATCACACCGAGCGCGATGATGAAGATCGCCGTCAGGTCGGCCAGGACCTTGCCGTACGAGAGCCCTCCCAGCGCCCCGGTGACCAGATCCCGGACAGCGTTGGCGATCGCGGCCGCCACCACCACGATGACGATCGCGATGAACGCGCGCGGCAGCCAGGCCACCACGCCGCTGATCAGGTCACTGATCGCGTTGGGCCCCCAGACTCCGAAGGCGAACTGCAGCGTGAACAGCAGTACGGCGTAGTACGCCAGTCTGGCCAGAATGTCGCTGGCGTCGTACTTCGTTCTCTCCAGGGCCCGTTTGATGCCACCGCGTTCGACCGCCTGGTCGAAACGCACCCGTTCCAGCACCGTATCCACGATCTTGAGGACGGCTCTGGCGATGAGCCAGCCGACCACGAGGATGACGATGAAGGCCACTGCCTTCGGGATGAAGAGCAGCACCGACCTCCAGGTGTCGGCGATGGCATCGCCGATATCGGCCTGCCGGACCGCGAGGGTTTTCAGCATGATGTCCCTCCTGTCGCATGGACTGCGCCGGGCGCATACCCGGCAACCGGTCCGGCACTCCGCGCAGCGCGCGGCGTTTTTCCCGACAGACCTCCGGACAGGGGCCTTGAACTGCCCGAACGGCCACCGCGACGGACTCGGCGACGGCCCGCCGCCGTGGTCGGATGCCTTTTCCGGTCGGCCGACTAGGCTGCGAACATGCCAGGAACGGTCGGGCGGGTCCCCACGCCAGCAACTCCGGGCCCGGGCGCACCCACCGGGTCCGGCCCGGCCGTCGGCGTGCTCGCCCACGACTGGGCCAACACCCCGCTGGGCCCAGCCGACGACTGGGACGTTGCCCTGCGGGCCGTGGTGGAGCTGGTCCTCGCCTCGCCGATGCCGATGGCCCTGGCCTACGGCGACGATCTCGTCCTGCTCTACAACGCCGGCTACGCCGAGCTGCTGGGCACCAAGCATCCCAGCGCCCTCGGCCGTCCCGCCGCCGAGGTCTTCGCGGAGATCTGGGCGCTGCCCGGCGTCGGTGCGGTGATCGAGCGTTGCTACCGGCAGGGCGAGCCCTTCCTGGAGAAGGAGTCCACCCTGCCGCTGGTCCGTGGGCACTCCGCGACGGTGGAGCAGGCGGTCTTCACCAGGGGCTACTCACCGGTGCGCGACAGCGCCGGGCAGATCGTCGGCGTGTTGACGGTCGCGGCCGAGACCACCCACGTCACTGAGCAGTTGCAGAGCCTCAGCGAGGTGGCCGCGGCGCTCGCCGGCACCCTCACCCTCGACGACGTGGCCCGGGTGGCGCTGCGGTACGCGATCACCACGTTCGACCCCGACCAGGCCTCGTTCGCTGTCGACGAGGGCGGCGGCGGCTGGCGCATGGTGCGTCGGGTCCGTGGCGAGTTGTTGGACGAGGCCGACGAGCGGCTTCCCCCGCTCTGGCGGCGCGCGCCGACGGACTGGTCGGCCCCGGTGGTGCAGGCGGCCCGCTCCGGCGCCCCGTCCTTCACCCGCGACGGGCAGCCGCTGCGGGACACCGCCGTGGACCGCCACGACCAGAAGGTCCGCGCGATGGCTGCCCTGCCGCTGGGCACCTCGGTGGTTCGCGGTGGGCTGGCTGTCGGCTACCAGGTTCCGCACACCTGGTCCCCCGCCGAGCGGGCGCTGCTGGCCGCCTCGGCCGAGCTGATCGGCCAGGCCGCCGAACGGGCCCGCCGGTTCGAGACCCAACACGGCACCGCCCAACTGTTGCAGCGCAGCATGTTGCCGGAGCACCTGCCGGACCTGCCCCGGTTGCGGATCGCGGCCCGCTACGACCCGGGCGTGGACGGCAACGCGGCCGGCGGTGACTTCTACGACGCGTTCCTGCTGCCCAACGGCTCGCTCGGCGTGGTGCTGGGCGACGTCGCCGGGCACGACGTGCAGGCCGCCGCGCGGATGGGACAGGTCCGGGCCGCGCTGCGCGCCCTGGCCCTGGCCGACCCGATGCCCGACGCGGTCCTGGCCGGTCTCGACCGACTGGTGACCAGCCTCGGCGCGGAGGCCGGCACCCACGAGCTGTTCGTCACCGTGGCGTTCGGGGTGATCGACGCCGAGCGGCGGGAGCTGACCCTGTCCAGCGCCGGTCACCCCGCGCCGCTTATCCGCCGCAGTGACCCGGATGGTCGGTTCCACGCCGAGTACGTCGACGTCCCGCCCGGGCCGCCGCTGGGGTTGGGCGGCCGGCCGGGCACCACTACCGTCCCGTTCCGCCCCGGCGACACCCTGCTGCTGTTCAGCGACGGGGTGGTGGAGCGTCGCCGACAGAGCCTGAGCGCCGGGCTGGCCACCCTGAGCGACGCCATCGCCAAGGCCGGCAGCGGCGACCCCCGTGCGCTCTGCGCGGTGGCCACCGCGGCGGTCCCCGGTGGCACGGAGGACGATGTGGCAGTGCTGGCGGTCGAGCACGCGCTCAAACCGAGTCGTTCGGCGAGCATGGAGGTGCCCGCCGAGCCGACCGCGCCCAGCCGGGTCCGGCACTGGCTGACCGGTCAGCTCACCGAGTGGCAGGTGCCCGAGCCGGTGATCGGGGCGGCGGTGCTCTGCACCAGCGAGCTGACCACCAACGCGTTGCTGCACGCCGGCACGGCCGCCCGGGTGGAGATCGACCTCAGCGCCGAGCGGCTGCTCGTCTCGGTCGCGGATTCCGGCACCCGGGGCACCGTGACCCGGGCCCGTACCGACACGTTGAGCAGTCGCGGGCGTGGCCTCGGCCTGATCGAGGAACTCAGCGACGCCTGGGGCACCGACCCGTCGGTCCGGGGCTCCACGGTCTGGTTCGAGATCCTCACGCCACCGGCCGCGCATCCCTGAGCCGCCCGAGGGTAGGAGGACGCCCATGGCTACCGAACGGCCCGCCGGGGTCCTCTTCGATGTCGACGGCACCCTTGTCGACACCACCTACCTGCACACCGTTAGCTGGTGGGAGGCGTTACGCCAGACCGACCAGCCGGTGCCGATGGCGGTGGTGCACCGTTCGATCGGGATGGGATCGGACAAACTCCTGGACCATCTCCTCGGCCCGGAGCGGGACCGCGACGCCGACTCGAAGCTGCGCGACGCGCACGACACCCTCTACGCCGAGTACTGGGAACGGCTCACGCCGCTACCCCGGGCGGCCGACCTGCTGCGGGCCTGCGCCGAGCGGGGGTTGCGGGTCGTGCTGGCCACCTCCGCCTCGGAACCCGAGGTGGGCGCGCTTCGCCGGGCGCTCGCCGCCGATGACGTGATCGACACGATCACCTCCTCCGCGGACGCCCAGCAGAGCAAGCCGGCACCGGACATCCTGGTCGCCGCGTTGGAGCAGTCCGGGTTGGCCGCCGAGCGGGTGGTCTTCGTCGGCGACTCGGTGTGGGACGTCGCCGCAGCCGGGAAGCTGAGCATTCCGTGTGTGGGCCTGACCTGCGGTGGCACCAGCCGCGGCGAGCTCGCCGGCGCGGGTGCCGTGTCGGTGTACGACGACCCGGCCGCGCTGTTGCACGAGTTGGCGGACTCGCCGCTCACCCGGCCGCGGTGAGGATCACTCGGGTCCACCGGAGCGGACGCGCATAGCCGGAGCCCTTGCGGGGCACTGACTGTCACCACCTGCCCGCGCCTCGCGGGTGCGGGCAGAAGGGTGGTGCCGTGGAGCCGGTAGATGTGGCGTTCGCGCTGGTGGGCCTGGGCGCTCTGCTCGCGGGCATCCTGCCGCGGGTGCTGGAGCGACGCCCGCTGTCCATGCCCATCGCCTTCCTCGCCCTCGGCATGCTGGTGTTCCTGCTGCCCGTCGGGTTGCCGTCACCGGACCCCCTGGCCCACCCGGAGCTGACCACCCACCTCACCGAGATCGGGGTGATCGTCGCGCTGATGGGCGCCGGGCTGAAGATCGACCGGCCGTTGAGTTGGCGGCGGTGGTCGTCCACCTGGCGGCTGCTGGCGATCGCGATGCCCCTGTGCATCGCGGCGGTGGCGGTGCTCGGCTGGTGGTGGGCGGGGTTGGTGCCGGCCGCCGCGCTGTTGTTGGGCGCCGCGCTGGCCCCCACCGATCCGGTGCTCGCCGCCGACGTGCAGGTCGGCGAGCCGACCGACGTGGAGGATTCCGAGGACGAGGTCCGCTTCGCGTTGACCTCCGAGGCCGGCCTGAACGACGGGCTGGCGTTCCCGTTCGTCTACGCGGCCATCGCCATCGCCTCGACCAGCCTCGCCCCGAGCGACTGGTTGGCCGAGTGGTTCACAGTGGACGTGCTCTGGAAGATCAGCGTCGGCGTCGGCGGTGGCCTGCTCATCGGCTGGCTGCTCGGCAAGCTGTTCTTCCGCGCTCCCAGTGAGCTGCGGTTGGCCCGGCACGCCGAGGGTTTCCTGGCGCTGGCCGCCACGTTCCTGGCGTACGGGCTGGTGGAGGTGGTCGGCGGGTACGGCTTCCTGGCGGTGTTCGTGGCCGCCCGGGCCATTCGGGCCGCCGAGCGGACCCACGAGTTCCACTCGGTGCTGCACGACTTCGCCGAGCAGGTCGAACGGCTGCTCACCCTGGTGCTGTTGCTGCTGCTCGGCGGCGCGATAGTGGGTGGCCTGCTGGGTCCGCTGACCTGGCCGGCGGCCGCCGTCGGGCTGGCGCTGGTGTTCCTGGTGCGACCGCTGATCGGCTGGTTGTCGTTGCGCGGCGCTCCCGGACGACCGGCCGAGCACTGGGTCATCTCGTTGTTCGGCATCCGCGGCGTCGGCTCGTTCTACTACCTCGCGTACGCCACCACCAAGGCCGACTTCCCGCAGGCCGAGCTGCTCTGGGCGACCGTCGGGCTGGTGGTGCTCGTCTCCGTCGTGGTGCACGGCATCACGGCGACCCCGGTCATGCAGCTGCTGGACCGGGAGGGAGAGCGGACCTCCGACCCGGCCGAGCGGGACGCCGACGCTCGGCCCGTCGCGGCAGCCGGTCACGTCTGAGCGGGTGACTGAGCCAGGCGGTCACACCTGAGCGCGCGGCTCAGCCACCCCGGCACGCCCGAGCGGGCGGCTCAGGCCAGGCGGGCTGCCAGGGCACGGCCGAGGTCGCGGCCGGAGCGCCAGGCGCTCTGCACCCGGGGCTTGCCGAACGCGTCGCCGGCCAGGCCGATTCCGTCGGCGTCGAGGTGGTGGGTGGCGCCGCCGGCGCCGCTGGTCGGCTTCGCGTACGTCCAGCGGTGCACGTGCACGTCGACGGCCTGCTCGGGCAGCCCGAGCAGGTCCCGGACGGCCTGCTCGATCGCCGGGCCGGCCCCGGTGGGTTGGGCCAGGTGCCCGGCCGCGAATTCCGGCACCGTGTGCGCGACAAGCACCGGCGCGCCGTCACCGCGCCGGTCACCGTCGTCGCAGACGAGGTTGAGGACCGGATGCTCATTGACGAACGCGCCCCGGAAGTCCGGCCAGCGCCGGGTCGGGAAGCGCAGCACCGCGGCCAGCGACGGCGACCAGCGTTGCGCCTGTACGACCCGGGTGGCGTCGGTGAGGGCCGGGTCGAGCAGGAGGGCGGCCTGCGGGCCCGGCATGGCCAGGGCGACCGCCGCACACGGCTGCCCGTCGACGACCGGGCCGGGTTCCACTGTGAGCACCAGCCGGTCGACTGTCACCGGCACCGCGCCGGCCAGGTGCTCGACCAGCGAGCGCAGCCCACCGGGGGCGGCGAAGCGCATCGGCCCGGGCACCTCGTGGTTCCCGCTCCGGTCGTACGCCTGGAAGGTGTCGGTCCATTCGCGGACCAGCCCGGCGGCGCGCCACTGCTCGACCAGGGCGGCGAAGTCCGGGTCGGTGGCGGTGAAGTAGGCGGCGCCGATGTCCGCAGGCCGGCCCTGGAAGCGTTTGCTGGCCATTCGGCCACCGCGGACGTGCCCCCGCTCCCGGACCTGCACCGGCACGCCGGCCCGGGTCAACTCGACAGCACAGGCCACCCCGGCGATGCCCGCACCGACCACCACCACGCTCGACAGGTCCTCGGTCATCAGATGATCGTAGGTCGCGGCGTTGGGGCATGAACCCCCGACGATCGGGGTACTGGCACACCTGTTCGAAAGAAAGGGTGATGATGATGACGGACCGCCGCACCGAGCAGGCCGACCAGAATGCCGCGATCAAGGACCCGGACGAGTGGGTCACCGGGGACGAGCCGCCGACCGCCGCGCAGGAGTCCTACCTGAGCACGCTGGCCCGGGAGGCCCACGCCGACCTCCCGGACGACCTGACCAAGGCCGAGGCGTCCAAGCGCATCGACGAACTGCAAGCCGAAACGGGCCGAGGCCAGTAACCCCGACCCCCCTCCACGCGATCTTGCACTTTCTGTCGCGACAAAGGCCACACAGGGCGCAAATCGTCGACAGCAAGTGCAAGATCGCGGGTGAGAGGCGGGGCGGGGCCAGGTCAGGGGCGGGGTAGGCGGTGCAGGTGGACCTTGGTGAGGGTGGCGGCGTGCACCTCGGCGGTTAGGTAGGTGGCGTGGGGTTGGGAGCGGCGGTCGGTGGGTGAGCCGGGGTTGAGCAGGCGCAGCCCACCGGGCGCCTCGGTGTCCCAGGGGATGTGCGAATGCCCGAACACCAGCAGGTCGACGTCGGGAAAGCGGGCCGCGCACCGCTTCTCCCGGCCGGTCCGGGGCCCGGTCTCGTGCACCACAGCGACCCGCAGGCCGTCCAGCTCGACCCGGGCCACCTCGGGCAGTCGGGCGCGCAGCGCCGGGCCGTCGTTGTTGCCGTACACACCGACCAGTCGGCGCGATCGCGCGGTCATGGCGTCGAGCAGGTCCTCGTTCACCCAGTCTCCGGCGTGCACCGCCACGTCGGCCGCCTCGATGGCCGCCCAGAGGGGCCCGGGTAGGTCCCGGGCCCGCTTCGGTACGTGGGTGTCCGCCGTGAGCACCAGCCGCATACCCGGCATTGTCCCCCGAGACCCGGCCGCCCACCCGGGGGACGTGGGTGGACGGCCGGGCTCCGCCTCCGCCGCCCGGCCCCGTGCGTCATCGACGCTCGGGTACGGGTGCCGAGCCGGTCAGGGGGCGGTCACGGCAGGGTCCAGCGTTGCGCCCCGGTGCCGTTGCAGGTCCAGATCCGCAGTTGCCGGCCGTCGGTGAGGTCCGAGTTGGGAATGTCCAGGCAACGCCCGGACTGGGGGTTGCGCAGGCTGCCGTCCGACTGGGCGGCCCACTGCTGGGCCCCGCTGCCGTTGCAGTCGTAGAGCTGCACGAGGGTGCCGTCGGTGGTGCCGCTCGCCTTCACGTCCAGGCACTTGGCGAGCCCTCGCACCGTACCGTCGCCGGGCAGGGTCCAGCGCTGGGCGGCGGTGCCGTTGCAGGTCCAGGTCTGCACCCTGGTGCCGTTCGCGGTCTGGCTGGAGGCGATGTCCGCGCACTTGCCGAGGGCCTTGACCTCACCGGTGCGCGCCCCGCCGGTGCCGACGCCCGGGCCGGTGAAGGTGTAGCTGTCCACGTCCAGCAACGCCCCGCTGCCGCCGGTGACGACCAGGTACAGGTCGTGGGTGCCGTCGTCGGGCTTGGTCACGGTGGTGCTCAGCTCGGTGTAGTTGTCCCAGCCGCCGGTGTTCGGCACCGCGATCCGGGCGACCTCGGTGCCGGTCGGTGAGTCGTACCGGAAGGAGATGGTGCCGCCGGGGCCGCCGGAGGAGACCCGGGCCCGAACGCCGGTGATTCCCTTGAGGCTCACCGCGTGGTGCCGGACGCTCTCGCCGCTCTGGACGTCACCCAGCCGCTTGCCACCCTCGGCCGCCGCCTGGTCGATCACCTTGGGGCCGTTGAGCTGGACGAAGTGCTCGGCCTGCCACTGTTTCGGGTAGAGGCTGATCTCCTGCTCACCGGTGAGTGCGGCCGAGCCGGTCGCGCCGCGATCGGTGTAGCTGCCCCGCAGGACGAAGAACAGCACCGAGTCGGGGCCGGCGTGCACCGGGCCGGTGTTGAAGGTCGCGCCGCAGCCGGTCCCCTCCCCCTCCTCGTGGGCGTGCTCCTGGTGGCCCAGCGCGGCCCGGACGACCACCGTCGAGCAGGCCGGCGTGCCGTCCTGCGGGTCACTGGCCGTGGCGCCGACCGTCAGGTCCTGCCCCCAGTCGAAGAGCCCGCCGGCGGGCAGGCCGGTCAACGTGACCGTCGGACGGTTGTTGCCGACCACCACCGCCACCAGTGTGGTGGCGCTGCGGCCGGTGCCGTCGTTGACTGTGAGCCGGGCGCTGTAGCTGCCGTTGGCGGAGTACGTGAAGGACGGGTTCGCGGCTGTCGAGTCGGTGCTGCCGTTGTTGGTGAAGTCCCACGCGTACGTCAGCGGGTCGCCGTCCGGGTCCGAGCTGCCGGCGCTGGAGAAGGTCACCGAGAGCGGGGCCAGGCCGTTGTCCCGGTTGATGGTGGCCTTGGCTTCCGGCGACCGGCCACCCTGGACATAGTTGATTTTGTAGAGACCGGCGTCGACCGCGCCGGAGAAGTAGCCGCTGCCGTACTCCAGCAGGTAGAGCGAACCGTCCGGGCCGAACTGCCAGTCGATCGGGTGGACGAGTTTCATGCCGGCGAGCACCGGCTCGATGACTGTCGGCGTGCCGGTGGACGGGTTGCCGTTGTCGAACTGGACCTCCTTGATCCAGTTACGGCAGTACTCGGAGATCAGCCACTTGTTGTCGTAGTACGCCGGCCACTTCGCGTCCGAGACGAGGTTCGGGTCGTAGTGGTAGACCTCCACGTGGTTGGGCGACCCGCACCCACCCGGGTTGTCCAGCGCCGGCCAGTCCTCACTGCCGCCGTGCTGCTCCCAGACCAGTGCCGGTTTCGTCGGCGGAAGCTGCTGGACGCCGGTGTTGCGGGGTGAGTTGTTGACCGGGCCGGTCGAGCCGCCGCAGGGGAACCAGCCACGCGGTGTGGCGGTGGCGAAGTCCCAGTCGTTGTAGGCGACGTTGGGGCCACCGCAGTACGGCCATCCGTAGTTGCCGGGCCCGTTGGCCCGGTTGAACTCGTCGTAGGCCGCCGGGCCACGGTTGGCGAGGTCGGTGCCGGCATCGGGGCCGACCTCACCCCAGTAGAGGGTGTTGTTGGCCTTGCGGTCCACCCAGATCCGGTACGGGTTGCGCACGCCCATCACGTAGATCTCCGGGCGCGTTCGGGCGGTGCCCGCGGCGAAGAGGTTGCCGGCGGGGACGGTGTAGCTGCCGTCGTTCTCCGGATGGATCCGGTTGATCTTGCCGCGCAGGTCGTTGGTGTTGCCGGAGGTGCGCTGGGCGTCGTACTGGGCGTTGCGGTTCGTCCGCTCGTCGATCGGGGCCATCCCGGCGGAGTCGCCGCCGGAGTTGGTGTTGTCGCCCACGGCGAAGTACAGGTTGCCGGCGGTGTCCCAGCTCATCGAGCCGGCCGAGTGGCAGCAGAGATCACGTTCGGTAGGCCACTCGATCAGCGGGTCCTCGCTGCCCGGGTCGAGCTGCAGTGTGGACGGGTTGAAGGTGAACCGACTGATCCGGTTGACGAGTGGGGTGACCTTCGGCGAGTAGAAGAGGTAGACCCAGTGGTTGCTCGCGAAGCTCGGGTGCAGTGTGATGCCGATCAGGCCGTCCTCGAAGCGGGCGTCCAGCGCCAGGGTCAGGGCCACAGTGGTGGACCTGGTCGCCGGGTTGTAGAGGCGGACCTGGCCACCGGCGCTGCTGGTGCCCCGGTTGATGTAGAAGACCTTGCCGTCGGGCGCGACGGCCAGTTCGATCGGTTCGCCCATGGAGAGGCCGCCGTCGAGGGCGACCTTCTCGAAACCGCTGGTGGGGGGCGGGGCGAGGGCAACGGCCTGGGCCGGGGACGCGGCGGCCGGTAGAACGCCTGCCTGCGGGACGAGGCAGAGGGCGATCAGGACGGTGAGCAGTGTGGTGGCGCTGACGAGACGTCGGCGCGGTGTGCGGGACACGAGACCTCCAGCTGTCCGGGGGATCTCGGTGCCGCTCCCGCCGACTGGAGGAGCACCGCAGGGTGTCCCGGACATTAACGTCTTTCACTGGAAAGCGATAGAACTTCGCGTCGTCGGATCGAAAGTTGTCAAGATTTACACAAAAGTCCGGCCTCAGCGACGCGTCGGGGTGAAGTGCGCCGGGGGCATCCCGCACTCGCGCAACGTCGGGTCCTGCTCGACGTCGGTGAGCACACCGGCGGCATTGATGAGACCGATGTGCGAGAACGCCTGCGGGAAGTTGCCCAGCTGCTCCCCGGTCTGCTGGTCGATCTGCTCGGCGAACAGGCCCAGGTCGTTGACCCGACCAGCCAGATCGCGAAACAACTCGTGCGCCCGATCCCGCTCGCCGGCCAACGCCAGGCAACTCACCAGCCAGAACGAACAGATGATGAAGCCCGCCGGGTCGCCGTCCCAGCGCCGCAGCAGGCCGTCGCGCGACAGTCGCCGCTCCACCGCGCGGACCGTCGAGCGCATCCGCGGGTCATCGGCCCGCAGAAAGCCCACCAGCGGCATCACCAGCACCGACGCGTCCAGCTCGTCGGAATCAAAAATCCCGGTGTACGACTGGAGCCGGTCGCTCCACCCCCGCTTGAGGACCGCCGCGCGCACCTCGTCCCGAGCGGCCGTCCAGCGGACCAGGTCCTGCGGCCCGCCGAGCTGGTCGCCGAACCGGACCGCCCGGTCCAGCGCTACCCAGCACTCCACCTTCGAGGACACGTGGTGGTGTTGGATTCCACGCTCCTCCCACATCCCCGCGTCCGGCTGTTTCCAGTCCCGCTCGGCCTGATCGGCGAGCACCCGGAGCAGGTGGTAGACCTCCGGGTCGAACGGTTCCAGCTGGTCGCGCATCAGCCAGGCAGCGTCCATGGCCGCGCCGTAGATGTCGTTCTGCCGCTGCCGCCACGCGTCGTTGCCGATCACCACCGGCGGGCTGTCGCGATAACCGCCGAGCTGCTCCAGCCGATGCTCGGTGAGGTCCCGCTCCCCCAGCACCCCGTACATGATGGGCACCGGCCTGTCGTCGATGCGGCCCATCGCCCGGCCCAACCAGGCGAACTGTCGCCGCACCTCGTCGAAGCACGCCGACCGCCACAGCGCCCGCAGGGTGTGGCTGAAATCGCGCACCCAGACGTAGCGGTAGTCGTAGTTGCGGTCCCCGCCGAGCTCCTCGGGCAGCGAGGTGGTCACCGAGGCCACCACCGCGCCGCTGGGCCGGTACGTCATGCCCTGCACCACCAGTCCGCTGCGCCGCACCTCCTCGGCGTAGAGTCCCTGGTAGGGATGCTCGTCGGTCCAGGACCGCCAGCCGGCGACGGTGTCGGCGATCGTCTGGTCGGCGTCCGGCACCTCGGGCAGTGGGGCGTCGTAGGTCGGGGCGTACCCGAGACTGAAGTTG
Organism: Micromonospora alfalfae; assembly: GCF_022230925.1. Taxonomy (GTDB): domain Bacteria; phylum Actinomycetota; class Actinomycetes; order Mycobacteriales; family Micromonosporaceae; genus Micromonospora; species Micromonospora alfalfae. The sequence continues at coordinate 45,407 of NZ_JAKKFH010000023.1, read as the reverse complement.
TGGGTCGTGCCGGCGCGGACGGTGAACGTCGCTGCGGCATCGCCATCGTCGCCGCACGCCAACCGCACGCTGCTGCGGAAGGTGAGCCGCGCGGCCCCGGCGATGGCCTCGAGCATGTCCTCACGCTCGACCAGGTACGCGATGGTGCGCCCGTACTCGAAGCGCGGACGGTAGTGCACCCGCATAGGCACCGCACCGGAGAGTCCCTGCACGCTACGGACCAGCACCTGCGGTGGGTGCATCCCGATGTCGTGACCTCGCGAGCCGGGCTCGAAGGCGAGCGCGTCGGTGAGCGCGACCTCCCCCTGCGCGGTGCGGAAGACGGTCCGCAACACCAGGGTGTCCTCCAGGTAGCTCCGTTCGACGGTGAAATCGGCCTCCGGCCGGATCGACCAGTGCCCCGCGCCGTCGTCGAGCAGCCGCCCGAACACCGACGGAGCGTCGAACCGGCCAGGGCACCACCAGTTCACCGAGCCCGAGGCGTCCACCAGCGCCGCGGTGCGGCCGTCGGCGAGGAAACCGTAGTCGCTGATCTGTCCGCTCTCCACCTGAGTGCCTACCCGGGCAGTCCGCGCCCATTCCCCTCCCGCCCGACGGTCCAGACCGCGTTACCGGTCGGCCTGGACGGGAACCCGGCGAGCTGACGAGGGAGGATGCTCATGACGTCAGCTTCGGGGCCGACCGCCGCCTGGCGGTCCGGCACACAGGGTGGCGACCTGCTTCCAACCGGGCCGGCCGGTCGCCTGTCGACACCGGCCGGGGACGGCCACGGGCCGGAGGCCGGCCCGCCGACAGTGACGATCGGCTCGTACCCGGACTATCCGACCGCGCAGCGGGTCGTCGACTACCTGGCCGACAACCGCTTCCCGGTGGAGCACAGCGCCATCGTCGGCACCAACCTCACCCTGGTGGAGACGGTGCTCGGGCGAATGACCACCGGTCGCGCCGGCCTGCTCGGCGCCGGCACCGGCGCCTGGTTCGGGCTCTTCATCGGCCTGTTGTTCGGCATCTTCACCGTCGGCAACTGGCTGGCGGTGATCCTGGTCGGGCTGGTCATCGGTGCGATCTGGGGTGCCGTGTTCGGCGCTGTCGCGCACGCCATGACGGGCGGGCAGCGCGACTTCACCTCGGCCAGCTCGCTGCGTGCCGGCCAGTACGCGGTGACCGTCGACGCGCAACTCGCCGACCAGGCGCGACAGCTGCTCGGTCGGATGCAGATGCCCAGCTCGGCGGCGAACGCCCGCTGAGCGACGACCGACCGCCCGTCCCGGCAGCGCCCGGGGCGGGCGGCCGTTCAGTGGTGGTACGCCAGCTCGCCGGCCCGCAGCGGCACGTCGACCCGGTTCTCCGGTGGTGCCAGCGGGCAGGCCCAGCGGTCATCGTAGGCACAGCTCGGGTTGTAGAGGTAGTTGGCGTCCAGCCGGACCCGGTCGCCGGGCAGGAGCTCGACGCCCCGGCCGAAGGTGCCCTTCACCGTGTCGGTGAGGTACCGACCTCCGCCGTAGCTCTCCGGCCCGCAGGTGCCGTCGCGCAGCGGAACGAACAGCCCGCCCCCGTACGCCTCGATCCACCACAGGGTCAGCGGCCCCCACGGTGTCTCGGCCACCGCGACCCGCCGGTACGCGACCACCCCGTCCGGGCCACCGGTGTCGATGCGCAGCTCACCGCTCGCCGAGCGCAGGGGCGCCTCGACCACGGCCTCGGGATTGGGCGGGAAGTAGCGCACCCCGGCGAAGCCGGGCCGCTCCGCCACCGGGATCGGGCTCTGCGGGTGGGTGGCGAAGAGTTCGTCGCGGCCGGCGCGGAAGCCGGTCAGGTCGACGTCGGACAGGTACAGCCGGGCCACCCGCTCCCGCCAGTCGGCCAACTCCAGTTCGCTCAGCATGCCGGTGACTCCTGATCGAAGGACAGCTCTCCGGACCGGAGGGGCCTGCCGCATGCCTGGCAGCGCACCTCGGCGACGAAGACCTGGCCGCAGACGTCGTGGATGAAGTCGACTCGCGGCACGTCGTCCTCGCTGTAGGTGTCACCCCAGCGCTTGAGCACGAGGATGACCTGCCCGAGGTCCTTGCCCTTCTGGGTCAGTTCGTACCCCGCGACCTTGCCGTTCTCGGTGGCACGGGCCTGGAGGATGCCGGATTCGGCGAGTTTCCGCAGTCGGGCGGCGAGGACGTCCCTGGGCGCGCCGACGGCTCTGAGGATCTCGGTGTACCGCGATGCGCCGAATGCGAGCGCCCGCACGATGTGCAGCGACCACCTGTCGTTGACCGCGTCGAGCGCCACAGCGAGAGAGTCCCGCCCTGGTTTGATTTTCAAACCGTCGGTGCTACGGTTCGTTTGGTTGGACATTCAAACCACACTACCCGAGGAAGCACCCATGACGTCGCCACCCGATCCACGTACCGACGGAACGTCGCCCGTCGTCACCCAGCGCCGAGCCTGGACAACGCTCGTGATCACCGGGCTGATCATCGGCACGGCGTTCATAGCGGTGTATGTCGGACTGCAACGCAGCCCTCAGCCGAGCCAGCTGCCGATCGCCGTGGCCAGCCATCAGCTGGCGGCCACCGCACAAGCCGGGTTCGGCAACACCGTGGCCGTCACCGAGGTCGCGAGCGTCGCGGACGGCGAGGCCATGGTGCGACATGGTGACGCCGTCGCCGTCCTCGGCGCGACCTCCCCCACCACGCTGACACTCGACTACGCCGGCGCGAGCGGGTTCAGCGAGAGCGGGGCGGCGCGTCAGCTCGCGGCCGGCCTCGCCAGAAAGGCGGGGGCGACCGTCCAGGAAAACGACATCGTGCCGCTGGCGACCTACGACAGTCGCGGGCTGTCCGCCTTCTACGTGGTGTTCGGCGTCACCCTCTCGTCGTTCGTCCTCGCTCAGGGGCTCACCGCGGCCACCGCGAAGGTGCGCCTCCGCCACCGCCTCTACGCGATGAGTGGATTCGCCGTCCTGATCGGTGTGATCGCGGCGACCGTCGCGGGCCCGGTCTACGGCTCACTCACGGCCCCGTTCCCGCTACTCGCGCTCTCGCTCATCCTGCTCTCCGCGGCCAGCGCCTTCACCACGAAGGCTCTGGGGGCCTGGCTCGGGCCGGCGGGCATCGCTCTCGCCGTCCTCACCCTCACGACCATCGGCAACGCGACGAGCGGAGCGACGATCGGGGTCGACCTGCTACCGGAATGGGCGCAGGCGATCTCGGGGAAGCTCCCGCCGGGCGCGGCCGTGCGCGCGGTCAACAACTTCGGCTACTTCGACGGCGCACACACCGTCGCACCTCTCGTCATCCTCGGCACCTGGTTCCTGGCGGGCCTCGGGCTCGTCCTGCTCCGGCAGCGGACCGCACAGCACCGCCCGCTCACCGCCGAGGTGGGACGATGACCGCCCGGGTCAGCCCGTACCTCAGCTTCACCGGCAACGCCCGGGAGGCGATGTCGTTCTACCAGTCGGTGTTCGGGGGCAACCTGGAGATCACCACCTTCGGCGACCTCCGAGGGTCGACCGACACGGCGCGGGACGAGCTGATCGCGCACGCGACGCTCCGCGGCACGACCGGGGTCGTGCTGATGGCCTCCGACCGGACGCCGGGCGACGACGGGGCCGGCAGCAGCTCGTCGATCACTCTGGGCGGCGACCAGGCGGAACTCACCACCTACTGGGAGCGACTGTCCGAGCGAGGGACGGTGACGGCGCCCTTCGCGAGATCACCGTGGGGTGCGCTCTACGGCAGGTGCACCGACAGGTACGGAACCGACTGGCTGGTGAACGTCAGCGCGCCAGCGATGCCCTGATCCGAGCACGAACCTGAGCGTCGACCGGGTGGGGCAGACGTCTGCCCACCCGGCCGTCAGCGCGACGGCCAGTTGGTGAGGACGGCGTCGAGGGCGTCCAGGGTGCGCGACCAGGAGTCGTCAGTGGGGCGCGGGGTGTGCCGGAAGCCGCCGGTCTTCTCCAGGCTCACGAACCCGTGGAAGGTGCTGTGCATCATCCGCACCGCGTCGGTCTGGTCGGGCTCGGAGAGCCGGTAGCCGCGCAGAATCGCCCGGGTCATCTCGGCGTGCCGGACGCCCGCGCTCGCGGCGGCGGTCTCCGGGTCGAGGTCGATCTGCATTGCCGCGTAGCGGCCCGGGTGCTCTCGCGCGTAGTCGCGGTACGCGTTGGCGAACGCCACCAGGGCGTCCTTGCCGGCCCGACCGGCGAGCGCGGCGGCGACCCGGTCGGCCAGCTCCGCCAGCGCCAGCAGGGCGATCCTGACCCGCAGTTCGTGTGCGTTCTTCAGGTGGAAGTACAGGCTGGCGTCCTTCACCCCGAACTGGCGGGCGAGCGCGGCAACAGTGACGTTCTCCACGCCCACCTCGTCGGCCAGCTCGGCCGCGGCCAGCGTCAGGCGCTCGACGGTCACCCCTGCGCGTGCCATCCACCACACTCCAAACCTATCTTTGTTAATGGTTTGCCTAGGGTGGCTAGGCTACTACCTATGTTGGTCCTGACCGAATCCGTCATCCGCGCCTCCTTCGTCAATTGCAGCCGGGGCGAGGCGAAACGGCTGACCGTTCCAAACGATCTTGAAATGCGCCAGTGGGACGACCTCGACTTTCTCGGCTGGCGGGATCCCGCCGCGCCGCAGCGGGCCTACCTGGTCGCCGAAACCGACGGCAAGCCGGCCGGAGTGGTGCTGCGCGCCGCGACCCACCAGACGGGGCGCGTGCGGCACAGCATGTGCTCGTTCTGCCTGACCACCCACCTCGGCGGTGGCGTCACGTTGATGACCGCCCCGAAGGCCGGTCCGAGCGGACGGCAGGGCGACTCCGTGGGCACGTACCTGTGCTCCGACCTGGCCTGCTCGCTGTACCTGCGGGGAAAGAAGCACGCGGGGCCCCCCGCGCCCGAGCCGCTGCCTCTGCCGGAGCGGATCGACCGCGTCAGGACCGCTCTCGCGACGTTCCTCCGCAAGGTCACCGAGTGACGGTTCGCGACAAACCGTGCGGCCGGGGCCCGAGCGTGTGCGGGCCCCGGTCCGCCTCCGGCTAGCGGTCGGTGGCCAGGCGGGCGTGCAGGTGCTCGTCGTAGCGGCGGCCGTCGCCGTACCGGTACGACTCGCGCAGCGTGCCCTCGGCCGGGTAGCCGGCGCGGTCGGCGACCCGGCAGGACGCCGGGTTGGCCACCGCGTGACACAGCTCCACCCGGTGCAGTCCGAGATCCGCGAACGCCCACTCGGTGAGCCGGACGACGGCGCGGACCGCCACCCGACGCCCCCGCGCCGCGGGAACCGTCCAGTAGCCGATGGACGCGTCGCCGTCGTGGATGCGGTGCAGCGACACCGAGCCGAGCAGTTCGCCGTCGGCAGCCGCGGTGACCGCCATCGAGGCATGACCACCCGTGGACCAGTCGGCCCGGCGACGCACCCAGAGCAGCGCGACCTCGTCGTCGATCGGGTCGCCACCCTGCGGGTTCCACTGGGCGATCGCCGGGTCCCGGAGCGCGTCGCGCACCGCCGGGGCGTCCTCATCCCGCCAGGGGCGCAGCAGCAGGTCGGCGGCGGAGAGTTCCACGTGTTCCACGAGGCCGGAGTCTGGCACAACCTGCGGCCTACGCGCCGCCGGATTAACGCCGGTTTCCTTCAAAGCTGCACGATCTCATTGGCGAGGGCGCGGGAAAGTGACCCAGACAACGCTCAACGCTGTTACTTAAATTTTAAAGTAGTGCTACCGTCGTGGACATGACCGAGAGCCTGGACAGCACCCGAGAGGCCGCCTGGCGCGCCTACATCGAGGCCAGCCAGCGTCTCTACACCCAGTTGGAAGAGGATCTACGGGTCGACAGCGACCTCAGCTTCCCCGACTACCACGTGCTGGTCCTGCTCTCCGAGGCACCCGGGCAGCGGCTACGGATGGGCGAGCTGGCCAGCCGGTTGATCTTTTCGCCCAGCCGCCTCACCTACCAGGTCTCCTCCATGCAACGTCGTGGCCTGGTCAGCAAGGAGCCCTGCCCGGACGACCGGCGCGGCAGCGAGGCGGTGCTCACCGCCGCCGGGCTGCTCGCCCTGCGGGAAGCCGCACCCCACCATCTGGCGTCGGTGCGTACCCATCTCATGGACGACCTCGACGATGCCGAGGTCGCCTGCCTCACCCGGGTCTTCGACCGGCTCGGCGAGCGCCTGCGGGCATCGCGGGCCAGCTCGACCACCCCCGCCTCACGCTAGGAGCCTCGACATGCCCGCGATCACCGTCGACAACGTTCTCGTCCTGCCCCGCCTGCCCCAGCTCGACGAAACCACCACGATCCGCCCGGTCCGCACGGTGACCACGGCGCCCAGCGGCTTCGAGGGTGAGGGCTTCCCGGTCCGTCGCGCCTTCGCCGGGGTGTCGACCACCGACCTGGACCCGTTCATCCACCTCGACCAGATGGGCGAGGTGGACTACGCGCCGGGCGAGCCCAAGGGCACTCCGTGGCACCCGCACCGCGGCTTCGAGACCGTCACCTACATCATCGACGGCGTCTTCGACCACCAGGACTCCAACGGCGGGGGCGGCACCATCACCGACGGTGACACCCAGTGGATGACGGCAGGCAGCGGCCTGCTGCACATCGAGGCGCCGCCGGAGCACCTGGTGATGAGCGGCGGGCTCTTCCACGGCACCCAGCTGTGGGTCAACCTGCCCCGCTCGGCCAAGATGAACCCGCCCCGCTACCAGGACATCCGGGGTCGGGAGTCGGCGCTGCTCACCACGCCCGACGGCGGCGCGCTGATCCGGGTCATCGCCGGCGAGGTCGCCGGGCACCGCGGCCCGGGTTCGACCTTCACCCCGATCACCATCACGCACGTCACTGTGCAACCGGGCGCGCAGGTCGACCTGCCCTGGCGGCCCGACTTCAACGCCCTGGTGTACGTGCTGGGCGGTCGCGGCACGGTCGGCGCCGACCGGCGGCCGGTGCGTACCGGCCAGCTCGCGGTGCACGGCCCGGGTGACGCGCTGCGGTTCAGCGCCGACACCGTGCAGGACAGCAACACCCCGGCACTGGACCTCTACATCATGGGTGGTCAGCCGATCAGGGAGCCGGTGGCGCAGTACGGCCCGTTCGTGATGAACACCCGGGACGAGCTGCTCAAGGCGTTCGAGGACTTCCAGGCCGGCCGTCTCGGCGTGATCCCCACCGAGCGGCTCCCGCACACCGGCGGCCAGGGCGCCCGGCCCTGACCACTGTCGGCAGTAGTTGAGTTCGGCGCCGACGCCTCCGGTTCACCCCCGGTGGCGTCGGCGCCGCCTCAGGAGACCGCAAAAATCCCGGCGACGCCCAGAATCACCATCACCAACACCGCTACCAGCGCACCCCGTTCGCTCTCCACCGCCGGCTCGCGGTTCTCGGTCACGGGATTCGTCGTGTCGCGGGGCATTGTGTGGCCTCCTCGGCTGTTGTCGCGTCGCTTCCGTCTGCGTTGGCCAGGTCACCGGTCAGGGGGCCTGGCGTGCGGACCCGCGTCGGGGGTCCTACCGTGAGGACGTTGCCGACCTCCAGGGGGGCTGGACGGTGCCGTTGCAGGACTGGTTTCTCACCGCTGAGGAACGCGCCAACCCGGTCTCTGGCATACCCGTATGGACGACGGGAAACCTCGCCGAGCCGTTGATTCACGGTGCCGCGTACTTCGACCGACTGGTCGACGAAGTCGAGGCCCTGGCCCCTGGCGACCACCTGTTCTTCACCGACTGGCGGGGTGACCCGGACCAGCGACTGCGCCCGGACGGTCCGACAGTTGCCCAACTCTTCGCCCAGGCCGCGCAGCGCGGTGTGGTGGTGAAGGGGTTGATCTGGCGCTCGCACCTCGACGTCCTGGCGTACAGCGAGGCGGAGAACCGCGACCTCAGCGAGACGATCTCGGCCGCCGGTGGCGAGGTGCTGCTTGACCAACGCGTCCGGCGCGGCGGCTCGCACCATCAGAAGCTCGTGGTGCTGCGACACCTGGGCGCGCCCGAGCGGGACGTCGCCTTCGCCGGCGGGATCGACCTGTGCCACAGCCGCCGCGACGACGCCGCGCACCACGGTGACCCGCAACCGGTGCAGATGTCCCCCCGGTACGGACCCAACCCGCCCTGGCACGACGTGCAGCTCGCGGTGCGCGGTCCGGTGGTCGGTGCGTTGGACACCGTGTTCCGGGAACGCTGGACCGACCCGATGCCGCTGGACTCGGAGAACCCGGTGGCCTACCTGCGGGACCGGCTGCGCGGCTCGGACCTGCGCCCCGACCCGCTGCCCGAACAGCCGGCCGATCCGCCGCCCTGCGGTCCGCACCAGATCCAGGTGCTGCGCACCTACCCCGCCGTCCGCCCGCGCTACTCGTTCGCACCGGACGGAGAGCGGACAGTGGCCCGGGGTTACACGAAGGCGGTGCGCCGAGCCCGCCAACTGATCTACCTGGAGGACCAGTACCTCTGGTCGGCCGAGGTCGCGGACCTGTTCGCGCACGCGCTGCGGGACAACCCGGACCTGCACCTGATCGCCGTCGTCCCCCGCCACCCGGACGTGGACGGCAAGCTGGCACTGCCGCCGAACATGGTCGGGCGCGAGCAGGCGCTGTCACTGTGTGAGCGGGCCGCACCGGACCGGGTGCACGTGTTCGACGTGGAGAACCACGCCGGCGACCCGGTCTACGTGCACGCGAAGGTCTGTGTCGTCGACGACGTCTGGGCCAGCGTGGGCAGCGACAACTTCAACCGGCGGTCCTGGACTCACGACAGCGAGTTGTCCTGCGCCGTCCTCGACGAGACCCTGGACCAGCGGGAGCCCGCCGACCCCACCGGACGGGGCGACGGCGCGCGCAGCTTCGCCCGGGACCTGCGACTGCGGCTGTGGCGCGAGCACCTGGACCGCGACCCGGACGGCGCTGACGACGCCGACCTGCTGGACCCGGCGGACGCCGTCGCGGCCGTCACGGCCGCCGCCGACGCGCTACAGCGGTGGTACGACGACGGCCAGGTGGGGCAACGGCCGCCGGGGCGACTGCGCCCGCACCGCCCCGAACGGCTTCCGTGGTACACCAGGGCCTGGGCGCTGCCCATGTACCGGCTGGTCTACGACCCGGACGGCAGGCCGCTGCGGGCGAGGCTGGCCGGCACCTGGTGAAGCGATCGGGCCGGCTCAGGAGCGGCGACCGCGTGCACGTTCAACCCGCCGGGGTAGGCGAACGACGAGCGCGGTGAGTAGTAGCCGAAGCCGATGGTCAGCGGGTTGGCCGGGCGCAGCGCGTACATCGGGTGGCCGCGCTGGAGGAACTCCACCGACTCGATCTCGAACGGGGCGACCGGCTCGGCGACGAACGGGTAGGCCGAGCTGAGCAACTGGCCGTCGCGCCGGGTGAAGTAGCGGTGGTGGCCACTGCTGATCACGTGCCCGGTCTCGCCCACCCGACACCGCGCTCGGATCAACGGCGTGCCGTCGATCTCCGTCTCGGAGAGCAGGTCCTCGCCGTTCACGTCGATCCGGGTGCGCCCGGCGAGCACCGGGGCGCCGCGGGCGAGGGCGTACTCGCGGACCCGCCGGGTGGAGGCCACGTAGTGGGTCCACCAGCCACCGGCGTTGAGGCCGCCCGGCGCATCGACGCCCAGCAGCGAGACGCCGAGGTAGGTCAGCGAGTACGCGCCGAAGCCGGAGGTCTGTGTCTCGTCGTCGACGATGTACTGGTTGAGGAAGACCTGCCGGTCGGGGCGGGGGCAGAGCCCGGGTGGGACGAGCGCGGCGACCGCGTCGGGATCCGCCGGCAGCCAGCTGAAGTAGAGGGTGCGGCTGTTCACGACAAGCTGGGGAGCGGCTGGATCGAGCACGGTGCCTCCGAACCGGGTGTGTACACGCGACGCTACGGCCGGTCCCACCAGCGGGACAAGGACGGATAGTCGACACTCCTGCCGACTTGTCGGATTTCATGTTGACCACTCGACGCGACCCGTGGGCCGATCGGCCGGACCGGCCGGACCGACCGGGCAGCGAACCCGCAGCGGGAACGACGGGTAAGGATCCTCACAACCACCCGAACTTCCGCCCCACTTGCCCTTTTTGTTGCTCAACACACCTTAAGTACATCAACCTTTCGGCTAGATTTCTAGGAGACGATCAGGTTAAGGTGACTCCCGAACGGCCTATTGGAAGCTAAACCAAAGCGTCACGTCTTTTTTGTCAGCGGACGAGGTGCAGGGAGGACCACCCATGACCGCGCCAACGATCACCGAGCAGCCGAGCGCCCCCGTCAAGGCCACCACCAAGCTTGACCCGCGCGCCCTCACCGACAGCGCCGCCGACCTGCTCAACGCGATGGCGGCGCTGCCCGCCAACCACCCGTCGCGCGCCGCCCTGCGGGACCGGGCGATCGAGGCCTGGCTGCCGCTCGCCAACCACCTGGCCCACCGCTACAGCGGGCGCGGCGAGCCGAACGACGACCTGGCGCAGACCGCCGCGATCGGCCTGATCAAGGCCATCGACAAGTTCGACCCCGAGCGCGGTGTCGACTTCGCCGGTTACGCGATCCCCACCATCATCGGCGAGCTCAAGCGGCACTTCCGGGACCGCACCTGGGACATCCGGGTGCCCCGCCGGCTCCAGGAGCTGCGGCTGGCCATCTCCGACGCCAACAGCTCGCTGCTGCAGACCCTCGGCCGCTCGCCGACGGTCGCCGACATCGCCGCGCACCTCAAGCTCACCGAGGAAGAGGTGCTGGAGGGCCTGGAAGGCGCCCGCGCGTACAACGCGGTGTCGCTGTCCACCCCGACCGGCGACGGCGAGCGCGCCACCGAGCTGGGCGACATGCTCGGCGGCGAGGACAGCGAGTTCGAGCTGGCTGAGCTGCGCGTGGCCCTCGGCCCGGCGCTGGCCACCCTCGACGAGCGCGAGCAGAAGATCCTCACGCTGCGCTTCTACGGCAACCTGACCCAGTCGCAGATCGCCGACCAGATCGGTGTCTCGCAGATGCACGTCTCGCGGCTGCTGACCCGGGCGCTGACCAAGCTGCGCGGCCAGCTCGACGGCACGTACTGACAGTTCGACGAGGAAAGGGCCGGGTCCGTGGACCCGGCCCTTCCCTCTGTCCGTGCTGTCACGCGAGCGTTACAGTGCGACCACAGGATGTGCTGCTCGCGTCGACCTGACCGACTCAGTGCCCGACGGGCTCGCGCCACATCGGCCAGAACGGCGTGCCGTCAGGCACCCGGAACGGCTCGCCGGCCAGGTAGCCGTGCTTCGCGTACAGGTCCCGGCTGCGCGGGCTGCTCGCCTCCAGGTACGCCGGCATTCCGTTGGCGTCCAGCCAGGCGTGGTGGTGGCGCATCAGCGCGCTTCCCAATCCCTGCCCCTGCCGGTCGGGCCGGGTCGCCAGGAACGCGAGGTGGTGGTGATCCGGATGCGGGTGGTGCGCCGCGAACAGCTCGTCGAGGTGCTGGAACCGGTCGGTCCACTCACCGCAGGCGGCGGCCAGTCGGGCGTCGTAGTCCGCCGGCGGCGGCGCCGGCTCACCGACCGACGGAAACCACACCGCGACCGAGGCCCGGTCCGCTGTGGCGTGGACGATGCCGTGCCGCATCGCGTGCCCGACCAGGATCTCGAAGTCGCCGGCCAGTACCGCCTCCCGCTTGCTCGGGTCGGGCACCAGCCAGTAGGTCACCTCCAGGACGGTGAACGCCTCGGCGATCCGACCCGCCACGAGCGTGGTCTCCTCCGGCCCGAGTTGCTCGATGACCACGCTCATCGGGTCACCTCCACGGCGGCCGGCGCGTCCGGCTTGACGGCGGCCGTGGCGCTCGCCGCCCCCAGACCGATCCGGGCGTACGTGTCCGGGCGGTTGCTGCGCAGCAGCAGGGCCCAGCCGATGCCCAGCAGGGCCGCCACCGGGTACGCGGCGGGCAGCGCCCAGCGCAGCGTCGAGTCCGGCGCGACGCCGAGCAGGTTGGCGAAGTTCGACACGGCCAACCAGATGATCACGAAGAGCGCGATGGTTGCCAGGCCGGGCGCGATGGCCCGTCGCCAGAGGTTCTCGCCCCCGGCGGAGCGGGCGAAGTAGGCGATCACCGCCACCGAGGTGGTGGCGATCAGCAGCAGGACACCGAAGCCGCCGGTGGTGCCGACCCAGAAGAAGAGCTGGACCACCGGATCCCAGCCGTTGATCGCGTACAGCAGGATGACCAGCAGTCCGAGGACGCTCTGCGCCACCGAGGCGGCCCGCGGCGCTCCGGTACGAGCCGAGGTCTGCCCGAACACCGCTGGCAGCACCCGTTCCCGACCGAGGGCGAAGGTGTAACGGGCCGTGGTGTTGTGGAACGAGATCATCGCGGCGAGCACCGAGGTCAGGAAGAGCACCTGCCCGATGGTGACAGCGGTGTCGCCGAGGTGCGCGGCGGCCAGGTTGAAGATGAGCCCGACGCTCTGCTCGCCGGCCTCGGCGACGATCTGGTCCTGCCCGACCGCGACGGTCATGGTCCAGGACGACAACGCGTACAGCCCGGCGATGATCGCCACCGAGAGGTAGGTGGCCAGCGGCACGGTGCGCTTCGGGTCCTTGCTCTCCTCGCTGAAGACCACCGCCGACTCGAAGCCGACGAAGCCGAGGACGGCGAGCACCAGCACCGCGCCGACACCCGGCACGAAGAGGTTGTCCGGTGAGAACGGGGCGAAGCTGACCCCACCCTCGGCCGGGTTGCCGAGCTGTCCCAGGTCGAAGACGAGGACCACCACGATCTCGGCGACCAGCAGCGCGGCCAGGACCATGCCGTTGAGGTCGACCCGGAGCAGGCCGAGCAGGCCGACCAACGCCCACGCCACCAGGGCCACGACGCTCCAGTGCGGGTGCCCGCCGAAGAGCCGGTCGAGCACCGGCTCGGCCGCCACGCCGATGGTGCCGTACAGCCCGACCTGCAGCGCGTTGTACGCGATCAGCGCGACCCAGGCGGCGCCCACGCCGGCCGGTCGGCCGAGGCCGCGAGAGACGTAGGCGTAGAAGGCGCCGGCGTTCTCCACCCGGCGGGACATCGCCACGTAACCCACCGAGAAGAGCGCGAGCACCGCGGCGATCAGCAGGAACGCCAGGGGGATGCCGGTCACCCCGATGACGCCGTAGCCGGTGGTGACGACGCCGGCCACCACTGTCAGCGGCGCGGCGGCGGAGAGGACGAAGAAGATCACCGAGGGGATGCCGAGGCGGCCTCGGGCCAGGGCTTCGGAGACGTTGCTGGGTCGGTCGACTGTCGATGTCGGGGGCATACGACTACTCCGATTGTCGAGGGGAGGGTTGGGGGTTACCGGAGGGGATCACGGGATGCCGCGCAGCACGGCGGCGCCGACGGCGGCCTCGGTGTGCCCGACGAGTTCCTTGAGTGGCGCCGGCAGCGCGGGGATGAGGACGTTCAACCGGTGGTGCGCGCGGGGGCCGGCGCTCCACAGCACCTCGCGGGTCAGCCCCGCGGCCACTACCAGGCCGAGCAGCAGGGCGTCCGGCACACCCGGCGGGTCCGGCCGGTCCAGCAGGGCCCGTAGCCGGGTGGCCGGCCAGGCCACCGCGTTGAGGTCGATCGGCAGGTAGCTGACGGTGGTACGCAGCAGCCGGCGACTCTCCTGGCGGCGCAGCACCCCGGCGCGGGCCAACCGCTCCCCCACCGAGGCCGTGGCGCTCTGCGCCAGGAAGCTCAACCAGGTGCGCAGCTCCCGGTGCTGGGACTCGCCGCCCAACTGGTCCAGCACCGTGTGCGCCAGGGCATCGGCCGGGGGACGCCGGTCGATGACGGTGATCTGCCCGGCCGTGACCGTGATGTGTCCATAGAGGAGCAGCTCGCCGAGGAGCCCACCGGCCAACCCGAGCCCGGTCGCCGCCGGGTGCAGTTTGGCCTTGCCACGACTGTCGTTGTGTGCGATCAGGAAGAACTCGTCGGCGATGAGCAACGGTCCTCCCGCACAGGTGTGTCCACAGTGATCGCGACCGGGAAAGGATGCACCGACAGCTACTGCAACGCAACTCCCAGATTTGAAAGTTGCACTCCGTGCATCTGCGACCTGCGGATCTTGTCGTGGCAGACTCGGACGGTGACCGCCACTCCCGCCATCCGACCCGCCGCCAGCCCGACCGTGCGGCGACGCCGCATCGCCCGGGAACTCCGCCAACTTCGGGAACGCGCGGGCATGACCCTCGATGTGGCAGCCCGTCAGCTCGACATGTCGAAGAGCAACCTCTCCCGGATCGAGACCGCGCAGATCGGCATCAAACCGCGCGACGTCCGGGCCGCTCTCGCGCTGTACCAGGTGACCGGTTCGGATGCCGAGGCGCTCATCGAGATCGCCAGGGGGGCACAGCAGCGCGGCTGGTGGCAGAACTACAGCGACGTGCTCCCCGAGTGGTTCGAGTTCTACGTCGGGCTGGAGGCGGAGGCGGCGGCGCTGCGCACGTACGAGGCCGAGTCGGTGCCCGGACTGCTGCAGACCGAGGCGTACGCCCGGGAGATCTTCCGACGCACCGCCGGCGAGGACGGTCTGGAGCGCAAGATCGCCGCCCGGCTGCGTCGGCAGGAGGTGCTGCGCCGCGAGGACCCTGTCGATCTGTCGGTGATCCTCAACGAGGCGGTGCTCCTGCGCCCGGTCGGCGGGGCCGCGGTGATGGCCGAACAACTCGTCCACATGAGCCGGATCGCTCAACTACCCAACGTGACAATCCAGGTACTTCCCTTCACCGCTGGCGGGCATCCCGCGATGAGCACCCCGTACGTGATCCTCAACTTCGCCGATGCCGCCGACGCGTCAGTGGTTTACCTGGATAACCTCACGATGGGGCTGGCTCTGGAGGAAGGCGATCATGTGCTCGGGTATAGCCTTCTGCACGAGGAGCTGTGCCGGATGGCGCTCGATCCGACGGCGTCGTTGACCCGTCTTGAGCATGCTTCTCGTAACTTTGCGTGACCGCCTCTGCGGCACGCCGACGCAGACGAGAGGTACCGCGGATGACGGCGTACGACCTGACCCGAGCGGACTGGCGCACCAGCACGCGCAGCAGCGGCAACGGCAACTGCGTGGAGGTAGCGACAGTCGACGGTCAGGTCGCCGTCCGGGACAGCAAGGACCGCTCCGGCCCGGTGCTCGCCTTCGGTGCGACGGCCTGGCGGGCCTTCGTGCTCGGCGTCGGCGAGGTCCGTCGCTCCTGACGCACCCGTCCCGGTGCGAGACTGGGCCGTGCTCTCCGACGTAACAGTTGACCTGCCGGTCCGTCCGGTGCTGCCGGCGCTGGTCGCGGCACTCGACGCGGCCGGCGCCGGTGTGCTGGTGGCCCCGCCGGGCACCGGCAAGACCACCCTCGCGCCGCTGGCGGTGGCCGACCGGGTGACCGGTCGGGTGGTGATCGCCCAACCCCGCCGGGTGGCGGCCCGTGCGGCTGCCCGGCGCATGGCCGAGCTGCTCGGTGAGCGGGTCGGTGAACGGGTCGGCTACGCGGTACGCGGCGAGCGCCGGGTCGGTCCGGCGACCCGGATCGAGGTGGTCACCACCGGCCTGCTGGTCCGCCGGCTGCACCACGACCCGGAGCTACCCGGCACGGGTGCGGTGCTGCTCGACGAGTGCCACGAACGCCAACTCGACGCCGACCTCGTGCTGGCCTTCACAGTGGAGGCGCGCGCCACCCTCCGGCCGGACCTGTGGCTGCTGGCGATGTCGGCGACCCCGGACACCGACCGGTTCGCCGCGCTGCTGGGCGGGCCGGCCCCGGCCCCGGTGGTACGGGCCGACTCGGCGTTGCACCCGGTGCAGCGGATCTGGGTGCCCCCGGCGCGTCCGATCGCCCCGCCCGGGGCCGGACCGGTGGACCGGGCCCTGCTCGACCACGTGGCCGCCACCGTCCGGCGTGCGCTGCGTGAGCACGACGGCGACGTGCTCGTCTTCCTGCCCGGGGCCGGCGAGATCGCGGCGGTCACCGGCCGGCTGGCCGACCTGCGGGACGCGGTCGCGCTGCTGCCGCTGCACGGCCGTCAACGCGGCGCCGAGCAGGACGCCGCGCTGCGTCGCGCGGACCGGCGGCGGGTGGTGCTGGCCACCGCGCTGGCCGAGACCAGTCTGACCGTCCCGGGTGTGCGGATCGTGGTGGACGCCGGGCTGTCCCGGGTGCCCCGGATCGACCTGGCCCGTGGGCTGGGCGCGCTGGTCACCGTGCCGGTCTCCCGCGCCGCCGCCACCCAGCGGGCCGGCCGGGCCGGCCGGGAGGCCCCCGGGTACGTCTACCGCTGCTGGTCGGCGGCCACCCACGAGCGGCTGCCCGCCCGTGCCGAGCCGGAGATCGCCACCGCCGACCTGACCGGCTTCGCGTTGGAGCTGGCCGCCTGGGGTCGACCGGACGGCGTCGGGCTCGCGTTGCCCGACGCGCCACCGGCCGCCGCGATGACAGTGGCCCGGGACACCCTGCAGACCCTGGGCGCTGTCGACGCCGACGGTCGGATCACGGCACGGGGGCGGTCGATCGCCGCCGCCGGGGCGCACCCACGGCTGGCTCGGGCGCTGCTCGACGGTGCCGGCCGGGTCGGCGCCGACCGGGCCGCCGAGGTGGTCGCCCTGCTCGCCGAGGAGAGCGCGGCCGGCCCCGGTGACGATCTGGTCGCCGGTTGGCGTCGGCTGCGCACCGGCGTGGACGCGGGCGCGACCGCCCGCTGGCGCACCGAGGTACGCCGGCTGCGGGCCGCGCTGCCTGCCGGCGCCCCGCCGAAGGGCCGCGCCGACGCCACCGGCCGCACCGGCTCGGGTGGGCTGAGCGACGATCTCGCCGCCGGGCTGCTCGTCGGTCTGGCGTACCCGGAACGGTTGGCCCGGGTGCGGCGGCCGGGCGGTTCGGCGTACCTGATGACCGGCGGGACCGCCGCGGAGCTGGCGGCCGGCTCAGGGTTGGCCGGGTCCGACTGGCTGGCGGTGGCAGTCGCGGACCGCACCCCCGGCGCGCCGTCGGCCCGCATCCGCCGGGCCTCCCCGGTGGACGAGGCGACGGCCCGGGAGGCGGCCGGTCCGTTGCTGCGCACCGGCCGCGAGGTCGGCTGGTCCGACGGGGACGTGGTGGCCCGGGAGGTGACCCGGCTGGGCGCGATCGAGCTGGTCCAGCGGCGGCTGGACCGGCCGGACCGGGCGGAGGTGGCCGCCGCGCTGCTGACCGGACTACGCCAGGACGGGCTGGGCCTGTTGCAGTGGACGCCAGCGGCTCGGGCGCTGCGCGAGCGGCTCGCGTTCCTGCGGCACCACCTGGGCGAGCCGTGGCCGGAGGTCGGCGACGACTCGTTGCTCGACACCGCGCCGACGTGGCTGGGCCCGGAGCTGGCCGCCGCGCGACGCCGGGCCGACCTGGCGCGAGTGGACGTGTCGTCGGCGCTGCGTCGGCTGCTGCCCTGGGCGCAGGCCGCCCGCCTCGACGAGCTGGCCCCGGAGCGGATCGAGGTGCCGAGTGGCTCTCGGATCCGGCTGGACTACGGCGACCCGGCCGCGCCGGTGCTCGCCGTGAAGCTTCAGGAGACGTTCGGCTGGCCAGCGGCCCCCCGCATCGCCGATGGTCGGGTGCCGGTGCTGCTGCACCTGCTCTCCCCCGCCGGCCGGCCGGTGGCGGTCACCGCCGACCTGGCGTCGTTCTGGCGTACCGGCTATCCGCAGGTCCGCTCCGAGCTGCGCGGGCGCTATCCCCGGCACCCGTGGCCGGAGGATCCGGGAACGGCGACACCCACCCGGCACGCCACGCCACGTCGGCGCTGAGCGCCGGCCTACTCCTCGACGACGTCGGCCACCACTACCGTGACGTTGTCCGGCGCGCCGGCGTGCAGGGCCAGGTCGATCAGCTTGGCGGCGCAGGCGTCCCGGTCCGGATAGCCGCTGAGCACCTCGGTGAGGGTGTCCGGGCGAACCACGTTGGAGAGGCCGTCGCTGCACAGCAGCCACCGGTCGCCGGCCCGGGGCACCATCGTCGCGTACGACGGGGAGACCTCGTCACCCTGCAACGCCTGGGTCACAACGGCCCGGCGCGGGTGGCTGCTGGCCTGGTCCGGGGTGATCACGCCCTGATCCACCAGCATCTGGACGAACGTGTCGTCCCGGGTGACCTGCTTGAGCACTCCCTCGCGGAACAGGTAGGCCCGGGAGTCGCCGACGTGCGCGAGCGCCAGACAGCTGCCGGTACGGGCGAACAGCAGGGCGGTCAGCGTGGTGCCCATGCCCTGGCGCTCGGGATCCTCGGCGACCGCCTGTCGGATCCGGGAGGTGGCCAGCGCGATGCCGCCTTCGAGCGCGGCCACCAGGGCGTCCTCGGGTGTCTCCACGTCCAGCGGGGCGAACGCGTCGATGGTGAGGGCGCTGGCCAGGTCGCCGGCGGCCATTCCGCCCATGCCGTCGGCGACGGCGACGAGCCAGGTGCCGGCGTGCAGGGCGTCCTGGTTTCCGCTGCGGATCAGCCCACGGTCGCTCGTTCCCACGGAACGCAGCTTCAGGGTCATGGGAGGCAGCCTGCCAGGCGAAGGGCGCAGTTGTCTCTAGGAGATCAGGACGACGGCGCGTGGCGCGGCCAATCTCACGTCCGGGTGGTGGCGCGTCGGAGGGCGCCGCCCGGGCTGAGCGCCCTCGTCGGATGCTGAAACCCATCCAACCAGATCAATTGACATGGCGTACCGGCACTGGAAACATCGAGCCGATACCTGGGAGCGCTCCCAGGTTCCTTCGCATCACAGTGCCACCACCAACGTCCCACTTTCCGTCCCGGAAGGACTCCCCGTGACGCCATCCCGACGCCGCCTCCTGTTGGCTGCGGCGACCACTCTGGCCCTCACCGGCGCGGGCGCCGGCGCGGCCCACGCCGACCCACCACCGGACGCCCCCGAGCAGATCGACAACGGCGACTTCAGCGCCGGGGTGAGCCCCTGGTTCTCCTTCGGCACCGGCGCGCTGGCGGTCACCGACGGCCAGCTCTGCACCACAGTCGCGGGCGGGCTGGCGAACCCGTGGGACGCCGGCATCGGCCAGGACGGCGTGCCGCTGATCGCCGGCGCCGAATACACCCTCGGCTTCGCTGTCTCCGCCACCCCCGGCGCCGCGGTCAAGGCCGTGTTGCAGCTCGGCAGCGCCCCGTACACCACGTACGCGGCAGTGGACGCCACCGCGACCGGCACCCTCCAGCGGGTCGAGCAGACCTTCACCGTCCCGGACGACAACCCCAACGCCCAACTGATCTTCCAGGTCGGCGGTGCCGCCCAGGCGCAGACCATCTGCCTGGACGACGTCTCGCTGCGCGGCGGCGAGCCGCCCGAGCCGTACGTGCCGGACACCGGGCCACGGGTGCGCGTCAACCAGGTCGGCTACCTTCCCGGCGGCCCGAAGAACGCCACTGTCGTCACCGAGGCCACCACGGCGCTGCCCTGGCAGCTGCGCAGCGCCGCCGGCGCCGTCGTGGCCAGTGGCACCACCACCGCTCGCGGTGTCGACGCCGCCTCCGGGCAGAACGTGCAGACAGTCGACTTCTCCAGCTACCGCACCCCCGGCACCGGGCTCACGCTCACCGTCGACGGCGAGACCAGCCACCCGTTCGACATCTCCGGCGCCCTCTACGACCAACTGCGCTCCGACTCGTTGCAGTTCTTCTACGCCCAGCGCAGCGGCATCGCCATCGACGGTGACCTGATCGGCGACGAGTACGCCCGCCCCGCCGGCCACCTCGGCGTCGCACCCAACCAGGGCGACACCAGCGTGCCCTGCCAGCCGGGTGTCTGCGACTACTCCCTTGACGTGCGCGGCGGCTGGTACGACGCCGGAGACCACGGCAAGTACGTGGTCAACGGCGGCATCGCCACCTACCAGCTGCTGAACACCTTCGAGCGGACCAAGACGGCGGCCACCGCCAACGGCGGCGCGGAACTCGCCGACAGCACGCTGCGGGTGCCCGAGCGCAACAACGGGGTGCCGGACATCCTGGACGAGGCCCGCTGGGAGCTGGAGTTCCTGCTGCGCATGCAGGTGCCCGCCGGCAAGCCGCTCGCCGGCATGGTCCACCACAAGATCCACGATCAGAACTGGACCGGGCTGCCGCTGTCCCCGCAGGACGACCCGCAGCCGCGCGAGCTGCACCCGCCGTCGACCGCGGCCACCCTCAACATGGCCGCCACCGCCGCCCAGTGCGCCCGGCTCTTCGCCCCCTACGACGCGGCGTTCGCGACCCGCTGCGGCACTGCCGCGAAGACCGCCTACGCCGCGGCCAAGGCCCACCCGGCGGTGTACGCCAGCCCGACCGACGGCACCGGCGGCGGCGCGTACGACGACAGCAACGTCACCGACGAGTTCTACTGGGCGGCCGCCGAGCTGTACCTGACCACCGGGGCGCAGAACTACCTGGCCGACCTGACCGCCTCGCCGCACCACACCGGCAACGTGTTCGACGCCCGGGGCTTCGGCTGGCAAAGCGTCGCCGCGCTGGGCCGCCTCGACCTGGCCACCGTGCCGAACGGGCTACCCGCCGCCGACCTGGCCCGGGTCCGCGCCTCGGTCACCGCCGCCGCCGACACGTACCTCGCCGAGCTGCGCCGGCAGGCGTACGGGCTGCCGATGCCCGGTGACGCCAACAGCTACTTCTGGGGCGGCAACAGCAACGTCATCAACAACGCCGTGGTGCTGGCCACCGCGTTCGACCTGACCCGCAACCCCGCCTACCGCGACGGGGCCGTGCAGGCAATGGACTACATCCTCGGTCGCAACGCCCTGAACATCTCCTACGTCACCGGGTGGGGAGAGCACGCCGCGCAGAATCAGCACAGCCGGATCTTCGGCCACCAGCTCGACCCGAACCTGCCCCGACCGCCCGCCGGCTCCCTCGCCGGTGGCCCGAACGCCGCCCTTCAGGACCCGTTCGTGGCGCAACTGCTCGCCGGCTGCGAACCGATGTTCTGCTACGTCGACGACATCAACTCGTACTCGACGAACGAGGTGGCGATCAACTGGAACTCGGCGCTGACCTGGATCGCCTCGTTCCTGGCCGACCAGGGTGACGCCGGCGCGGTGCCGGCCACCACCTGCACGGCTCGCTACACCAACTACGGCGCCTGGCAGGGCGGCACCGGGTTCACCGGGCAGCTGACCATCCAGAACACGGGCACCACCGCCGTCAACGGCTGGAGCGTGCGGTTCGCGTTCACCGGTGACCAGCGGGTGCGCGAGGCATGGCTGGCGAAGGTCACCCAGTCCGGCGCGACGGTGACCGCGCGCAACGAGTCGCACAACGCCAAGATCGCCCCCGGCGGCTCAGTGATGTTCGGCTTCAACGCGACCACAGGCGGCGGCGCGAACCCGGGCCCCGGCCTGGTCACCGTCAACGGCGCGGCCTGCTCGCTGACCTGAGACCCGTCCTGGTGGCCGCCAGGGGAAGGCGGCCACCAGGACGGCACGAGCACGCGGTCGGCGGGTCAACCGCCGGCCGCGTTGTGCTTCGCGACCAGGCTCGGGAGTTCGTCCAGCGAGTCGATCCGGAACAGGCACCGATCGGCCACTGTGGAGGGATCGAGGATGTGCCCCCATGGACCGCGTCGGATCAGGCAGGTCTTCATGCCCGCCTCCAGGGCCGGGCGCACGTCGTTGTCGGGCCGGTCGCCGACGTACAGAATCGACGACGCGACACCACCGCAGACGGCGACGATCCGCTCGAAGAACGCCGGTGACGGCTTCGCCACACCCCACCCGTGCGACGTGCCGATCACGTCCACCGGAAGGTCGAGATCGCGCAGGGTCGCCTCGGCGTGAGCTGGCTGGTTGCCGGCCAGGCCCACGAACAGGCCCTGGTCCTTCAAGGACGCCAGGCACCCCCGGGCGTCCGGGTAGAGATCCTCCTCGGCGAACGACTCCGGCTGGCCGGCAGCCTCCCGACGCTCCAGCTCGACCGTGAGATCGAAGTCGGGCCGGAAGACCCGGAACGTCTCCTGATAGTCCAGACCCCGGGCGATCACCGCACCGAAGACCGCCGAGAAGGTGTGCCGGGGCACGCCGAGCCAGTCGGCCCAGGCGGCGAACTCGTGGGACTCGTCGAGAATTGTCCCACCAACATCAAAGATGACCGTGCCAATCATGCCCGTCCCCCGTTGACGCTCGCACTGTCGGTGGAGCATAGACGGGGGTACGCGCGGCCGGCGAGCTTGCATGATCAGTTGATGGTGGGTGACGGGAACT
The DNA here is from genome assembly GCF_022230925.1 of Micromonospora alfalfae. Taxonomy (GTDB): domain Bacteria; phylum Actinomycetota; class Actinomycetes; order Mycobacteriales; family Micromonosporaceae; genus Micromonospora; species Micromonospora alfalfae. Next base: position 23,233 of record NZ_JAKKFH010000023.1, on the reverse strand, counting down.
CCGGCGGCGGTGTTGTCGCTGCGCAGGACAGTTCGAGGGCGCGCGGACGAGGTGCCCGCGGCTGGCGCTGTCGAGCTGATGACGTGAACGAATCGCCGGCACGCGGCAAAACCGATGGATCGGACGCGCCGACTGAGCCATGGTGACGCCATGGATGGCGGCGATCTGGTTGGTGACGATCTGGCTGGCAGTGGGTCGGCAGGCGGTGGGTCGGCAGGCGGGGACCTGACCGGCGCGGAGCGTCGAGTGTGGGCGGCGATGCCAGCGGGGTCCCGCAGCGCATTGTCCGGGCTGTCCGGCGCAGACCTACGCAGTCTGCTGTTGAGCGTGGCCCGCGACCGGGCGGCGACCGCGCGACCGTCCGCTGTGGTACGACGGTGGCACGAGGACCGCTTCGTCCGCCCGGCCCGCGCCGATCCGCGTGTGCTCGCACAGGTGGAGGCCAGGATGTGGCAGCTACTGCCCGCCGACGTCGCCGGGGTGGAGCTGTCGCCGGTCGTACCGGTCGGCACCTGCTCGGCGGTCACGCCGGTCAGCCAGAACAGGATCGTCACCACGATGCGCGCCAGCGAGGTGCTGAGCGATCCCACCAACGCCCTCGCCATCGAGGCGGCCGTACGTCGCCGCCGACAGAGCGAGGTGCACCTGGCCGCTGCCCATCGGGTGCTACGGGCGCAGGACTTCGGCGGCGAAGCGTCGGCGCACTTCCGGCTCTTCGCCCTGGTATCCAGCGCCCGGGACACCGGCTCGGGTGCCACGCAGGCCCGGCTGCTGGTTCGGCACCTCACCTACTGGCGGACGGTCCTCGCCGAACTGGCACCGGCCGCCGCGCCCCAACTGCACGTCACCCACTTCGACGACGAGACCGTCCGGGAGCGGCTCACCGACACCGTCCGACCGGCACTCGACGTGGGTGTGGTGCCACTCGTGGACGAACCGGAGCGCTCTCGCGGTCGCGGCTACTACACCGGCTGCGCCCTGCGGATCACGATGCTGGACGGCAGCCTGGAGATCGGCGACGGCGGCCTCACCGACTGGACCGCTCGGCTGAGCGGTGACGCGAAGGAGCGCTGCCTCGTCTCCTGCCTCGCCACCGAACGTCTGGTCGACGGCATCAGCCGCTGAGCCCGGCTCAGTGAACCTGGAGACCCAGCCCAGCCGCAGGCCGTCGTGCGCACGACTCGCGAAGACCACCTCGTCCATCGTTCCGAGTGGCCACTCGTCGTCGTCGCTGGAAGCGACCGATCCTGGCCGGGGATCCGGAGGCGGGCTGTGACGGATGCCGCACCCGGCGGGGCGTCGGCGAGCATCCGTCGACCCTACGGTCGAGGTGTGGGCACCACGGCAGAGGTTGGCGGACGCTGGCGGTCGCTGTCGCCGCTTCCGCCGCCCGGTCGGCTGCGCACTCTGTCGCTGGCCACCCTCGCCAACACGGTCGGCACCGGGCTGTGGGTGACGGGCGCGGCGCTCTTCCTCACCCGCGTCGTGGGGCTGAACCCGACCGAGGTGGGGCTCGGGCTCACTCTCGCCGGCCTGGTCGGGCTCACTGCCAGCGTCCCGCTCGGCGGGCTCGCCGACCGACGTGACCCCCGGAGCCTCCGGGCCGTCCTGCAACTGGCACAGGCCGCCGTCGCCGCCGCGTACCTGCTGGTCGACTCTTTCCCGGTCTTTCTGCTGGTGGCCACACTGGACGCTCTGCTGATCTCCGGCAACCTTGCCGTCCGCGCCGCGCTGGTCGCCGCGGTGGGCGGCCCGCAGGGCCGGGTGCACGCCTTCGCCACCCTGCGCGCGGTGGCCAACCTGGGCGTGGCGCTCGGTGCGGGGCTGGCCGCGTTCGCGCTGCTGGCGGACACGGGGTGGGCGTACCGACTGCTGGTGCTCGGCAACGTCGCCACCTATCTGGTCTCGGCGGCGCTGATCATGCGACTCCCGGCGTACCCGCCGGCCCTGCGGCCAGTGCGGCAGAGAGCCGGCCGGGCGCTACGCGACGGGCCGTTCCTCGCGGTCGCCGGAGCCTCGGCGGTGCTCTCCGTGCACCACGTGGCGTTGACGCTGGTGCTGCCGCTGTGGGTGGTGGCGCACACCGATGCGCCTCTGGTGACGGTCTCCGCCCTCCTGCTGGTCAACACGCTGCTCACGGTGCTGCTCGCCGTACGGCTCAGCGGGAGCGCCCGGCACGCGGTGCCGGCGGCGGCGACGATGCGCCGGGCCGGGCTGATGCTCGCGGCCGGGATGCTGCTCTGGGCCGCGACCGCCGTCGTGCCCACCACTGTGGCGGTCGGCCTGCTGCTGGGCGCGACGGTGATCTACACCGTGGGCGACCTGTGGCACGCCGGGGCCGGAGCGGCGCTGGCCTACGACCTCGCCACCCCGGACGCCCTCGGCGCCTACCAGGGGGTCGACGGACTGCTCGCCGGACTGGTCCGTGCGGCCGGGCCGGCCCTGCTGACCTGGTTGATCATCGACGGCGGCCCGGTCGGCTGGCTGGTGCTGGCCGGGTTGCTCGCGCTCACCGGCCTCGCCGTGCCGCCACTCACCCGACGCGCCCTGGCCCACCGCGTCAACCGGTCACCGCACCAGGGCTGACCGTCAGCCGATCTCCTCGTCGACGAAGCACCAGCGCCAGGCCTCTCCCGGCTGCGCCGAGCGGATCACCGGGTGGCCGGTGGACGCGAAGTGCTTGCTCGCGTGCTGGTTCGGCGACGAGTCGCAGCAGCCGACCTGCCCGCAGCTCAGGCAGGTGCGCAGGTGCACCCAGTAGGTGTCGCCGATGGCGACGCAGTCCGCGCACTCGTCGGGGGTACGCGGCTCGGCGGCACCGGCCTCGGTCAGGTGCTCACAGCTCACTTCTCAACCTCTCGCAGCAACGACTCTTCCAGGTCCAGGTCACGGTAGGCCCGCACCAGCACCTCCTCAGGGATCCGACCGGAGTCTCGGGCCGCCCGGAACACATCCCGCTCGGCGTCGATCATCTCCTGCCGCAGCCGACCGTACGCCTGCGACGGGGTCTCCCGCTCGTCGCCGCCGAGTCGTTCCCACGCCATGTTGGTGCGGTCCTCCACCGCTCGGCGTAGCCGGTCCACCACCGCGTCGGGCGCGCTGGCGGCCAACTCGTCGAGGCGGTCCTGGGCGGCCTTGCTGGCCTGCTGCTGCACGGCGGCCGCGGAGAGCGCGTCCTGCACCGGGTCGTCCTGTGGCAGCTTCAACCGGCGGGCGACCAGCGGCAGGGTGGCGCCCTGACCGACAAGGGTGAAAACGATCACGGCGAAGGCCAGCCAGATCAACAACGCCCTGGGGTACGGCTCGTCGTCGGCCAGGGTCAGCGGCAGGGCCAGCGCGGCGGCCAGGGTGACCACGCCCCGCATGCCGGCCCACCCGATGATGATCGGGAACTTCGGTGACGGCCGCTCGTCACGGCGGCGCACCCTGGGGACCAACCGGGCCAGGTAGGTGGCCGGGAAGAGCCAGACGAACCGGGTCAGGAAGACGGTGGCGAGCACCGCGAAGGTGATCAGGATGAGCGATCCGATCGGCTCGTCGAGATCGCGCAACACCTCCCGTAGTTGCAACCCGACCAGGAGGAAGACCAGACCCTCCAGCAGGAATCGGACCAGCCGCCAGAATGCGCCGATCTGCAACCGGGACGCCGCCGACAGCAGTTGGGGCAGCTTGTGCCCGAGTACCAGGCCGGTGACGACAACGGCGACGACACCGGAGGCGTGCAGGTGTTCGGCGGTGAACACCACAGCGAACGGGATGATCAGCGACAGCGCGTTGTCCAGCAGCGGGTCGGTGATCCGCCGATGCAGGAAACCGAACACCAGCGCCCCGAGCGCCCCGATCAGGATGCCGCCGCCGGTGGACCGCAGCACCTCGATGGCGATCTTGTCGGCGCCGACGGCCGAGCCGACGGTGGCCATCGTCGCGACCCGCAGCAGCACCAGCGCGGTCGCGTCGTTGACCAGGCTCTCGCCCTCAAGGATGGTGACGACCCGGCGGGGCAGTCCGACCCGACGGGCGACGGCAGTGGCGGCCACGGCGTCCGGTGGGGCCACCACCGCGCCCAGGGCAAGGCAGATCGCGAACGGCAGTTGCGGCAACAGCAGGTGCAGCACCAACCCGACCACGAAGGCGGTGAACAACACCAGGCCGACCGCGAGCAGCAGGATCGGCCGGATGTTGTTCTTGAACGCCGGCACCGAGGTCTCCAACGCCGCCACGTAGAGCAGCGGCGGCAGGATGCCGACCAGCACCAACTCCGGGTCGAGTTCCACCTGTGGGAAGCCTGGCACGAACGAGAGCGCCAGGCCGAGGACGACCAGCACGATCGGCGCGAGCAGGCCGAGCCGGCGCGCCAACGCGGCACCCAGTGTGGCGATCGCCAGGAAGACGACTACCGGAAACAGGCTTTCCATGGGGTACGAGCCTAGGGGTACGCCCGTTCGGCCTCGATCAGCCGCCTGGGCGCAGCTTCGGCAGCACCTCCGCGCCGAACGCGTCGATGAAGCCGCGCTGCTCCTGCCCGACGTGGTGCAGGGCGATCTGGTCGAAGCCGAGCTCCAGGTACTCCTCGAGCCAACCGACGTGCCGACCCAGGTCCGCCGACACGTTCACCACCTCGGCGACCCGCTGTGCCGGCACGTCGGCGGAGACCACGTCGAAGTGTTCGACGGTCTCCAGGTCCCAGCAGACCGGCGGGGCGAAGACGTTGCTGCGCCACTGGTCGTACGCGAGCGCCTCGGCCTGAGCCTGCTCCGGCGCCCAGGAGACGTGCACCTGGAGGTGCAGCGGCCCACGTCCGCCCGCGTCCCGGTACGCGTCGATCATTTCGCGCAGGTGCGCCACCGGGGCGTTCACGGTGATCAGCCCGTCCGCCCACTCGCCGCACCAGCGGGCGGTGGCCACGCTGACGGCGGCGCCGACCAGCGCGGGCGGCTGCTCGGGGCGGGTCCACAGTCGGGCCCGATCCACCCGGACCAGGCCGTCGTGGCTGACCTCCTCGCCGGCCAGCAGGGCCCGGATCACGTCCACGCACTCGCGCAGCCGGGCGGCGCGCACGTCCTTGCGCGGCCAGGGGTCGCCGGTGATGTGCTCGTTGCTGGCTTCGCCGGTGCCCAGGGCCGCCCAGAACCGGCCCGGGTACATCGCTCCGAGGGTGCCGATCGCCTGCGCGATGATCGCCGGGTGGTACCGCTGACCGGGCGCGTTGACCACGCCGAACGGCATGCCGGTGGCCTGCAACGCCGAGCCCAGCCAGGACCAGGCGAAGCCGGACTCTCCCTGCCGGGCGCTCCACGGGGAGAAGTGGTCGGAGCACATGGCGGCGTCGAAGCCGGCCCGCTCGGCGTGGATCACCGCCTCCAACAGGGCGCGTGGACCGATCTGCTCATGCGAGGCGTGGAACCCGAACGACGTCATGGGCACACTTCCTACCCACGACGGCACCGGCTGACGCGTGCCGCGCCCCGAACTACTCGGCGTGCGCGCCGGCGCCGGCCGAGGCGGCGCCCTCGCCCACCCAGACCGTCTTGGTGTTGCAGAACTCCCGCATGCCCAGCGCCGACAGCTCCCGCCCGTACCCGGAGTTCTTCACACCGCCGAAGGGCAACTCGGGGTACGAGGTGGTCATCCCGTTGATGAACACGTTGCCGGCGTCCAGGTCGGTGGCGAAGCGCTCCTGCTCGGCCGGGTCCCGGGTCCAGGCGTTCGAGCCGAGTCCGAAGCTGGTGCCGTTGGCGACCTCGATCGCCTCCTCGTACGACGAGACCCGGAACAGGCCGGCGACCGGGCCGAAGACCTCCTCGGACCACATCCGCATCTGCGGGGTGAGGTCGGTGACAACTGTCGGCGGGTAGAACCAGCCGTCGCCGCTCGGCGGCTCGCCGCCGCACAGCACTGTCGCGCCGTTGTCGACAGCGTCGCGGACCTGGGCGTGCACCTCGTCGCGGCCACGCTCGCTGGCCAGCGGCCCGACGTCGGTGTTCGGGTCCATCGGGTCGCCGACGCGCAGCGCGGCCATGTTGGCGGCGAACTTCTCGGCGAAGGCGTCGAACACGTCGGTGTGCACGATGAACCGTTTCGCGGCGATGCAGGACTGGCCGTTGTTCTGGCAGCGGGCGGTGGTGGCGACCTCGGCGGCCCGGTCCACGTCGGCCGAGGGCATCACCACGAAGGGGTCGCTGCCGCCGAGTTCGAGGACGGTCTTCTTCAGCTCCCGTCCGGCGATCTGCGCGATGGACCGGCCGGCGGGCTCGCTGCCGGTGAGCGTCGCGGCGCGAACCCGGGGGTCGCTGAGGATGTGGTCGACGGCCTCCGAGTCGACAAGCACTGTGGTGAAGGCCCCCTCGGGGAAGCCTGCTCGCCGGAACACGTCCTCCAGCAGCAGCGCGGTCTGCGGCACGTTCGAGGCGTGCTTGAGCAGGCCGGTGTTGCCGGCCATCAGCGCCGGGGCGGCGAAGCGCATCACCTGCCAGAGCGGGAAGTTCCACGGCATCACCGCGAGCACCACGCCGATCGGCTGGTAGCGGATGAACGCCCGGGTGGCCTTCACGGCGTCGGCGTCGGCGGGCTCGTCGGCGAGGAACGCGGGGGCCTTGTCGGCGTAGAAGCGGGCAGCGCTGGCGCACTTGGTCACCTCGGCCTGCGCCGCGACGTACGTCTTGCCCATCTCCGTGGTCATGATCCGGGCGATCTCGTCGCGCTCGGCGTCCAGCAGGTCGGCTGCGGCGTTCATCCACTGGGCGCGCTGGTCGATCGTCGTCGCCCGCAGCTGGTGGAACGCGAGGTCGCTGCGCTCGATGGCGTCGTCGAGTTGCTCGGTGGACATCGCCTCATAGGTCTTGAGCACCTGTCCGGTGGCGGGGTTGGTGGTGGCGATGTGGGGCATTCCGTCCTCCTGTCACTCGAACAACGAGTGTCGTACGCCCGGCTCCTCGCGGCGGCGGGCGGCGCGGCGGCGCTGGATCACGACCAGGTCGACCACGGCGACCACCGCGAAGATCGCGCAGAGTACGCCGAGCCAGGCGATGCCGGCCCAGAACGCCAGCACCGCGAAGATCACCATGATCACCAGCCCGAAACTGGCGAGGGTGAGCCGAAGGTTCAACGCGCTGTTCGCGTGGCCGACCGTGCCACGGGCGCGCCGGGGCTGCGATCTCGTCATACCCACCGACCTACCCCCGATCGGCCGGATTAACCGGTACCGCGCGCCTGCAACCCCGCACCCGGCGGTGTGCTCCGGCACATCCGTTCGCGCTGCGGCCTCGTCGATCGCAGGATGGGCGCATGTCAATGACCCTCGCCGTGCCGGTGACCGTCTCCATCGCCCGCCGCGTCGATCCCGACCGGGCCAGCGAGATGGTGGCCTGGATGCGGGCCGGCACCGCGCTGGCCGAGGCGTTCCCCGGGTTCCTCGGCGCCGGCTGGGTGCAGAGCGGCCCCGGGTCGCCGGAGTGGCACATGCTCTACCGCTTCGCCGACGCCGAGACGCTGCACCGGTGGGAGGAGTCGCCGCAGCGGCTCTGGTGGCTCAGCTCGGCGCAGGGCATCGTCGAGCACACCCGGGTCGAGCGGCGTACCGGGATCGAGGGCTGGTTCGACAGGCCGCTGGAGCATGCGGTGGACCCGGTGGAGCCGGCCCTGCCAGCGTCGCCGCCCCGCTGGAAGCAGGCGGTGACCATCTGGCTGGCGTTCTTCCCCCTGAGTCTGACCGCCACCCTGTTGACGAGCCGCTTCCTCGACGCGGTGCCGCTGGCGGCCCGGGTGCTGCTGATGACGCTCTGCCTGACCCCGCTGATGACCTACCTGGTGCTGCCCCGGATCACCCGGGCGTTGCACTGGTGGCTGCACGGTCAGCGGGCACCGTGGCGGGACGCATAGCACCCCGACGGCTCGCGCGTCGGCACTCTGCCGCATACCCGACAGCAACTTCCCGGCCAACCGCATCCTGCGCATAGAGTTACCGCGCTGTCGCTCTGTGCTGCGGGAACGGGAGACGTCATGCCTCGACGCTGGGTCGCCGCCCTGGCCTGTCTCGCGGCGCTTGTCGCACTGGCCTGCGAGGGCGGCAACTCCGCGGAACCCCGCCCCACCACGAGCGCCAGGCCGTCGGGCGGGCCCGGCGGCATCGCCGCCCTCGGCGACTCGATCAGCACCGGCTTCGCCTCCTGCCTGGTGCTCACCTCCTGCGAACGCAACTCCTGGTCGACCGGGGACGGGCTGCGGGTGCAGAGCCACTACCGGCGGCTGCTCGAACAGAACCCGGCGATCCGCGACCGGACGTACAACCACGCCCGTCCCGGCGCCCGCGCGGACGCCCTCGTTGGTCAGGCCCAGGCTGCGGTACGCGACCGCGCCGACTACGTCACAGTGCTGATCGGCGCCAACGACGTCTGTCGGGGCGGGGTGGACGCGATGACCCCGGTGGCGCAGTTCCGGGCCAACGTCGACAGCGGGCTGCGGGTCCTACGGACCGGCCGGCCGAAGGCCCGGGTGCTGGTGGTGAGCATCCCCGACCTGTACCGGCTCTGGGAGGTCGGGCACGACGACGCCCGGGCGACCCGCGCGTGGCGGCGGGGCATCTGCCCGGCCCTGCTGGCCGAGGCGACCTCGACCGCTCCGGCCGACCGGGCGCGCCGGGCCGCCGTCCGGGACCGGATTGACGCGTACAACGCCGAGCTGAAGGCGGCCTGCCGGGCGTACGGATCCCGGTGCCGGCACGACGGCGGCGCGTTGCACAAGGTCCGGTTCACCCTGGACCTGCTCAACCCGCTGGACTGGTTCCACCCCAACGCCACCGGCCAGGGCCGCATCGCCGAGGTGACCTGGCGCTCCTCCGGCCTGGCCAGCTGACGACCCCGGACGGGTCCGTCAGGGTTGGCGCGGCTCGGGGACGGAGTTGCCGCGGGTGCCGTAGAGGGCCCGGGACCGCTGGGCGAGGTCCTTTGTGGCCGACGAGTTGGCCCAGGTGCCGAGCACGATGGCCGCACCGGGGACGATCTTGGCGACCATCCGTTTCGCGGCCCGGACGCCGGCCATCTGGGCCAGCCGGATGCCGAGTTGCAGCATGACCCGACCGAGCGGACGCTGGCCGCCCAGGCCGAAGAGCGCGTCGGCGCGTTCCCGGCCGGCGGCCACGCCGAGCGCCAGCCGGGCGCTCTCGGCGACCTTGTGCACCCGCTGGAGCACCAGCAGGTCGGTGGCGCGGTCACTGTGCAGGGCGTCGACGTCGTACGCGGCGGCGATGTGCAGCACCATCCGCGCCTGGGTCCAGGCCAGCACGCCCACGTCGATCACGGCGCCGGGCAGCCCGGCCGCGCCGGAGACCGCGCCGGACAGTCGGGCCAGGTTGACGAACTTGCGGGCCGCCTGGTCGGCCAGGACGTCGGCGGAAACCCCGGGCTGCTCGGCCCGGGCACGGACGGCCCACTGCACGGCTTCCGGCCCGAGGCGGCGCACCGCCTCCAGGGCAAGGTGCTCCGGCGCGTACTGCGGGTCGTCACGCATCCGGTCCCAGAGCCGGGCCGGCGGACCCTCGGGGGCGTCCACCGGCCCGGCCGGCAGGTCGACGGACGGCTGCGGAGTAGGGGCGGCGGATTGACCGCCGACGGGCGGAGTGTCGGTCACCAGGTCTCCCCAGGGGTGGAAACGGTGGACAGGGCGGCCGATGGAGCGGTCAGCGGCGGCGGTTGGACAGTCGAGCCGCCAACCCCTTCAGCTTCTGCTGGTTGCCCGGCTTGGCCATCTCTCGACGACCCCGCTCGACCAACTGCTGCCCCTTCGGCGATCTCAGGAACGTGGTGATCCGCTGCATCAGTGACATGGCGTCCTCCTGTCGATGGTCCCGTAGTCATGTGTACCTCGAACCCGCAACACATGTACCCGGGATGCGACAGCCCCAACCCTGACCGTCCATAGTGGGCGGTAGGTTACCGCCCCGCCGGCACGATGGCGTCAACGACCCGGGCGGCCCGCCACTCGTGCTGCTGGTAGTGCTCGGGGTACGCGGAGACCTGTACCGCCTGGGCGGCGTCGGTGAGCCGCATCCGCTGCCAGCCGGGCACCTGCTCCAGCGCGCTGAGGAACTGCCGGGTGGCGAACTCGGGGTCCATCAGCCGCCCCACCGGGCCCCAACCGCTGCTGGAACGCTGCTGGAACAACCCGACCGAGTCGTGGTCCCAGCCGACGCCCTGGTGCGGATAGTCCTGCGACTCGGGCAGCACGCCGCTGGCCACGTTGTAGAGATTGCTCTCCTGCATGGCGGTGGCCACCGCGATCACCAGACCCCGGCGCGGCACACCCATCTTGCGGCCGGTACGGACGATCGCCTCGGCGTTCTCCATCTGGTCCTCGTCCAGCCCGGCGACGGGGGCCGGGTCGGTCGGGCGAGCCGGAGCGGCCTTGCGGGCCGACGCGGTGGTGTCCGGGTCGGCAGGGCTCGCCGTGGCGGACGGGGCGGCGGAGAGGCTCGGGGCAGCCGTGCGGTCGAGGGAACGGGAGGCACGTTGCTGCTCGGCGCGCTGCGCCAACTCGGAGCTGGAAAGCGATCCACGGGTCGCCGCGTCGGCGTCGTCGTTCCGAACCTGGACGACGGCGGTCAGACCGAGGCAGCACACCACACCGGTGGCCAGCGCCAGCTGTGCCCGGCGTCGACCGCTCAGGTCCCGGGCGTACGCCCGGAGCCGGCTCGCAGCGGTTGTCCGTTCGGTTGAGGTGCCATCCTCCGTATCGGCAGTGGGCCTGCTCGGGGCGTACGGGTCGTCGAGGGTGCCGTCGTCACGCATCAACCGAGGCTAGGCAGGTGGAAACCCTGATCACGCACGGTGATCACGTGGCACTCGACACAGATCGGAGCCGTACTGGTGGACGAACGGGGCGCGGTGACCCGCCCGGGGAACGCACCTCGCGTACCGGATGAAGCTGGCGCCGCACGCGGACCGGCACAAGCCCGGACAGTACCGACCATTCCGCCGCCGAGCCTGACATGATCGACAAACTCGGCCTTTGGGCCGAACCGCCCCTCGGCCGTTCGGCCACGAGGCTCAACCTGGAGGCGTAAACAGCCGATTAGTCCGGTCACGCCCACCACCCGGCCAACGGATCGCCCGACGCAGGAATGCGCCAGGATGGCGGGTACGTTGCCCGAACGGGTGCCCTCCGTCGCGACGGCGCCCCGCAGGCACATTTCAGGGAGGTCCGCACCGGTGCTCGACCCACACGAGCTCTACCAGCTCACCGACGATCTGCCCGACCTCGGGCAGCCGGTCCTGATCCAGGCCCTCACCGGGTTCGTGGACGCCGGGAACGCCAGCCGACTGGCGCGTGAGCAGCTACTCACCTCGCTGGAGGGTCGGCCGATCGCCACGTTCGACGTCGACCAGCTCTTCGACTACCGATCGCGACGACCGGTGATGACCTTCGTCGAGGACCACTGGGAGAGCGTCGACGCGCCCAAGCTGGAGCTGCACCTGCTACAGGACGACGACGAGACCCCGTTCCTGCTGCTCACCGGCCCCGAACCGGACCTGCAGTGGGAACGTTTCGTGGCCGCCGTGGCCGGGCTCGCCGCCCGGCTGGACGTCCGACTCACAGTGGGGCTCAACTCGATCCCGATGGCCGTCCCGCACACCCGGCCGACCGGGGTGACAGCGCACGCCACCCGCCCCGAGCTGATCGCCGGCTACGAGCCCTGGTTGCAGCGCGTCCAGGTGCCCGGCAGCGTCGGTCACCTGCTGGAGTTCCGCCTCGGCGAGCAAGGCCGCGACGCGCTGGGCTTCGCCGCCCACGTGCCGCACTACGTGGCGCAGACCGAATACCCGGCGGCCGCCGAGGTGCTGCTCACCTCGGTGTCGCGCAGCACCGGCCTGCTGCTGCCCGGCGACGGGCTGCGCTCGGCCGCCGAGGTGGTCCGGGTGGAGATCGACCGGCAGGTAGCGCAGACCGAGGACGCCGCGGCCCTGGTCCAGGCCCTGGAGGAGCAGTACGACGCGTTCGCCCGAGGTCGGGGCGAGAAGAGCCTGCTCGCCCCGGATGCCGGCCCGCTGCCCACCGCCGACGAACTCGGCGCCGAACTGGAACGGTTCCTGGCCGAACAGACCCGTCCCGGCGACACCCCGGGCAGCTGACAGGGCGTCGCGGCGGCGGATACGGCAGGCTGGGGGCATGCGCCTGGCGACCTGGAACGTCAACTCGGTGAAGGCCCGCCTACCCCGGCTGCTGGAGTGGCTGGCCGACACCGGGCCGGACGTCGTCTGCCTGCAGGAGACGAAATGCCCTGACGGCGCCTTCCCGGTGACCGAGGTCGGCGCGCTCGGCTACACCGTGGCCAGCCACAGCGACGGCCGGTGGAACGGGGTGGCCATCCTGTCCCGGGTCGGGCTGGGCGACGTCCGGGTCGGGTTCGCCGGTGAACCCGGCTTCCCCGAGCCCGAGGCGCGGGCCATCTCCGCCACCTGCGACGGGGTGCGGGTCTGGTCGGTGTACGTGCCCAACGGCCGGACGCCGGACGACCCGCACTACGCGTACAAGTTGGCCTGGTTCGCGGCCCTGCGCGACGCGCTGGACACCGAACTGGCCAGCGAGTTGCCGCTGGCGGTCTGCGGCGACTTCAACGTCGCCCCGACCGACGCCGACGTCTGGGACCCGGCGGTCTTCACCCACTCCACGCACGTCACCCCGGCCGAGCGGGCTGCCCTCGCGGCGCTGCGCGACCTGGGCCTCAGCGACGTCGTGCCGACCCCGATGAAGGGCCCGCACCCCTTCACCTACTGGGACTACCGGGCCGGCATGTTCCACCAGAACAAGGGCATGAGAATCGACCTGGTGTACGCGTCCGCGCCGTTCGCCCGCGCGGTCCGCGCCGCGTACGTGGACCGGGAGGCCCGCAAGGGCAAGGGCCCCTCCGACCACGCGCCGATCGTTGTCGACGTGGACCTGGTCCCGGCGGTCGAGGCGTTCTGAGTGGCTAGGGTGGGCAGATGGCAGTCGTGAAGATCAACGCAATCGACGTCCCGCCCGGTGGCGGCGCGGAGTTGGAGAAGCGGTTCGCCGCGCGGGCCGGCGCTGTGGAGAACTCCCCCGGTTTCCTCGGCTTCGAACTCCTCCGCCCGGTGGCCGGCGAGACCCGCTACTTCGTCTACACCAAGTGGGAGAGCGAAGAAGCATTCCAGGCGTGGGCCGCCGGCCCGTCACGCGCCGCCCACGCCGCCACCCCCGGCGACAAGCCCCGCCCACCGGTCTCCACCGGCGCCAGCCTGCTGGAGTTCGAGGTGGCGCTGCACGTCCCCCAGCCCTAGGAGCGCCGCCTCAGGGCGCCGACGCGGCTTGATCCACTCCGTTTCGCTGAAACCGGGGTGTCCGCGTCAGTGGGACCCCGACATCAAGGATCCCGTGTCGATCAACCCCGGGAGTAACGCAACCCGCCTCACGGAATGAGGAGGGCCTTGCCCGGAATCGAGCGCGCCTCCATCGCGCGGTGAGCGTCAGCCGCGGAGGACAGTGGGTACTCGCGTGCGATCACCGGGCGTATCCGCCCCTCCACCGCCTCGGTCAGGGCCCTGCTCGCGAGCCGCACCATCTCCGGCGCCTCGAACTGGACATCCACGATGCCGTGCAGGTCGATGCCGCGCGCCCGCGAACTCGACAGGTCCATCGTGGCGAACTCGCCACTCGCCGCCCCATGGGCCGACACCCGCCCGCCGTCGGCCACCAGGTGAAAGGCGTCGCTGCCGAGTTTTCCCCCGACACCGTCCAGCAGCACATCGACAGACAGACCGCCGAGGGCTTCGCGTACCGCGTCGGTCCATCCGTCACCCGCGTAGTCGACGACAGCGTCGGCGCCGAGCCGTCGTACCAGTGTGAGCTTGTCCGCGCCACGGGCCGCTCCCACGACCTGCGCACCGAGACGGTGTGCGAGCTGAACAAGCAGCGTTCCCATGCCGCCCGCGGCCCCCAGGATCAGGACCCGGTCGCCCGGCTTGACGCCGACACCGTCGACGATGCCCATGGCGGTCACGCCGTCGTGTGCGAGAGCAGCCGCTTCCCGCCGACTCAGTCCGTCGGGGACCGGCACCAGCCGGTCGACGCTGGCCCGAACCAGTTCAGCGTATGAACCCCGCGTCCCGGCACCCGCAACGACCTGGCGGCCAAGCCAGGACCCAGAGACGCCTGGACCGGTGGAGACCACCGTTCCCGCCGCTGCGCCGCCCGGTACGTACGGCGGGGTGACACCGAACATCCCACCCCAGCCACCGCGGATCTGAGTCTCAAGGTAGATCGTGTCCACGGCCTCGGCCCGAACAATGACCTCCCCCTCCCTCGCGTGCGGATCGGGCAGGTCCACCAGGATCAGAACCTCTGGCCCTCCATACTCAGAAACCTGGATCGCCCGCACGTATGTCTCCGATCAGCCGCGGTCCAGTGCTTCGGACCCGCTTCCATACCTCGTGTCCGCGACGCTAGGACCTGAATGCTGGTTGAAGTCAAGCGGAAGTCGGGAGATCGATGGCGAAGTTCGCCGGTACGTCGGAACCACGCCGCCACACCCACAGATGTGCCCAAGCCAGCACCGCAGCCGAATCGCGCCGGACCGGCTGTCGCCGTTGATAGCGTCGAGGCAGACCGAGCGGTAGTCGGCCACCAGTCGCCCTGCCAGCCATTCCACGCCGTTCGTTCAGGGCGCATCCCAAGGCACGGGGGACCCTGGTCATGTTCGACGGCTTCGAAGAGTTCGACATCGAGACGCCCGGCGCGACGATCCACGGACGCCGCGGCGGAAGCGGGCCGCCCGTTCTGCTGCTGCACGGCATCCCCGAGACGCACCTCATGTGGCACCAGGTCGCGCCACGGCTCGCCGAGCACTACACAGTCGTCGCCACCGACCTGCGGGGCTGGGGTGACAGCGGCAAGCCGCCGAGCACTCCGGATCACGAGCCGTACAGCATGCGCGCCATCGCCCGCGACCAGATCGCGGTGATGCGGAGCCTGGGCCACGAGCAGTTCCGACTCGTCGGCCACGATCGGGGGGCGCGCTGCGCGTACCGGCTCGCGCTTGACGAACCGGACGCCGTCACCCGACTGGCCGTGATGGACGTGGTCCCCATCGGCGACGTGTACAACCGCGCCGACCGGACGTTCAGCCTCTCCTACTGGGTCTGGTCCTTCCTGGCGGCACCGGCGCCGGTGCCCGAGCAGTTCATCGACGCGGCACCCACGGTGCTCGTCGACTTCATGCTCGACACCTGGCCCGAGGTGAAGGACGCCTTCCCCGCCGAGGTCCGGGCGGCGTACGTCAAGCAGTTCAGCGACCCCGCCACTGTGCACGCGATCTGCGAGGAGTTCCGCGCCGCAGCGACGCTGGACTACCAGCAGGACGAGGCGGATCGCGGAAACCGGAAGATCGCCTGCCCGGTGCTGTTTCTCTGGAGCCAACGCGGCCAGGTAGCGAAGCTCTACGACGACCCGTTGGCGATCTGGCGGGAGTGGGCCGACGACGTACGCGGCGAGCCGGTCCCGGTCGGGCACTTCATTCCGGAGGAAGCCCCCGACGAGACCACCAGTCAACTCCTGTCGTTCCTGAGCTGACGCCGACGCTGTCCCCGGGGCCCTCGCCGACGCTGCCCGGCGCTCCCGCCGACGCTGCCCCCGGCGCCCGCCGCCGACGCTGCCCCGGCGCTCCCGCCGACTTGATCCACTCGGGTTCACTGAAACCGGGGTGTCCCGGCCGGCCCGATACCGCGACGTCAATGATCCCGAGTCGATCAACGGCAGCGGCCGAGGGTCGGCCGAGCGGACAGACCGACGGCCAGACGAGCGGAACGGCCCCGCCGGCCAGGCCGGGGTCGACCTCAGGACTTGCGGGAGGACTGGAGGGTGGCGAAGGCGATGACGTTGTCGGCGTAGCCGGTACGGCCCCCGATGAACTGCCCGCCGCAGGTGATCAACCGCAGCCCGGGTGGCCCGTCGTGGCCGTAGATCCGCTCGGCGGGCAACTGGTCCTTCGGGAAGTGCTCCACGGTGTCGACCCGGAACACCACCACCGACTCGTCCGCCCGGGCCACCTCGATCAGGTCGCCGGGGTGCAGCTTGCCCAGGTCGTAGAAGACCGACGGACCGGTCTTCGTGTCCACGTGCCCGACGATCACCGCAGGGCCAGGCTCACCGGGCGTGGGGCCCTGGTCGTACCAGCCGGTCTCGTTGTGCCGTTCCAACGGCGGCACGGCGATCGAGCCGTCCCGCGCCTGCCCGACGGGCGCCACCGGCGCGGTCACCTTGATCGCCGGCACCGAGAGGCGCACCGGCCGACTGGCCGACAAGCCGACCGACTCGGTGCGAGCCGGACGGTCGCCGCCGGTCGGGGCCAGGTCGAACGGGCCCACCGAACGACCCAGCCCGGCCCCGGTGGCGAAGACCCCGACCAACACCAACACCACAGCCAACGGTACGGACCAGGGGCTGCGGCCGGAGGGACGACTACGCCGGGGGGCGACGGCGGTCGGCGGACGCGCGGCCACCGACGGGCGGTCGGGATCCGGCGAGCGGTCTGGTTCCGGCGAGCGGTCAGGATCCAGCGAGCGGTGGGGCCTTGGCGGGCGGTCGCCCGGCCAACCGTCGTCCAAGGGCAGCCGAACGTCATCGGGCGGCGAGGCGGGGCGGCCGGCGAACGGCTGGCGGGCAACTTCCGGCGGCGAGGCGGGACGGCCGGCGAACGGGTGACGGGCAGCGTCCGGCGGCGAGGCGGGACGACCAGGCGACGGCGGGCGTGAACCGGCCGGCGGCGGCGTGGGGCGGAAGATCGTCATGGCGGCCTCAGCGACGCGCGGCGGCTCGGGGGCGGCGCAGCGCCATCACGGCGACGATCAGACCGGTGATGATCAGTGCCGCGCCGCCGGGCAGCAGCAGCCTGCCGGTCATCCCGCCGGTGCTCCCCCCGAAGCCGGTCGCCGGACCACGGCTGGGCTGGACGGGGACCTTCTTCACCACCTGGAGCATCGTCGAGGCGGTCTCGCCGTCGCGGCACTCCAGCTTGACCCGGTAGTTGCCGGGGCGGGTGCGCTCGCGGACCATCGGCGCGGCCGTGAGCACCCCGCGCTGCGGCTGCACGCCGACCGCCCCGAAGGCGTCGGAGACCACCGTGGCGCCCACCGAGTTGTCCCGACAACTGGCCCGGATGCCGACCAGGTAACCGGGCTGCACAGTGCTGGGGCTGACCTCGACGAAGATGTCCACCGCCGGCGTCGGTTGGGGCGCTCCGCCGGGCGGCCCTCCGGGCTGCGGCGCAAGCCCGACGGCGACGGCCCGCTCGGGCGCGGCAAGACCGGCGACGGCAGACGGGGACGCAAGAGCGACTGCGGCAGGCGCGGCGAGGGCGGGCGTGGAGGTCAACAGGGGGCCGGCCAGCACGGTCACCAGCGACAGGGTCACGACGCCGCGGGTCACTGTCACGATGCCCCCTCTCGACGCCGTGCGGCCGGGTCGGGCGGTGGAACACCCGACCTGCCGTACCAGTTGGATCCTCTCATTTCCGGTCGCACATCACATCCGATCCGCCGGCGGCGTCGCGTACGCTCGGGTCGCTGTGACAGCCACCGACCATGACCCCGCCGTCCCGCCCGCGAGCCGGACGATCCGCACGTTCCACCCCCGCCGGGGTCGGATGAGCGACCGGCAGACCGACGCGCTGAGCAGGCTCTGGCCCGTGTACGGCCTGGACGTGCCGGACGGACCTGTGCTGCCCGTCGACCTGGCCGACCTGTTCGGTCGCCGGGCGCCGGTGGTGCTGGAGATCGGCTCGGGCATGGGCGACAGCACCGCTGCGATGGCTGCCGCCGACCCGGATCGAGATTATCTGGCGGTGGAGGTGCACACGCCGGGAATCGCCAACCTGCTCGACCTGGTGGAGCGCGGTGGCCTGCGCAACGTACGGGTGGCGGAGGGCGACGCGTTGTCACTGGTCAGCGGCTTGTCCGAGGGCGTGTTGGACGCTGTACACATCTTCTTCCCGGACCCGTGGCCGAAGACCCGCCACCACAAGCGGCGGATCATCCAGCCGGCGCACGTGGCGCTGCTGCGGTCCCGGCTGCGGTCCGGCGGCATGCTGCACTGCGCGACCGACTGGGCCGAGTACGCCGAGGCGATGCGGGAGACCCTGGAGGCGGACCCGGAGCTGGTGGACGCGTACGGCGGCTTCGCGCCGCGGCCGGCGCACCGCCCGGTGACGAAGTTCGAGCGACGGGCGATCACGGCCGGTCGGCCGGTCGCCGACCTGCTGTACCGCCGACGGTGACCGGCGAAACGCCCGAACCACAACGCGGCGACGCATTCGGGACGCCCGGACGGGGGTCCGGTGCGGGCCGGGTTGGCGTACCGGGGCATGATCCAGGCACCATGGACAGGCTATGACGCTCACCGCCGCGCTGCCGACAAGCGCCGACCCCGACACCCTCTTCGACGCGTTCGCCGGCTGGGCGAAGGAGCGCGGCCTCGACCTCTACCCCCATCAGGAAGAGGCGGTCATCGAGATCGTCTCCGGCGCCAACCTGATCATGAACACGCCCACCGGCTCGGGTAAGAGCCTGGTGGCGATCGCCGCGCACTTCGCCGCCCTCGCCGACAGCCGGACGACCTTCTACACCGCGCCGATCAAGGCATTGGTGTCGGAGAAGTTCTTCGCGCTCTGCGAGGTCTTCGGCGCCGAGAACGTCGGCATGCTCACCGGCGACGCCAGCGTCAACGCCGACGCCCCGATCATCTGCTGCACCGCGGAGATCCTGGCGAACCTGGCGCTGCGCGAGGGCACGAAGGCCGACGTCGGCCAGGTGATCATGGATGAGTTCCACTTCTACGCCGAGCCCGACCGGGGCTGGGCGTGGCAGGTGCCGATCATCGAGCTGCCGCAGGCCCAGTTCATCCTGATGTCCGCCACCCTGGGGGACACCACCCGCTTCGTCGACGACCTGACCCGGCGCACCGGGCGGCCGACCGCCGTCGTGCGCACTGCGGAGCGGCCGGTCCCGCTCATCTTCTCGTACGCGATGACGCCGCTGCACGAGACGCTGGAGGAGCTGCTGGAGACCAAGCAGGCCCCGGTGTACGTGGTGCACTTCACCCAGGCCGCCGCGCTGGAACGCGCCCAGGCGCTGACCAGCGTCAACGTCTGCACCCGCGCCGAGAAGGACATGATCGCCGAGGCGATCGGTGGTTTCCGGTTCACCGCCGGCTTCGGCAAGACGCTGTCCCGACTGGTCCGGCACGGCATCGGCGTGCACCACGCCGGCATGCTGCCCAAGTACCGCCGCCTGGTGGAGACCCTCGCCCAGGCCGGCCTGCTCAAGGTCATCTGCGGCACCGACACCCTCGGCGTCGGCATCAACGTGCCGATCCGCACTGTGCTGTTCACCGGCCTGTCCAAGTACGACGGGGTCCGTACCCGGCTGCTGAAGAACCGGGAGTTCCACCAGATCGCCGGGCGGGCCGGCCGGGCCGGCTACGACACCATCGGCCGGGTCGTGGTGCAGGCCCCGGAGCACGTCATCGACAACGAGAAGGCTCTCGCCAAGGCCGGTGACGACCCGAAGAAGCGGCGCAAGGTGGTCCGCAAGAAGCCGCCGGAGGGCTCGATCGGCTGGGGCCAGCCCACCTTCGACCGACTCGTCGACGCCGAGCCGGAACCACTGACCTCCAGCTTCCAGGTCAGCCACTCGATGCTGCTCAACGTCATCGGCCGGCCCGGGGACGCGTTCACCGCGATGCGGCACCTGCTCACCGACAACCACGAGGAGCCGGCCGCGCAGCGTCGGCACATCCGCCGGGCGATCGCCATCTACCGGGCCCTGCGTGCCGGCGGGGTAGTCGAGGAGCTGCCCGAGCCGGACGAGACCGGCCGGCGGATCCGGCTCACCGTCGACCTCCAGCTCGACTTCGCCCTCAACCAGCCGCTCTCCCCTCTCGCGCTGGCCACCATCGAGCTGCTCGACGCCGAGTCCCCGTCGTACCCGCTCGACGTGCTGAGCGTCATCGAGTCGATCCTGGACGACCCCCGGCAGATTCTCTCCGCGCAGCAGTTCAAGGCGCGCGGCGAGGCGGTCGCCGCCATGAAGGCAGAGGGCATCGAGTACGAGGCGCGCCTCGAACTGCTCGACGAGGTGACCCACCCGAAGCCCCTGGCCGAGCTGCTGGAGGCCGCGTACGAGATGTACCGGCAGGGTCACCCCTGGGTCGCCGACCACCAGCTCTCCCCCAAGGCCGTCGTCCGCGACATGTACGAGCGGGCCATGACCTTCACCGAGTACGTGCAGTTCTACGGGCTGACCCGCTCGGAGGGTCTCGTCCTGCGCTACCTGGCCGACGCGTACAAGACGCTGCGCCAGACAGTGCCCGAGGACGCCAAGACCGAGGAGCTGATCGACCTCATCGAGTGGTTGGGCGAGCTGGTCCGCCAGGTCGACTCCAGCCTCATCGACGAGTGGGAGCGGCTGCGCAACCCGTCCGACGTGGCCGAGGTCGCCCAGGCGCACGCCGCCCTGACCGATCGGCCACCGGCGGTGACCCGCAACGCGCGGGCGTTCCGGGTACTGGTGCGCAACGCGCTGTTCCGCCGCGTCGAGTTGGCCGCGCTGCGCCGCTGGGACCTGCTCGCCGAGTTGGACGCCGAGGACGGCTGGGACTACGACGCGTGGGCCGACGCCCTGGCGCCGTACTTCGAGGCGTACGACTCGATCGGGGTCGGGCCGGACGCCCGCGGTCCGGCGCTGCTCATGATCGAGCAGGGCCGGGAGCGGTGGACCGTACGGCAGATCTTCGACGACCCGGACTGCGACCACGACTGGGGCATCAGCGCCGAGATCGACCTGGTGGCCTCGGACGAGGTCGGTGCGGCGGTCGTGCGGATCACCGACGTCGGCCAGCTCTAGCAAGCGTCTCAGAAGGGAGTCGTCCGAACGCCGGACGACTCCCTTTTGTCGCGTCTTCCGCACCCCTTCTCTGGCTGGGCGATGTCAGACCTGTCGATTAGAATGTATGTACTAATCGAGTTCCTGACCTGCAGGATTACGATCCGGGAGGACGCCCGTGACCGCTCCCGCCTCCACGCCCCTCACCCCCTACGCGACACTGCTCGGTTTCACCCGCTACGTCGACCGCACCGGCCCCACCAAGGCGACCTTCGTGGGCGGGCTGCGCAAGCAGCGCGCCAGCCGGTCCGGCTTCAACCCGCACGGCCAGTTCGTCAAGGCGCTCAAGGCCGACATCGCCTTCCACACCGGCGGCACGCACCTTGCCGGGGTGGCCGACATCGTCAAGCCGCGGTGGCGCCCGCTCTACCAGGCGCTCGTTCCCGGTGCCACTACCTGGCTGCACTCCCTCGGCGAGCCGGCCGCTGTCGATCTCGCCCAGACCCGCGACGCCCTGGCCATGCTGGGCGACCTGCCCGTCAAGATCAACCCCCATTTCGGGGTACGCCACGCCGACGGTCGCGCCGAAGCGGTCCGCCTGCACTTCGACGAGACCCCACCGAGCGAGGAGTCGGTGCTCGCCACCCTGCACCTGATGGCCCGACACATGGACGCTGTGCTCCCGCACGCCGAGCCGGTCCTGGTCGACGTCCGCCGCGGCCTGGCCCACCGCATGCCCACCGACGCCAAGCCCGACCAGATCGAACGATGGCTCTCCGGTGAAGCCGCCGCCTTCCGCGCCATCTGGTCCACCGCCGCCTAACCCGCCCCCACCCTCCACGCCCCACGCCCACGCCCACGCCCACGCCCACGCCCCACGCCCCACGCCCCACGCCCCACGCCCACGCCCACGCCCCAACGCCCTCCACGCCCACGCCAAACGCACTCCACGCGCCACGCCCATGCCCCAGGGGCCACGCGCCAGGCCCATGCCGCACGCGCCACGCGCCGCGCCCCAGGCGCTCCGCGCCACGGCCAATGCGCTCCACGCCCACGCCCCACGCCCACGCGCCACGCACCACGCGCCCGCCCGGCAAGATCGCGCTCGATCCAGGATGTAGTGGCCTCCCGAAAAGCGGAGGCCACTACATCCATGTTCGAGCGCGATCATGGGGATAACGACGCGCATCGGCGCCGGTGTGGTGGCTGTGGTTATCCACAGGGGCAGCGTGACGCGGGGAGGTTCGGCCAGCCTGAGGCCCATGCCGAAAATTCCTCGTCGGCCGCCGCAGTTACGGGGTCGGGTCTTCCGTGGCTCGACCGCCGTCTCGCGAGGCCTACTGACCCGCAATGAGCTACGCAGCTCGGCGTGGCGACCGCTCTTCCGCGACGTCTACGCCGATGCCCAGATCGCGGTCACCCACACCATCAGATGCACCGCCGTCGGACGCTGGCTGGTCCCACCCGGTGCGGCCATCGCAGGACGCGCTGCCGCCGGCCTGTACGGCTGCGGGAAGCCCAACGCGAGCGAGCCGGTCGACGTCCTCGTTCCCGCCGCCAGCCGGATCGGCCCGAGCGCCGGCATCCGGGTCCACCACGGGGAGATCGACTCCGGCGACACCGTGGACCGGGCCGGCGTCACGGTGACCAGCCCGGCGCGTACCTGCTGGGACCTGGCCCGTTGGCTTGATGTGATCGAGGCGGTGGTCGTCATCGACGCCATGCTGGCCAAGCGGCAGACGACCGTGCCAGACCTGCGCGAGTACGCGCTGAGCCGGGCCGGTCGACGCGGCTGGCGATCGCTGCTACGCGCGGTCGACCTCGCCGACGCGGGAGCTGAGTCCCCTCAGGAGTCCCGCACCCGGGTCGGGCTGGTGCTGGCCGGCCTGCCGAGACCGGAGACTCAGTGGGTAGTGGCCGAGCAGGGCCGATTCGTGGCCCGCCTGGATTTGGCCTGGCCGCAGTTCAAGGTCGCGGTGGAGTACGACGGCCTCTGGCACGACGACCCCGAGCAGTTCCATCGGGACCGGCAACGCCTCAACCGACTGCTCGGCGGCGAGTGGATCGTGCTGCACCTGACCGCCAAGCGCCTCCGGGACGACTTCGATGGGTTTCTCGCCGAGGTCCGGGCCGCTCTGCGGGCACGCTCGCGCTCCCCCCGCTGACGATGATCGTGCTCGAACATGGAAGTAGTGGCCTCCCTAGACGGGGAGGCCACTACTTCCTGGATCGAGCACGATCATGAGCCGGGGCGCGGGGTGCGCGGTGCGTGCCGGCAGGTCGGAAGGGCGTCGGGTGGGGAAAGGGGGGAGGTCACGGTGGTCCGGTGAGCATTCAAAAAAAAATGA
>NZ_JAKKFH010000022.1 GCF_022230925.1 Micromonospora alfalfae | reverse complement strand
CCCCGCCGCTCTTCCGGTCTCCGGACGTCCTGCACCTCGGCCTGCCACCGCCCGGCCCGCTCGGTCGCCTCGGCGGCGGCGCGGCTGGCCCGTTCGGCCTCGGCGCGCAGCGCGTCGCGTTCCACGCCCAGGTCGGCCACCCGCTGCCGATCGGCGTCACGCTGTGTGCGCATGTCCCGCGCCTCGGCCCGGGCCTGGTCGCGGTCGCGTTCGGCCTGGGCGCGCAGCGCCTCGGCGGCGCTGGCATCGTGGCGCGCCTGGTCGCGGGCGGCCTCAGCGTGCCGCGCCCGCTCGTCGGCGGCGGTGACCTGCCGCTGCCCCAGCTCGGCGCGCTGGCGGGCGTCGTCAGCCTCGGCGCGGGCCCCGCGGGCCTGCTCGCGGGCGCGCGCCGCGTCGGCCGCCGCGGTCTCGGCGTCGTCGCGGGCCTCGTCGCGTTCAGTCTGCGCCGCCGCGATCTCGGTGGCGGCCTCCGCGCGGACCTGTGCGAGCTGCCGCTGCACACCCACCGGGGACAGCTCGGCGTGCAGCGACTCGGTCAACGTCTCGACGATCTGGTCGAGTCGGTCCACCGCCTCCCAGGTGCGGGCCACCTGCCCGGGCAGACCGGGGGCGTTGCGGTGGCGCATCCGGCTGTTGCGGGAGGCGCGCTGGCAGGCGCCGTCGTTGTCGCGGCAGTAGCGAAACGGTCGACCCGCGCCGACACGCTGCGGCACCGGCGCTCCACAGTGGGCGCACGGGCGGGTCTCGGTGGTGCTGGGCTGGGCGTCCATCGAGGGCGAAGTCTAGTGCCGGCCGATCAGCTCGCGGCCCGGGCCGTCGCGTCCAGGGTGTAGCGGCGTTGCAGCAGCAGCGCCGCGAGCATCGCCACCGCCGGCAGCAACCCGAAGCCGTAGCGGACCGCCGCGAGCGCGGCGTCCGGCTGCACCGGTGACTCACCGGCGGTCGAGGCCACGAAACCACCCACTGTCAGGCACAGCGCGTACGCGTACGGGCCCAGGGCCGCCCCGGTGGCCTCGGTGGCCGTCCACACCCCGGTGTAGGTGCCGGCCCCGGTGCTGCCGGCGTTGCTGGCGGCGCGGATCACGTCGGGCAGCATCGAGAACGGCAGCAGCTGCATGCCGGCGAACGCCACCCCGAGCACCGCCACCGCGGCGACCAGCACCGGCAGGCCGGCCGGTCGGCCCACCGCCAACACCAGCGAGCCGATCGCGAACGCGCCCTGCGCGCCGAGCAACGCCCGCTGCTTGCCGACGCGGCGGGCCACCACCAGCCAGGCCGGGGTGACCAGCAGCGCCGGCGCCACGAACGCGGCCACCAGCACCGTGGTCAGGCCCGGGGCGCGCAGCTCGTACTCGGCGTAGTAGGGCACCCCGGCGAGCACCAGGTGGGTGGTGGTG
This sequence comes from Micromonospora alfalfae, assembly GCF_022230925.1. Lineage (GTDB taxonomy): Bacteria > Actinomycetota > Actinomycetes > Mycobacteriales > Micromonosporaceae > Micromonospora > Micromonospora alfalfae. Next base: position 115,838 of record NZ_JAKKFH010000022.1, on the reverse strand, counting down.
GACATCGCCAGGTACGCGGCGACCAGCCACCGGAACTGCCTGTCGCGCAGCGCCGTGCGCAACGCCCGCCACCCGCCGTGCCCGGAAGCGGTGCTGACCGGGGCGGACCCGCGCAGCCGGGCGATGCCGGCGACACCGACCAGCATGGCCGCCAGCATCCCCACCGCCAGGACCACGCCCATCCGCTGGTAGCCGTCCCGCGTCGCGGCGTCGCCGCCGGTGAGCAACGGGGCCAGCAGCCCGGAGACCAGGATGCCCAGGGTCAGCACCACCATCCGGAACGCCATCAGCCGGGTGCGTTCGTGGTAGCCGATGCGCAGGTCGGCCGGTGTGGACAGGTAGGGGACCTGGTAGGCGGCGAAGAGCAGGTTGCCGGCGATGAAGAACACCGCCACCCACGCCGCGGCCGGCGCGCCGGTCAGGCCGCCGGGCACCGCGAAGAGCGCGGCGAACGCGACCGGCAGGGCGCAGCCGAGCAGCAGCAGGCGACGACGGTCGCCGCGTCGGGTCTGCTCGACGTCGGCGCGGTGCCCCACCCAGGGGTGCAGCAGCACGTCGGCGATCTTCGGCAGCAGCAGCGCCAGTCCGGCCAGCCACGGCCCGACGGCCAGCACGTCGGTGAGGAAGTAGAGCAGCAGCAGGCCGGGCACTGTCACCCAGACACCCATGCCGAGCGAGCCGGCCGCGAAGCCCGCCAGCGGGCCGCGCGGCAGCGTCTCGTCGGTGGCGGCCGCGGGCCGCCGGTCCAGCCCGGTCATCGCCGCATCCTCTCCGCAATCCAACAGTTGCTGGATTCTAGGGGCAGAATGGCGGCCATGACCATGCCCCGCCGCCGCCCGGGCCGGCCCCGCCGCGACGAGACCCGGCCGACCCGCGAGGTGGTGCTCACCGCGGCGACAGCGCTCTTCGCCGAGCGGGGCTTCGACGCCGTCGGGCTGCGGGAGGTCGCCGCCGCCGCCGGGGTCGACGTCGCCACTGTCGCGCACCACACGGGTACGAAGGCAGCGCTCTACGAGGCGTGCTTCGCCCGGGTGTTCGCCGCCGAGCGGGACGTGCTGACCGAGGCCGCCGCGCAGGCCCGTGCCGCTCTCGACGCCGGTCCGGATGCGGCGCTGAGGGCCCTGCACGAGCTGGTCGACGTCTTCGTCGACTTCCTGGAGGACCGCCCCGAGACCACAGCGCTGTGGCTGCGCCGCTGGTTGGAACCGCAGCGGCACGCCGAGCTCGACCAGCGCTACGCCGACCCGTTGTACCGGCTGGTCGCGGAGCTGCTCACCGCCGCCGCGGCGACCGGGGCGCTGGCGGAGCCGACCCCGCACATCACCGTGCGGAGTCTGGTGTGGGCGACGCACGGGCACGTGGTGGCGCTGGCCGCCGGCGCGCCCGGCGCTCGGGAACGGCGCGAGTTCCGGGCGTTCGTGCACCGCCTGCTCGACGGGCTGTACGGATCGCCGACCCCTTGACGGGCCGCCGCCGCGCGACGATTATCCATCGGACGTTGGATTAATGGGGGCGGCAATGGGCGTACCACAGCGGGTGGCGGTGATCGGGGCCGGCGCCGCCGGCCTCGCCGCGATCAAGGCACTACGCGACGCCGACGTGCCAACCGTGGGCTTCGAGGCCGCCGCGCAGGTCGGTGGCCTCTGGGTCTACGGGGCGCCCGACTCGCCCGCGTACCGCACGCTGCACCTCAACACCAGCCGTGGTCGCACCCAGTTCGCCGACCACCCGATGCCCACCGACTGGCCCGACTACCCCGACCACCGTCGTGTCGCCGGTTACCTCGCCGACTACGCCACGCGTTTCGGGCTGGCCGACACCATCCGGCTGCGCCACACCGTCGAGCGGGTCACCCAGCACCCCAACGGCACCTGGACGGTGGCCGCCAGCGGCCCGAGCGGCCCGGTCGAGGTCACCGTCGACGCGGTGGTCGTCGCCAACGGGCACAACCGGGTGCCCCGGCTGCCCGACCCCGGCTACCCCGGCACCAGTACCGCCGAGCAGATCCACAGCCACGACTACCGGGGCCCGGAACAGTTGGCCGGCAGGCGGGTCCTGGTCGTCGGCGGCGGCAACTCCGCGATGGACATCGCCGTCGACGCGTCGTACGCCGCCACCCGCACCCTGCTGTCGCTGCGCCGGGGCGTCTGGGTGGTGCCGAAGTATTTGCTGGGTCGCCCCTCGGACACCCTCAACGGGGCGTTGGCCCGCCGGCTGCCGTGGCGTCTGCGTCAACGCATCAGCCAGACGATGCTGAGCGCCACCGTCGGCAACCCCACCCGTTACGGGCTGCCCGCGCCGACGCACGGCTTCCTACAGGACCACCCGACGCTCTCCGACGGGTTGCTGTCGCGGCTGACCCACGGTGACGTCGAGGCCCGACCCGGCGTCGCCGCCCTCGACGGCGACCGGGTGGAGTTTACCGACGGCCGCAGCGACAGCGTCGATCTGATCATCTGGTGCACCGGTTACCGGGTGGACGTCCCGTTCCTCGACCCGGCGCTGCTCGCCGGGGGCGCCGACACCCTGCCGTTGTACCGGCACGTGTTCCACCCCGACGCCCCAGGGCTGAGCTTCGTCGGGTTGATGCAGTCCACCGGTTCCGCGTTTCCCCTGGTCGAGGCGCAGGCCAAGCTGATCGCGGCGCACCTCGCCGGCCGGTACGCGCTGCCCGACCCGGAGCGACAGCGCGCCGCCTGCCGGGCCGAACTGCGGGCCGCGACCGCCCGCTGGGGTCAGCGCCGCCCGGCGATGCGGGTGGACTTCGACGTCTACCTGGCCGAGTTGGCCCGGGAGTTGACCGCCGGAACCCGCCGCGCCCGCTCCGGCGCGGCGCCCTCAACGGGGGCACCCCGGTGAGCGGCCGATCACTGGCCGGTCGGCGGGTGCTGGTCACCGGGGCGAGCGGGACCTTCGGCCGCCACCTCGGCGCCGCGCTGAGCGCGGCCGGCGCCCGAGTGGTGGGGCTCGACCTGCACGCCCGTCCCGACGACGACGTGCCGGTGCTGGGCTGCGACCTGACCGACCCGGACGCCGTACCGGTGGCGGTTCGGGCCGCCGTCGACCGGCTCGGCGGGCTCGACCTGCTGATCAACAACGCCGGGGTCGGTGGTCCCGCGCCGGCCGAGTTGCCGCCCGACGAGGTGGTTCGCCGGCAACTGGAGGTCAACCTCCTCGCCGCCTGGCGCACCACCGCCGCCGCGCTGCCGCCGTTGGTCACCGCACGCGGACGGGTGATCTTCGTGGCCAGCCGGATGGCGGTGTTGCCGCTGCCGCTCGCCGCCGCGTACGGGGTGAGCAAACGGGCAGTGGTCGCCTACGCCGACGCGCTGCGCCACGAGGTGGGCACCCACGTCGGTATCAGCGTCGTCTACCCGAGCATGGTCGCCTCCCCAATCCACGACAGCACCGCCGAGGCTGGGCTTTCCCTGCGGGGGGTGTCGCGCCCCGAGCCCGTCGAAGGGGTGGTCGCGGCGATCCTGCGGACCGCCACCGCCCGGCGGGCGCCCCGGGACGTGGCGACCACCGCCCGCGGCCGGCTGGAGATGGCCGTCGGCCGGCATGCGCCCGCGTTGGCCGACCGGCTGGTACGCCGTACCCTCGCCGCCCGGCTCGCCGCCGGTGACCTGGACGCCGCGCCGCTGGCCGCCGGGATGCTCGACCGCCACCGGGGCCGCTGACCGCCCGGGTCAGGGCGTGGCGACCGCCGCGCGCGAGCGGTCGGCGGCGATGCGCACGGCCAGCGCCGCGAGCGCGGTGCCGGTCACCCACCGCTGCACCCGCAACCACACCGGTCGGCGGGCGAAGAACCCGGCCAGCGAGCCGGCGCTGAGCACGATCAGCGCGTTCACGCTCAGCGCCACGACGATCTGGGTCAGACCGAGCAGCAGGCTCTGCGTGGCCAGGTGCCCCCGCGTCGGGTCGATGAACTGCGGGAGCAGCGACACGTAGAGGATCGCGATCTTCGGGTTCAGCAGATTGGTGATCAGGCCCATGGTGAACAGCCGCCGGGGCCGGTCCGGCGGCAGCGGCGCGGGCCGGAACGGCGAGTGCCCACCCGGGCGCAGCGTCCGCCAGGCCAGCCAGAGCAGGTAGCCGGCGCCGGCCAGCTTCACCACCGCGTACAGCGTCGGCACCAGGACGAAGACGGTGGCCAGCCCGGCGACCGCCGCCGCCAGGTAGACGCCGAAGCCGGCGGCCACCCCGAGCAGTGAGACCAACCCGGCACGACGGCCCTGCGCCACGGAGCGCGACACCAGATAGACCATGTTCGGGCCGGGCGTGAGCACCAGCCCCAACGCCACCAGCGCGATGCCCAGCAGTGCACCAGTACCCACCACGACGCTTCCCCCGCTCGGTAGTCCTCACACCGACCGTAATCGGGATGAACATCCCACCCCAGGGCCACCTGGCAGGCCGTGGCCTGCGATCCGGGGTGATCCACTCGCGTTCGGTGCAACGGCAGCGGCACCGGCGGGAATGCTCACCGTGGCGGACGCGCTGACCCCTGGCAAGTGCGTGTCGCCGGCCGGAGGCGGCGCGTTACGGTGGCCAGGGAGGTGCCGCACGGTGACCGAGGCGTGGGAAGCGTCAGTGGAGGCGAAGATCCAGGATGCCGTTCAGCGCGGCGAGTTCGACGCCCTGCCCGGCATGGGCAAGCCGATCCCCGGTCGGGGGGCGCCGTACGACGAGGCGTGGTGGATCAAGAGCTTCCTGGAGCGCGAGGCACTCCCCAGCGACCTGCTCCTGCCCACGTCGCTGCAACTGCGCCGGCGCATCGAGCAGGTCCCCGACGAGGTCCGTGACCTGCCCACCGAGCAGTCCGTCCGCGACTTCGTGGGGCAGCTGAACGTGCAGATCGTGTCGTGGCTGCGCTTCCCCGACGACGGTCCCCGGGTCGCGGTGCGCCCGGTGAACACCGAGGACGTGGTGCGCCGCTGGCGCGCCGAACGGGCCCGCCCCAAGCTCACCTCGACCGTCACCGGACCGGCGACCGTCGTGAAGCCGTCGCGCCCGCGCCGCACCTGGTGGCAGCTGTGGCGCCGCCGTCGGGGCTGACTCCCCGGCCATGACCACGGCAGACTGTGCCGATGCTGATCGAATCGCGGACGCCCGACACACCCTCGACGCCGGGTGTCGCACTGCGTCCCTGGTGCGCCGACGACCTGGATGAGCTCGTGCAGGCGTACCGGGATCCGGTCCTGCGCCGCTGGACCAGAGCCCCGGTGACCACCGCCGCCGAGGCCCGACGGTGGCTGGAAGGCGCACTGCGCGACTGGGCCGACGGCCGGCGGTACACCTTCGCCGTCATCGAAGAGCAGGCCGACGGCGACCGGCTGGTGGGCAACGTGGTGCTCAAGGGGGTCACGCCGGAGCGCCCGGCCCCGGAGGTCGGCTACTGGACGGCGTCGTGGGCACGCGGTCGCGGCGTCGCCCCGCGCGCGGTCACCGCGCTGAGCCGCTGGGCGTTCGACCGGTTCCCTGAGGTGGCCCGTCTCGACCTGCTGCACCAGGTGGACAACGTCGCGTCCTGCCGGGTGGCGCAGAAGTGCGGCTTCGCGTTCCAGGAGGTGTTGCCGGCCCGGCCGCCCTTCCCGCTCGACGGCCACCGGCACTCGCTGCACGCTTAGTCGTCAGTCCACCCTGGCGTGCCAACTCCAGGACGTGCGCCGGTCCCGACCCGGCAGCTCACCGCGCCCGGTCAACCAGAGCAGCACCTCGGGTACCGCCCCGGGCGGGGCATCCGGGAAGAGTCGGTGCAGCACCAGCGCGCTCAACCGCTGCGGCGGCTGCCACCGCACACCGAGGCCGAGGGTGATGTCGTACGTGTGCAGCAGGGTCTCGGCCACACCCATGGCGGCGAACCCGGTCGGATCGCACGGGCCCCAGTGCCAGGCGCGCGTGTCAGACGGGGCCGCGTCGACGGCGGCGGCGAGCAGACCGGCGCAGGCCCGCACCACTGTGAGCACCTGCGTCGGGCTCGCCTCGGTGGAGACCCGCAGGTCGTACGGGAGATAGCCGTCATCCGGACGGCCGGTGACCTGCCCCGCGTACGCGAGGAGGTCGTGCGCGACGTGCGCCGCGGTGGTCCAGCAGCTCCAGCTCAGCGAGCCGGCCGGCGCCGACCAGTCGCGTTCCCGGTGTGGCAGCAGCACCCGGGTCATCTCCTCGGCCGCCTCCCGCACGTCGGCGCCGGTCACCGCCGACATTCGCCAACCCACCGGGCAGCACCGGGCGTGGGAATCTCGTCGTGGGTAATGGGCATCGAGGCATGCAAGAATCCATCCTCGCATGTGGGGGGAGGCGAGCGGAATGTTGCCCAACATGGTGGTGGACACGACTGTGTTGCCCCCGGCGGACCGGTTCGCGTTCTGGTATGCCCTGGTCGCCCAGGAGACGGCGCCAGCGCACATCAGCAGCGGCCACCTGGACAATTTCGTGGCCTACGCGCAGGCCATCGATCTCGGCCGCATTCGGATGACCTCGCTGCGCTACCCGTCGCTGGACTCGATCCGGCCGACGAGACTCGTCCGCCGCGCCGAGGGGGATGTGTACCAACTCGCGCTCCCACTGACGGGACGCAGCACGTTGATCCAGGACCGCACCGAGTCCACGCTGGAAGCCGCCAACCAGTTCACGCTGTTGGACACCGCGCGGCCGCACGTCGCCCGGCACTACGCGGACGGCCCTGGACTCGCCACCACGATCACCGTGCAGATACCGCACGCGGCGCTGCCACTGGCCTCGGACCGGCTCCGCCGCCTACTGGCCACGCCGATACCGTCGCATCTGGGCGTCGGCGGGCTGTTGGTCCACCACCTGCGCAGCATCGCGGCACACCCGGAGCAGTTCGAGCCGGCCCAGGCCGAGATCCTGGGCGGGGTGGCGGTGGACCTGCTCACTGCCGCGCTCGCTCAGTACCTCGACATCGAGGACACCCTGTCACCGGAGGCGCGGCACACCGCACTGCGGGCCCGGATCGTCGATTTCATCGACCGCCACCTCGACAGCGACGAACTCACCCCTCGCAGCGTCGCCGCCGCCCACCACATCTCGCCGCGGTCGCTGCACCGCCTGTTCGAGGCGGAGGCGACGACCGTTGCCGAACTCATCCGCACCAAGCGCCTGGAGCAGTGCCGGCGTGATCTCGGCAACCCGCTGCTGCGGCAGCCGATCCACACCATCGCCGCCCGTTGGGGTTTTCCGGACAAGGCCCACTTCAGCCGCCTCTTCCGTGCCCACTACGGACGTTCGCCGCAGGAGTACCGCGCGGGCGTCGCACGCCAGGGCCGGTGACCCGACCGACCGCTACCGTCGGCGGTCGGTCGGATCGTCCTCGACGAAGTCCCGGACCGCGGCGCGGATGCTCTCGCCGTACGGGTCGTCCGGTAGCAGCAGCAGGTGTTCGCGGGCTCGGGCGAGGTGCTCCCGGGCCACACCGGCGTTGCCCAGGCGGCGGTGGCAGTCGGCCAGGTTGAGGTACAGCGACGGCAGGAACGCCTGGACCTGGAGCGAGGGCAGATACCGCTGGGCGCGTTCGTCGGTCAGGTCGGACACGGCGGCCAGGGCACGTTCGTCCCAGGTCAGCTCCGCCTCGGTGGTGTCCTGAAGGTCGGCGAGGTAATGCGCCAGGGTGCAGCGGTGCAGGGCGTCGCCGGTGGGGCCGAGTTCGTCCCACAAGGCGGTGAGCAGCTCACGCGCCCGGTCAGGCGCGCCGCTCTGGCCGAGCTGCACGGCCTCGATGATGCGGGTCATTGTGCTGTCGGCGGTCGCGTGGTCGGTCATGTCGCCGATGGTTGGGCCTCAACCCGGTCGAGGGTCAAATCCGCGCCGGCGTAAGGGCTGGGCCCCTCGGCGCCCTGCTCGCCGCGATGTACGTCGCCACCCGTCGGATGACCCGGGCGATGCTGCGCTGACGACCCCCTGGGCCGGGACGGGTCCTCATCGTTGGGCGACGATGGTCTCGAGCACCGCGCGAACCGGGGTCGGGCGGTGGCCGATGACTGTCTCCAGCGTCGGATCGGTTACGGCGAACTCCTTTGCGCGCGCCGCGCGGTACATGCCGAGAGTGAAGTCGGCCGCCGACTCGGGCATGCCTCGGGCGATGGCGGACGCCCGCCACTCGTCGTCATCCGCGACGACACGTTCGACGGTACGGCCCGTGATGTCGCTGAGGATGGCGGCCACCGCTTCGAGGTCGAGCATCTCCGGCGCGGTCAGCGGAGCCGTGACCCCGTCGAGTACGCCGTCCTCGGTGAGGGCGACGGCTGCGGCCTCGGCCAGGTCGGCATGTGCGGTCCAGGACACCGGGCCGTCCGCCGGCGCCACGAGTTGACCGGTCTCCAGCGCCGTGCCGATGGAGAGGCTGAGTGTGCTTGCGTAGAACCCGTTGCGCAGGGCGGTGAAGGGAACCCCCAACCCGGCCAGGTGCTCCTCGGTCGCGGCGTGGGTTGGCTGGGCGGCGAAGAGCGAGACCCGGGAGGCGGCCTGGTGGCTGGTGTACAGGATTCGGTTCGCTCCCGCGGCGCGGGCGGCGTCGATGGCGGCGCGGTTCGCGGCGATCGCGGCGTGGCCGCGGATGGAGGCGGACACGACGAGAACCTTGTCGGCACCCGCGAAGGCGTGCTCCAGGGTGGCCGGGTCGGTGAAGTCTCCGGCGCGCACCCGAACCCCACGCTCCGCGAGGCCGGCGGCCCTGTCGACGTCGCGCACGCTCACGCCCACGGCGTCGGGTGGTAGCCGGTCGAGCAGCCGGTCGACGATCTGGGACCCGAGCTGACCAGTGGCACCGGTGACGACGAACATGATGAACACTCCCTTGTTATCGGCGTTACGGCGGGAACGTTAGCACTGATATTCCAGAGATAACAAGGCGCTGTTAGCATTGGTCCATGGTGACGACGCAGGACACCCGCGACGACGTCCGTGCGGGCATCGTCGCGGCGGCGACCCAACTGCTGCGCGAGAAGGGTGCGAACGCGGTCACGACACGCGCCGTCGCCCAGGCCGCCGGTGTGCAGGCACCCACCATCTATCGCCTGTTCGGCGACAAGGACGGTCTCATCGACGCCGTCGCCGAGCACGTCATGGCCAGTTATGTCAGCGGTAAATCGGTCGCAGCGGACGTCGAGACGGGCGAGCCGGTCGCGGGCCTGCGCTCCGGATGGCGCGCGCACGTGGAGTTCGGCCTGACAAACCCCGAGCTGTACGCGCTGATCGCCGCCCGGGGGAGCGGCGCACCCTCGCCGGCGACTGTCGCCGGCCTCGACGTGCTCCGCCGCCGCGTCCGGCGACTCGCCGCGGCCGGCCTGCTCCGGGTCGACGAGCAGCGCGCGCTCCTGATGATCCACTCGGCGGGCAACGGCACCATCCTCACCCTGCTGGGAATGCCCGCCGACCAGCGCGACCTCGGTCTGGGCGAGGCCATGCTCGATGCCGTGCTCACCAGCATCCTGACCACGACTCCGGCGACCCCCGACACCACCGCGAACGCTGTCGCGGTGACCTTCGCGACGGTGCTGCCCGACCTCCCGGGGCTCACCGCCGCCGAACGCGCGCTGATGGCCGAGTGGCTGCACCGATCACTGACCCACCGAGCACCATGATCACCTGGCGGAGAAACAAGTCGACGGGATCACGCCGGGGGAGATAGGTTGCAGGTGACCGCGACACGGCCCGAGGAGGTGAGACCCATGAACGTTGTAGCGATGTGGGTGCTCCCCCCTGCCGTCCCGGTCGGGCGATTGACGTAGGTGTCGCCGGGAGCGCCCTGCCAACACGGCACTCCCGAAAGGCAGCACCTATGCACTCTGCGCACTTCACCGCCGAGCCGTCGTCGACCGATCCGGTCGAGCGCGACTCCACAGTGAGCGATGTCAGCCCCGCTCCATCGGACCCGCACACCGATCGCGCGCCCGGCAGATACGACGTGATCATCGCCGGCTGTGGGCCGACCGGCGCGATGCTCGCCGCCGAACTGCGACTACACGACGTACGGGTCCTCGTTCTGGAGAAGGAGACCGAGCCGGTGTCGGCCGTGCGCATCGTCGGCCTGCACATCCGCAGTCTCGAGCTGATGGCGATGCGCGGGCTGCTGGAACGCATCCTCCCGCACGGGCGGCAGCGTCCGGCCAGCGCCTACTTCGCCGCCATCGCCAAGCCCGCACCCCGCGGCCTGGATTCCCGGTACGCCTACCTGCTGGGTATCCCGCAGCCCGTCATCGAACGTCTGCTCGAAGAACACGCCACCGAACTGGGTGCGCAGGTCCGGCGTGGTTGCGCCGTCACCGGCCTCGCGCAGGACGACGAGGGCGTCACCGTCGAGTTGGCCGACGGGGAACAGCTGCGCTCGCGCTACCTCGTCGGCTGTGACGGCGGGCGCAGCACGGTGCGCAAACTGCTCGGCGTCGGGTTCCCCGGCGAGCCCGCACGGACCGAGAGCCTGATGGGCGAGATGGAAGCGGGCGTGCCGCCGGAGGAGATCGCCGCCAAGGTCGCCGAGATCCGCGAAACCCACCAACGATTCTGGCTCCGGCCAGCAGGCGCTGACGTTTACAGCGTCCTGGTGCCCGCGGCCGGCGTCAGTGACCGCGCCGAACCGCCCACCCTCGATGATTTCAAGCGCCAGTTGCGCGCCATCGCCGGGACCGACTTCGGCGTGCACTCGCCGCGCTGGTTGTCCCGCTTCGGCGACGCGACCCGACTGGCCGACCATTATCGGGTCGGGCGAGTGCTGTTGGCCGGCGACGCGGCGCACATCCATCCGCCCATCGGCGGACAGGGCCTCAACCTCGGCGTTCAGGACGCAGTCAACCTCGGCTGGAAACTCGCCGCGCGGATCCGTCGTTGGGCGCCGCCGGCCCTGCTGGACACCTACCAGGCCGAACGCCGGCCGGTCGCCGCTGAGGTGCTGGACAACACCCGAGCCCAGACGGAGCTGTTGTCCACCGAACCGGGCGCACAGGCCCTGCGGAGGCTGCTCACCGAGCTGATGGACTTCGACGAGGTGAACCTGCATCTGTTGAAGAAGATCACCGCAATCGGTATCCGCTACGACTTCGGCGCTGGGCCCGACCTACTCGGTCGTCGGGTGCCTGACATCGCTGTGAAACAGGGCCATCTCTACGGTCTGCTGCACCGTGGACGCGGTCTGCTGCTGGATCGCACCGAACGCCTGACCGTCGGCGGCTGGTCAGACCGGGTCGATCACCTGGCGGATGCCACCGCTGAGCTGGACGTCTCCTGTGTTCTTTTGCGCCCCGACGGGCACATCGCCTGGGTCGGTGATGATCAGCAGGACCTGGACGAGCACCTCTCCCGCTGGTTCGGCGAGCCCGTCCACTGATCTCAGGCCGGCGACCAGGTGCGGAACGGGTCGTGGTCTTCCCCCGTCCGGGCTTTCGGCTACGGCCCGGAAGGGGGAGACCTCGCTGCCGCCCGACACCCTGGTGAGCTTCACCGCTCACCACAAGGTCGAGGTAATCGCTGCTGACCGTGCTCCACCGACGGCTTGCGGTGCCGCAGCGCATGGGACGTGGACGGTCGAAGTCTCAGTGTTCCTGAGGCAACTCGGTCTGTGGCCTGCTGCTTCGTGGCTGCCGATCGATCGCGGTGAGTTCGCTGAGAATCGGGTGCAGCCGATCGGCCAGGGTCGGGTCCGTGCGGGTGAGTTCCGCGGTCAGGGCCGTTGCGGCGGCCGCGAGGGCACGGCGTAACTCGGTCTCATCAGTGGAACGGACCAGGGTCGTTTCGAGCGGGCCGGTGATGTCGGGGGGTAGTAGGTGAGCGCCTTTGGCGTAGCTGGTGGGGTGGCCCAGTCGCTGGCAGGCGAGGGCGATTGTCTGAGCGCGCATGGCGCTGATCCAGTGCTCCGCCTGCCAGTATCTGCCTCGTTCGATGCTGATCCGTGCGTGCAGCGCGTGGTGCCACGCCAGGCCGGCCGTGCCGTCGTGACCGCTCGGCGCGGAGGCCCGGGGTGGCGTGGCTCGCCCGAATATGAGTCGCCAACTCGGGCCTCGCGGCCCGAACTCGACTTCCGGGCTGAACGAGAGGTCGACCTCCAGGCAATGAGGCAGCAGGAACACCCGGTAGATCGCCGACCCGGACGTCAGATCCCAGTGGTGGACCGCCGCGAAGTCCTGATACATCTGCTGCGTCCATCGACCCATGACGGCGTCGAGCGGGTCGCTGACCCCGAAGGCCAGATCGATGTCCGACCAGCGATCCTCATCGTTCGTGGCGTGCGACCCGGTGATCGCGGCGGCGACGACACCCGGGTCCTGTTCCGCCAGATGCAGCAGCCGCCGCTGGATCAGGTCGCGTTCCTCTACCGAGAACATAGGGTCACGCTGGTCCGACACCAACGTGCCCCGGCTGCGGGAGACGTCCGGCAGAGCCGGCGGCGAGCCGTTCTCACTCTCGCCATGGCTGGCAGGTCGCGTGCGTCCATGACGACATCATGCCTCGCCACTCGCAACGGAAAATCGCCAGTGCGTCGAACCAGCAAGAAGGCTCCATCGCATGGTGTTCTGTGCCTGCTGGCAGACTCATCGCATGAGAGGTCTGACCGCCGAGCTCGTGGTCGATGGCTGCGCTCCGCAGACCCCGGCGCTCGCCCCGAACGGGCGCCTGCTCTGCTACGTCCTCGCCCCCACCAGCCGCACCGGTGACCACCTCGACACCGAACTCTGGCTCGTACACACCGATGGCGCCGTCGCGTCACGCCGGGCGACCGCCGACACTGCAACCGAATCCCTGCCACGCTGGTCGGCCGACTCGGAGGCGCTGTTCTTCCTGTCCGACAGCGCCGACCGCGGTACCCCGCAACTGCACGGGCTCACCCCCGCCGACGGCACGATGACCACGTTGACCAGCTGGCCCGCCGGCGTCATCGATCACCTGCCGCTCATCGACCCCAACCTTGTCGCGCTGCTCGCCGAGGACGAACCCACCGAGCAGGACGCGCGCCGCGCCCGGGACCGCGACGACGTCATTGTCGTCGGCGAGCGCGAACCACGTGCCCGGTTGCGCCTGCTCGACCTGCGCACCGGCCGGGTCGCCACCCCGCAGGTGTTCGCTGACCGGCACGTGGTGGAAATGCGGCAACGTCCCGACGGCGGCCCACTTGCCGTGCTGACCTGGGCCAGCGCCGACAACGACCACGGCCCGCCCACCGGCCGACTGCACCTGTTCGATCCCACCACGGGGACTGCCGAGGACCTCGGACCGGTCGAGGTCGACGCACGATCGCTGGCCTGGTGGCCGGGCGAGGACGGTTGGCACCTCGGTTACCTCGCGCTCACCCCACCGGTGCTGCAGGCCGGCACCGCCGTGTTCGATCTGGCCGTGCGCAGCCGTGTCCTGCGCAACCGCACCGCTGGGCTCTCGATGTGCCCCACCGAACTCTGCCAGACCGGTGCAGCCCCGCTGGTGGTGTTCGCCGACGGCTTGAACACGACAGTGGCCCGGCTCGACCCCGCCGACCTGACGACCCTGTCGCACCACCCGGGACGCCTCGACAACCTCACCGCCACCCCCGCCGGCGACGAGATCGCGGTGCTTACCGGCACCCGCTATCAGCCCCCGAACGTTCACATTGGAGCGCCAACCGGGCCGCTGCGAAGAATCACCAACACCCGGCCCGAACTGGACGACGTCGTACTCGGCACGCAACAACCGCTGGCCTACCGCGCCGCCGACGGCCTCGACCTGGACGGCCTGCTCGTCCTGCCGGTCGGCAGGACCGCGTCGGAGGGTCCGTTCCCGCTGGTCACGATCGTGCACGGAGGCCCCTACGATCGCTACGCCGATCGTTGCCAGTTGTTCTGGTTCCCGAGCGCGCAGTGGTTGGCCGCCGCCGGCTACGCGGTGTTGTTACCCAACGCGCGCGGCGGCCAGGGCCATGGCCACCAGTTCGCCGCCAGCGTCGCCGGCCAGGTCGGCCAGCAGGAGTGGACCGACATCCTGACCGGCATCGACCTGCTCATCGCCGAGGGCATCGCCGACCCCGACCGGCTGGGCATCGCCGGCTGGAGCCACGGCGGCTTCATGTCCGCCTGGGCCGTCGGCCAGACCGATCGCTTCCGCGCCGCGCTGGTCGGCGCGGGCATCGTGGACTGGGGCATGCTCGCCGCGACAGGGGAGAACGGCCAGTTCGAGGCCGCGCTCGGTGGCAGCACCGGCTGGTCCGGCATCGGACCCCACCGACATGACGCGGTCAGCCCAATTTCCTTCGCCAGCAACATCCGCACCCCGGTGCTCATCCTGCACGGCGCCGAGGACACCAACGTCCCCCTCGGACAGGCCGTGTACCTGCACCGGGCGCTGCGGCACTTCGACGTCGAACACGAGTTCGTGATCTACCCGAGAGAGGGCCACTCGATCCGGGAGCGCAACCACCAACTGGACGTCCTGCGCCGGACCCGCGCCTGGTTTGATCGCTGGCTCCAGACGTGACCTGAGCTGACTGTGCGGCTGGACGGGCTGTACGCCACCGGCGCCCGCAAGGTCCGAGCCGTGCAGGGGCGCCGCAGAAGGTGGAGTTCTGTCACCTGGTCGGCACGCCCGGCGAGATCCCAACCGATCAAACGGGCTTGATGTATCTTCGGGGTCATGGGGCCACCAAGTCACACCGCGCCGCCATTCGTCCGGCTGGCCGCACACCCACTGCGCTGGCACATGCTGACCGAACTCGCCCGTAGTGACCTGCGGGTCCGCGAATTGGCCAGCCTCCTGGCCCAGCCGCAGAACCTGGTCTCCTACCACCTGCGACTGCTGCGCGACGGCGGCCTGGTCACCGCCACCCGCAGCAGCTTCGACGGCCGCGACAGCTACTACCACCTCGACCTCGACCGCTGCGCCCACGCGCTGGCGGGCACCGGCACCGCGCTGCACCCCGCCCTGCAGTTGGGCGGGACTCCACCGGCCCCACCGGTCCACCCGCCGCGAACCGTGCTGTTCGTGTGCACGGGCAACAGCGCACGTTCCCCCATCGCCGAAGCCCAGCTCCGACGCCACAGCGCCGGGCACGTGCAGGTGACCAGCGCCGGAACCCGCCCCCGGCCGCAACTACACCCCCATGCCGAGCGGGCGCTGCGCGAGAACTTCGGCGTCGGCGTCGCGGACCGGCGCCCGCGGCACCTGGACACGCTCACCGGCCGCCGCTTCGACTACGTGATCACCCTGTGCGACAAGGCCCGAGAAATCTGCCCCGATTTCGGCAACCCGGCCGGCAAGCTGCACTGGAGCATTCCCGACCCCGCCGCAGCCGGCACCGGGGACGACTACCCCGCCTTCCTGCAGGTTACGGCCGACATCGACACCCGCGTGCGGCATCTGCTGCCCGTCCTCGTCACCGAACCCGAGGAGACCAGACCGTGAGCACAGCCGAGCAATACGTCAGCGTCCGTTACCTCGTCGACGATGTGCACGCCGCCGTCGAGTTCTACACCGCCCACCTCGGTTTTCACCTGAAGACCAGCGCGGCCCCGGCCTTCGCCGACGTGGTCCGCGGCCCGCTACGACTGCTGCTGTCCGGACCCGCCAGCTCCGGCGCCCGCGCCACCCCGAACGACGCCAGCAGCCCCGGCCGCAACCGCATCCACCTCATCGTCGACGACCTGGACACCGAGATCGACAGGCTCCGCGACGCCGGCCTGGCGTTCCGCAGCGAACTGGTCTCCGGGCCGGGTGGCCGTCAGATCCTGCTCGCCGACCCCGCAGGCAACCTCGTCGAACTTTTCCAACCCGCCGGCCGGGCCAGCCCCGTCAACATCTGAGCCCAGTCGCACTTCGCCACTGCGCCAAGGCAAAGCCGATGTTCCTCAGCGCCGACTCGGCCGCAGCCCAGCCGCTCATGCGCGGGATCTCGCGCATCCAACGCACGCCGTGTGGGACCAATCGGGGCACTGGTGGCCTAGGCGACATTCCGGCCCAACTGATCGGCGTGCGCGGTGATCCACCTCGCGTCGCGTCGGTAGAGCCCGACGTGACCGCGAATGTTCTCCTGTCCCTGATCAGCCCGCGCCTTGGTGAAGGCGGCGAGGTCGTGTAGTCGACGGACTGCGACCTGGAGGATGTGAGCAGGGTCCTGCCCCGAGCCGTAGGCATCGCAGAGCATGCGCAGCCGACGTGTCCGCTCGCCCAGATCACTGTCGATTGCGTCGCCGTTGTCGGGATGGGCCAGCGGCACCAGCCGGTAGGCAAGGTAGGCAAGATCCCACGACCGGGGACCGGGCGACGCCGTGTCCCAGTCGATGACGCCGGTGAGCCGCCGGTCGGTGAAGACCATGTTGTACGGCGCGAAGTCGTTGTGACAGATGACCTCAGCCGGTTGCCGTACCGGGAACTGCCAAACTCCTCCGACGGTGTCGAAGCTGGCGCTGGCCTGGTGAAGTTGTGCGAGGTGGACACCCGCATCGGTGAGGACACCATCGCTCCAGATCCACTCCGGCAACGGGTACTGCGGCACGATGCCCGGCAGGTACGAGACGCTGTCTCGTCCTTGTTCATCCGTCCCGAGCGGTTGCGGAGCCCAGGTGACGCCACGCTCACGCAGATGTCGTAGCAGGCGTTGAACCGTCGAGCTCCATGCCCCGGCACCGCGCCGAACAGTGGCACCGACACGTGTTGCGCCCCCCATGTTGCCGCCGGGCAGCGCTTCCTCCTGCTCGCCGACCGCGTTCGCGTTGTGGTGATTCATGCCGACATCCTCAGCGCGTGGGGCCGGCAAAGCCACCACGTTCCCGAGGCGGGCTGGCGCAGGGGACCGACGGCCAGCGGAGCCAATTACTGGATTGTTATTAACAACAATCCAGTAATTACCTGGGACAAAGGGGACGATACGTACACGCACCATAATGACAGTTCTTGTGCGTAAGGAGGCAGTGTGGTGTAAGCGTTCCCGTAGGCCGGTGCGAGCGCCTCGGCCTGAGGGCTCAGATGACCTCTCGGGGCGGCACGGAGGGCGGCTCCGACTGCAGGTAGTCCAATGCGCGGCGCAGCGCCTCCGGGCTGTCTCGGAAGTGGCCGAGCGCCGAATTGCACCCGTTGCAGAGCAGTCCGCGAACGGTGCTGGTGCCGTGGCAGTGATCCACGACCAAGCGGAACGCCGAGGCTGAGGGCTTCCCGTCCTTTCGGGGGCGACCAGCGAGAGTTGCCGGAAGTTCATCCTCATGGATGCCGCAGATAGCGCAGCGAAATCCTTGCCGTGACCTCAGTTCGTCGTAGAAGGCCTCGGTGATCCGGTACTTGGTCCAGAGATTCATCGCTCGGTCGGAGCCGGGACGGGCGTCCCTACTGGCCTGATTCACGCGGCGGGAATACTTGCGGCATGGTTGACAGGAGAGCATTGTGCGGCCGGTCGCGCTGACAAAGGACTCCGGCGGCCGAAGCTGCTTGCACCGCCCGCACTTCTTGAACTCGTTCACGATCCCCACAACTACCGACTTGAGTGGCGGTCCCGACATCGGACCGCGTGGAGGGCTGACTACGAGCGGCCGTACGCGGCGCGGGCCTGGGCTACCTCGGCGGCCTCGCGTTCACGCCAGCGGCGCTGGGCCTCCCGGTTGCAAGTGCGACAGACCCGGCGGTACCGGCCGGTGGCCGGGTCGAGTTCGCGGTCGTGGCCGTTGCGGCACTGTGCCAACTGGTTGCGGCTGCGGCAGGCGTCGGCCCGGCTGAGCTGGCGCAGATGTGTCGGCTCGATGCAGTCGGCGACACCGCAGGTCTGGTCGACGTCGAGGGCGGGGTCGTACCCGCCGACGAGGACGACGTACGCGGCGATGTGCGCCCACGCGCGACCGGCGACCTTCTGGTGCACCCCGCGTCGCCGCCCGTAACCTTCGATGACCAGGCAGCCGTTCTCGGTGCGGTGTGAGCGCTCCAGCAGGTGGGCGCGCAGCGACTCCTCGGTGTGGTAGCGGGACAGACCCTTCACGGCCGAGAGCACGGTGTCACCGTACCCACGTCGCGCAGCCTCGTCGAACGACGGCGGACACGCCGACGCGCCTGCTCGGCGAATGGTCGCGCTCCGGCCGTGCTGTCCGCACCCGAAGCTGCCGTAGCCTCGCCGGGGTGGGTCTGCTGTTGGTGCTGCGCGCTCCGCAGCCGCGTCCGAAGAGCCTCCGTCGCGCGACCCGCGCGCAGCGGCGGGAACGCAAGCGGGCCGACGCCGACGAGTGGGCAGCGGCGCAGGAGCGCGGTTTGCTGCTCGACGTGCCGGTGGAGGAGTTGCTGCCGCTGCTGAACGCGGCCGGCGGTAACCGACTTCCGGTGTTGGGTCAGCTCCACCCGTGGTCGGACGGCGTACTCGTTCATGAGGATCTGCCGCAGCTCGCCGCTGACGTCGACCGTCTCGGGGCGGCGGCGGCTGACGACGCGGAACGTGGGCTGGTGGCGGCGCTGAAGGCGTTGTTGGCGCGGTGGCGTGACGAGCCCGGCCTGACGCTGCACTGGTATGGAGACTGACGGAGATGCGAAAGGTCGCACAGAACGAGCCGGCGTCACCGACATCCGTCGGGGTCGGTGACGCCGACGACCGTCTCAGGTGCGGATGCGGTAGTGCAGGGACGCCACACCGTTGCTGAGTCGGCGGTTGCTCAGTAGTTCCAGCCCAACCCGGGTGGCGCTGGGCAGACCGGGCTTGCCTCCGCCGACGAGGATGGGGTGGATCAGCAGGTGGCACTCGTCGACCAGTCCGGCCTGGAATGCCTGCGCCGCGAGGTGTGCGCCGCCGATGGTGAGGTCACTGGTGGCCGAGGTTTTCATGGCGCGTACCGAAGCGGGGTTGAAGCTCGTTTCGAGCCGGGTCCTGGCGGTCGAGGTCGCGTCCAGCGTGGTGGAGTAGACGACCTTGTCCGCTGTCTGCCAGACGTCGGCGAAGTCGGCAGTGAGCTTCGACTGTTCGGCCAGGGCGGGGTTGGTTTCCCAGAGGGACATCGACTCGTACAGGCGTCGGCCGTAGAGGTAGGTGCCGATGGGCCGGAGCAGGTCGGTCATGAACGCGAGGTACTCGTCGTCGGGTGGGGTCCAGTCGAATCTGCCGTGTTCGTCCTCGATGTAACCGTCGAGGGACACGTTGGTCACGTAGATCAGCTTGGCCATGGCGCTACACCTCGACGTCGACGGCGACGGGATGGGCATTCCGCAGTGTGGCGTCCAGTTTGGAGAAGGCTTCGTCCCAGCCCTGGTTGGCGGGGCCAGCCACCCGCCCCGGGAGCCACTGACGGATCTCGAGGCGCGTTCGTCCATCGGCCTCGTCGTGGAACTCGACCCGCATCCTTGTCTCGTGCGGCTCAATGCCCTCCGGCAGATGCCCGGTGACGTGCGCGACGCCGTCGAGCAGTTCGCCGTCCACGACATCGGTGAGGTCGATGCGGACCTCGACTCGAAGGCCGGGTTGGGTTGGGAAGACCTCGGTCCAGCGCTGGTGGCCACCGGGCCGGATGTCGAACTCCATCTCGTCGCGGGGCAGTGAGTTGCCGATCGGCCCCCACCATGCGGCCAGGTGGTCGGGGTCGGTGAAGGCGCGGTAGACCAGCTCCCGTGGCGCGTCCACCACGCGTGAGATGACGATTGGCGGTTTGTCGCTGTCCATCAATTCTCCTTGTCGTGAGCCTTGCTCGGGGATTCCCGGTCGGGAAACGCCGGGCCGTGGGCCGTTCGGTCCGTTGGGCGGCCGGCTGCCTGCACGGCCGCGAGGTGGGCGTCGAGGCGGGTGAGGGACGTGTCCCAGAACCGCCGGTAGCGCTCGATCCACTCGGCCGCTTCGCGCAGCGGGGCGGCCTCGATGCGACTCATCCGCAACTTCCCCGACCGGGTGCGTGAGATGAGCCCGGCGCGCTCAAGCGCCTTGAGGTGCCGCGACACCGCCGGCATCGAGATCGGGAGGGGTGCGGTGAGCTCGGTGACCGTGGCGTCGCGGTCGGCCAGCTCGGCGAGGATCGCCCGTCGAGTCGGGTCGGCGAGAGCCGAGAACACCGCGCTGAGTTGATCGCTGCCAGACACCAGAGCCTCCAGTCACTTAACCAACACGTTAAATGTAGTGCCGGATGGACGCGTGTCAACACGCCGAGACATCGGGTTTGGACCGTCGCGAGTACGGCGCATCGACCTGGCGTCCGGTGGCGGTCATGGAGGGCGGCGAAGGTCACCGAGCTGGTCCGGGTCAAGCCGGCGGGCCCGGCGTAGACCATCGGGCAGTCGCCGCCTACGCGCTTGCGCGCTAACCCCAGGGCGGCAGCCAGACCTCGATCTCGGGCGTCTGTGCTCGCCGGGAGGCGAGGTAGTCGCGCAGTGCCCGCAGCCCGGGATGCGGGTTGTCGTCGCGCCAGATGAGTGACATGGGGTAGACCGGCGCCGGGTCGCGCACCGGTATGCGGCGCAGGTCGTAGCTGTCCGGCCACAGGTACCTGGTGCGTTCCCCGGCGAGGGTCGCCAGCTCCGCGGAGTCGGCGATCTCGGCCAGCAGGGCCTCGTTGCCGAAGACCGGCCCGACCAGATCGATGGTGAGACCGAAGGCGGCGGCCAGTTCGTCGTAGTAGGCGGCCCATTCGGTGCCGGGGGCCATGCCGGGCATCCAGATCCGGTGCTCGGCGAGTTGTGTGGGCGTGACGGTGCGGGCGTTGGCGAGCGCGTGGCGGGGGCCGACGAGCAGTTCGTGGTGCTCGTCGATCACGCGGGTGGTTCTGATCGCGGCGGGAAGGTGACGCGCGGCGACGGTGACGGCATGGAAGGTGGCGTCGACAGTCCCCGCCTCGACGGCGGCCATCGCGGCGTGGACGTCGGCGTCGAGGGTGACGACGTCCAGCTCGATGCGGGGATGTGCGCGGTGGAAGTCCTGCAACAGCACCGCTGGTGCGATCCGTCGGCTGTGCACGTCGACGCGCAGTGCCCGCCGGCCGGGGCGTACGGAGGCGTCGGCGCGCGCCTCGGCTCGCAGCAGTTCACGGGCGTGCGGCAGGAAGGTCTGGCCGTCGACGGTGAGGTGGGTGCCGCGCGCCGTGCGGGTGAACAGCCGTACCCCGAGGTCCTTCTCCAGGGCGGCGATGCGCTTGGAGACGGCCTGCTGGGTGATCGACAGCGCGGCGGCGGCGTCCTGGAACTGGCCGGCGTCGACGGCGGCGACGAAGGTGCGGACGGCGTCGAGATTCACCTGACAAACCCTACTGACACAACCTTGGGTTGTGCCGCGCCGCTCATCCGGTTGTTTGATCCATGGTCGCCGGCCTTGCTTTGATCCTGACGGTCAACGCTGAGTTGTTGGGAGCGGGAGGAGTGGGCTTGTCGACGAGACGATCCCTGGGGCGGCGGTTCGGCTGGTTGTGGGCGTCGTACGCGGTCAGCGCCTACGGTTCCGGGCTGGGCTTCGGGGCGTTGCCGTTGATCGCCGTGCTGGTGTTGCAGGCCAGCCCCGCCCAGGTGTCAGTGTTGGCCGCGCTGGGGCCGGCGGTGGGCGCGCTGCTCGCGTTGCCGCTCGGGCCGTGGGTGGAGTTCCACCGCAAGCGGCGGGTGATGATCGCGATGGACCTGGCCCGGTTCGCGGCCCTGCTGACAATCCCCATCGCGTACGCGATGGGCCGGCTCAGCTTCGGGCAGTTGCTTGTCGTCTCGGCCGTGGTCGCCACCGCCAAGATCGCCTTCAACGCCGCCAGCGGCGCCTTCCTCAAGGCCCTCGTGCGGCCGGACGACCTGCTGGCGGCGAACGCGCGGTTCGAGTCGACCACCTGGAGCTCGATCGCGCTCGGGCCACCGCTGGGCGGCGCGGCGGTCGGCTTGTTCGGGCCGGTGGTCACCGTCGTGGCCGATGCGCTCAGCTATCTGCTCTCCGCGCTGGGCCTCACCGCCATTCGCGACCCCGAAGACCACCCCCGGCGCACCGTCGCAGGCCGGGTACGGGCCGGTGAGCTGCTCGACGGCTGGCGGCACCTGCTGACCCACCCCGGCCTGCGGGCGCTCTACCTCAACCAGTTGCTGGTCGCCGGGCTGATCATGGCAACCGAGCCGCTGCTGGCCGTGCTCCTGCTCGGCGAGTTGGGCTTTCCACCCTGGCAGTACGGCCTCGCCTTCGCCGTGCCCTGCGTCGGTGGCCTCATCGGGTCCCGCCTGGCCCGTCGGGTGGTGGCACGCTACGGCCAACATCGGATCATCCGCACCGTGGGCACGCTGCGCGCGATCTGGCTGATCGGCCTCGCCTTCGTCCAGCCCGGCGTCGTCGGTCTCGCCACTGTGATCACCGTCGAGTTCGCGATCATCATCAGCATGAGCCTGTACAACCCGGTGCTCGCCACCTACCGCCTTCAACAGACTCCGAAGGATCGCATCGTCCGTACCCTGTCGGCCTGGTCGATCGGCAGCAGCGCGACCATCGCCACCCTCAGCGCGCTCGGCGGGCTGCTCGCGCAGGCCACCAGCCCCCGCACGGCGATCATGGTCGCCGGGCTGGTGATCCTCGCGAGCCCGCTGCTGCTGCCCCGGCGCCCGGACCCCGATCGGCCGGCACCGCAGCGCCCCGCTCGGGTCTCTACGATCGCGTGATGTTCCAGCCGACCTACCCGATCCGCACCGCACGGCTCGTCCTGCGCCCGGTCACGGTCGACGACCTCGACGACGTGTACGCGTTTCAGCGCCGACCCGACGTGGTGCGCTGGATGCTCGGGGCGGAGCCGCGTACCCGTGAACAGTCCCTGGCGTCGGTGCTCGCCATGGCGGGCGAGGACGCGTGGCGCGCGGAGGGTGACTGCCTGACGGTGGCCGCGGTCACCGACGCCGGGGTGATCGGACTCGTGGAGCTGGTGTGGCGCAGCCAGCTCGACCGTACCGCCGAACTCGGGTTCGTCTTCCACCCCGACCACGGCGGTCGCGGGTTGGCCACGGAGGCCGCCACAGCGTTGCTGGCCTGGGGGTTTACCGAGTTCGGGCTGCACCGGGTCTACGGTCGGTGCCACGCCCGCAACGCCGCGTCGGCCCGAATGATGGCGCGACTCGGCATGCGGCAGGAGGCCCGCCATGTCGAGAGTTACCTGTTCCGGGGGGAGTGGGCCGACCGGCTCGTCTTCGCGATCCTCGCGCACGAGTGGCGGGCCGCGACTGGCACGTCACAGGGTGGGATACGCCGGTAATCGGCCTTGCCCCGTATCCGCGCGTCGCGGCGGCGGTCGATCGCCGCCGCGAGACGCGGGGTGTGTGCCTGTTCAGACCTGGCGGCCGAGCCACTCCCGGTAGGCGGTGGGCGCGATGACGGCGTCGTCGCCTGCGATGAGGACATCGCCGGACATGGCGGCGAACATGCCGGCGGTGTTGTCGGTGGTGACGGTGCGCTGGTCACCGCGGGCGGCGAGCGTGATCCGCCCCAGCTCGTCGAGGGCGAAGACGTCGGGCCCGGCGACGTTGCGGATGCCCCGCAGCGGCGCGCCCATGCTGACCTCGGCGACGGCCTGCGCCACGTCGGCGGCGGCCATCGGCTGCACCGGCGTGCTGGGCAGGCGGACTGTGGTGTCGTCAGCCGTCCAGGACAGGATCGACTCGACGAACTCGAAGAACTGGGTGGCGCGGACGATCGAGTACGGAATCGGACCGGCCGTGAGGATCTCCTCCTGGAGGCTCTTGGCGCGGTAGTAGTCCAGGTCGGACACCTGGTCGACGCCGACGATGGAGAGGATCACCGCGTGGCCGACGCCGGCGTGAGCGGCGGCGGCCAGCAGGTTGTCCATGGTCGTCTGGAAGAAGGCGGGCGAGGCCTCGTCGAAGGTCGGCGAGTTCGTCAGGTTGACGACGACCTGGGCGCCTGCGAGCCCGTCGGACAGGCCCTGCCCGGTGAGCA
This sequence comes from Micromonospora alfalfae, assembly GCF_022230925.1. Lineage (GTDB taxonomy): Bacteria > Actinomycetota > Actinomycetes > Mycobacteriales > Micromonosporaceae > Micromonospora > Micromonospora alfalfae. The sequence goes on along the minus strand of NZ_JAKKFH010000022.1, from coordinate 92,020 downwards.
GGTCCACCCCGGTGGACGGCGAGAGCGGCACCGCCTCGTGCCCCGCGGCCTTCAGGATCTTGACGACCTGCGACCCGATGAGGCCGGTCCCGCCCAGTACGGCGATCTTCATGCCTGTGCACCTTCCCGTGAGTGTGGTCCGACCGCTGAGGTTCAGCCGATACTCGGACATCTCTTGTCCGAGAACTATACTCGGACACAATGAGTCCGAGTAACGGGGTGACTAGGGTGACGTCATGAAGATGTCCGGCGGGGTCGAGTGGGCGCTGCACTGCTGCGTTGTGCTCACCGCCAGCCACACGCCCGTTCCGGCGGCCAAGCTCGCGGAACTGCACGACGTCTCCAGCAGCTACCTCGCCAAGCAGCTCCAGGCGCTCGCCCGCGCCGGCCTGATCCACTCGGTGCAGGGCAAGTCGGGCGGCTACGTACTGACCCGCGCGCCGGAGAGCATCACCCTGCTCGACGTGGTCCGGGCCGTCGACGGACCCGGCCCGACCTTCGTCTGCACCGAGATCCGCCAGCGCGGCCCGTTCGCGACGCCGGCCGACGCCTGCGCCACGCCGTGCCCGGTGGCCCGCGCCATGTGGGCGGCCGAGGACGCGTGGCGCCAGGCGCTCGCCGCGGTCACGATCGCCGATCTCGCCCGCGACGTCGACGCCACCTCCGGCCCCGAAGCCCTGGTCGGCATCCAGGCATGGCTGACCGGCGGGGCCAGCTGACACTGGCTGACCAGCCAAGCCGGTGGTGCGCTGTCAGCCGGTGTGGCGTACCTCGGTGTCCCAGATCTGGGCCCACGGACGCCGCAGCCCCCGGCACACGTGGATCGGGCCGCCGTTCTCGTCGTTCTCCACCTCGACCCGCTGGTCCACCCGCCCGGCGAGGGCGCACTGCTCGAACCAGGTGTTGAGCTGGTCGGGGCGCTCCCAGCCGACGGCGATGACCACGTCCGCGTCGGCGGGCGGCCGACCGAAGTCGACCATGCTGTTGTGCCCGGAGTACGCCCGCGGCAGACCACGGGCCGGCCCGTAGCGGGCCACAGCGCCGGCCTCGCCGTAGTTGCCGGTGAGAACGACCGCCCGCGAACGATCCTGCGGCGGCAGTCCCCGATGGACGGCGGCGAGGGAGTCGGCGAACTCCGGCCAACCGATCGTCTCGCCAGCGTCGTAGTTGACGTCGACCACGAAACCGGGCAACCGGTCGGCCGGCAGCACCGGCAGCAGCAGCACGACGTTGGGCAGCAGGAACGGCACCACGCCCAGCGTGAGCAGCCCCCGACGCCACCAGAGCGACCCGCGCGAGGCCCACGCCACGGCGACCAGCGCCCCGGCGGCGGTGAGGACCAGCAACAGTGGCGCGTCGTAGTAACCCTTGCCGCCGGCGATCAGCACGATGCCGACCACCACCAGCCAGGCCCAGCCCACCGCCCGGTAGGCGCGCCACGCCGGTCGACGTAGCAGCGCGACGAGGCCCGCGATCCAGATCGGTACGGCGTACGGGCTGATGATGACGAACTGGAGGGTCAGCGCGTCGAGCCGACCACTGTAGGAGCTGTCACCGTCGGAGATGGACGCGGCCACACCGAGCTGCGGAAAGCCGTGCGACGCCTGCCAGATCAAGTTCGGTGCGGCCAGCAGCACGGTGATCCCGGCGGCGGCGAGCACCCACCTGTCGCGCAGCAGCCGGCGTGGCCCGGCGACGAGCACCCCGGCGACCAGACCGACGGCCAGCAGCGCCGGCAGCAGCTTGCTGAGCATGCCCACACCGAGCGCCAGCCCGATGCCCAGAGCCCAGCGGCTGTCACCGGTGCGCAGCAACCGCACCGCACACCACGCCGCCACCAACCAGACCAGCAGGTCGACGGTGGTGGTGCTGAGCAGGTGACCACTGGCGAGCACGATCCCGGAGAGCGCGGCGAGCACCGCCGCGAAGAGCTGCCCGCCCCAGCCGGCGCCCAGCTCGCGGGAGATGGCGGCGACCAGCAGCACCGCGCCGCCGGCCAGCACCGCCGACGGGGTACGCAGCACCACCAGGTTGCCCGGGGCGATCGTGTCGAGCAGCCGGGCCAGCACCGGGACCAGGGGCCCCTGATCGACGTAGCCCCAGTCGAGGTGCCGACCGGCGAGCAGGAAGTACAGCTCGTCCCGGTGATAGCCGTAACGGCCCGCGAGCAGTAGCAGCGTCACGGTGGTGGCGGCGGCCACCAGCCATGGGCCACGGGTACGAACGCCGGGCTGCGGCGGTCGCCCCGACGGCGGCGACTGGGTCGGCCGCTCAGGTCGGTCGATATCGATCGCGGGCTCGCTCACCCGCTCATGATGACCCTCGCGGCGGCCGCGTGGGTGCCCCTACCAGCGTTCGGCACGGTCCCGAATGCAGGTGGTCGAGGCGGGTGCGAAGATCAGCTTTGTCACTCGGACCGAAAGGACGATATGCGCTATCGCACTCTGGGCAACACCGGCACCCTGGTGTCCACCCTGTGTCTGGGCACGATGACCTTCGGCGCGGAGACCGACGAGGCCGGCAGCTTCGCCCAACTGGACCGGTTCGTCGAGGCTGGCGGCACCTTCATCGACACCGCCGACGTCTACTCCACAGGTGTCTCCGAGGACATCATCGGGCGCTGGCTGCGCAGCCGACCCGACCTGCGTGACCGCCTGGTGATCGCCACCAAGGGGCGGTTCCCGATGGGCCCGGGGACCAACGACGCCGGCCTGTCCCGGGTGCACCTCACCCGCGCCCTGGACGCCAGCCTGCGCCGGCTCGGCGTAGACGCCATCGACCTGTACCAGGCGCACGCCTGGGATCCGCTGACCCCGCTGCCCGAGACGCTGCGGTTCTTCGACGACGCGGTCAGCGCCGGCAAGATCCGCTACGCGGGGGTCAGCAACTTCACCGGCTGGCAGTTGCAGAAGGCCGCCCTGCTCACCCAGCACCACAACCTCACCCCGATCGTGACCCTGCAACCCCAGTACAACCTGCTGGCCCGGGAGATCGAGTTCGAGTTGGTGCCGGTCTGCGAGAACGAGGGCATCGGCATCCTGCCCTGGTCACCGCTGGGCGGCGGGTGGCTGACCGGCAAGTACCAGCGCGACAGCACGCCCACCGGCGCGACCCGGCTCGGCGAGAACCCGCAGCGTGGCGTCGAGGCGTACGCGGGTCGCAACGCCGAGGAACGCACCTGGCGGGTGCTCGACGCGGTCCGCCAGATCGCCGGGGACCGCGAGGTGTCCATGTCGGCGGTGTCGCTGGCCTGGCTGGCGGCCCGGCCGGCGGTCACCTCGGTGATCCTCGGCGCGCGGACCACCGAGCAGCTCGACGACAACCTGACCGCCGCCGACCTGGTCCTCGACGCCGATCAGATGCGGCTGCTGGACGAGGCGAGCGCCCCGCTGGTGGGCGACTACCCGTACGGCGCGGCCGGGGTGCGCCAGCGCGCCCGTGACCTGCCGGCCGGGTCATGACCTCGTTCCCCAAGCCCACCGACCCGGCCGGCAGCCGCACCGAGGTCTTCCTGCGCTACCTGGACTACTTCCGCGAGTCCACCGTGGCCAAGGTGTCGGCGCTGGCCGAGCCGGAACTGCGGCGCAGCCGGCTGCCGTCCGGGTGGACGCCACTGGAACTGCTCACCCACCTGCGCCACGTCGAGCTGCGCTGGATCGAGTGGGGTTTCCAGGGCCGGGACGTCGCCGAGCCGTGGGGCGACCGCCGCGACGACCGCTGGTACGTCGCCCCCGACGAGACCCGCGCGGAACTCGTGGCGGCGCTGCGGGCGCAGGGCGCGCACACCACGGCCGTGGTGACGGCACACGACCTGGCCGAGGTCGGCGCGCCGGGCCCGCGGTGGAACGGCGCGGACCCGGCTTCGCTGGAGCGGGTGCTGTTCCACCTGGTGCAGGAGTACGCCCGCCACCTGGGCCACCTCGACGTGGTCGCCGAAATCGCGGGCGGCCCGACCGGCGAGTGAGACCGTCGGCTCGACGATGGTCTGATGTCGCTGCTCGGCGCTTCGTTCGTGAACGGGTGTGCGTGACTTCTGAGCCCGGGCCGAGCGGTTTGTCGGGCAGCGGCACCAGATCTTGGACAGTTTCCGTTACGTCCTAACGGAAACTGTCCAAGATCTGCACCGAGTAGCGGGACCGGTGTCGTCGTGCGGGCGGAGACAGTTGACGGTTGGACGGCCGCCAGCGGATGATCCAGCGATGTGTCGCTCGCGTCAGCGAGCCGGGACGCTGGATCTGACGGGCAACATGATCGCCGTCATGCGGTGGCTTCAGGAGAGCGGATTCCATGAAGTTTCTTCTCACGTCGTCGGGCATCTGCAACCCGAGCATCGCCGACGCGCTCGCCGACCTGCTGGGCAAGCCGATCGCCGAGGCCACGGCCCTGTTCATCCCCACCGCTGTCTACCCCTTCCCCGGCGGCGCCGGGAGAGCCTGGAAGGCGATCCACGGCCATGACTCGATCCCGCTGACGCAGCTCGGTTGGAAATCCCTGGGGATCTTGGAGCTCACCGCGCTGCCGACCATTCGAGAAGAGAACTGGGTCCCCGCGGTCCGGGAGGCCGATGCCCTCCTCGTCTGGGGCGGCGATGTGCTGTACCTGACCCACTGGCTGCGCCAGTCGGGCCTGGCTGACCTCCTGCCGTCGCTCAGTGACACGGTCTATGTGGGGGTCAGCGCCGGCAGCATCGCCGTCACCCCGTACAACTGCGACGCCGAATTCGACAGTCAGTTCGTCCCGGACGGCAGCGACATGGCGCAGGGCGCCGACCGGGCGCTGGGGCTGGTGGATTTCACGCTCTACCCCCACCTCAACCATCCGGACATGGAGGACACCGAGCTGTCCACCATCCAGAAGTGGGCGTCCGGAATCCCGGTCCCGACCTACGCCATCGACGACAACACCGCCATCACGGTGGTCGATGGCACCGTTGACGTCATCTCCGAAGGCGACTGGAAACTGATCAACCCCTGACCGGGGGTGGTCTCCGAACTCGCCGGCAGCCCGCCCGGAGAGTAAGGTCGCCGGCTCGATAATGGGCGAATGCCGCTGCTCGTCGCACCCGCCCTGCCCGCCGGTAGCCTCGCCGCCCAGGAGCAACCCCACCTTCCGGTACGCCCCGGCCTGGCGCTGCGGCCGTGGCGTGACCACGACGCTCCGGCCGTCCGGGCTGCCTTCGACTGTCCGGTGATCCAGCGATGGCACGTGCGCCGCATCGACAGCGACGACGAGGCGCGATCGTGGACAGCGCAGTGGGCCGGCCCTTGGCGCGACGAGAGCGCCGCCAGTTGGGCGGTCGTCGACGCCGACGACCGGCCCGTCGGTCAGGTGGGGTTGCGCGACGTGCTGCTGACCGAGGCGTCGGCGCAGGTGTCGTACTGGGTGGTGCCCGCCGCGCGCGGTCGGGGCATCGCCACCGGGGCGCTGCTCGCCATGACCCGGTGGGCCTTCACCAGCGGCGGGTTTCACCGGCTGGCGCTGGAGCACTCGACCGGCAACGCGGCGTCCTGCCGGGTGGCCGCGCGCACCGGGTTCACCGAGGAGGGCGTGGCGCGCGGGTCGGTGCGTCACGCCGACGGTTGGCACGACATGCACCGGCACGCGCGGTTGGTGACCTCGATGGCATCAGGAGCCGACCGGGACGGTGGTGGCGGTTTCCGTGGGTGTCGGTGACCCTGACCTCGGTGGCGGTCGCGGGCAGGAGCGCCGACCGTCAGTAGGGGCAGGTGCGCTTGTCGCGCACCATCTGCGCGTACTCGGCACCGGTGATGCGCAGCCGGTCGGTAGTGCTGCCGTCCTTGGCCCGACAGCCGTTGAGCGGGTTGAGGTAGATCGAGGCGTAGGCCGCGTCGTCCGCGCGCCCGGTCACCTCGAACGGCTTGTCGCCGGGCGCCGACACCACCATCGTCTGACGTCGTCCGTCGGCGAGGTAGTCCAGCTCCAGTCGCCATCGGCAGTGCTGCTTGGCGCTGAGGGCTCGTACCTGGATGACGTTCTTCTCCCCCCTGGGCAAGGTGATCTTGTTCGTGGCGAAGAACGGGGCACCGGCATCCTCGCCACCCGGATCCTCGATGAGCATCCGGGGATTCGCTTGATCCACGTGTGTCACCAGGACGAGCTTCTCGGAGGCGCCCTGGGATTCGTTGGGATCCCGGACCCCGGTGAGCGGGGGGCGGCAGGGTTCGACGAGGACGGGCCGGAGGTCGACGGCCTCCACTGCCTCGTCCCGGGTGCCGACGAGGGTGATCTCCCAGGTGCTCCGTCCGATGTCGACCGCGCCGGCCTCGACGGTCGGATCGGCCGGCCGGTCGGCGTCCAGACGAGCCAGGTCGGCGCCGGCGGGGTAGACGTAGTCGAGCGCACCCTCGTCCGGGTAGGGGACGTGCTTGACGTCCAGGACGACGAGTGGCCCCCGGCCGGCCAGCTCCTCGGCCAGCTCGTTCGCGGGCTTCCACTGGTTGAACATGCCGAGGAGAACGGCACCGAGCCAGGCGCCGACGGCACCGACCACGATCGTCAGCAGCCAGGTGACGGGGCGTTTCCACCAGGCGACGGGTGCCGGCGCGGGAGCCCTACGGCGACGCGGACGCTTGTTACGTGGACTCATGGACCGGAGTCTCCTGCATTTCGGTGGACGTACCAGTAGATGGGTCGGCGGACGTGTCGGTGTCGAGGAGCCGGCGGGCCAGCAGCACGGGCAGCGCCACGAGCCAACCCCACGCCGCGCCGAAGCGCAGTGCGGCGGTCAGTTGGAGGCCCAGGGACTCCCACGGCGCGCAGCCGGTCGGGGAGTCCGACACCGCGCAGTCGACCAGGACGTCGGACGTCGCGATCAGCGCGGACGCCGCGATCGTGGCACCCCAGCAGACGACGACGAGCCCGAGGCGATGCCCGGAGTTCGGCAGGCCGGCGAGCAGCGCCCAGAGCAGGAGCCAGAGCACCAACAGCAGGGCGACGGCGAGCACCGACCTGTGTATCCACTCGTCCATCGACAGGGAGTTCGGCTCGATCTCGTGAGTCAGTCGGTACTCCACGTCATCGTGTGCGCGTGGCGGCGGGGACAGGGCGGGGCGGTACAGGAACACCCTGAGCAGCGCCACGAATCCTCTCCCGGTGTAGCTGTCCCAGACCGCCTGGGTGCCGTTGACCAGCATGAGCACCAGCACCGGAAGGACACCGGACAGGGCAAGGTTCGCGCTGCGTCCCCGCACGTCGCCGATCAGCGGAACCCAGGCCGCCGGATCGGCGTCGTCAAGCGATTCCTGAACCTCGTCGTCGCCGTCGTCGGTGTCCTCGTGCAGGTCGCCCTCGTCGGTGTCCTCGTGCAGCTTGTCCAGCAGCAGTCTCGCCAGGCTGGTGCAACCCACAAGGGATGCGTTCATGCCCGCGAACAGGCAGCCGAAGAAGAGGGCGTCGGACGTCCAGCCCGTCAGCGTCAGGTGCGCGCTGGCGAGAAGCGTGGAGTGGTCCAGTGCCTCGTTGGCGTACCAGCCGGTGGGGGCGGAGTGGACACGGAACACCAAGGTGGCCCACCACAGCAGGTCCCCGACCGCCGTGGCGGTGAGGGCGGCGGCCGCGCCGGTCATCGCCGCGACGAAGGGATGCGTCCGTCGGGTGACCAGGCCGCAGGCCAGGTACGTCGAAACCCCGATCAGCAGGATCACGGCCCAACGGATCAGCGGCGTCACCGCGTCCATCATGGGAGCGGTCGTGGGGTCGAGGGGGGCGAAGAAGACGTACCCCTTCGCGACGAGGGTCGGGAAGTCAACGGCGGTCCGCGTGAAGGTGATCGGCCCCGTCATCGAGCGAACCTTGAGGGTGACGCTCAGGTAGATCAGGGTGGCGGCCACCGCGGCGAGCACGGCCACGGCGATCCTGAACGGGCGGCTCATCTGGCCGGCCTCATCCCGGGGCGGGTCGTCACGCCGTCAGTCTCCCGCATCGCGCTGCCTCGCACAGACCCGTGCGTGCCCCGCTCGGCGGTGGCTGAGGCCGGGTCAGCGGATTTCCGCCCAGCCGACGAAACGCGGCGTCAGGTCGGGCAGCGTGACGTCCGGGTTGAGCTTGGTGAGATCGGCGGTGGCTTCCTCCTGGACCTTCGCCAGGTGGATCAACAGGCCCGGTCGGTCCTCGCGATACTCGCCGAGCAGGCGTAGCTTCGCGGCCGAGCACGGCCAGAGGATGCCGCAGACCGGGCAGCGCCAGGACGGCCGCAGCGGCGTGTGCTTCGGTCGCTCGTGCATCAGCCGACCCCCACTGTCACGCAGCGCCGGGCCGGTGTGGACGGATCGGCGTGGACCTGCACACCGTGGCGCATCACGAACAGCTCGCGCCGTGCGACCGCTTCGCCTTTCCTGCTCAGCTCGTACGCGTCGAGCCAGAGCCAACCGTCGTAGGTGTACCGGTCGGGCAGTTCGCGGATGACCCGCACGACGATCGGTTTGCTGAATTGGACGCTCGCGGCGGTGGTCAACAGGACCACGTCGCCGGCTCTGAGAGCACTCCGTACCTCGTTTCGCACAGCTTCTCCTTCTCGTCGCAGCACCGTCTACACCGCACTTTGCCGGGGGTTGCTGGACAAACACACAGCGTTACGTAACCTCTTCATCGCAGCGGATTTGTTCCAGGGGAGGGACGGCATGAACCACGCCTTTGTCGCAGCGCTGGCCGCGGCGGGTCACACCGCCGAGAGCCTGGCCGGTCAGCTCGGCGTGCACCCGAAGACCGTCGCCAGGTGGGCGAACCCGGGGCACATTCCCCAGAGCCGACACCGTGCGACAGTGGCGGGGCTGCTGGCAAAGGACGCCGACGCGCTGTGGCCGGACGTGGTCCGTCGCCGCGAGCCGGTGTGGTTCCGGCCGTGGGTCGACCTGGAACGCGAGGCAGTGACGCTGCGATCGTTCCAACTCGCCTGGGTGCCGGGGCTGCTGCAGACCGAGGCGTACGCCCGGGCGACCCTGGCCGGTGGGGTGCTGACACCGGAGGCGGTCGCCGAGTTCGCCGAGGCGCGCATCCACCGGCAGGCGATCCTCGGCCGCAGCGGCGGACCGCTGCTGATCGCCGTGCTCGACGAGGGGGTGCTGCGGCGGCGCGTCGGCGACGACCGCGCGTTGATGGCGGCGCAACTGGCGCGCCTGCTCACGCACGCCGAGACGGGCACCATCCAGCTCCACATCGTTCCGGCGGACGCGCCCAGCTATCCGGGGCTCGACGGACCGTTCACCATCGCCGACATGCCGGACGGGACGCGGGTCGCGCACGTCGACAGCGCGGCACGGGCGCAGATCCTCGACCAAACGTCGGATCTTGTTAGCCTGGAGCGGCGGTGGGAACGTATTCGCGGCGAGGCCCTGCCCCGAGGGCGTTCGTTGGAACTTCTCAGAGAAGCGGCAGCATCATGGACATGACCGGTGCGCAGTGGCGGAAGAGCACGAAGAGCGGCGGCAACGGCGGTGACTGTGTCGAGGTTGCCGACAACCTTCCGGGCGTGGTCCTGGTTCGCGACACGAAGGACCGCGACGGCGGCACGCTGACCTTCAGCCCGCAGTCGTGGCGTGGCTTCGTCGCGATGACCCGCGACGCCGGCTGACCGACCGCATCGCACGGAGGCTCTCGGCCCATGCCGCGAGGCTTCGTCGTGGGTGGGCGGGACGTCGGCCGTCGCGCACCGACGATCGATGGGATCAACGAACAACGGTGGGTTCGGCCGGTTGCGGTTGCGGGGTCGCCGGCCAGGTGAGTCGGCGTACGCCGGGAACGAGCGCGGTGCCGGCGCAGGAGGCGAGGACCAGCAGGCCCGCGACGGCCAGCGGGACGGGTGCGCCGAACGCGTCGGCGGCCAACGGCGCCAGCGCGTAGCCCAGCGGCATGGCGCCCAGCGACACCAGCCAGTCGTACGAGGTCACCCGGGCCAGCACCTCTGGCGGGAAGTGGTGCTGCACGACGGTCTCCCACACCGGGTTGAGGTAGCCGAGGGCGGTCAGCGCCACCGCGTAGGCGACGATCACCGCGGGGGCGGGCGCGGCGACGGCGAGCAGGAACAGTGGCGCGGCGTAGCAGGCCAGCCCGAGGTTGGCCAGCAGCACCGGCCGGTGCAGCCGGACCCGCCCGGCCAGCAGCGAGCCGGTGAGCATCCCGATCGCGCCGGCCTGCAACAGCAGCACCCAGGTCGTCTCGCCACCCAGGCGGTCGATGGCGACGGCTGGCCCGAGGGTCATCAGCACGGCGGCGGCGCCGTTCCACACACCGTGCCCGAGCAGGCTGGTCCAGAACCAGTCGCGGGCGCGTACCTCGCCGAAGCCGTGCCGCAGGTCGGCGAGGACCGAACGGCGGGGCACCGGCACGTGGCGGACCCGCACCAGCGCGAGGAGCGCGGCGCTGAGTGCGAACGACGCGCCGTCCAGGATGAACGCCCAGCCGGGTCCGGCGGCCCAGATCAGCGCGCCGGCCAGGGCCGGGCCGGCGAGGCGGCTGGTGTTGGCGGTGATTCCCATCAGGGCGTTGGCCCGCTGCCTGTTCGCCGGTTCGACGGTGCCGGCGACCAGCGGAGACGCGGTCGGGATGGCGAACGCCGAGGCGGTGCCGCCGAGCGCGGACGCCACCACCACTGTGGTCAGTGACGGGTCGCCGCCGAGCAGCTCCACGCCGACCGCGAGCTGCGTGGCGCAGCGGACCAGGTCGGCCAGGAGGGCGACCCGGCGGGCGTCGAACCGGTCGGCCACCACCCCGCCGAACGGCAACAGGACCAGCCGGGGAATGACCGCCGCGGCGAGGACGACGGCCAGCGCGCCGGTGGAGCCGGTGGCTCGCAGCACTGCCAGTGCCAACGCGGCGGGCACCACCGCGTCGCCGAGGGCCGAGATGGTGCGACCCAGGAACAGCAGCCGGAAGGAGTGGTCGCGCAGTGGATGAGCCATTGCCACAACATACTTCGACATCAAATATTTCGGCAATGAATATTTCGACGCTGAGGTAAGCTGGCACGGTGACCACCACTCCGGACGCCGTCGACCGGCACATTGAGCGCTGGCTGCCCGTGGTGCCCGACCTCGACGCGGACATAGAGGGGGCGGTGACCAGAATGATCCGACTGACCCGGCACCTGCGGGCCGTCAAGGAGCGCGTCCTGGTCGACCTCGACCTGCCGGCCCACGAGTACGACACCCTGCACGCCCTGGCCGGCCGCGGTGGCCGGGCCGCGCCCTCGGACCTCGCCGCGGACCTCACGATGGCCCCCGCCTCGATCACCGCGCGGGTGGACTCGCTGCTGCGGCGGGGCTTCGTTCACCGGATTCCGTCGACGGTCGACCGGCGACGCGTCGACGTGGAGCTCACCGAGGCGGGTCAGGCCGCGTGGCGCGGAGCGATGGAGGTCCAGGGCGCCGAGGAGCATCGCCTGCTCGGCGCGCTCACCGCTACCGAACGGCGACACCTCTCCGACCTGCTGCGCCGGGTGCTGCTCGTCGCCGAAAAGCCACAGAGCACGCCGCAGACCGACTGAGCGAGGCCGAAATCGCCTGGCGGCCCGCGTACCGCTGATGCAAGGGTGACCGGCGTGACTGCGCATGTGCTGGCCGGGGCCCTGGCCGACGACGGACGGCGACGGATCTTCGCGGCGATCGTGCTGGGTGCGACAACCGCGACCGAGGTCGCCGAGCGGACCGGCCTGCCGGCGCGGGTGGTGCTCACCGGGGTCCGCCGGCTCACCGACGTGGGCCTCGTCACCGGCGCGGACGGCACGCTCGCGGCCGACGAGGCGTCGCTGCGGGCCACCGCGCGCGACGGCGGCCCGGCCGACGACGCCGAACCCGGCGTCGACCCGGTGCTGCGGACCTTCCTGCGCGCGGGCGTCCTGGTGAGTCTTCCGGCGCAGCGCGGTCGACGGCGGGTCCTGCTGGCGCACATCGCCGAGCAGTCGTTCGAGCCGGGCACCCGCTATCCGGAGCGGGCCGTCGACGACGCGCTCAAGCCGTGGTGCGCCGCAGGCGGGTCGGATCACGCGACGCTGCGCCGGTATCTGATCGACGAGCAGTTGCTGACCCGCGAGCACGGCATCTACCAGCGGCTATGAATGTCCGCCGCGCGAACGGTCCGGTTGCGGAAGATCTTGCTAGCCTCGGCGCATGACCTCCTGCACGCCCTCCGATGGCCCGCCGGACCTGTTGTTCCTGCTCTCCTGGGCGAGTCACGCGTTGCAGACCGAGCACGCCGCCGGGCTGGCCGAGCTGGGCATCTCGCCGCGGGCGCACTACGTGCTGGCGCAGGCCCACACCGGTGAGCTGACCCAGCGGGAGATCGGCGAGCGGTGCGGTGTGGACAAGACCACGATGGTGGTGACGCTCGACCAGTTGGAGCGGGCCGGGTTGGCCGAGCGCCGTCCGGTGCCGACGGACCGACGGGCCCGGATGGTCGCTGTGACGCCGGCGGGGGAGCAGGTGCTGCGGCAGGCGCAGCAGGTGGTCCGGCGCATCCAGGACGACCTGCTGGCAACCCTGCCCGAGCAGGACCGGGAGGTGTTCCTGCGGGCTCTCCTCGGGCTGGTCAGCGGACCACTGGCCAACACCTCCCCGTACGCGCCGGGAGCCCGCTCCGGCTGTTAGTTCCAACAAAGATAGTTCCGAACAAGACTATCTGTTACGGTCGTACTCGTTCGCTTCCCCTGAACGAGGAGCCGTCATGAGCGCTGCCACCGTCACGACCCCCACCCCCTCGCCACTGCGCCGCCGCGCCCTCGGCGTCGCCGCCGCCGTCGTGGCCCCCCTGGCCGTCTGGGCGATCGGCGCGCTGGCCGGAGTCGACTACACGGTCGAGAGCCCGGGCCAGCCCGCCACTGTGATCGGGGCTGGCGCGATCGCCATGATCGCCCTGGGAGCCGCCCTGCTCGGCTGGGCGGCGCTGGCGTTGCTGGAACGGTTCGCCAGTCGGGTCGCGCGACCGGTCTGGATCTCGCTGGCGATCGTCGTGACGGTGCTGTCCTTCGTCCCCGTGCTCAGCGTCGAGGCCACCGGCGGCGCCAAGCTCGCCCTCGGCGCGACGCACGTGGCAGTGGCGGTCGCGTTGATCGCCCTGCTGCCCCGCCCCCGCCGGTAAGCGTCGCGACATCGCCAACGCCCGTCCGGCGGCACCCGGGACCGGCGAGCCGTCGACACCGGACGCGTGACCGGATAAAGCCGTTGACCGGGCGGTGATGATCAACAGGTGACCATCACCGCCCGGCCCACCTGGACGACCAACACCAGCCGGCCCGACCACCCCGACGCCCTGCTGCTGCTGCGCGAGTACATGACCGAGATGGTGGTTCGCTACCACCGTCGCCCAGCCCTGCCCGGCGAGGTCGACGCGGCGCTGGTCGAGTTACCCAGCGACGACCTGACCGCGCCGAGCGGGCTGCTCCTGCTCACCCACCACGGCACCGAACTGGCCGGCTGCGCCGGGCTGCGCTGGCAACCCGGCTGGGCCGAGCTGACCCGGGTGTTCATCCGCTCCGAGCACCGTGGCGCCGGTGGGGGCGCCGCGCTGCTGGCCGCCGTAGAGGAGCAGGCCCGCGCGGCCGGGGCGGGCCGGATCCGGCTCGACACCCGCCACGACCTGGTCGAGGCTCGCGCCCTGTACGCCCGGCACGGCTACGCCGAGATCCCGGCGTACTCGCGAGGCCCCTACGCCGACCACTGGTTCGAGAAGCAGTTGACGTCGGCGCATGGACGCGCTAAATAAGAAGTAGAAGTTGAGTCACCAAGGCTCAACTCATCACCTTCGGCCAGGAGAACCGAGGAGGCATGACGATGTTGATGCGTACCGACCCGTTCCGCGAGATCGACCGGCTCACCGAGCAGTTCTTCGGAACGGTGGCCCGTCCCGCGACGATGCACCTGGACGCCTACCGCGACGGCGACCACTTCTACGCGGCGTTCGACCTGCCCGGCGTCGATCCGGACACCATCGACTGCACCGTCGAGCGCAACGTGCTCACCGTCCGCGCCGAGCGTCGCCGGCCCGCCGGCGACGGCGTCGAACTGGTCGCCGCCGAGCGCCCGATGGGCACCTTCACCCGGCGGCTGTTCCTCGGCGACACGCTCGACACCGACAAGCTGGAGGCCGGCTACGAGAACGGGGTGCTGACGCTGCGCATCCCGGTCGCCGAGCGGGCCAAGCCCCGCCGGGTGACCGTCCAGGCCAACGGCGGCTCCCGCCGAGAGATCAACGCCTGATCCGACACGGTGACGGGTGGGACCGGCGCGCCTGCACGCCGATCCCACCCGAGGCTGAGAGCCTTTTTCACATGGTGTTCTCCGACGCTCCGGTGCTCGCCCGCCCGTCCGCGCCACCGGCGCTGCCGAGCGGGCCGGTCGAGGTCACCGAGGCGTGGCTGCGCAACCGGCGGCTGTCCGAGCACACCCGCGACGCCTACCGGCGTGACGTCACCGGCTGGCTGCGCTGGTGCGCCAGTCACGACCTCGACCCGCTGCGGGCGACGTTCCTGCACGTCAACGAGTACGCCCGAGCGTTGGAGAGCAGCGTCGGCGCGCGCAGTGGCCGCCCCCTGACCCCGGCGACAGTCGCGCGCCGGCTCTCGGCGCTGTCCAGTTGGTACGACTTCCTGGTCAAACTGGGGGCAGTGCCGGCCAACCCGGTCTCCGGCGCGGACCGCCCCCGCGTCGACCGGGACCACTCCGCCACCGTCGGGCTCACCCCCGAGGAGGTGGACGCCCTACTCGGCGCGGCCGACGCGGACACCGGCGCGACCGCCGTACGTAACCGGGCGGCGCTCGCGCTCCTCGCCGACCTGGGTCTGCGGGTCGGCGAGCTGATCTCGCTGGACCTGACCGACCTCGGCACCGAACGCGGTCACCGCAGCGTGCGCTTCATCGGCAAGGGCGGCAAACAACGCCGCCGCGCCCTCACCCCCGGCACCGGGCACGCCCTGGACGCCTACCTGGCCCAGCGGGCCGCCGCCACCGGCGTGCCGGTGCCGCAGCTCACCGGCCCGCTGCTGGTCACCGCCAGCGGTGCCCGGCTGGACCGGCACTCGGTGTTCCGGATGGTCCGTCGGCTCGCCCGCGCCGCCGGCATCCCGGCCTGGGCGAAGCTGTCCCCGCACTCGCTGCGGCACGCCTTCGCCACCACGGCCCGCTCGGAGGGCGTGCCGTTGGAGGACGTGCAGGACGCCATGGGGCACGCCGACCCGCGCACCACCCGCCGCTACGACCGCGACCGGCACAACCTGGACCGAGACCCTGCCTACGCGGTGTGGGCGGCCCGGTCGCGCCGTCGCGGCTGAGCAGCCCGGGCGGCACTGCCGAGGCCGAGCGGCCCGGGGCGGCACCGTCGCGGCCGAGCGGCCCGGGGCGGCGTCAGCTCTGTGGGCGGGGGCAGATGCAGAACGGCTGCCCGATCGGGTCGAGAAGCACCACCCACCGCTCGCCGCCGGGCTGGAAGGCCGGCTTCGACGCCCCAGCGGCGACGAACTTCTCCTCCGCCGCCGCCAGGTCGTCGACGTAAAGGTCCAGGTGGTAGCGCTTGTCGCCGGTCTGGTCGGGCCAGGAGGGTGGTCGGTAACCCTCGACCAGCCCGAAGCCGATGGAGACGCCACCGGAGCTGATCATCGCGTACTCCGGTTGGCTGTGGGTGACCTCCCAGCCGAGCGCCTCGTGATAGAACGCGGCGTGGCCGGCGGGATCGGAACTGTCGAGGTTGACCATCGCGAGGTCGGCAGAAGCTGTCACGCCGGCAGTATGCCGCCGGGGCCCGACAACTCCGGCCCGTGACACTCGTCGGGGGCTGGTGTCGGGCCCCCGCCCTACGGTCGACGGATGAGACACGGTCTGGAGATTTCCTGCGGCGGGGCGTCGGTCGCGGTGTCCACCCTGGTCGAGCTGGGCGAGCTGGCTGAGCGCGCCGGGTGGGACGGCGTGTTCCTGGAGGACTATCTGATCCACTATTCCGGCGACGAGCCGTTCACCTACGACCCGTGGCTGGTCCTCGCCGCGATCGCCGGGCGCACCGACCGGGTGCGACTGGGCACCACTGTCACCGCGCTGCCCCGGCGTCGCCCGGCGAAGTTGGCGCGGGAGGTCCTCACTCTCGACCATCTCAGCGCGGGCCGGGCCACAGTGGCGGTCGGTGTCGGCGACCCCGGCGACCGGGGCCTGGCCGCCTTCGGCGAGCAGACCGAGGTGTCCGTGCGGGCCGCGATGCTCGACGAGGGTCTCGACCTGCTGACCGGGCTGCTCAGCGGTGGGCGGGTCAGCCACCAGGGCACCCACTACCGCGCCGACGGGGTGTCGCTGCGGCCCGCGCCGGTGCAGTCGCCGCGGGTGCCCGTCTGGGTCGGCGGGAGCACCCAGGCCGGGGCGGTGCGCCGGAGGGCCGCCCGCGCCGACGGCATCGTGCCGTACAAGCTCACCGACACCGACGGGTGGTCCGACTTCACCCCCGACGAGGTACACGACCTGGCGGACGCCCTGCCACCGACGCGCGCCGACGGTCAGCCGTTCGACGTGGCGGTCGGCGGCCGGCGGCGCCGTTCCGACGAGCGCACCGAACGGGCCTACCTCGCTGAGCTGGCCGCCGCCGGCGCCACCTGGTGGCTGGAGTTCGTCCCGGCCGGCGACCCGGCGACGATGCGCGCAGCCGTTGCCCGAGGCCCCCTGCGCTGACCACGGGGGTCAGCTCGCGCCGGCCGGTCAGCAGAGCAGGTCGAGGTGGTGGTGGGCGTCCTCGGCGATCTCCTCGTGCCGCAGCCAGCGGCGCGCCCACAGCCGGGCGGCCAACTCCGCCTGCTCGTCGCCCCACGCGGCGTGCTCGACGAGCACCGCGGTGGTCAACGCGTACGCCAGGCGCAACGCCAGACCGCGGGCGCCCGCGAGCACCGCCGACGCACCCGGGTCCACTGTCACCGCTGTGATGGTCTCCTGCAACTGCGCGACGGCGGTGGCCAGGGTGTCGGCCAGCACCGGCGACAGCGGCCGAGCCAGGTCGACGGCGGCGGTCAGCCGGCTCAGCAGCGGCGCACCGGCGTCCTCCCGGGTCAGCGCGCGCAGCACGTCCAGGGCCAGCACATTGGTGGTGCCCTCCCAGATCGGCAGCACCTGGGCGTCGCGCAGCAGCCGGGGCACGCCGGTGTCCTCCACGTAGCCGGCACCGCCGAAGCTCTCCACGTACTCGCTGGCGGAGCTGACGGCGAGCCGGCCGGTGGCCAGTTTCGCCAACGGCGCCACGATGCGCAGCTCGGCCGCGGCCTCCGGGTCGGCGCCGACCTCGACCCGGCCGAGCAGGGCGAAGGCGTGCCCAGCGAGAGCGAACGCGCCCGCCGCGTCGACAGCGAGGGTGCCCAGTGTGGCCCGGTGCAGGGGCGAGGACACCAGCGGGCCGCCGGCGACGTGCCGCACCTCGGCGTACGCGCGGGCGTAGGCGAGACCCCGTCGCATCCCACCGGCCGCCGCCGCGGCGTTGTGCACCCGGGTCACCACGACCAGGGTCATCGCCCGGACCAGACCGGGCACCGCAGGGTCACCCAGTGGAAGGGCGTACGCGTCGCGCAGGCCGATCTCGGCGGTGGGGAGCGCCCGGGTGCCGAGCTTGTCCTTGAGCCGGTGCACTGTGACACCCGGTGCGGGTGCGCCCGGTGCCGCGCCGTCGCCCAGCGGCGAGTCGACCGCGTACCGGGGAACGAGAAACGGAGCGAGCACCCGGCTGCCCCGCCCGGCGCCCTCCGGCCGGGCCAGCGCCACCGCCATCGCCGCGTCGGCGGCGGAGCAGAACCACTTTTCCCCGGTCAGCCGCCACGAACCGTCCGCCGCGGGTCGGCCGAGCGTGCTGGAGCGGCCCAGATCGGAACCGCCCTGCGCCTCGGTCATCCACTGCCCGCTGGTGATCGCCGTGGCCGGGTCCGTGGAGATCAGCCGGGGCAGCCACGCGTCGCGGACCGTGGCGTCGACGTCGGGCATGCTGAGCAGCGCCGCAGCCCCGTCGGCCATCGCCACCGGGCAGGAGAACGTCGCCGACTCCGGCCCGTACAGGTGCAGCAGGGCGTGCTGCACGACCCGCGCGGCGGCACCCCAGGTGCCCCGGGCGTCCGGCAGGTAGGGCAACGCCACCACGGCGTGGCGGGCGGCGGCGGCGCGTTGCGTCTGCCAACCGGCTGAGGTGTCGATGCGGTCGATGCGGGCACCCCACGCG
Source organism: Micromonospora alfalfae (assembly GCF_022230925.1). Taxonomy (GTDB): domain Bacteria; phylum Actinomycetota; class Actinomycetes; order Mycobacteriales; family Micromonosporaceae; genus Micromonospora; species Micromonospora alfalfae. The sequence goes on along the minus strand of NZ_JAKKFH010000022.1, from coordinate 73,843 downwards.
TCGTAGCGGACCAGCGTCGGCGGGTGCGCCTCCGCGTCGGCGTGCGCCGCGCGCAGCGGCCCGGTGACGTCGGCGGCCAGGTCCGCGAGACGGCCCTTCGCGGCGGCGTGCCCGCCCGGGCCGAGGTGACGCTCCAGCCAGGACCGCAGCAGGCCATCGCTGGCGTACGGGTCGACGGGGGGTGGTACCGGCTGCACGAAGCGGCTCATCGATCGGCTCCTGGCACTGCTCGGGGGTGTGCGCCGACGGTAGACGATGCGGAGCCGCCGCGAACAGGGCACACCCGCCCATCGGGCACACCCAGTTTCCGGCTTGTCGCCCGTCGGCGTGAGCGTCTTCTCTACGGTCGGTAGTCGTGGGTGCGGGCCAGTCGTGGAGCCGACCGGCCCGGCGTCACCGCCCGATGCGCACCGGGTTGGCGTTCGCCGGGTTCGGCGTGGCGCTGTGCTGCGTGGGGGTGGCCGGGTTGGGGGCCTGGAACCTGCAGACCGTTCGGCAGGCCGCCGGCCCGATCCGGGAGACCGCCGACGGTTTCCTCAGCGAGGTGGCCCTCGGTGACAGCGACCGGGCGTACGAGCGGCTCTGCGAGGACGCGCGCAGCCGCTGGAGCGCGATCGGCTTCACCAGTTGGGTGCGGACACCACCGATGGTCACCGACTACGAGATCACCGACGTGTCGGTCGCCACCCGCAGCGGACGACCGCACGGCACGGTGACGGTGAAGCTGACCCGCGACGGCGGGCTCAGCGAGGAACGTCGCCTGCCGGTGGTCCGTGAGGACGGGAACTGGCGGGTCTGCGGTGACCCCTTCTAGACCCCCGGTCGCCGCCCCGCTACGCCCGCAACTGCTGCGACCACGGGAGGGGGTGCAGCCGACCACCTCGACCGAACTCTTCTTCGACCTGGTCTTCATCTTCACCATCACCCAGTTGTCGCACTACCTGATCGCGCACCCGGACTGGCGGGGCGCGGGTCGTACCGGGCTGTTGCTGGCGCTGGTCTGGCTCGTCTGGGTCTACACCACCTGGCTGACCAACTGGCTGCAACCGGACCAGGGACCGGTGCGGACGATGCTGATCGGGGTGGGGCTGGCCAGCCTGCTGTTGTCGGCGGCGATCCCGCAGGCGTTCGGCTCGACCGGTCTGCTCTTCGCGCTGGTCTACGTGATCGTGCAGGTGGGTCGCACCCTGTTCTCGTTGTGGGCGGTGCAGGGCAGCCCGTGGTTGGTGGCCGGATTTCAGCAGTCGCTGCCGTGGATCACGGGGACGTCGGTGCTCGTGGTCCTCGGTGGCCTGGTCGGCGGGGCCGCCCGGGACGCGGTGTGGGCGGCGGTGATCGTGATCGAGGTGGTCGGCCTCTCGATCGGCTATCCGCTGCCGCGACGGGGACGCAGCCGACCCGAGCGGTGGATGGTGGAGGGCGGGCACCTGGCCGAACGGTGCGCGGCGTTCGTCCTGATCGCGCTGGGGGAGTCGATCCTGGTCACCGGCAGCACCCTCACGTCGCACGTGGACCTGGTGACGTCCGGGGCGTTCCTGCTGGCGTTCGGCGGTTCGGTGGCGCTGTGGTGGGTGTATTTCGCCCGCTCAGCCCCGGCTGCCACGGAGGTCATCGCCGGGGCCGGGGAGCGCACCGGCGGGTTGAGCCGAGTCGCGTTCAACTTCCTGCACCCGGTGATCGTCGCCGGTGTCGTCGTCACGTCAGCGGCCGACGAGCGGTTGCTGCGGGAGCCCGGCGCATCGGCGACCACTGTCGACGTACTGCTCACCCTGGGTGGTCCCGCGCTGTTCCTGGCCGGGCACGCCGCGTACAAGGCGCTGCTGTGGCGGACCCTGCCGATCAGCCGGGTCACGGCGGTGGTGGTCCTGCTGGCGCTGATGCCGGTCGGTGTGGTGCTGGAGGCACCCGTCGCGGTGTGCGCCGCGGTGGCGTTGGCGGTGACGGTCGCCGTGATCCTGACCGACCGGTTCCGGGTGCGAGCCGCCGCACGGCAACAGTCCTGACCATACGGCCGCGTCGGGTCGGTTCTAGGACAACGGCACAGTAGGTGGGCCGGCGGATGGTTAGCGTGGGTCACCGGCCCTCCGGGTGACCTTCCGCAGTGCTCGGACGAGCGGAGGCGACCCGATGACGACCGCGCAACAGACCTGGCCACAGCGATGGTTGGTGCTTGTCGCCGCCGCCGGCTACGGCAAGACCACCGCCCTGGAGACGATCGGCGGCGACGGACCGACAACCTGCCACCGGGCGACCGACCTGATCGGGGCGGCGTCACACGCCAGCCCGCCGCCCCTGGAACGGGTCGCGGTGGACGAGGTGTCCGCGCTCACCGCTGACGACCAACTCGCCCTGGTTCGCCTGTTGACCGCGCTGCCGGGTCAGCCGGCGGTGACACTGGCCGCCCGGCAACCGCTCACCGCCGCGGCGTTGAGCGCCTGTGCCGTACCCGTTGTCGAGCGTGGGCCGGAAACGCTCGCCCTCAGCCGGGACGCGGTCGCCCGGATCCTGCGCGACGAGCACGCGGTGCCCGACAGCGACCTGGCCTACCTGGTGTACGAACTGACCGCCGGCTGGCCAGCGTGGGTGCACCTCGCCGGCGACGCCCTCGGCCGACAGGGCGTCGGCCGGCGGGAACTGCTCGCCGCCCTCACCGAGCCCGGCACCGCGGGCGGGCACTTCGCCCGCGACGAGGTCCTCGCCGACCTGCCCGCGCCGGTGGCGCGTCTGCTCGGTCGCGTCCACGACCTCGACCCGATCAGCGCGCCGCTGTGTGCGGCCGTCGACGGTCACGCCGTCGCCGAGGGCACCGCGGAGGCGCTGCGCTGGGCGACCCGTACCGGACTGTTGGTCGCCCACCCCCGCCGGCGCCCCGGTCGCACGCCGCCGACGTTGCACCTGGTCCGGGTGCTCGCCGAGGTGTTGGCGCAACAACCGGGCCGGCCCGAGGCCGCAGAACGCCGTCGGCGGAACGACGCCGCCGACTGGTACCTCGCCAACGCGTACCCGCTGGCGGCGGCCCGAGCCCTGCACGACGCGGGGGACACCGCCCGGTGTGCCGACCTGATCGCACGCCACGGCGGGGAAATGCTCGCCGCCGGCGGGGCGCCGGACGTCACCGACCTGGTAAGCGCGTTACCGCAGGCCGACCAGAGCCCCGACATCCGACTGATCCACGGTGAGGCGCTGCGAATGTCCGGGTCGGTGACCCAGGCGGCACGGGTCTTCGCCCCGCTGCTGGCGCAGGCGGACCGCGACCGTCGCTGGCCGGCACGGTTGCTCTGGCGGGCGGCGATGGTGCCGTACCTGCGTGCCGACTATGGCGGCGCCCTGGCCGTGCTCGACCTGGTCGGTACACAGGCGCCGGCCACCCCGCCCGGCCCCGACGACGTGCTGGTGCTGGCCTGGCGCGCCAGCACCCTCGCTCAGCTCGGCCAGGTCGAGGACGCCATCACCACCGGGACCCGGGCGCTCGCCGTGGCGCAGCAACTCACCGAGGACGCCCCGCTGGCGGCGGCGCACATCGCGGCGGCACTGACCTCGTCCGGCACCCGCCGCGACGGGCACCTCGCCGAGGCCCTGGCGGCGGCGGAACGCGCGGGCGACCTGGTCCAGCAGGCGCGGGTCCTGGTCAACCAGGCGCACTGCCTGCTGCGGGAGGCCCGTTACCCGTCGGCGCTGGCCACCGCCGTGCGGGCCGTCCGCGCGGCGGAACTCGCCGGCCCGCCGGGTGTGCTGGTGACCGCGCTGCACAACGCCGGTGAGGCGCTGCTGCGGCTGGGGCGCTACGACGAGGCGACGCTGCACTTCAGCCGGTCCACCTCGGTCTCACAACGGTTGGGACTGCGCAGGGCGGCGGCCGGTGTCTACGGGATAGCCGAGGTCGCTCGCCGTCTCGGCCGACGGGAGGAGGCGTTGGCGGCCTTCAGCGAGGCGGCGGAGCTGGCCCGCGACGTGGGAGACCTGCAGGTGCTCATTCCGGCGCTTGTCGGCCTGGCTCGGCTGCGGTGCGAGGGCGGGGGCGCCGACCTCACGCCCGCCCGCGCCGCCGCCGACGAGGCGTATCGTCTCGCGCCGGCGTACCTGCTCTCGTCCGCGCTTGTCGCGACGGGCTGGGTGGCGTACGCCGGGGGTGATCTGCGGGTGGCCCGGCGGCGGGCGGCCGAGGCAGTCGGCGCGGCCCGGGCCGGGCGTCAGTCCGACGCGTTGGCGGAGGCCCTGGAACTCACCGCCGCGGTCGCCGCCGAGCCGGAGGCGAGTCGCGCCGCGTTGCTGGAGGCCGCAGAGATCTGGCAGGCGGCGGGCGCGGGTCCGGCCGCCGAGCAGATCACCGTCCTGCTCGGCCGCGTCCCAGGTGCCGACGGCGCGCAGCGGTCGGCGGCGCAGGTGGCCGCCGACCGGTTGGTGGCGCTCGGGGTCGAGACGGTCGACGGACGGCAGTTGTCCGAGACCTCCGCCGGCAGCGGTGCCGTCGAGGTGCGGGTGCTCGGCCGGTTCGAGGTCGTCGTCGACGGGCAGGAGGTCCCGCTGCCGGCGTGGCGGTCCCGGCAGGCCCGTACGCTGCTGAAGATCCTCGTCGCCCGGCGTGGCCGTGCCATGGGGCGGGCGGAACTGTGTGAGCTGTTGTGGCCCGACGACGAGCCGAGGCGCACCGCGCACCGCCTGTCGGTGCTGCTGTCCGCCGTGCGTGCCGTACTCGACCCGACCCGCCGGTGGCCCGCCGACCGGTACGTCCGCGCCGACCTGACCGGCGTACGCGTCGACCTGACCCGGGTGGTCGTCGACGCGGAGAGCCTCCTCGCCGACGTCCCCCGGGCCGAGCGCGTCGCCCGCGACGGTGACCCGGCGCGGGCCCGTGAGCTGCTCGCCGAGGTCGACGCCGCCTATCGGGGGGATGCCTTCGCAGACGAGCCGTACGAGGACTGGGCCGACGGACTGCGGGAACAGACCCGCTCGGTGTGGTTGCGGGCCCTGCGCGAACTCGCCCGCCTGTATCGGCGCGACGGTGCCGCCGACCGGGCCGCCACCACCCTGGTCCGGCTGCTCGACGCCGACTCCTACGACGAGTGGGCGCACCGCGCGCTGGTCGGGACGCTCGTCGGCGCCGGCCGGCACGGTGAGGCCCGCCGGGCGTTCGACAGGTGGTCCGGGGCGATGCGCGGGATCGACGCACCGCCCCCGGATCCGGGTGTGCTGCGCGGACGGGCAGGTCAGCAGCTGTAGAGGTTCTCGTTGCCCGCGCCGGTGTCCACGTACGAGTAGAAGATCGCGCTCGGGTCGGCCTCGTCGTCCTCCGCGCAGGTGTCCACGCCGGGCCCCCCGTCGAGGGAGTCGCCGTCGGAGACAACACCCCAGACGGTGACGCCGGCCACCCCGATCAGCAGGTCCGCGCCGTTGGAGCCGGAGAGGTAGTCGTCGCCGTCGAGCCCGGCCAGCACATCGTCGCCGGCCCCGCCGACGATGATGTCCCCGCAGCCGTTGCCGAAGATGATGTCGTCACCGCCGCCGCCGTGGATCGTGTCGACGCCACCGCCGCCGTAGATGGTGTCGTTGCCGCCGAGCCCGTAGATCTCGTCGGGTCCGCCGCTGCCGTAGAGGACGTCGTCGCCGTCGGTGCCCATGATCGGGTCGCCGTCGCTGCTGGCGCACGGGTTCGCGTCCGGATCGGCGTGCGCCGCGACGCCACCGACGCCGACTAGAGCACCGCTGAGCAGGAGGGCAGCCAGAATTGCCGCCACTCGGGTACGCATGATGGAACCTCCTGTTCGTGGGCCCCGTCCGGAGCCCGGCGACGCCACGATGACGTCGCGCGCACTGTCGCAGCCGCACGTCATCGTGGCGTCAGTACGACGCGCTGCTGATGCCCTCCTGACGACCGTGCGGAGTCTGATCCCACAGCCGTCGTCGACAGTCGACGAGGCAGTGCGGAGGGAAAATCCAATGAAGCGGAAACTGGCTGGTCTGGCAGTGCTGACCGGCATGGCGGCGGCCACGACGTTGCTCGTACCGGCGACCCCGGCGCAGGCGTCGGTCGGCCTGTACCGGGTCGCCGCCACCAGCGTCCTGGACGCGACGAACTCCAAGACGATGCCCATCTCGTGCAACGGGGCCGATCAGGTCGTCGGTGCCGGCGGGCGGATCAACGACGGTCAGGGCGACGTCCTGATGACCCGCGTGTACGCCGACGCCGCCCTGCACACGGTGACGGTGGTCGGGGTGGAGGCCAACGCCACAAACGTGCCCTGGTCGGTGGGCGCGTTCGCGGTGTGCGCCCCGGCCGGCACGGTGGCCGGCCTGCAACTGGTCACCACCACATCGGCGAACAACGCCCTCGACAAGGTGGGCATCACCGCCGTCTGCCCACCGGGCAAGAAGACCTTCGGCGGCGGGTACCGGATCGACAACGCCAACGGGGCGGTGGCGATCGACGAGCTGGCGTTCACCCCGGCGCTCGGCTCGGTGTCGAGCACCGCGTACGTGTTCGGCGCGCCGGGCAACTTCACGTTGCAGACGCAGGCGTTCTGCGCCAACCCGCTGCCGGCGATGGCGTTGAGGGAGGCGACGAGCGCGCTCAACGCGAACTCGCCGAAGCCCGTGACGACACCGGCCTGCCCGGCGGGGTCACAGACCGCGGGGGTCGGCGGCGTGCTGAACGGGCTCCTCGGGGCCGGCTCGGTGACGACCCTGCTGCCCAGGGCGACGCTGGACGCGGCTGAGGCGACCGGATGGGAGATCGTCGCGTTCGCAGCGGCGTGGAACCTCAGGGCGCAGCAGGTCTGCGTGGGCTGATCCACCCGTGCCCACGGCCGGCCGTCCCCAGCACGGGGGCGGCCGGCTACCGCGGCGGGCACCTCAGTCGCGGGGGCCGAGGTCGCCGCTGCGGTAGTGCCGGCGGCAGAGCACCTGGTAGCGCACCTCGGCGGTGTCGACGGTGTCACCGATGACGACCTGGGCGCCCTCGCGGACGACCCGCCCGTCGACGACGCGGGCGTTGAGCAGCCCTTCGCGGCCGCACCAGCAGAGCACCTCGACCTGGATGCGGGCCACCTCGTCGGCCAGCTCGAACAGGCGTTGCGCGGCGGGGAACAGCCGCGACCGGAAGTCGGTGGCCAGGCCGAAGGCGAACACGTCGACGTCGTAGCTGTCGACCAGCTCGGCCATCTGCTCGACATGCTCGACGGTGTAGAAGCACGCCTCGTCGCAGATCAGGTAGTCGACGCGTACCCCGTCGGCCCACCGGCCACGCACCAGGGCACGCAGGTCCAGGTCGTCGGTGACCTCGATGGCCTCGTGGGCCAGGCCGATGCGGGTGGTGACCTGCGGTCCCAGCGACCTGTCGATGCGGGTGGTGACCAGCCCGCGCCGGCCCTGCCGGGCGTGGTTGTAGTTCATCTGCAACGCCATCGTGGACTTGCCGCAGTCCATCGGCCCCCAGAAGAACTTCAACGCCGCCGCGTGTACCGGACGCCCGTCGAGCCCGCGCGCGGCCGCGCACCCGGCCGGGGCGTGTGGCTGGCCGGGGAACGGGTGGGCCAGGCAGGTCGGGGCGGTGGCGGCGTCGTCGGTCACGGTCGGGCAGCCTAGCCCATTGACCGGCCCGGATCGGTCGGGCGCGGGACCCGTGCTCAGAGCACCCGGGGTGGGGTGTTGCCAGCGGCCACGATGGCACGGCGGATCGGCACGGCGGCGAGCAGCAGGAACCCGACCACGAAGAAGATCAGCAGTGAGACCAGGCCCACCCGGTACGAGGCGGTGAGTTGGAACACCAGGCCGAAGGCGAGCGGGCCGAGCCAGCTGGTGCCCTTGTCGCTGATCTCGTAGAAGCCGTAGTACTCGCCCTCCTTCCCGGCCGGGATGAGCTGGCTGAACAGCGACCGGCTCAGCGCCTGGCTGCCGCCGAGGACCAGGCCGATGGCCGCGCCGAGGACCATGAACGGCACCGGCGCCTCGGCTGGCAGCCGGAACGCGCCGATGATCACACCGGTCCAGAGGACCAGGCTGAGCAGCACGGTCTTCCAGGCGCCGATGTGTCGGGCCAACGCGCCGAGGCCCAACGCGCCGCCGAAGGCGAGGAACTGCACCAGCAGGATGGTGATGATCAGGGTGCTCTGGCCCAGCCGCAGTTCCTCGGTGCCGTACTGGCTGGCCAGGGTGATGACGGTCTGGATGCCGTCGTTGTAGACCAGGAACGCCAGCAGGAAGAACAGCGTCAACGGGTACGCCTTGACCTCCCGCAGGGTGTGGCCCAGCTGCCGGAACCCGTCGGTGAGCACGTTGCCCCGCCGGGCCAGCGTCGCCGCCGCGCTGGGGCGTTCCCGCAACCAGCGCAGCGGCACCAGGGTGAACACCGCCCACCACACCCCGGCGGAGACGATCGACCAGCGGGCCAGGTCCAGAGTGCGCTGCGGGTTGTCGTCCTCGCTGAACAGGGTGACCGCCACCAGGTTGAACGCCAGCAGCAGGCCGCCGCCCAGGTAGCCCAGCGCCCAGCCGCGGCTGGAGATGCCGTCGCGTTCGTCGGGGCCGCCGAGCTGTGGCAGGAACGAGTTGTAGACCACGACGGCCGCGCCGAAGGAGATGTTGGCGACCAGGAAGAGCGCCCCGCCGAGCAGGTAGCGGTCACCGGTGACGAAGATCATCGCGATGGTCGCGCCGGCGCCGGTGAACGCGGCGCCGCCGAGCAGTCGCTTCTTGTGCGCCGACCGGTCGGCGATAGCCCCGATCACCGGCAGCACGAACACGGTGAGGAACACCGACAGCGAGATCAGGTACGGGTAGTAGGACCCGGCCGCCACCCGGATGCCCAGCGGGTGCACGTACCCGTCGCAGGTGTCCGCGCCCAACTCGCACCCGGCGGCCAACTCGGCGACGGTGGTGATGAACGGTCCCAGGAACACGGTGATGACCGTGGTCTGGAACGCGGAGTTGGCCCAGTCGTAGATGTACCAGCCGCGCCGCTCCCGGCGGGTGCTCGCCGGAGGCGGGGTGTCGTCCACCGTGGGGGTCACGGTCTCGGCCATCGGGGGTCCTTCGATCCTCAGGCGGCCCAGTGGCCGCGGCTGCGGTAGACGTCGCGCAGCACGCCGACGTGATCGGTCATGATGCCATCCACGCCACGATCCAGTAACTCGTGCATCTGGGCGGGTTCGTCGATCGTCCAGACGTGCACCTGCAGGCCGATGCGGTGGCAGTAGTCGAGGAACCTGCGGTCCACCACCGGCACCCGCCCGTAGCGCGGCGGCACCTGCGCGGCGACCACCGACGGCGGCAGTCGCAGCGGACGCCCGTGCAGGGAGGCGAGCCGCAGCCGGGCGACGCCGCGCATGCCCAGGCTGGTGGCGACGCGTCCCTCGGTGAGCGCGCGCAGCCGGGTCAGCCGGGCGTCGCTGAACGAGGCGAGCAGCACCCGGTCGCCGGCGCCGGCCCGGGTCACTGTCGCGACGGTCGGCGCGACGCCGCCGTCGGCCTTCACGTCGATGTTGAAGCGGACCTGCGGCCACGCCCCCAACACCTCGTCGAGCCGGGGTACGACGGCGGCGCCGCCGACGCGTACCGAGGCGAGGTCGGCCCAGCTCATGTCGGCGATGCGTCCCGCCTCACCGGTGACCCGTTGCAGCGTCGGGTCGTGGAAGATCACCGCCACGCCGTCCGCTGTGGCGTGCACGTCGGTCTCCACGTACCGGTAGCCCAGCCCGATGGCCCGGGCGAACGCCTCGGTGGTGTTCTCGTCGCCATCGGCGGCCCCGCCACGGTGGGCGAACGCCAGCGGCGCCGGTACGTCGAGGTAGCCAAATCGGGTCAACACGCGACGCAGTATGCCCTCGGTTGGTGACCGGCGGGTGGCCGGCCGGCGTCTGTCGCCCGCCCGCGCCGCCTGGTGATCGACTCGGATTCCGGAAAGTCGCGGTGTCCGCGGCGCGGGCATGCCCCGGCTTGCAGGAAACCGAGTCGATCTTCCTGCCTCTCTCAGCTCCAGTCGGTGTGGTAGCCGTCGTGGCGCAACAGGTCCAGCAGTTCGGCGTCGCCGGGCCGGTGGACGTGGGTGAGAGCGGCGGTCAGCTCGTCGACCCCGACCGGGTCCGGTCCCTGCACCTCGATCGCCCGCACCCTGGCCCCATCGGCGCGATAGAGCGCGACGGACGGATCGCTGTTGTCGGTCTTGTGGGTCACGATCAGCGTGCTCCCGCCGCCCAGATCGGTGCAGGTGCGCAGCCGTGGCGAACCGCAGTCGACGCCGTCGGGCAGCCCGCTCGTGGGTTGCGGCACGCGGAGCTGCCAGAGCACCGGCACGGCCCGACCGTCGGCGGTACGCAGCGGGTAGGCGACGTCGAGGCCGCCACGCTCCAGCCAGCCGACGACGCCGGGCCCCGTCGCGCCGTCGGGGAGCAGCAGTTGGTCGCGGGGCCACGGTGCGGATCGGGTCAGGTCGGCGAGATCCCGCCGGTCCTTGGCCTGGTGGTGCGCCGTGCGCAGCCCGGCGTAGCCGATGGCACCGACGACGAGGAGTACCACTGCGGTGAGAACGAGAGAGCGGCGCGACACTTGATCATTATCCCCCGTCGCCGGTACGGCTCAGGTGCCCGGGCACCTGAGCCGTACCGGTCAGCGCTCCAGGAGCCGGAGCGTCTCGTCCCAGAGGAGGTCCGCGTTCTTGTCATCGAGGGCGTACGGGAGCACGCCGCTCCTGCCGTCGATCGGCTCGGCGATGACCTGGGCCTCGTTGCAGTCCTCGAAATAGCGGCCGGTCACACCCTCGACCTCGGGGCTGGCGGCCAGCAGCACCGAGGTGGCAGCGCCCTGCTGGGTGGTCTTCCAGCCCGGCGGCACCTCCAGGCGGTTGCCCTGCTCGTCGAGCGCGCCGACCCAGCGCAACTGCGTGTCGTCGAGGTGCCGTTGCAGGTTGGTCATGATGCCGCCGGGGTGCAGGGCATTGGCGGTGATGCCGTCAGCGGCCCAGTTCTTGGCCACTGCGACGGTGAACAGGATGGTGGCGGTCTTCGACTGGCCGTACGCCGACCACGCCTCGTAGGGCCGGGCGGCGAAGTGGATGTCGTCGAAGACGACCGGCGACTGCTGGTGGGCCGACGAGCTGACCACGACGATGCGGGCTCCCCGCGCGGCGGCCAGCGCGTCGCGCAGACCCAGGGTCAGTGCGGCGTGGCCGAGGTGGTTGGTGGCGAACTGCGCCTCCCAGCCGTCGGCCGTCCTGGTCAGCTCGGGCACGGCCATGATGCCGGCGTTGTTCACCAGGATGTGCAGCGGGCCTGTCCAGCCGGCCACGAAGGCGTCGATGGAGGCGCGGTCGGCCAGGTCGAGGTGGTCGACCCGGATCTTGCCGGGCGCCCCGCCGGCTGTGATGTCGGTGGCGGCGCGCTCACCGGCGGCGGTGTCGCGTACGGCCAACGTCACCTCGGCGCCGGCGTCGGCCAGCGCCCGGGCGGTCTCAAGGCCGATCCCGGACGCGCCGCCGGTGACGACGGCCCGCCGGCCGGTGAGGTCGACGCCCTCGATCACCTCAGCAGCTGTCGACTGGGCCGAATAGGGCGTGATGATTCGTGACATTTCGGGCCTCCAGGGGTGCACGATCATGGCGTATCGGGGTGGGGTGTGTCAGCGGTGCAGCAGCCGCAGAGCCCGGCGCAGCCGGTCGCGGAACTCGTCCCTGGAGGTCGAGGTCGACTTCCAGGTGAGCGCTGCGGAGAAGAGCAGGTCCATGACATCGTCCGCGGTCCGCCCCTCGTCGAGCAGACCGGCCGGGGCGGCAGCCTCGATGTGGGCTCGCAGTGCCGCCTGAGCCCGCACCTGGTAGTCGTGGAACATCGAACCCAGCTGCGGCTCGCTGTTCTCCAGCAGGTCGTTGAGGTCGCGGGCCACCTGGGTGTCGATGTACGAGCCCATCAGGGCGTCCAGCCCGGCCACGACCCGCTCGTCGAAGCTCGGCGATCGGTCGGCGAGGCAGGCTTCCATGGCGTGCTGGGCGCGCTCCATGACGCCCTGCATGGTGGCGCGGTACAACTGCTCCTTGTTGGGGAACATCAGGTACAGACCCGGTCGGGAGATGCCCGCCGCCTTGGCGACCGCCTCCATCGACGTCTTCTGGAAGCCGTAGCGCCCGAAGACCGCGACCGCCGCTGCCAGGACGGCGGCGCGCTTGGGGTCTTCGACATTCGTCTCCACGGCGCTCATGCTAGACAGATTAGACGACTTTTCAAAAGTTGTCTAACGCGTCCAGCGGAGCGGTCAGGTCGAGCGGCGGCGGTGCGCCCGGGTGAGGTCGCTCGGGCGGCCGGGGTCGACGTGGCGGGGCAGGTCCGGCTCGTCGGGGCGCAGCGGGGCGAGGGTGTCGGTGAGCGCGTCGATGATCCGGTCGGTGGCGCGGCGGGCCGCACCGGGGTTGGCGGCCGCCGTCTCGCCCAGGTCGACGGGGGCGCCGAAGTGCACCCGGATCACCGGGCGGCGCCACAGCGAGCGGGCGATGCCGCGCAGCATTCCACGGGGCGCCCGGTAGGGCAGCACCTCGTGCGCGCCCCACTGAGCGACCGGGACGACCGGAGCGCCGCAGGCCAGGGCGAGGCGGGCGGCGCCGGTCTTGCCGCGTTCGGGCCACAGGCCGGGGTCCAGGCCGATGCGCCCCTCGGGGTAGATGAGGATCACCGAGCCGCGCGCGACGGCCGTGGCGGCGTCGTCGAGGGCCCTGTGCACGGCGCTGGTGCCCCGGTCGACCCGGATGTGCCCGGCGTGGCGCATGGCGGCGCCGAACATCGGTACGCGGAACAGGCCGGCGGTCGCCATGATCCGCGGGGCGATGCCGCGGGTCTGGCAGGCGGCGGCCATGACCACCGGGTCGAACGGGCTGATGTGGTTGGCGGTCAGCACCAGCGGGCCGCGACGCAGGTGCGCCGGGACGTCGCCGGTGACCTCGAGGCGGGCGAGCAGGCCGACCAGGCCCCGGGTCAGCAGCAGGGCTGCGCGCCAGATCAGCGGCGGCTGCCAGGTGGCGTGTGCGGTGTCCATCAGCGCGCCATCGTCGCACGCGTCGGCGGGGCCGCGAGGGCGGGTCGGGTGATCAGGGTCATTGGTCCCGGGTGTGTTCGGGCCGCCCGGCCCTGCCCAATCGTCTACGACGAGCAGTAGTATTTACTACGTCTTGTAGTACGGATGGTTGGGGGATTTCAGGTGGACGCGTTGGACGTTGCCCGCTGGCAGTTCGGTGTCACCACCGTCTACCACTTCCTTTTCGTGCCGCTGACCATCGGCCTCTCCGTGCTGGTGGCCATCCTGCAGACGATGTGGCACCGCACCGGCAACGAGCGCTATCTCAAGCTCACCAAGTTCTACGGCAAGCTGTTCCTGATCAACTTTGCCATGGGTGTGGTCACCGGCATCGTGCAGGAGTTCCAGTTCGGCATGAACTGGAGCGACTACTCCCGCTTCGTCGGCGACATCTTCGGCGCACCCCTGGCTATCGAGGCGCTCGTCGCGTTCTTCCTCGAATCCACCTTCATCGGCCTGTGGATCTTCGGCTGGGACCGGCTGCCCAAGCGGGCACACCTGGCCAGCATCTGGGCCGCCGCGATCGGCACCAACCTCAGCGCGTACTTCATCCTCGCCGCGAACTCGTTCATGCAGAACCCGGTCGGCTACCGGATCAACCCCGACAGCGGGCGCGCCGAGCTGACCGACTTCCCGGCCGTGCTGACCAACAAGGTCGCCCTGATCACCTTCCCGCACACACTGGCCGGCTCATTCCTGGTCGCCGGGTCACTGGTCGTGGCGGTCGGCCTGTACCACGTGATCCGCAACCGCGACTCCGCCGACACCGGCGCGTACCGCTTCGCCACCAAGTTCGGCTCCTGGGTGGTCCTGGTCGCCTCCGCGGCCGTGCTGTTCACCGGCGACATCCAAGGCAAGATCATGACGGACGTGCAGCCGATGAAGATGGCCGCCGCCGAGGGCCTCTACACCACCGAGAGCCCCGCCTCGTTCTCCGTGCTCACCATCGGCAGCCTGGACGGCAGCCGCGAGGTGTTCGCCCTCAAGATCCCGTACCTGCTGTCGTACCTGGGCACCGGCGACCCGAACGGCACAGTGCACGGCATCAACGACCTCCAGGCCCAGTACGCCACCCAGTACGGCGCGGGCAGCTACACCCCGATCATCCCGGTCACCTACTGGAGCTTCCGCTTCATGATCGCCTTCGGGATGGCGGCCGGCGCGATCGCCCTGCTGGTGCTCTGGAGCCAGCGCAAGGGCCGCACCCCGAGCAGCAAGTGGCTGCTGCGCGCCGGGCTGGCCATGCCGGTGCTGCCGTTGCTGGCCAACTCCTTCGGCTGGATCTTCACCGAGATGGGCCGCCAGCCGTGGATCGTCTTCGGCGAGATGCTCACCCGCAACGGGGTGTCCCGCAGCGTCTCGCTGGCCGAGGTGCTCACCTCGTTCACCGCCTTCACGCTGATCTACGCCACCCTCGCCGTGATCGAGGTCAAGCTGCTGCTGCGCTACGCCAAGGCCGGCGTACCGGACGTCAACGAGCAACCCCCCACCGACGACACCGACGACGCCGAGCGCCCGCTCGCCTTCGCCTACTGATCACCGGAGCCTGCCGTGGACCTCACCACCATCTGGTTTCTCCTCATCGCCGTGCTCTTCACCGGGTACTTCATCCTGGAGGGCTTCGACTTCGGCGTCGGCATGCTGCTGCCCGTGCTCGGCCGCGACGACCGGGAACGCCGCGTTCTGATCAACACCATCGGCCCCGTCTGGGACGGCAACGAGGTGTGGCTGATCACCGCCGGTGGCGCCATGTTCGCCGCGTTCCCCGAGTGGTACGCCACCCTCTTCTCCGGCTTCTACCTGCCGCTGCTGCTGATCCTGCTGGCCCTGATCGTCCGGGGGGTCGCCTTCGAGTACCGGCACAAGCGCCCCGAGGCTTCCTGGAAGCGCCGGTGGGACGCGGCGATCGTGGTCGGCTCGCTGCTGCCGGCGATCCTGTGGGGCGTCGCCTTCGCCAACATCCTGCGCGGCGTGCCACTGGACGCCGACCACGAGTACGTCGGCGGCCTGCTGGACCTGCTCAACCCGTACGCCCTGCTGGGTGGCGCGACCACCCTCGCGCTGTTCCTCACCCACGGCGCGGTTTTCCTCGCCCTCAAGACCACCGGCGACATCCGGGAGCGTGCGGGCGCGCTCGCCGTGCGCCTGGGTGTGGGCGCCGCAGTGCTCGCGGTCGGGTTCCTGAGCTGGACGTTGAGCATCCGCTCCAGCGCGGCCGCCGTCGTGCTCGCCGTCGGCGCGGCCCTCGCCCTGCTCGGTGGTCTGGCCGCCGCTAGGGTACGCCGAGAGGGCTGGGCGTTCACCGGCACCGCCGTGGCGATCGGGCTCGCCGTGGCGACCCTGTTCGCGGCGTTGTTCCCGAACGTGCTGCCCTCCACCCTGGACACTGCCGGCACGCTCACGGCCACCAACGCCGCGTCCACCCCGTACACCCTGAAGATCATGACCTGGGTGGCGGTGATCTTCACCCCGATCGTGCTGGCCTACCAGGGTTGGACGTACTGGGTGTTCCGCAAGCGCATCGGCGTGGCCAACATTCCGCAGCACTGACCGACAGGGTGCGTGGCCCCCTGGCTGGCCGAGCTTCCCCACCCGCCCCCGCGGTGCACGTGCACCCCGACCTGAACGCACCCGCACCCCGCACCCCGCCGATCTTGCAGTTTCGGTTGCTGAAATACGAGCAATGCCCCTTATGCCGTGACAGCAACTGCAAGATCGCGGGTGCGGCGCGGTCGATCATGGATTTGTGGTGCCTGGTTTGGCGTGATCACGGGTGCTTTGGTGTCCACCACAACTCCATGATCGGCGGGAGCTGGGGGCCGGCGGCATGCTGGGCGAAAATCGGCGGTCGGCGCGCGGCCGCCCCGCTACGGTGTGCCGATGCCCGCCACTGTGCACGTACGCGAACTCACCGCCGACGACCTCGACGCCGCCTGGGAGCTGGGCCGGTTCGCGTTCGGCTCCGAGCCGCAGCGGCCCGCGCACCACACCGCCACAGTGCCCGGCCTGACCCGTTACGGCGCGTTCGACGACAGCGGTCGGCTCGTCGGGAAGGCCGTCGACCTGCGCCACGACCAGTGGTGGTCGGGCCGGGCGGTGTCGGCCGCCGACGTGGCCGGGGTGGCGGTCGCTCCCGAGGCCCGCGGCCGGGGCGTGGCCCGTGCCATGCTCACCGCCCTGCTGCGCGGCGCACGTGAGCGCGGGGCGGCGGTCAGTGCCCTCTACCCGACCGTCGCCGCCCCGTACCGGGCCTGCGGGTGGGAGGCCGCCGGTGTGCTGCGTACCGTGAATGTGGCCACCGCCGCGCTGCCTCGGCACCGGCACTCCCCGGATCTGGCGGTGCGGGCCGGCACCCCTGCCGACCTGCCCGCCGTCGCCGACCTGTACGAGCGGGTCACCCGCCACCGCAACGGCATGCTGACCCGCCGGGGCGAGTTGTTCGACTTCTTCGCCGCCGACGGGGGCCTGCCCGGTGACGGCCTCACCCTCGTCGAGGCCGACGGCAAGCTGGTCGGTTACGCCACCTGGCAGCGGGGCCGCGGCTACGGGGCCGACTCGGTGCTCACCGTCGACGAGGCGCTGGCCGTCACCGCCGACGCCGCTCGGGAACTCGTCGGGGTGCTGGGCAGTTGGGCCAGCGTCGCGCCGACCCTGCGGCTGTGCCCGCTCGACGGGGACGCGGTCAGCCGCCAACTGCCGTTGGAGTCGGCCCGCGAGCACGAGCGGGACCTGTGGATGCACCGTCCGGTCGACGTGGCGCGGGCGGTGACCGCACGGGGGTGGCCCGCCCACGCCCGGGGCGCCGTCGACTTCCATCTCACCGACACGTTCGCCGACTGGAACTCCGGCACCTGGCGGTTGGCTGTCGCCGACGGCGCCGCCGAGCTGACCCGGGTCGGCGGCGAGGCCGACCTGCGGTTGGACGTGCGCGGTTTCGCGCTGCTGTACGCCGGGGCGGCGCAGGCCCGCTCGGTCGCGCAGGCCGGGCTGCTGCACCACAGCCCGGGTGTCGACCCGGCCGCCCTGGACCTGCTGGGCGTTGGAGGCCCGGCGCAGTTGCTCGACTACTTCTGACCGACCAGGCCCGGCGCGGGCCACTGACAGGTTGGTGCTGACCGACCGGGCCCGGCACGTGGGCCACTGACAGGTTGGTGCTGACCGACCGGGCCCGGCACGTGGGCCACTGACAGGTTGGCTGGCTCCGGCCCGGCGTGCGGCAGGACCGGGCCCGTGCCGTCGGGTTCTTGCCGGTCAGGTCGGGGTAGCGGCCAGTTCGGCGTTGGCGCGCTGAGTGACCAGGGCGAGCGCCCGGGCGGCGGCGCTCGCCTCGTCGGCGGGGATGTCCGCGTAGAGGCGCGCGCTGATGTTCGCGACGGCGTCGGCGATGCGGGCCTGCACGGCATGACCTGCGTCGGTGAGCCGCAGCCGTGGTACGTCGGCGTCGTGGTCTGCCTGGGCGAGGTTCGCGTCGACGAGAGTGGTGAGCACCCGTTGCACCTCCTGCTCGTCGACCTTGAGGGTGCTGGTGATCCGGTGCGTGAGGTGGGCGCGTTCGGCCGGGCCGTTGGCGAGGACGTTGAGGGCGAGCAACTGGTTGAACTCGATGCCGAGGGGAGCGGTGGCCCGTTCGAGCAGGGCCCGGGTGGCGTAGTGGGCC
Source organism: Micromonospora alfalfae (assembly GCF_022230925.1). Taxonomy (GTDB): domain Bacteria; phylum Actinomycetota; class Actinomycetes; order Mycobacteriales; family Micromonosporaceae; genus Micromonospora; species Micromonospora alfalfae. Next base: position 56,136 of record NZ_JAKKFH010000022.1, on the reverse strand, counting down.
TGGCCGATGACCTGGCCGTTGAGGGTGGGGACGGTGGACATGACGCCTCCTTCGATACGTTGGCCGAACCAACGTTGGTTGGACCAACGTAGCATCAGATCGTGGGTCGCGCCAACGATTACTGGTAGGCTGCGCCGCATGGACAACACGGCCCCGCAGTCACCCGCCGGGCTCAGCACCACCCCGACCTGGCTGCTCAACCAGACCGCCGGTCACGCCGCCCGCCTGCTCAGCGAGGGGTTCGCCGCGCACGACCTGCGCGGCTACCACTACCGGCTGCTCGCCACCCTGGCCGAGGACGGGCCCGCGAGCCAGGCCGACCTCGGCCGGCGCTGCGGCATCGACCGCAGCGACGTGGTGGCCGCCATCAACGACCTGGCCGGCCGAGGGCTCGTGGTGCGTGCCCCCGACCCGGCCGATCGCCGCCGCAACGTCATCAGCGCCACCGACGCCGGCGCCGACGAGGCCCGCCGGATGGGCGCGACCGTCGAGCGCGTCCAAGCCGACCTGCTCGCCCCGCTGTCCGCCACCGAGCGCAAGCAGCTGACGCGACTGCTCACCCGACTGCTGCACCACCACAGCCGGCACTGACCCGGCTCAGCGGGCCTCGCGCAGCTCCGCCAGCCGGGCCTCGATCTCGGCCAGCTCCGCGCGCAGCTTCTCTGCCTGCTGCTCCGCCTCGGCCCGCTCGGTGCCGAGGATCTGCTCCACCGCCTCCTGCACCCCCGGCACGTCGACAAGGGCCACCATCTTCAACGCCTCCGCCGGCTTCACCACGTACGGCTTCGCCAGCGCCTTGCTGCCCTGCTGCGCGGCGACGGTCCACTCCCCGTCGGCGTACGCCAAGGTCACGGTGAGGCCCGCGGGGCCCTTCGGCTTGACGGCCTTGACCGCCCGCCGCGCCGGCGGCTTCTCCGTCTGCTCCACCTTCGGCTCCTCCTGTCGCTGCGCGGGCACCCGCGGCGTGTCCAACACGAACTCCGGCGCGGCCACCGCTGGCGGCTCGGGCTCGGGCTCCGGCTTCGGCTCCACCACCCGACGAGTGACGCCCTTGGGCGCCACGGCCAGGTCGGCGGGGGAGAACGGCAACTCGTCGCGGCCGAAGCGCACCACCACGAACTCGTCGGACACCTCCGGGTCGGTCAACTCGATCACCTGACCGACCTGACCGGCGATCTGCCCCGCCGCAGCGGTGAACACCACCCGCGGTTTACGCCCGGCCGCCAACGACTCCCGGATGCTCTGCACCTCGCTAGTGGACAAACCCTGGCCGGCATCCATCACAACCCTCTTCCGTACACCTGTTTGATTGCTGTCTTGATACCAGCCGACTGCGACACCCGCCGCACGGGGCTCGCGCCCCGCTCAGCCGCCCAGCGCCCGCAGCGCCCGGTCCGCGTGCTCGTTCATGCTGACCTCGCTGTGGATCACCTCGATGATCCGCTGGTCGGTGCCGATGACGAACGTCATGCGCTTCATGCTCAACGGCCCCAACGGCACCCGCCGCTTGACCCCGAACTGCTGCGCCACCGCGCCGTCGACGTCCGACAGCAGCGGATAGTCGAAGCCGTGCAGCTTCGAGAACTCGGCCTGCTTCGCCACCGGGTCGCGGCTGATGCCCACCCGCGTCGCGCCCAGCGCCGTGAACTCCGCCGCGAGGTCGCGGAAGTGGCAGCTCTCCGCCGTGCACCCCCGGGTCATCGCCGCCGGGTAGAAGAACAGCACCACCGGCCCGGCCGCCAGGAACTCCGACAGCCGCCGTGGCGTGCCCGTCTCATCAGGCAGCTCGAAATCATGCACCTCGTCGCCGACACCCACACCCGCCACCGCGCACCTCCGTCGTCTGATCGACCGCGCGGTGAGCGTAAGCGATCACGCCCAGAGCGCCGCCACCTCGTCGGCCACCACGTCGGCCTGGGCCCGTCCGGCCCGCGCCGCGCCCGCGCGCCGGGCCGGGTCCAGCACGTTGCGGCCGATCGCCGTGCGCGCCGCCGCGTCCGGCGTCAGCACCACCACCCGCGACCCGGCCGCCCGCAGCGCGTCCACCTGCGCCGACAGCCGTGGCATCGGCCCGAACGCCGACGACGTCGGCGCGAGCACCAGCACCCTGCGCGCGTCCGCCGCCAGGTCCGCGTTCACCGTCGAGCGCATCCCACCGTCGACGAAGCGGCGCGCGCCGATCGTCACCGGCGGCCACACCCCGGGCACCGCGCAACTCGCGCCCACCGCGTCCACCAGGGACACCCCGCTGTCGCTGTCGAACACCACGAACTCACCGGACGACGCGTCCACCGCCGTGATCAGCAGCCGCTGCCGCGGCCACTCCCGGACCGGCAGAAGGGCCTCGATCACCGGCCGTCGCGACGCCTCAGACTCGGTACGCGCCGCCACCGCCATCGCCCCGATCCGGGCCCGCGCGCGCACCGCGTCGCGGGTCCGCCCACCGGCCCAGATCAACCGCGCCAGCGTCGCGAAACCCAACCGTGCCGCCAGCGCACTCGACGGCGGCGCCAACTGCTTGCTGTAGAAACGCTCGACGGGCAACCCGGAGCACACCTGCGCGCCGACCACCGAGCCCGCCGACGTGCCAACCACCAGATCCGCCCCGGTGACCGGTACGCCCCGTTCGACCAACCCGGCCAGCAGCCCCAACTCCCAGGCCACCCCGGTCACCCCGCCACCGCCGAGCACCAACGCCCGCTGCATGTGACTCTCCTCTCGACGACCGACCCGCGCCGGTCACGGTAGCGTCGGCACGACCATCGCGCAGGCGTCAGACTCCCGGGGAGGCACCGTGGCACCCGTCACCGTCATCACCGGCGGCGGCCGGGGCATCGGCGCGGCCACCGCCCGCCGGCTCGCCGCCGCCGGTCACCACGTCGCCCTGTGCTACCGCCGCGACGAGGCCGCCGCCACCGCCGTCCTGGCCGACCTGCGGGCCGTCGGCGCACAGGCCGTCGCGGTACGCGCCGACACCACCGACCCCGAGCAGGTGCACGCCCTGTTCGACGCGGCCGCCCAGCTCGGCCCGCTCACCGGCCTGGTCAACAACGCCGGCGTCACCAGCCTGATCGGGCCCTTCACCGAGCTGCGCGTCGAGGACCTGCGTCGGGTCGTCGACGTCAACCTCGTCGGCTACGTCCTCTGCGCCCAGCAGGCCGCCCGCCGGCTGACCGACGGCGGGGCGATCGTCAACGTCTCGTCGGCGGCCGCGACCCTCGGCAGCCCGGGGGAGTACGTGCACTACGCCGCCGTGAAGGCCGCCACCGACACCCTCACCGTCGGACTGGCCAAGGAACTCGCCCCGAAGGGCATCCGGGTCAACGCCGTGGCCCCCGGCATCGTGCGTACCGACATCCACGCCGACTCCGGGGTGCCCGACCGCGCCGAATCCGCCGTCGGTCGCATCCCGCTGGGCCGCGCCGGCGAACCCGACGAGATCGCCGCCGCCATCGCCTGGCTGCTCGGCCCGGACGCCTCGTACGCCACCGGGACCGTGCTGCGCGTCTCCGGCGGTCTCTGACCACGCCTTCACACGGTCGGAGACCGCCGGATCCGGCTCAGTGGGTGAACAGCTTCGCCGCGGTGACGACGGTCTGGGCGACCCCGTAGCCGAGCAGCGCCGCCACCACCAACCAGGAGATCCACAACCGGGCCTGCTGCCCGGGTCGGCTGTCCTCACTCATCGCGTACCACTCCTCTGCGCCGTCGTGTCCTCGTCCAGGTCCCGATCCGCGTTCTCATCCGTGCTCTGCTCCGTCGACGGTTCGTGGTAGCGCTGCGGCACCGGCCGCACCAGCAGGTTCGCCACGAAGCCCACGGCCAGCACAGCCACCATCGTGAACAGCGCCGGACGGTAGGCCGCGGCGGTCAGCGAGCCCGGCTCGCCCTGCGCGTCGAGGAACCCGTTGACGATCAGCGGACCGGCGATCCCCGCCGCCGACCACGCGGTCAGCAGCCGACCGTGGATCGCACCGACCTGGAAGGTGCCGAACAGGTCCCGCAGGTACGCCGGCACCGTCGCGAAGCCACCGCCGTAGAACGACAGGATCACGCAGGCCAACAGCACGAACAGGGCCGTCGAGGTCTGCCCGACGAGGGCCAGCAGCGCGTAGAGCACCATGCCGACACCCAGATACACCAGGTAGATCGGTTTGCGGCCGATGAGGTCCGAGGTGGACGACCACACGAACCGCCCGGCCATGTTGAACAGCGACAGCAGACCCACGAACCCGCCGGCCGCGGCGACGGTCACCGCCGAGGTGCCGTTGTCGCGGAAGAAGTCCTGGATCATCGGGCTGGCCTGCTCCAGGATGCCGATGCCGGCGGTCACGTTGCAGAACAGCACCACCCACAGCAGCCAGAACGAGCGGGTCTTCACCGCGTTCGCGGCCGACACGTTCGCCGTGGTGACCAGCGGCTTCGCCGCCACGCTCGCCGGGTCGAAGCCGGCCGGCCGCCAGTCCTGCGCCGGCACCCGCACGTTCGCCACCCCGAACATCATGATCACGAAGTAGCCCAGGCCGAGCGTCACGAACAGCCACACCAGGGCGCTGCCCGACGCCGTCGACCCCGCGTTGGCCGGGTCGTAGCCGGCGTCGTAGAACGACAACAGTTGCCGCGACAGGGGAGAGGCGACCATCGCCCCACCACCGAACCCCATGATCGCCAACCCGGTGGCCAGCCCCGGCCGGTCCGGGAACCACTTGATCAGGGTGGAGACCGGGGAGATGTAGCCGATTCCCAGCCCGATGCCGCCGAGCAGCCCGTAACCCAGGTACAGCAGCCACAGCTGCTTCGTGGCGATGCCCAGTGAGCCCACCAGGAAACCGGCCGCCCAGAAGCAGGCGGAGACGAACATCGCCTTACGCGGTCCGTTCGCCTCCACCCAGGTTCCGGCGACCGCGGCGGACAACCCGAGCATCACGATCGCGATGCTGAAGATCACCCCGATCGCCGTCTGGCTGGTGTCGAAGTGGGCGATCAGGGAGTTCTTGTAGACGCTTGTGGCGTAGACCTGACCGATGCAGAGGTGGATGGCCAACGCGGCCGGGGGGATGAGCCACCGGCTGTAGCCGGGTGGCGCGACGGTGTGCCGACGATCGAGTGCGGAAAGCATGCGTTGCTTCCTCTCCGATGAGGACGAGAAACGTCGCCCCCAACGTGCCCGCACCACTCGTCAGCGGCAAACCTCGCCGTCGCCGGACGGTCGTTCCGCTGAGCTGAGCGGTCACTCAGCGCCTGCGGCGGCCCTGTGATCGACTCGGCTTCCGGAAAGTCGGGCCATCGCGGCGACCCCGACACCGCGACATGCCGGGAAACCGAGTCGGTCACTCCGCCGTCGGCTCGGGCCGCGACTACCGCAGGGCCGGCAGGTGCCAGCCGCCGGCCAGCGCGTCGGCGTCCGCCGGACCCCAACTGCCCTTCTCGTACGACTGCACCGCCGCCGGCAGATCCAGGATCGGCTCGACGATGCGCCACTCCTGCTCGATCGTCTCGGCCCGCGCGAAGCGCAGGTGCTGCCCGTCCATCGCGTCGTCGAGCAACCGCTCGTACGCCTCCTGCCGGCGACCGAAAGCCGAACCGAAGTCGACCGACAGATCCACCGGACGGCTCGCCACCTCAGCGCCCGGGCTCTTCGCCTGGATCGACATCGTGATGCCGTCACCACGCCCGAGGCGGAAACGCAGCAGGTTCGCGGCCCTCGCCGTGCCCCGCTCGGCGGGGATCAGCGAACGCTGCGGCTGCTTGAACTCGACCACGACCTCCGTCGCCGTCCCCGGCAGGGACTTACCGGTGCGCAGGTAGAAGGGCACGCCCGCCCAGCGGGGCGAGTCGACAGTCAACCGGGTCGCCACGAACGTCTCCGTGTTCGAGTCCGCCGCCACGCCCGGCTCGTCGCGGTAGCCGGCGTACTGCCCCCGGACTGTGGACTCCGGCGACAGCGGCGCGATCTGCCGCAGCACCGTGGCCTCCGCCTCCCGGAACGCCTCGGTGTCCTCGCTGGCCGGCGCCTCCATCGCGATGAGCGCCACGACCTGCAGGATGTGGTTCTGCAGCACGTCCCGGGTCGCGCCCACGGTGTCGTAGAAGCCGGCCCGACCCTGGGTGCCGAACCCCTCGGCGAGGGTCACCTGGATGTTGTCGATGTGCTCGTTGTTCCACAGCGGCTCGAACAGCCGGTTGGCGAACCGGAAGGCATAGAGACTCTCGACGGCTTCCTTGCCGAGGTAGTGGTCGATGCGGAACACCCGCTCCGGCGCGAAGGCCGCGCCCAGGGTGCGATCCAGCTCGCGGGAGGACTCCAGGTCACGCCCGAACGGCTTCTCCACGATCACCCGACCCCGGTCGGCCAGACCCACTGACGCCAGGCCCTCGACGACGGAGCCGAACACCGCCGGAGGGATCGCCAGGTAGAAGACCGGCTGCTCGGCGTCGCGCAGCCGCTCAGCCAGCCGTTGGTACGTCGTCGGGTCCGCGTAGTTGCCGGAGATCATCGAGAGGTTGTCAGCCAGCCGATCGAAGGTCTCGTCGTCGATCTCGTCATCGGCCTCGGTGACCGACTTGCGTGCCATGGTGACCAACTGCTGATCGTCCCAGGGGGAGCGGGCCACGCCGATCACCGGAACGTCGAGGCGGTCGCGCCGGGTCAACTCGTACAGCGCCGGAAACAGCTTCTTCGAGACGAGGTCACCCGTGACGCCGAACAGCACTACCGCGTCTGAGCGCATGTGCATGGCACTTCCCATTCGATCATCCGAACCTGATCTTCCGAACGGACAACGGCACGACCCACTCCAGGAATTCCCCAGCGTGGGGCGTACGTGAGGTCGGCGACAACACTGTCTCGACGAGCCCTTATGTTAAGGAAGGTTTACAGTACAGGCGGAACGCCGGTAGCCTGCGACTCTAATCGACGAAGGTCGATCATGACGAGGCCTGGAGGTACCGTGCGTCGCCGACACACCACCACACGGCTGCTGGCCATAGCCGCACTCGCGCTACCAGTGATCCTGCCCGCCACGCCCGCCGCCGCAGCACCCACCGCACCAGCCCGACACCTCAGCGACGTCATCCCCGCACCGGTCGAAACCCACCCCGACCCGCACGACACATTCCGGATCACCCCCCTGACCGTCATCCGCACCACCCCCGGCTCAGCCGCCGCTCGGCACGTCGGCCAGCAGCTCGCCACCACACTGCGCCCCGCCACCGGCCACCCCCTGCCCGTCCTGCCCGTACGCTCCACCCCGCTACCCGAGATCGCCCTGCTCATCGGCGGCGCCGACACCCGCATCGGCCAACAGGGCTACCAACTCGACGTCACCCGCCGCAGCATCACGATCCGCGCCAACACCCCCGCCGGACTGTTCGCCGGCACCCAGACCCTGCGCCAACTGCTCCCCGCCGACATCGAGGCACCCAACCGGCAGCGAACCACCTGGACAGTCCCCGGCGGACGAATCATCGACTACCCACGCTTCGCCTACCGGGGCGCGATGCTCGACCTCGCACGCCACTTCCACACCGTCGACGACATCACCGCCTACGTGGACCTGCTCAGCCAGTACAAAATCAACTACCTGCACCTGCACCTCACCGACGACCAGGGCTGGCGCATCCAGATCGACTCCTGGCCCCGCCTCACCACAGTCGGCGGCGGACCCGGCACCGGAGTCGACGGCGTCGGCCCCGGATACCTCACCAAGGCCGACTACAAGACCGTCGTCGCCTACGCCGCGGCACGACACATCACGATCATCCCCGAGATCGACATGCCCGGGCACACCAACGCCGCCCAGTCGACGTACCCCGAACTCAACTGCGACGGCGTCGCACCGCCCCCGCGCACCGACATGGCGGTCGGCTACAGCTCCCTTTGCATCAACGACGAACTCACCTACCGCTTCGTCGAGGACGTCATCCGCGAACTCGCCGCCATCACCCCCGGACCATTCCTGCACATCGGCGGCGACGAAGCCCACGCCACCACCGACGAGGACTACCGCACCTTCATGAACCGGGTCCTGCCCCTGGTCGCGAAGTACGGCAAGCGCGCCTCCGGATGGAACGAGATCACCCAGGCCGACCCGCCCACCGACGTCGTCGCCCAGTTCTGGGGCACCGGCACCACAAACGCCAGCCTCGCCGCAGCCGCCGCCCGCGGCAACAAGATCATCATGTCGCCGGCTAACAAGACCTACCTCGACATGAAGTACGACGCCAACACCCGCCTCGGCCTGCGCTGGGCCGGCCTGATCGAGGTGTCCGACGCCTATGGCTGGGACCCGGCCACCCGGGTCACCGGCGTCGGCGAGAACGCCATCCTCGGCGTCGAGGCCCCACTGTGGTCCGAAACGCTGCGCACCCTCGACGACATCGAATACATGGCCTTCCCCCGCCTACCCGCGATCGCCGAACTCGGCTGGTCCACCCCCGCCAGCCACGACTGGGAATCGTTCCGGACCCGGCTGGGGGAGCAGGCACCCCGCTGGCGACTGCAACAGGTCGACTTCTACCCGTCCCCACAGCTGCCCTGGATCTGACCCGTACCCACCTCACCCGCCGTTCGTGGGCACCGGCCGACCCGGCCGGTGCCCACGACACTCAGCGACCGCAGACGGTGTCCAACACCTTCAGCGGCGGGTCGAGATCCGGCGCCTCGACCTCGGTGGCCTTCGGACCGGCCAGGTGCTTCTCGACACCCGCGGCCAGAGCCTCCAACGCGGTGCGCACCTGCGGGTCGGCAGCAGTCGGCGCCGCCGTCCGCAGATCCTGCAACAGCGCGGTGTAGTGGCCGCGGACCTTCGCGCCCGCCTCCTTCGCGCTGACCGGCTTGTCGATGGCGGCGATCGCATCGTCGGCCATCGCGACGTAGTGCTTCTTGACAAAATCGAGACTGGCGTCGCAGACCTGCTTGCTGTTCGCCGCCACGTCGACCGTCGGGCTGGGCGCCACGGTCGGCGACGGCGCGGGCGCCCCCGCGCTCTCCTTCTCGGCAGGCTGGCAGCCCACAACGAGGCCGACTGTCGCGACCAGGCCAACCACAATACGGACAGGCTTACTCGTCAAGGTGTTCCCCCGTGGTGATGTGCGGCCCCACCGTTCGCGGTGAACGAGCGGCGGCCAGAACGCACCACTGTAGACATCATCCGCCGACACCGCACACCGCTTTCACGTCCGGTGTCCCAGCCCGACCTCGCCGGGCATGAGACGTTGGAGCACACCCAGCAATCTCCAGCGAGGACTCTCCCATGCACCTGGCGTACGACCAGTCAGCGGACACCGGACCAGCGGTGGTGTGCCTACCCATGTTCAGCATGAGCCGCGCCGCCACGGCCGCCGCCCTCAGCCCCGCCCTCGCGGGCACCGGCCTACGAGAGATCTACCTGGACCTGCCCGGCCACGGAGACACCCCCGCGAACTGCCCACCCACCTCCCAGGCGTTACTGGAAACCGTCTGCGCCTGGCTGGACCACCACGTCGACGCGCCGGCCCTGCTCGCCGGCGGCTCCTACGGCGCGTACCTGGCCGCCGGCATCGCCCGCCAACGACCCGACCTCGTCCGCGGCCTGCTCCTCGTCTGTCCCGGCGTCACCATCGCCCGCGACAGCCGGGACCTGCCCGACGACCCACCACTCGAAGCACCCACCGGCTGGCTCGACGCCGCTCCCGCCGCCCTGCACGCACACCTCGACGCCGCCCTGGGCCACCGCACCCCAGCCGTCGTCGCGACAGTGCTCACGGCACTGAACTCCGGCGGCCCCGGTGACCCGACATTCCAACAGGAGTTGCAGAGCGGCTCCAACTACGCGCTACCCGACGAGACCGCAGAGGTCGTCTTCGACGGCCCGGTCAGCGTGATCACCGGCCGGCAGGACCGAATCGTCGGGTACGCCGACCAGTTCCGCGCCATGCGCCACTTTCCCCGCGGCACCTACACCGTGATCGACACGGCCGGACACTACCTGCCGTACGAACAACCCGCCCTGCTGCGATCACTCACCCAGGACTGGCTGCGCCGTACACGCATCTGACAACCCGAGATGGGGGAGCGGGCCTTGTGGCAATGCATCTACGTCGATTGATGTCTTCCTCGGTGCCAATCAATACGGGGAGCGGCACCAACCAACAGAACTACGACGTGTACGACGGCTACTACTCGGGCATCGGCCTTGCCTGGGCCGCCAAGGCCAACTACCTGAACCTGACCCGCGGCTGGGCGAACGCCACCGTCACCTGGGGCAGCTTCACGATCACCGCGAACGGCAACACCTCATGCCCCGACAGGGCGTGCCCATCAGCGAGCGCGAGGCCGTCGACCGGCACTGGCGTGACGCCTGGGCCAGGTGGGCCGACACGGCCGTCGAAGAGATCTGATCGGTTGCCCTCTCCACCCACAGCCGAACCGCGATTCGATAATGCACATTATGTAAAGTAGCGGGTTCTGGGGGTCCCCTCAGCGTCGTCGGACGGAGGTCAGTCGCGCGTCAGGCCGGGCGGACACGCGTCCTCGTCCGGCCCGACGAGGCGCGCGTTGACCAGCGGGTTGCGTCGCAGGGCGGCGAGTACCGCACCGCTGGCGCCGATGTCGGTCCAGGTGTCGTCCCACAGGGCGGAGACGAGCCAGGAGCGATCCTCGGGAAAGAACAGGTCGGGCAGCGCCCCGTCGCCGCGCAGGTGGCCGGCCCGCCAGGTGAGGGCCTGTTCCGGCCCGGCCTGGACCAACACGTAGGGCCAGGCCCAGTAGAGGGACACCTTCGGGGCGTGTGGGAAGACGACGTCGTGGGCGCCGGTGTCGAGAAAGCCCAGCCACCAGGGCTGATCCGGCGTGCACGTCACCAGTTCGTCGATCACCGCGCGTTCGTGGGCGTCGAAGCCGACCCCGGCGGGCGGGTGGAAGGTGCCGTACGCCTCGAACACCGGCGGGATCGCGGTGGTGACCGAGAGGCCCTGCGTGGTGCGCCCGGTGAGCCAGGCGACGTCGCTGGCGGTGCCGATGCGCCAGGTCCGCCCGTCCTTGTCGACAGTGACGGGGCCGGTCCGGGTCGGGGTGTCACTGGGGTCGTGGGGTGCGGTGACGGCGCTGGGCGTCGCCCATGGGTTCCACCCGGGCCGGTCGGTCGCCCGCCACCGGTGCCCCTCGGGACAGACCCAGCTCATGGGATCGTTCGGATCCCGGTACACGGTGGGTGTGCCGGGTTGACCGCACTCGGGGCAGGTGGCACCGGGTGACGTCATGTCGCGAACGATACGTGTTCCTCGATCAGGGCCAGCCGTGTCCGCACCGGTCCGGCTGGCACCTCGACCAGCTGGTGCCCGTGCTCGTCGTACACCTCCCGGTGCAGGCGGGCGAAGGCCAGCGCGTCGGCGTAGCTGATCTGGCGCGCTGCGGTGTGGCGGATGAAGCCCAGCGGGCTGATCAGGAACACCAGGCGTTGGTAGGTGCGCTCGCGCATGATGCGATCCACTTCGGCGGTTAGCGCCGGGCCGACCGGTCTGCCCAGGTGGCGGGCCAGCGCCACTGTGCACAGGGGCGACCGGTCGTAGAACTGGACCGGCTGACGCGCGTCGGCGCCGACCTGCCGGTGGTGTTGCAGCGCGGCGACGGCGTCGACGAAGTCGGTGTCGTGCCACGGCGTGGCGTACCCCTGGGCCTGCCTCTCGGCGATGAGGTCGGTGGCGGCCTCTCGGACGGTGACGTGTCCCCTGCGCCGCAACGCCTCGATCATGGTTGTCTTGCCGGCGCCGGGCGCTCCCGTGAGGACGTACCGCCGGGGTTCTGGCATCTCCTCCCCCTCTCTCGGCCCCTACCCGGAAACCCGAAAATGCTGCATAATATCCCTTATGCATGACAAACAGGACGAATCGCTCGCGGTGCTGATCGAGGAGTTCCTGACCGCGCGGGCCACCCGCAAGCCCTCCCCGCACACCCTTGCCGCGTACCGCAGGGATCTGCACACGGTCGCGGCGCTGGTCGCGGAAGATGCCACCCCTCCCCTGTCCCTGGACGCGCTGTCGATCACCGACCTCTCCCCCCGGGTGATGCGGGCGGCCTTCGCCCGGTTCGCCGCTCCCCGGGCGGCCGCGTCGGTGCACCGGGCCTGGTCCACCTGGAACAACTTCTTCACCTTCCTGGTCGCTGACGGGTTCGTGGCGGGCAACCCGATGCCGGCGGTCGGGCGACCTCGGGCGCTACTCCCCCAGCCGAAGCCGTTGCGCGGCGCGGACACCCCCGAGGTGTTGCTCGCGTCCGCCGCGCGCGACGACGGTCGGCAACGCGACCCGTGGCCGGAGCGGGATGTGGCGGTGTTGGCGGTGGCGCTCTGCGCCGGGCTGCGGTTGTCGGAGCTGCTGGCGTTGCGGGTCGACTCGCTCGGCGGTCGGCCCGGTGAGCGGCGGGTCGAGGTGGCGGGCAAGGGTGGGCGGCCTCGGGTGGTGCCGATCGAGGCGGATCTGGACCGGGTGCTGCGGGACTACCTGGACAGTCGGGTGCGGCGCTTCGGTTCGCGGTCGGTACGCCCCGACTCGCCGTTTCTGGTGGATCGGCGTGGTGAGCCGTTGCGCCGTGGTGGCCTGCAGTATCTCGTCGAGTCGTGTTACCGGCGGGCCGGCATCGGTGACCGGGTGCCGCGTGGTGCGCGGCTGCACGCGCTGCGGCACACCTTCGCGACCCGGTTGGCGGAGGACGGTGCGAGCGCGGCGGAGATCATGCGGTTGTTGGGGCATGCGTCGTTGGCGTCGTCGCAGACGTACATCGAGGTGACGGCCGGGCAGCAGCGTGACGCGGTCCGGGCCAACCGGACCAACCGTGCGCTGGCGGGTCTGGTGCCGCCCGGGTGAGCGTGGTCAGTGTGCGCGGTGGCCGGTGCCGTCGGCGGTGACGGGCAGTGGGCCGAGGACGGCGTTGATGATGTGGATGCGGGCGTTGGTGGCCTGGTAGTCGGCGCAGACCGTGTCGGCGCGGTCGTCGAGTCGGGCGGTGGGCCCGCTGCGGGTGACGGTGACGGTGACGCCGTCGAGGGTGGTGGCGGTGCCGGCGGTGGTGAGGTCGGTGATCGGGTGGCTTCCGGTGATGAGGTGGGCTTTCAGCAGGGTGCGGAGCTGGTCGGTGTGGTGGGTCATGAGGTCGTCCCAGTTGTCCTCGGAGAACGTGGCGGCGAAGGCGTCGTCGGAGGGCGCCAGGACGGTGACGCCGTCGCCGGTGGGCAGGTCGGTGAGGACGCCGCTGGTACGCACCGCCGCTTCGAACGTGGTGAGGGTGGGGATCCAGCGCAGCGCCTGGTCGACGGGTTGCCCGGCGAGGAAGCTCGGGTTGCCGGGGTCGGTGCCGGTGGGCAGGGCGGCGCAGAGTGGCCCGGTGGGCTGGGGTCCGGTGCTCGCTGGCGCGGCGTTCGTGTGGGGAGTTGCGGGGCTGCCGGTGCAGGCGGCCAGCAGCAGGGTCGGCAGGAGCAGGCTGAGCGTCAGTCGATTCCGCCGAGCGCGGTGCGGTCTGCGGAGTCGTCGGGGGTGTCGCGGTGGGGTGGCGGGGTGCGACACGGCGGCCTCCACGGGTGCGGGGGTAGGTGGTGAGGTGCCGGCGGCGCGGGTGTCGGGCCCGCGCCGCCGGCGTGATGGTTCGCTAGTTGTCGGTCAGAGTGCCGCGCACTGGGTGGTGCGGGGGCCGTGGACGGTGTTGGCGATGCCGAGGTTGGTCGGTGCGGGGTTGTTGCCGGTGCAGCTGAGTGGGCCGCGGATGGTGGTGCCGGCCAGCACTGGCGCGTCGGTGCCGGTGGTGTTGCCGGACAGGTCGACGGGGCCGGCGATGGTGGCGTCGATGATGGAGATCGTGTCGGTGGTGGCGATGCGGACCGGGCCGTTGATGGTGCTGTCGGCGAGGAGGATGCCGGCGGCGCGGGTGGCGGTGAGTGGGCCGCTGATGGTCGTTGCTGTCGTGACGAGCGCCGCGCCGGCCCGGACGGTGACCGGGCCGTTGATGGTGGCGTCGTCGGCGCAGGTGAAGCCGGTGACGGTCAGGGGTCCGTTGCGGCGGCCGGTGAGGGTGGGATAGACGCGTTCGCCGTCGGTCAGCTTCTCCACGCCTTTGCCGTCGAGGAGCAGGGGGATGAGGCCGCGTTCGGGTTGGTTGAGGGGGACGTAGTGGTCGTCGCCGATGGTGATGACCTTCCAGCCGTGGGCGGCGATGCGCTGGGCGACGGTGGTGCCGACGCCGCCGGGTCCGTCGGTGCGGGGGCCGTTGTACTGCGCGTCGGTGAGTTTGTAGGCGCAGGGTGGGTTGTCGAGGATCAGGTCGGCGGGGGGCGCGTCGAGTGGTGGTGGGCTGTCGCCGGGGTGCGGTGCGGGGTGGGCGGGGATGGGGCGGGAGCCGCGGAAGACCAGCCGGCCGGTGTTGGCGGCCTGGGTTTGGATGGCTTCGCTGCGGGCTTTCAGGATGTCGGCGCGGTCGGCGCGGTGGTAGTCGAGGAACTGGTGGAACGTCCACAGGGCGGAGTAGGTCTTGCGGCGTCGGTTGTTTGTGGTGTTGCCCTCGTCGGGGCGGGTCTGGCCGCCGGAGCTGCGCAGTTCCAGCAGGGAGTTGGTGACGTTCTTGAGTCCGAGGGTGTTGCGCAGGATGGTTTCTTCGCTGAGGCCGACGTTGCCGCCGCCTTCGCAGCCGTAGGGGCAGGCCCACCAGCCGGCTTCGGCGCCCTTGGCGTACATGTGGCCTTCGATCATGTCCTGGGACTGGTCGAAGATGGGTTGGGCGACGTTCTGGTGCCGTGGGGGCAGCATCGGCAGGTCACCGGCGCGGGAGTTGCCGAACTCGTGGCCGTCGTAGCCGGCGACGGGTCGGTAGTCGCGGACCATTGTGATGTACGCGGTGGTCTCGGGTTGGCGGATCAGGGAGTAGTCGCGGTTGAGGTCCTGGCCGGTGGAGTTGCCGCGGGTGTTGTTGGCGCGGCCGTCTCCGTTGATGGTGGGGACGATCAGGACGGTGGTGTGGCTGAGCAGGTCGGTGATGCGGGGGTCGGTGCTGAAGGCGAGTTGGCGGGCCATGATGAGGCAGGCTTCGCGGTCGCCGGGTTCGTTGCCGTGCACGTTGCAGTTGATGGCCACGGGTGCGGTGGCGGCGACGGCTTCCGGGGTGGCCGCCGGGCTGGGGTAACCGATGACGAGCATGTTGATGGGTCGGTTCTGTACGGTGCGGCCGAGTTCGACGACGCGTACGCGGTCGCTGAGGGCGTCGATGGCGGCGGTGTAGGCGTACTCGTCGGTGTCGCTGGTGTACTGGGCGGCGTGGGTGGTCTCCCAGCCGGTGCGCAGTTGTTCGCCGGGGGTGGTGGGGTTGCCCCAGGGTGCGGTGGTGGTGGCGGTGACCGGGTCGGAGTAGGGCTGTTCGGTGGTGCCGGTGCGGGCGCGTACCCGCCATTGGAAGGTGTCGCCGGGGTTGTAGCCGGCGTCGGCGAAGGTGGGTGCCTGTTGGTTGATCTGGCGGTTGGGTCGCCAGATGCCGACGATGGTGGGTGTGCCGGTGGGGGTGTTGTCGGTGTCGACGGGGGTGCGTTCGATCTGGTAGTCGGTGGCGCCGTTGACGGGTTGCCAGGCGAGTGTGGTGTATCCGTCGGCCTGGTGGGCGGTGAGGGCGGTGACCTGGTCCGGTGGTGCGGCGCGTTGGGCGTTGGCGGGGGTGGGTGCTGCGGTGGTGAGGGTGACGGTGATGAGGGTGGACACGGCGATGAGGGTGGGTCGCTGGCGTCTCATGTGGCCTCCGACGAGGTGATCGTGGCACGTGTCGACCAGCATGATCGTCGAAGTCCGTCGATGCAATGATCTTGAGGGAATCTTGCGGCTCGGTGGTCCGCTCCCCCGCCGACCCTTGTTCGTTCCGGTTTTCCGCAAGGCGCGGTGTCCGGGGCACGTTGTTGCCCCGGATTTCAGTAAGGCGAGGGCCGAACGGTCGGCGCGGTGGGCCCGCGGTCAGCGGGCGTGGCGCAGGGCCCAGTCGAGGGCGACGTCGGCGATGCGCTGCCAGCCCTGCTGTGCGGGCAGCAGGTGGGCGTACCCCTCGAAGAGCTCGACCTCGGTGAGGGTGTCGCTCTTGTAGTGGGCGGCGTTGGCGCGTTGCACGCTGGGCGGCATGATGTGGTCTTCCGAGCCGGAGATGAACAGCAGCGGCGCGCGCTGGTCGTTGTGGTAGTTCACGGCGATGTCCTGGGGGCCGGGCAGCAGGTTGGCCAGGACGCTGTCCCAGAGGATGCCGCCGGCGGCGGGGATGGCATAGCGCTCGTACAGGGCGCGGGCGGTCTGCTCGTCGAAGGTGTTGGTGAACGCGTAGTTCCACTGCTCGAAGGTGAACCCGACGGCGCGGTGGCGGTTGGCGGGGTTGCGCAGCACCGGGAAGGTGGAGCGCAGCTGCGAGAAGGGGGTCACCTTGACGCCTTCGGTGGGTGCCGAGTTGAGCACGACAGCCGAGGCGCCGTAGCCGCGGTCGAGCAGCACCTGGGTGAACGCCCCACCGGCGGAGTGGCCCATGAGGATGGGTGGCGTGGGTAGCGCGTCGACCACCGCGGACAGGTGCGCGATGATCTGTGGCGCGGTCAGCGTCTCCAGTGGGCTGGGGTCGGCGTTGATCGCCTCGACCTCGCCTTCCAGCCCGGGGTACGTGGGGGTGAGCACCCGGAAGCCCTTGTCCTGGTAGTGGGTGACCCAGTGTTCCCAGCTGCGGGGGGTGACCCAGAACCCGTGGATGAGGACGATCGTGTCCGGCGTGTCGCTCACTGTCAGCTCCCTGTGGTGCGGCTGTGGCGATGGCGCGACACGTGGTGCCGGCGAGCCCAACCCTAGACATTCGTGAGCCGCGATGTCCGGGTTTCGATCGTGGATCTTCAGCCGAGGTCGACCAGCAGGGGGCGGTGGTCGGAGATGGTGGACGAGGGTGCGGTGACAGCGCGCACGGGTGGGAGCTGGTCGAGGGCGTGCCGGTCGGCGAGGATGTGGTCGAGTTGGACGCGGGGCTGCCCGGACGGGTAGGTGGGGCGTCGGCCCAGGGGGTGCCAGCCGGAGATGAGCCGGGCCGCGCCGGCGGGCAGGTTGAGGTCGCCGAGCAGGACGCGGGGCCCCGGTAGCGCGCGCAGGGCGCGGACGGTCTGCCGTAGTTGGCGGGCGTTCCAGCCGGGCACGAAGGACAGGTGGGTGGCGGCGACGGTGAGGGGGCCGTGCGGGGTGTCCAGGACGGCGGCGAGGACCACGCGGGGTTCGTCGTGCAGCAGGATGAGGCCGCCGCGGGGGCCGGGAACGTAGACCGGTGAGCGCACCGGCGCCGGCTTGAGTCGGGTGACCTGCCAGCTGCGGACGGGGTGTCGGCTGATCAGTCCGATGCCGTAGCAGGGTTCCCCGTGGCCGTCGTCGTCGTGGCGCAGAGGGCGGAACTGTTCGCCGGGGGTGCCGACGACGGCGGCGGCGAAGCGGTGGTGGGGTGCGTCGAGGGCGCGGGCGGCGATGGCGGTGAGGTCGAGGTTGCCGCTGCGGCGTTGGTCGCGGTCGACCTCCTGGAGGGCGAGGACGTCGGCGTCGAGGGCGCCGATGGCGGCGGTGAGTCGGTCGGAGTCGACGAGCCCGTCGGTGAGGGACCGTCCGTGCAGCAGGTTGAAGGTGGCCAGGCGCACTCCTGCACCTTACGTGCCCGTGGCATGGTTGCCGGGTGGTGAAGGTCTTGCTGTGTTCGGTGCTGGTGTTCGTGGCGGTTGGAGCGTTGGGGGTGTGGTTGCGGCGTACGCGGGGTCGGTGAGCGGGTGAGGCTGGCCACTCGGGTGCCCGTTGCGGCGTGTCGGGTGGGAAGAATTGCCGCCCGTGGACGCCGTGACGCTGAGTACTCTGCTGGCTGCCGCCGCGATGGCCGGGTGGGTTGATGCAGTGGTCGGTGGTGGCGGGTTGTTGCTGCTGCCGGCGCTGTTGGTGGCTGCCCCGGGGTTGCCGGTGGCCACCGCGTTGGGCACCAACAAGTTGGCTGCGATCTTCGGGACGGCCACGGCGGCGGCGACGTACGCCCGCAGGACCAAGGTCGACTGGCGGGTGGCGGCTCCGGCGGCGGGGGTCGCGGTGCTCAGCGCGGGGGTGGGTGCGGCGTTGGCCGGGGCGGTGCCGGCGTCGGCGTACCGGCCGGTCGTGCTGGTGGTTTTGGTGTCGGTGGCGGTGTTCGTGCTGCTGCGTCCCCGGATGGGGGTGGTGGCGGTGCCGGCGAGGCGGACCCCGGTGCGGGTGGGCGTGGTGATCGCGGTGGCCGGTGTGGGGATCGCCCTGTACGACGGGTTGATCGGTCCCGGGACCGGCACGTTCCTGGTGTTGGCGTTCACCGCTGTGGTGGGCGCGGACTTCGTGCACGGTTCGGCGATGGCGAAGGTCGTCAACGCGGGGACGAACCTGGGCGCGCTGGTGGTGTTCGGGGTGACCGGGCACGTGTGGTGGCTGTTGGGCGCGGGCATGGCGGTGTGCAACATCGCCGGCGCGGTGCTGGGGGCGCGGATGGCGTTGCGCCGCGGCTCCGGGTTCGTGCGGGTGGTGTTGCTGGTGGTGGTGGTGGCGTTGGTCGCGAAGCTGGGCCACGACCAGTGGGTGAGTTAGCCGCGGCGGCTGGGTGAGTCGAAGCGCCCGGCGCGGATCTCGCGCAGGGCCCGGCGGCGGGTGTCGCCGCGCAGGGTGTCGACGTAGAGCTTCCCGCCCAGGTGGTCGGTCTCGTGTTGCAGGGCGCGGGCCAGGAACCCGCTGCCGGCGATGGTCAGCGGCTCGCCGTGCTGGTCGACGCCGTGGGCGGTGGCGTGCAGGGCCCGCACGGTCGGGAAGTACAGCCCGGGGATGGACAGGCAGCCCTCCTCGTCGTCCTGGAGTTCGTCGGACAGCTCCAGGGTGGGGTTGATGAGGTGGCCGCGGTGCCCGTCGGCGTCGTAGACGAACACCTGGGCGCTGACGCCAATCTGCGGTGCGGCGACGCCGGCGCGGCCGGGGGCGCCGAGCAGGGTGTCCATCAGGTCGGTGACGAGGGCGCGTAGCTCCGCGTCGAAGGTGGTGACCGGTTCGCATCCGGTGCGCAGGACAGGGTCGCCGATGATCCGGATGGGCCGCATGGTCATGAGGTTCAGCGTATCGCCGTGCGGTGCCGCGGTCAGCGCCCGGCCAGTGTGGCGCGGATCGGGCTGGTTTTCGCGGCGGCCTCGGCGACCTCGGCGTGTGCGTCGCTGTCCCAGGTGATGCCGCCGCCGGCCCAGGTGTGCAGCCGCTGACCGTCGGCGGCGGCGGTGCGGATGGTCAGGCCGAGGTCGACGTGGCCCGGGGCGACCCAGCCCAGCGCGCCCATGCTGGCGCCCCGGCCGACGGGTTCGAGGGCGCTGATCTGGGCGAGGGCGGCGAGTTTCGGCGCGCCGGTGACGGAGCCGCCGGGGCAGGTGGCGCGCAGCAGGTCGGCGAGGCCGAGGCCGTCGTCGGCGGTGGCGCGGACTGTCGACTCGGCCTGCCACAGGTCGCACCAGCGGCGGACGGCGAACAGTTCGTCGACGGTGACCGTGCCGGTGCGGGCGATGCGGGCGAGGTCGTTGCGTTCCAGGTCGACGATCATGATGTGTTCGGCGCGTTCCTTGGCGCTGGCGAGCAGTTCGGCGCGGCCGGTGGCGGTGGCCGGGCGGGTGCCCTTGATCGGTCGGGTGATCACCTGCCCGTCGGTGACCTCGACGAGGGTTTCCGGGGAGGCGCAGCCGATGGCCCAGCCGTCGCCGGTGAGGATGCCGCCGTAGCGGGCGCCGGGGAGCGCGCCGAGGCGGCTCAGGGCGGGCAGCGGGTCGCCGGTGTAGGGGGCGGCGGCGTGGCCGACGAGGTTGCTCTGGTAGACGTCGCCGCGGCCGATGGCGGCGCGGACCGCGTCGACGGCGGCGGCGTGCTGGGCGGGGGTCCAGCTCTCGACCCAGTCGCCGAGGCGCCACTGCGGCGGTGGGCCGGGTCGGGTGACCCGGGGGGTGCCGTGCTGGTAGACGACGACGGCGAGGTCGGGCAGGGCCGGTGCGGGTTCGGGTGCCCCGGTGGGTGCGCCGGCCAGCAGCGCCCCGGCGGCGGCGGACAGGTACAGCGCCGCGCCGCAGACCCCGGTGCCGTGCTGGGTGGTGGCGGGTCGGGTCAGGTCGTGCAGGGGCAGGCCGTGCGCGGCGAGGAACTCCTCGGCGAGGGTCGCGGGGTCGCCGCCGTCGCCGCGGGACCAGTGCAGGCGGGCGCGTTCGGTCAGCGCACCTCGGCAGGCGGCCGGCGCGGCGGGTACATCGATCGACGCAGCGGGCCCGCTGTCCGCGGCCCACACGTGTGGGAGCGTTTCCACGCCGTACGGTCCAACCTTCCTCATCCGTTCAGTGGATTTCCCGTGCACCAGGCGGGCACCTGCTCGATGCTGGACACTTTCGCTTGGTACTGTGCGTCACTGGTCATGTGAACCATGACACAGTGCCCCCACAGTCCGGAGAACCCGATGTGCCAGCACCAACCGACCTGCCCCTCCGCTGAAGCCACCGACCGGGAAGCCGCGCGGGTCCTCGCCTGCTTCCGTGAGCAGGGCTGGAGCCTGCTCTGCAACGGTGTCATCGTCTTCGAGGACACCGGCGAGCTGCTTCCCGACGGCAGCAGCATCGCACCGCACCGCGGCCCCGCCCGCCACGCTCTCGTGGCCTAATCGACCACTCAGCGTCACCGTTTAGCCGCCGTCGACTCAGGCTAGTCCCCCGGTAAGGGACGTCCCCGCCCAGGTCGCAGCGGCTGCCGGGGCAGGCCGTACCGCCCGCCCCGGCGCGCCGTCGTCAGTCCTCGAACGCCTCCGGCGACGGGCACGAGCAGACCAGGTTCCGGTCGCCGTACGCGCCGTCGATGCGCCGCACCGGCGGCCAGTACTTCCCGGCCCGGTCCACCCCGGCCGGGTACGCGCCCACCGACCGCGGGTACGCGTGCGACCACTCGTCACCGCTGACCATCGCCGCGGTGTGCGGCGCGTTCGCCAGGGGGTTGTCCCCCGCCGGCCACGCCCCGGAACCCACCTGCTCGATCTCCGCGCGGATCGCGATCATCGCGTCGCAGAACCGGTCCAGCTCAGCCAGGTCCTCGCTCTCGGTCGGCTCCACCATCAGCGTCCCCGCCACCGGGAACGACATCGTGGGCGCGTGGAAGCCGTAGTCGATCAGCCGCTTCGCCACGTCGTCGACGCTCACCCCGGTCGTCTTCGTCAACGGCCGCAGGTCGAGGATGCACTCGTGGGCCACCAAGCCCTTGTTGCCGGCGTACAGCACCGGGAAGTACCCCCGCAGCCGCGCCGCCACGTAGTTCGCCGCGAGGACCGCCACACCGGTGGCCCGGGTCAGCCCCTCGGCGCCCATCATCCGCAGGTACGCCCACGGGATCGGCAGGATCCCCGCCGACCCGTACTTCGCCGCCGAGATCGCCGGCGTGGCGTCCACGTGTGCGCCCAGCGGGTCACCGGGCAGGAAGGGCGCCAGGTGCGCGCGCACCGCCACCGGGCCCACCCCGGGGCCACCGCCGCCGTGCGGGATGCAGAACGTCTTGTGCAGGTTCAGGTGCGACACGTCGGCGCCGAACTTGCCGGGCTTGGCGAACCCGACCAGGGCGTTGAGGTTCGCCCCGTCGACGTACACCTGCCCACCGGCGTCGTGGACCTTCGCGCACAGCGACGCGATGCCCGTCTCGTACACACCGTGCGTGGACGGGTACGTCACCATGATCGCGGCGAGCGCGTCACGGTGCTTGTCGATCTTCGCGTCCAGGTCCACGAGGTCGACGTTGCCGTTGTCGTCGCAGGCCACCACGACGACCCGCATGCCGGCCATCACCGCCGACGCCGCGTTCGTGCCGTGCGCCGACGACGGGATCAGGCACACGTCGCGGTGCGTCTCACCCCGCGACGCGTGGTACGAGCGGATGGCGAGCAACCCGGCCAGCTCGCCCTGCGAACCGGCGTTGGGTTGCACGCTCACCGCGTCGTAGCCGGTCACCTCGGCCAGCCACGACTCCAGCTGACCGATCATCTCCCGGTACCCGACGGTCTGCGCGTCCGGCGCGAACGGGTGGATGTTCGCGAACTCCGCCCAGCTGACCGGCTCCATCTCGGTGGTCGCGTTCAGCTTCATCGTGCACGACCCGAGCGGGATCATGCCCCGGTCCAGGGCGTAGTCGAAGTCCGACAGCCGCCGCAGGTAGCGCAGCATCGCCGTCTCCGAGTGGTGACTGCGGAACACCGGGTGGGTCAGGAAGTCCGAGGTCCGGGTCAGGTCGACCGGCAGGGCCGCGTCCACGTCGCCGTCGAACGCGGGCACCCCGAACGCCGCCCACACCTGCGTCAGGTGCGCGTCGGTGGTGGTCTCGTCGCAGGACACCCCCACCCGGTCGGCGTCGACCAGCCGCAGGTTGACACCGCGGTCCGCGGCGGCGGCCACCACCTCGGCGGCAGCGCCCGGCACCGTCGCGGTGACGGTGTCGAAGAACGCGACGTCCGCGACGTCCACCCCACCGGCGCGCAGACCGGCCGCGAGCCGCGCCGCCATCGCATGGGTACGCGTAGCGATGTCGCGCAGCCCGTCCGGGCCGTGGTAGACGGCGTACATGCCGGCCATCACCGCGAGGAGCACCTGCGCGGTGCAGATGTTGCTGGTCGCCTTCTCCCGCCGGATGTGCTGCTCACGGGTCTGCAACGCCAACCGGTAGGCCGGGTTGCCGTCCGCGTCGCGCGACACCCCGACCAGGCGCCCGGGCAGCATCCGCTCCAGGCCCGAGCGCACCGCCAGGTAACCGGCGTGCGGCCCACCGAAGCCCATCGGTACGCCGAAACGCTGGGTGGTGCCGGCGGCGATGTCCGCGCCGATCTCCCCCGGTGCGCGCAACAGCGTCAACGCCAGCAGGTCCGCCGCGACGGTGACGAGGGCGCCAACGGCGTGTGCGGCCTGCACGAGGCCGGCGTGGTCGCGTACCGCCCCGGACGCCCCCGGGTACTGCAGGTGCAGGCCGAAGAACTCCGCCGGCAACTCGTCGCGTTGCACGTCGAGGACCCGCACGTCGATGCCGAGCGGCACCGCCCGGCTGGTGATCACCGCGATGGTCTGCGGCAGGGCGTCGGCGTCGACGACGTACACGCCGCTCTTGCTCTTGGAGGCCCGCCGCGCCAGGGTCATCGCCTCCGCCGCCGCGGTGCCCTCGTCGAGCATGGAGGCGTTCGCGGTGGCCAACCCGGTCAGGTCGGTGACCATGGTCTGGAAGTTGAGTAGCGCCTCGAGGCGGCCCTGGCTGATCTCCGGCTGGTACGGCGTGTACGCCGTGTACCAGGCTGGGTCTTCGAGGACGTTGCGGCGGATCACGGCCGGGGTGTGCGTGCCGTGGTACCCCAACCCGATCATGGAGACGGCGACGGTGTTACGCGCCGCGAGGGCCCGCAGCTCGGCGATCGTCTCGGCCTCGGTGGCCGGGTCGGGCAGGTCGAGGGTGCCGTGCCAGCGGATCACCTCGGGGATCGCGGCGTCCATCAGCTCGTCGATGGAGCCGTGCCCGACGACCTCCAGCATCCGACGCTCATCGTCGGGACCGGGACCGATGTGACGGGTGGCGAACTGCTCTACGGTCATAGGGGCACTCCCGGGGCGAGGTCGACGTGTCGGCCTCCCCCTCTGTCGCACCCACGCAGGGCACTCCACAGTGCCTGCCCACGAGGTCCTTTTGCCTGAGAGGTTCCGGGGAGGATTTGCCCCTTCGGCGCCGCCCTGCGTGCTGTCGGGTGGTCTCTCCCACGTGGGTGTTACCGGCGTGGTCAACGCTACCAGCGTTGGTGTTTCCGGCGGATGTCCTACCCCCGGGCCGGGTGCCCACCCGGGCTGCGACGCGTCACACCCCCAGCGGCGCCCCGGCGCCGACCCGCCCGGCCAACTGCGGCAGCACCGCGCCCAGCGGCGCGTCGACGCACACTGTGGCGTACCCGTCACCACGTGTCGGCCCCTGGTTGACGATCGCGACCGGGATGCCCCGTTTCGCGGCCCGAATCACGAACCGGCGCCCCGACATCACCGTCAACGACGACCCGAGCACCAGCAACGACCGGGCCTGCTCCACGGCCGCGAAGCACCGCGTCACCCGCTGCGGCGGCACCGTCTCACCGAAGAACACCACGTCCGGTTTCAGCATCCCGGTGCCGCAGATCCCGCAGTCCACCGGCCGAAACGCGGCCACCTGCTCATCAGGGAGATCAACATCACCGTCCGGGTTGACCGCGGCGACGCGGGCCACGAACTCCGGGTTGGCCTCGCGTAACCGCCGGTGAAGCTCCTCCCGGGAGGTCAGGTTGCCGCAGTCCAGGCAGGTCACCTCGTCGAGGCGGCCGTGCAACTCGATCACCGACGGGCTGCCGGCCGCACCGTGCAGACCGTCGACGTTCTGGGTGATCACGGTGTCGACCAGCCCGGCGAGTTGCAGCCCGGCCACCGCCCGGTGCCCGGCGTTGGGCGCCGCGCCCGCGATCAACCGCCAACCCAGGTGGCTCCGCGCCCAGTAACGCCGCCGGGCCAGGGGATCGCCGGTGAACGCCTGGAAGGTCATCGGCGTGTGCCGCCGCGCCACCCCGCTGGGCCCCCGGTAGTCCGGAATTCCCGACTCGGTGGACAGGCCGGCGCCGCTGAGCACCACCACCCCGCCACCGGCCACCAGCGAGGTCAACGCGTCGAAACTCTCCATCACCTCTCCATGCTGCCTCAACCCGTTCACCAACGCCGAGCCCCGCGCCGGGCGGGTGGGCGGCCCCACCCGGCGCGGGGCTCGGCGGCGCAGGCGACGGCTACACCGCGACGACGTCGGCGACGACGCAGGCGATGTTGTCCGGCGCCCCCTCGGCCCGCGCCAACTCGATCAGGCCCCGCACCGTGTCCTCGGGATCGTCAGTCGCGGCCAACGCCGACCCCAGATCGGCCCGGTCGACGACGGCGGACAGCCCGTCGGAGCACAACAGATACCGGTCACCCGGCAACGCGGTACGCAGCGCCAGATCCGCCTCGACCTGCCGGCCGCCACCGAGGGCGCGCACCAGCACCGCGCGCTGCGGATGCGCCGCGGCCTGGTCCCGGTCGAGCCGGCCCTGATCAACCTGGGCCTGCACCCAGGTGTGATCCTGCGTGAGCAGCGACAGCTCACCGCCGCGCAGCAGGTAGGCCCGGGTGTCACCGACGTGCGCCAGCGCCAGCCGGGAACCGCTGAGCAGCAACGCGGTCAGTGTGGTGACCGGCTGGTCGGTGTCGGTGGCCAACGCGTGCACGGCGCTGTCGGCGTCGCTCACCGCACCGGCCAGCAACGTCAGCAGGTCGGCGGCCGGCACGTCGGCGGACGCCAACGGCTTCAGGGCGTCGACGGCGGCGGCGCTGGCGGCCGCCCCGCCGGGCCCCCGCATACCGTCGGCCACGGCGAGCAACCGCCCGCTGGCGTACGCGGTGTCCTCGTTGCTGTCGCGCACCAGCCCGCTGTCACAACCGGCGGCGCAGCGGACGGCAACTGTGGGACTCGGGTCAGACATGGTGGTGCCCCCTTCAGACAGGTGGTCCACGAGGAGGGTCGCGAGCCGGGCGCGCGCCGCGGTGTCGGCGCTGACCTGCCGCCAGTACGCGGTGACCGCCTCAGCCGCCGCCGCGGGCTCCAGGCCGCACACCACCCGGATCGTCGCCAACGGCATACCGAGCCGACGCAACTGGGCGACCAGCCGAGCCACCGGCAGCTGACCCGGGTCGTAGAGCCGGTAACCGGACTCCGGATCGACAGCGGCCGGCACCAGCAGCCCCACCTGGTCGTACAGGCGCAACGCCTTCGGTGTCAGCATCGCCGCCCGGGCGAACGCCCCGATGGTCATCAGCCCCACGTCGGCATCCTCCTCGCACCGGTCACGGCGACCGGCACCCACCAGGCTCAGGGTTACCCGAAGGTCAAGGTCAAGCCGGTGACGCCGGTAGGTTGGGCGCATGCGCGTCGTCATCGCCGGAGGCCACGGCAAGATCGCCCTACTGTTGCAACGCCACCTCGTCGGGCGCGGCGACACCGCCGTCGGCCTCATCCGCAACCCCGAGCAGACCGCGACGCTACGCGCCGCCGGCGCCACCCCCGTCGTCTGCGACCTGGAACACACAGCACTCGAACAGGTTGCCGAGCACCTGCACGGCGCCGACGCGGTCGTCTTCGCCGCTGGTGCGGGCCCCGGCAGCGGCGCCGCCCGCAAGGACACCGTCGACCGGGCCGCCGCCGCGCTGCTCGCCGACGCCGCCACCCGCGCCGGTGTCCACCGCTACCTGCTCGTCTCCTCCATGGGGGTGGACACACCACCCGCTCCCGGCACCGACGACGTGTGGGCGGCGTACCTGCGCGCCAAACGCGCCGCCGAGGACGACCTGCGCCGCCGCGACCTGGCCTGGACGGTGCTGCGACCCGGCCAGCTCACCGACGACCCACCCACCGGGCGGGTCACCCTCACCCCCCACGCCGGCCGTGGCGCGATCAGCCGCACCGACGTCGCGCACGTCCTCGCCGCGCTGCTCGACGAACCGCGCACCACCGGCGCGACACTGGAACTCGTCGACGGGCCCACCCCGATCGCCGAGGCCGTCCGCGCCGCCGCCAGCTGACCACCCGCCGGGGGTCGCCCTCAGCCGCCCGGGCGGTGCGCGGCGACCAACACCGGCCCGCCGGGGACCGTCGGAAAACGCCGAACGTCACCCAACCCGGCCCCCGCCAGCACCTCCGCCATCCGGTCGGCGTCGAACGCGTTGCCGCCGTTGCGCACGGCGTTCCACCGGTTGACGGCCGCCCGCAACGGGTCCCCGGCCGGCGGATTGGTGCCGGCCACCAGCCAGCCACCGGGCCGCAGCGCCTGCACCAGCCGCGGCAACGCGACCGTCAACGTCTGCTGGGGAAGAAACGGCGCCGGCACCCACACCAGGTCGTACCCGCCCGGCTCGGCCACCTCCGCCACGTCCTGACGGCGCAGACTGATCCGGTCCGCGACATCGCCCGCCTCGGCCAGCTCCCCGCCGGCCAGGTCCAACGCCCGTTGCAGCACGTCGATGCCCACCACCGACACCCGGGGCAACGCGCGCGCCAGGGCAACAGCCAACGCCGCCACACCGGTGCCCACGTCCAGCACCCGGGCGTCCGCCGAGTCCAGACGCTCCGGCCAGCCCCGCCAGCTCGGGCACCACCCGGTTCGCCAACGCCCGGCCGGTCGCCGCCGACGCCCGACCCTGATGCAGCAACACCTCGTCGTCCACCTGCGCCCAGCCGGCCCCACCACCGCGGGAAGGCTCCTGCGCCGCCGCGGCGACCGCCTGCCGCAGCGAACTCAACCGCGCCTGCACCGCGCTGCGCCCGGTCTGCCCGTCGGCGGGCACCAGCGACGGGTGCGCGACCGGCGCCCCGCCGTCCCAGGACAGCAGACCGGCGGCCTCCAGCACCGCGCTGCGGTGCGGCGACGCCGCGAGGACCTCGGCGAGCGGAGCCGACAGGGCGTCACTCATGGTGCCGACCGCGGCCGCCAACGCCCACGCCGACGCCTCCAACGTGGCCAGCGGGTCCGCTGACCCGCCGGGTGGGGACGGTGATACTGACACGACGGCGCCTCTCCCAAGGGGCGGGCCACGGGTCAGCCCCGCCTGACCCCTCCGACTATGCCACCGCCGCCAGCGCGTCGGGTGGGGTCCCCGTCACCGCACCCCACCCGGCCACTCAGCGCTGCTGGTGCCGCGGCAACGCCGACTGACCCACCACGCCACCAGCGAACGGCGCACCCGGGGTCTCCGCCGCGATCCGATCCATCGTGCGCGCCAACTGCTCACTGCCGTCGTCGAGATGCCGCGCCGCCGCCTGCATGTGCGACACCATCATCTCGCCGAAGATCCGCAACGCCTCCCGGGTCGCCACCGTGTCGTCGAAGCTCGGCCCCGCCGCGCTGCGGTACTCCGCCACCGCCCGCTCCGCCTCCTGCTTCGCCTCCGCCTCCGCCGCGTGCAGGTAACTCTCGTACTGCACCCGGGCGTACTCGGCGACCCGACGCGCGTAGTCATGCGCCTGCGCGATGATCTGCTCGGCCTCCCGCTGCGCCGCCGACAGCAGATTCACCTCCCGCGCCGCCGGAACCTTCGCCGCCGCCCCCGTACTCGGAATCACCCCGTGCCGGTGCAACTCCACCCGGTCGTTCAGCCGCTCGTTCTCCGCCCGCAACGTCGCGATCTGCGTCGCCAACAGGTCCAACTCGTCAGCGACCTGCACCCGGAACCGGTCCACGTCAGCGTTGTCGTAACCACGCCGAGCGAACGACGCAGCGCCGAACTCCCACCGCCGAACCCGATCGGCGGTCATCCGCACCTGCACACCACCGGAAACCTGCACCCCGTCATACCGACTGATCGGCGTCGCACTCACCTGTGCAGACCTCCGTTCGCGACCGCCGGGCTCGCAAGCTCACTCGTCGCGCTCACCTGTGCCCACCTCCCGAAGTGTCACCCGCAGCCGACTGCTGCACCGCCGTCCGCCACGCCGGCCCGTACCACTGCGCGCCCAGGCCCTCGTGGTGCACCTGACCCGCGTGGTAACCCGCCTGCACCAACGTCCGCACCGCGTACGACACCATCTCGTCCGACCCACACACGAACACATGCCGGGACCGCCAGTCACCGTCGGCCAACGCCCGGTCCACCGCCTGCACGAACTCCCCCGGCCGGTGCACGTCGGCACCGACCACGTACGTCACCGTCAACCACGAATACGACGACGCCAACTTGTCGATCGCGTCGCTGTCGTAGAACTCGCTGCGGGACCGGGCCCCCACGTACAGGTCCACCCGCCGACGGGAACCCTCCGCGGCCACCTGCTCCACCAACGCCTTCACCGGCGCCCAGCCGGTACCCGACACCAACAGCAACAGGTCACTGGAGCCCGCCGACCACAACCCCAGCCGATCCCCCACCGGCGCCGCCAGGTGGATCCGATCCCCCACCGCCGACCCGTACACCAGCCGCGACGACACCGCGCCACCCGGCGCGGCCCGCACATGCAACTCCAACGTGCCGTCCGCCCGCGGCGCGTTCGCCGGCGAGTAGTACCGCCACGACCGCACCGACGGGTGCGACACACCAATCGACTGACCCGGCGTGAACGGCAACAGGTACTGCGGACGCACCGTCAACACCGCCACGTCGAACGCCCGCCGCTCATGCGCCACGATCTCCGCCACCCACCACGGCGGATTGACCGCCTCAGCGGCCTGCGCGGCCTCCATCATCACCTGGGCGACCAACCCGTACGCGGCCGTCCAGTCCGCAGCCAACTCGTCGGTCCACTGCTCGGCGAGGAAATGCTGCAACGTCGCGACGAGGGCCTCACCGACCGCCGGATAGTGCTCCGCGCGGACCGCGAACTTGCGGTGATCCGCGCCGAGATCCTGCAGGAAACCCACCAGCCGGTCCACCTGGTCCACGTTGGACACGATGTGACCCAACGCGGTCACGAGACGGTCCCGCTGACCGGCCATGTTCGTGGGGAACATCTGCCGCGTCTCGGGATGAGCGAGGAACAACGTCGAGTAGAAGTAGAGCGGCACCTGGTCGCCGTGACCGGCGACCACCGACCAGCTCTGCTTGAGGCGAGCCGCGTCCACGCTCAGGCGCCCGACCTGTTCCCGGCAGCCACCACCTGGCCCTGCACCTGCCCCAGCACTGTCTGCACATCGGCGAGGATGTCCGCCGGCACCCCCAGCTCGGTCAGCGTCACCGTCAGGTGCTCGCCCACCTTCGCGTAGTGCCCCACCGTGATGTTCAACGGCTGGTGCGCCTCGGCCAACCCGCGACCCGTGTACTCGTTCGGGCCACCCAGCACCACAGTCAACATCAACGCCAGATGCCGCCGCTGACCCGCCATGTCCACGTCAGCGAAATAGCCCGCCAACTCCGGGTCCGCGAGCACCTTGTCGTAGAACAGCTCAACCGCTGCCTTGACCGAACTGGCACCGCCAATACGGTCGTAGTGCGAGGCGGGAGCAGTCTCTTCCGTAACCGTCACGGTCGTTCCTTCCGGGGATGAAGGGTCCAGAACCGTGAGGGACCATAGCGTGTCGACCGCCTCCGGTCAGCGCCCCCATATCGGATACCCGACAACACGCCGACACGTTGCGTCACCACTACCGTTGGGTATCTCCACAATGGGCCACCAACACGACACCCACGGTATCCACAGTGGACCGACAAGCCCGACAGAACCCCGCCACCGTCACCGACGGTCGCGAGAAAACAACCGGAAAAAAACCGAAAGACCGAACGGTCAGCCGGCGCGCCGCCGCGCCCGCCGCGCCGCCAACTCGTCACCCACCGGATCCGAGCCCGACGCCACCGCCGGCTCCACGGGACCACTCGTCGCCGGCTCCGCCGGCAGATGCGACAACGACCCCTGGATCTCCTTGAAGGCCCCACCGATCGCGATGCCGAAGACCCCCTGGCCACCCTGCAACAGGTCCACCACCTCCTCCGGAGACCGGCACTCGTACACCGTCGTCCCATCAGAGATGAGCGTGATCCCCGCCAGATCCTCCACACCACGCGACCGCAACGCCTCGATCGCCTTACGGATGTTCTGCAGGGACACCCCCGCATCCAACAACCGCTTCACGACCTTCAACACCACCAGGTCCCGGAACGAATACAACCGCTGCGTCCCCGAACCCGAGGCGTCACGAACGCTCGGCACCACCAGCGTCGTCCGCGCCCAGTAATCCAACTGCCGGTAACTGATGCCCACCGCGTGGCAGGCCGTCACACCCCGGTAGCCAACCGAACCGTCACCCTCAGCCGCCACACCTGGCGACGAGGCACCCGACTCGTCGAACTCTGCACCCGGATCGGAATCCCGCGGCTCGTGCATCCGGACAACCTCCCCGTCAGTGTGGCGACGCATCGTTTCCTCCGACGCGCACCCCTCGACATGGAAACCCTATCGCCACCGTCAGGGGTTACCACGGAGGAACCGACGCGACACGCCGCGCAGCCACCGAGAAAGATCACCAACCGAGCCCAGGCACACCTCAGCCCGCGAAATCCTCCGGACGCACCTGCTCCAGGAACTCGCGGAACTTCTCCACCTCGTCCTCCTGCTCATCAGGGATAACGATCCCCGCCTCGCTGAGGACCTGCTCCGCACAACGAATCGGCGCACCAACCCGCAACGCCAACGCGATCGAATCGCTCGGCCGCGCCGACACCCGCACCCCATCGCCGATCAACAGATCCGCGTAGAAGACGTTCTCCTTCAGCTCGGTGATCTCCACCGCCTGCAAGGGCGCCTTCAACGCCGCCAACACATCCCGCAGAAGATCATGCGTCAACGGCCGGGCCGGCTTGACCCCCTGCTGCTCATAAGCGATAGCCGTGGCCTCGACCGCGCCGATCCAGATCGGCAGATAGCGGTCCCCCTCGACCTCCCTGAGCAGGACGATCGGCTGGTTGCTGGGCAGCTCCACCCGAACTCCGACCACGCTCAGCTCGCGCACCGCCGCCTCCGTGTCGTTGTCACCTACGCCGCACCGCGCCCTTCCCTGCACCGTACACGGACCGCAACACGGCCGTCCCACGCGCTACAGCACCACGCCCGCGCCGAAAAGGGGTTACCCCGGCAAGCCTACGGCACGCTTCCCGGAAGAGATCTTTCCGCTCAGCCGCCACCCACCGGGCACCCTCACCGACCCAACGTCGACCGCAGCCCCACCCGCACCAACGCGGCGTGCAACTGCTCCGACAACGCCACCAACTCCCGCGCCGTCTCCGCCGCCCGCGCCCGCGCCGCCGGATCACTCTGCCGTGCCAACGGCGCCACCAACTGCGCGAACAAACCGACCTCCCGGTCCGCCGCCGTCCGATAACCCCGCAGGTGCCGCGGCTCCAACCCGTACGCCGCCAACCCCGCCACCGCCGACGCGATGATCAGCGCATCCGCGTCATACCAACCCGGCGGATCCGACACCAGCACACCGAGCCGCTCCAACTCCACCAACGTCGACTCGTCGATCCCACTGCGCGCCACCAGATCCGACCGGCCGAGCCGCACCTGCGACGACTCGGCCGGCTCCGCCAACTCACGACCCGGCACCGCACCATCAGGACCAACCGCCACCAATGCCGGCCGCGACCGCCCCGGCTGCTCACCGGACGAATCCCACTGGGCCAACTGCTCCCGGATCACCCGCAACGGCAGGTACTTGTCCCGCTGCGCGGTCAACACGAACCGCAACCGCGCCACATCGTCCCAGCTGTACTTCCGGTAACCCGCCGCCGTCCGCTGCGGCTCGACCAAACCCTCGGCCTCAAGAAACCGCAGCTTCGAAATCGTGGTATCCGGAAAATCCACCCGCAACTGCCCAAGCACCTCACCGATGCTCATCAGCGGCTCAGACCGAGCCGCCCCGGGTGACATGGAGGCCGCAGGCTCGTTCACCCCCGGCCGGCCTCCTCCTCCGGGCGCGGACCGGCGATGAACACCACCCGGAACTTACCGATCTGGACCTCGTCACCATTACTCAACGTGGCCGCCTCAACCCGCTCACGATTGACGTACGTGCCATTCAGGCTGCCCACGTCCCGCACCGTGAACGTCCCACCATCACGGTGGAACTCCGCGTGCCGACGCGACACCGTCACGTCATCCAGGAAGATGTCACTGTCCGGGTGCCGGCCACTGGTCGTCACATCGTGGTCCAACAAGAACCGGGCACCCGCATTCGGACCTCGACGAACCACCAGCAGCGCCATACCCGGCGGCAACGAACCGGACATCCGGCTCGGCACCACATCGGTATCCGGCCCCTCCAGCACTTCGTCGAGCGAACCGAGATTGAGCGTCGAAGTGACGTCGAGTGGGGGGAACTCGTCGTCTGGCCGCGTCATGGGACCACCTCACGGATCTGTTCGGTCGGCGTCGGGTAATGGCGGGTCTGGCCGCCGGGCACTTGAACACCCGGCGGCTGGCTCCCCGTGCCCGGGAAGGCAATTCCGCAACGCTCAACTATTGGGTTCTCGGTCGACTGGGCGAGCCTAGCCAGCGCCGAAATGCAGGGCAACCGGACGCGCGCAGACATCCCACGCACCGGATCAAGCACACTCAGCCTTCGGTGATCTTCTGATACGCGGCCGCCGTCAGCAACCCATCCGTCGCAGTCGGATCATTCGGCGTGATCTCCACCAACCAACCCTCACCGTACGGATCAGTGTTGATCAGCTCAGGCGTGTCAGCCAACGCGTCGTTGCGCGCCGCCACCGTACCGGCCACCGGCGCGTAGATCTCCGACACACTCTTGGTCGACTCGATCTCACCCAACGAGTCACCGGCCGCGACCACCGCACCCGCCTCGGGCAACTGCACGTACACGATGTCACCGAGCGCGTCCTGCGCGAAGTGGGTGATGCCGACCCGGACCGAAGCCGTGCCGTCACCCGCCACCCACTCATGTTCGGCGGTGTATCGCAGATCCTCGGGAATCACCAGTCGCGTCCTTCATCCATCGGTGCCCCGGACCACCCGGGTCCGGCGCGGCCGCGCCGGTCAGGAGACCGGACGGGCGTGTTCCAACTTGATCGGCACGTGCAGCGCCGAAACCTCGGCAACCTCACGCTCCCCAAACGTCACGTTACCGCCGTCACCCCGGACCGACGCCACCACCCCACCAGGAATGTTCAACGCCGTACGCATCGTCGCCGGATCACCGATCACCGTGATCGTGTACGGACCCGACAACCGGCGCCCCTCCACCATCAACGACCCGTTGTCATCGAGGAAGTACGTCGACGCGATGATCCGCACCGTCGCCCGATCCCCACCGGAGATCTGCAGCGCCTCAGCGCCCGCACCACGCAACTCCTGCACCGCGTCCAACACCCGGTTCGCCGAGATCGGCTTCAGCCCCGAGTCGAACTGCACAGTCAACCCCGGACCCACCGCCGGCAACGTCCCCGCCAGGATGCCCAACTCGTCCGCCCGCCGCGTCGCCTCATCCAACGCCGCCTGACGACCCTGCTCACCCGACTGCAACTGCCGCTGACTGTCCTCCAGAGCCCTGATGTCCTGCTGCAGGCGGTTCTCCCGCGCATCCAGATCCGACAGGATCCGAACCAGGTCCTCCTGCCGGGTGGCACCCAGCGTCGGGTCCGTCGACGTCGTCTTCAACTGCACGACCAACGTGAACCCCAGCAGCGCCAACAACGCGGCGATCATCACCCCGGCCGCACTCCACCGGGACCGACCAGCCACCACCGGCTCCGCCGACTCGCCCACCGGCTCCGCCGACCCGTCGGAACCCGCGGCCGGCTGCTCACCATCCGCGACCGGCCGCTCCCCCGACCGCGACATCGCGCTCAGATCCACCGTCGCACCATCGTCGACCGGCTCCACACGCGGCTCGGCCGCGGGCTCGCCATCGGCCGGCTCCGCCGGCCCCTGCGGCGCCAACGGGCTCAACTCATCCGGATCCGGCGCATCAGGCCGCGGATCCGGCTCACCCGCCGGCCCACCCGGCCGCACCGGACCCGCCGGCTGCGGCCACCCGGTCCCCGTGTCGGTCTGCTCGTCACTCATCGCAACCCAACCTACGCCCGGAACAGGTGCCGACGGATCGCCGCCACGTTGCCGAAGATACGCACACCCAACACAACGACCACACCGGTGGACAACTGCCCACCCACCCCCAACTGGTCACCCAGATACACGATCAGGCCAGCCACCAGCACGTTCGAAATGAACGACACCACGAACTGCTTGTCGTCGAAGATGCGGTCCAACCGGGCCCGCACCCCACCGAACACCGCGTCCAACGCGGCCACCACCGCGATCGGCAGATACGGCTGCAACGCCGCCGGCACCGTGGGATCAAGCCACACGCCCAGCACCACACCGGCGAGCAACGCCAGCACCGCGATCATCGGCCACCTCCGGAGGGGCTAACAGTCGTCGCCGGACCAGACGACCCGGGACTGCCGGACCGGACACCCGATGCGGAAGGGCTCGGACTGACCGACGGCTTGGCGTAGCGTAGCTGCGGCTCCGGCGCCGCCGGCAGGGTGAGGTCATCCGCCTCCCGCACACCGAACGACAACCCCGTCCCCTGCGCGACCTTCCGCATCAGCGCCGCGTTCCGGCTCTCCTCGAACTCGCGCCGCATCGAACCCGGCCCGATCGCCGACACCTCGTACGGTCCGGTCACCGGCCGGAAATCCACCAGCATCGCCTCACCCGCCGACCGGATCGTCGACGTCGCCGTCAACCGCTGCCCGTTGATGGCGATCGCCTCCGCCCCAGCACTCCACAACGCGTTCGCCACACCCTGCAGGTCGCTGTAGAGCACCCGCGGCGGCCCAGCGCCGGCACCGGTGACCGCGTCCGCCTTGTCCGGCGCATCCGCCAACCGCACCACGACACCATCACCGCGCACCCGACCCAGCCCGGTGCTCGCCTCCAGGTTGCGCAACCGGGCGGCGGCCGACCCGCTCAACGCCGCGTCCCGCTGCCGACTGACCTCCTCGCGCAGCTGGTCCGCCTGCGTGGACAACCGGTCGGTCTGGCTCTCCCGCTCCTTGATCTGCGCCACCAGACCCGAACGGGCCTGGCTCCGCCCCGGCTCGTCCGCCATCGTCTGTCGGTACGCGACAGCGAACAGGAAACCGAGCATCACCACCACGACCAGGCTCACCGACCGCGCCGGCAAGGCCCGCCAACCGCGCGCCGGAGCGGTCTCCGCCGAGCGCCGACGCGCGGCAGCGGCGTCCGCATACCCCGGATCCAGCGGGTTGCGGAACAACTCGGTGAGGAAATCCGGCGCGTACACCCGGTCCTGGCCGGGTTTTCCCAGCCGCGGCGCGCTCACGCCGCCGCTCCCGGACCGCGCGCCGCGCGCACCAACCGGGCCGCCTGCACGACGTACATCCCGCCGGCCACCCAGTAGAGCACCAGCCCCCACCAGGCCAACGCCCAACCGATGGCGCTCGCCGCCGTCGCCACGTCGGTCGCCGCGCTGGCCAACAGCAGTACCGGGAACGCCGCGAGCAGCAGGAACGTGGCGGTCTTGCCCACGTAGTGCACCGGCGGCGGCCCGTACCCGTAGCGGCGCAGTACGGCCAGCGAGGCCAGCAGGAGCACCTCACGGGCCAGCAGCGCGGCGGTGAACTGCCACGGCACCACCTCCCGCGCGGTGAAGGCGACCAGGGTGGCGAGGATGTAGAGCCGGTCGGCGAGCGGGTCGAGCAGCTCGCCCAGGCGGCTGACCTGGTGCAGGCGGCGGGCGATCCAGCCGTCGACCCAGTCGGTGGTGCCGCCGATGGCCAGCACCACCACCGCAGCAACGTCGGCCCGCGCCACCAGGAACAGGTAGAGGAAGAGTGGCACGCCCAGCAGCCGCCCGAAGCTGATCAGGTTGGGCACTGTGAGGACCTGGTTGCCGGGAGTCTCGGCACCGGTGTCCCGCGGTTGCTCTGCCCGAGCCGGCCGACGCGACACCGATCCTCCTCCACGGCACGCGGGCCCCCCGCCGACGCCGGGCGCGGCTGAGGGTCGTACGCGCTGTCGGGCCGACCAGCGCCGGCTCTCCCCTGCGGCCCCGGTCGGGGCCCCTTCCCCTGATGCGGCCCGCGATCTCGATGATCGCGGGCCGGGTAGGTGCGCTGCCACTATATCGGGCTCCCTCTCCCTGGCCGGGCGCCGCCGCGTGCTGTGGGCGCGGCTGTGCCGCACTGTGGCGTGGATCACCACGCGTAAAGCGTCCTAGGATACTAGTGAAAGGGGGACGGCGTTCAGGCCGTCTGCACGGCGGGATCGGTCTGCTGCTCGGGCGTCGACGTCGCCGCCCGAGCGAACCCGACCAGCGCCAGCAACAGCTCGTGCTGCATCCGCGCCGGCATCCGGTCCAACACCGCCTGCACCGCGCGCTGCCGCCGCTCGGCCAACTCCCCCAACAGGGTCAGCGCCGCAGCGGTCGGCACCAACCGCACCTCACGCCGGTCACGCGGGTCGGCCACCCGACGCAACAGCCCGGTCGCCTCCAGCCGGTCGCACAGGCGGCTCGCCGACGAGGGCACCACGTCCAGCAACTCCGCCAACCCGTTGACGTTGGTCTCCGGACGACCACTGATCAGCGTGAGCACTCTCAGCTGGGTGGGCGGCACCTGATGCCGGGCCGCGGCCGACTCCAGCACGGCGATCAGCGTCCCGGCGGCCGCGTCGATCGCCGCGGCGAGATCCGCAGGTCGCTCCACCTGATGTCCCCTGCCGTCGTCGCGCTGGTGCCCGCCCGGCAACGCGGCGGCGAATCTCACCCCGTGCCCCGTTCGCGCGGACCGCGCCAGTCCAGACAGACCACGACGGCGTCGTCGCGCAGATCGGAATCCGCGTGATAGGCGTGCAGTTCGCGCATCACCGTACCAACCGCCTCGGCTGGTGGCTGCAGCCGCGTGGCGCGCAGGGAGCGAGCCATCACCCGCTGCCCGTACGGCTCCTGACCGGGCGGCTCGGCGGCCCACACCCCGTCACTGACCACGAAGAGCCGGTCACCCGGTTCGAGTTGCACCTCCTGAAGCTCGTAGCGGGTCTCGGCGAACATGCCCAGCGGCAGTTGCTGATCCAGCTTCATCGGCTCGACAGTGGACCCCCGCATCCGCAACAGATGGGGGGAGCCCGCGTCGACAGCCCGCACCCGGCCGAGGCGAGTGTCCACCTCCAGCAGCAGGGTGGCCACGTACCGGGCGCCCCGGTGTTGGTAGAAGACCGTGTCCGAGGCCAGCTCGGCCTGTTCCACCAGGCCGCCACCGGAGCGACGCGCGTTGCGCATCGCGTTGACGGT
The DNA here is from genome assembly GCF_022230925.1 of Micromonospora alfalfae. Taxonomy (GTDB): domain Bacteria; phylum Actinomycetota; class Actinomycetes; order Mycobacteriales; family Micromonosporaceae; genus Micromonospora; species Micromonospora alfalfae. The sequence continues at coordinate 18,248 of NZ_JAKKFH010000022.1, read as the reverse complement.
GACGGCGGTCAACAGGGACGCCGCAAGCCCACTGCCCTCGCCGTTGAGCACCGTCACTGTGAGACGGTCGCCGTCCAACGACCAGTCGAAGTGGTCGCCGCCGACGGTGTACGCCGGTTCGAGCTGGCCGGCCAGCTCGAACGCGTGGTGGGACACGCCACGACCGGGCAGCAGGTCCCACTGCATCTCGGCGGCCATCGTCAGTCGCTCCCGACGGCGGGCCCGCCGGTAACGGTCCGTCTCCCGGTCCGCCGCGCGCATCGCCACGGCCAGGGCGCCCGCGATGTCCGTGGCCCGACCGGTGACCGTCGCGTTCGGAACTGTCGGAAGCTCGATCAGCAGCACACCCAACCGCTCCCCCCACACAGTCAACGGCAGGTAGAGCCGGCAGGCGCCTTCACCGTCGCGTACCGGCTGCTGGCTGCTGAAGCAGCGCTGCGCCATTGTGTGACAGGCCAGGAAGCCGCCCGCCGGCAGGTCCGGGTCCAGCACCGGCCAGAGGCCGCTGATCCGGTAGTCGGCGACGAAGACGTCGGTGCGCAGCGCGCCCATCGAGGACCGGATCGCCCGGTCCGCCGCCTCCGCCAACTGGTCGGGGGGAGCCTCGCGCAACGCGCGCGACACCACGTCCGGCGCGTCTACCATCGTCGTCCTCCCCAGAAGCTTGCTACAGGGCAAGCATCATACGGACGCCGCCGGACGGATGATCGGCGCGGTCAGTCACCCGCGCGGGTCGCGAGCACACCGTGGAACGCGTCGGGCACCCGTGCCGGCGGGCCTTCCGGCCGCCACTCGGCGACCGGGACGATCCCGTCCGTCGTCGGCGCCCACCGACCCAGCAGGGGCGCGAACGCCGCCGGTGGACGCATCCGGAACTGCGGCCCCATCATGGCCAGCGCCTGCGGGTGGCCGGCCAGCTCCTCGGTGTCGAAGTCCACCGCGAGCAGGCTACCCGGGGCCGCGGCAGCGTACAGCTCGTCGAGGGTGCGGGTCAGCGTGGCGTCGTCGAGGAACGCGGCCAGGCCGAGGAAGACCACCCCGACCGGTCGCCGGCCCCAGCCCGGCACGAAACGGTGCAGCTGCGCCGGGTCGACGGTGCCGATGTCCGTCGCGTCGCCGAAGCCGTAGCCGGCCCGGTCGCTGCCGGCGAGGATGCTCTGTCCCAGTCGGATGGTGACCGGGTCGACGTCGGTGTAGAGCACAGTCGCGTCGGTGGCGACCTCGTGCACGTTGCCCATCGTCGGCACCCCGGCGCCGAACACCAGGAACCCGTCCACGCCCTGGGCGGCCATCTCCCGCACCGCCCGGCCCAGGAACGCCCGCAGCTCACGGAACACCGGCGCGCACGGTCCGTACGCCTGCTCGAAGGCGTTCGCGGCGGCCACGTCCACGGGGAAGTGATGCTGCCCGCCGAGCCAAAAGTCGATCATGCGAGCGGTGCTCGGCTGGTCTGGTTCACCCATCGGCGGCGCTCCCTCCCCGGTCGTCGCCAGCGTACCGACCGGGACGCGCTCAGCGGTATCGCGGCGCGAGGCCGCCCCGGCCCGCGATACTGGCCGCGAGCGGAGGTGGGCGGTGAACTCGGCGAACAACGCGGCGGTGGTGGTCGGCGTCGACGGCTCGGAGTCGGCGCTGCGCGCCGTGCGTCTCGCCGCGACCGAGGCGGCACGCCGGCACCGACCGCTGCGGGTCGTGCACGGCTTCATCTGGCCGCTGCTGCACGTACCGGTCTCCCCCGCCCCGGACGCGCCGCCCGGCGGTGGGCTGCGCCACCGGGCCGAGGAACTCGTCGAGGCCGCGGTGCGCGAGGCCGAGGCGACAGTGCCCGGGTTGTCGATCTCCGGCGAGATCATCGACGGTGAGGCCGCCGCGGTGCTGGTGGGCGAGTCCCCCACCGCCGCACTCATCGTGCTCGGCGATCGCGGGTTGGGTGGGTTCTCCGCGCTGCTCGTCGGCTCGGTCGCGGTGCAGGTCGCCGCGTACGCCGACTGCCCGGTGCTGGTCGCGCGCGGCACGCAACGACCCGACGAGCCGGTCCTGGTCGCTGTGGACGGCTCGGACGCCTCCCGCCGGGCGGCGGACTTCGCCGCCGAGACCGCCGTGTCGCTCGGCGTGCCGCTGGTGGCGGTGCACGCCTACCGACACCCCGGCAGCAGCGGTCCGGGCGACATGCAACCCCTGGTCTACGACGAGGCGACGCTGCGCGGCGAGCAGGAGCGGATGCTCGCCGGGTGGCTGACCGGGCTCACCGAGGAGCACAAGGGTCTGCGGTTGACCTGCCAGGTGGTGCACGGCCGACCCGGCACCGTGCTCGCCGAGGCGTCCCGCTCCGCCCAACTGGCGGTCGTCGGTGGGCGTGGGCGCGGCGAGGTGACCGGGTTGCTGCTGGGGTCGGTCAGCCAGTCGATGCTGCACCACGCGCAGTGCCCGGTGGTCGTGGTCCGCGCGCCCCGGTAGCGCCCAGGGGTTGGTCCGCCACCAGACGGGTAGACGGCCGCGGTACGCCCAGCGGACGGTGGGCAGCACCAGGTGCCCAGACCGACGAAGGAGGCAGAGATGCCAGGACCACGGCCGGGCAGTAACGCGTACGACAAGCAGCGCGCGCGGTTGCGCAACGCGATTGACGACTCGGGGCGTCGGGTACCCGACGGCAAGGCCAACCAGGTCGCGAACCGGATCCTCCAGGAGGATCGCGGTCAACGGGGCGTGGTGCGCGGTGAGCGGACGTACGGCCCGAAGAGCGAGCGCGAACCGGGCGACCCGAAGTGAGGACTGTCGACGTGGCCGACGGCGCGATCGCGGGCGCCGTCGGCAGCACAGCGCTGAACGTGGTCAGCTACCTCGACATGGCGCTACGGGGACGGCCGGAGAGCGACGTCCCCGAGGAGACCGTCGACCGGCTGGCCGGGATCGCGCACGTGGACCTGGGGAACGGGGCCCGGGCGGCCAACCGCCGCTCGGGCCTCGGGCCGTTGATCGGTTACGGGCTGGGCGTCGCCGCGGGCGTCGGGTTCGCGCTCTACGCCGGTGGTCGACGTCAGCCGTTGCCGGTGGCCACCGGTCTGCTCGGCGCGGGCGTGATGACAATGACCGACGGGTCGATCACGGTGCTCGGGATCAGCGACCCGCGTACGTGGCGGCGCTCCGACTGGATCTCCGACATCATCCCGCACCTCGCGTACGGACTGGCGGCCGCCGCCACCTGGAACAGGTTGCGGCGGCCGCCAGCCCGCGGTCGCTAGCCCATCGGTCAGCGGGTGTCGCTGTCGTCCTCGGCCACCGTCTCACCGGCCGGGCCGTACGGCGACACCTGCCCCTTGGGCACCGGTCGACCCTGGTCGCCGCGCGACGTGCCACGGTTGCCCGGATGCCCGCCCGGGGCGGGGCCCTTGTTGTCCTGGCTGGTCGCGCCCAGCGCGTTGCGGCGCAACTCTGGCTGCTGCGGGTTCGTCACGGGGTGTCTCCCTCCGGTACGGCAGGCGGCATCGACCGCCTCCACGGTCGGCATACCCGCCTGCCCCGGTGGCATTCCGGCAGCGGTCGGCGGTGCGACGGCTAGCGGGGCATCAAGTGGGTAACCCGACGGCGTGGGCAATGATCGAAGTGTGGTGCGGGTGCTGCTCGACCGGCGTGGCCGCACGTACGCGGAGGAGGCCGGCATCCGGCTCTCCGACCGGCCGGGGCCGCTGTATCAGTTGCTGGTGCTGGCCACGCTGCTGAGCACCCGGATCCGCGCGTGCGTGGCGGTGGACGCCGCGCGGGAGCTGTTCGCCGCCGGGTACCGCACCCCGCAGGCCATGGAGGCGGCCAGGTGGCAGGAGCGTGTCGACGCGCTGGGCCGGGGCCACTACCGCCGGTACGACGAGCGGACGGCCACCATGCTCGGCACCGGCGCCCGGCTGTGCCTGGAGCGTTGGCACGGCGACCTGCGACGCCTGCACCGGGAGGCCCAGGGCGACCCGGCCGGGCTGCGGCGGCGGCTCACCGAGTTCCCCGGCATCGGCCCCACCGGCGCTGACATCTACCTGCGCGAGGCGCAGACGGTCTGGTCGGACGTGCGCCCGTACGCCGACCGTCGGGCCCTGGCCGGGGCGAAGCGGCTGGGCTTGCCGGGGTCCCCGGACCGCCTCGCCGGCCTCGTCGACGAACCGGACTTCGGCCGGCTCGCGTCAGCGCTGGTACGAGTGGCGCTGGGTGAGGAGTCCGCCGGTGAGGTCGCCCGCGTCGCCGCCCGCTGAGGCGCTCACTTGACCGTCTTGTCCCCCGGGCGGGTCAGGTGCCACACCAGCAGCGCGGCGAGCAACGCCAGGACCACCACCCCGCCGGAGATGCCACTGCCCTCCTCGGGGCTGCGGCCGGCGCTGCCGAAGTAGATCACCGCGAGGCCGGCCAGCACCGTGACGAACGTACGTAACCCTCGGTCCTTCACGCCTGGCACCGTAGGCGGACCGTGTTCCCCGCCTTGTCGATTTGGACCTTTCGTCAGCCTTCTGGGTGACTGCTCAGCGCTCGGTGACGAACCCGCAGAGCCGCACCCGGCGCACCGCCCGGTCGGCGACCTCCACCACCTGCAGGGTCAGCCCGGGCAGCCGCACCGTCTCACCCGCGGAGTCCGGCAGGTGCCGCAGTCGGGCCAGCACCAGACCAGCCACCGTCGTGTAGTCCCGGGACAACGGAAAGCTCAGCCGCACCCCCAGATCGGGCAGGTCGTGCAGCGGGAAGTCGCCGGGCACCAGCAGCGACCCGTCCGGTTCCCGGACGACCCCGCGCACGTCCCGGTCGGTCTCGTCGTACAACTCGCCGACCACCTCGGCCAGCAGGTCCTCCATGGTGACCATGCCGTCGATGCCCCCGTGCTCGTCGACCACCAGGGCCAGTTGCTGATGCTCCTGCCGCAGCTGACGCATAGCGTCGGCGACCGGCAGGGTCACCGGCAGCAGCAGCGGCGCCCGGACCCGGTCACCCACCGGGGCGGTGCCGGCCCGCACCAGGTCGCGGATGTGCACCACCCCGAGCACCTCGTCCAGGCCGCCGGGGCCGGTGACGGGAGCGCGGGACCGCCCGGCGGCGGCGAGCCGCCGGACCCCCTCGTCGGCGGCCAGATCGGCCGGCAGCGTGGTGACCTCCCGCCGGGCCACCAGGATCTCCCGCAGCGTCCGGCCAGCGATGTCGAACGCGCCGGTCAGGATCTCCCGCTGCTGGGCCGACAGGCCGCGCTGGCTGGCCAGCATCTCCCGCAGCTCCTCCTCGGTCATCTCCTCCCGGTTGGCCCGGGGGTCACCGCCGGCGAGCCGCACGACCGCGTCGGTGGCCCGGCTGAGCAGCCACACCGCCGGCCGGGACACCCGAGCCAGCAGATCCAACGGGCCGGCGCTCAGCAGCGCCCAACGCTCGGCCCGCTGCATGGCCAGCCGCTTCGGGGCCAACTCCCCGAGCACCAGCGTGACGAACGTCAGCAGCACTGTCACCAGCAGCACCGCGGCGGGACGCGCCGCGCCGCCGAGGAAACCCAACGGACCGACCAGCGGAGAGGCCAACGACACCGCGGCCGCCGCCGAGGCCAGGAACCCCGCCAGGGTGATGCCGAGCTGAATCGTGGCCAGGTAGCGGTTCGGGTCGCGGGACAGCCGCACCAACCGGTCGCCGGCACTGCTGCGCCGGCCCAGCCGCCGCAACTGCCCCTCCCGCAGGGTCACCAGCGCCATCTCACTGCCGGAGAGCGCGGCGTTGACCAGCACCAGCACGGCCACCAACGCCAACTGCCCGAGCTGACCGCCCATCGCGTACCCCCGTCCGCCGCCTGAGGTCACTCAACCGCAGCGGGGCACCGCGCGGGCCCGGTTTGCGGGCGCGCCCCGCTCAGTCGACCTCCAGGTCGTCCAGCGAGATGGCGTGGGTCATCAGCCACCGGGCCAGCGCCGACATCCCGAACAGCCACAGCGGCACCGACTCGGTGGGGCCGTTTGTGGCGTAGATGGCGAACCGCAGGTCCGGCGCGCGGTACGCCTCGATCCGCCACTTGTGCTGCCGGTCCCGCCAGACCGCCGAAGGGTCCATGGCGTCACCGTAGGTGACCGTCGCCGACCTCGGGGCCGGTTGGCCGGGCATCGCCGGCTCAGCCCGGCACCACCGTCGTTCCGAACATGATTCGCGCAACGGACACCAGCAGACCAATCCCGACCCCGGCGAGGATCAACCAGCCGACGCCACGCCAGCCCGAGCCCCGGTCGGGGACCGGTGCCGCCGGTGGCCGCCAGAGCTCCCGGTACGTCCAGGCGAGCACTCCCGTACCGAAGGGCAGCAGCCCGATCCAGAACCAGAACCATCGGGTTCCGGCCAACGGTGGCGCTCCGCCGATCAACCGGCCCAGCCAGAGCAGAGGCAACACACCGGCGAGCAGCCCAGCGGTGGTCGTGATCCGGCGCGCCACGTCGCCGCCGGCGTGCCACGGGCCGACGACGGCGGCCAGCCGCGCATCCGGCCCGGCCTGCGCCGACCGGTCCGGCCCATCGGGGTACGACTGCGGGTTGGGCGGTTGGACGGAGGCGTACCGGGTCTGACCGTTGGGCAGCGTCCACGCGATCATCCAGCCCTGCTCTGCGGGCCGCAGATCAGGTCGGCTGCCCCAGTAGGCGTCGTCGTCAGCCCAGCCATTCGCCCGTTGGTAGGTCACCACCCGGCCCGCCGTGAGATCCCGATCGAGCTGGGCTTCGGTCGACTCGCGGGGCTCGACCCACCACGCCAGAGCGGCCCACAGCACCCACAGCACCGGCAGCCCCCACCGCAGCGCCACCGAGACGACGACGCGCCACCGACCACCGAACGGTCGCGACCGGGACGGGGACACCTCGACCATCAGCCCACCGTCGCATCTCGGCGCAAACGTGCCAGCACCGGATCGGTCGCGGCGGTCAACGGTCGGGTTGATCCGGGTCCGTCGGCACTGTGGCGCGTTGGACGCACTCGCGAAGCAGAACACGGCGTCGGGAATGCACGTCGTCGGGTTCCTGGCTGCTGGCCGCATAGACGTTGCTCACGGGTGACCAGGCCATGGACATCGCGATGACCAGGGCCATGATGTCGAACGGGTCACCGCCGCGGATCCGCCCGGCGGCCTGGGCCTCGGCGATCGCCGTGAGCTTGCGATCGTCGTAGTGCTGGTGGGTCTCGACGAGGTGTCCGGCAGGCCGGCGTTCCAGCCGCGTCCAGGTCGCGAGGCGGATGAGGTCGGGACGGCGCAGGTACTCGTCGTAGAGGCGAACGGCCCAGTCCGCGAGATCGTCGGCGTCGATGGGCACGACGTTGGTGATGCGCTCCAGCGAGCTGAGGAAGATCGCGTCGAAGAGTCGTTCCTTGTCCCCGAAGTAGGCGTAGAGCTGGGCCTTGTTGGTGCGGGCGGCCGTCACGATGCGCTCGACGCGTGCCCCGGCGATGCCGTGTTGGGCGAACTCCTCGGTGGCGGCCTCCAGGATGCGCTGGTAGGTCGCGGCGCCTCGCGAGGTCAGGGGCTGCTCCGGCATGCTCCCACCATAACAAAACAGAACGGTTGGTTTGCTTCGGCCCGCCGCCCGACCTAAGCTGCGACAGACCGAACAGTCTGTTTGGAGGAGTCGATCATGCGAAGGACCATTGGCTGGCGAGCGACCGGCCCGACGGCGCTACGCCGTACTCCGATCGAACGCCGTGACCTACGCCCCGACGACATCGCGGTACGGGTCGACTACTGCGGGGTCTGCCACAGCGACCTGCACGCCCTGCAGGACTACGACCAGCACACCGACGCGCCCCTGGTGCCGGGGCACGAATTCACCGGCGTGGTGACCGGCACCGGCCCCGAGGTGACCAGCTTCTCGATCGGCGACAGCGTCGCGGTGGGCAACATCGTCGACTCCTGCGGTGACTGCGCCATGTGCGCGGCCGGACAGGAGAACTTCTGCCACTCCTTCCCCACTCTGACCTACGGCGGCACGGATCGGCAGGACGGCTCGACGACAGTGGGTGGCTTCTCCCGCGAATACGTCGTGCGGAACACGTTCGCCCACCCGCTCCCCGCCGGCCTCGACCCGGCCGCAGCCGCCCCGCTGCTGTGCGCCGGCGTCACCGTCTGGGAGCCCCTGCGTTCCCATCGCGTCGGCCCAGGCAGCCGCGTCGCCGTGGCCGGGCTCGGCGGCTTGGGCCACCTCGCGGTCAAGATGGCCGTGGCACTCGGCGCCACCACGACCGTGATCAGCCGTACCCAGGACAAGCGGGACGACGCCCGCCGGCTCGGCGCACACGACTTCGTCGACTCCACCGATCCCCAGCAGATGGCTGCGGCCCGCGACACCTTCGACCTCGTCATCGACACCATCTCCGCACCGCACGACCTCGCCCCGTATCTGAAGCTGGTGGCGATGGACGGCACCCTCAGCCTGCTCGGATACCTGGGTCCGGTGACCGTCGAGACCACCGACCTGCTCGTCGGCCGCAAGAAACTCAGCTCCGCCGGGAGCGGTGGCCGCCGCTCGACAGCTGAGATGCTCCAGTTCTGCGCCGACCACGGCGTCGCCGCCGACATCGAGGTACTCGCGTCGGCGCAGGTGGGCACGGCATTCGACCGCCTCCGGCGAAACGACGTCCGCTACCGCTTCGTGCTGGACATGTCCGACCTGGACTGAAAGCGGCCGGTCAGGTCGCGGCGCTCAGCTGACGACGATGCGTGCGTCGTCGGGCAGCCGGCGGGTAGCGCCCCTCCGGTCCAGCAGCTCCAGCAGGGGCACCGCCACCCGGCGGGTGGTGTCCAACGCCTGCCGGGCCGCGGAAAGGGTGAACGGCTGCGGCAACCCGGCCAACACCCGCACCGCGCCGTCGAGCGCGTCGGGCAGCAGCACCACGTTGTCGGCCAACCGCAGCAGGGCGCCGGCCCGCACCGCGGCGCCGATCTCCCGGGGGCCCAGGCCGAGGTCGACGAGGCGGTCCGCCTCGGGGGCGCGAAACGGCCGGTCGCCGTACTCGGCGCGGACCCGTTGCACGGCCAGGGCCACCGGTGCGGGCAGCGCGTCGACGCTCGCCGCCCCGACCCGGCCGGAGTGGATCCGCAGCGGCGGCCGGACCAGCGCCTCGACCAGCACCCGGTCGGGCAGGGCAAGACGCTGCCGCAGCGCATCCACCGGCATCCCGGGTTCCAACGGGTGTTCCCGCGCGTGCCGGGCGACCTCCTCGGTCAGCCGCTCGCCGAGCCACCGCCAGTGCGCGGGGTCGGCCAGCCAGTCGCCGGCCACCGGCTCGGCGAACGCCGGCCGGTCCCGCCCCGGCTCGGCGGGCACCGCGACCCCCATCCGGATCAACGTGCCGGCCCGGATCAGCCGGCGACGACGCAGCTCCCCCGCCAGGTCGGGTCGACCGTCCAACTCGGCGAGGACCTGGGCACGGGCGGCGGCCGCACCTCGTCGGGCCAGCGGTGGGGGTGCCACGTCCAGCACCCGCACGCCGCCGTTGACGTGGTGGCGGCCCGGGTCCCGTAGCAGCGCCCTGTCACCCACCAGCAACGGCAACGGGCGGGCCAGCCGCAGCCGGACCGTGTCCGGGCCGAGCGGACGCACCCGTACCGGCACCGCCGCCGACCCGACGTGCAGGGTGAGGGTGGCCGGCAGGTCGGCCGCCGCGTCGCCGGCGAGCCGGACGTCGACCAGGTCGGTGTGGTGAAACCGGCCCGGGGTGAGCAACGCGTCGCCCCGGCCGAGCCGGTCGCGGGGCGTACCGCGCAGGTTGACCGCCACCCGGGCGACCGCCGCCGCCTGCGGTCGGGCCTCGCCGAGGGAGTGCAGGCCACGGACGCGGACCGGTTCGTCGGCGCCGGCCAGCTCCAGTTCGTCGCCCACCCGCAGCCGGCCGGCGCCGAGGGTGCCGGTGACGACGGTGCCGCTGCCCCGCACCGTGAAGCTGCGGTCCACCCACAGCCGGACCGGGTCGTCCAGCACCGGCGCGGGCAGTTGGGTGGCGAGCCGGTCCAGGGCCGCCCGCAGCTGCGGCAGGCCGGCGCCGGTCAGACCACTGACCGCCACCGCCGGCACCGCGCCGAGGCTGGTCTCGGCGATCTCGGCGCGGGCACGGGCCGTCGCCGGCCCCGGATCGGCCAGGTCCGCGCGGGTCACCGCCAGCAGGCCGTACGCGACGCCGAGCGCGTCGAGCGCGGCCAGGTGCTCGGCGGACTGCGGCATCCAGCCCTCGTCGGCGGCCACCACGATCAGTGCCGCCGGGACCGGGCCGACCCCGGCGAGCATGTTTGGCACGAACCGCTCGTGCCCGGGTACGTCGACGAAGGCGACGGTGCCGCCGGACGGCAGCGTCGTCCAGGCGAAACCCAGGTCGATGGTCATCCCTCGGCGGCGTTCCTCGGCCCACCGGTCGGGTTCCATCCCGGTCAACGCCCGCACCAGTGTCGACTTGCCGTGGTCGACGTGCCCGGCCGTCGCGACGACGAACACGCTCAGTCCTCCCCGGGTACGCGCAGCACGGCCTCGCGGATCGCCTCATCCGCGTCGGTGGGCACACAGCGCAGGTCGAGCAGGAGCCGGCCGCGCACCACCCGGCCCAGGACCGGCGGGTCTCCCGTGCGCAACGGCGACGCGTACCGCTCGGGCAGGCTCAACGCCCACGAGTCCAACTCCACCCCGGGGGCGCCGCCCCCACCGACCACAGCGACGGCCGGCACCACCTCCGCCTTGCGGCCGTCCGCGCCGAGCCGGTCCCGCAGCCGCTCCACCCGTTCACGCAGGGCACCCGGGTCGGCGTGCAGCGCCGCCCGGGTCGGGGTGTCCGGTTGGTGCACTGTGGCGGCCAGCGCCGCCAGGGTGAGCTTGTCCACCCGCAGCGCCCGCGCCAGTGGGTGGCGACGCAACCGTTCGATCACCTCGACGTCACCCAGCAGCAGCCCCGCCTGCGGCCCACCGAGCAGCTTGTCGCCGCTGGCGGTGACCAGCGCCGCGCCCGCGCGCAGGGTGCTGGCAGCGTCCGGTTCGTCGGGCAGCAGCGGGTCCGCGCCGAGCAACCCGGAGCCGATGTCCGCGACCACCGGCACCCCGAGCGTGGCCAGTTGCCGTACCCCGACGGCCGACGTGAAGCCGGTGACCCGGAAGTTCGACGGGTGCACCTTGAGCACGAAGCCGGTCTGCGGGCCGAGCACGGCGGCGTAGTCCGCGACTGTGGTGCGGTTGGTGGTGCCCACCTCGCGCAGCCGCGCGCCGGTGCTCTCCAGCAGGTCGGGCAGGCGGAACCCGTCGCCGATCTCGACCAGCTCACCCCGACTGACCACGATCTCCCGGCCGGCGGCCAACGCGGTGGCGGCCAGCACCAGCGCGGCGGCGCCGTTGTTGACGACGTGCACGGCGCCCGCGTCGGGCACCGCGGCGGCCAGCGCGTCGAGCGCGCCCCGCCCACGACGGGCCCGCCGGCCGGTGACCAGGTCCAACTCGACGTCGGTGTGCCCGGCGGCGGCCACCACAGCGGCGACAGCGGCGGACGACAACGGCGCCCGACCCAGGTTGGTGTGCAGCACGACACCGGTGGCGTTGAGCACCACACGGGGGCCGGGCGTGGGCAACGCCGCGACCGCCGCGTCGCGTACCTCGTCGGGGTTGAGCTCGCCCCGACGGGCGCGGCCCTGCGCGTGGGAGACGATCGCCTTGACCTGCTCCCGGCCGAGAGTCACCGTGGCGGCGGCCAGCACCGGGTCGGCGAGCAGCGTGTCCGTACGGGGCACCCGACGTCGCGGGTCCACCGGGCCGTCGCCCATCACGTCATCTCCTGCAAGCGGTGTGGCGGAGACGGACGGGAATCGAACCCGCCTGGCCCGGGTCCCGGACCACTCCGGTTTTGAAGACCGGGAGGGGCACCAGCCGCCTGAACGCCTCCACCGGACATTCGATCACACCGCGGGCGGCACCGCCCGATCAGCTGGAAGATCCATGGCGGTTCGCCGCGCCTCGACCCGTTCGCGCTGCGGCACCACCGTGTACCGCGGATCGCGGGCCGAGGCGACGCCGCCGTAGAAGATGCCGAACCGGGTCAGCACCGACGCGGCCAGCAGCGCGGTCCCCGAGAGCGCCCCGACCACCCGGCTGCGCCGGCCCAGCAGAGCACCCGCCACTCCGCCGGCGGTCAGCAACCGCCCGGCGCGCAGCAACCGACCCGGCCGACCCAACCGGTAGGGCTCGCTGAGCAGACCGAGTCGGGTCTCCACCCGATGCGCGCCGTACAGCTCCAGGGCCGCGCCGGCCACCGCCATCCGGCGGGCCGGCCCGGCCTGGGCAGGCGGCGCGGCGAGCAGACCCACGCCGGCGCCGCTGGCCAACGCGCTGCCCGCGAAGATCACCGGCAGCTCGGGGTACGCCTCATGCCACGACGGCACCGCAGTGTCGGCCAGCAACACCCCGGTGTACGTGGCCAGCGCCGGCGCGGTGCCGGCGGCGAGCAGCCCAGCGGCGTGCCCGATCGGCGGCAACGCCCGGCCGGCCAGCCCGAGCAGACCGTGCCGGGGCAGCACACCGGCCGCCTCGGCGATCGCGGCGACGCCCGCCGCCGGCCCGTACGCGGTGAGGATCCAGGTCCCCATCGACATCGGCGACGTCGGCTTGGCCACCCGCAGCATGTGGTGGAACCGCGCCGGCCGGCCCAGATCCTTCACCAGGAAGACGGCGCTGGCGCTGACGGCGGCCAACGCGGTGACCCGACCGGCGCGCCGCAACGCGGGCCGCCCGGTGAGCTGCCCGCCCGCGGCCAGCAGCGACGAGCCGGCGGCCAGCCCGCCGGTGAACAGGTACGCGGCGATGTCCCACTTCCAGACCGGCCCCTTCAGAACGGGCCGCCCGTAGTAGGAGGTGAACTCGGCCTCCGGCACCCGGAGTTCCTCGCCGCCGCCGCGCCGCCTGCCCCGCCGGCCCCCGGCTTCGGTGCTCCGCCGCGCCGTCAGGTCGCCCCGGCGGCTACTGGCGGCGGTGCCGCTGCCGTTCGGGTGGTCGCCACCGCTCGTGGCCGCCGCACCGCTCGCGACCTGCGGGCCCCTCGTGGCCGCTGCGCCGCTCGCGGCGTTGCTGCGGTCGTCGCTCAGGGGCGGTTGGTCGGCGCTCAGCGGCGGTCGGTCGGGGCGGTCGGCGCCCTCGGCGGCGAGCCGCTCCCGGAAGCGACGGAACCGGTCGCCCACGGGGCCCGGTGGGGTCATGAGGAACCTCCGACGAACGCGGCGACTGTCGCCGCCGCCATGGCGAGAGCCGCAAGGCCGGCGCGCTTCCACATCTTCGGCAGGTCACGGGTGGTCACGACCGGGTCGGGAGGCAGCCCGTACACCTCGGGTTCGTCCAGGAGCAGGAAGAACGCCCCGTCACCACCCACGCCGTCGTTCGGGTCGTGCCCGTACAGGCGGGCCTCGGGGACCCCTCGCTCGTGCAGCGTCTCCACCCGGGCGGCGGCGCGTTCGCGCAGCTCGTCCAGGGGCCCGTACTGGATCGACTCGGTCGGGCACGCCTGAGCACACGCCGGAGTCATCCCCGCGCCCAACCGGTCGTAGCACAGCGTGCACTTCCACGCCCGACCGTCGTCCTTACGCTGGTCGATCACCCCGTACGGGCACGCCGAGATGCAGTACCCACACCCGTTGCAGATGTCCTCCTGCACCACCACCGTGCCGAACTCCGTGCGGAACAACGAACCCGTCGGACACACGTCCAGGCAGGCCGCATGGGTGCAGTGCTTGCAGACGTCCGACATCATCAACCACCGGAAATCGGTGCGCTCCTCGACGCCAGTGCCCCGGCCCGGTGGCTGGGCCCCCGGCATCCCCAGGAACTGGGGTCCCGCGTCGACCGGCCGGGCCGCGTCGGCGTCGACCGGCGCACCGAGGACGTCCACCGGCGCGGCGCCATGACCGGCCGGGCGGGGCTGCTCGATGAACGCGACGTGTCGCCACGAGTTCGCTGTCAGGGCTCCGGTGTTGTCGTACGACATGCCGAGCAGGTCCAGGCCACTCTCCGGAACGCCGTTCCACTCCTTGCAGGCGACCTCACAGGCCTTGCAACCGATGCAGACGCTGGTGTCGGTGAAGAAACCCATCCGCGGCGGCGCATTCTCATAGCCCGCCTCGGGTGCCGGATCCAGCGGGCCGTACAGGCTGTTCGGGTCAGGAAGCACCGTGCACCGTCCCCTCGTCGTCGGTGGTCACGGCCGGAGCGTGCTGGCCCGGGATGATCCCGGCGCGCCGCTGGTAGTCGGCCACCAGTTCGAGCAACGCCGGGCCGGTGGGACGGCGGCCCGGCCGCACGTCGCAGGTGCCGACCTTGCTCTCCTGGATCAGCACGTTCGGGTCCAGGCTGATGCCGAACAGGTCGTTCGCCGAGTCACCGGTGACCAGACCCTCGAAACCGAAGTGGTACGGCAACCACACCTGGTGGATGATCCGACCGTCCACCCGCAACGGGGTGAGCCGGTCGGTCACCAGGACCTTCGCCTCGATCACCGCGCGGCCGCTGACCAGGTGCGCCCAACCCAGATGCCTCAGCCCGACCTCGCCGGCCAGGGCCGGGGACACCTCGACGAACATCTCCGGTTGCAGCTCCGCGAGGGGTGACACCGTCCGGCTCATCGCACCGGCGGTGTGGTGCTCGGTGAGCCGGCTGACGGTGAACACGTACGGGAACACCTGGGCGTGCTCCTGCGGCGGGCTCGGGTTCACCGAGTTCACCGGGTGCGCGTACATCTTGCGGGTCGGGTTGGCCTGCTGACCGTAGAGCGGGTTACGCACCGGCGACTCCACCGGCTCGTAGTGCGTCGGCAGCGGCCCGTCGAGCACACCGCTGGGCGCGTACAGCCAGCCCTTGCCGTCGCCCTGCATGACGAACGGGTCGTCGCCCGCGATGCCCTCCGGCCCGGACGCGCCGGCTGGCGGCCGGTACGACGGTGGTTTGGTCTTCTCGAAGTCCGGCACGTCGTAGCCTGTCCACTCGGACCTCTCCGCGTCCCACCACACGTAACGCTTGCGCTCAGACCACGGGTTGCCGTCCGGGTCGGCGGAGGCACGGTTGTAGAGGATGCGCCGGTTCGCCGGCCACGCCCAACCCCACTCGGCGGCAACCCAGTCCTGTTCGTGCCGGGACTTGCGCCGGGCCGCCTGGTTGACCCCGTCCGCGTACACCCCGCTGTAGATCCAACAACCGATCGCGGTGGAGCCGTCCGCGCGGGCCTCGGCGAAACCGGACAGCGGGCGGCCGGTCGCCACGTCGTACCCGTTGATCTCGCGCAGCACCGCCTCGGCGCTCGGCTCCGCGTTCGGGCCGTGCGTGGGGTAGTCCCAGGTGAGGTCGAGCAGCGCCCGGTCGCGCGGCAGCGGCGAGTCGGCCAGCTTCTCCCGCAGTTTGCGGCCCAGGTGATAGAAGAACCACAGCTCGGAGCGGGCGTCGCCCGGCGGCTCGACCGCCTTCTCCCGCCACTGCAACAACCGCTGCGTCTGGGTGAACGTGCCCTCCTTCTCCACATGCGACGCGGCGGGCAGGAAGAACACCTCGGTGCGGCACTCCTGCGGCACGATCTCCCCGGTGGCGACCTCGGGGCCGTTCTGCCAGAACGTCGCGCTCTCGATCATGAACAGGTCCCGGACCACCAGCCAGTCGAGGTTGGCCATGCCGAGACGCTGCGCGCGACCGTGCGCCGAACCGACAGCCGGGTTCTGCCCGAGCAGGAAGTAGCCCTTGATCTTCCCGTCGATCATGTTGAGCACCTGCTGGTACGTGCCGTGATCACCGGTCAGCCTGGGCAGGTAGCCGTAGCAGAAGTCGTTCTCCGGCGTCGCCGCGTCACCCCAGTACGCCTTGAGCAGGCTGGCGGCGAACGACCGCGCGTTACCCCAGAACCCCTTCTGCCCCGGGTGGCGAATGCTGTCCACCCACTCGTCGAAGCTCGGGTGCTCGGCGTGGTGCGGCATCGGCAGATAACCAGGCAACAGGTTGAACAACGTCGGAATGTCGGTTGAGCCCTGGATGCTGGCGTGGCCACGAAGCGCCATCACCCCGCCACCCGGCCGGCCCATGTTGCCCAGCAACAGCTGGATGATCGCGCCGGTGCGGATGTACTGCACACCCACACTGTGCTGCGTCCAACCCACCGAGTAGATCAGCATTCCGGTGCGGTCCCGGCCGGAGTTCGCCGTCCACGCTCGCGCCAACTCCAGGAACTGCGCCTGCGAAATGCCGCAGACCCGCTCCACCATCTCCGGCGTGTAACGGGCAAAGTGTCGCTTGAGGATCTGATAGACGCAGCGCGGGTGCTGCAACGTCTCATCGCGCCGGGTCTGCCCACCCACCGGCGCGCCGTGCGACTCGTGCGCCAAACCCGCGGCGCTGTCCCGCTCCTGGGCGGTGTGCCCACTGCCCGACGAACCCTCGTGCCCCTCGTACTGCCAACTGTCCTGCACGTAGGTGCCGGTCTCCGGATCGAAGCCGGAGAAGAAGCCGTCGCCGTCCTCGGTGTCGCTGAACTCCTCGCTCACGATCGTCGCCGCGTTGGTGTACGCCAGCACGTACTCCCGGAAATCCAACTCGTTGTCCAGGATGTAGCGCACCACCCCACCAAGCAAGGCGATGTCAGTGCCCGCCCGGATCGGCAGGTACTCATCCGCGACAGCGCTCGTCCTGGTGAACCGCGGGTCGACGTGGAAGACCTTCGCGCCCTTGCGCTTGGCCTCCATCACCCACTGGAAGCCCACCGGGTGTGCCTCAGCCATGTTCGAACCCTGGATGACGATCACGTCAGCGTTGGCGATGTCCTGCTGGAAATCCGTCGCACCGCCACGACCGAAGCTGGCCCCCAGACCGGGGACGGTGGCGGAGTGTCAAATACGGGCCTGGTTCTCGATCTGCAACGCCCCCATCGCGGTGAACAACTTCTTGATGAGGTAGTTCTCCTCGTTGTCCAGCGTCGCCCCACCCAGACTGGAGATACCCAGCGTCCGGTTGAGCGGTCGACCCTGCGTGTCGACGTCCTCCCAGGTCTGCTCGCGGGCCGCGAGGATCCGGTCGGCGATCATGTCGAGCGCGGTGTCGAGCTCCAGATCCTCCCACTGCGTCGAGTAAGGACGGCGGTAGCGGACAGTGGTCTGCCGCAGCGGACTGGTGACCAGGCTCTTGCTCGCCGAACCCTTCGGGCAGAGCCGACCCCGCGAGATCGGGCTGTCCGGATCACCCTCGATCTGACTGACCCGCCCGTCCTTCACGAACACCCGCTGACCACAACCCACAGCGCAGTACGGACAGACCGACCGGGCGACGCTGTCGGCGGTGTCGGTGCGGGCGGTGAGCGCGCGGGACCCGTCGGACTTCGCCGCGGCACCCCGGCCCAGCGGGTCCGTGCCGGTGAGCTGGCGATAGACCGGCCAACCCTCGATAAAGGTACGCAGACCCAACCCCGACACCCCCTCCCACGCGAGCGACCCTCTGAAGATAGGTCAACTGAGACAGGTTCGCGAACCCAGGATGCAAGACAGCGCCGCCCCCGGCTGGTGGGCCGGGGGCGGCGCTGGTGTCGGTGTGCAGGTCGCCTCTCGGCGAGTGGCACGACGCGGCTCCAGCCGAACGGTATTCCGCGAAGGCGATATTAGGTGAGGCCCGGGGACACTGAGTCACACCGACACCCTCCACAACCAGCCCGCCCCCGCCATTGTTCCCGCACCCCGCCTTGCCCACCCACCCGATCACCGCCCCACCGTCCGGCTGCCCCGCCACAGCGCCGCCCCGCCGTCGTGCCACACCGCCGCCCGGCCGCCCCCGCCGCCCGGCCGCAACACCGCACCGCCGCACCGCCGTGGTGCCGTGGTGCCGTGGTGCCGTGGTGCCGCGCCGATTGGCCGCAGCCGCTCCACTCCCGCAGCACCGCCGGCTGGCCTCGCCCGGTTGGTAGGTGGCTGGCATCGGTCGGTGAGTGGGTGGGTGGCTGGCATCGGTCGGTGAGTGGGTGGGTGGCTGGCATCGGTCGGTGAGTGGGTGGCTGGCGTCGGTCGGCGCACCGCCGGCTGGCCTCGCCCGGCGAGTGGGTGGCTGGCATCGGTCGGTGAGTGGGTGGCTGGCATCGGTCGGCGCACCGCCGGCTGGCGTCAGCGGGCGGTGGCATCAACGCCCCGCCGCACCACCAGCGGCGGTCGGCGGCCTCAACACACCGCCGCTCCGCCGGACCGTTCCGCCTCCGGGTCCCATCGCTGCACTCCCGCTCGCCTCACGACCACGAACACT
>NZ_JAKKFH010000021.1 GCF_022230925.1 Micromonospora alfalfae | reverse complement strand
GGCCCGTCCGGCCCCGGCCCTCTGCCCGTCCGGCCCTCGGCGCGTCCGGCGCGGTTGATCGACTCGGCTTTCAGGAAGTCGGGGCATCCCGCCACGTCGGATACCGCGGTTTCACTGAAGTCGAGTGGACCATGGTCGCTGCGGTACGCCGGGGGCGCCGTCCGTCCAAGATCTGCGCTCTGTTCACGAAGCGGTAGCCTTGGAGAGTGCGAGTACGTGTCGAGCAGACCGCCCTACCCGGGATCGGGGTACGTCACGATCTGGTGACGGAGTCCGGACGCCGCCTGGGCGTCGTTTCCCACCGCAATGGCCGCCGTGATCTCGTTCTCTACGATCCCGACGACCCCGACGCCTGCCAGTCGGACATTCCGCTGACCGACGACGAGGCTGAGGCTCTGGCCGACATCCTCGGCGCGTCGCTGATGCTCGGCCAGCTCTCCGGGCTCCGCGAGCAGGCCGCCGGTCTGCTCACCGAGCAGATCGCCATCACGGCCGGTTCCCCGTACGTCAACCGGAAGCTCGGCGACACCAAGGCACGCACCCGCACCAGCGCCTCCATCGTGGCTGTACTGCGTGAAGGCGAAGTGATCGTCTCGCCACTCCCCTCCTTCCGCTTCGCGGCCGGCGATGTGGTGGTCGTTGTCGGGACCCGTAGAGGTCTCGACGGCGTGTCCGCCATCCTCGCCGACAGTGACCCGGACGGCTGAGGCGGATGCACGATTCCACCACTCTGCTCGTCGAAGTCGGCGCGCTGCTGTTGCTGCTTGGCGTCCTCGGTCGGTTGAGCCGCCGGGTAGGCCTGTCGCCCATCCCCCTCTACCTGCTCGCCGGGCTGGCGTTCGGGCACGGTGGGCTACTTCCGCTCGCCGCCAGCGAGGAGTTCTTCGCTGTGGGCGCCGAGATCGGCGTCATCCTGCTGCTGGTGATGCTCGGCCTGGAGTACTCGGCCAACGAACTGGTCGGCAACCTCCGGTCGGCGGCCCCGGCCGGGCTGATCGACGGCGTGTTCAACGCGCTGCCCGGTGCGGCCTTCGCCCTGCTGCTCGGCTGGGACTGGGTCGCCGCCCTGGTGCTCGGCGGCATCACCTGGGTCTCCTCCTCCGGCGTGATCGCCAAGGTCCTCGCCGACCTGGGACGACTGGGTAACCGGGAAACCCCGGTGATCCTGTCGGTCCTTGTGATCGAGGACCTGGCGATGGCGCTCTACCTGCCGCTGGTCACCGCCGTGCTGGCCGGCACCGGCCTGCTCGGTGGCGGCATCGCACTCGCCGTCGCGGTGGGCACGGTGCTGCTCGTGCTGGTCGTCGCCATCCGGTACGGCCACCTGATCTCCTCCGCCCTGTCGGCGAAGGACCCGGAGGCGTTGCTGCTCGGCGTACTCGGTCTGACCCTGCTGATCGCCGGGCTCGCGGCGAAGCTCCAGGTGTCGGCGGCGGTCGGCGCGTTCCTTGTCGGCATCGCGCTCTCCGGCCCGGTGGCACACCACGCGACCGAGTTGCTCTCACCGCTGAGGGACCTGTTCGCGGCGGTGTTCTTCGTCTTCTTCGGCCTGGTCACCGACCCCCGGGACATCCCGCCGGTGCTGCTGCCGGCGCTCGCGTTGGCAGTGGTCACCATGGCGACGAAGACGCTCACCGGCTACCTCGCCGCCCGCCGGGTCGGTATCGCCGAACCCGGTCGATGGCGGGCCGGCCTGGCACTCGTACCCCGAGGTGAGTTCTCCATCGTCATCGCCGGGCTGGCGGTGGCCGCCGGGAGCGTCGAGCCGCGGTTGGCAGCGCTGGCCGCGACGTACGTCCTGATCACCGTGGTGACCGGGCCGATCCTGGCTCGGCTTCCCGACTTCCCGTGGTTCAAGCGGTGGCTGCGCAACCGCGCGGCGGCCCAGCGGCGGGAGCAGACCCCGGTCGTCGACTCAGTGGGCTGAACTCCACCGGTCGCGGTCCCAATTCCCGGGACAGCTACCGGGAGGGGCGAAAGGCCACTCCAGCCCCATGACGAACTCGGCGTCGGCACCCGCTGACACCGCCTAACGTGGATCGTCATGGGAGCATGATCGGCTGCGCCGTCGATGCAATTGACCCACCCGTGCCAACGGTTGCGGAATTGCTCCTCGCGGGTACTACCGCAGCACCCGACGGCGGGTTACCGTTTCGCCCCAGCAGCCAGGGTCCGCAGGCAGCGTTGCCAAACGCGGGCGAGAGCGGAAGGTTGGCCGGTGAGCGTGCAGGAGTCGACGTTCCACGGCTTCGCCAACCCCGTCGATCCGACTCCGGCGGAGTTGCGAGCTTGGGCGTACAAGCCCGATTCGGTCCCGTTGGCCTCGATGCCACCCGACTGGGACCTGCTGGTCTCCGGCGACCGGCTGGTGTTGACGCTCTTCGAGTTGGCGATGGATCCAACCTGCCCGGCCCGGCGTTTTGCGTTGCACTGCCTCTACATCTACGCGGCCGACGGCATCCGGACGAACTTCCGCGCCCACCCCAAGCGCCGCTTCCGCAAGCTCGTCGAGCAGGCCGAGCGGGACGGCGACGAGCTGATGAAGATCTGGGCGCACAACGGCCGGGTGCTGTTGGCCCGACCGGACCTCTTCGTTTACCGGGACTGGTGCGAGGGCGGCCTGGTCCGCGAAAACCGCCGCCTCGGCTGATTCGCCGGATTCGCCGACCAGCGGCGGCGGGTAGAGGGCGACTAAGCCCCTTTGGAGCTGATGTCGCAAACGATTCACACCCGCGAGTCCCGATCAGTCGGCACAACGAGGCGGTTCGGGGCCAGAGCCGCCGCGCGATGTCGTAGACGATTCAGCTCCAAAGGGCCTGCGAGTCGATTGCCGGCCTCCGCGGGCGGCAAGGAACCAAGCCGCGTCCCGGCCCGCAGGCAACCCGACGTCCCGGCCCGCACCCGATTACGACGAACGGGCCGGGACCCCCCGTGGGTCCCGGCCCGCACGTCGGTCACCGGTTATTCCTGCTTGCGTTCCGTCTCGGCTCGGGCCGGTTCGTCGGCGTGGTCGCCGTCTTCGGCGAACCGGCCGGCGATGATCCGGTCCCGGTAGGTCCCCTCGGTCACCTTGTCGAACTTCTTGCGGACCGTCTCGGCCAGGTCCTCCAACCGGTCCTCGGTCTGCTGGGCCACCTTCTTCGCCGGTTCCGCCATCGCTCCCCCTCGCCATGCCGGTAGGTCCGGATTAAGCCGATTGGACCCTTATCGACAGGCTAACCGAAGCGGCCCGGACCGCGCCGGGAATCCAGCGCGGTCCGGGCCGAGAAGACAGGTCCGGGTGAGCAGCAGGTCAGCGATCGGGGGTCCGGCGGGGGCGCCACACCACCAGGGCCGTGGAGGTGCGGTTGGTCGGCACCAGATCCCGGCCCGGGAAGCGGGCCAGCGACTCCAGCTCCGCCACCCGGCGGTACGCGGCGTCCAGCTCCGCCTCCAACCGGGCCACCCGCTGCTGCGCCTGCTCCAGCAGCCGCTCCAGCCCGATGATCCGCTTGACGCCGGCCAGGTTGATCCCGTCGTCCTGGCTGAGCCGCTGCACCTCGCGCAGCAGCACCACGTCGCGGACGCTGTAGCGACGCCCGCCACCAGCGGCTCGGCCGGGCTGCACCAGCCCCAGTCGGTCGTACTGGCGCAGGGTCTGCGGGTGCATCCCCGCCATCCGTGCCGCTACCGAGATCATCAGCACCTTGGCCTCGTAGGCAGGGTCGCCCGAACCGAGGAACTCGCCCGACATCCCGCTCACCTCCGCGTCCATTCCACCGGACTAACTGACTCGACGCACCCGTGCGTCGAGATGTTCCCGGGCCGCCGGCGGGGTCTGCTCGGCGAACGACTCCAGCGCCGTGCGGGCCTCGTCCGACAAGCGGGCCGGCACCACCACGTCCAGCGTGACCAGCAGGTCACCGGCCTGCCCGTCGCGGCGGACCACACCCTTGCCGCGGGCCCGCAGCACCCGCCCGCTCGGCGTCCCCGGCGGCACCCGCAGGGTCATCGCACCGTCGAGCGTGGGCACCCGCAGGTCCGTGCCGAGCACGGCCTCAGCGAAGGTGACCGGCACGGTCAGCGTCAGGTCGTCCCCGGTACGCCCAAACAGCTCGTCCGGCCGAACCTTGACGTGCACGAAGAGGTCGCCGGCCGGGCCACCGCGCTCGCCCGGCTCGCCCCGCCCGGCCAGCCGGATGCGTTGACCGTCGGCCACGCCGGCCGGGAAGCGCACGTTCATGGTGCGGGTCTTTGTGACACCGCCGCTGCCGTGGCACTCCGGGCACTTCTCCTCGACCACTGTGCCGACGCCCTGGCAGTTGCGGCACGGCTCGGAGAAGCTGAACGACCCCTGGTTGCGGGTGGTCACGCCGGCACCATGACAGACCGGACAGGTACGCGGCTGGGTGCCGGGCTTGGCCCCGTTGCCGTGGCAGGTGTCGCAGACGCCCGGCGCGCGCAGCGTCAGGGGCAGCGTCACTCCGCGCACCGCGTCGCCGAAGTCCAGCGCCACCTCGGTCTCCACGTCCCGACCACGGGCCGGACCGCGCGGTGCGGCCTGCCCACCGGCCTGACCGCCGCTGAAGATCGAGCTGAACAGGTCCTGGAAGCCGGCGCCGCCGAAGCGACGATCGCCGCCTCCGCCGCCACCGAACATGTCGGAGACGTCGAACGGCACGCCGCCCGGCTGACCCTCACCCCGGGCGTTGCGCCGGAACGCGCCCGAGCCGAAGAGCGACCGCATCTCGTCGTACTCGCGACGGCGGCCGCTGTCCGACAGCACGTTGTACGCCTCGGACGCGGCCTTGAACCGCTCCTCGGCCTTCGGGTCGCCCGGGTTGTGGTCCGGATGCGACTCCCGGGCCACCTTGCGGTACGCCTTCTTGATGTCATCAGCGGAGGCGGCCTTGTCCACGCCGAGCACGGCGTAGAAGTCCTTCTCGATCCAGTCCTTCGAACTCACCGGTCCACCTCCTTCCGACCCTGGTGGCCCGGCCGTCCCGCCCACCGCTGAACGGTGGACGGGACGGCCCGGTCACTGCCTGGCACTATTCCGGATCCGCGACCGCGACCAGCGCGGGGCGCAGCAGCCGCTCACCGAGTTGGTAGCCGCGTCGCATGACCTGTACGCAGGTCGGCTCGCTGACGTCGGCCGAGGTCTGGTGCGCTACCGCCTCGTGCCGGGTCGGGTCGAACGGGTCGCCCTGCTCGCCGAAGGCGTTCAGGCCGAACTTGCCCAGCGCGGTGGTGAGCTGTTCGGCCACAGTGCCGAACGGCCCGACCAGGTCGCCGTGTTCCCGGGCCCGGTCCAGGTCGTCCAGGATCGGCAGCAGCGCGGCCAGCACCGAGCCGGTCGCCTGCTCCTGCACGAGGCTGCGGTCACGGTCGACCCGCTTGCGGTAGTTGGCGTACTCCGCCGACACCCGCTGCAGGTCCCTGGTCCGCTCGTCCAGCTCGGCCCGGAGCGCCTCCAGCTCGGCACCGAGCGAGGTGCCCGCGCCGCCGCCGTCCACCGGCTGCGCCGGGGCGTCCACCACCGGCGGACCGGACGGCTCCGGCCCGTCGGTGGAGTTGACCTCGACCTCGATCTCGTCGACCACCACCTCGGCGTCCTCGACCAGACCCTCGGCCGGCACACCGGTCTCCGCGTCGGCGGCGGTCCCCTCCGGCTCGGCGGTGTCGACGAGCTTGCGCTTGTTGCGGATGACGACCCGCTCCCCGTCGCCGGTCGGCTCCGTGGTCGCGGAGCCACCCGGCGTCGACCCGGTGTCGCCCGGGTCGGCGGCTCGTGGCTTCTGCGTCATGCGGCTACCTCATCCCCTTCGCGGTGGAAACGTGTCGGAGGCCGACGGTCACTTCTTACCGTCCTCGTCAACGATTTCCGCGTCGACGACGTCGTCGGCGCCGCCGGCCTGCGCGCCGGTCGCACCGGTCGCGCCGGTCGCGCCGGTCGCACCCGGACCGGGCTCGCCACCCGGCTGCTGACCCTGCTCGGCCTGCTGCGAGTAGAGCAGCGAACCGGCCTGCTGGGAGACCTGCGCCAGCTTCTCGTGCGCCGACTTGATCTTCTCGATGTCCTGACCGCCGAGGGCGCCACGCAGCTCGCCGAGCGCCTCGTTGAGCTGCTCGCGGTTCTCACCGGGCAGCTTGTCGCCGCTCTCGGCGAGGAACTTCTCGGTCTGCCACTGGAGCGCCTCGGCCACGTTGCGGGTCTCGGCGTCGTCGCGGCGGCGCTTGTCCTCCTCCGCGTGCTCCTCGGCGTCCCGGCGCATCCGCTCGATGTCGTCCTTCGGCAGCGAGGAGCCGCCGGTGATCGTCATCTTCTGTTCCTTGCCGGTGCCCAGGTCCTTGGCGTGCACGTTGACGATGCCGTTGGCGTCGATGTCGAAGGCGACCTCGATCTGCGGCACGCCGCGCGGCGCCGGCGGGAGGCCGGTCAGCTCGAAGGTGCCGAGCTTCTTGTTGTACGCCGCGATCTCCCGCTCACCCTGGAACACCTGGATCAGCACCGACGGCTGGTTGTCGTCAGCCGTGGTGAAGACCTCGGAACGCTTGGTCGGGATGGTGGTGTTGCGCTCGATCAGCTTGGTGAAGATGCCGCCCTTGGTCTCGATGCCCAGGCTCAGCGGGGTCACGTCGAGCAGCAGGACGTCCTTGACCTCACCCTTGAGCACACCGGCCTGGAGGGCGGCGCCGACGGCGACGACCTCGTCCGGGTTGACGCCCTTGTTGGGGTCGCGGCCGGTGAGCTGCTTGACCAGGTCGGTCACGGCGGGCATCCGGGTCGAACCGCCGACCAGGATGACGTGCTCGACGTCGGAGATCTTGATCCCGGCGTCCTTCACGGCCTGCTCGAACGGGCCCTTGCAACGGTCCAGCAGGTCCTGCGTCATCCGCTGGAACTCGGCGCGGCTGAGCGTCACGTCCAGGTGCAGCGGGCCGGCCGCGCCAGCCGTGATGTACGGCAGGTTGATGTTGGTGGTGGTGGCGGCGGACAGCTCGATCTTGGCCTTCTCGGCCGCCTCGCGGAGCCGCTGGAGGGCCATCTTGTCCTGGGAGAGGTCGATGCCGTGCTCACCACGGAAGGTCTTGACCAGGTGGTCGATGATCCGCTGGTCCCAGTCGTCGCCACCGAGCTGGTTGTCACCGCTCGTCGACTTGACCTCGACGACGCCCTCGGCCAGCTCCAGCAGCGACACGTCGAAGGTGCCGCCACCGAGGTCGAAGACCAGGACGGTCTGCTCCTTGGAGCCCTTGTCCAGCCCGTACGCCAGGGCGGCGGCGGTCGGCTCGTTGACGATCCGCAGCACGTTGAAGCCGGCGATCTCACCGGCCTCCTTGGTGGCCTGGCGCTGGCTGTCGTTGAAGTAGGCCGGGACGGTGATCACCGCGTCGGTGATCTGCTCGCCCAGGTACGCCTCGGCGTCCCGCTTGAGCTTCATCAGCGTCCGGGCCGAGATCTCCTGCGGGGTGTACTTCTTGCCGTCGATGTCGACGGACCAGTTCGTGCCGACCTCCCGCTTGACCGACCGGATCGTCCGGTCCGGGTTGGTCACTGCCTGGCGCTTGGCGACCTCACCGACGAGCACCTCGCCGTTGCGGGCGAACGCGACGATCGAAGGAGTCGTCCGCGACCCCTCAGCGTTGGCGATGACGGTGGGCTCACCGCCCTCGAGAACGCTGACGCAGGAGTTCGTCGTGCCGAGGTCGATACCGACCGCACGTGCCATCTTCGCTTCCTCGCTTCGTAAGGTTGTGCAGGTGACGGGCGTCGCCCGTGGGCTGCTGGCGAGCACCGCCCGCAGCGGGCCCCACCACAAGTTGAGTGAACTTGACTCAATAGTGCCACGCGTTGGCCAATCGTCAAGTTGACTTGAGTCAACCCGACGCAACCCAGCCGTTATTACCGTCCGGTTGTCTTCCCTTGCATCGGTCGGGCACGCTTTAGCGGTGACGACGCACGGCGATCCCGCCACCCGTTCCGGTGCGCCCGCCGTCGCAGCCCGCACCGACCCGCCGGACGCCGCGGGGGAGCCGCCCGCCACTACCGGGGACGACAGCCTCCCCGGCGCACTGTCGGGCCTCCGGGAGGCGATCGGCGCGGCCCGGTATCCCCTCGCGCTGCCCTCTGCCAACTCTGCCCGGCACAGCGCCACAGCACTCACCGACCAGCTCGACGACTACCTGCTGCCCCGGCTCGCCCGGTTGGACGCGCCACTGCTCGTGGTGGTCGGCGGCTCCACCGGCGCGGGTAAGTCGACCCTGGTCAACAGCCTGGTCAAGGCCCGGGTCAGCGCGGCCGGCGTGCTCCGGCCGACCACCCGCTCCCCGGTGCTGGTCTGCAACCCGTCCGACGCGGCCTGGTTCCGGCAGGGTGACTTGCTGCCCGGGCTGACCCGCACCACCGAGCCGAGCGACGATCCGCGCGCCCTGCACCTCGTCACCGCCCCGGCCCTCCCCGCCGGGCTGGCCTTCCTCGACGCGCCCGACATCGACTCGGTCGTCGACGCCAACCGGGCGCTGGCCACCCAACTGCTGGCCGCCGCCGATCTGTGGCTCTTCGTCACCACCGCCGCCCGGTACGCCGACGCGGTGCCGTGGGAGCTGCTGCGCAGCGCCCGGGCGCGCGGCGCGGTCATCGCCATGGTGCTGGACCGGGTGCCCGCCGAGGCCACCGACGAGATCGCCGCGCACCTGACCGAGATGCTCGCCGAGCAGGATCTCAGCCGGGCGCCGCTGTTCGTGTTGCCCGAGACCTGGGTCGACGGTCAGGGGCTGCTGCCCGAGGGAGTCACCGCCCCACTGGCCGACTGGTTCGCCCGGTTGGCCGCCGACGTGGACGCGCGGGCGGCGGTGGTCCGTCAGACCCTCGACGGGGCGCTGGCCGCACTCCACCCCGCCGTGGAGGATCTGGCCGACGCCGCCGACGAGCAGCTCGCCGCCGCCGACGGGCTGGACGAACGGGTCCGGGCCGCGTACCGGGCCGCCGAGCGCACCGTCGAGCAAGGGCTCCAGGACGGCCGGCTGCTCCGGGGTGAGGTGCTCGCCCGCTGGCAGGAGTTCGTCGGCACCGGCGAGCTGTTCCGCACGCTGGAGGCACGGATCGGCCGCCTCCGGGACCGGGTCGTGGCCGCCGTCACCGGTCGGCCGGCGCCCGCCGCCGAGCTCCGCAACGCCATCGAGTCCCAACTGGTGACGCTGCTACGCGGGGTGGCCTCGGAGGCCGCCGAATCCGCGTACACCGGGTGGAAGGCACACCCGGCCGGCGCCGGGCTGCTCGACCCGGCGCTCGCCCACCCGAGCGACGACCTACCCGAACGCGCCGAGCGCATGGTCCGGGACTGGCAGCGCGGTGTGCTGGAGCTGGTCCGGGTCGAGGGCGGTGACAAGCGGTTCGTGGCCCGCACCGCCGCGTACGCGGTGAACGCCACCGGGCTGGCCGTGATGATCGCCGTCTTCGCCTCGACCGCGTTCATCCCGACCGGGCTGGAGCTGGCCACCGGGGCCGGCACCACTGTCGCCGCACAGGCCGTCCTCCAGGCGATCTTCGGCGACCAGGCGGTGCGTACCCTCGCCGCCAAGGCCCGCACCGACCTGCTGGACCGGGTGCGGACGCTGCTCGCCGCGGAGGCCGACCGCTTCCTGAGCCGCACCGCCGACGCCCGCCCCGCCGAAGACGCCGGTGACGGTCTGCGCCGGGCCGCCGGCCGGGTCGAGCTGGCCCGGCACCGCAGCGGCCTGTCCGCCGCCCACGAGGAGGGTTCCCGGTGAGCAACATCGCCGGCCGGGTACGCGAGGTGTTCCGCGGGGACCAGCGGGTCGACGCCGACGCGTTGATCGCGCGCCTGGACGCGGTACGCCGGTTCCTGACCGCCGTGGACGGTCTGCTGCCGGACGCCGACCTGGTGCCCGCGCACACGGTGGTGGAGCGGGCCGGCACCCGGCTCACGCTGTCCCGGGACCACACAGTGGTCGCCCTGGCCGGCGCCACTGGCAGCGGCAAGTCCAGCCTCTTCAACGCGCTGGCCCAACTGGAGCTGTCGCCGGTCGGGGTCCGCCGGCCGACCACCGGCGTCACCCACGCCTGCGTGTGGGGGCCGCTGGAGGGCGCCAACCATCTGCTCGACTGGATCGGCGTGCTGCCCCGACACCGCTTCGTCCGGGAGAGCGCCCTGGACGCTGACGACGAGACGGCACTGCACGGGCTGATCCTGCTCGACCTGCCCGACTTCGACTCGGTGCAGCGATCGCACCGGCTGGAGGTGGACCGGCTCCTGGGCCTGGTGGACCAGGTGGTCTGGGTGGTCGACCCGCAGAAGTACGCCGACCGGGTCATCCACGACAGCTACCTGCGCGAGTTCCACAGGCACCGCGACGTCACAGTGGTGGTGCTCAACCAGGCCGACCGGCTGCCCCCGGCCGAGGTGCCCCGGGTCCTGGACGATCTTCGTCGGCTGCTCGACACGGACGGGCTGACCGGGGTGCCCCTGCTGGCCACCACCGCCATCGACCCGGCCGGGATGGTCGGGCTGCGCAACGCGCTGGAGCGCACTGTCGCCGAGCGGCAGGCCGCGTTGCGTCGGCTCGCGGGTGACGTCGACACTGTCGTCGCCGGCCTGGACGAGCTGGTCGGTTCGGCCCGGCCGCCGGGCGGGCCGGACGACACAGCCGTCAACGGGCTGAACCGGGCGTTGGCCGGGGCGGCCGGGGTGCCAGCGGTGACCGAGGCCGTGGAGCGGGCGTACCGGCACCGGGCCGGCGCGGCCACCGGCTGGCCCGTGGTCCGGGGCTGGCGGCGGTTGCGACCCGACCCGCTGCGTCGGCTGCACCTGCCCGGCCCCACCGGCGACCAGGCCGACCCGGCGGAGAGCCTGGTAGCGGCCACCTCGGTACCTGACCCGACGGCCGCCCAACGTTCGGCGCTCGGCCTCGCCATCCGCGCGGTGGCCGACCGGGCCGCCGACGACCTGCCCGCCGCCTGGCCCGGCGCGGTGACCTCCGCCGCCCGGTCCCGCCTCGGCGACCTGCCGGACGCCCTGGATCGCACGATCGCCGGCACCGACCTCGGCCTCGACCGTCGCCCGATCTGGTGGCGGGTCGTCGGCGGTGTGCAGTGGTTGGTCACCCTCGCCGCGGTGGTGGGGCTGGGTTGGCTGTTGCTCGGCTACGCGCTGCGAGCGCTCGGCCTGCCGGCGCTGGACAACCCGATGGTCGGCCAGGTGCCGCTGCCGACCGTCCTGCTGCTGGGCGGCCTGCTGGCCGGGCTGCTGGTGGCGGCGCTGACCCGGCCGGTGGTGCGCTGGGCCGCCCGGCGCGCCCGGGCCCGCGCCGACCAGCGGCTGACGGCGCGGGTCGCCCAGGTGGGCGACGAGTACGTGCTGGCTCCGGTACGGATCGTGCTCGGCTCGTACGCCCAGGCACGCGACGCGCTGCGGGACGCCGCACGCCGCTGACGCTCCGCACGCCGCCGACGCTCCGCACGGCTCGCTACCGCTCTGCGTACGCCTCGGGCGGCGTAGGGTCGGAGCATGGCCACGCCTCAGACCCCCTACGACGCGGTGCTGCACGCCGCACGCGACGTGACCAAGCTGGAGTCCGCCCTCGACGCCGAGATGCTCGGCAGCGCCCTGCTGGGCAGTGTCTACGCGATCGCGGAGACCGACCGCGACGCCGCCGTACGGGAGTTCGTCACCGGCTTCCTCGCCGCCACCGCCCGCCGCAGGGTCGCGGCGGCGACCACCATCCGGCAGGTCTTCGCCACGCTCGTCCCGACCGCCGAGGGCACCGATCGGGTGCGCGCGGGCAGCCAGGCGCCCACCTGGACAGCCCAGCTCGGCCGGGTGCACCTCACCGGCACCTGGGCGTACGGCGACGTGTACGGCGACCAGACCTCGTACCTCGCGACCTTCGCCTACGACGACGAGTCCGGCGGCTCGGAGCACGCGCTGGTGGCCCTGGTGGACCACAACATCGGGATCACCAAGGACATCTTCGTGGGCGGGCCGGCCGAACGGATCCTGGACCAGGTCCGGCAGATGTGCGCCGACGACGAGCTGACCTGGTTCCGGACCGAAGATCCAGCCCGGTTCCGGGGCGAGGTGGCTCGCCATCTGGCGGTCACCGACGACCTGGGCGAGTTGCCCGGCGAGGGGTCGCTCGCCACCGACCGAGCGTTGGTCGGGGCCCGCCTGGCGGTGCTGCCCACCGCTGCCGACCCGACCGGTCCGGCGGAGGTCGAACCGCTCTCCGCGGCCGAGCGCACCGACCTGGTCCGACGGTTCCTCGGCGCGCCGGAGGCCGCCCGCTTCGGGCTGGACACCGTCGACGGCCCGGAGTTGGCCTCCCTGCACTTCTGCCTGAGCCTGCTGCTGGACCACTCGGCGAGCTTCCCGGACGCCGACCCGATGCGCTGGAGTCCCGCGGTGTCCGGGCTCTTCCTGCTCGACTGGGTGCACCGCCGGGCCGTGCTGGACATGGACGACGCGGCGATGCTCCCCCGGGTGCTGCGGGCCTGGGCGCGGTACGCGTCGCGCCAGCGCGGGCTGCCCGAGGCGGCGGCGACGCGCACCGACGAGGCGATCGAGGAGATGGTGCCGGAGTTCGCCCGCCTCTACTCGACCGGTGAGCGGCGCAGCGCGGCCACCGCAGCGGTGGCGCAGCTGATGGCCGACGGGGTGGACCCGGACGACCCGGCCGCGCTGGACGCGTGGATCGAGGCGAACCGCCACCGCCTCGCCGACGACGGCGCCTGACGACGTCCGAGGGTGGGTGGCTCCGCGCCGCCCTCCCTCGGCTCGCGCAGCGGGACCTGGGGGCTAGCGCAGCGGAGCCTGAGGGCTAGCGCAGTGGGCCGAAGATCACCGCGGCGATCAGGGCGCCGAGCGCACCTCCGGTCAGCACCTGCGCCAGCGTGTGGTCTTTGAGCCGTACCCGGGACCAGCCGACCACCGCCAGCAGCGGTGCGGCGACGACCAGCCGGGTCCCGAAGGTCAGGATCAGGATGACCAGCGTGCCGGCGGCCACCGCCGAGTGGATCGACATCTTCCACCAGTGGCTGACCGACACGGCGACGACGAGGCCGACGAGGCCGGACACCGCCAGTGCCAGCACCTGGCGGGGCGCGCCGAGCACGGCGAGCAGGGCGAGCCCCGCAGCGACCGAACCGAGGCCGACCAGCAACGGCGCCCGGCGCTGCTCCCGGCGGCCGACGTGGTGGTCGGTGAGCCGGCCACGGCGTACCCCGCCGACGATGTAGGCGAACGGAATGCCGGTCACGAAGAGAGTGGCGAGCAGACCCCAGACCAGGCCCTGACCGGGGCGGCTGGCGCTGTGCCAGCTCACTGTGATGATCAGCAGCGACACGAGCACCGCCGGGGCGGTCACCTCGGTGACCAGCCGGGCGATCCGCAACCCCGGGCCGGGCCGGGTGGCGACCGGGCGGGGTTCCGCACCGCCGCCCACGCCGCCCCCTCCGGTACGCGCCTACCGCCGAACGCCGCCGTCGCCGGACTGGCCGCGCCTGATCGTCACCGTACCGTCGGCCACGCCGCGGGGTCTGTCGGTCCGGGCAGTGGCGCCGGGCTGACGCTGGGCGTCGAGGCGACGACCGACGGCGACGGGGTCGCCGGGCCGGGTCGGCGGGTCGGTACCGGCGGCGTGGGTGTGGGGGCCGGGACGGACCGGGTGCTGGTCGGCACGGCGGTCGCTGTCGCGTCGTCGGTCGGCGTGGGTGTCGGGCCCAGCGTGGGCGTCGGTTCCACGGTCAGGGTCGGGGTCGGATCGGGATCGTCCGAGCCGGTCGGGTCCGGGCCCGGCGAATCGGTGGGGTCCGGCGAGTCGGTCGGGTCGGGGTCGGTCGGGGTCGGGTCCGGCGGGTCGGTGGGGTCGGGGTCGGTCGGGTCCGGGCCCGGCGGGTCGGTCGGGTCGGGGTCGGTCGGCGGTGGCGGAGCAACGGGCGGGGGTACCGGCGGCGAGGTGCTCCGCGTGGGTTTCGGTGCCGCCGGCGGGGCGGTCGTCCACCGGGCGGGCCCGGCATCGGCGGCGGGCCCTTCCCGTGGACGAGACGGGGCGGCCGGGAGCCAGCCGCTGGTCGGGTCGACGCTGGGTGTGCCGAGCGGGGGAAGCGGTGGTTGGCTGGTCATCGGCATGGGGATCACCACCGGCCCGACAGACGGGGTCGGCATGAACGGGGTGCTGCTGTCCGGTAGGGCGGTGCTGCCCGGGGTGGCCGAGCCCGCGCTGATCGCGGCGAGGATGGGCATCGACGCCGTGCCGGCCAGCAGCGCGACGGTGAGCAGGTAACCGCGGGAGGGGCCACCGGCGCCGGGGGCCCGGTGGACACCGACCACCCGACGGTAGCCGCCGGCCGACCGGTGCCGACCAAGCGCTGGTGTGCCGGGACCGTCACCTGGCTCGTACACCGCACACCCCTAGTCGTCGGCCGTCGGAGGACATGAATGGACGCCACCGCGGGCAAAAAACCGACAATTAACCCGATAGGCGCGATCCTGCGGGAATCAGCCTCGCGCAGTCACAGTGGGTCAGCCAACCTCCACCGCGTGTCGACACGCAGTGCTGCCCGAACGGTGACGAATCGTGGCGCAACGCACGGGAAACGCGGGCCGGCATGATGGCGACAAACGGCGTCAAAGCATGGGCTGTCGGATTGCGGAGGCAGGCGTACTGTGGGCGCGCTCACCTGCTCTGCGAATATGGAGCACGACGGCAACGCAGCCGTGACCTCCGCGCACCCTCGCGGCAGGCGCGGTTGAGCGCCGGCGCTCCCGATCCGGGTTCGGCCAGAACCCGGATCACGCCGTGCGGCAACCCCCACCGGGGCTAGGCGCGGCCGCCAGGAACCGGTCCGGCAGCAGCCGGGCAGGCGCACGAGTTGCGCGGCCGGGTGACCCCCCGGTGCCGACGCAGACACGACAGGGAGAGACCGATGGCAAAGGGCGACCCCGGGGGCACCACCCGCAGCAGGCGGGCTGCACCCCGCTCCAGGAAGGGCGCGGCCGGCGACCCCGCGCTGGTGCAGCTCCTCACCCCCGAAGGCGAACGGATCGACAGCGCCACCGGGCCGGACGGCACCGAGTACCGCGTCGACTTCACCGACGAGGAATACCGCGGTCTCTACCGCGACCTGGTGCTGGTCCGGAAGCTGGACGCCGAGGCGACCGCTCTCCAGCGCCAGGGCGAGCTGGGCCTCTGGGCCAGCCTGCTCGGCCAGGAAGCCGCCCAGGTCGGCTCCGGGCGGGCGCTGCGTACCCAGGACATGGCCTTCCCGACCTACCGGGAGCACGGCGTCCTCTACTGCCGGGGCATCGACCCGATCATGCCGCTCGGCCTGTTCCGCGGCGTCGACCAGGGCGGCTGGGACCCGAACGAGTTCAAGTTCAACATGTACACGATCGTCATCGGGGCGCAGACACTGCACGCGACCGGCTACGCGATGGGGATCACCATCGACGGCAAGACCGGCACCGACGACGGCGAGGCGGCGATCGCCTACTTCGGCGACGGCGCCACCAGCCAGGGCGACGTGAACGAGGCGTTCGTCTGGGCCAGCGTGTTCAACGCGCCGCTGGTCTTCTTCTGCCAGAACAACCAGTACGCGATCTCCGAGCCGCTGGAGCGGCAGACCCGTGTCCCGCTCTACCAGCGGGCCGCCGGCTTCGGGTTCCCCGGCGTACGGGTGGACGGCAACGACGTGCTCGCCACGTACGCGGTCACCCGCACCGCGCTGGACAACGCCCGCCTCGGGCAGGGCCCGAGCCTGATCGAGGCGTACACCTACCGGATGGGCGCGCACACCACCTCCGACGACCCGACCCGCTACCGCATCGCCAGCGAGGTCGAGGCGTGGCAGGCGAAGGACCCGATCGCCCGGGTCAAGGCCTTCCTGGAGAAGCAGCAGATCGCCGACGCGGGCTTCTTCGCCGAGGTCGACGAGCAGGCCCGCCGCGAGTCGGTGCACCTGCGCGAGCGGGTGCTCGAAATGCCGGACCCGGAGCCGGTGACGATGTTCGACAACGTCTACCCCAACGGGTCTCCGCTGCTCGACGAGCAGCGCGCGAAGTTCAGCCGCTACATGGAGTCGTTCGAGGGGAGCGCGCACTGATGGCCACGGAGACGCTCACCATCGGCAAGGCCCTCAACACCGGTCTGCGCCGCGCCCTGGAGAACGACAGCAAGGTCGTCATCATGGGCGAGGACGTCGGCAAGCTCGGCGGCGTCTTCCGGATCACCGACGGTCTGCAGAAGGACTTCGGCGACCAGCGGGTGATCGACACCCCGTTGGCCGAGTCCGGCATCATCGGCACCGCTGTCGGTCTGGCCATCCGCGGCTACCGGCCGGTCTGCGAGATCCAGTTCGACGGCTTCGTCTACCCCGCGTACGACCAGATCGTGTCGCAGGTGGCGAAGATGCACTACCGCTCGGGCGGCCGGCTCAGCATCCCCATGGTGATCCGGATTCCGTTCGGCGGCGGCATCGGCGCTGTCGAGCACCACTCCGAGTCGCCGGAGGCGTACTTCGCGCACACCGCCGGCCTGAAGGTGGTGACCTGCGCCAACCCGCAGGACGCGTACGTGATGATCCAGCAGGCCATCGCCTCGGACGACCCGATCGTCTTCCTGGAGCCCAAGCGGCGTTACTGGGAGAAGGGCCAGGTCGACCTGGACGCGCCGCTGTCCGACGCGTACCCCCTGCACTCGGCCCGGGTCGTGCGGCCCGGCACCGACGTCACCGTGCTGGCCTACGGCCCGATGGTGCGGACCTGCCTTGATGCGGCGACCGCCGCCGCCGAGGACGGCCGGGAGCTGGAGGTCATCGACCTGCGCTCGCTCTCGCCGCTGGACCTGACCGCGGCGTACGAGTCGGTGAAGCGCACCGGCCGTGCGGTCGTGGTGCACGAGGCGCCGTCCAACATCGGCCTCGGCGCCGAGTTGGCCGCCCGGATCACCGAGGAGTGCTTCTACTCCCTGGAGTCGCCGGTGCTGCGGGTGACCGGCTTCGACACCCCCTACCCGGCCGCCCGGGTGGAGGAGGAGTACCTGCCCGACCTCGATCGGGTGCTCGACGCCGTCGACCGCACCTTCGGCTGGTGAGCGACATGTCCCGGATCAAGACGTTCAACCTGCCCGACCTGGGCGAAGGGCTGACCGAGGGCGAGATCCTGGCCTGGCTGGTCAAGGTCGGCGACACCATCGAGCTGAATCAGCCGATCGTCGAGGTGGAGACGGCGAAGGCGGCGGTGGAGATCCCGGCGAAGTGGGCCGGCCAGGTCCAGGCGATCCACCACCCGGAGGGCACCACTGTCGAGGTCGGTACGCCGATCATCGCGATCGACACCGACCCGGGCGCCGGGCCGCTGGACGCGCCGTCGACCACGGCCACGCCCAGCGGTGACCTGCCCACCCCGTCGGCGGCCTCGCTGGCGGCGGTGGAGGTGGCACCGGCCGAGGGCATGATCGAGCCCGGCCTGATCGGCGGTGCGGCCCCGGGTGGGCGGACGGCGGTGCTTGTCGGCTACGGCCCGCGTACCACCGCCGCGAAGCGTCGCCCCCGCAAGGGCGCGGTCCCGGCGCAGGCCGTGACGGCGCCCGCCGCCCCCGCTGGGGTCGATCAAGGAGTTGTGGTGGGTGACAAAACAGTCGCGACCCCCACGGTTCCGGCACCACAAGTCCATGATCGACGCGGTGAGGCGGTGGCGAGCCGTGGGGCGACCGGCGGGGTGCTGGCCAAGCCGCCGGTGCGCAAGCTCGCCAAGGATCTCGGGGTCGACCTCGCCACGTTGACCGGGTCGGGGCCGCTCGGCTCGATCACCCGGGAGGACGTGCAGCAGGCGGCGAGCGGCGCGAGCGTGGTGGTCGCCGAGCCGATCGTGGCCACGACCGCGCCCAGCTTCGGCGCGGACCGGGAGCAACGCATCCCGGTCAAGGGCGTCCGCAAGCTGACCGCCGAGAACATGTCCCGCTCGGCGTTCACCGCCCCGCACGTGACGGAGTTCCTGACCGTCGACGTGACCCGGGCGATGAAGGCCCTGGACCGGCTGCGCGGCCGACGGGAGTGGCGCGACGTACGGGTCTCGCCGCTGCTGCTGGTGGCGAAGGCGGTGCTGCTGGCGGTGCAACGGCACCCGATGGTCAACTCGACCTGGGCTGGCGACGAGATCGTGGTCAAGGAGTACGTCAACCTCGGCATCGCGGCGGCCACCGAGCGCGGTCTGATCGTGCCCAACGTCAAGGACGCCGGCCGACTCTCGCTGCGGGAGTTGGCGGACGCGCTGACCGACCTGGTGCAGACGGCGAAGTCCGGCCGCACCTCGCCGGCTGCCATGTCCGGCGGCACCCTGACCATCACCAACGTCGGCGTGTTCGGGGTGGACACCGGCACACCGATCCTGCCGCCGGGAGAGTCCGCGATCCTGGCCTTCGGCGCGGTGCGGGAGATGCCCTGGGTGCACAAGGGCAAGGTCAAGGTTCGCCAGGTCACCACGCTGGGGCTGAGCTTCGACCACCGGATCATCGATGGTGAGCTGGGCTCGAAGTTCCTGCGGGACATCGGCGACTTCCTCACGGATCCGGAGGCGGCGCTGCTCGCCTGGACCTGATCGTTTCGAACGCCAGCCACGGCCGGTGTGCCACGGGTTAACGCCCGGCACACCGGCCGTGTCCGTTGGGCGACGAAACCGTCGGCCGGATGGCCTGTTGACCTTTGATTGTTAGGCAGGTGTCTCAGCTCACCTAATAATCGATGGAATTTCCTCGGCTTCTCCTGTTGAATAGATGCATCAGGGGCTGACAACCGAATAGCTAGGGGGACCCACCAATGAGCATGATCGAGCGAATCCGCAACCACCGCGACGCGACCCGCCGCGCCCGTGCCATCGAGCACGCGCTGCGCTCGGCGAACTCGCCGGCGGTTCGCGAGGAAATCCTCGTCATCGCCCAGCGTCACATGAGCTGACGCTCCACTACATTCCTCACCCTCCTCCAGATCGATGGCCCACCCGGCCCACCGGGTGGGCCATCGGCGTTTCCCAACCACCACCACCGGGATTCCGCCCTGCCGCAGCGCCCGGTACGGTGGGCTTCGGTCGCCGCCCGCCGACCCGGCAGAGGCCGAGCCGACAGAACTGCTCGACATCAACCGGCAACGGTGAGTGACGGCCAGTGCTCCTTGGACGTGTCGTGCCACCACCCGATACCGTGCGGGGAGCCGGCACAGCGGTACGCCGGTGACGGCGGCAGCCGCGCCGAGGAGACCGATCGGCACCGGCGAGCCGACATGTGATGGAGGAGGCGCACCCATGACGTCCGAGGGCCCGCACCGACCCGGCCAAGAGCCGGACGAGGTGTCACCGGGCGCCGGCGGACCGGCGCCGTACGGCGACCGCCCGGCGCAGCCGGACAACGGCCAGAACGCCGCCGGCCCCGACCTGGGCTGGGCGCCCCCGCCCCCGACGCGGCCAAACCCGTCGGCGCCGGCATGGGCGACCCAGTCCGAGCAGCCCACAGCCCCCGCCTGGGGTGCCGCCGCTGCGCAGCCCAACGACCCGGCGCAGCCCGCCTGGGCCGCCGGTGGTGGCGCGAGCGAGCCGCCGCAGCAGCAGCCCGCCGGGTGGTCCGGCAACGACGGCGCGCAGGCTCCGGCACAGCCCGACCCCTGGGCCGCGCAGCAGCAGGGCTGGACCCCCGCCGAGCAGGGCGCACAGGCACCGACCTGGACCCCGAACGCCCCCGCCGAGCAGCCGGACTGGGTGCAGGCCCAACCAGCCGCACGGGGCGCCGCGCAGGTTCCGCCGGCCACCGCCGCCTGGCCCGCCCAGGAGGACCCGGCCAACGGCTGGGGCGGCGCGGCGCAGGCCAACCCGCCCGCAGCTGACTGGCGGGCGACCGAATCTCCGCAAGCCGACGCGCCGCAGGCCGCCGGCTGGTCCGGCGGTGCCCAGCAGGACCAGGCCACCGGCAACGGCGGCTGGCCCGCCGGCGGCGCCGCCCGCGACGACCAGCCGGTGTGGACGCCGGCGGAGCAGTCGCCACCGACCTGGGGCCAGCCCGCCGAAGCGACCGAGCAGCCCGCCCCCGGCTGGGGTCAGGCCGCTCAGCCGAGCCCGGCCCGTGGCGCCGCCCAGGTCCCGGCCCCGACGACGAACTGGCCAGCGCAGGACGATCCGGCCAACTCCGGCGGGTGGGCCGCGCAGCAGCAGCAGGCGCAGCCCGCACAGTGGAACGACGGCGGCGACGCACGTCAGGACCAGCCTGCGCAGCCGGCCGCCTGGGGCGAGGCCGAGGGCCGTCCGCAGCAGCCCGACTGGGTGCTCTCCCAACCGGAGCAGCCGACCGAGCGGCCGGAGCAGGCAGGGTGGACCCCGGCGGAGCCGAGCAACCTCCCCGCCCGGGCCAGCGCCAGCGTGCCCACCAGCGGCGGCGCGCCCAACTGGGCCGCCGGCCCGGACAACGCCGCCCAGGGCAACTCCGGCGGCGTGCCGGCGGCCGAGCCGTGGGCCCCCGGTGAGGTGTGGGGTCGCGCGGAGGCCGAGGCTTCCGCCCAGTCCCGTGGAGGCTGGGAGGCGGACCGGGGCGACGAGGCACCGGCCTACCAGCCCGGGCCCGCGCCGGGCATCTCGCCGGCGAACGCGGTGCCGCTGCCTCCGCAGGAGCAGCGCGTCCCCGGCGCCAGCCTGGCTGCCGCCCCGCCGTCCGACTACGCGCCCCAGGCCCAGTTCGCTCCGATCCCCGAGCAGCCCGCCTACGCCGAGCGGGAGACCCCGGACGCCCCCGCGCAGTACGGTGGCCGCCCCGAGGACGTCTCCGCGAGCGGCGCTGTGGTGCCCGCCCCGCGTACCTCCCCGGAGTCCGGAGCGGGCCGCGCGGTCGTACCGGTGGCGGACGCCGAGTCGGCAGCTGGCGCAGCGGCCCGGGCCACGGCGAGCGCTTCGGTGCCGCTGGCCAGCCGGGTCATGCCCCCGACCGACCAGGCCATCCGTCCGACCGGCACGGCCAACCCGCAACCTCGGGTGTACGGCCGTCCGGCACGACCGGAGCCGGAGGCCGAGCCGGAGCCGGAGGCGTTCCAGGGCGACTCGGGCACCGACCGCCAGGGTGCTCCGGAGTGGCAGAACGACGCGCCCCGGCAGGCCACGCCCGACTGGCAGCACGAGGGGCAGCGGCAGATCGCTCCCGACTGGCAGAACGACGCGCAGCGGCAGCAGTCCGCACCCGACTGGCAGAACGACGCGCAGCGGCAGGCTGGGCCCGGCTGGGGCGGCGAGTCCCCGGCCGATCCGCGCTTCGACGACCGGCAGCCCGCACCGAACGCGTTCAACGAGGCCCCGTCCGCGCCGCCGGCGTTCCCGCCGGGTGTGCCGTCCTTCGTCGACGCCCCGGGCAACAACAGGCCGATGAACGGCACCCGCCCGCACTCCGGTGCCGAGCCGCCGGCGGACCAGTTCGGCGGCCCCGGGGCGCCTGCCGCCGGCACCGCGAACGCAACGGCGACCTTCGGTGCGCCGAACTTCGGTGGCCCGGGCTCGGGCGCGCCGGGCTTCGGCGGGCCGGCGACCGAACCAGTGCCGAGCGGGGGCTTCCCGCCGTCGTTCCCGCCACCGACGCAGCCCGCGCCGTCCTGGGGCCAGGAGGCCGGCCAGAAGGACCAGGGCCGATTCGACGCGTTCAAGCCGGACGCCGACGAACCGAAGGTGGAGCCACCGACGCCGAAGGTCCGCAACGGCCGGGTGCTGGCCGCGGTGCTGATCGCCGCGATGCTCATCCTGGCGGTGCCGCTCGGCCTGCTGCTGCTGCTCGGCAAGGTCGGCGGAGACGACACGCCGTCCTTCGACCCGGCGGTCGGCACCTGCGTGAAGCAGTCCGGGCAGGGCGGCGCCTCGGCGGCGGACTGCGGCGAGGCGGGCGCGTTCACGATCGTCTCGAAGGTGGACGCCAAGGAGAAGTGCACCGACACGACGCAGCCCCACGTGGTGCTGCCGGGTGAGGGCACCAACCGGGTGCTCTGCCTGAAGCCGGCCACGAAGTAGCTGCACCGACGGCGGGGTCACGGGCAACCGTGACCCCGCCGTCGTCGTACCCACAGGTGGTACCGAATCTCGCCCCCTCCGGCCGGACGCGGGCCGATGGTCAGGCACGATGGGTGCATGAGCGCACGAGTACGGGCTCCCGAACTGCGCGGTCGGGGCTGGCTGAACACCGGTGGACGCGACCTCAAGCTCGCCGACCTTCGCGGCAAGATCATAATCGCGGATTTTTGGACGTTCTGCTGCATCAACTGCCTGCACGTGCTCGACGAGCTGCGCCCGCTGGAGGAGAAGTACGGCGACGTGCTCGTCGTGATCGGCGTGCACTCGCCGAAGTTCGAGCACGAGAAGGACGCCGACGCGCTCGCCGCCGCGGTGGAGCGGTACGGGGTGCACCACCCCGTACTCGACGATCCTGAGCTGGACATGTGGCAGCAGTACGCGGCCCGGGCCTGGCCGACCCTGTCGGTGATCGACCCCGAGGGTTACGTGGTGGCCACCATGGCCGGCGAGGGGCATGCCGAGGGGCTGGCCCGACTGATCGACGAGTTGATCGCCACTCACGAGGCCAAGGGCACCCTGCACCGGGGGAACGGCCCGTACGTCCCGCCGCCGGCACCGGAGACCGCGCTGCGCTTCCCGGGTAAGGCGGTGCAGCTGCCCAACGGCAACCTGCTGGTCTCGGACTCGGCCCGGCACTCACTGGTCGAGATCGACCCGGACGGCGAGACGCCGGTGCGTCGGATCGGCTCGGGCGAGCGCGGCCGGGCGGACGGGCCGGCCGCCGCGGCGACGTTCTCCGAGCCGCAGGGTGTGTGTCTGCTGCCCACGCACGTCGCCGAGGTGGCCGGCTACGACCTGGTGGTGGCCGACACTGTCAACCATCTGCTGCGCGGCGTTCGGCTGGAGTCCGGCGAGGTGGTCACGGTGGCCGGCAGTGGGCGGCAGTGGCGCGCCGAGGTCGACGACCACGCCCATGACGCGTTCGCCGTCGACCTGTCCTCCCCGTGGGACCTGGCCTGGTACGACGACAAGCTGATCATCGCGATGGCCGGGATCCACCAGCTCTGGTGGTTCGACCCGATCAAGCGGACCGCCGGCATGTACGCCGGCACCACGGTGGAGGCGTTGCGCGACGGCCCGCTGGCCGAGGCGTGGATGGCCCAGCCGTCGGGGCTCTCGACCTCCGCCGACGGCACCCGACTCTGGGTGGCCGACAGCGAGACCAGTTCCGTCCGGTTCGTCGAGAACGGTGTGCTGAGCACCGCCGTCGGGCAGGGCCTGTTCGACTTCGGGCACGTGGACGGTCCGGCGGAGTCGGCGCTGCTCCAGCATCCGCTGGGCGTGTGCGCGCTGCCGGACGGCTCGGTGCTGATCGCGGACACGTACAACGGCGCGGTGCGCCGCTTCGACCCGGCCAGCAACCAGGTCTCCACCGTCGCCGACGGGTTGGCGGAACCGAGCGACCTGGTGCTCACCCCGTCCGGTGAGGTGCTGGTGGTGGAGTCCGCCGCGCACCGGTTGACCCGGCTCGCCCCCGGTGCCCTGTCGGCGGCGGGTGCCAGCACTGTGGACGGGCCTCGGCACCGCACCGAGCGC
This sequence comes from Micromonospora alfalfae, assembly GCF_022230925.1. Classification (GTDB taxonomy): domain Bacteria; phylum Actinomycetota; class Actinomycetes; order Mycobacteriales; family Micromonosporaceae; genus Micromonospora; species Micromonospora alfalfae. Next base: position 175,761 of record NZ_JAKKFH010000021.1, on the reverse strand, counting down.
AAGCCGACCGACGTCGCCGCGGGCGAGGTCACCCTGGACATCGTCTTCACCCCGGCGCCGGGGCAGAAGCTTGACGAGACGTACGGGCCGTCGACCCGGCTGGTGGTCTCCGCGTCCCCGCCGGAGCTGCTGGTGGACGGTGCCGGCACGGGCACCGAGCTGTCCCGCCGGCTGGTGCTCAACGGCGAGGTCACCGCGGGCGTGCTCCAGGTGACAGCGCAGGCGGCGACCTGTGACGCGGACGTCGAGCACGCGGCGTGCCACCTGACCCGGCAGGACTGGGGAGTACCGGTCCGGGTGGTCGACGGCGCGGTGACCCGGCTGCCGCTGGTGCTTCGCGGCCTGGACGCCTGACCTGATCGGAGGGGCCCGGCGGGCCCCTCCGATCAGGCGAAGGGGGCCAGTGTGATGTCGGCGTCGATCAGGGTGGCGCGGACGAGTTCGGCGGCGGAGACCGCGCCCGGGGTGTCGCCGTGCACGCAGATCGAGTCGACCGAGCACGGGATGACGGTGCCGTCGACCGCCACCACGCTGCGTTCGGTGGCCATCCGCGCCGCCCGTTCGGCGACCTGCTCGGGGTCGGTGATCACCGCGCCGGGGGTGCCGCGCGGCACCAGCGCCCCGTTGGGCAGGTAGGCGCGGTCGGCGAACGCCTCGGCAACCACCGGCAGGCCCGCGCCCACTGCGAGTTGGGCGAGCGTCGAGCCGGGAAGGCAGAGTACGGGCAACTCGGCGTCGTAACCGCTGACGGCGGCGACCACGGCCGCCGCCTGGGACTCGTCGGTGCTGGCCGCGTGGTAGAGCGCGCCGTGCGGCTTGAGGTAGCGGACCCGGGTGCGGAACAACCGGCAGAACGCGTCCAGCGCCCCCAACTGGTAGGTCACCTCGTCGCGTAGCTCGGCGAAGTCGTACGCGATGTGCCGCCGGCCGAAGCCGGCCAGGTCCCGGTAGCCGACCTGCGCGCCCACCGCGACCCCCCGTCGCGCGGCGCCCTCGACGACCCGCCGCATGGTGGACGGGTCGCCGCCGTGGAAGCCGCAGGCGACGTTGGCGGAGGTGACGAGGCTCAGCAGCGCCTCGTCGTCACCGAGTCGCCAGATGCCGAATCCCTCGCCCAGGTCAGCGTTGAGGTCCATGGAATCTGACGGTAGTACCTGGCCGGGCCTGCGCGAGCGGGGTCACGTCGGTGACCACCCCGATGACTGGGTATCCACCGGTGGTCGGATGGTCCGCGAGGAAGATCAGGGGTTGCCCGTCCGCCGGCACCTGCACCGCGCCGAGCACGATGCCCTCGCTGGGGAGTTCGCCGGCGACCGCGCGGTGCAGCGCCGCGCCGGCGAGCCGCGCGCCGACCCGGTTGCTCACCGGGCTGATGGTGTACGCGCTGCCGAAGAGCCTGTCGAACGCTGTTGGCGTGAACCAGTCCTCGCGAGGACCGGGGCCCAGCGTCAGGTGCAGCTCTTCAGGCGGCGTGGGGCACACGGTCAGGTCCACCGGTGCGGGGGTGCCGACCTGATCACCGACCGGCAGCAGGTCGCCGTCCCGCAACGGAGGTGGGCCGAGCCCGGAGAGGGTGTCGGTGGCCCGGCTACCGAGCACTGGTGACACCTCGATGCCGCCCGCCACCGCCAGCCAACTCCGTACGCCCCGCCGGGCAGGACCGATCCGCAGCACCGTTCCGGCCGGCACGCTGAGTGGGCGCCCGGTGTCACCGGGCCGGACACCCGCCTGGACGGGGACCTCGGCGCCGGTGACCGCCACCGTGGCGGCCCGGGTCAGCCGTAGGGTGCAGCCGGTCAGGGTGATCTCCAGGCCGGCCGCGTGCTCCGGATTGCCGACCAGCCGGTTGGCCAACCGCAGGGCAGCCGGGTCGAGGGCGCCGGACCGGGGCACCCCCAGGTGCGCCCAGCCGGGCCGGCCCAGGTCCTGCACTGTGGTGAGCGCACCGGCGCGGAGCACCTCGATGGCGGCCGGGTGGGTCACGCCGCCACCATCCGCACCTTGGTGCCCGGGCCGAGTCGGGTCGGCGGGTCGGCTGCCACGTCGAACAGCACCAGGTCGGTCCGACCGACCAGCAGCCAGCCGCCCGGGGAAGCGCCCGGGTAGATGCCGGCGTACGGGCCGGCCAACGCGACCGAGCCGGCCGGCACCCGGGGACGGGGCGTGGCCAGCCGGGGCAGCGCCAACTCGGCGGGCAGCCCGGTCAGGTAGGGGAATCCGGGGGCGAATCCGCAGAAGGCGACCTGGAACCGGGTGCTGGTCAACCGGTGTCGCACTGCCGGCACGTCCACGCCCCAGTGTTCCGCCACCGCCGGCAGGTCCGGCCCGTCGAAGGTGACAGGCACCAACACGTCCGCCGCGTCGTCGGCTCCGTCTTCGGCTGTGGCGTTGTGGTCTTGATCTTGGGTGTCGGCATTGGCTGTGGCGTGGGCGTTGGCGTCGACGTCGGCGTGGGCGTGGGCTGCGGCGTGGGCGTCGGCCTGGTTGGAGCGGGTGGTCGCGGCGGTGACGGCGGCCGCCCATCGGGTCAGCTGCTCGGCCGTTGTGGTCGGGTCGGGCAGGCCGTCGAGCAGCACGGTCCGGGCCGCTGGCACGATCTCCACGGCGATCAGGTCGCCCCGCTCCCGGCGCCGCCACAGCTCGGCCCGCCACGCTTCGACGAACGCGGCCTCAGGGACGTCGGCTACGGCCTCGGGGGTGTCGGTGAGGACGGTGCAGTCGAGTAGCAGGGCGTGCGCCCCGACGGGTCGGATCCGCATCCGCTCATCCTCGCCGATGTCGTGCCGATCCGGTGTTCACGTTGACGGTGCCGGGTGTCACCAACGCCACTACTTACAAGTAACCTACGGTGCCGTAACCTGACTGGGTGACCACCTCCGCCCCGCTTCGCCTGAAGCCGGTCGACATCGGTAAGCCCCGGATGCGCGGCTGGCTGCACACGTACGCCTTCTTCGTCGCAGTGGTCTGCGGCATCGTGCTCTGCTCGATCGCCGCGACCCGGCCGGGGTGGGCACCGCTGGTGAGCTGCCTCATCTACAGCCTGACGGTCTGCGGGCTCTTCGGCACGAGCGCGCTGTACCACCGTCGTGTGTGGTCAGAGCGCGGCTACCAGGTGATGCGCCGGATGGACCACTGCATGATCTTCGTGTTCATCGCCGGCACGTACACACCGCTCTGCGCGATGCTGCTCGCGCCCCGGCCGGCCACCGTGATGCTGGCCCTGGTCTGGGGCGGCGCGCTGGCCGGCGTGGCGATCAAGGTGGTCTGGCCGCACGCGCCGCGCTGGGTGTCCGCGCCGCTCTACCTGGCGCTGGGCTGGGTGGCGGTGGCCATGCTGCCGGAGATCCTGCACGGGGGCGGCGTCGCCGCATTGGTGCTGCTGATCGTCGGTGGCGCGATCTACAGCGTCGGCGCGGTCTTCTACGCGTTGCGCCGACCCAATCCGTGGCCGACCGTCTTCGGCCACCACGAGTTCTTCCACGCCTGCACGCTGCTGGCGGCGCTCTGTCATCACATCGCGATCTACTTCGCGCTGTTCGCCTGACCCAGCAGTCCGGGGCGCACGGGCGCGGCCCACACCCGTCCATGCCGACGCTCCATGATCGTGCTCGATCCAGGATGTAGTGGCCTCGTTCGCCCCCGAGAGCCCTGTTTCCTGGATCGAGCACGATCATCGGGATCGCTGCTCCCGAGATCGGGCACCCACCTCAAGATCCGCGAGGGCGCGCGGCACCGAGGCCCGGCCCGGACGCAAGCCGGGGCCCCGCGACGCTGCGGGACCCCGGAGTGTGTGGGCGAGGATCAGACCGGCCGGCCCGGCCGACGCACCTCGCGGTACTCCTGCACGACCTGGTCGTTCTGGACCGGAACGACCCGGTCGGCCACCACGCGCTCCTCGCGCACCGGCGCGGCGACCACCGCGCGGCGGCGGTTGCTCCAGAAGTAGAGGGTGGCGAGCAGGCCGGCGACACCGGCGAGCATCAGCACCCAGCCGACGACTGACAGGTCCAGCCAGCCCAGGTCGGCTTCCACTGCGAACGCGAAGATCGCGCCTAGCGCGATCAAGAAGATGCTGCCACCAATGCCCATGTCTCGCTCCTCGGCTCTAACCTGGCGTACGTCGCGCCGCGGCCGTCGGTAGGGGTGCGGCATCCATCGACTTACCCAGGCACGGAGATCGCCAATCGGGCAAGCTGGGGGCATGACGGACGCCGACCCCGACACACGGACTCTGGTGTTGCTGCGGCACGCGAAGGCCGAGCAGGGCAGCGACGCGGCGGACGACGCGGAACGGCCGCTGAGCGCACGCGGGAACGCCGACGCGGCTGCGGCTGGGGCGTGGTTGGCGCACCAGGGGCTGCTGCCCGACGTGGTGATCTGCTCGACGGCCCGACGCACCCGGCAGACCTGGCACGGGGTGGCGATGGGGATGACCGGTTCACCGCCGGAGGGTGGCCCGACCGGTCCTCGCCCGACCGTCCGTTATGAGCCGGGTGCGTACGACGCGCATCCCGAGGAGTTGTTGTCGCTGGTCCGCACTGTGGATCCGGCGGCCCGCACGGCGTTGCTCATTGCCCACAATCCGGGCATCTCCCTGCTCTCCGCGTTCCTCGATCCCGAGGGAGTGGGCGACGAGGGTTTGCGCACCGCCGAGTTGGCGGTGCACCGCTGCCCACCCGGCTGGGTGGAGTTGAGCAGGGCGGGAGCGCCGCTCGCGGCTCGACACACCGCACGCGACTGAGCCACCCGCCGATCCGACGGGTGGCTCAGGGGTACGCGTTGCGCGGGGATCAGGACGGCGGCGCTGTTGGTGGCGGCGGGTCCGGCGGCGGCGGCATCATCGCCGTCGGATGAGACAGCCGGTTCTCCTCCACGATGAGGGTTCGAGCCCGCTTGCGCCGGTCCTGCCAGAACCAGACAGTGGTCAGCAGTACGGCCAGCCCGGCCAGGATGAACACCCAGCCGACAGCGCGTACGTCGATCCACCAGACGTTGGCTCTCAGCGCGAAGGTCAGGATCGCGCCGATCGCGATGAGAAAAATTCCGCTTCCTACACCCATGTGCGCTGCACTCCCCCGTGCGGTGGCTCTGGGCGTTCCCTTTCGAGGTCACGCGACGGTTACCCGCCACGCCAGCGGCATACCCGACCGGGCTCGGCCAATACGTGCCGCCGCCGGGCGGAGACGGCGACGGCCGGCGGGGCAGAAGCCCCACCGGCCGTCGCGCGGTGCCGGGTGGTGCGACCCGGAACCGTCAAACGTGCCGTGGCCTGCTCAGAAGGCCTCCTCCGGGAGGTCCATGATGTCGAGGTCGGTGCCCTCGATGATCCGCCGGTCGGCGCCGATGCGGGGCAGCACCTCACGGGCGAAGAAGCGGGCAGCGGCCACCTTGCCGGTGTAGAACGCCTTGTCGCTGGCGGACACCTCGCCGGCCAGGGCCTTCAGCGCCACCTCGGCCTGCTTCTGGAGCAGCCAGCCGACCACCAGGTCGCCGATCGCCAGCAGGAACCGCCGGCTGCTCAGCCCGACCTTGTAGAGGGCGCGGGTGTCGCCGCCCTGCGCCTCGCCCAGCCAGCCGGTCATCACACCGAGGATGTTCTGCACCTCGCCGAGGGCCTTGCCGAGCGCCTGCCGCTCCTCCTTGAGCTGACCGTTGCCCGCCTCGGAGGAGATGAACTCCTGGATCTCGCCGGCGACCGCCATGAGTGCCTTGCCGTTGTCCCGCACGATCTTGCGGAAGATCAGGTCGAGGCTCTGGATGGCGGTGGTGCCCTCGTACAGGGTGTCGATCTTGGCGTCGCGGACGTACTGCTCCAGCGGGTAGTCCTGGAGGAACCCGGAGCCGCCGAAGGTCTGCAGGGCCTCGTGCCCGAGCATCTCGTACGCCCGCTCCGAACCGACGCCCTTCACCAGCGGCAGCAGCAGGTCGTTGACCCGCTTGGCCAGCTTGGTGGCCTTCTCGTCGCCGGCCGCCTCGGCGATGGCGACCTTGTCCTGCCAGGTGGCGGTGTAGAGAACAAGGGCACGAAGCCCCTCGGCGTACGACTTCTGCAGCAGCAGCGAGCGGCGTACGTCCGGGTGGTGGGTGATGGTGACCCGGGGGGCGGTCTTGTCCGCCTGCTGGATCAGGTCGGCGCCCTGCACCCGGTTCTTCGCGTACTCCAGGGCGTTGAGGTAGCCGGTGGAGAGGGTGGCGATGGCCTTGGTGCCGACCAGCATCCGGGCGTACTCGATGATCATGAACATCTGCCGGATGCCGTCGTGCTTGTCGCCCAGCAGCCAGCCCTTGGCCGGTACGCCGTGCTCACCGAAGGTCAGCTCGCAGGTGTTGGAGACCTTCAGACCCATCTTGTGCTCGACGTTGGTGGTGTAGACGCCGTTGCGCTCACCCAGCTCGCCGGTGGTCTCGTCGAAGTGGAACTTCGGCACCACGAAGAGCGACAGACCCTTGGTGCCGGGGCCACCGACGCCCTCCACGCCCACAGGGCGGGCCAGCACGTAGTGCACGATGTTGTCGCTCAGGTCGTGCTCGCCCGAGGTGATGAAGCGCTTGACGCCCTCGATGTGCCAGGAGCCGTCCGGCTGCTGGATGGCGCGGGCGCGGCCGGCGCCGACGTCCGAGCCGGCGTCCGGCTCGGTGAGCACCATGGTGGAGCCCCACTGCTTGTCGATGAAGATCTTGGCCCACGCCTTCTGCCGCTCGGTGCCCTCGACGTGCAGCACGTGCGCGAAGGACGGGCCGGAGGCGTACATCCAGATGGGGGCGTTCGAGCCGAGCACCAGCTCGGCGAGGGCCCACCAGAGCGCGCGGGGGGCGTTGGTGCCGCCCAGCGCCGGCGGCAGGTCCAGTCGCCAGAACTCGGAGTCCATGAACGCCTGGTAGGACTTCTTGAACGACTCCGGCAGCGGCGCGGTGTGCGTGACCGGGTCGAAGACCGGCGGGTTGCGGTCACTGTCCGTGTAGCTGGCGGCCAGGTCCTCGCGGGCGAGGCGGTCAAGCTCGGCGAGGAAACTGCGGGCGGTGTCGGCGTCGAGTTCGGAGTACGGTTCCTGGCCGAACGCCTGGTCCGCCCCGAAGACCTCGAACAGGTTGAACTCAAGGTCCCGCAGGTTGCTCTTGTAGTGGGTCATGCTCGCTGGCCCCGCTTCCGGACAGGTGTTACCGATCAGTAACCCCGACTGTATTACTCGCGGGTAGGCAGCGACAAGCGGATCACCCAAGTGACGGCGATTACACACCCGCGGGCGAGGTCGGCCGGCTCAGCTCTCGGCGGCGCCGACCTCCCAGCTCGGGACGGCGACGGCAGCGCCGGTACGGGCACCCACATACTCCATCAGGACCAGCGCGATGTCGTCGTCGAGTCGACCGTGCACCCACTCGACCAGGGCGGTCTCCAGCGATGCCAGCCCGTCGGCGACAGTGCCATGGCCCAGCAGTCGCCAGGCCCGGTCGGCGGTCGGGAAGAACTCGCCGTCCCGCCGCGCCTCGCCGAGACCGTCGGTGAACAGCAGCAGCCGGTCCCCGGGCTCCAGGCGTTCGACCCGGGGGCGGACCACCGGCATGAACCCGAGCGGAGGCGCCGGGGCCGGCGGTTCCAGCGGGATCACCGCACCCCGGCGTAGCAGCAGCGGTGGCGGGTGCCCGCAGTTGACGATCGTGAGGGTGCCACCACGCTCCTCGACCAGTGCCGCCGTGACGAAGTCCTCGTCGCCGACGTTGCGGGCCACAGCGCGGTCCAGGTCGGCGACGACGGCCCGCAGGTCGGCCCGCTCGTACGCCACGTGCCGGTAGGAACCGAGGACGATGCTGGCCAGCCGGACCGCGTCCAGACCCTTGCCCCGCACGTCACCGATGATCATGCGGACGCCGTAGGGCGTGTCGATCGCCTCGTACAGGTCGCCGCCGATCTCGGCCGTCGCTGTGGAGGAGATGTAGCGTCCCGCTACCGAGAGCGTGCCGACCTGCGGCCCGAGCGGGCGCAACACCGCCTGCTGGGCCACCGCGGCGAGCTTGGTCAGCTCGACGATCCGCTCGGCCTGCCGCTGGCGAACCCACGCCACCGCCACTGCCATTCCGGTGGCGAGCGCGACCGCGACAACGTTGACCGAGGTGACCAACGAGACCTTCGGCGCGACCAGCGCGAAGCCGGCGCCGATCACCGTCGCCGCGACGCCCACCCCCAGGACCACCAGCCAGGACGCCAGGGCGGCGGCGAGAACCGGCGCGGCCGCCAGGAGCGCGACGTAGTGGACCTTGCGGCCGTCCGCCGCCTCCACCGCCGACACGATCGCGAGCAGAGCGAGGGCCGCGCCGAGGCCGGCGCGGGATCCGGGGCTCAGCGGGCGACGGCCCGACTGGAGGAGTCGCGTGGATACGACTGACAGTTTGCCTGATCCACGTGAACCGGTGAATGAACCTGACCCGTCGTCCGAGGAGGTTCTGTCCGGCCGGCCCAGTCGGCCGACCGAATCGGCGTCGCCGGTCCCGCTCAGCCGAGGACCTCGTAGCGGACGGTGAGCGCACCCACGTCGACCGAGGCGATGCTGGCGAAGGCGGCCCGGGAGAGGTCCAGGCAGCGGCCGTCGATGAACGGGCCGCGGTCGTTGATCCGTACCGTCACCGACTTGCCGTTGGCCGGGTTGGTCACCCGGACCTTGGTGTTGAACGGCAGCGTCTTGTGCGCGGCGGTCAGCGCGTTCGGGTTGAACGACTCGCCGTTGGCGGTGAGCTGCCCGTCGGAGTAGAACGAGGCGCCGCACGAACCGCTGTCCAGGACCTTCGCCGCGGCGGTGGTCTTCTTGACTGTCGGCTTCGGCTTCGGCTTCGGCGACGAGGTGCGCTCCCTGCCCCGGGAGGCGGCCTGCTGCGACCGGGTCGCCGACGGGCTGGCGGTGACGCTGGGCGAGGCGCTGGCGCTCGGGGTGACGGCCGGGGAGCTGGGGGTGAGGCTGCTCGCGGCGGTGGTCGGGGTGAGGTCGAGAGCAACCTGCCCCGACTGGTCGGAGCCGGAAACCAACTGCACGGCACCTACGGTGCCTCCGACGGCGAGGGCGACGCCGACCGCCGCGGTGGCCACGATGCCCGCCGGGGAGGAGAAGATGCGGGTACGAGAGTGCTTGCCTACCACCGGCCCGGTCCTTTCGTCGTCTGAACAAACCGGGTCGGACCGTAACGAGAGAAGTACTTCCGACGTCAACGTGATCATGGTGGTATGCCCGTATTTGCACAGGTACGTGTAGCCGATCATCCGACCCCGGGTGGGCCGGGTGGCCCGGGTGCCACCGCGCCCGCCGCCCGTGCCGCAGGATGAGCGGATGCCCGCCGATCTGACCGAACGCCTGGCCGCCCTGTTCCAGTGGATCGACCCCGGCCCGGACACCAGTCACCTGGTCAGCGACATCTCCGGTTGGTGGCGGGACGCGGCGGTGCTGGCCAAGCTGGGGCCGGCCCTGGTGGCCCCGTACCGGGCCGCCCGGCCCACCGTGGTGCTCGCGCCGGCCGTCACCGGGCTGCTCCTCGGGCCGTTGGCCGCCACCGCCCTCGGCGTCGGCTTCGTGGCCGCCCACAAGGCCGGTGACGGACGACTGCCGGCCGGGCCGCTCACCTGGGCGCAGAGCCCACCGGACTACCGGGGTCGACGGGTGGACCTCGCCGTGCGGGACCGACACCTCGGCCCCGGCGACCGGGTGCTGGTGGTGGACGACTGGGTGCGTACCGGCGCGCAGCTACGCGCCCTCTACGACATCTGCGCCGCGCGGGGCGCCGAGGTGCTGGGCACCGCAGTGGTGGCAGTGGACTGCCCGCCCGAGGTCGCTGCCGACCTACGGATCACCGGCCTGATCGACGCCGCGGATCTGCCCGCTTGACCTGAAGCGAGGTTCAGCACCGACGATCGGCTGATGAGTGACGGAGTTCTCGACGAGGCGTACGAGCGACTGCACCGAACCGGCCCCGAATATCAGGGCTGGCTGTCCAACCACGGGCCGATGGCCGTCGAGGCGTTGGTCCGACACGGGCACCCACACCGGGTGCACCGGTGGCTCGACGACTACCTCGGCCGCCTCGACGAACTGCCCCGGGGGCTGCACCCGATCGACGACTGGCGGTCGGCGCTGGGCGATCCGAAGCGCGCCGGCGACTGGCTGGCCTACTTCGACCGGCAACTGCGCGAACACCAGTGGCGTGCGGTACTCGGCACCTGGTGGCCCCGGCTGCTGCCGGGCATCGCCGCCGGTGCCACGCACGGTGTGATCCGGGTCGGGCACGCCGTACGCGCGCTCGACCCGGACGACGAGAACCCACAGCGGCTCACCGAGCTGGGCCAGGCCCTCGGCTACTGGGCGGCCCGCTGGCAGCCGATCCCCGGCACCGACCGGCTGCTCAGCGGCGATCCGGACCAGCCCGACACCGACGACATCGACGTGGCAGCCGCGCTGGCCGGGCTGCCCCGGATCGACGACCAGACCGGCGGCGTCCGGGATCGGCTGGACCAACTGCCGGGCGTACCCCGATGGGAGCCGGCACTCGCGACGCTGCGCCCCGCGCGGAGCCCGGCCGAGGCGGAGCGCGGGCTCACCACGCTGGTGCACCGGGCCGGCCTGAACTACCTGCGCTTCGGGCACACCGCGCCGGTCATGCTGGTGCACGCGGTCACCGCCCCGACCGCCGTGCTGCGTACCCTGCCGGCACTGGACCGTGGCCTGTGGGCGCCGAGCCTCACCGCGGCCTGGGCCGCGACGGCGGCCATGACCTCCGTGTACGCCCCAGCCCACGGCATCGCGCCACCGACAGTGACCCCCGCAACACCGGCGGAGGTCTTCGCCCGCGCGGCCCGCCACGGCGACGAGCACGTGGTCAAGCTCGCCGACGCGATCCTCGACGCGTACGCGACCAGTGCTGACGAACGGCTCCTCACCGCACCCGGCTACGCCGGCCAACTGATCTGAGCGGGGCGACGGGTATTGCGGCGGCGGGCCGGGCCGCCCTGGCCTAGCCTCGGCAGGATGTGGCCTCGGATCGGTGAACTGCGCGCCCTCGCCCTCGGCACCCCCGGTGAGTTGCGGGCAACCCTCAACACCCTGGTGCTGGCCGGTGTGAAGACAGCGACGGCCGGCCGGCTCGCCGAGTACGCGGAAGAAGGCGAGGAGTTGGAGCACGTCGGCGAACGCCTGGCGCTTGTCGACGACGACAACGCACTGGCCGGCGTCGTGGAGATCACCGGAGTCGAGGTGGTCCGCTTCGCCGACGTGCCCTGGGACTTCGCCCACGCCGAGGGCGAGGGCGACCGCTCGATCGAGGAGTGGCGGGCCGGGCACTCGACCTACTGGGCGCGGCTCGGCACCCCTGTCGACGGCGACACCCCCATCGTCTGCCTGCGCTTCCGCCTGGTTTCCGGCGGCGAGGGCGGTGTGGCCAGCGGCGACCTCGGCACCTGACCGGCCGCCCCAGCCGGTTCGGTGGCGGTCTCAGCCGCGTAGTTGTGGCAGCAACCGCGTCGCCACATCCACCAGGATGGCCTCGTCACCGGCGTACCAACTGCTGGCGCGCGGCCAGTGCGTCACCACGTCGGTGAAGCCCAACTCGGCGGCCCGGCCGACCTGATCGGCGAAGAACTGTGCGCTGCTGAGCGAGAAGACCGGCCCAGCGTCCAGCGAGAGGTAGCGGTCCAGGCTGGCCGGGTCGCGGCCGGCCTCGTCCAGGGTCCGGTCCATCCGCGCTGACAGCGCCGACACACTGGCCCACCAACCCGCCAGGTCGTTGTCGTCACCGGTGCCGGTGGTCACCCACCCCTGCCCGAAGCGGGCCACCAACCGCATCGACCGTGGCCCGTTGGCGGCCACCACGAACGGCACCCGAGGCTGCTGCACACAGCCGGGGTTGTTGCGAGCATCCACAGCGGCGAACCAGTCGCCCCGCCAGGTGGCGCCGTCCTCCCGCAGGATCAGGTCCAACAACTCGGTGAACTCGGCGAACCGGTCGACCCGCTGACGCGGTGGCAGCGTCTCACCACCCAGCACCGCCGAGTCGAAGCCGCTGCCACCCGCTCCCAGACCGAGCAGCAGCCGGCCCGCGGAGACGTCGTCCAGGGTGGTGATCTGCCTGGCGAACGCGGCCGGGTGTCGGAAGTTCGGCGACGCCACGAGAGTGCCCAGTCGAATCCGCGAGGTCACAGTGGCGGCCGCGGTCAGCGTGGCCATCGAGTCGAACCACGGGCCGTCGACCAGGTCACGCCAACCCAGGTGGTCGTACGTCCAGGCATGGTCGAAGCCCCACTCGTCGACCTGCCGCCAGCGACGCTGCGACTCCGCCCACCGCTGGTCCGGCAGAATCACGATGCCAATCCGCATGATCACCACCCTAGCCGGGCCGGCCGCCCGCGCCCCGGCACCTCGTGGACCAGGCGATTCATCGATCAGGGCCGGCGTCTGACCGGTATCGGTCTGCGGATCGAGGCGACCATCCCCGACCGGCAGTCCTAGATCCACAGATGCGGCCGGCCCGTACTCTCCGGGGATGCCCACCGAAGCAGTTGCTGCCCGCGTATCTCCGGATCGCCGGGCCCGCCGGGTCCGCATGATCCGTACGGTGGCGTTGCTGGTCGGGGTGGTCGTTCCGTCCCTCATCCTCCGCGAGCTGATCGAGGCTCGATTCGGCCGTGGGCCGGTGGCCGACCTCAGTGCGGTCGCGATGCCGATGGCGGCGACCGCGTGGCTCGCGCCCTACGCCTCCTATCGGCGACGCGACGCCCTGCTCTGGCTGGTCGGCCCCGGCCTCTACTTCTTCGCGGTGATCGCCTGGCGGGTGGCCCTCTCGCCCTACCGGGACTGGAGCCCCCGCCCGGAGGAGAAGCCCCGGATGCGCTGGTCACGCGACCCGGAACACGCCGGGACGTGGTACCTGACCGAGCCCGCAAGTGGCACGCGTCACACTTCTTCCCGGTAGGGACATCGCGTTCGGCTCCGACCCCTCGGGGAGCGGCACCCAGGCGGGGTGTCGCCCGAGGAGAGGATCGGAGCGCGATGACGAAGGTGACCGCACAACTGTCGGTGTCGGTGGACGGCTTCTACGCCGGCCCACAGTTCGACGGGAACGGCAACTGGATGGACTCGGCGGAGAGCGCGAAGTTCTTCCGGGTCACCCGGTGGGCGACCGAAGCGGCGGCCTGGCGCGAACGGCAGGGTTTTGCCGGCGGCGAGCAGGACACCAACTCCGAGGTGATCGCCGAGTCGTTCGGCGCGGCCGGCGCGTACGTGATGGGACGCCGGATGGCCGACGGGGGTGAGATCCCCTGGGGTGAGGAGCCGCCGTTTCGCGCGCCGGTCTTCGTCGTCACCCACCGTCCCCGCCAGCGGCTGCAGCGGGGAGGGGGCACCAGCTTCACCTACGTCACCGACGGCGTGGCCAGCGCCGTGGAGCAGGCGCGCGCCGCGGCCGGTGGCAAGGATGTCGCGGTGGCCGGGGGCGGCAGCCTGGTCCGGCAGGTGCTCAAGGCCGGCCTGCTCGACGAGTTGGAACTGCACGTCGTACCGGTCGTGCTCGGCACCGGCCTGCGGCTCTTCGACGCGGACCTCGACCTGGGCGATCGGGAGGGAGTCGAGCTGATGCCGACCCGCGTCCTCGCCACCCCACAGGTGACCCACATCCGGTACGCGGTGCGCGGTCGCGCCCCGCTCGTGCTCGACGACAGGGGCAGGGGAGGCGGCCCGACGGTGACCGCGAACTGAATCACTGCCCATCGAAGGAAGGGGGGAGACACCATGGCGCAACTGTTGCGGGTGCAGTGCTTCAACGTTTCGCGCGACGGGTTCGGCACCGGGGAGGGGCAGAGCCTGGAACGGCCCTTCGGTCACGCGGACCCCACACCGCTGTTCTCCTGGCGTGCCGCCACCGCCAGCTTCGTGTATCGCACCGAGCCGGGGGGCACCCGTGGCCTGGACGACTACCTGACCCGTGACGCCGAGAGCAACATCGGCGCGGAGATCATGGGCCGCAACAAGTTCGGCCCCCAGCGTGGCCCCTGGGAGAACCATGACTGGCAGGGCTGGTGGGGGGACAACCCACCGTTCCACACGCCGGTCTTCGTGCTCACCCACCACGTGCGCCCGTCGTTCAGCCTGTCCGACACCACGTTCCACTTCCGCGATGTCAGCCCGGCCGAGGCACTGGCCGAGGCGAAACAGGCTGCCGACGGTCGGGACGTACGCCTCGGTGGTGGGGTCGCCACCATCCGCGAGTTCATCGAGGCCGATCTGGTCGACACGATGCACATCGCAGTGGCGCCCGTCGACCTCCACCGGGGAGAGCGGTTGTGGGACAGCCCCGACGAACTGCTCGACCGCTTCCACCTCGAATCGGTGCCCAGCCCCAGCGGAGTCACCCATCTGCTGTTCTGGAGGCGATGACAGCCCTGGCCGCGGCCCGTTCGTCTAGAGCCGGGCCAGCACCAGCAACCGGTTGCCGTCGGGGTCGGTGACCCGCGCGGACCGTTCACCCCAGGGCTGGTCGACCGGCTCCTCGGTGACTGTCGCTCCACCGGTACGCAGCGCGCCCACGGCTGCGTCGCAGTCGTCGGCGTAGACGCACAACTCCCAGCGGTGCGAGTCGGCCGGCCCGCCAGCCTCCGGGTTGGCGGCCAGGCCGAGCTCGCTGCTGCCCAGCCGTAGCGCGACGAACTCCGGTGCACCCTCGTCCGGGAACCGGTAGGTCAGCTCGAAGCCGACCACGTCCCGGTAGAACGCGATCAGTCGTGGCAGGTCAGGTGTCGTCACGATCGGAAAGGCTTCGGTGAACACGGACCACCTCCAAGCCGGACCCTAGCCGCTGGCGAGGCCCGGCAGGAACCACCACACCTCGCCGTGCTGGAGGAGGCCGACCTGATCCAGATCGAACGGGGCCACCACGGCCGCAGGCCCAAGACCTGGATCAGGATCAATCACCGAGCAGGTACGCCGCGGCGGAGGCCGGCGAGGACGAGGGTGATGACGCCGTCCGCGTCCGTTCGGTAGGTCGGGTGGTCGTAGGCCGCGCAGATGCCGTGGAGGGCCATCATGACGGCGCCGGCGCCCACGTCGTCGCGGATGGCTCCGGCGTTGACGGCGGCGGCCAGGAGGTCGTCGATGACCTGGCCCAGGGCCTGGGCACCCTCCGCCAGTGCGCCCGACTGGGTGGCCATGA
The DNA here is from genome assembly GCF_022230925.1 of Micromonospora alfalfae. Taxonomy (GTDB): domain Bacteria; phylum Actinomycetota; class Actinomycetes; order Mycobacteriales; family Micromonosporaceae; genus Micromonospora; species Micromonospora alfalfae. The sequence goes on along the minus strand of NZ_JAKKFH010000021.1, from coordinate 160,587 downwards.
GCGTGGCGAGTGTGCGGGCGAGGCCCTCGTGGCCGTGCAGGTGGTCCACGAAGCCACGCAGGAAGGACTCCAGCGCCTCGTCGGCGGGGAGGGTGGCGTGCAGCTCGCGGGCCCTGTCGCACATCGCTGTGAGTTCTTCGCGGTAGACCGCCTCGGCCAGGGCCTCCCGGGTGGGGAAGTGGCGGTAGAGCGTGCCGGTGCCCACGCCGGCGAGTTTGGCGAAGTCGTCGAAGCGCAGGTCGAAGCGGCCGTCGGCGAAGAGCTCGCGGGCCTTGGCGATCAGGGCGTCGCGGTTGCGGCGGGCGTCGGCGCGCAGTGGCTTGGCATCGGTCACGTGGGGCTCCATTGACAAGTGGAGACTATCTCCATATTTTAGAATCGGAGACAATCTCCAATTATAGGGTACGAGGTGCCGCGTGAAGATCTTGATGTTCGGCCGGGGCGTCATCGGCGCGATGTACGGATGGGCCCTGGAACGGGCCGGACACCACGTCGAGTTCTACGTCCGGCCGGGGCGGGCCGCTGCGTACGGCAATGCGATTGACCTTGACCTGCTCGACACCCGACGGCGACCGTGGGGGAAGCGGGTCGCCGAGAGGTGGCCGGTGCGCTATCGCGAGTCGCTGGAGCCGGACCACGACTTCGATCTGATCGTGCTGAGCGTGCAGCACTACAGCTTCGCGGAGGCCACCGCCTTCCTGGGATCGCGCGCGGGCAGAGCCACCGTGCTCGTCTTCAACAACCTCTGGGTCGAGCCGCTGACCGCGACCGAACACCTCCCCGCCGACCAGGTGGCCTGGGGCTTCCCCGGAGCCGGCGGTGGTTTCGGCGACGACGGTGTGCTGCGTGGGGCTCTGCTGCCCGTGGTCTTCTTCGGCACTCTCGATCGGCCGCCGACCGAGCGCGAGCGGGCCGTGCGCCAGGTGTTTCGTGAGGCGGGGTTCAGGCTCCAGGAGAACGACGACTTCCGTGGCTGGCTGTCGATCCACTTCGTTCAGAACGCGGGCCTGCACACGCAGAGCCTGAAGTCGGGCTCGTTGTCCAAGCTGACGTCCGGCAACGTACGCGAAGCGATCCTTGCCACCCGCGAACTCCTGCGGCTCGTCGAGGCTCGCGGCGTTGATCTGCGGCGGCACCGCAGCGAGCTGCTTCCTTTCACTGCGCCCGTCTGGCTGGCAGCACCGGCGATGGCCTGGCTGTTCAGGCACTTCCCGCCGATGCGCCTGGTCATGGAGGCCCACGCCAACCCCGAGGAGCTGCGCGCGGTCTGCCGCGACACCCTGGCGCAGGCGCGCAGGCTGGGCGTGGAGGTGCCCCGACTGGAGGCGGCCGAGCCCTACTTCGCCGCCGAGAAAACGATCCAGCCATCAGTACGCAGGTGCTGAAACGCCACAGGCGTGCGCGTTCACAGCCGCCCCAAAATGAGATGCGAACGGGCTCACGCAGCTGTTGGATCTCGACATGAAGCATGAGCTTGTTCGTCCCCGGAAGGCACGCCCGGGGGACCACCTCGCGGTCCTCTCACCGTCCTTCGCTGCGGCCGGTGCCTATCCCGGAATCCACGAGCAGGCCATGCGACGGCTTGCTGACCTGACCGGCCTCGTTCCGGTCGAATATCCCACCACCCGCCAGGTGGGCGCGAGCGCGGCGGCACGGGCGGCGGACATCAACGCCGCCTTCGCAGATCCCCAGGTACGCGGCATTCTCGCCGTCGTCGGCGGCGAGGACCAGATCACCGTCATCCCCCACCTGGACGGCGACCTGGCCCGAGCCGACCCGAAACCGTTCCTCGGCACCAGCGACAACACCAACCTGCACCACTGGCTCTGGGGCCTCGGCATCGCCAGCTTCTACGGCGGGTCCTCCCAGGTTCACCTCGGCCCCGGGCCTGCCGTCGACGACATCCACGTGCGCTCGCTGCGAGCGGCGTTGCTCACCGGGGAACGGCTGGAAATCACCGACCCGGGTGAGTCCGAGGACATCGGCATCGACTGGGCAGACCCGCAGGCGTTGAAGTCGCACGGAGAGCGCGAACCGACGGAGCCGTGGAGCTGGTACGGGCCGTCCCGCGCAGTCACCGGCCCCACCTGGGGTGGCTGCCTGGAAGTCATCCAGTGGATCCTGACGGCGGGACGCTTCCCGTTTCCCCCGGAGGTCCTGCACGGCGGGGTGCTGATCATCGAGACGTCCGAGGAACTCCTCCCCGCCCGCGAGGTTGGCTGGATCGTCCGCTCACTTGGTGAACGCGGTCTCCTCAGCGCCGTCGACGCGGTCCTGGTCGCCCGTCCGCCCGTCTCCGACCACACCCGTCGACCCCCCGCGGCGGAACGGGCGCTCCTTCGCGAGCAGCAGCGCGACACTGTCGTCGACGTGGTGACCCGCTACAACCCCGAGGCGGTCGTCTGCGTCGGCGTCCCGTTCGGCCACACCAAACCACAGTGGATCATTCCCCACGGCGGCCCGATCACCGTCGATGGTGTGCAACGTCGAATCTTCGCCGACTACCGATAGGAAGCCGCAGGTTATGGAGCCGACACAAACGGCCCTCATCGTGCCGATACCCGAGGCCGAGGAGGCGGTGGGCCGGTTCCGGGCATCGCTCGACCGGGCCGCCGGGTGGGGCGTGCCGGCGCACGTGACAGTCCTCTACCCGTTCCTGCCCCCGCAGCAGATCGATGAGCAGGTCATGGCGGTGCTGCGCGAGACCATTGTCGGGATACCGCGGTTCGACGTCGCACTGACGAACGTCGGCTGGTTTGGAGACACGGTCGTCTGGCTCGCTCCGCAGCCAGATCGTCCGTTCCGGGAGCTCACGACGGCGGTGTGGCAGCAGTTTCCCGAGGCGCCCCCGTATGCCGGAGCGCACAGCGACGTGGTGCCGCACCTGACCATCGGTCACGACGCCGCCAAGCCCACGCTGAGCCACGCCGCGGAAACCATCGCCGCGCACCTGCCGATCAACGCAACCATCGACAGGGTCCGGCTCATCGCCGGAACACCGGACATCAGTCCTTGGCGCACCGTCTGCGAGTTTCCACTGGGCAGCACACAGCCTGGGTCGGCTGGTACGGGACTCGCAGCGGCCACAGCGTGAAGCTGAGGCGCGGCCCCTGCTCCCGTGGCTGAGCCGCCGGGTCCTCGTGCCCAGGAACGTCGAAGGCCCTGACCGGGACTCATGTCCTGACCAGGGCCTTCGCAGTGGAGCGGGTGACGGGAATCGAACCCGCACTGTCAGCTTGGGAAGCTGATGTTCTGCCATTGAACTACACCCGCAAGCGGCACCACTGTACCCGAGTCGTCGAGCCTCTGCACCCAGGCACCCCCGCCGGTCGCGGCTGTCCGCGTACCCCTCGTCCGGGTTGATCCACTCGGCTTTCTGGAAGTCGGGGCATCCGGGGCGCTGGGACAGCGCGATTTCCATGAAGTCGAGTTGATCACCGCGGGCGGCCGGGTTGGTGCGTACGACCGGTGCCGGCTCCGTTACGACGGAGCCGGCACCGATGATCTTCCGGCCGTGGTCAGGCGGCAGTGCACTGGACGTCACGGCTGAGGCGGGTCGGACGCGCCTGCGGGACGGCGACGGGCGCCGCCACCGCCGACGGGGCGTTTGGGTCGAGCCAGACCCGAACGGCCGGCCGACCCGGCGCGAGGCCCGGGATGCCCGCGATGTGCTGCTCGCGGCGGGTGAGCATGGCCACGTCGACCGTGAACTCGAAGAGCCGCCAGTCGACCTGCGGCTCGGCCCGGGCGGTCTGCGCCAGCTGCGCCACCCGGACCGGATCGGTCACCGGACGGGCGCTCCCCGCCACGTACGCCTCGTCGTCGCTCTCCTCCGCGGGGAACGAGTGCAACGCGTAACGGCCGTCACGTTCGAGGTCGCGGCGCTTGGGCGAGTCGATGATGAAGCAGAACAGCCCCTCGGCGGTGATGACCGGGGAGACCGGATGGACGCGGGGCCCGCCGTCGGCACGGACCGTGGCCAGATAGCCGAAGCCCGGCCCGTATTGCTGGAGGAGAACGCGGATCCCGTCGGCGAGTCGGGGCTCGTCGGCGGCGAATTCGGACCAGGAAGCCATGTGGGCATTCTATCGAACAAATGTACGAGCAGCGACCTCGACGCGCTGGTCACCGCCACCGAATCCGGCCACCTTCGGCAACGCGGCTATGGTGGTCCGATGCTGCTCTCCGACCGCGACCTGGTCTCCGAGATCAAGGCCGGCACGCTGGGCTTGGAGCCGTTCGAGCCCACCCTGGTCCAACCCTCCAGCATCGACGTCCGACTCGACCGGCTGTTCCGGGTCTTCAACAACCACCTCTACACCCACATCGATCCGGCAATGCAGCAGGACGACCTGACCTCGGCGGTCGAGGTCCCCGACGGTGAGCCGTTCGTGCTGCACCCGGGGGAGTTCGTACTCGCCTCGACGCTGGAGGTCATCTCGCTGGGTGACCAACTCGCCGGCCGGCTGGAGGGCAAGAGCTCCCTGGGCCGGCTCGGGCTGCTCACGCACTCCACAGCCGGCTTCATCGACCCGGGCTTCTCCGGTCACGTGACGCTGGAACTCTCCAACGTGGCGAACCTGCCGATCACCCTCTGGCCGGGCATGAAGATCGGGCAGCTCTGCATCTTCCGACTCTCCTCGCCGGCCGAGCACCCGTACGGCTCGGTCGTCTACGGCTCGCGCTACCAGGGCCAGCGGGGACCGACACCCAGCCGCGCCTGGCAGCACTGGCGCACCTGGCCAACCCGCTAGAACCACGACGACGAGGGCCCGCCGCGACAGATCGCGACGGGCCCTTCGGTCGTCCGGGGTCAGCCGGGACGGCCGTAGCTGTGGATCGGCCCGTCGTCGACCTTCTTCATCTTGACCGGTTGACCGGCCTGCGAGGCGTGCACCACCCAGCCGCCGCCGACGTACATGCCGACGTGGTGGATGTCGCTGTAGTAGAAGACCAAATCGCCGGGGCGCAGGTCGCCCTTGCTGACGTTCTTGGTGACCCGGCTCTGGGCGGCGGCGTTGTGCGGCAGCGACACGCCGGCCTTCGCCCAGGCGGCCAGCATCAGCCCGGAGCAGTCGTACGAGTTCGGGCCCTCGGCACCCCAGACGTAGGGCTTGCCAATCTGCGCGCAGGCGAACTTGACAGCGGTGCCCGCGGCGCCGCCGGGATAGCTACCCGGGCAGGGCGCCGGGCGCAGCGGACCGCCGCCGCCGTTGCCGTACACCTTGAGGCGAAGCTTCTGCAGGCGGTCGATCTCTTCGTTGATCTGCTTCTTCTTCGCCGCCAGCTGAGCCTCGGTGCGGGTCAGCTGGGCCACCATCTCGTCCAGCGGCGCCTTCTGCGCGGCCAACTGGTCGCGCAGGTCGGCCACCTGGCGTACGTCCTTCTGCTGGTTGTGCGCGAAGCGGTCGAGCATTTCGAGCTGGCCGACCACCTCGCTGGGCGACCGGCTGCCCAGCACCGCGTTGACGGTCGAGACGTTCTCACCCTTGTAGGCGCGTACGGCCAGCGCGCTGACCTTGTCCATCGCGGCGTCGACCTGGCGCTCCAGCGGAGTGATCCGGGCGGCCAGGGCGTCTGCCTGCTTGCGCTTCGCGGCGAGGTCGGTGCGAGTGGCGTTGTGCCGTTCAATGATCGGTTCGAGCTTGTTCCAGTCGGCGTCGATCTGGCGCTCGATCTCGGCGACGGACGGGTCGGCGTGGGCCGCCGTGGCACTGCCGGTCAGGACGACGGCGATGCCCGCCAGCGCGGCGAGAGCGGTGGTGAAGCGGGACCAGCGTGGGCGCGGCACGATCGACGCCGGGCCGGCTGATGCCGACCGGTCGGACGACGGCCGCGGGGCATGGAGTGCCACCGGGGTCTCGTACTCCTTCTTCCTGACCGCCTACCGGGTTAGCTGACGGGTTCGGGCGGGAAGTCGGCGCCCTACCGCAGTGGCTGCGGATTCACCCCGAGGGACCTGGGTCCCCGGCTCGCTCGAAAACGACTCGGCGGTGTCGGTCCGTTACCGCCCGGGCTGGGCGGAGCTGCTGTCGGCCCGACGAATGACCAGAGTAGAGACGCCTGTTACCAATCCGCAACCCGTGCGGCAGTGACACTCCGTACCGATTGGACGACGTCACCGACCGTGTGTGAAGAATTCTTTCTGCAAGCTTCGATAGATGGAAAGGTATTGACCTGACCTCCCGGACGGCGCGATGGTGACCTGACCTCACTCCGCGAGAATCTAGGGGGTTCGATGCACCATCCAACCCTGTCGGCCGGCTGGCGCGCACTGCTCGCCGCCACTGTGGTAGCCGCCGCGACCACGGTGCCACTCTCCGCCGGCCCGGCCGCAGCCGCGCCCACCACCGACCGCCAGCAGCAGTACGCCGCAGCGGCCAGCGAGTACGGCGTGCCGGCCGTCGTGCTGCTCGGCGTCTCATACCTGGAGTCCCGTTGGGACACCAACGCCGGCACACCGAGCACCAGTGGCGGCTACGGCCCGATGCACCTGACCGATGCCCGGCACGTGGCCGCCCTCCCCGAGCGCGGCCACCACGACGCCGGCGCCGAGGACCCGCGCGGCGACGACTCCCGTTCCGCACTGGTGCCCGCGCCCCGGCCGGTCGAGGCACCCGCGCCGTCCACCGCCGCGTTGCAGACCGTCGACGCCGCCGCCACGCTGACCGGCGCCACCCCCGAGGCACTGCGCACCGACGCGGGTCTCAACATCCGGGGTGGGGCTGCGCTGCTGAGCGCGTACCAGAGGGATCTGGGCGCGCCGGTCGGCGCGGACACCGACCCGGCGGCCTGGTACGGCGCGGTGGCCCGCTACTCCGGCGCGGACAGCGCCGACGCCGCCGCGGCCTTCGCCGACGAGGTCTTCACCACCATCGGCGCGGGCGAAGCCCGGGTGACCGACGACGGCCAGCGGGTCAGCCTGCCGGCCCGCGCGGTGCGGCCCGAGCGTTCCTGGTTGGACCCGCTGGGCCTGCGCCGCCTGGCCCGCCCGGACGGGGTGGAGTGCCCGCGCAGCATCTCGTGCGAGTGGATCCCGGCGCCCTACGAGGCGTTCGGCGACGGGGACTACGGCAACCACGACCTCTCCGACCGGCCCGCACGGCAGAAGATCGAGTACATAGTCATCCACGACACCGAGGCGAGTTGGGCCACCACCCTGCAACTCGTCCAGGATCCGACCTACGTGAGCTGGCACTACTCGCTGCGGTCGGTCGACGGGCACATCGCCCAGCACGTGAAGACCAAGGATGTCGGTTGGCACGCCGGCAACTGGTACGTCAACGCGAAGTCGATCGGGTTGGAACACGAGGGCTTCGCGGCGCAGGGCACCTGGTACACCGAGGCGATGTACCGGACCTCGGCGAAGCTGGTCCGGCACCTGGCGTTGCGGTACGGCATTCCGCTGGACCGCCAGCACATCATCGGCCACGACAACGTGCCCGGCACCATTCCCTCGACAGTGCGGGGGATGCACTGGGATCCGGGCCCGTACTGGGACTGGACGCACTACTTCGACCTGCTGCACGCGCCTCGACTGGACACCGGCACCCCGGCCACCGGGCTGGTCCGGATCGACCCGGACTACGCCACCAACCAGCCGGCGTTCACCGACTGCGTCACAGCGGGCGTGCCCTGCGCGCCACGCGGCTCCTCCGCTGTGGTGCTGCGCAGCGCACCGTCGGCGGACGCGCCGCTGGTGAACGACATCGCGCTCCGTCCGGACGGCACCCCGAACACGATGTCCGTGTCCGACCACGGGGCCCGGGCATCCGCCGGGCAGACGTACGCGTTGGCCGGGCGGCAGGGTGACTGGACGGCGATCTGGTACCTCGGGCAGCGGGCCTGGTTCCACAACCCGGCGTCCGCGCCGACCGCCAGTTGGACAGTCGGCGTGGTGGCCACGCCGAAGCCCGGCCGAACCACCATTCCGGTCTACGGACGGGCGTACCCGGAGCAGTCCGCGTACCCGGAAGGGGTGCCCTACCAGGCGATCTCGCCGCTCCAGTACACCCTGGCCGCCGGGCAGCGGTACGCCGTCGGCGCGGTACTGGCCGGCGAGTACTACCGGGCCAGCACGTTCGACGGCTCCTCACCCGGCGACTGGACGGTGATCCGCGGCAAGAACCGGTACGCGCAGATCCAGTTCGGCCACCGGATCATGTACGTCGACCTCGCCGACGTGCAGCTGTTGCCGTCCCCGGTGGGCGCGCCCCGCTGAGAACCACGACGGCCCCCGGTCGGTGACCGGGGGCCGTCGTATCGCGCGAGGTGGATCAGCCGGGTCTGCGGAACCCGGCGATGGGCATTGTGGTGATGCTGGACACCTGCACCGGCTTACCGGCACGTGGCGCGTGCACCATCTGGTTGTTACCCAGATACAGCCCGACATGACTCAGGCCGGAGAAGAAGAAGACCAGGTCGCCGGGGCGGGCATCGCCCCGCGAGATGGCCTTGCCCTCGTTCCACTGGTCGCCGGTGTGGTGGGTGAGGTAGATCCCGGCCGCCTTGTAGGCGTACTGGGTCAGCCCCGAGCAGTCGAACGAGTTCGGGCCGGTGGCACCCCAGACGTACGGCTTGCCGACCTTGCCGCAGGCGGTCTTGATCGCGGTGCGGGCCGCCGCGCTGACCACCCCGTTGATGGTCGGGCAGGCCGCGGTCACCACAGTGGTCTTGGGCATCGACGCCTCGAGCTGCTTGATCTCGCCGTCGATCTGCTTCTTCTTCGCCGCCAGCTCGTTCTGCTGGCGGGTCTGGGTGACGATCAGCGCGTCCAGCTTCTGCTTCTCGCCGTCGTACTTGGCCCGCACGGCCAGCACACCCTCGACCTCCTTGCGCTCCTGCGAAGCGAGCCGGTCGAGGATGGTGAGCTGCTCGGTGAGCGTGTCCGGCTTGGCGCTGACCAGCAGCGCGCCGATGTCGTGCGACGGGCCCGAGATGTAGTAACGGGAGGCGAGGTCGCCCACCCGGTTGAGCGCCAGCTCGCTCTGCAGTGCCAGCGGCTCGATCTTCTTCTGCAGGTTCGCCGACTTCTGCCGGTTGACCTTCAGCTGCGCCCGGACCTTGTTGTACTGCTCGATGGTGGGCTCCAACTGCTCCCACTTCTTGTCGATCTGAGCCTCGATCTCGTCGACCGTGGGCGCGGCATGTGCCGGCGCGGTCAGCAGACCGGCGCCGACGGCCGCCGCGGCGACCAGGATCAGCACCCGGTGCGCGACGCGACGCAGGCCACCAGAGCGAGCAGACGCATTCAGGTCGTGACGATGAGGGGGCATGGTTGCCACCGGCACCGACTCCTTTGCAACCGACCGCCGGGCGCCTCGCGTGAGGGAAGGGCCGAGGCAGACGACCCACAGCGGTCGGTGCCCCACATTAGGGAAGCTCGGGGCGGTAATCAAGGCGAGCGCGGTAACCATCACTGTCGTGCAACCGCTTGCACACCAAGGGTATTGGTCCATCACCCAACGATTGCGGTCAATACATCGTCAAGAGTGACCACGCCGAGTGGCCGCCGCCCGTCGCTGACCAGCACCATGTGCCGCCGTTCGCGACGCATGGCCAGCAGCAGATCGGCCAGCGTACGGTCCGGCGGCACCACCGCCAGCGGCCGGTAGACGTCGGCCGGCACCGGGGACCGGCGGCCCTGCCCGGCATACCCGAGCACGTCTTTGACGTGCACAAAGCCGAGCACCCGACGGGTCGACCGCTGCACCACCGGGAACCGGGACCGGCCGGTCCGGGTCGCCAGCACCTCCAGTGACGCCGGCGAGACGTCCTCGGCCACCGTCACCACCGTCGACCACGGTTGCAGCGCGTCGGCCGCCGTCCGGGCATGCAGGGCCAGCGCTCCGGTGATCCGCGCGTGCTGCTCCGCGTCGAGCAGCCCTTCGGTCCGCGCCTGGGAGACCAACCCGGCCAACTCCTCGGCGGTGAACACCGTCTTCACCGCCTCCGACGCCTCGATCCGCCAGAACGCGAGCACCCGTCGGGCCGCCCATTTCATCGCGAGCAACAACGGTTTGGTGGCCACACAGAATGCCAGCATCGCCGGGCCGAGCCAGAGCGCGGAGACCTCCGGACCGGCAAGCGTGATGTTCTTCGGCACCATTTCACCGACGACCGTGTGCAAAAAGACCACCACGCCCAGTGCCAGCACGAACGCCACCGGGTGCACCGCCCGCTCCGGCAGGCCGGCCGCGTGGAACGGCGGCTCCAGCAGGTGAGCCAGCGCCGGTTCGGCGATCGCGCCGAGACCCAACGAGCAGACCGTGATGCCGAGCTGCGCGCCAGCGATCATCAGGGGGATCTGGTTCATCGCCGACAACGCCCAGCGGGCGCGTTTCGACCCGGCGGCCAGCGGCTCGATCACCGTCCGGCGGGACGCGATGAGCGCGAACTCGCTGCCCACGAAGAACCCGTTGCCGAGCAGCAACAGCACCGTCACCAGCAGCTCAGTCATCCTCGTCCGGATCCGCCGGGCGCAACACCCGGACCTGCTCGATCCGGTGCCGCTCCACCTCGACCACCGTGAACTCCCAGCCGTCCGTCTCGACCGTCTCACCGGCCAGCGGGATGTGCCCGAGCTGAGCCATCAGGAACCCGGCCAACGTCTCGTACGGCCCCTCGGGCAGCCGGAAACCGGTCTGCTCGGCCACCTCGTCGGAGCGGAGCACACCGTCGACGAGCACCGTCCGTTCACCGCCCGGCACTGTCAGCTCGGCCGACCCGTTGTCGTCCACGCTCGCCGGGTCGAACTCGTCGGCGATCTCTCCGACCAACTCCTCGACGAGGTCCTCGACGGTCACCACGCCGTCCGTGCCGCCGTACTCGTCGACCACGATGGCCAGGTCGGCCCCGGCCGCCTTCAGGGCGGCCAGGACACCGTCCAGGTTCAGGCTCTCCGGCACGTACACCGGCTCGCGGGCCACCGAGCCGACCCGGGTCGACGCGCGGTCGGCCAGCGGCACGCCCAACGCGTCGGGCACGCCGGCCACACCGGTCACCAGGTCCAGGGTCTCCTCGTACACGGGGAACCGGGTCCGCCCGGTCCGCCGCGACTCCTCCAGCAGTTCCGCCACAGTGGCCGTGGAGCGCAGCGCGACCACGTCCACCCGGGGGGTCATCGCCTCCGCGGCCCGCTTGTCACCGAAGCGGATGGTGCGACGCAGCAGCATCGCGGTGTCCGTGGGCAGCGCGCCGGCCCGCGCCGAGATGGCCGCCAGCAGGCCCAACTCCTCCGGTGAACGGGCGCTTGCCAACTCCTCCTGCGGCTCCACGCCGAGCGCGCGGACCAGTCGGTTCGCCGAGCCGTTCAACCCCCGGATCACCCAGCCGAACGTCCGGGAGAAGGTGTGCATCGGGCCGGCCGTGGCCAGCGCCGCCGGCATGGGCCGGGCCAGCGCCGCGTTCTTCGGCACCAACTCGCCGAAGAGCATGGAGATCAGCGTGGCCAGGGCCAACGCGATGAACGGGGTGAGCCGCTCGGTGCTGTCTCCGGCCAGCGGGCGCAGCAGCGGGGTGAAGAGCCGGGCCAGCGCCGGCTCGGCCAGGTAGCCGGTGAGCAGCGCGGTGATGGTGATGCCGAGCTGCGCCCCGGAGAGCTGGAAGGAGAGTTCGCGCAACGCTGTGCGTACCGTCAGGGCGGCCTGGTCGCCCGCGGCGGCCCGCCTGTCGATCTCCGCCCGGTCGACTGTGACCAGGGCGAACTCGGCCGCGACGAAGAACGCGTTGCCGACGGTCAGCAGCACGAAACCGATCAGCGGCAGCAGCGCTAGAACAAAAAGTCCGTCGATGTGCGTGATTGTGACACGGGAGTGCCGGCGGCGGGCCCCCGCTAGCGTGGTGGCATGGACAGTCTGCTGCTCACCGATGAACTGGTCCTGCTCGCGTACGACGACGACGGCGCCAATCGGCTCGGACGCCCACAACTCGATTACGGCCTTGCCGGCGCGGTGCTGCTGGAACTGGCGCTCGCCGGCCGGGTGGAGGTGACGGACAAGCACCTCGTGGTGACCGATCCCACAGCGATCGGGGTGCCGCTACTGGACGAGGCCCTGACCATGCTGGCCGCCGGGCGGCCCCGCAAACCGAAGAACTGGATCGGCAAGCTGGCCAAGGGCCTGCCGGAGCGGGTGCTCGACGGCCTCGTGGAGACCGGGGTGCTGCGCCGGGAGTCAGACCGGGTGCTGCTGGTCTTCCCGCGTACCCGCTATCCCTCGCCGACCGGTGCCCAGCCGGCGGTGGAGACCGAAGTCCGGGAGCGGATGGCGGTGGCGCTGACCGGCAACGGCCCGGTCGACGCCCGGACGGCGGCGCTGCTCACCCTGACCCGGGCGGTAGGCCTGGACCGCAAGCTCTTCCGCGAGCTGCCGAAGGAGCGGGTGAAGGCCCGGATGGACGAGATCGCCACGGCCGACTGGGCCTCGGCCGCGGCCAAGAAGGCCATCGACGAGATGCAGGCCGCGCTGATGGTCGCGACCACCGCGGCCATCGTCACCACCACCACCAGCTGAACGAGCGGCGGCGGCACGGGTGCCGCCGCCGTCGTGGTTCAGCTTCCGCCGGGGGTACGCCTCAGCCTGCGGTCGGCGCGACCTCCGGCTCAGCGGTCGGGGCCGCCGGCTTCACCGAGCGCAGCAGGACGGTCGCCACGTCGATCACCTCGACCTGCTCGCCGGCGCCCTTGCCGTTGACCCCGTCGCTGAGCATCGTCGAGCAGAAGGGGCAACCGACGGCGACCGTCTTCGCCCCGGTGGCCATGGCCTCCTCGACCCGGTCCACGTTGATCCGCTTGCCGATCTTCTCCTCCATCCACATCCGGGCGCCACCGGCGCCGCAGCAGAAGGAGCGCTCGCTGTTACGCGGCATCTCGGTCAGGTCGCCCGCGATGGCGTCGCCGAGGACCTCTCGGGGGGCCGCGAAGACGCGGTTGTGCCGACCCAGGTAGCAGGGGTCGTGGTAGGTGACGCCACCGTCGACCGGCTGCACCGGCGTGAGCTTGCCGGTGGACACCAGGTGCGCGAGCAGTTGGGTGTGGTGGACCACCTCGAACTCCCCGCCGAGCTGCCCGTACTCGTTGCCCAGTGTGTTGAAGCAGTGCGGGCAGGTCGCGACGATCTTGCGCTTCGCCTTCTCGCGGCCCTCGAACGCCTCGTTCAGCGTCTCCACGTTCTGCTGGGCGAGCATCTGGAAGACGAACTCGTTGCCGATCCGTCGCGCCGGGTCGCCGGAGCAGGTCTCGCCCTCGCCCAGGATCGCGAACTTCACGCCCGCCTCGTTGAGCAGCGTGGCCACCGCGCGGGTGGTCTTCTTGGCCCGGTCCTCGAACGCGCCGGCGCAGCCGACCCAGAACAGGTACTCGAAGTCGTCCACCTCGCCGACCCGGGGCACCTCGAAGTCCAGGCCCTTGGTCCAGTCCTCGCGGGTGTTCTGCGGGGCACCCCACGGGTTGCCCTTGTTCTCCAGGTTGCGCAGCATCACCCCGGCCTCGGAGGGGAAGCTCGACTCGATGAGCACCTGGTAGCGGCGCATGTCGACAATGTGGTCGACGTGTTCGATGTCGACGGGGCACTGCTCGACGCAGGCACCGCAGGTGGTGCAGGACCAGAGCACGTCCGGGTCGATGACACCGCCCTCCTCGGCGGTGCCGATCAACGGCTTGTCGGCCTCGGCGAGGGCCAGCACGTCCAGGTGGGCGAGTTGGGCCTGGGTGGCCTTCTCCTCGCCGGTCAGGTCCTTGCCGCCGCCGGCCAGCAGGTAGGGCGCCTTGGCGTACGCGTGGTCGCGCAGACTCAGGATGAGCAGCTTGGGCGACAGGGGCTTGCCGGTGTTCCAGGCCGGGCACTGCGACTGGCAGCGACCGCACTCGGTGCAGGTGCTGAAGTCCAGGAGGCCCTTCCAGCTGAACTGCTCGACGTGGGCGACGCCGAACTGGTCCTTCTCCGGGTCGGCCTCCTCGAAGTCGAGCGGCTTGCCCTGGCTCGTCATCGGGCGCAGCGCGCCGAGACCGGAGCCGGCCGGCCTGGCCGGCTCCCGCTTGAAGAAGATGTTGGGGAACGCCAGGAAGCGGTGCCAGGCGACGCCCATCGTGACGTTCAGGGAGATGACGATCAGCCAGGTCATCGAAATAATGATCTTGATGGCCGCGGCGACGCTGACGCCGTCCGCCCAGTCGGGCAGCACCGCACCGACCGCGTGGCTGACCGGGGTGGCCCAGAACGGGAACTCGAAGTGGTCGGTGGCGACCTTGAAGCCCCGGATCACGAAGCCGAAGATCAGGACCAGCAGCACGATCCACTCGACGAAGTAGCCCTGCCACATTGTCGAGCCGGTGAACCGGGACCGCCCACCCGGGCGGGTCGGCCGGTTGCGCAGCCGGATCGCCATCAGCACCAGGATGCCGACCAGACCCAGCACCCCGATGATCTCGGTGACCAGACCGAAGATCGTCCAGTGCCCGATGATCGGCAGACCGCCGTCGGTGGTGACCACCTCGAAGTACGCCTCGAGCACCAGCAGCGACAGCACGACAAAACCGACCATCACGAACCAGTGCGCGGCGCCCACCACGCCCCACTTGAGCATCCGCGTATGGCCGGCTGTCTCCACCAGCATCGTCCTGGCGCGGGCGACCTTGTCGGAGAACCGCTCCGGCGCGGGTTGCCCGAGCCGGATGACTGCCACCATCTTCAGGACCGCACGCACCGCAAGCCACACCGCCACGGCGGTGATGGCGGCTGCGAGGATCGTGGTGACGATCTGGACGCTGCCCATCGAGTTGGCCTCCCCGGTCTGCTGCCTGATGACCTCGCTCTGCTCGGTCATGCAGTGCAGCCTACGCGAAGGTTACCCAGCGGTAACGTGAGTCATCTCGCAGTAGGCCGCGCTGCCTGCGCACACCATAGGGGGCCCCACCCGATCCTGCTGGGCAGGGGCTCGACGGGGTGACGTGGGACCGCCGACGCGGCGGTCTGCCCGGATCAGCGCCAGCGAGAGAGCAACGCCAGCGAAGCGACCATCGCACCGAAGCCGACGGCGAGGTTCCAGTAACCCCACGCCATGACCGGGTACTCCTGCTCGGACAGGTAGTAGAGAACCAGCCAGCCGATCCCGACGACGATCAAGGCGACCGCGGTGATCGGCAACCACACCGGGCTAGGCTTGCGCGACGACGCCGTCGTCGTCGGACGAACGTCCGTCGGCGGGGTGTACACCTTCTTCTTACGGACCTGAGACTTGGGCACGGCGCTCTCCAGAGGGGTGACGACCTCGTCCGGCCTGACAACCGGGCGCGGGGGCGACGGTCCATGGCCAATAATGTTCGAGAGCTAGCGTAGTCCCGATTGGCCGCCTGGACCACGAATGGGGTCAGGCCGGTGCACGGAGTGACCGAAAGAGGCGGGACTGTTCGCATCACCGGCCCAGCCGGCACGGACCGATCCCCGACACGCGGAAGGAACGCTCGGTGGAGTACACATCCGGCGCAACCTCCTGGCAGAAGGTCCTCCGACGGGCCGCCGCCGGGCTGCTGCCCCGGCGACCGCGCCAACGCCGTCCGGGCTGGTCGATCGGGGTGCCACTGATCGCCGCAGCGGCCGGGTTGCTCTTCACCACCACCGCGACCACCGCAGGCGGCACCGCTCTCCGGGAGGACCGGCGACCCCAGCTCAACCAGCTCATCGAGGACCGCCGCGAACAGGTCGCCGCCAGCGAGCGCCGCGCCGCCACACTGCGTGGCGAGGTCGAACAACGGACCAACACGCTGGCCGGCTCGGACGCGCCGATCAAGGCTCAGCAGAATCGCGCCCAGGGCAGCCTCCAGAACGCCGGGTTCACCGCCCTCAGCGGGCCCGGGGTCACCGTCGAGCTGAACGACGCGCCCCAGCTCGACCAGACGCAGTCGGACGCCAGCAACGACGACCTGGTGGTGCATCAGGGGGACGTGCAGGCGGTGGTCAACGCGCTCTGGGCCGGCGGAGCGGAGGCCATGTCAATCATGAATGTCCGCGTGCTCACCACCAGCGCGGTACGCTGCGTCGGTAACACCCTGCTACTGCACGGCCGGGTGTACTCCCCACCGTTCAAGATCGTAGCGATCGGCGATCCCGCTGCCCTCCAGCAGGCCCTCGCCAGCTCTCAGGGAGTCCGGTTGTTCAAGGACGCGGTCGACGACTACCAGCTTGGCTACAACGAGACGGCCTCCACGGTGCGAGTTCCCGCATTTGAGGACTCCACCGCCCTGCGCTCGGCTACGGTGCCCAAGTGAGCGGGCCGGACGAGCAACGCGACGGGCGACACCGGGACCAGACCGACGAGCCGACCGCCTTTCTGCCCAAGTTCGACAGGCCCGAGCCGGCACCGGGCCGACCGACCCCGGCCAGCAACTGGCCCGAGCCGGTGCTGCAACCGCCACGAGCCGAGCAGCAACCGCCAACCCAGCAGCAGCCGCCGAGCGCGACCCGACCCGAGCCGAACGGGACCCCGGGCCGCCCGGGTGCCGAAGCGCCGCCGCCCTGGCCGGGCAGCGCAGCCGCCCGGCCGGGCTCACACGGCGGTCCTGCGGTTCCCCCCGCGACCACCCCCGACCGACCACCCGCCAGCAACCAGGGCCCGGTTCGGCCCGCTGCCCCAGGCAACGCCCCGACCCGACCCCCCGCACCCAGCGCCTCGTCCACCCGACCGACCGCGCCGGGTGCCGCACCGACCCGACCGCCGACCACCGGCAACCCGCCAGGTGCCGCACCGACCCGCCCGGCCACGCCCGGCGGGATGCCGATGCCGACCCGGCCGGCGGCCTCCGGCACACCGGGCCGGCCTGTCTCCTCCGGGCCCTCGACGCCGCCGCTGGCCGACTCGCCGACCGCGTACATTCCGCAGGTCACCGCTCGGCCCGGCCGACCCACCGGCTCCCCGGCCGCACCGGTCTCCCCGGCCGCCCCCGACCGCGTCGCAGCGGCCGGACCGGAAGGCTTCCCGCCGAGCGGGCCGAATCGGGTCCCGCCGACCGGGCCGAGCCGGGTCCCGCCGAGCGCTGGCGGGGATCGCGGCGACGATCCGGCCGCCACCGCGTTGATTCCGGCCGTGCCCGCCACTCCTGCCAGCAGGCCGCCGACCATGGACTCGACCGCGTTGATGGGTGCCGTCCCCCGCACCGCCGTCCCGGATGAACCGGCCGGCGCCAACTCCGCCGAACCTCCCCAACCCCGACGCGGCGAGCGGGTGGTGCAACTCCGGCCGCACCAGACCGGCGAGGGCTACAAGAGCGTCTACTCCGAGCTGACCCGTCCGTCGTTCGGTTCGCGACTGCGCACCGGGGTCCGCGTCACCGGCGAAATCCTGATCACCTTCGGCCTGGTGGTCCTGCTCTTCGCCGGCTACGAGGTCTGGGGCAAGTCGGCGATCGTCGACGCCCACCAGAACGACCTCAACAACGAGTTGGCCCAGGCCTGGGGTCCCACCGACGACCCGACTGTCGCCCCGTCGGTGGGCCCGAGCGTCAAACCCTCCCCACCGGTACGCGGAAAGCCTCTCGCGGGCCTCTACATCCCCAAGCTCGACAAGAACTGGGTCGTCGTCGAGGGCGTCACTCAGCAGGACATCCGCTTCGCCCCCGGCCACTACCCGACCAGCGCGCTCCCCGGCCAGGTGGGCAACTTCTCCGTCGCCGGCCACCGCAACCGGGCCACCTTCTGGCGGCTCGACGAGCTGGACGAGGGCGACCCGATCGTGGTCGAGAGCAAGACCGACTGGTACGTCTACCGGGTGTCGCAGTCCCGCATCGTCCGGCCGACCCAGGTCGAGGTGGTGGCGCCGGTGCCCGGCGAGCCGAACAAGAAGGCAACCAAGCGGATGCTCACCCTCACCACGTGCAACCCGAAGTTCGACAACTACCAGCGCCTGATCATCCACGCCGAACTGGACCGCACCCAACCCAAGTCCGCGGGCCGTCCGGCGGAGCTGGGAGGCTGACCCGGTGTACGCGTTCATCTGGCGCAAGCTGCCGTTCGGCGTGGTCGGAAAGCTGACCGGCTCGGTGCTCCTGGTGGCCGCCACGGTGGCTCTGCTGTGGTACGTCGCCTTCCCATGGGCCGAGCCCCTGCTGCCCTTCGACGACGTGCAGGTCGAGTCCGGCGTACCCGCCGAGACTGGTGGCGGCGGCGATCCGGTGACCGGGGAGACCCCGGCCGGCGACGATCACGAACTGCCGTACGACACCGACCAGAACAACCCCGCGCCCCCCTCCCCGAGCAGGTGACCATGCGCGTCCTGGTGATCGACAACTACGACTCCTTCGTCTTCAACCTGGTGCAGTATCTGGGCCAGCTCGGCGTGGACTGCGAGGTCCGTCGCAACGACGAGATCGACGTCGCCGAGGTGGGCACTGTTGGCGCGGACGGCATCCTGCTGTCGCCCGGTCCGGGCAGCCCGGATCGGGCCGGCATCTGCCTGGACGTCATCCGGGAGTACGCGGGCCAGCTGCCGATCTTCGGCGTCTGCCTCGGTCACCAGGCGATCGGCGAGGCCTTCGGGGCGACAGTGACGCGCGCCCCCGAGCTGCTGCACGGCAAGACCTCCGAGGTACGACACCACTCGGTCGGCGTACTCGCCGGTCTGCCCGACCCGTTCACCGCCACCCGGTACCACTCGCTCGCCGTGCTGCCCGAGACGCTCCCCGACGAGCTGGAGGTCACCGGCTGGACCGGCTCCGGCGTGGTGATGGCGATGCGGCACCGGACGCTGCCCATCGAGGGCGTCCAGTTCCACCCGGAGTCGGTGCTCACCGAGGGCGGTCACCTGATGCTGGCCAACTGGCTGGCCAGTTGCGGTCACCCCGAGGCGCTGGAGCGGGCACCCGCGCTGGCCGCCGAGGTGGACGCGCGTCGTCTGGCGGCCTTCGCCACCACCTGAGGGGGCCGGACCGTCAGGGCTCAGGCACCCTGACGTCGGGAGCCGGTGCCGGTCGGGTCAGCCACGCAGCGCGTCCTGGACAGCGGAATTCGCAGGCGAACGCACCGCTGGCGGTCGGTCGCGCACCGCATCCCACGCCGCTTTGCCACTGGCGAAGTAGTCCCGAGCCGACTTCTCGGCGAGCAGGGCGGCACCGCAACCATCGCAGCGGGCGGTCACCCCGTCGGCGTCGACGCCGAGCTGCCGGCACAGCGTCACCGCCCGCGACAGGTGGTACGACTGGGTGACGATCAGGGCCCGCTCGACGCCGTACACCTCCCGCGCTCTCGCGCAGCTGTCGTAGGTGTCCAGGCCGAACGGGTCGGCCACCACCCGACGCCTGTCGACGCCGCGCTCGGCGAGGTAGTTCGCCATCACCGCCGGTTCGTCGCCTGACGCGCCTCCGCCGTCGCCCGACACGAGGACGACAGTGGCCCGCCCGCTGTTCACCAATTCGGCGGCGGTGTCCAGGCGGCCGGCGAGACGATCCCCCGGTCGCTGCCGATCGGGTGCCACTTCGGTGCCGAGGACGATCACCACGTCGGCGGCCGGCGCGTCGGCGACGGCGTACAGGTGGCCGCGTGCGGCGAGCGTCGTCCACAGCCACGGGGAGCTGGCCAGCACCAGGACGACGAGGCCCGCGACGGCCAGCCGGCGAAGGTGTCGGGGCCACCGCCGCACCGGCCCGACCGCCGACGATTCAGCCTCGGTCATGCCGATGCCCGGAGGTGGCCTAGTCCTGGGGCCGGCCCGGCGGAGGCGGGATCGGCAGACCGATGCCGCCCCCACCGCCGGGAGTGGTCGGCGTGCCCGTCGGCGTGGTCGTCGGCGTCCCTGTGGGCGTCGGGTCGGTTTCCGGCTCCGGCTGACTCACCTTGATGGTCACCCTCGTGCCGGTGGGCTTCTTCTCCTTGCCGTTCGGGCTCTGGTCGGTGACCTTCCCCGCCTGGTCGGCGGGAACCTCCGGCCCGTCCTGCACGACGACAGTGAAGCCGGCGTTCCGGAGGACGCGGGTGGCCTCCTCCTGGCTCAACCCGACGACGTCCGGCACCTCGCGGACCTTGCCGTTCGAGACAGTGAGCGTGACCTTCGTGCCCTCGGGGACGCTCTCGCCCTCGGGCGGCTCGACCTTCAGTACCTCGTCCTGGCTCGCCTCGTCGTTCACCGTGTTGATGTCGTACTTGAGCTTCGCCTCGGTGAGCCGGGCGATAGCGCTCTCCCGCTTGCTGCCCTTGAGCCCGGCGGGAACGCGCACCTCGGGCTTCCCACCACAGATCTGAATGGTGACAGTGCCGTTCTGCTTCACCTGGGTGGTCGGCAGCGGGTTCTGCTGAACGACAGTGCCCTCGGTGCAGTCACTTGCCAGCACCGGGTCACCCACCTGTGCGGACAGACCGGCTTTCTGGATCTCGGCGATCGCCACGTCCCGGGTCTTGCCGGTGAGGGTGGGCACCGACTTCAGGTCGTTGCCCTTCTGCTGGCTCCAGAGCAGTGCGGCGACCAGGGCGATCACCGCCAGTACGCCGACCGCGCTGAACATCGCTATCAGCCAGGAGGACGCCTTGCGCTGGCGGGGGTCGCCCACCCGGGCCGGGATCTGCCCGGTCTGCGGCCCACGGCCGGAAGGCGGATAGCCGCCCCCACCGCCGGCCGGGGCCATCGCCACCGTCTCCGCCTCGCGCAGCACAGGTGTGGCCAGCACGGGCCGGCCGGCGGCGGCGCGGAGCAGGTCGGCCCGCATCTCGCCAGCACTCTGATAGCGGTTGAGCGGGTTCTTCGACAGCGCCTTGAGCACTATCGCGTCGACGGCCGGGGTGACGTCCGGGTTGATGTCGCTCGGCGTCGGCGGCGTCTCCCGTACGTGCTGGTACGCGACGCTGACCGGGCTGTCCCCGACGAACGGCGGGTGCCCGCAGACCAACTCGAAGAGCACGCAGCCGGCCGCGTACACGTCGGAGCGGGCGTCGACGGCCTCGCCGCGTGCCTGCTCCGGTGAAAGATACTGGGCCGTGCCGATGACCGCGCTGGTCTGGGTCATCGTGGTCGCGCCGCTGGCCAGCGCCCGAGCGATGCCGAAGTCCATCACCTTGACCTGGCCGGTCTGGGTGAGCATCACGTTGCCGGGCTTGATGTCCCGGTGGATGATCCCGTGCCGGTGGCTGAACTCCAGTGCGGCGCACATGTCGGCGCAGATCTCCAGCGCACGGCGCGGTTGCAGTCGCCCCTCGGCGCCGAGGACCTCCTTCAAGGTCCGCCCGTTGACGAACTCCATGACGATGAACGGCAGCGTCTCACCGGTCGGCGCGGTCTCCTCGCCGGTGTCGTAGACCGCCACGATGGCCGGGTGGTTGAGCGAGGCGGCGTTCTGCGCCTCCCGGCGGAACCGCATCTGGAACGTCGCGTCCCGGGCGAGGTCGGTGCGGAGCATCTTGATCGCGACGTCCCGACCGAGCCGGAGATCGCGACCACGGTGCACCTCGGCCATGCCGCCATAGCCGAGCAGCTCGCCGACCTGGTACCTGCCACCGAGCAGGCGGGCCTGCGCTGTCATCGCGTCTGTCGTCCTTCGCTCGTCGTCGCCCCGCCGTCGCCCGGCTGGAGTCGTACCTCCCGACGGTACGACGTCCGGGTCGGATCGTCGCGCCCGTCGAGTCGTAGCGCGCCGGACGTCACGGTGCGCGGCGCCAGCCCGGCGGATACACCGGCCTGCGACTGCTTCCGCAGGTTGTAGGAAATCACGCCAGAGCAGAGCAGGACCAGCACGGCCAGCAGGATGGCGAGGAGCACCATTCCAGGCCGGGACCGCTGGGGCTGCGGTGACGGTGTCGCCGGGCCGGCCTGCCGGACGTACGCCGGCGGGTGTTCCTGCCGGGGTGGCCCGGACGGCACCGCTGCCGCACCGCGCGGGTAGCCGTTCGGTGCGCCAGGTGTCCGGACGGGCTGGACGGCCGGCGCGACGGCGGTGGGGCGTGGCTGTTGGGCGGGTGCGATCGCTGTCGGCCTCGCTCCGGCCACCGGTGGGCGGGCAGTCGGCGGACGCATCTGGTGTGCCTGCGGCACCTGGGCCCGACCGGGCGCGGCGGGTGAGGCGGGCGCCGCGGAGACCGGCCCGGAGTTGCCGGCGGCCCGGGCCTGCTGGGAGAGCGCGGCCTTGAGCTGACGGGCGACCCCGGCCAGTGCGGCGGCGCTCGGCCAGCGGGCGGCCGGATCCTTCGCCAACGCCCGTTCGACAAGGGCGCGCACCTGCGGGGGGATGTCGGCCGGCAGTGGCCGTGGCGTCTCCCGGACGTGCCGCATCGCGATGTCGAGGGGGTTGTCGCCCTCGAACGGCCGCCGACCGGCCAGGCACTGGTAGGCGACCACGCCGAGGGCGTACACGTCGGACGCCGGGGTGGCCACGCCGCCGGTGGCCTGCTCCGGCGAGATGTACGAGGCGGTGCCGAGCACCGAACCGGCGGCGGTGAGCTGGCCGACCATGTCGGAGCGGGCGATGCCGAAGTCGGTGAGCACCAGCGTGCCGTTGGGCCGGACCAGCAGGTTGCCCGGCTTGACGTCGCGGTGCACGATGCCCTTCTCGTGCGCGGCGTGCAGCGCGTCGGCGGCCTGCGCGACGAGGGCCATCGTCCGCGCCGGGGTGAGCCGGCCGACCCGGCTCAACGTGGACGACAGGGCGTCACCCTCGACGTACTCCATTACCAGGAAGGCGATCTGCTGGTCGTTGCCGAAGTCGTAGACGTCCACCACGCCGGGGTGGTTGATGGTGGCCATCGTGCGGGCCTCGTGGCGGAACCGCTCACCGAAGTCGGGGTCGTCGAGCAGGGCGGGGAGCAGGCTCTTCACCGCGACCGTCCGGCCGAGCACCTGGTCGGTGCCGCGCCAGACGTCGCCCATGCCGCCGCTGGCGATCCGCTCGTCGAGACGGTATCGGTTGCCGAGCTGCACGCCGGGGCTGAGCATGTCAGCGACCCCCTGGGTCGGCGATGGCGGCCCGCATGATCTGACCGGCGATCCGAGCGGCTTCGCCACTACCACCGGGGCCGGCCTGCTCCAGCACCACGCAGACCGCGGAGACCGGGTTGCCGTTCTTGTCCAGGGCGAAGCCGATGAACCAGCCGTGGTCGGGCCGGTCCGGGGCGGACTGGGCGGTGCCTGTCTTGCCGCCGACCGTGTAGCCGTTGATCGCGGCCTTCCGCCCGGTGCCGTTCTGGACCACACTGACCATCATCTCGCGCAGGTCGGCGGCGACCGGCGGCTCGACGGGCTGGCGCAGCTCCCGCGCCTTTGCCGTGTAGTAGCTGGTGGTCCGGTCCGGCGCGAGCAGCTGCCGCACCAGGTACGGCCGCATCTGGCTGCCGTTGTTGGCGATCGAGCCGGCGATCATGGCGCCTTCGAGCGGGGTCATCCGAACGTTGTTCTGGCCGATCGAGGACTGGGCCAGCGCGGCCGGGTCGGTGCTGCCGTCCTGGTTCTGCATGGTCCCGGTCCGGCTGGCCGCCGTGGGCAGGCCGCCCTCGCCTAGCTGGCCGACGGTCAGGTCCTCCTGCTCGAAACCGAACTGCCGGGCCTTCTCCTTGAGGGTCTCCGCGCCAAGCCGCACACCGAGCTGGGCGAAGCCGGTGTTGCACGATTCGGTGACCGCCTCCAGAAGGGTGACCTGCCGGGTCGGGCAGATCGACGGATCGGCGTTGCGGATCGGGGTGCCCGAGGTGGGCGCGGTGTAGCTGGAACCGGCCGGGATCTGGGTGGTCTTGGTGACGCCGTTCTCCAGCGCCGCCGCAGCCACCACGATCTTGAAGGTGGAACCCGGCGGCAGCGTCTCGCCAAGCGCGCGATTCTTCAGCGGCTCATCCGGGTCCTTCTCCAGCTTGTTGTACGCCGCCGCTGCCTCGTTGGTGTCGTGGCTGGCCAGCGGATTCGGGTCGAAGCTCGGCATGGAGACCAGCGCCTGAATGGCACCGGTACGCGGGTCGACGGCGATCGCCGCGCCCCGCTTCGCACCCACCTCGTTGTTGCGCAACTGGTCGTACGCCACGTCCTGGGCCCGCTTGGAGAGCGTGAGCAGCACGTTGCCGCCACCGGTGTCGTCGCCGGTGAACATGTCCTTCAACCGGTCGCCGATCAGCTGGTCGCTGGTGCCGGCCAGGAAGTCGTTCTCCACCTGCTCGATGCCCTGGTCGGCCAGGTTGACCGGCTTGTAGCCGAGCACATGGGCGTACTTGGCGCCGCTGGGATAGGTGCGCAGGAACTTCAGGTTGCCGGTGGTCTCCTTGCTCGTGGCCACCGCCGTGCCGCCAGCCTCGATGTTGCCGCGCTTACGGTCGTACTCGGCGACCTGGACCCGACCGTTGTAGTCGCTGGTCCGGTATTCATCCGCCTTGTATGCCTGGATCCAGTTGAGGTTGGCGAAGAGCAGACCGAACAGGACCATGACGACGACGCCAACGCGGCGCAGGGGTGCGTTCACGGCTTGATCACCTCCGTGGGAGCACCGTGCAGCTGCTCGGGCGGGCCACCGCTGGGACGGGCCGCCTTGCCGCCGCCTCCTCCGGTCACCGGTCGGCGGGCGCCGTCGGAGACCCGCAGCAGCACCGCGATGAGCAGCCAGTTGGCCATCAGCGACGACCCGCCGGCGGACAGGAACGGGGTGGTCTGACCGGTCAGCGGAATGAGCTTGCTGATCCCGCCGACGATCACGAAGACCTGGAGACCGAGGGTGAACGCGAGACCGCCGGCGAGCAGCTTGCCGAACGAGTCCCGTACCGCGAGTGCCGCGCGCAGCCCGCGCTCCACGATGAGCAGGTAGACGACGAGCAGCGCGGAGAGGCCGAACAGGCCGATCTCCTCACCGATGCCGGCGAAGATGAAGTCGTTCTGCACCTCGGGCAGGATCTCCGGCTGACCGCCGCCCGGCCCGGCGCCGAAGAGGCCGCCCGTGCCCAGGGCCAGCAGGCCCTGCACGAGTTGGTAGCCCTTGTTCGTCGGGTCGGCGAACGGGTCGAGCCAGATCTCCGCCCGCACGTAGAAGTTGGCGAACGGCCCGCCGACAGTCGAGCCGAGGACGTAGGCGAGGTACGCGCCGCCGAAGAAGAGGACCAGGCCGATCAGCAGCCAGCTGACCCGTTCGGTGGCGATGTAGAGCGTCACCACGAACATGCCGAAGTAGAGCAGCGAGGTGCCCAGGTCCTTCTCGAACACCAGCACCAGGACGCTGATCAGCCAGACGCCGACCACCGGCCCGAGGTCACGGCCACGCGGGAAGTCGATGCCGAGGAAGCGCCGGCTGGCCAGCGACAGCACCTCACGCTTGCGGACCAGGTAGTAGGCGAAGAAGACCAGCAGCGCCAACTTGGCGAACTCACCCGGCTGGATGGAGAAGCTGCCGACCCGGACCCACAGCTTCGCGCCGTTGATCTCGGAGATACTCGACGGCAGCACCGCCGGGATCATCACCAGCACGATGCCGGCCAACCCCAGGGTGTACGCGTACCGCGAGATCGACCGGTGGTCACGCATGATCGCGAGCAGGCCGGCGGCGAGGATCACCGCACCGAGCGTCCAGGCCAGCTGACGTCCGCCCTGCCCCGCGAAGACTGCCAGGCTCTCCCGCTCGGCCACCGGGGCGTCGCCCAGGTCGATCCGGCGCAGGAAGCCCACCCCGAGCCCGTTGAGCAGGGCCACCGCAGGCAACAGCGCCGGATCGGCGAACGGGGCGAGGAACCGGATGACCAGGTGCAGGCCGAGGAAGACCGCGCCGAGCGCGGCGGCCGGCATCCAGAAGTCCGAGGTGACCGTGTCCAGCAGGTTCGCCTCGACGGTCGCCCCGTACGCGGCCACCAGCACCATCGCGAGCAACAGCAGGTACAGCTCGGCGTTGCGGCGCGACCGCGCCAGGCGTACGCCGGATTGCTCGCCCGCGGTGGCGGGCGAGGGTGCCGGTGTGGCCGCTACGGTCACGGGTGGAGTCCTCAGGATCTCAGCCGACGCTCACTCAGGAGACCGGCAGCCGGCCGGGTCGAGCGCCGGCGTGGCCGAGTCGGAGGGCGTGACGTCGGGTGTGGTGGTCGCGCCGGCCCCACCGAGTGCAGTGGTGGCACCGGCGGTCGGGCTTGCGCTGACAACCCCGTTGGGGGTCGGCGACGCGTTGGCGCTCGGGCTGCCGTTCGGGGTCGGCGTCGAGCCGACCGGGGTCGGCGTCGGCGTGTTGACCCCGGCGGCGGTCGGGTCGAGCGGGCAGAGCGGCTTCAGGTTGGGGTTGCTCGGCGTGTCGCTGGTCAGCTCGGCGAGCTGACGCTCGGCGTCCGGCTCACTCTTGGCTCGGATGCCGACCTTGACGGTGTCCTGCGCGGCGACCGTGAGGTCGTCCAGGCGGGTGCCGCTGCGGCGGTGCACGCTGGACAGATCCATCCCGGCGATCTGACCCTGGACACCGCGGAAGACGGCAACCTGGCCCTCTTCGGTGGCTCCCACGTAGTACTGCCGCTGGGTGTACGTCCAACCACCGAACGCCGCACCGCCGACGATCACCAGCAGGGCCAGCGCCATGGCGGCGGTCCGGACCGGGCGTCGCTTCGGCCGGTCGGCGTCATCGTCGGAGGCCGCCGGTTCCTCGGGGGCGGCCGGACGCGGCGCGGAGAGCGCCGAGGCTCGGGCCGCCGGAGTCGAGTCGTCGGCGGAGGTCGCCATGCCCCGGTCCCGGGCGGCGGCGCCGCCCACGATCGGGGTCGCCTCGACGATGTCCTGGTCCGTGGCGTCGGCGATGATCACCGTGATGTTGTCCGGCCCACCGCCGCGCAGCGCGAGCTGCACGAGCCGCTCGACGCACTGCTGCGGGTCGGTGTACTCCCGCAGGGTCTCGCCGATGGTTTCGGCGCTGACCACACCGGACAGGCCGTCGCTGCAGATCAGGTACCGGTCGCCGGGCATGACCTGGCGGACCGAGTATTCCGGGTCGATGTCCCGACCGTCGAGGGCACGGGTGAGCAGCGACCGCTGCGGGTGACTGCTCGCCTCCTCGGCGCTGATGCGGCCTTCGTCGACCAGCATCTGGACGTAGGTGTCGTCCTTGGTGATCTGCGCGAACTCGCCATTGCGCAGCAGGTAGGCCCGCGAGTCGCCAATGTGGACCATGCCCAGCTTGCTGCCGGTGAAGAGGGTCGCCGTCAGCGTGGTGCCCATCCCCTCCAGCTGTGGGTTGGCGTCCACCGTGTCGCGGAGTTGTTGGTTGGCGGTGCCCACTGCCGAACGCAACGCATCGACGAGAGCGTCCCCCGGGACGTCCTCGTCGAGCGGCGCCATGGCACCGATGACGATGTTGCTGGCGACGTCACCGGCGGCCATACCGCCCATGCCGTCGGCAACGGCGAGTAACCGCGGCCCGGCGTAGACGGAGTCTTGATTGCCGTCTCGGATCAGACCGCGGTCGCTGTGGGCCGCATAGCGCAGGGTCAGAGTCATGGCCGTAATTCGAGGGAAGTGCGGCCGATCCGGATCGGCACGCCGAGGGGGACGGGGGTTGGTCCGGAGACCTTAGCGCGATCGAGGTACGTGCCGTTAGTCGAGCCGAGGTCCTCGACGTACCACTGCCCCTCACGCGGCACGAGCCGGGCGTGTCGCGCGGAGGCGTAGTCGTCGGTGATGACCAGGGTGGAGTCCTCAGCCCGACCGATGGTGATCTGCGCTTCACCGAGAGTGATTTTGGTGCCGGCCAGCTGACCGGCCGTCACCACCAGCTGGTGCGCCGCTCTGCCCCGCTTCACCTTCGCTGGCTTGGCCGCCTGCCCCGTCGAGGCGCCCACCGCGCGTGGCGCGGCCACCAGACGACCCGACCGGGCGCCCGCGAAGAGGTCCCGGCGGATCACGCCGACCACAGTGAACACGAAGATCCACAGCAGGATCAGGAACCCGAACCGGGCAACGGTGATGACCAGTTCCGGCAAGGCGGGTCAGCCGTCCACGCGGAAGGTCAGCGTCGTCGTCCCGAGCTGGACCATGTCACCGGGGTTGAGCGCGACGGCGGAGACCCGCTGCCCGTTCACCATGGTGCCGTTGGTCGAGCCGAGGTCGGTCAACACGACCTGGCCCCCGTCGAAATCCAGCCGGGCGTGTCGCCGGGAGATGCCGACGTCGGGCAGACGCAGGTTGGCCTGGTCGCCGCGACCGATCACCGTCGACCCCATCTGGAGGGGGTAGGTGCGACCGTCGCCGGAGACCAGCCGCACGTTGCGACCGCCACCGTGCCCGGGCGGCGGGCCGTAGCCACCGCCCTGGTCGTACGCGGGGTAGGCGGGCGGGCCGGCGTCATAGCCGGGCGCCGACACCGGGGCGACCTCGCCGCCGGTGTAGACCTCGGCCGTGACACGGAACATGCCCGTGTCCAGACCCTCGCCTCGCTCGATCTCGACGATCACGTCGCCGTAGACCGTCCACGCCTGCTCGCCGATGAACTCCGCCTGCGACTGGGCCAACTCCTGGGCCAGCGCGGCGGCGTACGGCGCCAGCCGGGTGTGGTCGAACGGCGAGAGATCGATCACGTAGCGGTTGGGCACCAACGTGCGCCCACCGGCCAGGATCGCCTTGTGCGCCTCGGCCTCCCGCTGCATGGCGTTGAGGATCTCCACGGGGTGGACCACCCCTTTGAAGACCTTGGCGAAGGCCCCTTCGACCAGGCCTTCCAGACGCTTCTCGAAGCGTTGCAGCACGCTCACCGGCTCCTCCTCGGGTCCCGAGGACATGATGGTATCCGGCCGGCGCGCGCGCAGCTCACACGCCGCTCGGCCGGCTGGTCTCGACCCGTTCGGAAGGGCCGGGACTGTCGTGCTAATCTTTCGTCCGCCACGAACGGTAATCGCTCGTGGCGAGCGTCAGGGACAGCGTAGTATTCCCGAGGCCCGTTGGAGACGGCGGGGCCGGGCGGCTAGAGTGTTCCGGGTTGTGCCACGGGGATGTGGCGGAATGGCAGACGCGCACGGTTCAGGTCCGTGTGCCCGAAAGGGCGTGGGGGTTCAACTCCCCCCATCCCCACCACCGACGAGGGCTCCGCTTCATGCGGGGCCCTTCCGTCATATCGGGGCGTGCTGGACGTCACGCTATGCTCCGATGGATTCTGCCTCCAATGGACCAGGAGTGGCGTGTGAGTGTCGCGTTGGTGACAGGGTCGGGTGGTCTGATCGGCTCCGAAGCGGTTCGGCATTTCGCCGGCCTCGGTCTGGATGTCGTCGGCATCGACAACGACATGCGCCGGTACTTCTTCGGCGAGGACGGCTCCACCTCGTGGAGCCTGGAACGGCTCGGCCGTGACCTGGGTAACGCGTACACCCACTTCGCGGTGGACATCCGGGACCGGGACGGCCTGGAGCAGGTGTTCAAGAAGTACGGCAAGGACATTGCCGTGGTGATCCACAGCGCCGCCCAGCCGAGCCATGACTGGGCAGCCAAGGAGCCGTACACGGACTTCGACGTGAACGCCGGCGGCACGCTCAACATGCTGGAGAACACCCGCCGGCACGCCATCGACGCGCCGTTCATCCACTGCTCCACCAACAAGGTGTACGGCGACCGGCCCAACAGCCTGCCGCTCATCGAGTTGGAGACCCGGTACGAGCTGCCCGAGGACCACCGCTGGTACCAGGGCATCACCGAAGAGATGTCGATCGACCACTCGCTGCACTCGGTCTTCGGCGCCTCCAAGGTCGCCGCGGACGTGATGGTCCAGGAGTACGGGCGCTACTTCGACATGAAGACCGCCTGCTTCCGGGGCGGCACGCTGACCGGCCCGGCGCACTCGGCGGCCGAGCTGCACGGGTTCCTGGCCTATCTGATGCGCTGCGTCATGGAGGGCCGGACGTACAACCTCTTCGGTTACAAGGGCAAGATGGTCCGGGACGCGATCCACTCGCACGACGTGCTGACCGCGTTCGAGGCGTTCTTCCGGGCCCCGCGATCCGCCGAGGTCTACAACCTCGGTGGCGGCCGGCACTCCAACACCTCGCACATCGAGGCGTTCCGGATCGCTGAGGAGATCACCGGCCGCGAGGCGCGGATCAACTACGTCGAGCAGAACCGCACCGGCGACCACCAGTGGTACGTCAGCAGCATGGCCCGGTTCGAGGCGCAGTATCCGGACTGGAAGATCACTTACGACGTGCCGATGATCCTGCGGGAGATCTACGAGGCCAACGTGGACAAGTGGGTGGCCCAGCCATGAGCGCCCGGACGAAGCGCAACGTGCTCGGCGTCCTCGTCGACGCCACCGACTACGCCACGGCGACCGATGCGGTGGTGACAGCGGCACACGAGCGGCGTCCCCTCGCGCTGACCGCGTTGGCGGTGCACGGTGTGATGACCGGGGTGCTCGACCCTGCGCACAACGCGCGGCTCAACTCCTTCGACGTGGTCACGCCGGACGGGCAGCCGGTGCGGTGGGCGCTCAACCTGCTGCACCACGCCGGGCTCAGCGACAGGGTGTACGGGCCGACCCTGACCCTGCACGTGCTGTCGCGCTTCGCCGACGAAGGGCTGCCGGTCTACCTGTACGGCTCGACCGAGGAGACCCTCGCCCGGTTGATCCCGGCCCTGGAGCGGATGTTCCCGGCGCTGAAGATCGCCGGGGTGGAGCCGTCCAAGTTCCGTGCCGTCCAACCCGGTGAGGACGCCGAGATCGCCGACCGGATCCGGTCCAGTGGCGCCCGGTTGGTGCTGGTCGGGCTCGGCTGCCCGCGCCAGGAGGTCTTCGCGTACGCCATGCGGCCGCTGCTCGACATGCCGCTGATGGCGGTCGGCGCGGCCTTCGACTACCACGCCGGGCTGCTGCGTCAGCCCCCGCCGTGGATGCAGCGCGCCGGTCTTGAGTGGTTCTGGCGTCTCGGTCTGGAGCCGAAGCGGCTCTGGCGTCGCTACGTCATCCTCAACCCGGCCTACCTGAGCCGGCTCGCCGCGCAGAAGATCGGCCTGTGGAAGGCCCGCCCGCCGGCCCCGGCCACCGAGCGGCCGGCCACCTTCTCGGTCTGAGCCCGATCTGTACGACGCGAGGCCCCACCCGGCGTGCCGGGTGGGGCCTCGGTCGTCAGGGACCGGTCAGACGGTCAGGGTCCAGGTGTTGATGTAGCCGGTGTCGGCCGAGTAGGTGTCCCGCACCTGGAGTCGCCAGATGCCGTCGGCGGCCTCACCTGACACGTTGACCGTGTAGGTGGCGTTCACGTTGTCGGCGCTGTCCGAGGTGCTGCTGTTCTTCAGCCGGTACGAGCTGCCGTCCGGGGCGAGCAGGTCGATGACCAGATCACCTCGGTAGGTGTGCACGATGTTCACCGCCACTGTGGAGGTCGAGGAGGCGTTACGACCGCAGCCGGAGATGGTGATCGAGCTGGTCACCGCCGAGCCGGCGTCCGGGATCGACACGTCGGTGCCGTTGGTGCCGGTGCAGCCGGTGGGCGGCGGCGGGGTGCTGCCGGTGCCCACGTAGAGCAGCAGGTTCGGCGAGCCCGAGCCGGGGTTGCTCACCACGTTGGGCGTGGCGTTGGCCACCAGTTGGTTGCGGACCTGAGCCGGGGTCCAGCTCGGGTTGGCGCTGGCCACCAGGGCCGCCGCTCCGACCACGTGCGGGGTGGCCATCGAGGTGCCGCTGATCGTGTTGGTGGCGGTGTTGCTGTTGTACCAGGCCGAGGTGATCGACGAGCCGGGGGCGAAGATGTCCAGGCAGGTGCCGACGTTGGAGAACGACGACCGGGCGTCCGAGCTGGTCGTCGAGCCCACGGTGATGGCTTCGGTGGTACGCGCCGGCGAGGTGTTGCAGGCGTTCGCGCCGTTGTCGTTGCCGGCCGCCAGGCCGTACGTGACACCCGAGGCGATCGAGTTGCGGACGGCGTTGTCCAGTGAGCTGTTCGCGCCGCCGCCGAGGCTCATGTTCGCCACCGCCGGCTTGATCGCGTTCGCGGTGACCCAGTCGACGCCGCCGATCACACCGGCGTTGGTGCCACTGCCGGAGCAGTTCAGCACCCGTACGCCGACGAGCTGGACGCCCTTGGCCACCCCGTACGTGGATCCGCCGACAGTGCCGGCCACGTGCGTGCCGTGCCCGTTGCAGTCGTCGGCCGACCCGCCGTCCACGGCGTCGTAGCCGGAGGTGGCCCGGCCGCCGAAGTCGTTGTGGGAGAACCGGATGCCGGTGTCGATGATGTAGGCGTGCACGTTGCTCGCCGTGTTCGGGTAGGTGTAGGAGCTGTCCAACGGCAGGTTGCGCTGGTCGATCCGGTCGAGGCCCCAGGAGGGCGGGTTGGCCTGCGTGCCGGAGATCGAGACGGTGTGGTTCTGCTCGACGTACGCCACAGCCGGGTCGGCCGCGATTCGCGCCGCCGCGCTCGCGTTCACGGTGACCTCGAAGCCGCGCAGCGCCGCGCCGTAGGTGCGGGCCACAGTGCCGCCGTGGCGGCCGGAGAGCCGCTTCGCGGTGTCGCCGACCCGGTCCCGGGCGACCGCGCTGTCCTTGAGTACGACGATGTAGCTGTCCGGCACGGCGGTGGCTCCGCCGGCGGCCCGAACCACACCCACGGGTTCGGCGGCCAGGGCCGGGGTACCGACGGCCAGCACTGTCGCCGCGGCCACCCCGATCAGTACGGACCTTCGTGGAAGACCCATTTCCTACCTCCCTCTGACCGGCAGTGGAACGTGACCACCGGTCCCAACATCAATCGACACTCGCCGATCTAGCTGAGGGTAAGTCAGCCGTCGGGCAGTTGAACATGTCGAAACGGCCATAACCTTGAAGTGATGACCCCCTACGGGCCCGGCGTCCGGGGCGAACGGGGGACGCGCCCGGATTCGCCTCGCCAGGATTCGGGAAAGACTCTCGAACATGGAGAGTCAGCTCACCATCCTGCTCCCGGTTGCCGCCGTCTGGCTGGCCGCCGGCGTCGTTGCCGACGGCCTTCCCCGGCTGCGCAACACCCGCATGCTGCGTCGGCGTACCGGATGGTTGCTGGTGCTGGCCCTCAGCGGCGTTGCGCTCACCGCGGCCGTGCTCGGCGGCGGACTGCTCAGCGCCGGCACCGAGCCGGTCGACCGGGCCGCCGCCGGGCTCACAGTGGCCGCCGGCCCGGCGCTCGTGGCGACCGTCTGCTCGGTACGACGGATCCGCCGGCTGTGGGCCGGCGCGGGCGCGTTCGCCAGTGCCCCCGCCACCCCCGCGCCACACGGGCTGCGCGCCGCAGCGGCCCACCCGCTCGTCGGGCTGCCGCTACAGGTCACCGCCCTGGCCACGGTGCCGGCGTTGATCGCCGCCGCCGGCACCGACCTCGGAGCCGACCCCGGCGTCACCGGGCCGGCGATCACAGTGGGTGCGCTCGCGGTGATCGCCATCGGGGTCCGGCACGCACTGCGGCACAACCGCTTCGCGGAGCGGGCCCAGCCCGCCGTCGCACTGTCAACGCGGGCGGCTGGCGCTCTGCACGTATAGCAGTTCCAGGATCGACCTGGTCGCCTCGAACCAGCGGTCCAGCCAGTCCTGCGAGGGCACGGTGCCCTTCGGCGGCAATTCCATCAGCAGACCACGCAGCAACGGGTGGTCCGC
Organism: Micromonospora alfalfae; assembly: GCF_022230925.1. Taxonomy (GTDB): domain Bacteria; phylum Actinomycetota; class Actinomycetes; order Mycobacteriales; family Micromonosporaceae; genus Micromonospora; species Micromonospora alfalfae. The sequence goes on along the minus strand of NZ_JAKKFH010000021.1, from coordinate 127,082 downwards.
CAGGGACTCGGGCCGCTCCATCGGCCAGCCCGTCGGCGGGAACGACGGCTCGATCAGCGGGTTCGGGTCCAGTGAGGGCAGCGATAGCGGAGGATCCGTCGTCTCGGAAGCACCCTCCCGCCCGCTCAACTCCTGGTCGGTCGAGACCACCTCGGTCAGAACCGTGTCCCGACGAGCGCCGCGGTACTTGCCACCGAACCGCTCCGGCTTCGCCGGACCGGTGGTGAGGTTGTCTGAACCGATCGTCGTCATCCGTCTCGCCTACTCGCTCGGTTGCGGGTCGGTGCGGCTGGTCGTCGACCAGTGCCGTACCGACCGGTTCAACGAGACGGGGACGCTCTGGCGACGGGAATCCCGACGGAACCTCGCCGGCCACTGCCGCGCCGCGACAGTCGGCCGCGCCAACCGCGGCGACGACACAGTCCCCGTCCGGCGAACCGGACGGGGACTGTGTTGACCAGTCGGTCAGACCGCGCCGAACACACCACCCCGGGTGCCGGCGACGAAGGAGTGCCAGTCACCCGGTGCGAAGACCAGGGCGGGGCCCGCCTTGTCCTTCGAGTCCCGCACTCCGACCGCCCCCGTCACGTACGCCACCTCCACGCAGTTGTCACAGTTCGGCCCGCTCTTCGAGCTCTTGAACCATGCTGCCTGCGTCAGGTCCACGGGGAACCCTTTGGTCGCCATTTCCACAACGGCTCCTCTGCCAGTTTTGCGATGTGTGCGACGGACTCCTCCGGACGTATGGCCGCAGCGCGGATGTGATCGAAGATGAAGCTGTACTTCTGTAGTTCGTCGCTCTTCTCGAGGAAGAGCCCACCCGTGGCGTTCTCCGCGTACACAACATCCGGATCACCGGGCTCAGGGAAGCTGAGGATCGTGAACGTGCCGTCCATGCCGGCATGCGCACCCACCTCGAAGGGCAGGATCTGCAGCGTCACGTTCGGCAACTCGGCCACCTCAACCAACCGCTTGAGTTGGCCGCGCATCACCTCGTCCCCGCCCACCGGCCGACTTACCACCGCCTCATCGAGCACCACCCACAGATCGACCGGATCGTCCTGGGTCAATAACGACTGACGGCCCAAACGGACACGCACTCTTTGATGCACCTGGTCGGCGGTGAAGTCCGGCCGAGCCGCACGGATCATGGCCCCGGCGTACTCCTCGGTCTCCAGAAGACCCGGAACGACCTGCTGTTCGTACGCCCGGATCGAACTGGCCGCCGCCTCCAGACCGACGTAAGCGCCGACGAGCACCGTGCTGTAGGGGTGCCACCAGCCCTTCTGGCGGGCCTCCCGGGCGATCTGCACGAGCTCGTCGCTCTCGGCGCCGACCACGCCGTAGATCCGCAGCATGTCCCGCACGTCGCGCGGGGTGGCGGTGGTGTGCCCGGTCTCGATCCGGGAGACCTTCGACGCCGAGCACTCCAACTGTTCGGCGACCACCTCGATGGTGATCCCGGCGGACTCCCGCTGGCGACGCAGCTCGGCCCCGAGCCGTCGCCGTCTGATGGTGGGACTGCGCCGCTCACTCATCGCGCAACCCGTGAGTCACTGGTCCCCGCCGCTGGCTGCTCGACCCCACTCGGGCTACCTCCGGTAACGCGCCACTGGGTGACACCCGCCGGGGGCGCGACCGTCGACCGGCGAGCGTTCGCGACGAAGGGGGTGGTGCCGGTCCTCGGCCGGCCGCGACGGGCGAAACCGGCCCCCAGTCTGCCGCCCGGACGCGGATGGCTTCAATAGGCCTTTCGCGCGACACGCTCACGTATCGGCAAAAGTCGACGTGCAACTTGCATGAAGCACGTCCCTGATGCACTCTGTCCGTATGGCACGGATCACTCAGCGTCTCCGTTCGGTCCCTCGCAGTGGTGACCCCACCGCCGCGGGGCGGCCGGGCACGGCGCGGGCCCGGCCGACGACAACGCGACCTGCTCCGGGGTAAGGACCCCGCCGCTGCAAGCCGGCAAGCTGCGGCGGCGGGCGCGGTTCCCGGAAGCAACCGGGTGGTGGTCGGGTGGCGGCACGTCACCAGCGGGGTACGGCCCGACCACCGCCATCCGCACCACCGGTCCACGAGGCACGACCCCGTCACCGGCCGAGACGTCCCCCGTTCAGGCACCGCCGGCGCGACCGCCGGCCGATCCTCCCCAGGAGCCCATGTGCTTCCCCGCACCGGTGACGTACTGCACGTGACACGCGCGGCGAGTGTCCAGTTCCTCAGGCCGATCAAGTTCCGGGTGATCCGGGTGCTCGACTGGCCGACCTATGACGGCTGGCTCTGGCTCGACGGCTACGAGTTGAACGCCGCGGGCGACGCTGTCACCCGACGGTCGATCTTCGTCCAGCGGGAAGGGCTGCAGCAACTGCAGGCCGCCCCCGAACCCCGCCCGCACACCGTGCGGGCCCGCCGCCCGGTCGCGCGTACCCCGCTCCGGGTGGGCTGACCGACCCGAACCGCCGCCGGTGGGCGTGCAGTCGCCATAGAATTGGTACGCCCACCCCGGCACCGTTCCACCCGCTCGTCCAGGACCCTGACCCTGGGATGGTCATGGTCAATCAGCCCGCCCTGCGGCGGCACCACCGCTCCCGTATCGCCTACGCCTTCGGACTCCTCGCCCTCCTCGGGGCGATGGCGGCACTCCTGGTCCTCGTCCGCGACCCGGCGATGTCGTCCACCCGGCTGACCGCACCGGTGCCCGCACCGGAGATCACCGTGCTCGACTCGGACCCGCCGACGGGCGACGGTCAGTCGGTCTACGAGGAACCTGGCTGGGTCGACACCGGCTCCCCGGCCGACCAGGCTGGTGGCGCCGACCCGACCGGGCCGGTGTCCGGCCTGGGTGCCGGCGGCCAGTCCGACGGCCGTCAGGAACTCACCGAGGCCGCTCCGGCAGGGCACAGCGCCACCGACATCCGCCGCTCCCTCTTCTGGTCCGGCATCTTCGGCCTCGCCATCTCGCTGGCCGGCATCGGCCTCGTCGGCACCCGCCGCCGGATGTGGTGACCAGCGGTCACGGCGTGCTCGTCACCGTGGGGCTCGGTGTGGTCGGGCTCGCCCCGGTCGGCGGCTCGGCCTGCGAGATGATCAACAACACCTCGTCGTCGGTCGACACCGACGTGCCCGCCTCCGGCTCGGTGCCCACCACCGTCCCCGGTGGCAGCTCCGACGGGCGGTACACCACCCGGTAGGCCAGGCCGAGCCGAGCCAACAACCCTTCGGCGGTGGCCTGCGGCAGGCCGGCGAGCGGTGGCACCGGCAGCTCGTCCGGCGCGTCAGTGGTCGGCGAACTGCTCGGCGACTCACTGGTGGGCGTCGCCGATGTCGGGGCTGCGCTGGTCGGCACGGCGCTGGGGGCACTGGTCGGCGGAGGCGACGGGGTGGGCCCACGCTCGTCCCGGTCGTCATCCTGCTGGGCGAGCACCACCCAGAGCGCGCCCCCGAGCAGGCCGGCGAGCAGCAGCGCCAGTACGCCCCAGAGGATCGGCGACCACCACCGCCGACCACCCTGCTCCTCGACGTACCACTCACCGCCGGCGTCATCCGGTCGCGGCGAGCGCACCTCGGCCCGACCGGACCAGGCCGGTGGTATCGGCGCCGTCCGGTCGGCCTGCGGACCCGGCCGGGTGCCGGCGGACCGGTCGATCGGCATGGTCTGGTCGGGCGACAGATCGGGACGAGCCGGAACAGTCCGATCGATCGGTGCCGTCTCGTCCGGTCCGTCGGCGGCGGACCCGGTCGGGGCCGGCCGATCAGCGGCGGAGGGCAGCGGTCGGGTCCGGTCGTCGTCGTGATCGTCGGCGGGAGGCTCCTGGCGGTCGTCGCTCATCGCACGTCCTTTCCCGAACCCGGACGGGCGTCATGGCCCTCGACCGCCAACCTAGTCGCCCACACCGCCATCAGCGGGGATCAGCGTGCCGAGCCGCGCCGGCCGTTGGCGGGACAGTGCGGCGGGCAGGGGCCGGTAGGCTCGAACCCGCCGGCCTGGAATCAGGGCGTGGGTTTCGCGGTCGGCTGGCCGTCGGAGCCACACCAGATGCTGACCTGGTCGTTCCACCGGGCGGGGCCGTCCTCGGCGGGCTCCTGCCGGCTGACCTTTCCAGTACGTCCGCTGAGGTAACGCGGGTAGAGGCCCTCGTCGACCAACTCGTCGGCGGCGTCGGCGCAACTCTTGCCGACCACGTCCGGCACCTCGGCGGCCGGTGCCGGCCCGGCGACCTGTAGTTGCACAGTCGTCCCCCGGACGACCTCGGTGCCCACGTCCGGTGTGGTGCTCTCGACAGTACGGCCGACGCCACCACCGAAGACCAGCCGCCAACCCAGCCGCTGCTTGCGCAGCGTCTCCCGGGCCTGCTCGAAGTCGTCGCCGATCACCGGCGGCACGGTCAGGCCAGCCCCCTTGGTCGAGGTGGCGGAGGTCTGGACCGCCGACGGTGTCGGCCGCCCGGTGCTCGGTCGGGGTGCGGTGGCCCGGGTGGTCGACGCGCCAGCAGTGGTCGCGACGGCCAGCGGATCACCAGAGGGTGCGTCGTCCTCGCCGGCCAGCAACCAACCGCCGGTCGCACCCACGGCGGCGAGCAGCACCGCCGCCAACCCACCACCGAGCACGACGCTGGCCCGGCCCGCACCGCCACCGGCGGCATTCTGCTGGCCCGTGTTCGTATCCGTCATAACGCCCACCGCCTCATCACCGGCGACCGTACCGCCCGCCGCCCAACCCGCCCGCACCGGCGGTCCACACCGGCGGGTCTTTGCGACTCGCCGCGCCGACGACGGGACGTTACGCTGCCCGGCATGGCCAGACAGGGCTGGGGAGTATCGATCGCGACGGCGATCGGGGTCGCTGCCGGCGCGGGTGCCGCACAACTGGGCTTCGGCTACGGGCTCGGCGTCATCACCTGGACGCCGACCGATGCCGGTGCGACAGACACAGCCTGGGCGGACGGCCTCGCCTGGGCCACCTGGCTCGCCGCCAGCTCGACGGTCCTCGGCGCGGTCTGCGCGCAGCGGCTGCACCAACGCAACGCCCCCGCGAAGACAGTGATCGCTCCGGAAACGTCGCCCGGCGATGGTGCCCGCCACGAGGGCCCACAGCTCGACGACCGGAGGCCGGAGCACGAGAGCCCGGTTGACGGGCCCTCACCGGCCGTCGACACCGCCCGCCCGGAGGTGGCGGGCACGCCACCACCGGCGGCCGAGCCGCCGGTCCACGATCGCAATGGCCTGCTGCGCCGGGTGGCCCTGGCGCTTGGCGCCGGGCTGGGTGGGCTGGTCACGGTGCTGTTGATCGCGGTACCCGCGCGGGTCGCTACCGGCGCGGACACCGGCGCTCCGCAACGGACGGCCGCCGTGCAGGCGACACTGGGCATCCTGATCGGCGTCCTCGTCGCGATCTGGGCGCTTCGCTCCCGCGCCGCCGCTGTCAACGTGACCGTGACGGCCGCCTGGCTCTGGCTGCTCGCGGTGATCTCCGTGATCGACGGGGTACGCGTCGGACGAGGTCTGACCGGCGCGCAACTCGGTACCTGGCAGTTCGACCCGGACCACGCCCGGTACTGGATCGGGGGCCAGCTCTACTGGCCCGGCGCGCTGCTGGCACTGGTGCCCGCGCTGCTGATCGGCGTACTGGCCGCCCGGCGGTCCGCCCGCTCGGTCGGGCACCGCGTGGGTGCGGCGGCCTCCGGCGCTGCGGGTCCGGTGCTCGTTGCGCTCGCCTACCTGACCACCCTGCCGCACTGGTCGACGCTGGGCCCCGCGCAGCTGTCCACCCAGCTGATCGCCCCGTACGCGGTGATCGCCGGTATCGGCGGCTCGGTGCTGGCCGCCCGCCTCGGCGAGCGAAGTGAACGGAACCACGCGGCCGAGCAGAGCCGCCCCGCCGATCGGGGTGCGGTCACTCGGGACGCGGCGGCCGACCCGGCCCCGGTCGCCGAGACCGAGCCCACGCCGCCGGTCTCCGGCTCGGCTGCCACAACCTCAGCGTCAACGGCCAGCACCGCGGCCTCGACGGCCAGCACCCCAGCGTCGACGGCCGGCACCGCAGCGCGGCGCAGGAGGGCCGACGCCGCACCGCAGGCACCCAGGGCAGGCTCACTGCCCGGCGAGGCCACTGCCGCACCGCACGTGCCGGCCCCCCGTACGGACCCAGACCGTCCCACCGAAGCAGCAGCGGAGGACCCGGCCCCCGACAGCCGGCGCACCCGAGCCTCCCGCCGCACCACCCGCCCCACCACCAACTAACCCCCCCCACCCACCCCACCCACCCCCAGGGCCGACCCCAACCCTGTTGATCATGAAGTTATTGCCACCTCGACCGGCGTGTCATGGCAATAACTTCATGATCAACGCGGTGGGGGGTGGGGGGTGGGGGGGGTTAGTTGGTTGGCCAGGTGTGGATGGGTTGGTTGGTGCGCTGGAGTTCGGCGTAGCGCTGGACCATGTGGTGTAGCGCGGCCGCCCGGTCCATGCCGTGGCGCCGCTCCGCTGCCCAGACCGCCTCGGTCTGCCAGACGGCGCCGTTGCGGCCGGTACGGCAGCGCTGCTCGATGATGCCGAGCAGCCGGTCCCGCTGCGCCGGTGCGACACCGAAGCCGTCCAGCCCGGTGGCGGCGATGGGCAGCAGTTGGTCCAGGACCAGCTTGGTGACCGGCACGTCGCCGAGCCCGGGCCAGTGCAGCACGGCGTCGAGGCCACGTCGGGCGGCGGCTTGGAAGTTCTCCTCCGCGGAGCTGAAGGTGAGTTGGCTCCAGATCGGTCGGTCGGCCTCGGCCAGACCACGCACCAGCCCGAAGTAGAAGGCCGCGTTGGCGAGCATGTCCACCACAGTCGGACCAGCCGGCAGCACCCGGTTCTCCACCCGCAGGTGGGGGCGGCCGTTCATGATGTCGTAGACCGGGCGGTTCCACCGGTAGACGGTGCCGTTGTGCAACCGCAACTCCCCGAGCTGCGGCACACCGCCGGCGTGCAGGACCTCCACCGGGTCCTCGTCCTCGCAGATCGGCAGCAGCGGCGGGAAGTACCTGACGTTCTCCTCGAACAGGTCGAAGATCGAGGTGATCCACCGTTCGCCGAACCACACCCGCGGCCGTACGCCCTGGGCCTTCAGCTCGTCCGGGCGCGTGTCGGTGGCCTGCTGGAACAGGGCGATCCGCGTTTCGGCCCACAGTTGGCGGCCGTACAGGAAGGGGCTGTTCGCCCCGACCGCCACCTGCACCCCGGCGATGGCCTGGGACGCGTTCCAGTAGTCGGCGAAGCTGTCCGGGGCGACCTGGAGGTGGAACTGGAGGCTCGTGCAGGCGGCCTCGGGGGCGATCGAGTCGGTGTGCGTGCGCAACTGCTCGACGCCGCGAATGTCCAGCTCGATGTCCTCGCCCCGGGCGCCGACGATCTGGTCGTTGAGCACCCGGTAACGCTCGTTGGTGGAGAGGTTGTCCTCGACCAGGTGCCCCTCGGTGAGGGTGGGCAGGATGCCGACCAGGACGATCTTCGCGTCGGATCTGGCGGCACGCTCGTCGGCACGGGAGAGGCTGCCGCGCAGGTCGTGCTCGTAGTCGGCGAAGCCGGTGCCCTCGATCAGTCGGGGCTCGGCGTTGAGTTCCAGGTTGAACTGCCCCAACTCGGTCTGGAAGAGGGGGTCCGCGATGTCGGCGAGGATCTCCTCGTTGCGCATCGCCGGCTCGGCGGCCGAGTCGACCAGGTTGAGTTCGATCTCCAGGCCGGTCATCGGCCGGTCGGCGTCGAAGCCGAAGTCGTCCAGCATCAGGGCGAAGACGTCCAGGCACCGCCGCACCTTCTGCCGATATCGGACGCGATCATCCCGGGTGAAGGCGCCCTCTGAGACGTCCCTGCCCATGTGTCCTCCCGACGGCCGGCGCGGTCGGGATCCTGCCGTCCCGGAAGCGCTTTGTGAAGCATCCACGGTAAGAGCGCCCACCTGGCCGGGGCCAGAGGTCGACGGCGGTGATCCGACGTCGACCGGGCGGACGCGCTCGTGGCGCCATCTGTACCCCGTCGTCGACCGGCTTGACCCGATTGCGGTGCGAACAACCCGTGACAATTACCACGAGCGGGAACGACGCAGGGCCCGCGCCGACGTGCGGCGCGGGCCCTGCGTACCGGATCGCCGGGAGGACCCCCCTTGGCTCTCCGGCGATCCCCGGGGATCAGGCCTGACGAACGGCCTCGCCCTCGATCTCGATCTTGATCTTGCGGCTGACCAGCACGCCCCCGGTCTCCAGGGCGACGTTCCAGGTCAGGCCGAACTCCTCGCGGTCGATCTCGGTGCTCGCGGAGAAGCCGAAGATGTCCTGGCCGAACGGGCTGCGGCCGACACCCTCGAACTCCACCTCCAGCTCGACCGGGCGGGTGACGTCCTTGATGGTCAGCTCACCGGTGAGGACGAACTCGCCGCCGCGACGGGACTTGACCCCGGTGCTGCGGAACTCGAGCGTCGGGAACTTCTCGGCGTCCAGGAACTCGGGGCTGCGCAGGTGCGCGTCCCGGTCGGGCTGGGTGGTGTCGACGCTGGCGGCCTGAATGGTGGCGACGACCGACGACTGCAGCGGGTCCTCGGCGACGGTGATGGTGGCGGTCGCCTCGTTGAACTCACCGCGGACCTTGCTCACCATCATGTGCCGGGCAACGAAGCCGACCCGCTTGTGCGCCACGTCGAGCGCGTAGGTGCCGGCCGCCGGGATGGTGAGGCCGTCCCAGTCGCGGGTAACCGCATCGATGCTGCTGGTCATGCTGCTGTCCTCCAGGAGATTGTTTAGTAGCCCAACGACTGCTTGAGCAACTATAACCGCAACAACATTCCCCGTGTCAAGCACTGGTATGATGAACGGGTGACCAACGTCTTCGACGATCCCCGGATCACCGCCGTCGGCCTGCTCTTCGAGGCACACGCCGGGCTGTCGGCCCGGTTCAACGCCCAACTCGAGGAGCACGGCCTCTCCGCGGTCGAGTTCGAGGTCATCACCCGACTGGCCCGCTCACCGGGCAACCAACTACGCATGACCGACCTCGCCGCACAGACCTCCCTGTCGACCAGCGGAGTGACCAGGGTGGTCGACAGGATGGAGCGCGACGGGTTACTCACCCGCCGGGCCTGCCCGAACGACCGACGCAGCTCGTACGCGGTGGTCACCGGCTCCGGGATGCAACGCCTGAACGAGACGCTGCCCGGGCATCTGCAGATGATCGAGCAGTGGTTCACCGGGCAGCTCGACCCCGAGGCGCTGGCGGCCCTCCTCGACGGGTTGCGGCGGGTCCGTGACGCCGCGCATCCGTGTGCCACCGCCGGCAGTGACGACGTCAGCCCGGAGCAGGTCGCCGCCACCGACAACGCCAACCGACGACACTGATCAGCCCTCGCCGTCGGGCGGCGGCAGCGGCAGAAAGACCGGCAGAACTGACCCAGCCAAGCTGGAGGATTCGGTCCAAGCCGACTTTCTGCCACCGCGCCGGTGGCAGGCTTCCTGCACCGGGGATCACCGGGGGGTGACGGCGCGGGCGATCAGCGAGGGGTAGCACCAAAGGGGGCTCTTCGCCCGCGCCACTCTCCCGTCGCGATTCGCCCGGGAAAAGCGCAGGCTACCGAGCCGTTCCGCCCCGGGCGGCGATCAGCGCGTAGAGCAGCCCCGACTCCTGCGGCAACAGCCGGATGCCGCCCTCCACACAGACCCGGTCCAGTCGATCGAGCACCGACGGGTCCGCAGTGCTCGCAGCCAGCCCAACCAGCGCCTCCACCACGTCGCGGCGATCCTGCCCCGCATGGTCGGCGGCGGCCGCGAACCACTCGGCAGCCAACTCCCGGTCGCCCCGGTGCAGCGCCAGGTTCCCCTCGATCAACGCACAGAGCCCGGCCTCCGGCCCACCCCAGGCCAGCGCCGCGTCGTCCGAGCGCGGTCGCGGCACCGTCGGCCGCGCCGGCAGCGCCTCCACGCCCCCGGCGCGCAACTCGGTCAGCACCTCGGTAGCCTCCGCGGCCCGCCCGTCCTGGGCGAGTGCCAGCCCGACGGTCCCGAGCACCCGACGGCGACGCCCGGGATCACCCAGCTCGGACAGGGCCGCGATCGCCCGCCGGCCGCGATCGATGGCGTCCGCGTACCAGCCCTCCAACCGGGCGACCTCGGCGCGATTGGCCCAGCCCAGCACCCGCAGTCGCTGCTCCCCACTCTCGGCGGCGAGTCGGTCCACAGCGGCGAGCCGGCGGCGGGCCGCAGCCAGATCGCCCGTGCGGATCTCGTGCCAGGCGAGGCTGTTCTGGGCCACCGCCAGGTCCCGGGTCCGCCCGTTGCGGGCGGCCAACCGCAGCAGCGCCTCGGCCTGCTCGCGAGCCTCGTCCTGCCGCCCGACGGAGATCAGCAGGGTGCCGAGCACGTTTCGCGCCTCCAACTCCCCGGTGACGTCGCCGGCCTGCCGGAAGGTGTCCAACGCCGCACGGGCCGTCGACAACTCCTCGGCGCCCGCGCCGTGCTCCGCCGCGAGCCGGGCGACCCCGAGGGCGGCCCAGCCACGCAGAAGAGGATCGGCGTCGGCGGTCCGCGGGTCCGCCAGCAGCCGCCGCAGCCACTGCCGCCCGACGACGTCGCGTCCGCGGAACCGCCACCAGCGGGTCAGACAGGCCGCCAGTCGCAGCGCTGTCAACGGGTCGTCGGTAGCCGCATGGGCCAACGACGAGCTGATGTCACTGCTCATCTCGTCCAGCCGGTGCACCGCGTCGGGTAACCGTGGGCCGATCAGGTCACTGGCGGTACGTGCCACCAGCCGCGCGATGACCTCCGCATGGCGACGCCGGATACAGGTCAGCTCACCTCCACCGGCCGCCTGCTCGACGGCGTAGTCGCGGACCGCGTCGAGCAGCCGGAACCGGAACGACCCGGTTCCGCGTACGCTCAGCAGCCCCAACTCGACGAAGCGGTCCAACAGTGGAACCGGGTCGATCGCCACCGTGCCGTCCCGGTCCGCCTCGTCGGCGAGCATCTCCTCGGCCAACTCGACCGACCAACGGTTACCGAAGACGGCCAGCTGCCGCAGCGCGGCCTGCTCGTCCGACGCCAACAGGCGGTAGCTGAACGCCACCGCGTCCCGCAGTGTGACGGCGACCGAGACCGCCGCACGGGTGTCGGGTCCGCTGGTCCGGCTGCCGAGCGCCTCCGGTTCGTCCCAGGTCGGGTGGGCGGGCCCGTCGGCGGGGGTGGCCAGGTCGAGCACCCGGTCGCCGTACCGGTCGAGCAGTTCGGTGAGGTCGAGGAGACGGCCCCGGGCGGCCATCAGCTCGATGGCCAACGGCAGGCCGCCCAAACGGCGCACCAACGCGGCGAGCGCCGGCAGCTCGGCGGGCACGGGTGGCTCACGGCGGACCTGAGCGAGCCGGGCGGTGAACAACGCGACCGCCGGCCACGATTCGAGCCCGGAGTGCTCGGCCTCCGGTGGTGGCACGTCGAGCGGCGCGACCGGCCAGACCCGCTCGCCGGGCAGGCCGACCGGGTGTCGCCCGGTGACCAGCACCCGCAGCGAGGGCAGTGCGCCGAGCAACCGGTGCACTGTCGCGGCCACCGGACCCGGGGAACGCTCCACCGCGTCCATCACCAGCAGCGTCGGCCGCCCGGCGAGCAGCGCCACGAGTTCGGACAGGCGCGCCACGCCGAGCACCGACATCGAGGCGGCGAGCACGTCCGGACCGTCCGCGCCCTCGCCCACCAGCACCCCGGCAACACCGGCCGGGTGGGCGGCGGCCACCAGGTGCGCCACAGATGTCGCCAGGGCGGTCTTGCCGACGCCGGCCAACCCGACGAGGCTCACCAACCGGGGCCCCCGCTCCGCGGTCAGCATTCCGGCCAGCTCGGTGAGGTCGCGTTCCCGGCCGATCAACGCGACCGGCGGCGGGAGCGCTACCGACGGGTCGGCGGGTGCGGCCGCCGAGGCGGCGTTGCCGCCGACCGGGAACGCCGTCGAGGTGGCGTCCGACGAGGCCGATTCGACACCGGCGCCGCGGGCCGCGGCCAGGAACGCCGCCCGACTGGTGCCGGTCAGCGCCAGCGCACCGGCGAGCAGCTCGACAGTGGTGCGTTGTGGCCGGATCGACCGGCCACGTTCCAGGTCACGCACCGTACGCACACCCACCCCGGCCCGGGACGCCAGCTCGGCCTGGGTGAGGCCGGCTGCGCGTCGATGCCCGCGGAGCAGCTCCGGCAGAGTGGTACGCCCAGCCGGGCTCCGCGACCAGTCATGATCCGGAGTCATGGGCACGAAGAGTACGGATGGACTCCGACCGTCGGCAGTCGAACGTCGGGCTACTGACGCCCACTCGCCGAAACCCGACAGCCGTACGGGCAGTCCGTCCGGGACGACCGGCCGATCAGTTCGGCTGGACCACTCAGAGGCCCAGATCCCGAGCGATGATCATGCGCTGCACCTCACTCGTGCCCTCGCCGATCTCCAGGATCTTGGAGTCCCGCCAGAACCGGGCCACCGGGTACTCGTTCATGAAGCCGTACCCGCCGTGGATCTGGGTGGCCTCCCGGGCGTTGTCCACGGCGATGGTGCTGGCGTGCAGTTTGGCGATGGCGGCCTGCCGCTTGAACGGCTCGCCGGCCAGCATCCGTGCGGCGGCGTCGTAGTACGCCAGGCGAGCGGTATGTGCCTTCAGCTCCATGTCGGCGATCTTGAACTGGATGGCCTGGTTGGCGCCGATCGGCTGACCGAAGGCGTGCCGCTCCTTCGCGTACTTGATCGACTCGTCGACGCAGCCTTGGGCGAGGCCGACGGCGAGAGCGGCGATCGCGATCCGGCCCTCGTCGAGGATCCGCAGGAACTGTGCGAAACCCCGACCCCGGGCACCGAGCAGGTTGGCGGCCGGCACCCGGCAGTCGTCGAAGGTCAGCTCGTGGGTGTCCGAGGCGGTCCAGCCCACCTTTGAGTAACCGGGCGCGACGGCGAACCCGGGCGTGCCGGTGGGCACGATGATCGTCGACAGCTCCTTGGAGCCGTCCGGGTTCGTGCCGGTCACCGCTGTGACAGTGACCATGGCCGTGATGTCGGTCCCCGAGTTGGTGATGAACGCCTTCGAACCGTTGATCACCCACTCGTCGCCGTCCAGCACCGCCCGGGTCTGTGTGCCGGCGGCGTCCGAGCCGGTGCCCGGCTCGGTGAGACCGAAGCCGGCCAGTGCCTCGCCGCTGAGCAGCCGAGGCAGCCAGGTCGCCTTCTGCTCCTCGGTGCCGAAGCGGTAGATCGGCATCGCGCCCAGCGAGACCGCCGCCTCCAACGTGATGGCCACGCTGGAGTCGACCCGGGCCAACTCCTCCAGGGCCAGGCAGAGCGCGAAGTAGTCGCCACCCATGCCGCCGTGCTCCTCGGCGAAGGGCAGGCCGAACAGGCCCATCTTGCCCATCTGCCGGATCACCTCGTACGGGAAGGTGTGCTGCTCGTAGTGCTCGGCGATGACCGGGGCGATCACCTCGCGGGCGAATTCCCGCACGCTCTCGCGCAGCGCCGCTTGTTCGTCGGTGAGCCGGAAGTCCATCTCATCCTCCTGTAAGGACGGTCCGCCTCGGCGCTCGTGACGCCGGGAGCGGGTCGCTGTGCGGGCCTGAGTCGGTGATCAGACCGGGGTGACGCCGTGCCGACGGCGGGAGAAGTGCCGATCCTTGGTACGCGCCGCCGCGAAGCGACGGACCAGCTCGGTGCGCAGGTCGTGCGGCTCGACGATGGCGTCCACCACCAACTCGCTGGCCAGCCGGACGACGTCGATGTCCTGCTCGTACTCGGCCCGTTTGGCGGCGACGAAGGCCGCCCGCTCGTCCTCGTCCGCGATGGCGGCAATCTTGTTGGCGTAGACCGCGTTCACTGCCGCCTCGGCGCCCATCACGGCGATCTTCGCGGTCGGCAGCGCGATAGTGGCGTCCGGCTCGAACCCGGGGCCGGCCATCGCGTAGAGACCGGCGCCGTACGCCTTGCGGACCACCACGCAGATCTTCGGAACTGTCGCCTCGGAGATCGCGGTGATCATCTTTGCGCCGTGTCGGATGATGCCCTGCTTCTCCACAGCGCTGCCGACCATGAAGCCGGGCACGTCACTGAGGAACAGCAGCGGCACGTTGAACGCGTCGCAGAGCTGCACGAACCGGGTTGCCTTGTCTGCCGAGTCGACGAAGAGCACGCCGCCCTTGAACATCGAGTTGTTGCCGACCACGCCGACGACCTGCCCGTCGAGACGGCCGAAGCCGATGGTCAACTCCTTGGCCCAGAGCGCCTGGATCTCGAAGAAGGAACCCTCGTCGAGCAGGCCCTTGACGTACCGTCGCATGTCGAACGCCTGCCGCTCGCTGGCCGGCACCAGCGCGGCCAGGTCGGCCTTCGCTGGCGCGGCGACCGCCGGTGCGGTCGGCGGCGCTTGCGTCCAGTTCGCCGGCAGGTACGACAGGTAGGTCTTCACGACGTCGAGCGCGTCGGCCTCGGTCTTGCAGAGGAAGTGCCCCACGCCGGATTCGGCGGTGTGCACCTTCGCCCCGCCCATCGCCTCCAGGGTGGTCTTCTCGCCGGTGACCATCTCGACCATCCGGTCGGAGCCGAGGTACATGCTGGCGTTGCCGTCGACGAGCGCCACCACGTCGCAGAACGCCGGGATGTACGCCCCACCGGCGGCGCTCGGGCCGAACAGCGCGCAGACCTGCGGGATCGAGCCCGAGGCGCGGACCTGGTTCCAGAAGATCTTGCCGGCGCCACGACGGCCGGGGAAGAGATCGACCTGGTCGGTGATCCGGGCACCGGCCGAGTCGACGAGGTAGACCATCGGCACGCCGGCGCCGTACGCCCGCTCGATGATCCTGATGATCTTCTCGACGGTGCGGGCGCCCCAGCTGCCGGCCTTGACCGTGGAGTCGTTGGCCATCAGGCAGACCTGTCGGCCGTCGATGGTGGCGGTGCCGGTCACCACGCCGTCGGCGGGCAACCCTTCGGCCATCGTGTTGGCGTAGAGGCCGTCCTCGACGAACGAGCCCTCGTCGACCAAAAGCGCGACCCGCTCACGGGCGAAGAGCTTGCCCTTGGCCGCGTTGGCCGCGTGGTACTTGTCCGCGCCGCCGGACCTGGCCCGCTTGCGCAGTTGCTCCAGTGCCTCACCGTCGAGCGTCACGCCGACCCCCTACTGCCGCCACCCCGGCCGGTTACCGTGCGGGCACGCCAACCGCCTAAACGATCGTTAGGCTAACGTACCCGGACAGGTCCCGGCGACCCAACCGCCGGTTGCGACAGGGCCGGGGTGGAGCGCCAACCAGGGGCCGGAGCGGACGGGGGTCGGGTCAGACGGCCGGCTTCTTACCGATCCACTTCTCGTAGAGCGCGTCGTACGTGCCGTCCTGCTTCGCCTTGGCCAACTCCTCGTTGATCGTCTTGAGCAGTTCCGGGTTGCCGCCCTTCTTCACCGAGATCCCGTACTGCTCGCCGGTGTCGAACTCGGCCGCCACCTCGAAGCCACCCGGGTTCTCCTTGATGTACTCGGCCCAGACCGGCAGGTCGTTGATGGCGGCCTCGATCTGCCCGGTGGCGAGAGCCTGCTGCTCGGCGGCGAGGTCCTCGAACTCGACGAGCTGGAGGCTCTTCTCCTTCTCGAACCTGCGGGCGTAGTCACGGCCCGTGGTCGCCGCCTGCACGCCGACCTTCCGGCCCTTCAGGTCGTCCAGCGACTTGTACGACTTGCCGGTCTTGACCAGCATCGCCTGGGTCGCGTCGAAGTAGGGGGCGGAGAAGTCCATCACCTTCTGCCGTTCCTCGGTGATCGTCATGCCCGCGGCGGCGGCGTCACACTTGCCGGTGTTCAGGTCCTGACCGGACTTGATCCCCTCGAACGGCGTGTCGACTATCGCCTGCTCGACGCCCAACTTCCTGGCGACCAGATCCATCACGTCGACGTCGAATCCCACCACCTTGCCGCTGGCGTCCTTGGACTGGAACGGCGGGTACGGCAGGTGGGTGCAGATGGTCAGGGTGCCCGCCTTGATGAGCTTGACCCCGCTGGTCTGAACCTCGCCCTGATCCTTCTTGGCACATCCGGCACTGAGGGCAAGCGCACCGACAGTAAGAACAAGACCGATGACTCGGAACGGCTTATGGATATTCACAGTTATGCCCCTTTGTTTCCTCTAAGTAACGGGAGGACAGGGTGACGGCAGAGGGACCGTACCTGATTCCAGGATTGCAGACTAGATCCAGAGGCACTGAGCGGCGGGTCCGCTCGAACGAGGCGGCGACGCCCCGACCCGAAACCCAAGGTCGTCGATCCCGGTTGGTGAGAATCCCTGACAGCACTGGGATTTCCCTGCTAGTCGCCGGACGTTCACGCCCGCCCCCGGGGACCTGCCACCGGCGGCCGGTTCAACGCTGACCGATTTTGACGCTTCGCCCTGTTCTTCGGTGGTAAATCACCAGTATCGATGCATAGACAATTTCAAAAGCTCATAGTTACGATGCGATGCAGTCAACGGGGACTATCAATCGTGCCTACGGTGTCGCCGCTACGGCATATTGTGAACTGCTCGGGAGAGGTGCCTCCGTGGTGTCCTCAGAAAAACCTTGACCGTCACCAGAACAGAGCGCCTGCGGCCCAGTCCCGCCCAGGTCGGCGCTCTCCTCAACGGGCCGGTCCGGCCACGTCCGATCCACCAGACAGTCGTCGACCTCATCGACGAGACGATCCGCCGGCATCCCGACGCCACAGCGGTCGTCCATCCCACCGGCACGCTCACCTATCGGGACGTGGATCGGCTGGCCGACGCGGTCACCACCGATCTGCTCGCCGTTGGCGCCCGGCGGGGTGACTTCGTCGCGCTCCTGCTCGACGACCGGGTCGGGCTCCTCGTCGCCATGCTCGGCACCATGCGGTCCGGCGCCGCGTTCGTGCCGTTCGACCGGGCCTGGCCGGCGCTGCGCCAGGTCCGGATGCTCGACGGCCTCAACCCGGTCGCCACCGTTGGGTCACCACCGAACGGCGCACCCGCCCTGCCGGTGATCGACGTGCGGACGGAGCCGACCGCAGCCCGCAGCCCCGCGCCCGCCACCGACCGACCCCGGCCGGAAGACCCCATCTACGCCTTCTTCACAAGTGGTTCCACCGGTCTGCCCAAGTGCGCTGTCAACCTGCACCACGGGCTGGTCAACCGCTTCCTGTCCATGACCGAACGGTTCGCCGCCGATGGTGCGGTGGTGCTCCAGAACTCCGCGCACACCTTCGACTCGTCGATCTGGCAGCTGCTGTGGCCGCTGACCCGCGGTGGCACCGTGGTCATCCCGGACCGCACCGGCATCCTCGACTTCGACGCGACGCTGGCCCAGATCCACAGGCACGGCGTCACGATGACGGACTTCGTCCCCAGCATCTTCGACCTGCTCGTCGAACGCCTCGAACACCGGCCACAGGACTGGCACCTGCTGGCGTCGATGCGCCAGGTCTTCATCGGTGGCGAAGCCGCGAAACCGCACACCGTCCAGGCCTTCCGACGGATGTTCGCCGACATCCGGGTGACAAACACCTACGGTCCGACCGAGGCGTCGATCGGCGCGGTCTTCCACGCCGTGCACGACGACGACAGCCAGGTCATCCCCCTCGGTCTGCCCCTGCCCAACACCTCGGTGCTGCTCCTCGACGAGCACGGTCAGCCGACCCCCCGGGGCGAGATCGGCGAGATCCACCTCGCCGGCGTCTGCCTGGGCGCGGGGTACCACTGCGACGCGGAGCGGACCCGACAGGTATTCGTCCCGAACCCGTTCGACGAGGTCGTCGGCGACCTGCTCTACCGCACCGGGGACTTCGGCTGGGTGCGCGAGGACGGCCTGCTGATGTTCAGCGGCCGCCGGGACGCCCAGGTCCAGATCGCCGGGATACGGGTCGACCTGGGCGAGATCGAGCACGCGCTCACCACGCTGCCCGGCGTACACCAGGTGAAGGTGATCGTCGACGAGGCCGGCGCGGCGGCGACAATGGTCTGCTTCTACTCGGCCGAGCGGGCCGTCACCGAGGAGGCGCTGCGCGAGCACGCCCGGACCGCGCTACCCGCCGCGTTGGTGCCCGCCAGGTTCGTCCGCCTCGCCACCCTGCCGCTGCTCTCCAACGGCAAGGTCGACCAGGAGCGGCTGCGCCGCCGACTGGCGGGCGCCGCACCGAAGGCCGCCGACACCGACGCCGCCTACCCGGTGGGCAGCGTCGAGGCGCGGATCGCCGAGATCTGGACGCGGGTTCTGGGCTTCAGCGCCAACGACGACGACTTCTACTGCCTCGGTGGTACGTCACTCGGCGCGGCCCGGCTCGCCGTGGAGATCGAACGGGCATTCGCGATCCGGTTGGACGTCCGCGACCTGATCCGGTCCCCCACCATCGCGGCACAGGCCGAACTGGTCCGCCGGGGCAGCCCGCTGCCTCCGCCCGTTGTCACGCCGCACGAACTGGCCGACGATCTGCGCCTCGGTGAACTGGGCCGGGTGCGGGTCCGGCGGCCCGCCGACCCGGGGGCGATCCTGCTGGTCGGCGCGACCGGCTTCATCGGTTCGCACGTGCTGGCCGCCCTCACCGCGCAGGGTGGTCGAACGATCGTCTGCCTGGTCCGCGCCACCGACGACGAGGCCGCCCGACACCGGGTCAGGTCAGCGCTGTCGGCCGCCGGCTACGGGCCAGCGGAGCTGATCGGATGGTCGGCCCTCGCCGGTGACCTGGACAAACCCCACCTCGGGCTGGTGGCCGCCGACTGGCGGCGGCTCTGTCGACAGGTCGGCACCATCGTCGACGCCGGCGGCCGGGTCGACACTCTCCGCGACTACGTCGACCTACGGGCCACAAACGTGCACGGCCTGCGTACCCTCATCCACCTCGCCGGCACCCACGTCCGCAAGCGGATCATCTCGCTGTCGACGACCACTGTGCGCCACGCCCCCGGCACACCGCTCGCCGAGTCGTTCCTGCCGCCCTGGTCGGCGTTGCCACCCGACGGTTACAGCCAGTCCAAGTGGGTCGGCGAACAACTGCTACGGGCGGCCACCGAGCAGGGTGTCCCCGCCGCCGTCGTCCGGCTCGGCGAGGTCGCCGCCCACTCTCGGACCGGCCACGCCAACCCCCGGTCCTCGGTCACCATGATCCTGCGGCTCTGCCTCCGGCTCGGCGTACGGCCACCGACCCGCCTGCACGTGGACTGGACACCGGTCGACCTGGTCGCCCGGGTGGTCGCCGCGCTGACCGACCCGCACCAGCCGGTGCCGCCGGGCACCGTGCTGAACGTGGTGGCGCCGACGTCGGTGCCGGTGACCGACCTGCTGTCCCGGCTCCGCGCCGAGGCGGGCGCGCTGCCGGAGGTCCCGTACGACCGGTTCCTCGACCGGGCCGCCGACCTTGTCGGCGATGACGAGACAGCCCGCTGTCTCGCTGTTCTTCGGCCCCGCAGCGCCGCGGCGACCGACGCACTGACCGGGGTGTGCCACGACGCCCTGGTCGGCACCGACACGGTCCACGCCGCCCGGCTGGCTCGGGACCTCGGCCTCAACTGGGGCACGGGTCGGGACGTGCTGGTCGACACGATGGTCGACCGCCTCGCGAGGACCTTCCTGTCAGTGAACCGTCCGCACCTGTCCACCGCGACAGCCCAGTGAACCGCGACCGACCGGCCCAGGAGACGCCATGAAGGTGAACCTCTACTACGCCCCGTTCCCCTCGCAGATCTTCCAGGGGGAGAGCGAGCCGATCAACACCGAGCGGCCACTCAACCCGAAGAGCGCGCTGACCACAATCGCCGCCGGGCTGCGGGCGTACGCGCCGCACTTTGGCTACTCCTGCGACATCGAGATCATCGACCTTCAGCTCGGTGGGCAGCGGGTGAAGTACAAGTCCCTGCCGTACGGCCCCCGGATCATGGACTGTTTCCGGTACGGCACCCCGTTCGAGGAGGCGGACGAGAAGATCCGCTCGGCCGAGGTGCACGGGATCACCTGCAACTTCACCAACAGCGCGCACATCGTCAGTGACCTCGCGCAGCACATCAAGCGGGTCAACCCGAAGGCCATCGTCGTCGTGGGCGGTGTCGACTGCACCGCCCGCCCGCAGTACTACCTGTCCCGTGGCGCGGACGTGGTGGTGCGCGGCGAGGGCGAGCTGACCTTCGCCCGGATCATCGACGCGCTCAACCGCAAGCAGGATTTGGGCACCGTGCCGAACATCTCGGTGCGGGGCCGGCTGATCCCCACCAAGGTGGACACCGGCGAGACCATCCCGATGGATTCGATCGAGCCGATGGCCCTGGATCTGATCCCCGACCTGTCGGTCTACACGGACACGGCGGAAGGGCCGCCGCCGGAGGGCGTGCAGGGCAGCTTCATCTGCTGGGAGACGTCCCGCGGCTGCGCGTGGCGGTGCTCGTTCTGCACGGCCCCGTCCCGCGGCGGGTACCGCTACATGAGCCTGCCGACGATGGAGAAGCACCTCAAGACGTTCCAGGAGTACGGCATCAGGACGATCGTGTGGCAGGAGGACAACCCGCTGTCCCGGATCCAACAGAACGGCACCGGCCGCTACCTGTACGACTCCGGGCGCGAAGACGTGCTCGCGATGTTCCACATGTTCCGGGACTACGGCTTCGCCTGGGAGTTCGCCAACGGCATCGAGTTCGGCAAGTTCATGCAGAACGGCAGGTTCGACCACGAACTCGCCGACGCGCTGCTCGGCAGCAAGATGGTCGACGGTCGGTGGGTCGGTTGCTACCGGGTGCAGATCCCGCTGGACAACATGAACGTCAAGAAGCGCCGGTTCCCCAAGCTGCTCGGCTTCGACGAGCAGGTGGACGTCCTGGCGACGATGCTCACCGACCACGGCGTCGGCCACCAGACGTACGACCTGTTCATCGGCTATCCCGAGCACGACCGCGAGGGCATCGACATGTTCACCGACTACTGCCTGCGGTTGAAGGAGGAGCTGACCGCCGTCGGGCGGGGGAAGTACAAGCCGTACTTCAACGTGTTCAACCTGTCGTTGCTGCCGGGTGCCCGAGACTGGACCACCCTGCACTCCCTGCTCCAGTTCGACATCGACGAGAACCCGGAGGTCATCGGGATCTTCCTGTCGGCGATCAACACCGATCACTTCACCTACTGGGACATCTACCAGAAGCGTCTCGAGATGACGACCATGCTCAACGATCGCGAGATGCACCGTCTCTACGACGGCATCTACGCGGGCTGACCAGGAGGTTAGGGCCATGCGTGTCACCCTGTTGTACGCCCCGTACCCCGGGCAGTCGTTCCGCGACGAGGACACCACCATCAGTCCGGTGCGGGTCCGCAACCCCAAGAGCGCACTCGTCACGTTGGCGGCCGGCGCGCGCGCCTACCTGCGCGAATGGGGGGTCGACGCGGAGTTCAAGATCGTCGACACCCAGGTCGACGATGGCGAACCTGAGCACTACGCCTCGTTCCAGTACGGGCCGCGCACCATCGACTGCCACCGCTACGGCGGCCCGTTCGAGGCGTACGCGGACGAGGCGCGTGCCGCCGACATCATCGGGATCTCCAACAACTTCACCAACTCCGCCCGGGTGGTGACCGAGTTCGCCACGTTCCTCAAGCAGGTGAACCCGAACGCGCTGATCGTCGGCGGGGGGATGGACGTCACCGCCCGACCGGACTGGTATCTGGCCAACGGCTTCGATGTGGTCATCCAGCTTGAGGGTGAGCTCACCTTCGCCAAGCTGATCCAGGCCCGGGCGACCGGCCAACCCATCGAGGGGATGGTGATGACGCGGCGGGTCGGCGACGGGCTCGTCATCATGGGTGGCGCGCAGCTCAACCTGGCCGAACTGCCGCCGATGGCGCTCGATCTGATCGACGACCTGTCGGTGTACGACGACACCGGCGAGGGCCAGCCGCCGATGACGGTGCGGGCCCCGTTCACCTGTTTCGAGACCTCGCGCGGCTGCTACCGGACCTGCTCGTTCTGCGCGACCCCGATGCGCGGGCACTACCGCTACATGAAGCCGGAGGTGGTGCGGCGGCACTTCGAGTACCTGAAGTCGATGGGGATCTCGAACATCCTGTTCCAGGAGGACAACACGCTCTCCCGGATCCAGCGATCGGGTCGGGGGACGCTGCTGCACGACAGCGGCCGGGAGGACACTCTGGAGATCTTCCGGATGGCCCGTGAGATGGGCTTCTCCTGGGAGTTCGCCAACGGACTGGAGTTCGGCAAGTTCCTCGACCTGGGTGAGGTCGACCGGGAGTTGATGGAGACCCTGTTCTGGAACGACACCAGCGGGGACCGCTGGATCGGCTGCTACCGGGTGCAGATCCCGCTCGAATACCTCGGTGACGAGCCCACCAAGAAGTTCAACAAGCTGCGGCCCTTCCAGGAGCAGTTGCAGATCGTCACCTCGATGCTGGATCTCGGCGTCCGCTATCTGACCTTCAACATGCTGATCGGGCATGACGACGACGACCAGGCGATGATCGACATGTACCTCGACCGGTGCCTGCAGCTGAAGGCCCGGCTCAACGAGGCGAGCACCGAGGCAACAAACTACTTCAATGTCTTCAACCGGACCCTGCTCCCCGGCACCGCGGACTTCCGGAAGAAGGCGGATCGACTATCGTTCGACATCGAGAAGACGCCGGAAGTGATCAGCGTCTACCTCTCGCCGATGCCGTCGAACCACCTCTCCTACTACCAGCTGTTCGAGCAACGCCTGCGGCTCACCGAGGCGTTGAACGGCTCGCTGATCGACCAGTACGACGGCATCTACCGGCCGCGCACGCAGAAGGAGTCCGTCCCCGTTGTCTGAACTGGTGACTGATGTCGCTGGGTGAGGCCGTCGGGCGTTACGCCGCACTCTGGCGTACGCCCGGCGTTCCCCGGGTGATGTTGCCCGCGATGCTCGCCCGGCTACCGGTGGCCATCGAACCGCTTGCGATATTCCTGCACATCAGCGCCAAAACCGGTTCCTACACGGCCGGCGCGACGGCCCTCGGCGTCTTCTCGGCGGCGTTGGCCGTCGCCTGGCCGCTGCACGGCCGGCTGATCGACAGACGCGGTCTGCGGGTGGTGCTGCTGACACTGGCAGCGCTGCATGCTGTGGCACTGGCCGTCTTCGTCGTCGCGAGCAGCGGCCCGGCCTGGTTGCTGGTGGGCTCGGTCGCGCCCGTCGCGCTCACCATGGCACCGGTGGGCTCGACCGTCCGCGCGGCCTGGGCGTTGATCCTGCCGCCCGGGCCGGCACTGAACACCGCCAACGCGTTGGAGGCGGTGCTGATCGAGGTCTTCTTCGTGATCGGCCCCGCAGTGACCGGCCTGTTGACAGGCGTCTTCAGTGCACTCACCACGACGCTGCTGGCCGGCGGAATGCTCGTTGTCGGCTCCCTCCTGTACGGCACCGCACCCGCCGTGGCGACGATGCGCAGGGAGGCCGACGACGCCGAGCCGGGCGCGACCGACGGTGCAAAGAGCCATCCCCGGGGCGGGCGGAGGCCGTGGCGCATTCCCGGCGTGGTGGCGATCCTGGTGGCCGCCGGCGGGGCGGCCGCGGCGTTCGCCGTACTCGAGGTCACAGTGCCGGCGACAGTGTCGGCGCACGGGAACGCCGCGGCGACCGGCGTCGCGCTGCTGTCCCTGCCCCCGGCGGCCAGCGTCCTCGGCGGGCTGGTCTACGGCGCGCGACACCACACCCGACTGCCGGTCAACCGCTACCTCGTCCTGCTGGCGGTGGCGTTCGCGTGCATGGTCCCGCTGGTCTTCGCCACGTCGGTCCCGGTGCTCGCGGTGTGCCTGTTCCTCGCGGGTCTACCCCTGGCGGCGCTCAGCTCGGAGGAGTTCGGCCTGCTCGGCAGCCTGGTGCCCAAAACGGTGATCAACGAGTCGTTCGCCCTGGCGGCCACGATGATGGCGGTGGGCAGCGCGGCCGGGACGCTGGCGGCCGGCGCCGTCCTGGGCTGGCTCGGCCCCACCGAGGCGCGGCTGCTGTCCCCGACGGCCGCCCTGATCGCGTTCGCGGCCGTCTTGTCGATGCGGGCTACGCTGAGCAACGTCGATTCATTGGCCACAGCCGACAGCGGAGCGTGACGGGACAGCGCGGTCGAAGAACGCCCGGGGTGGGGATCGGAAAAGCGGGGGGACACGTGTCCGGAAACGGCGCGGAAGATTACTACGGCCTGCGCAGATGCATGGTGACGGCGCAGGAGGCACTGGACAGACGGTGGGCGGACGACGCGGACGTGGTCGTCGTGACCGACCCACCCCGGGAGCACTGGGCGGGTCTTCAGGCCGCCGGCTTCCGGATCAAGCCACGGTGGGTGACCTGGGGGCAACCCACCCCGCCCAGCACTGAGGACTTCCTCGCCGGGCTCTCCAAGGCGGAGCGCCGCAACTTCAGGGATGTGCGGCGGTACGTCGACACGCAAGGGCTCGCCATCGAGGTGCACGCCCGGCTCACCCCGGAGCTGTTCACCGAGTTCCTGGCCGTGTATGACGCGCAGATCGCCGCCATGCCGCACGGCCTGCCAACGGCGCACTGGGTCGACGCCACAGAGACCGGGCTCGCCGACTTCTTCCTCGTCGCGGCGCGCGCCGGGAACGAGTTGATCGCCGGTGTCGTCTGCCGCGTCGCCGCGTCCGACCCGGCCATGCGGATCGCCTTCTCCGCCGCGCGGCCGCAGGTCCGCCAGGCGATGATCAGTCGAGCGCTCTATCTGGCCGCGTTCGAGGAGGCCCGCCGGCGTGAGTTCGCCTGGATCTCACTCGGCACCGACCCCACCCTGTACGGCCACATCGCCCAGGCCGGGCTGTTCACCTTCAAGAGCCGACTCGGGTTCGTGCCGGTGCCGCTGCACCACCTCGACCCCGACGACGACGGCTGCGACGAGGCGGAACTGGTCCTCAACACGGAACGGCTCAGCGAGCCGGCGCTGAGCCTCTGCTACGCCCAGCCACCGGATCGACCGGGCACCTGGGCGGATCCGCTGCCGATGCGGCTCGACGTACTCAGCCCGGCGCACGGCCTCGATCTGCGCCCGTACCGGGCCTCCTTCGTCACGGAGACCGTCGTGGCTCCACCGGGCGTCGGGGTGGCCGCGGACGGGGTCGTCGTGATCGTCGACCCGTTCTCGACCGGCGCGCTGCTGGCACCCGCCCTCAACCGGCAGGGTCGGCGCTGTGTCGCGGTCCTCACCGGAACCATCAACGAGCGGTACGCCGCCGGTCTTCGCCGCGACGACTTCCTTGCCGTGTTGACAGTGCGCGGCGAATCCCCGCAGGCCCTCGGCGCCGCCGCCGAACTGCTCGCACCGATGCGGCCGGTCGAGGTGATCGCGGGCAGCGAGTGGGGCGTCAACGTCGCCGACGACCTCGCGGAGCTGCTGGGGCTGCCCGGCAACGTCCGCTCGGCGGACCGTCCCCGGCGGGAGAAGCCCGCGATGATGAACGCGGTCGCCCGTGCGGGTCTGCGGGTGCCGCTCGGCGCGCGGGTGGGCAGCGTCGAGGAGTTGGACGACTGGCTCGCTACCAGCCGGGTGTTGCCGGTGGTGGTCAAGCCGGCCGCCAGCGCCGGCTCGGAAGGGGTGTACTTCTGCGCGGACGAGGCCCAGGCGCGGGCGGCGACGGCGAAGCTGCTCGGCGCGACCAACGCCATGGGCCAGCCGAACGACTCGTTGCTGGTGCAGGAGCAGCTCGTCGGCCAGCAGTACTTCGTCAACAGCGTGAGCCTCGACGGCCGCCACCACATCCACGAGATCTGGCGCGACGACCGCTTCTTCATCGACGGCCGCCCTGTGTACGACAGGCAGGTCCTGCTGGACGGGACCGGTGCCATCGAAGGCGTGCTCCGCCCGTTCGTCGAGGGGGTGCTGGACGCGCTGGGCGTGCGTACCGGCCCGGCGCACACCGAGCTGCTTGTCGACGACCGGGGGCCGGTCCTGATCGAGTCCGGGGCGCGGCTTGAGGGTGGCGTCACCCCGGCCGGGCCCGAGCGGGCCACCGGGGTGAGCCAGTTGTCGCTGACCGTCGAGCGGTACACCGACCCGGCCCGTTTCGCCCGGCGGATCGGCGCCGGCTACCAGCGGCAGCGGGCCCTGATGGTGGTCTGCCTGGTGGCGCCCTACGACGGCGCGGTCGCCGAGGGCGCGGCCCAGCGACTTGCCGAGATCCCCTCGGTCTTCTGCGGGTCGGCGTTGGATCTGCTGCCCGGCACCCCGGTGCACCGGACCATCGACCTGTTCACCTCGCCCGGTCATCTCTACCTGATCGCGGATGATCCGAGCCGGCTGGAGGAGGACTACCAGCGGATTCGTGCTCTCGAACAGAAGGATCTGTACGAGTACAGATAAGGGGTAGATCTTCGTTGGGTGGGCTATATCCTGAGCGCTGATCTCCCGAATGAGGATTTGATGGATGAGTTCACCTATCGCGACGGTTCCCTCTGGTGTGAAGGGGTGTCGCTGACCTCGGTTGCCGAGCGGTACGGCACACCAACATACGTCTACTCCGCGAGCACCCTGATTGATCACTACCGCCGATTCGCCAAGGCCTTCGACGCGGTCAGCCCATTGGTCTGCTTCTCAGCGAAAGCGCTGGGTAACGTACACCTGCTCAGGCTGCTGGGCCGGGAGGGCGCCGGCATCGACGCGGTCAGCGGAGGCGAACTGCACCGGGCGATGGTGGCGGGGATCGACCCCGAGCGGACGGTGCTGGCCGGGGTGGGCAAGTCCGAGACCGAGCTTCGGGAGGCGGTCCGCCGCAACATCCGCTGCATCAACGTCGAGTCCGAGGCCGAGGTCGAGTTGCTGTCGCGGATCGCCCGCGAGGAGGGCGCACGTCCTCGGCTGGCGATCCGGGTCAACCCCGATGTCGCGCCTGACCAGCGCACCCCGGCCCGGACGACCACCGGCACCCGGGGCGGCAAGTTCGGTGTCGACATCGATCGGGCCGGCGCGCTGTTCGCGCGTGCCGCCGCCGACGAGGCGCTGCGGGTCGAGGGCTTCCACATCCACCTGGGCAGCCCGATCTTCGACCCGCAGGTCTATGCCATCGCCCTGGACCGGCTGCTCGCCCTCGTCGCCCGGATGGAGGCGGCCGGGCACCGGATCACGACGCTCAACCTGGGTGGCGGTTTTCCGGCCGAGTACATCGACCGCACCGCGCCGAGCTGGGACGATTTCGCCGAAGTGATCGTGCACCGGCTCACCGGGTTCACCAGGCAGGGCGGTCAGGTCATATTCGAGCCGGGCCGCACCATCGCCGCCAATGCCGGAATTCTGCTCAGCACGGTCCGCTATCTCAAGCAGGCCGGTGACCAACAACTCGCGGTGATCGACGCCGGCATGACGCACATCGCCCGCGCGGCGATGTATGACAGCTACCACTTCATGTGGCCTGTGCAGCCACCCGCGGAGGCGATCCCCAGTTCACGCGACGTGTCCGGCGTCGAGGGTCTGACGACGTACGACGTGGTGGGCCCGATCTGCGAGTCGAGCGACTACCTGGCCCGGGGTCGGTCGTTGCCGGCGCTGAAGGCCGGCGACCACTTCGCGATCTTCACGGCTGGCGCCTACGGCATGACGATGACCAGCAACTACAACAGCCAGTTGCGCCCAGCCGAGGTGCTGGTGCACGGCGACCAGGTCTCGTTGATCCGTCGGCGGGAGACGTACGACGACCTGGTGGCGCTGGAACTACTCGACGACGGTAGCGACCAGGACGGCTGATGAAGGACGACGTGTCGGTCACGGCCCTGCGGTCGGTCCGCGAGATCGGCGAGCAGGTGTGGAACGGCCTCGCCGAGGGTGAGGGGTTCTACCTCGGTTACCCGTGGATGGCCTGGGCCGAGACCGACCCGTCGTTCGTCACCACCTATCTGGTGGCCCGGGACGCCACGGGCGCCACGGTGGCGGCGGTGGCCACCTATCTCTGGGCCGGCGCGAGCGTGCCGTCGATGAACCTGGCGTACAGCCCGGGTCACATCGCTGAGGAAAATCTGGACCGGCCGCTGTCGGCCGAGGAGCACGCGGCGTTCCTGCCCGCGTTGCTGGTGGGTTCGCGGGCCGGCTACCACGGCGCTGTCGCGATCTCCAAGGAGTTGACCGGCGACCGGCGGGACGCCGTGCTGACCGCGCTCTTCGCCGAGGTGGAGGCACTCGCCGGGCGGCTCGGGGCAGCCAGTGTCGCGTTGCTCTACACCCCTGCGGAGCACCTGGCCGCGTACCAGGCGGCCTGGCATCGGGCGGTCGGCCCGGCCGGCCGCGGTCCGGTGGCGGCGATGCTGTCAGCCGAGGCGGTGTTGCCCGCGCCAGGCGGCGAGGTCTCCGACCGGGCCGCCGAGGCGGCGGACCGGCGGGAGTGGCGACGCGAACGCCGACGGTACGACGACGCAGTGGACCGGGTGGAGACGGTCCGGCTCTCCGAATGCGTGGACGTGATCGCGCCACTGCTCGGCGCGACCCAGCGCAAGTACGGCGGCCCGGACACCGACGCCGACATGCACAGCTACTTCGCGTCCCAGGTGCCGGCGCTGGACGCGTACAGCCTGGTGCTCCTGGAGTTCGCCGGCGACGACGTGGTCGGGTTCAGCCTCAACTACCTGTGGCCTGACGGGGTGTACGTCCGCGCGGCCGGCTTCGACCAGTTGGCGGCGGCGTACTCGTACTTCAACCTGACCATGTACCGCCCGCGCGGTCTGGCGGCTGAGCGCGGGCTGCCCCTGGTGCACCTCGGTTCGGGCACCTACGGCGCCAAGCGCGCCCGGGGTGCCGAGCCGAGGTGGACGGCAGGCCTGGTCCGGCCGCCGGTGGGCATCCCCGACGAGTTGGCGCGCGCCTTCGCGATCGACGGCTCGGACTACCGGCAGGCGGTGCGGACCTGGGGCGGACCCGTCCCCACCATCCCCTCGCAGCAGGAAGGTGACCATGCACTATCGCAGGTTCGGTCGGCTGGGCTGGCAGGTCAGTGAGATCTCGTACGGCATGTGGGGGGTCGGCGGCGGCCTCCACGGCTGGACCGGCGTCGAGGACGACGAGAAGTTCGCGGCCCTCCAGCGCGCCGTAGACCTCGGCTGCAACTTCTTCGACACGGCCTGGGTGTACGGGCGCGGGCACAGCGAGCAGGTGCTCGGCGACCTGGTGCGGGCCAACCCCGGCACCCGGCTGTACGTGGCCACGAAGGTGCCGCCGAAGGACATGCGGTGGCCATCGACCCGGGACTCCACCCTCGATGACGTCTTCCCCCCGGAACACATCGAGGAGTACGTGCACAAGAGCCTGGACAATCTCGGGCTGGAGTCGATCGACCTGCTGCAACTGCACGTCTGGGAGGATTCCTGGACGGACGACCCGCGCTGGCGGGACACGCTCACCCGGCTGCGGGACGCCGGCCTGATCGGCGGGATCGGCATCTCGGTCAACCGGTGGGAGGCGTGGAACGGCGTACGGGCGATCGAGACCGGGCTGATCGATGCCGTCCAGGTCATCTACAACATCTTCGACCAGGATCCCGAGGACGAGTTGTTCCCGGCGGCCACGGCGCATGACGTCGCGGTCATCGCCCGGGTTCCGTTCGACGAGGGCACCCTGACCGGCACGTTGACGGTGGAGTCGACGTGGCCGGAGGGAGACTGGCGCAACTCGTACTTCGTGCCGGAGAACCTGGCCGAGAGCGTCGCCCGGGCCCAGGCGCTGAGCGAGGACCTGCCGCCCGGGATGCCGATGCCGGAGGCGGCGCTGCGCTTCATCCTGGCGGACCCCAGGGTCTGCACCACAATTCCCGGGATGCGACGGATCGCGCACGTCGAGAGCAACATCGCGGTGAGCGACGGGAAACCCCTGGAGCCGGAGGTGTTGGCGACGCTGCGCCGGCACCGCTGGTCTCGTCAGCCGACCTGGTGGTCGCAGTAGCGGCTCTGCGTCAGGCACTGATCGGGGTGGGCGGTGACCAGGAGTTGGCAAAGTAGACATTGATATTTACAGATGTCTATGGCTAGGCTCCTGGCACCCCTCTCAGATCGGAGTCAGCGATGACCTCACGACTCAACCGGCTCGCCGTCGCGTTGCTCGCGACGACACTCGCCACCCTCGGCATCACGGTCGCCAACCCGTCGCCCGCGTCCGCCGCCATGACCATCTGCTACAACACCAGCCAGGCGGGAAGCTACGCCAGCGTCGCCAACCAGGCCGCCTCGATCTGGAACAACGCCACAGTCAACCTGACGCTCTCCGCCAACTGCGGCTCCAACCTGCGCATCTACCGGATCACCGGCGGCGGCTCGTACGCCCAGCGGACCAGCCTCGGCAACGGCCGGGTCTACATCGACACCCAGCAGGCCGCCCAGTACAGCGTGCTGCGGATCATGACCCACGAGATCGGGCACATCCTCGGCCTGCCGGACAACTACAACGGAAACTGCGCGCTGCTGATGTCCGGCGGCAGCGCCGGCACCAGCTGCACCAACGCCTACCCGAGCACCGCCGAGGCGAGCCGGGTGAGCAACCTCTTCGCCGGCACGTTCAGCGCCACCGACCGCAGCGCGGACATCTTCCGCGACAGCTGGCCGAGCGTGCTCACCTCCGTGAGCTGACCGCCCTGGCACGTGGAAGGGGCCGGCGCGCGTGCGCCGGCCCCTTCGTCGCGTCCTCAGCTCGGCATCGTCCTCAGCTCGGCATCGGCGTCAGCCGGGTACGCGGACCGGCCCGCAGCACACCCGACGGCAGCTTCTTGCCGAGCAACTCCTCGGCCAACTCCGCCACCTCGATGAGCGCCGGCAGGTCGATGCCGGTGTCGATGCCCATGTCGTGCAGCATGTGCACTGCCTCCTCGGTGGCCAGGTTGCCGCTCGCCCCCGGCGCGTACGGGCAGCCACCGAGGCCACCGACGCTGGCGTCGAACTCGGTCACCCCCAGCTCCAGCGCTGTCAGCAGGTTGGCCAGCGCCGTACCCCGGGTGTTGTGGAAGTGCAGCAGCACCGGCACGTGTGCGTTCCTGTCGCGTACCGCGCTCAGCAGCTCGCGGACCCGACGTGGGGTGCCCATGCCTGTGGTGTCGCCGAACGCGACCCGGTCCGCGCCGTCGCGGACCACCCGGTCCACGATCCCGGCCACCCGTTGCGGGTCGACGTCCCCCTCGTACGGGCAGCCGAAGCTGGTCGCCACGATCACCTCGACCCGCGCCGACGCGCCGTGCAGCAGGTCGATCAGCTCGGCGATGTCGTCCAGCGACTCGTCCGTGGACCGGTTGACGTTGCGCCGGTTGTGGGTGTCGCTGGCCGAGACCACCACCTCGATCTCGGTGAACCCGGCGGCGAGGGCCCGCTGGGCGCCCCGGGTGTTCGGCACCAGCGCGGAGTACCGCACCCCGTCGGCCTTCATCGCCCGCTGCCACACCTCGTCGGCGTCGGCCATCTGCGGAATCGCCTTGGGGTGCACGAACGACACCGCTTCGATGCGGCGTACGCCGGTGCCGGAGAGGCCGTCGAGCAGCCGCACCTTGGCGTCGGTCGGGATCGGGTCCTCGTTCTGCAGCCCGTCCCGCGGCCCAACCTCACGGATCGAGACGAAACTCGGCAGGTCCGCCATAAGGGGTCACCTCACTGTGACGAAAGCAGTGCTTGGGGGTCCTCCCAGCATGCCACCCCGCTGTTGATCAAGAGGTTTGCGTCATTCGCGGCGCAGATCCTGACGCAAACCTCTTGATCACCGGGGGTGGGCACCGGGGCGGTCAGCGCATGCGGGAGACGATGCCGGTGTCGTAGGCGCCGGAGAGGAACTCGTCGTTGGTGAGCAGCTCGGCGAAGAAGGGAACGTTGTTCTTCGGGCCCTCGATCTGGAACGCCGCGACGGCCGCCTTCGCGCGGTCGAGCGCCTCGTCGCGGGTCGCGCCGCTGACGATCAGCTTGGCCAGCAGGCTGTCGTAGAACGGGGTGACAGTGTTGCCACCGGTGTAGCCGGAGTCCACCCGGACACCCTCACCGGTCGGCTCGACCCACGTCCTGATCACACCCGGACCCGGCAGGAAGCGCTTCGGGTCCTCCGCGTTGATCCGCATCTCGATGGCGTGCCCACTCGGGGTCAACGCGTCCGGGTCGAACGTCGGCGCCAACCCGGAGGCCACCCGCAACTGCTCCTCGACCAGGTCGATGCCGTAGACGTACTCGGTCACCGGGTGCTCCACCTGCAACCGCGTGTTCATCTCCAGGAAGAAGAAGTCTTCGGAGCCGGGAGCAGTGCCAGCAGCGTCCCGCTCACGCGGGACCATCAGGCACTCGACAGTGCCCGCGTTGCGGTAGCCGACCGCCTCGCCGGCCCGCACCGCCGCCGCCAGGAGCCGGGACCGCAGCTCCGGCGAGACCGCCGGCGACGGGGACTCCTCGACCAGCTTCTGGTTGCGCCGCTGCACCGAGCACTCCCGCTCGCCGAGCGCCACCACCCGGCCGTCGGCCAGGCCGAGGATCTGCACCTCGACGTGTCGCACCCGGGGAAAGTACCGCTCGATCAACACCGAACCGTCGCCGAACATCCGCTCGGCGAACGCGCGCACCTTGTCGTACTCGGTGCGCAGCGCGGCCTCGTCGACCGCCACGCCCATGCCCATGCCGCCACCGCCGGCGGCGGCCTTGACCATCACCGGGTAGCCGATCTCGGCGGCGGCCGTCACCGCAGCGTCCAGGTCGGCGGCCGGGTCGGTGGTGCCCGGTGCGACCGGCACACCGGCCGCCGCCATCAGGTTCCGGGCGTTGATCTTGTCGCCCATCGCGGTGATCGCGTCCGCGTCGGGTCCGACCCAGATCAGGCCACTCGCCTCGACGGTCCTGGCGAACTCGGCGTTCTCCGACAGGAAGCCGTACCCGGGGTGAATGGCCTGCGCACCCGTCGCCTTCGCGGCGGCGAGGATCGCCTCGGTGTTGCGGTAGCTCAGCGCCGGGTTCGGTGGGCCGATGAGGACCGCCTCGTCCGCCTCCGCGACGAATGGCAGGTCGGCGTCGGCCTCCGAGTGCACAGCGATCACGCGGATGCCGAGCCGCTTGGCGGTCCGGATGATCCGGCGGGCGATCTCGCCCCGATTGGCGACCAGCAGTGACTCGATCATGTTTCCTCCCGGCGTCCGGATGGTGGGACGATGTCAGGGAATCATGACCGGCACGGTTCTGACGAGTCGGCTCAGGCGAGCAGCGCGGCCAGGGTCGCGCCGCGCAGCAGCTCGGCGCGGCGTCGCCGGTCCACCTCACCACCGAGGAACGGCGTCGAGTTCATCAGGCCGAACGCGGCGTGCGCGAGAACCCGCGCCTCACCGTCGGGCATCCCCGGGTGCAGCGCGGTGAGCACCGTCACCCACTCCTCGACGTAGAGCCGCTGCAGGCGACGGATCCGGCGCCGTGGCTCCTCGGGCAGGCGGTCCAGCTCGTGCAGGTGCAACGCGATCACCGCCGGATTGGCCAGCGCGAACTCGACGTGGAAGTCGATCAGCGACTCCAGCACGCCGCGCGGGTCGTCCGAACGCCCGACGGCGCGTTCCCGCCCACCGGCCAGCAACCCCTCACTGACCGGAATCAACGCGGCGGCCAGCATGGCTTCCTTGCCGGCGAAGTGGTGGTAGAGCGCCGGACCGGTGACCCCGGCGGCGGCGCCGATGTCGTCCATCGACACGCCGTGATAGCCGCGCGCCGCGAACAGACCTACCGCGATCTCCAGGATCTCGTCCTTGCGGGACCTGCGCCGGCCCGCACCTGCCGCACCCCGTGCCTGCTGCTCCACCGTCACCGGGCAAGCCTAGACCGCGAGGAGCCCGCGATGGTTGCCGGTTACTTCCGTCCGCCCCGGGCCGGGCCGCCCCTGAACTGGCCAGGGGCGGCCGGCGAGGTCAGTCGTCCTCGTCCAGGTCGTGCTCCGCGCGCAACGCGGCGGCTTCCCCGGGTCGATCGAGCAGATCGAGCACCCGGGCCAGCAGCCAGGCCGTCTGGCGGACCTGCCGCGAGGCGGCCGGCAACCCGCCGAGTACGCGGCGCAGCAGCGGCTCCGCCTCGACCGGCCGATCCAGGCGCAGCAGCAACTCACCGATCAGGGTCTCCACCTGGGCGGCCTCGCCGAACGCCTCGATCGACCGCAACCGGTCCGGCACCCCGGTGAGCCGACCCAGCGCCTCGTCCAGTCGCTCCTCCCCGGTGAGCACCCGCGCTCCGGCCTCGGCCGCCATCGCCAGCTCGTACAGCACCGGCGGATCGGCCTGCTCGGCCAGCTTCGCCGCCAACCCGTCCACCACCTCGACGGCGCGCAACGCCGCGTCCCGGTCGTCGGCCCAGAACCAGGCGTACGTCTCCCGTCGGCGAGCACGCAGCTCGTCCAGCGGCAGGTCGCCGAGCCGGTACGCCTCGGCCGCGGCGGCGAACCGCTCGCCCGCCGCCGCGTCCCGGTCCGCGTCGTAGAGGATCCCGCCGGCCTCCTCCAGCACCTGCGCCCGGTGCGGAAGGTTGTCCGGTCCGTCCAGATTGCTGGCCAACTGCTCCAACAGCGCCAACGCGGGATCGATCTCGCCAAGTCCGGCGTAGACGCCGGCCAGCAGGTGCCGGCAGCGGTCCGCCTCCGCCTGGGCGCCCAGCCGATCCAGACCGAGCACTGCCTCCTCGGCGACCTCGGCGGCCTCGGCGAGCCGGCCCACCATCCGGTACGCGTTCGCCAGCTCCCACCGCAGGAACGCGTCCCCCTCGGCGCCCCGCTCCACGCACAACGTCACCGCCTCGACGAAGTCGTCGACCGCGTCCGGGGCCCGGCCGGCCGCCAGCAACGCCCGGGCGCGGGCGACCCTGGCGGGCAGCTCCGCGTCCGCCGGTGCCGCCTCCAAGGCCTCGTCGCAGGCGGCCACGGCATCCGCCGGGTCGTCGACCAGCCGCGCGTACGCCAGGCAGGCACCCGTGACCACCTCGCCGACACCCAACTCCCGGCCGATCCGGCGTGCCTCGTCGACGGCGGCGCGGGCCTCGTCGACGCGGTCGGTCTGCTCCAGCAGGTGCCCCCGGTGCAGTGCGATCCGGGCCGCCAGGTGCCGATCGCCGCCCGCATCGGCCGGTACCCGGTCGAGCGCGGCGAGCGCGTCCGCCCAACGCTCGCGGTGCAGCAGCGCCAACGCCACCCGGTCGTGTCCGGCGGCCCGCTGCTGGGCGTCGCCGAGCCGGTCCAGGACCTCGGCCGCCTCCCGGACCAGCAGCAGACCCTCCTCGGTCTCCTCGTCGGACCGGGTCAACAGCACCCCGAGCCGCCCGGCGACCGTCTGGGCCGCCACCTCTTCGTCCGCCTCCCGGTACAGCTCCAACGCCGCCCGATTCAGCTTGATCGCACCCTCGATGTCGTCCTCGTCGCCACGCTCCGACGCCCGCAGCGCCAGCCGGTGCGCGGACGTGCGGGCGGGCAGCTCGGCGGCGCCGAACCGGTCGTCGAAGGCAACAAGCGCCGCCCGGAAGGTGCCCCGGTCGTGCCGGCCCCAGCTCTGTTCCGCGAGGTCCAGCAGCTCGTCCGGGCCGGCGTCGGCGGGCACTGTCGCGGCGGGTCGTTCACCCTTGGCGAGGGGTCGCACGCGCTCGGTGGACGACGCCGACGTGCCCGGCCTGGCGGCCGGCTCGTCCCCGACCGGTTGGGCCGGGCGACGGCGGACGCTCGCCGACAGCGGCACATGCTCCCCGCTCGCCTGCACGGCCAGCCGCCTGGCGATCCACTCCGACTGGTGGCTCGTGCCGTTACGGGCGTCGAAGCGGGCGGCCAGACCGGCAGCGGTCTCGGCCAGCTCGTCCGCCAACGATGCCGCCGACACCGCGGCGGCCGGCCGGCCCTCGGCGGCCCGGCGGTAAACGGCAGACGAGCCGGCCTGACGCAGCGCGGCGGCGGCCGCCGCCGCGAAGTGCATGGCGGCGGCCGGCGACGGCGGTCGGTCCAGCCAGTCCAGGTGCCGCTCGACCAGCTCGACCGCCCGCGCCTCGTTGCCGGTCAGCGTGCAGAACTCGACGTGGTCCGCGATGTCCCACAGGTTGGCGAGGTTGCCGCGCAGCCGGCGGTAGGCCTCCCGGTGCGCGTCCCGCGCCTCCTCGGCCCGCCCGGTCCGCAGGTACGGCAGGAGCAACGCGGTGAGGATCGACTGCGGCTGCTCGTTGCAGTTGAGCCGACCGGCGAGCACCGGCTCGGCCAGCTCCACCGCCTCCACGTCCCGCCCGGTGTCGGCGAGGTAGCCCACCTGGCTCGTGGGGTCACAGCCGGCGCAGTCGGACAGGCCGTCGCGCGGGGTGGTCTGCCAGAGCCGGTACCAGTGCGCTGCGGCCTCGACGTCGCCCACGTGGTCGGCGACCCGGAACCGGTGCTTGTGCACTGCCTGCAGGCTGTGCCCGCCGGCCCGATAACGGCGTTCCATGTCGTCCAGCACGGCGTACGTGCGGTCGAGCGGCACCTCCGGGAAGTTCAGCAACCCGTTGATCATGTACTTGAAGTGCCAGAGCAGGTTGTGCAGGTGACGCTGGTGGTACGGCTGGGGGTCACTGTCGAACTCGGACAGACACCAGGAGAAGGTCACGAAGGACTTGGCCGGCTCACCGCCGTAGATGTAGCCGGTGGTGGCCTGCATCCGGGTCACGAACGCAAGGTGCCTGTCGTCGGCGGCGTCCACCCGGCGCAGCAACTGCTCCAGGGCCGCGATCTGCCCCGCCCCGTACGGCATGTCGGAGATGCCACGCAGCACCCGCCACAGATCCTCGTCGCTCATGCTCACTCCCGTCCTGGAACAGCCCGGCCGAGCAGGCCGAGGAAGGAATCGTTCAGCAGCGCGGCGTCGGCGGCGCGGATCGGATGGTGGCCGAGCAGCAGCGCCTGCCCGTACAGCGCCTCGATGGCCAGACCGACCAGCTCCGGATCGCTCAGCATGGTCACCCGCCGTACCAGCGGGTTGCGGTGGTTGAGCACCAACTGCGGACGGTCCGGCGGGGCGGTGGCGGCGAGCGCGTCGAGCACTCCACCCCACAGCTCGTCGGCCCGGTCCCGGCTGGCCGCGAGCTGGTCGTTGAACGCCGCCGACCGGCTGACCAGGTAGAGCGCGGGCAGCGAGACCGGGTCGTACGCCCGGATGACCACCTCGCAGCCGGAACGCTCGACGGCCCGTTGCGCCGCCGCGAGGAACTGTCGCAGCGCCAACTCCACCTGCGGGTCGAGCGCGTCGAACCGGGTGGTGAGGTCGCTCGGCTCCAGCCGCTCGATGAGCACCGAGCGGTCCACCACCGGCAGCCGCTCGATCAGCTCGGTGTCGTACGTGTAGCCGGCGTTGACCACCGCCAGGTCCTGCGCGGCGGCGACGGCGGCGAGCTGGCGGAACTCGTCCAGGCTGGCCGCGTAGCGGACCACGCCGTAGCGCTCCCGGAACTCGGCGAGGGTGAGCGTGCCGACGTTGGTGTCCATCGGCCACCACCTGTCGACCAGCCGGAGCATCTCGTCGTCGTGCAGCGCCAGGGCCTTCACGCCGAGGTGGTGCACCTGGAGGAACTCGGCCAGCCGGCGCGGGTCGTGCCGGGCCAATCGGACCAGCCAGCCGCGCACCTGGTCGCCGAGCGCCTCCCGGGTCGCCGTCAGCAGGGTGTCCTCGTAGAGGGCCTCCCGGCTGGCGGTCGGGCGCAGTTCGGTCGCGTCCACCACGCAGTGCGCGAAGAACGCCCACTCCGGCAGCAGCCCGTCGGCGTTCTCGGTGAGCAGCATCCGCTTGAGGTAGACGCGGTGCCCGGCCCGGGCCGCCGGGTTCACCGGGGTCGGCAGGATGACGGCGACACCGGTCAGCCCGGCCTCCGGCACGGCCAGCGGCAGGACGTCGAACGGGTCCACGCCGAGTGTCTCCCGGGCGTACCGGACCAGCGCTGCGCGGTCCAGTGGCGCTCCCGGCGTGGTCGGCCAGGGCGGTTCCCCGGTGGTGGTGACGACGTCGCCGACGCGGACGGTGACCGGCAGCAGCGCGCCGAAGAGCCGGGCCAGGTCGGTGACTGTCGCAGTGGTGAACCACTGGTCCGCGTCGCGGCGGGGCACCAGCGTGACAGTGGTGCCTGGCTCGGCGCGGGCCGCCTCCGGCGGGGCCACCGTCACCGCGTAGCGGCCGTCGGCGTACCCGGTCCAGCGAACAGTGGGGTTGTCGCCGTGCCGGGTGAGCACCTGGATCTCGTCGGCCACCAGGAAGCAGGAGAGCAGACCGATGCCGAACTGGCCGAGGAACTCGTGCCGGGAGAAGCCCAGCTCGTCGCGCTTCGAGCTGCGGCCGATGGTGGCCAGCAGCTCGTGCACCTGCGCCTCGGTCAGGCCGATGCCGGTGTCGTGCACCCGTAGCGTGCCGTCGCCGGTGCTGTCCGGGGGTTCGATGCGTACCAGCGTCGGCGCGTCCGGCTCGGTCCTGCGTCGGGCGGTGATCGCGTCCACCGCGTTCTGGAGCAGCTCGCGGACGTAGACCCGCGGGCTGCCGTAGAGATGATGACTGAGCAGGTCAACCACGCCACGTAGGTCGACCTGGAAAGTGTGGTCCACGCCTGTTGTCTCCCCGGTCCCGGTGCCGGCGCTCACCGTACCCATGATCACCGACAGGCGCGGTCCCCTTCTGCCCGGCGGCTTGACCCTCGACCCGGTCGAACCGGCACGGTCGCCGGCATGACTTCCTCCGCTCTGGGCCGGGACTTCCGGCTCCTGTGGTCCGCGGCCGTCTCGTCCCGGTTCGGGGACGCGCTGCGTACCCCGGCGCTGGCCCTGCTGGCCGCGACCGCGACCCGTGATCCGCGGGTCATCGCGGCGGTCACGGTGGCCGGGCAGTTGCCGCCTCTGCTGTTCGGCCTGCTCGGCGGCGTGTACGCGGACCGCTGGGACCGCCGTCGGACGATGGCCCTGGTCGACGGGGTACGCGCTGGCGTGGTCGCGGCGCTGGCAGTCGTGGTGGCGCTCGACCAGGTCAGCGTCCTGGTGCTGCTGGTGGCGGCGTTTCTGCTCGCCACGTTGGGCACTCTCTTCGACTCCGCCTCGTTCGCGTTGCTCCCCGCGTTGGTGCCGCCGGACGCGCTGCCCCGGGCGAACGGCCGGCTCCAGGCGGGGTCCGCCGTGGCCGGTGGCTTCCTCGGAGCGCCCGCCGCCGGTGTCCTGTTCGCCGTCGCCCCGGCCCTCCCGTTCGCCCTCGACGCCGTCACCTTCGCGGCGGCCGCCCTGCTCGTGCTGGCCCTCAGTCCGCCTCCCGCCGGCACCCCGGGGACGACACGGCGGCGTGGCTCGGTGTGGAGCGAGATCGTCGAGGGGCTGCGTTGGCTGCGGGCGCACCGGACCCTGTGGCGGGTCACGCTGCTCACCGCCGCGAGCAACCTGGCGATCAGCGGAATCATGGCGGTGCTGGTGCTCTACGCGCTGGACGTGCTGCGGGTGCCGCCGGCCGGCTACGGGCTGTTCGCCGCCGCCGCCATCGTCGGGGGCGTGGCGGGGGCGCTCGGGGCGGGGCGGCTCGCCGCCCGGTTCGGCACGGTGCCGGCGCTGCGTGCGGTGCTGGCCGTGGAGACCGTGGCGCTGACCGGTTTCGCGTTGGCTCGGCATCCGGTGTCCGGCGGGATCGCGCTTGCCGTCTTCGCCGCCGGCACTGTGGTGTGGAACAGCCTGTGGGCGTCGTACGGGCAGCGGAACGTGCCGAGCGAGTTGCTGGGTCGGGTCGGCGCGGCCCAGCGGATGGTCGGTCTGCTCAGCGCGCCGCTCGGGGCGGCGCTCGCCGGGTTGGCCGCCGCGGCGTACGGCACGGTGCCGGTGACGGGCGCGGCGGCGGCGACGTTCGCGCTGGTCACCGTCGTCGCGTGGCGGACGCTGCGGCCGGCCGCGCCCGCTGTGTCGATCCGCGCGGGCTAGCCCGGCGTCCGCTCCCGGTGCGACAGCCCGGACAGGCGCAGCGCGATGCGTCGGCGGGCCGGTGGAACGGCACCGAGCAGCCGGAGCAGCACGTCGCGGGCGGGCCGACGAGCCGGGGAGACACCGGCCATCCTGGTCAGCCCGGCGGCGAAGCTCAACACGTCCTCGGCCATCGGCCGCTGCCGGGCGGTGTAGTCGTCGAGCAGCGTCTCCGGGCCACCGTCGAGCACGTCCGCCACTGCGGTGCCGAGCGCGACAGCGTCGCAGATGCCGAGGTTCATGCCCTGCCCACCGGCCGGGCTGTGCACGTGCCCGGCGTCGCCGGCCAGCAGCACCGGCCCGGCTCGGAAGGTGTCGGCGATCCGGTGGTGCACCCGGAACCGGGAGCCCCAGAGCACCTCGGTCACCCGGTCGGGTCGTCGCGCCGGGCCGCGCTCGTCGAGCAACGCCTGGAGGTAGGCCGCATCCGGTTCGGCCGGGGCGCTGGCCACGGCGGCGACCAGCCGGACCACCCCGCCGGGCAGTGGCGCCCAGACCAGCGGCCCGGGGCGGGCGAGGAAGAGCGCCGCCTCGTCGCGCGGCAGCACGCTGCGCACCCGCACGTCGGCGAGCACGAAGGACTCCTCGTCGCTGCTGCCGGTGAAGCCGATGCCAGCCAACTGTCGGACAGTGCTGTGCAGGCCGTCCGCACCAACCACGAACCGGGCCCGCAG
This sequence comes from Micromonospora alfalfae, assembly GCF_022230925.1. Taxonomy (GTDB): domain Bacteria; phylum Actinomycetota; class Actinomycetes; order Mycobacteriales; family Micromonosporaceae; genus Micromonospora; species Micromonospora alfalfae. Next base: position 86,499 of record NZ_JAKKFH010000021.1, on the reverse strand, counting down.
CGTCTCGCCGTCGACCTGCGCGAGCATGCCGTCACCGGCTCGGCTCAGCCCGGTGAGCTGGCACGGCCGTCGCACCTGGACGCCACGTTCAGCCAGCTTCTCGGTGAGCACGGCCTCGGTGACCGCCTGGGAGACCAGCAGCGCGTAGGGGAAGCGGGACGGCAACTCGTGGAACGGCACCGACAGCAGCACCCGGTCCCGGTCGCGCACTGTGAAGCGCGGCGTCCGCACCGCCTGGGCGATCAGCGGCTCTGCCGCGTCGATCCGGTCCAGCACCTCAAGTGTGTACGCGTGCACGACGGCCGCGCGGGAGGTCGTGGGCGGTGCGGTCAACCGGTCCAGCACTGTCACCTCGACCCCGCGCCGGGCCAGCGTCAACGCGGTCGCGAGACCGGTGGGGCCGGCGCCCACCACCAGGACGTCGGTGCTCGTGGGCAGCATGGCCACCTCCAGGTCGACTGGGCCAACGGCCGTTGGCAAACGCTTGTTGGCAACGCTAGGGCCCTCCCAATTGCGTGTCAACAGGTGTTGGCATACGGTCGTTGGCATGACCAGCCCGACGCGCTCCCGCCGCTCCGACGCCACCCGGGCGGCGATCCTGCGAGCGGCCCGGGAACGGTTCGCGGCGGACGGCTACGAACGCGCCACGATCCGGGCCATCGCCGCCGACGCCCAGATCGACCCGTCGATGGTGATGCGCTACTACGGCAGCAAGGAAGGGCTCTTCGCGGCGGCGGCCGAGTTCGACCTACGCCTGCCCGACCTGACCTCGGTGCCACCCGCCCACCTCGGTGAGGTGCTGGTCCGGCACTTCCTCGCCCGCTGGGAAGGCGACGAGACACTGGTGGCGCTGCTGCGGGCCGCCAGCACCAACCCCGGCGCCGCCGAACGCATGCGCGGCATCTTCGCCGACCAGCTCACCGCCGCCGTCGCCACGTTCGGCAGCGACCCGGCGCTGACCGCCCGGCGGGCCGGCCTGGTGGCCAGCCAGATCCTCGGCCTCGCCTTCACCCGATACATCGTCCGCCTGTCACCCATTGTGGACACCACGCCGGACGAGCTGGTCGCCTGGATCGCGCCGACCCTCCAGCGCTACCTGACCGGAACACCACCAGGCTGACCCAACCTTTTCCCACCTCCCGTGCGTCTGCCAGATGACGCGTACTGCGCGACGGCCGGGAGGGGGGCGGATGGCGCCGACGACTGACGACGGACGCGACGGCTACCTCGCCTTCGTGGAGAACCACCAGCACCGGCTGCTCCGCGCGGCCTACCTGATCTGCGGCAACCAGCATCAGGCCGAAGACCTCCTCCAGGACGCGCTGCTGAAGCTGGCGCTGCGCTGGTCCTCGGTCCGCAACGGCGACCCGTCCGCGTACGTGCGCGCCATCCTCTACCGGGACTCGGTGTCGTGGTGGCGTCGCCGACGGCGGGAATGGCTCAGCGCCGCGCCGCCGGACCAGGTCGCCCACGACCGTGACGGCGCGTTACGGCTGACGATGCACGACGCGCTGGGCCTGCTGCCACCGCGGCAACGGGCCGTGCTGGTGTTGCGCTACTACGAGGACCTGACCGAGGTCGCCACCGCCGAGGCGCTCGGGGTGACAGTCGGCACCGTGAAGAGCCAGTGCCATGCGGCGCTGCGCCGACTCCGCGAGGTCGCCCCGGACCTCGCCCGCGATGCCCGGCCGAGCCGAGGCTCGGCCGATCTGGCCAGCGGCTTGGAGGTGAACCCGTGAACGAGCAGGAACTGCGCCGACTGCTGACCGTCAGCGTCGAGGACGTGCTCCCCAGCCAGCCGGCCGCCGCCGGATGGGAGCGGGCTCGCCGTACCCGGCGGACCCGGCGGGCCGTCGGAGTGGTCGCCCTGGCCGTGGTGCTGGTTGGTGGCGGCACGGTGGCGGCGCTGCGACCACCCACCGACCCGGCACCGGTCCCTCCGGTCGGCCCCACTGTCACCCCGACCGTCGACCCCACCCACGCGGGTCCGGTGCAGCGACCACCCGCCGAGCTGACCTACCCGCCCGATCCGTTGGCCAAGCTCGGCGACCCGGCGACAGTGCCGCTTTCCGAGCGACCGGTCAAGCGGGCACTGGCACTGTTCCAGCCGCTGGACGAGGAGTACCACGCGAACGGCCCGGTCCGGGTACTCGGCAACGACGGCGTGACACGCAGCCTGGACGTGGTGACGCTGGCGCCGACCCGGGACGCGAGCGGCAACGAGGCGCCCGCGCTGAAGCCGGGGATGCTGTCGCCGGACGGCCGGTCGGCAGCGTTCGCGCAGACCAAAGAGCTGATCCTGATCGACCTCACCACGGCGGCCGTCCGCCGGATACCGCTCGACGGCTACCTGGAGTTGGTGGTGTGGGCGCACGACCGGGTGCTGGTCGGGGGCGACGACCGGACGTACGCGGTGGACCTTGTCACCGGGGCGGCCAGCACGATCGACGTGTCGACCTGGGAGTTGATCGCACCCGACCCGGCCGCCGGCCGGGAGGCCCCGTTGATCGACGTGTACGGCGAGCGGACCAGCCTGACGCTACGCAGCCGGACCGCCCGGGAGGGCGAACTCCGCTCCGAACAGCCGGTCAACGCCTCGGCGCTGCCCTCGCCGTACCAGGTCAACGAGTTCTACGGCCGGGGCTGGCTGCACGGCGAGCGCCTGGCGCGGGCAGCCTGGATCATCAACAGCGAGATCGACGGTGCCGAGGCGGCGGCCGTGCTGGACGCGCGGACCGGCGCCGTGCTCCACCTGCTCGACCTGGGCCGGGAACGCGGCAAGGGCTGCTGCGAGGTGCTGGGTTGGGACAGCAGGGGCGCGGTGCTGCTCCGACTGGAACCGGCCGCCCTGGCGCGCTGGCACCCGGAGACCGGCGAGATCACCGGCATCGTCCGCGACCTGCGTGGCGTGTTAGCACTCGCCAGCTGACAACTGTCGCGTCGTCCCGACGTGATCGACTCGGGTTCATTGATATCGCGGTGTCCGAACGAGCGGGACAGCCCGGCATCAGGAAACCCGAGTCGATCACATGATGACCTGGTCAGACGGCCAGGCCGCCGGGCTGGTCGCCCTTGACGACGGGTGCCCGGACCAGGTTGCCCCACTCGGTCCACGAGCCGTCATAGTTGCGCACCTGCGGGTAGCCCAACAGGTACCGCAGCACGAACCAGGTGTGGCTGGACCGCTCGCCGATGCGGCAGTACGCGATCACGTCGTCGTCCGGGCTCAGCCCGAGCTGGTCGGCGTAGATCGCCTTCAGCTCGTCGGCCGACTTGAACGTGCCGTCCTCGTTGGCGGCGGACTTCCACGGCTTGCTGACCGCGCCCGGGATGTGTCCGCCGCGCAGCGCACCCTCCTGCGGGTAGTCCGGCATGTGCAGCATCTCACCCGTGTACTCACCCGGCGACCGGACGTCGACAAGTGGCCGGCCGGAGGCTACGTGCGCCATGACCTGCTCACGGAAGGCCCGCAGCGGCGCGTCGTCGCGCATCGGCACCGGGTAGTCGGCGCGCGGGCGGGCCGGCTTGTCGCGGGTCACCTCGCGTCCCTCGGCGATCCACTTCTGCCGGCCGCCGTCGAGCATCCGCACGTCGGCGTGGCCGAAGAGCGAGAACACCCAGAGGGCGTACGTCGCCCACCAGTTGAAGTTGTCGCCGTAGAAGACGACGGTGTCGCCCCGGCCGATGCCCTTCGCGGCACACATCTCGGCGAAGCTCTTGGCGTCCAGGTAGTCCCGGGTCACCTGATCGTTCAGCTCCAGGTGCCAGTCGACCTTGACCGCACCGGGAATGTGACCGGATTCGTAGAGCAGCACGTCCTCGTCGGACTCGACGACGACGAGGCCCTCGTCGCCCAGATGCGCAGCCAGCCACTCGGTGGTGACCAGGCGCTGCGGGTCCGCGTACGACTGGAGGCGGGGATCGGGATCGTTCGGCACAGACATGATCCCCAAGGTACGCCGTTCAGGCGCGACGGTGGGCGATCCGACCAGCGACCACTGTCACCAGACAGGCCCCGTCGACGCCGTGCACCGCGAGGTCGGCCCGCCCGGCCGACCGCAGCGTCGGCGCCACGGCGGTGGCCAGCACCAGCAGGTCGCTGCGCTCGGCGGCGGCCCGCAGGGCGGGGTCGGCCAGGTGTTCCGCCAGCACCGCCGTCACCCCGGTACGCAGCAGCGCGTGCACCCGCTCGCGCGGGGTCGGTGCGGGCGGCAGCGGACCGTCGTGCAGCAGACCCGGCCCCAGAGTGCCGGGCCAGCGGCGAACCCGGGCGTTGGGGTACGCCGAACTCAGCTCGGCAAGTGGGCCGACGGCCTCGATCCGGTCGCCACTGACGAGTACGGCGTGGTCGGGCAACGACTCGCCGTCCCGGTCGCGGCGCAGCAGGGCCGACGCGTGCAGGGTGATCATGCTCAGTCGACGAGCGGGCCGAGTTGCGGGCGCTTCGCCGTCACCGTGTCGCCGGACGACCGACCAGTCAACCGCCGCTTCACCCAGGGGGCGAGGTACTGGCCGGCCCACCGCAGGTCGGAGGCGCGGGCCGCCAGCCACGGCGACGGCGCCGGGTGCGGCGGAACCATCAGCCACTCCTCATCGCAACCAACCCCGAGGGCGTTCAACACCTGCCCGGCGACCCGGCGATGCCCGGCCGGGGAGAGGTGCAGCCGGTCGGTGCTCCAGAGCATGGGATTGAGGAACGTGTCGTCGGCGTACAGGTCGACCATGATGGCGCCGTGCCGCTCGGCGGTCTCGCCGACCGCCTGGTTGAGCAGCTGCACCCGGGGGGCGACGAGGCGTTGGCCGGGCAGTCGGGCCATCACGTCAGCGAACCGGAAGAGGAGCACGTCCGCGCCGCCCGAGCGCAGTTGCCGGACCACCTCGTCGAAGCGGGCGACCAGCGTGTCCGGATCGAAGGTGCGCCGCAGCACATCGTTGCCACCGGCCGCGAAACTGATCAGATCCGGCTTCATCGCCACAGCGGAGGGCACCTGCTCGGCGACCACGCTGGGGAAGAGCCGGCCCCTGATGGCCAGGTTCGCGTACCGGAAGTCGGGCCCCGCGTCGGCGGCGAGCCGGGTCGCCACCAGGTCCGCCCAACCCCGGAAGGTGCCGTCCGGGTACGCGTCATCCATACCCTCGGTGAAGCTGTCCCCGACCGCGACAAAACTGCGCCAGCGCACCCGCGCCCCCTCACGCCTTCGTTGCCTGCGGCGACCAGTCTGGCACCGGAGTCGCGACGCGTGGTGCCCCGATCCGCAGACGTGTCGGACGTCATGGCGCGCACAACAGGCGGGACCGGCCACCCCCGTGAGTGGCCGGTCCCTCGTACCCGGTGCCCGCTGCACCGGGAGCTCAGCCCAGCAGGCCACCCCACGGCTGGCCGGCGGGCACCGACGCGGTGGCCAGCACCCGGCCACTGGCCGCGTACCGGACCAGCCGGTACGCCGGCGCGCCGTCGGCCGGCGTCGCCGCGTTGACCTGCACCACCAGACCGCCGTCGGCCAGGACGAGCCCGTCGATGGCTTCGCCGTGCCCGGTCGGCTGCTTCCACGCCGGGTCCAACGGCGCCAGCTCGGTGACGGCCCCGCTGGCGGCGTCGAGCCGGTAGTTGCGGAACCGCTCGCTGCACCCACATCCGCCAGGGCTGGTCGTGTGGGCGCTGATCACCAGCGTCCGGCTGTCACCGGAGATCGCCGCCACTCCGCCGATGACGAGGCCGGCCGGGAGGCGCGGGCTGACCGCCCGTCGGACGCCTCGCTCGTCAGAGATCGCCACGGTCTGCTGGCCGACCTGGGCGATCCATCCACCGGACACCGTCGGGCACTTCGGGTGGTGGGTGGCGAGCACCTTCTGCCCGGTCCCGTCGGCGTTGACCGCGATGAGCGTTAGCTCCTTCTCCCGCCCCAGGCCGTACAGCACCCGCCCGGAGTCGAGCCAACTCGGCGCGCACGTCTGCTGACCCTGGGTCGGAATGACGTGCCGCTTCGTGCCGTCGAACCCGCTGATCACCAGGCGGCGGGCGGACCCTTCCATCCAGGCCACCCGTCGCCCGTCCGGCGAGACGGCGAGCGGGCCGGCGTCCATGCTGTTCCCGAGACGGCCCGAACGCACCACCTGCCAGGCCCCAGCAGTGGTACGCCGCCAGATCCGGGCCGGGTCGTTCTGCTTCTGGCCGTGCTCCTCTTCGGCGTACCAGGTCAGCTGCGGCCACTGCGTCGAGCCGGCGGCCGGGCGGGCCGGCGCGACAGCCGGAGCGGCATCCACGGAGCCGCCAGTGCCGGCGGCCGAGGTGTCGTCGGTCGCCGGACCGGGGGTGGCGGTGGCCGTTTCGGCCGGAGCGGGCGCGGCCTTCGGGTCGGCGGTGCCGCAGGCCGCGGCGCCGAACGCCAGGAGCAGCAGGGCGGCGGTACCGGCGAGCGCGCCGGAGCGGCGGGACGAGGCGGAGCGGGTGGTGTGGGTGAACGGGCCGAGATTCATCGTCTTCATCCCTTGTGGAGGCTCACAGTGCCTGACACCACCCAAGACGAGCCCCTGGCCCTGGCGAGTTGCCGCCGCGACGCGCTACTACCTGACAGTCGGATCCGCTCACACCGGCAACCTTTTCCGCAGTTCACCGACCGTGATCAACACCGACTCGCCGGCGTTGCCAGACGCAGAAAGGGCGGGCCACCCGAGGGTGACCCGCCCATCTCACGCTGATCGTTCAGTCGACGACGGCCAGGATCTTCATGCCCTTCAGGCTCGCCGGCTCGGCGGTCTCGGAGACCTTTTTCCCGTCCTTGTCCACGAGCAGCACGGCGTATCCGCTGCCGACCTGCACGCGCACGATCATCGAACCGTCCGACTGGAAGTAGACCTGCCGCGACTTCCGGCCACCCAGGGGTAGGCGCACCTCCTTGCCCGTCTGGGTATCCCGCACTGCGCCGACCCTAGGAGTTTGAACGTCGTCCTCCCTGCCCTCAGTGCCAGACTCGGGACGGTCCAGGGCGATGCGATCACCATCCGGGGAGAGGCTCATTACGTCACCGTTTGCCCAGGTGCCTCGTGGGTCCAGCCCTGGCATGTCGCGCTTCCGATTGCCGCTGCTATCGAACAGCGTCACACCGGCATGGGTGTCCATCGCGATGGTGGCGCCATCGGACGACCAGAGCGGATGGCACCCGACAGGTTTGCTGGCCCACCAGCGAACCGTCAGTTTCGCTGAGTCCGTGTCCAGCACTCCAAGACGGCCAGGCCCATCATCCGTCCACTCTTCGAACAGCAGGTGCCGTCCATCCGGCGACCAGGTCGGCTTGACGCAGATAGAATTCACATTCGTGCGCATCCGCTGCCTGTCGGAGCCGTCGACGTCGGCCGTGTAGAGGTTTGTACCGCCCTCTTGGTCACCCTGCACCCACGCAATCCGGCGCCCGTCCGGGGAGATACTTGCCCGGAATATCAACGCCGCGGGTTCGGGCAGAGCCGCCAGCCGTACCGGACTTTCACCCGGACGCCATGATCGTAGGTTCGCGGGCTCGCCCTTCGTCATCTCAGTGGGGCCGTAGAAGAGCTTGCCGAACTGCACGGACGGCGTGTTCGTGCTGGAACCGTTGCTGGGTGGGGCGCCGGGTGTGTCGCCGGCGCTGTTGGACGGCGTCGGGGTGGGCGTCGGAGTCGGCGTCGGCGTCGCGGTGACCGACGGGGTGTCGGCCGGCAGCGGGGGCGGAGACTCGTTCGGCCGGATGGCGAAGGCGGTGCCGGCCGCCGCCGCGATCAGCACCAGCGCGGCGGCCGATGTGGCCACCGCCCGTTGGATACCGAGCCGCCGGGACGTGCGCAGCGTACGGTCCCGCAGGTCGACGGAGGTGACCTCGTCGGCCAGGGCGGTCAGGTCGAGCCGGAGGCGCTGGTCGTTCATCGGGTACTCCCTTCCAGGACGTACAGCTCGGCGAGTTCGGGCGCGACGGTGCGCAGCCTGGCCAGTGATTTGGCCGTCTGGCTCTTCACGGTGCCGATCGTGACGCCGAGCAGGTCCGCCGCCTCCGCCTCGGTGCGGTCCTCGAAGAACCGCAGCACCAGCACGGCGCGTTGCTTCGGGGAGAGCTTCGCCAGTGCCGCCCGCAGGGTGAGCCGCAGACTGGTCTGGTGGGCGTGGTCCGGGGCCGAGTCGCCTCCGCGTGGCTCGGGCAGGTCGCCCGGCATCGACTCGGGTACCCGGCGCCGTCGCCACCAGGACACCTGTAGGTGGTACATGGTCTTGCGGGTGTACGCCTCGGCGTTGCCGCTGTGGTGCAGGCGGTTCCAGGAGCGGTGGGTTCGGGCCAGGGCCGACTGGACGAGGTCCTCGGCCAGGTGCTGGTCGCCGGTGAGCAGGTAGGCCGAGCGCAGTAACGCCGGCGTGCGGGAACGGACGAACGAGTCGAACTCACTCAGCAGAGGGTCCACACGGGCCAATCCTTCAGTTTGGGGTGCGAGGGCCTGGTGTCATTGCAGACGTCGGGAACGGCATCGATGGTTGCCGGCGACGGGTGCGGCTCAGATCGAAATGGATCGCTCATTTTGCCGCACCGGCCGTAGGCTGCGCGGATGCTGCTACGCATGTCGACCCTGTTGCTGCGGACCCTGCGCGAGGATCCGGCCGACGCGGAGGTGCCGAGCCATCGGCTGCTGCTGCGCGCCGGCTACATCCGTCGTGCCGCACTGGGCGGCTACACCTGGCTGCCGCTGGGCAAGCTGGTGCTTGATCGGATCACCGAGGTGGTACGCGCCGAACTGCTGGCGATCGGCGACCAGGAGGTGCACTTCCCGGCGCTGCTGCCCGCCGAGCCGTACCGCACCAGCGGCCGGTGGACGGAGTACGGCGACGACATCTTCACCCTCGCCGACCGGCGCGGTGCCGAGCACCTGTTGGCGCCCACCCACGAGGAGATGGCGGCGCTGCTGGTCAAGGACGTGTTCACCTCGTACCGGGACTTCCCGGTGACGCTGTTTCAGGTGCAGACGAAGTTCCGCGACGAGGCGCGGCCGCGCGCCGGGTTGCTACGCGGCCGGGAGTTCCTGATGAAGGACGCGTACTCCTTCGACCTGGACGAGGCGGGGCTGCGGGAGGCGTACGGGCGGCATCGCGCCGCGTACCAGCGGATCTTCGACCGGTTGGGGCTGGACTTCACGGTGGTGCAGGCGATGTCCGGCGCGATGGGCGGCTCCGCGTCGGAGGAGTTCCTGGCGGCGACACCGGTCGGCGAGGACACCTTCGTCGGCTGCACCTCCTGCGACTTCGCGGCGAACACCGAGGCGGTGGCCACCCGGGTGCCGAGCGCCGGTGACCCGGGCGCGCAGCCGGCCGTCGAGGTGCACGACACTCCGGAGACGCCGACGATCGCGAGCCTGGTGGAGTTGGCCAACGCGCGCCGGTTGGGCGGTCGGGACGGCTGGACCGCCGCCGACACCCTGAAGAACGTCGTGCTGTCAGTTCGTCAGCCGGGTGCCGACCGGACCGAGCTCCTGGTGATCGGGCTGCCCGGTGACCGGGAGGTCGACCTGAAGCGGGTCGGTGCCGCACTGCACCCGGCACAGGTGACCGTCTTCGAGGAGTGGGCAGAGCATCCGGAGCTGGTTCGCGGCTACATCGGACCGCAACTGTTCGACAAGCTTGGCGTCCGATACCTGGTCGACCCTCGGGTGGTGGCCGGGTCTGCCTGGCTGACCGGGGCGAACGAGCCGGGCCGACACGCGACCGACGTGGTGTGCGGACGGGACTTCACCCCCGACGGCACCATCGAGGCGGCCGACGTCCGCGCCGGCGACCCCTGCCCGGAGTGCGAGGCGGGTGAGCTGACCATCCGGCGGGGCATCGAGATCGGGCACATCTTCCAGCTCGGCCGCCGCTTCACCGACGCCTTCGCCGTCGACGTGCTCGGGCCGGCCGGCAAGCCGGTCCGGCCGACGATGGGCTGCTACGGCATCGGGGTGTCCCGGGCGGTGGCGGCAGTGGCCGAGCAGCACCACGACGACCGGGGACTGGTCTGGCCGGCGGCGGTCGCGCCGTGTGACGTACACCTGGTGGTTGCGGGCAAGGGCCCGCAGCTCGACGCGGCGCTGGAGCTCGGCGGGCGTCTCGCCGCCGCCGGCCTGCGGGTGCTTGTCGACGACCGCACGCACGTCTCCGCCGGGGTCAAGTTCACCGACGCCGAGCTGATCGGCATCCCCCGGGCCGTCGTGGTCGGCCGCCGGCTCGCCGAGGGGTACGTCGAGCTGCGCGAGCGGGCCGGCGACGGGCGCACCGAGCTGCCGCTGGACGGTCTGGTGGATCGACTCGTCCACCAGGTACGCCAGGAACGTGCGAGCCTGGTGTAGCTGCCGCGTCACGGGGTAGTGCTGTCGGATCGGGTGGAAACGTCTTCGGAGGCTCTCATGACCGGTTACCGGGTCAGCGACGTGATGACCAAGCAGGTCGTGTACCTGCCGGCCGAGACCAGCCTGGACGAGGCGGCCAGGGTGATGAAGGAGGCCGACATCGGTGATGTGGTGGTCACCGACGGCGCCAGCCTCGCCGGCATGCTCACCGACCGGGACATCGTGGTGCGGGCCGTGGCGGAGAACAGCTCCCCTGCGGCCACCACCATCGGCTCGATCGTCACCCGCGAGGTCGTCATGATCGAGCAGCACTGCACTGCGGGTGAGGCGGCGGCGCTCATGCGGGATCGAGGCATCCGACGGGTGCTGGTCTGTGACAGTGACCGCAAGCTGGTGGGGATCGTCTCGCTCGGCGACCTGGCCATGCAACTCGACCCCACCAGCGCTCTCAGCGAGATCAGCGAGCAGTCGCCCACCGTGTGACAGGGGCCCCGGCACGACGGCGGTAACCTCGACACATGGCTGACATGCCGGCCCGACTGGCCGAGATCGTCGACGAGTTCGCCGCCGCGCCGCGCGACCTGGTTCTGGAGATGCTCCTGGAGTACGCCGATGTCATCCCGGTGCTGCCCGAGGGGGCCGTTGAGCGCGAAGGCATGGAGCAGGTGCCGGAGTGTCAGACGTCGTTCTTCCTGCGCGCCAAGGTGACACCGGAGGGCACCGTGGCGACGATCTTCGACTGCCCGCCGGAGGCGCCGACCACGCGGGCGTTCGCCGGGATCCTCGCCGAAGGGCTGGCGGGCGCGAGCCCTCAGCAGGTGCTGGACGTGCCGGACGACCTCTACCAGCGGATGGGTCTGGCGCAGGCGATCAGCCCGCTGCGGATACGCGGCGGCACCGCGATCCTGGGCCGGCTCAAGCGTCAGGTGCAGGAACAACTGGGCTGACCGCGAGGTTGCCACCGATCATGGAGATCGAGATCTACGCGGACGTCATCTGCCCGTGGTGCTACATCGGCAAGCGCCGCCTGGATGAGGCCCTCGCCCGTTACGAGGGCGAGGTGACGGTCCGTTACCGACCGTTCCAGCTCGACCCGTCACCGGTGTCCGAGCCGCTCCCGCTGGTGGAGGCGCTGGCCGGCAAGTTCGGCGGCCCGGAGCGTGCCCGGCAGATGGTCGACCACGTGACCCAGGTCGCGGCGGCCGACGGGCTGCGGCTCGACTACGACCGTGCGGTGATCGCCAACACCTTCGAGGCGCACCGGTTGGTCGCCTGGGCGACCGATCAGGGCAGGGCGGCCGAGATGGTGGAGGCGCTCTACCAGGCGCACTTCAACCACGGGGTCGACGTCGGCTCGCGGGAGGCGCTGGCCACAGTGGCCGGCGAGATCGGCCTCGACGCGGCCGACGCGCGCCGGTTCCTCGACTCCGACGAGCGCGTCGCCGACGTCGCCGCCGGGCTGGCCGCCGCCCGGGATCTGGGCATCACCAGCGTGCCGACCTTCGTGTTGGCCGGAAAGTACGCGGTCTCCGGTGCGCAGGAGGTGCAGACGTTGCTCGCCGCGTTCGCCGAGGTCGAGCAGCGCGAGTCCGCAGCGCACTCACACTGAGTCACCGGCGACCGGGCGTCCGGCATCGATGATCACGATGTTTCACGTGCAACAACATCGATGCCGATGCCTGGTCAGACCGGCCTGGCCAGCCCTTCCACCACCTGGGCTCCGGGCAGCGCGCCCAACGCCGGCCCCGGCAGCGCGATCTTGCTGTGCCGTACGCCGGACCCGACGATCACGTGCGGTGTGGCGATGACCCGCGCGTCCACCAGGATCGGCCACTGCGCCGGCAGCCCGATCGGGGTGATGCCGCCGTACTCCATGCCGGTCAACTCGACAGCGTCGTCCATCGGGGCGAAGCTCGCCTTGCGGACGTCCAGCGCCCGGCGAGCCACCCCGTTCACGTCCGCCCGCGTGGTGGCCAGGATGATGCAGGCCGCGTAACGCACCACGCCCTCGCGCTTGCCGGCCACCACGACACAGTTGGCCGACACGTCCAGCCCCACCTCGTACGCCGCGCAGAACGCCGCGGTGTCGGCGAGATCGGCGTCGATCGGCGCGACCAGCACGTCGTTGACGTCCACCGGCGCGTCGACCGGCCACTGCGCGATGGCCTCCGCAACCGGCGGGGCGAGCAGATCCAGGCGGGCGCGGGCCGGTTCGGTCTTCAGCGTTCCCATCACGGGTGCGATCCTCGCATCCGCGACACTGAACCGCCCAGCGGCTCCCCGGCCCCCCGGCGACGCGACCGGCCCGGGCCGGATCGACCCGGCGCTCAACTGCCCGCGAGGAAGGCGTTGTCGCGCATGAAGGAGCTGTCGCGGGCAGCCGCCAACTCCTCCTCGCGCTGGGCCTTGGCCCGTTGCAGCTCCAGATCCTCGAACGCGTGCCGGACACCCAGCCGGATCACGCCGTAGAGGAAGACGAAGCCGAAGACGTAGAGGATCACAGTGGTGACGACAGCGAACATGGCGTCACGGTAAGGCGAACGTGAACCGGTGTTGCTCTCATTTCCGGCTGGTTCCCCCGTACGTGTCGGCCAGGTGCTCGGCCCAGGTACGCACACCCCGGGGCAGCGCCTCGGTGGTCAGACCACCGGCCCGCAGCTCGCTACCGAGTCGGCCGGGAATCCGCACCGGCAGCAACGGTCGACGCGAGCCTCGGGCCGCTCGCCACGCCCTGGCGGCCTCGTCGAAGCGGAGCACCTGCGGCCCGCCCAGGTCCTCGATGCCGCCCAACGGGCCGGCGACCAGTCGAGCCGCCAGCCGCGCCGCCACCTCGTCCGGGTGGACCGGTTGGGCGAGCACCGCCCGGTCCCCGATCACCGGGCCCAGCCGCGCGCTGGCGGTCAGCATGTCGTCCAGGAACTGGGGAAACTGGGTGGCCCGCAGCACCGACCACGGCACCGGACCGGCCGCGATCACCTGCTCGGCGGCGAGCTTGTGGCGGTAGTACGGGAACGGCACCCGATCAACCCCGACGATCGAGATGTAGACGATGTGCCGCACACCGGCCGTCCCGGCGGCCACCACCAGTCGGCGGGTGCCCAACACGTCCACCTGGTAGGTCTGCCGACCCCGAGGCGCGGACGCCAGGTGCAGCACGGCGTCCACCCCGGTCACCGCCTCGGTCAGCCCATCCCCGGTGGCCAGGTCGGTCACCACCCACTCCACGTCCGAGTCGGCGGACGGCCGGCGGCTGGTGGCCCGGACGCTGATCCCGTCGTCGCGCAACCGGCTCAGCACCGAACTGCCCAGATTGCCGGACGCCCCGGTGACCAGAACCTTCATTTCGTCCTCCCCACTCGTCACGAACCACAGTCCACCGACTCGGCCGACCTGGCGTTGACGAAACAACGCGACAACCCGTGACGGCGAGCGGCCACTCACCCCGATCGGATCAGGTCCAGCACTGTGAGCAGCGCGAAGAACGCGATCACGATCTCGTTGACGATCCAGGCGTGCCCCTGTGCCCACTCCCGCATCCGGGTCAGCACCCGCGAGGCCCTGTTCCCCAGCAGCAGCAACGCGAGCAGAGGCAACGCGAGCAGGAGCACGGTGAGCAGCACGAACGGCACCAGGTGCCACCACGGCAGATCATGTCGGGCCACGCTCGCCCCGACGGTGGCCATGGTCAGGTCGTCGGTCGGCGTCGCCACGAAGAGCAGCGCACCCAGCCGCAGCGTCTGCGGCGGACCGGCATGCTCGATGCTCCCCAGCCAGCGCGGTGGTCCGGAGCGGCCCCGGCGGATCCAGATCAGCACGGCCAGGCACACCAGCAGGGCCAGCACCACCAGGTCGATGGCGGGGCCGCGATCGACCTTCCCGGCGACGGCGCTGGCGTCGGCGGCCACCCCACCCACCAGCTTGGTCAACAACCAGGCCACCGTCACCCCGGCGGCGACCACCAGCCCCGCGCCGGTGAGGAAGCCCAGCGACGCCGCCCGGGGCCGATCCGACGAGGCCAGGAAGACCGCCACCACCAACTGCGTCCCGGCGACCATGACCACGGCGAGCGGCAGAATGGTCAGGAGGTTCATCGCCCGCCATCCTTCCGGCACGAGCAGGTGGGACGCGGCGGAATCCGCTGATCACCCGGTCTGTCGCACACCCCCGCCCACCACCACCCGGCCGGCCAGCAGCGCCCCGAGCAGCGCCAACCCCGCGGTCACCACGAGCGTCGTCGTGTAGCTGGCCGGGCCCGGCGCGTTTCCTGCCGCCAACACGGCCCCGGTCAGCGCGAGCACTGTCGCCGCGAAGAGGGAGTCGCTCAGTTGCAGTGACGAGCTGTTGCGGCCCTGCTCACCCGGCGCGGACAACTCCAATGTGAGCACCGACAACGGCGGATAGAGCAACCCCATGCCCAGGCCGGCGATCGCCCAACCAGCCACGGCGACGGCCACCGGCACCTCGGGCCGGACGGCCAGCGCCACAGTGGCGGTGCCGACGGTGATGCAGGTCAACCCGGCGCGCGGCAGGCTGGCCCGCGACGCCGGCACCGGAATCCGGCCCTGCAACCAGGAACCCGCCGACCAGGCCAGCGCGCCGACGGTGAGGACCAACCCGGCCGCGGTCGGCGACAGGCCCCGTTCCCGGGAGAGCATCAACGGGATGACCACCTCGCTGCCGACGAAGGCCGCCGACGCCAGGCCACGCAGGCCCACGACCGTGGGCAACCCTCGTGCGGCCCGAAGGAACCCGGCCGGCAGCAGGCGCGGGGCACAGATCAACAGGCCGGCCACGGCGAACGCGACAAGCACCAGGGCCGTGGCGCCGCGCTGCTGTCCCCCGATGTGCAGCAGTGCGGCACTCACAGCGGCCCCGCACGCCCAACCGATCCGTGCCGCCGCACCCGTCGGCGGGCTCGTCGCCGCACTCCGGCCCAGCGACAGCAGGCCGGGGTGGATCAGCAGCCCCGCCGGCACCGCCACGGCCGGCACCGCCAGGAAGACCCACCGCCAGCCCAGGTGCTGCACGATCAGGCCGGCAACCGCCGGCCCGACCAGCGACGGCACGACCCACGCCGCCGCGAACGCCGCGAAGATCCGCCGGTGCAGCTCCTGCGGGTACGCGTGCCCGACGATCACGTAGAGCGCCACCGATAGCAGCCCGGAGCCGAAACCCTGCACGACCCGCCCGACGACCAGCGCGCTCATCACGGGCGCGGTCCCGGCGATCAGCAACCCGACCACGAACCAGGCGACGCCGTGCCACATCGGCCCCCGAGGACCCCGCGCGTCGCACCAGATCCCAGAGACCACCATGGCCAGCACACCGCTGGCGAACGGGCCACCGAAGGCGATCCCGTAGAGCGCCAGCCCGTCCAGGCTGCGCGCGACGGTCGGCATCGCCGTGCCGACCGCCAACGCCTCGAACGCGAGGAGTGAGATCAGCGCGACGCTGCCCACCGTCATCGCGCGCAGCCGGGGGGCGAAGAGTCCGGGTACGGCGGGTGCATCGGTGACGGCGGCGCTCGGCATCGACCGAGCATGCGACCTGAACCCAGATTCATGTCAACAGTCGGGTGATCCGGCTCTCGTCAGGCGTCCTGCAGCACCTCCCCGACTCCGCGCGCCAGCCCGGAAAAATGCTGGTCTGCCAGCAGGTGGCCAGCGGTGATCACCACAGCGATCGGCCACTCCATGACCTGTAGCGCGGCGAGCGCCCCGAGCCCGGCGTAGTAGATGACCTTGTCCGGTGGCGGCACCGCCATCTCACCCAGCATCGGCAGATGCACCCGCCGGTTGTACATGTTGACGTTCTCCCGCGCACCGTTGAGATGTCGCGTCAGCGTGCTCATGCCGGCCTCCCCATGTCCGGTGATGATGGTCGGGTTCCACGGCCCATCCCGTCCATGCGCCAGCGACGGCGGAAAATTCCGCCACCCAGGGGGCATAACGGATGGCAGGTCGGGAAGCCAGGCCGCCGGACGTGAGTGCGGTGGGAGGACGACATGGCCAAGGTCAGGACGAGCGGCAACAGGGAGCCGGGCCGGCGCCCGTCCAGCCGTACGCCTCGATGACGGCGGCGGGTCGCGCTGCCGGCCGCATCCTGCCGTCCTTCGGCGTGCCGCACCTGGTCGGCGAGGCGTCCCGGTCGGTCAGCTCGGCCGCGGTCCGGCTGGCCCGGACGGTCGGGCTCACCCGGCGTCGGGTCTGGTCCCGGCCGGGCCGGCACCACATCGAGGTGCACGGTGTCTGCCAGGAGGGCGGCGACCAGCTCGCCCGCCAGGTGGAGGGCGCGCTGGAGCGGATGCCCGGAGTGGCCTGGGCCCGGGTGAACGCTCCATCCGGGCGGGTGGTGGTGGCCGTGCGGGCCCCCGAACCAGATCTCGATGACCTCATCGCCACCATCGGCCGCGTCGAGCGGACCTGCGACCACGAGCCCGACCCGGAGATCCCGCCCCCGCACCCGCCCGAGGAGGGCCCACACAACCCGCGCACCCTCGGCGCGCTCGCCTCGGACGCGCTGGGTCTGACCCTCTGGGCGGCCACCCGGATCCTGCCGTTCGCGCCGTTGCCCGGTGAGGTGGCCGGTCTGCTCGCCGCGGTGGATCTTCAGCCGAAGCTGCACGCGTTCCTTGGCAGGACGTTGCGCTCCGACCCGCGCGCGGAGGTTCTCTTTCCGCTGGCCGAAGCCGTGGTGCAGGGCCTGACCGGCCGCTGGACGGGCATCGTCCTCGACGGCGCCCAACGGCTCGTGGAGTGGGGCGAGGACCGGGCCCAGTTCTCCGCCTGGGTGAGCGCCGAACCGCGGTTGACCGGCGACCCCGAGCGTGCCGTCGCCCGGTGGCCGATCGCCGACCGTCCCCGCCCCAAGCCGCACGGCCCGGTCGAGCGGTACATCAACCGGGCGCTCGCCGCCGGTACGGCGGCCGGCGTTGCGGCGGTGCCCTTCGCCGGGCGCAAGCGGGCCGCCGCGCTGGGCCTGTCCGCGCTGCCGAAGGCACCCGGCAGCGGACGCGAAGGGTACGGCGCCCAGCTCGGCCGGATGCTGGCGCGGCGCGGGGTGATCGCGATGGACCGCAGTGTGCTGCGGGAGTTGGACCGGGTCGACACGCTCGTGCTGGACGCTGCGGTGCTCGGCTCGGACCGGGGCGTACTTGCCGATCTGGCGCCCGCACCGGACACGGACGTCGACCAGGTGGTCGAGCGAGCCTTCGCTTTGTTCGACCCGGACGACCCGGCCGCCTCCCGTGCGTCCGACGGCTGGCGGCTCGGACCGTTGGACCAGATGCCCGCGAACGACCCGGACGCCATTCCGGACGCGGCCCGGCTGCGCTCGGCCGGCGGTCATCTGCTCGGCCTCGCCCATGGTGACCGACTTGCGGCAGTGTTGCGGGTCGAGCCGGAACCCGCACCCGGCGTCGACGGGCTGCCGGCCGCCGCGCGGCGGGCCGGCCTGCGGCTGGTCGTCGCCGGCGGTGACGAGCAGCGGTACGGCTTCGCCGACGCGATACTGCCCGGCGGGGACCGGCTGGCCGAGTCGGTACGCGCGTTGCAGCGCGACGGGGCGGTGGTGATGCTGGTTTCCGCGGACCGGAAGGCGCTCGGCGCGTCCGACTGCGGCCTCGGGTTCGCCGCGCCGGAGGAACTGCCGCCGTGGGGTGCGCACCTGCTGGTCGGCGCCGACCTACGGGTGGTGGCGCTGGTGATCGAGGCGACCGGGGTGGCTCGGCGTACGGCCCAGCAGAACATCCGGCTGGCCATGGCCGGCACCGGCCTCGGGGCGCTGGGCGCGTTCACGGCCCCGCCGACCGAGCTGCCCGGCCGCTCGCTCGTCGCGGTGAACGGCGCGGCGGGGTTGGCCTTCGCCAACGGGGTCTGGCAGGCCCGCCGGTTGCACGACCGGTCGGACACCCCGGCACCGGTCACGACCGCCTGGCACCTGATGCCCGTCGGCACCGTGCTCGACCACGTGCGCTCCACGCCGGACGGTCTGACCA
Organism: Micromonospora alfalfae; assembly: GCF_022230925.1. Lineage (GTDB taxonomy): Bacteria > Actinomycetota > Actinomycetes > Mycobacteriales > Micromonosporaceae > Micromonospora > Micromonospora alfalfae. Next base: position 68,168 of record NZ_JAKKFH010000021.1, on the reverse strand, counting down.
GCGCGGAGGCGCAGCGCCGGCACCAGGGCGCTGGCGGGAACGGCAATGCCGCACCGGGGAGCGGGGGGCTGCTGCGTGCCTTCGTGGACGAGTTGTCCAACCCGCTCACCCCGGTGCTGGCCGCCGGGGCGGTGCTCTCCGCGTCATTCGGTTCGCTTGTCGATGCCGCGCTGGTGGGCAGCGTCGTCGGTGGGTCCGCCCTGATCGGGGCGGTGCACGAGCGCAACACCGAGCGGTCGCTGGCCGAACTCCTGTCCCGTTCGGCGGTGACCGCACGGGTCCGCCGGGACGGTGCCGAGCAGGTTCTCGCCGCCGAAGACCTGGTCCTCGGGGACGTCATCGCCCTTGAGCCCGGTGACTCGGTGCCGGCGGACTGCCGCGTGCTCGAGGCGGTGGGCCTGGAGGCCGACGAGTCGTCGCTGACCGGCGAGTCGCTGCCGGTCGCCAAGTCCAACCGACCGGTGGTCGCTGCCGCACTCGCCGACCGGCACTCCATGTTGTACGAGGGCACCACAGTCGCCGCCGGGCACGGCACCGCCGTGGTGGTGGCGACCGGGTCGGACACCGAATCCGGTCGCAGCCTCGCCCTGGTCAAGCAGGACCCACCAGCCAGTGGGGTGGAGGCCCGGCTCGGCTCGTTGACCAGCGCCGCCATCCCGTTGGCGGCCGGTTCCGCTGTGGCGGTGGCCGGCGCCGGCCTGCTTCGAGGCGTACCCCTGGCCGAAACGGCGGCGACCGCCGCGAACCTCGCCGTGGCGTCGGTGCCGGAGGGGCTGCCGTTTCTGGTCAGCGCGGCACAGCTGGCCGCGGCCCGGCGGCTGGCCGAGCACGGCGCGTTGGTCCGCAACCCGCGCACGATCGAGGCGCTGGGCCGGGTGGACGTGCTCTGCTTCGACAAGACCGGCACCCTCACCGAGGGCCAGTTGCTGCTTGCCGGGGTCGGCGACAGCGTCGGTGACCGGTACGCCCCGCTGGACCGGTTGGACGACCGACTGCGGATGACGTTGGCCGCGGCGCTGCGGGCCACCCCCGCCGCGAAGAATCCGGAGGAGTTGGCGTTGCAGACCGACCGGGCGGTCCGGCGGGGTGCGGGTGAGGCCGGGGTGGTGGAGCAGACCGGCGCCGCCGGTTGGCACGCTGCCGGGGGCCTGCCGTTCGAGCCGTCCCGCGGCTACCACGCGAGCATCGGACAGACCGACGGTCACCTGTTGTTGAGCGTCAAGGGTGCTCCGGAGACGGTGCTGCCGCGCTGTTCGTCCCGACGCGTGGATGGTCGTCGGGAGCCACTGGACGACGCCGGCCGTGCGGAGCTGGAGCGGATGCTCGCCGACCGGGCCGGTGCGGGAAATCGGATCCTGGCCGTCGCGGAGTGCCCGGTGAACGACCCGAAGGTGACCGATTCCGACGTTCGAGGGCTGACGTTCGTGGGTTTCCTGGCCCTCTCGGACGGTGTCCGGGAGAGCGCAGCCCCGGCGGTACGCCGGATCCGGCAGGCCGGCGTGCACACCATCATGATCACCGGTGATCACCCGGCCACCGCGGAGGCGATCGCCGCCACCATCAGTGAACACGACGAGCAGCGGGTGGTCACCGCCGCTGAACTCGACCAACTGGACGACGACGCGCTCGCCGAGCGGTTGGCAAACACCGACGTGGTGGCCCGCTGCACCCCCGCCCACAAGGTGCGGATCATCCAGGCGTTGCAGAAGTGCGGGCGGACCGTGGCGATGACCGGCGACGGCGCCAACGACGCCCCGGCGATCCGGCTGGCCGACGTCGGCATCGCCCTCGGTCAACGGGGCACCCCGGCTGCCCGCGCCGCAGCCGACCTGGTGGTCACCGACGACCGGCTGGAAACCATCATTGCCACCCTGATCGAAGGGCGGGCCATGTGGTCGTCGGTGCGGCACGCGCTCAGCATCCTGGTCGGCGGCAACCTCGGCGAGATCGCGTTCAGTGTGCTCACCGCAGCGGCGACCGGCCGTTCCGCGCTCACCGGACGACAACTGCTGCTGGTCAACCTGCTCACCGACCTGGCGCCGGCGCTGGCCATCGCGGTCCGGCCACCCGCGTCGGACCGCACCGACGCGCTGCTGCGGGAGGGCCCGGACACTGCGCTCGGCGAGAGCCTCACCAGGGAGATCGGGCTGCGGGCGGCAGCCACCACGCTGGGCGCGACAGCAGGCTGGACGTTGGCCCGCTACACCGGACGCCGGCAGCGGGCCGGCACTGTCGCCCTGGTCTCCCTGGTCGGCACCCAACTCGGGCAGACCATCCTGGCCGGCGGCACCAGCCCGACCGTGCTGGCGTCCACCGCGGCGTCACTGGGCGTCCTGGTAGTGGTGGTGCAGACCCCGGGGGTGAGCCAGTTCTTCGGCTGCACCCCGCTCGGGCCGGTGGGCTGGACCATCGGGGCCGGGTCGGCGCTCGGCGCGACCTTCGCCAACGGGGCGCTCACGAAGCTGATGGAGCACGTGCCGCAGGCCCGCCCCCACACCACCACTGCGGGCAGCGACGGCGCGACCGCCTCCAAGGACTGAGCACCGGGCGGTCACCACATAGCTGTCACCGCTCTTCCGGATGGAACGGGTCCCGGGCCGAACCGTGCTCGGCGCAACAGTGCTGATCCGGAGTCTCTCTGCCGGGCCGCTCGGCTCGGTACGAAAGGACGATCGGATACCAGCTGGTCTGCGCTAGCATCCTCCAGCCCGCCTGATGATCATGGCCGGAGAGAGCGCGAGGAGATTTCTTGAGTAAGGCGAAGGCATGGGTGGGCGGTATCGCAGCACTCGGTCTCATTCTCTGTTGCGGCCGGGTCTTCTCCCAATCCGAGCAGGCTGCACCTGCCCCGACGCCCACGCCAGTGCGGACGTCGGCACCTCCCGCGACGCCCTGGGCCAAGCCGTCGCCGCCACCGAGGGCGTTAGCCCTGCCGACCGGGCACAAAATGACGCCGGCCAGGTGGTGCACAAGCTACGCCCAGGTCTTCCTTCAGCTTGACGCGAAGCGGGACAAGATCACCGGCCTACGCAGGAACCAATACAAGAACGGCGTTGCGCTCGATAACACCGGGCGCGAGGCGCAGGCTGACGCAATCTGGGCTGAGGTGGAGGCGTTCGACCCCGGGCAGGCGATCGCTGACGCGCTCTTGTCGCTTCCGCACGCCAGCTACGAAGAGGCGGCGCTGGCTGCCCCGGACGGCGCGAACAACAACCCGGTCAACGTCGATATGTGGCACGCCTATGACAAGGTCGGGCGGGCGCGAGATTACTACGTGGAAGAGTGGAACAGCTCCCTGTTGGGGCCGGATGACGCCGGCGAGGCCCGCAGCTACGCATCGAACACGCTCGTTGACGCTATCGGCGAGCCGCCGAACGGGAAGCCCGGATCGGGCAAGACCGGCCTCTGCTACGTCCAGCAGCCGTACAAGGACGAGCCGGGTGGCAAAGGCACCGGCAGCGCAGGCAGTGGCAGTGCTGGCTGCGAATATCACGGCCGCCCGAGGGCCACGTGGAAGGTCTGGCGCTGGGGTGACTGGAGCTGTTGAGTGTCACCGGAGCGGTACCCGGCACTGAAGGGTGCGGGCCGGTGGGCGTGCGGTCGGTGACTGTGGGCCGGCCGGCATGCTGCGTGGAGCGTTATTCCTCAGAGTCATATGCGTAACTCAGAGTCATGACGCTCCACGCAGGACCACACTCCAGCCGTCCGGCGGAAAGACCCGCCGCCCGGGTCGTCAGGCAAAGGGCTTGGGGAGTGGAACCTCCCCGCTCATCGCCTTCTCCGCCAATTCCGTTCGCTCCGGGTGGAGCCTGCTCTCGTTCAACGGGTGACGAGGCGTGTTGATGCATTGTTGGCCGCTCTGGGCACTACAGACCGGACACCAGAGGAAGAGGCCGCCAGATGGCACCAGCTCGACACCCTGAGCCAGAGCCGACTTGCCGATCTTGATGATCGCCTCGTACAGGCTGTAGTCCCGGTGCCGTGCCGCTGCGGCGGCCGCATCCCGCATCCCGACCCAGAACTGTTCGGTTGCATCCGGCTCGTCGATATTGATCTGCACATTCGAAGATCCCCGTCCTCGAGTGACCCAAACCATCATCAAACCGTCACTGGGCTTCCGTTCGTGGTCCGTAGGTCAGCCGACGCAGGACGATCTCGGCCGGACCGGGTTGCCGGCGCTTGTCGAGCTGACGGGCGATCAGGACGGTGGTGAGCCAGACGGCCACCGCGACGATCAGACCGGTCACCGTGGGGCTGCCGAACCTGTCGCCGAGGGCGAGCGTGAAGGGCGCCAGGAGGACGAGCCAGGCCACGGACTGGAACAGGTATCCCGACAGGGAACGCTGACCCAGGGCTGAGAGAGCGCCGACGACGGGACCGGATCGGCTGGCTCGCATGGCGATCAGGCCGAAGACGGCCACGTAGCCCGGTCCGGCGAACATGCCGCTGACCCCGTGGAGCAGCAGCATCAGACCGGCGGCCGACTCGTCGACGTGCAGCCATCCGGCACTGACCAGGGCAGCCGGAAGGCCACCGGCAACTGCGGCGCCGAGGCCGAGGACGGCGGTCCACGTGAGCAGGGTCCGGTGCCGGGGCAACTCTTCGAGGACGCGGCGACGAGCGGCCCACATGCCCAGCCAGGCAATCATGATGAAGGGCAGGACGGTCAGCGTGTGCACCGGCCATTCGCCGATGCGATCCAGCATGGACGCGACGTAACCGGGTGCGGCGAGAGAGTCGACGTGGCCCGACGGCAGCGGTGCCGCTCCGCCCGACCCCCCGAGGATGCCGCTCACCACCATCGCACCGATGACCAGCATCTCGACCGCCGACAGCGCCCAGAGCACCAGCACGACGCGGTGGAACCTGTCGCCGCGGCGCAGCAGCAACAGGGTCATCGCGATCCCGACGATCCCGTACGCGCCGAGGAAGTCGCCGTAGTACAGCAACGCGGCGTGCGCGAACCCGAACACGACCAGCCAAACGTTACGACGCAACAGCACGGCGCGGACCTGCTTCGGGGTGGCACCGGAGGCGTCCTGGCGGCGGGCGAGTTGGACGAGGCCATAGCCGAACATCACGGCGAAGACCGGATAGCCGCGGGCATGGACGAGCTCGAAGAGCAGGAAGTTGAGGCCGCGATCGACGCCTTCCGGGGTGGCGTCGAGGCCCGGCTCGCCGGCGAAGACGACTCCGGCGACGTTGGCCAGCGCGATGATCAGCAGCATCGCTCCCCGGGCCAGGTCCGGCGCGAGGGCACGCTCGGTGCGCAGCACCGGCCCTCTCGAAGTTTGCGGTGCGGTGTCGATGCCCATGGTCGTCTCCCCGTGACTCGGCTTTAGTTTCAGAGAGAAAGTATCAGACGTACACTAATGCTGTCTGTCATGATGTGGACGTAACCTTCCGGGGCGAACGTGGGAGCCCATGACCAGCGACGATTTCGTTCCGGCGCCGCTGCGCCGGCTGTGGGGAATGTCAGAGCCGGCGCGTCTCGGACGACCCGCGTCCCTCGACGTCAACGTGGTCGTCGCCGCCGCGGTGAAGATCGCCGACCGGGACGGGCTCGACGGGGTGACACTTCCCAAGGTCGCCAAGAGCCTCGGCTTCACGAGCATGTCGCTCTACCGGCACGTCGGCTCCAAGGACGAGCTGCTCACTCTCATGGCCGACGCCGCACTGGGCCCACCGCCGGACATCGCCGCCCCCGACTGGCGGGAAGGGCTACGCCGTTGGGCCTTCGCGCAGCGCGCGGTGTTCCAGCGTCGGCCGTGGCTGACGCGCGTGCCCGCCGCCGGTCCACCCTCCGGGCCGCACCAGATCGCCTGGATGGAGGCCGCGCTGGCGGTCATGTCCGGCACCCTCCTCGACTGGGCGCACCGGATCGGTGCGATGTCGCTGATCAGCGGCTACGTGGTCCAGTCGGTACGGCAGTACAGCGAACTCGCCGAGGGCAGGGCCGACGGCCAGGGCCAGGCCGACGCCGAACGCGACTACGGCCGGGCGCTGGCGCGACTCGTCAACCCCGACCGCTTCCCCGAGGCAGCCCGGCTGTTCTCCTCGACGCTGTTCGAGGCACCACCGTCCGACACCCCCGACGAGGCGATCGCCGACGCGGACTTCTCGCTCGGGCTGGAGTTGATCCTCGACGGCATCGCCGTCCGGATCGCGCGCTCCGACCCCTGACCCACCCGCATGCTCTGGTCGGCCCGTCAGCGGCGCCGGGAGGTGAACCGCATGCCGGCGGCTCACCGGGGTACCGGAGCCGCAGGAGGTGGGCACGATGGCGGAGCAACCGCAGGTGACGTTCATCGGTACCGCGACGACGGTGCTGCGGATCGGCGGCTTCACCCTGTTGACCGACCCGAACTTCCTGCATCGGGGTCAGCGGGCGTACCTGGGCAAGGGGTTGTGGTCGCGCCGACGCACGGACCCGGCGCTGCGGATCGCCCAACTCCCAGAACTGGACGCGGTGGTCCTCTCCCACCTGCACGGTGACCACTTCGACCGGGTGGCCCGTCGGGAACTGGACCGCGAGCTGCCCATCGTCACCACCCCCGCGGCGGAACGCAAGCTGCGCCGCTGGGGCTTCCAGGCCGCCCAGGGCCTGCCGACCTGGTCGTCCCGAGAGCTGCACCGCGACGGTACGACAGTGCGGCTGACCTCGATGCCCGGGCAGCACGGCCCGGGCGCACTGGACCTGCTGATGCCCGACGTGATGGGCACGATGATCGACGTGGAACGCTCCGGGCGGCGGGAGTTCCGGCTCTACGTCACCGGCGACACCCTCAACCGGCCACAACTCACCGCCATCCCCGAACGCTACCCGGACATCGACGCGATGCTGATCCATCTTGGCGGCACGAAGATCGCCGGGATCCTGCTCACCATGGACGCCCGCCAGGGTGCGGACCTGGTGGAGCTGATCAGTCCGCAGCTGACCGTGCCGATCCACTACGACGACTACCCGGTCTTCCGCTCCCCGCTGGCGCACTTCGTCGACGAGGTCCGCCGTCGTGGCTGGGCACAGCAAGTACGCACCATCGCCCGTGGCGAGACCGTCCCGCTCACTCCGCCGGCCTGACCGCGCTGTCGGCTCCGGGTGCTCCGGCCCGGCTCCGGCGGCTCCGGGGGCAGACGCCAAAGAGCGGTATACCTCAGAGTCATATTCATACCCCAGAGCCATAGCGCTGGCGCCGACACCTCGGCGCCTTGCACTACTTCTATCTGCCATTTGATTGGACTGTCAACCGACGGCGAATACCGACAGCTGTCCGTGTCGCGCTGATGATCTGCCAACGCATTCACCACCCAAGGCAGGCACCGCAGTGCGCTCTGCTGACCCGTTGAATCGCGCACAACGCCGAGTGGCTGATCAGCTACCGATGAAGTAGGTGTCGTAGAGGATTCCGCTGCCTCCGCTGGTGCCGGACAGCCGAACACAGACCATGAAATAGCGGGCACTAGGAACACTGAAGTTCTGAGTGAAGGGGTGGAACCACCATGCCGAGGATCACCGTTCGTCGCGCCTTGGACGCTGGTGGCCTTCTGCGCCGCATCAAGGTCGAGATTGATGGGCAAGTCGTGGCACGCCTGAAGCGTGGAGCCGTCCAGAGCGTCGACGTAGCGCCCGGCCGGCATGTGGTACGGGCTCATCTGGACTGGCAGAGCAGCGCGCCGGTTGAGGTGCACCTCGCCGGCACGGAGACGATTGCTGTGGAAGCAGCCATAGCGGAACGTTCGATGACGTTCACGGCGACGTTCCTACGGCCCGAGAGCGGGCTCGATCTACAGGTCGTCTGACCGGCTCGCCGCCGCGGATGTGTGGTCGGATCTGGGCCCGGTCTTCGCCAGCACCATCGGCACCGCGATGGAACCGCTAAACGTCAACCGGCGCTTCGAGCAGCTCCGCGCTGCGGCCGGGCTGGACTGGCTGCACCTGCACTACCTGCGGCACGCCTTCACCACGTTCCTGCTCGACCAGGGCAAAATGCGAACAGTGATGGAACTGCTTGGGCACTCCACGATCCGGATGCCGGCCGACACCTACGGCCACGTCTTGCCGTCGGGCTCGTAAGGCTGCCTCAGCCATCGATCGGGTGTACGGATGGCTGTACAGTCGATCAACGTCACCGAGGGAGAGGCGGGTGAGAGTGCCAAGATGGCCGACATTTACACCGCCTCATCGCTAGAAGCGCCAGATCGGCTCTTTCAGATCACCCGTGTTGCGAGGACGCACACGCAGGTGTGGCTCCAGTCAGACCGATCCCAGATGACGGGCCAAAACCGCCTGGAGGTGCTGTTCCAGTCGGTTCAGTACGTCTGCATGCCGTTCGTGTTGCGTGGCCTCTCGCTACGCCGCGCCCCGCAGGATGACTGGGCCCGACTGAGCGAGCTGCACCAGCTGGAGCATGATCCGCGATGGAGCCTCTACATGCTTTCCCGCAGCCATGACTGGTTCATCGTGTCCGCAACGCCGTTGTGGGCGGAGACCGACCTGAGTTACAACGACGCGACGGCGATCTGGGGCCTCCCCGAGCATGATGACCGGTTGGTCTCAAGGGGGACTCTGGAGTAGAGCGCGTTCGTGATGCTGTGGTGAGAGCAGATCACATTGCTGTCGCGGCGCGGCCCGGCCCGCTCTCGACCTTCGACCCGCCGCATACCCGTCCGTCTGGTCCCAGGGAGCGGCTAGGGCGTATCCCAGTCGGAGGAAGCCGAGACCTCGTAGGGAATTGTCGCCAATATCTCGGCAGGCCCCTCCAAGTTCCAGGCCCGGACGCAGCAGCCGCAGCCGCCTTCCTCTTCGGCGTAGGCCAGTGAGTCTCGGTTGGCGTTCAGCCAAGCCTCAGCCGCCTCGACCTCGCTCGGCTTATCTACGGAGGCCGCCATGGTTTGCCGGATCACAGCGAGCACCGTAGCGCACGGGGAAGGGTGAACCGCTCCTCTGCCTGAAGCCCATCTCTGTCGAAGATCCCCGCCGGAGGAATCGGTCTTGGGTCCTGGCGCAGTCTGCGACTATCGGCCGGCGCGCCGGCCGATGCTGGCGCTTGCGCCGCCAGCCCGCCGACCCTCTGCAGGACCGAGCGACGTGCCCTGACGCCCGAGGAAGCCAAGACGCTGCTGTCGGTGCTGACCGGCGACCGGTTGGAGTCGCTGTTCGTCCTGGCGCTGGCGACCGGGCTGCGGCGAGCTGAACTGCTGGGCCTGCGGTGGTCGGATGTCGACCTGCCGGGCAGGGCGCTGTTCGTTCGGCAGACGCTCCAGCGAACGGATCACGGGTTGGCGTTCGTGCCACCGAAGATGCACCGGTCGGCCCGTCCGCTGCCGCTGCCGCTGTCGGCTCTGGCCGTCCGGGCGTTGGAGGCACAGCACGTGCGCCAAGCCAAGGAACGGCTCACGGCCGGGAGGTGTGGTCGGATCTCGGCCTGGTCTTCGCCAGCACCATCGGCACGGCTATGGAGCCGCGGAACGTCAACCGGCGCTTTGAGCAAGCATGACGAGCCCGCGGTCCGCAGCTCCTCGCCCTGGTCCAGGAGGAACGTGGCGAAGGCGTGCCGCAGGTCGTGCAGATGCGGCCAGTCCAGCCCGGCTGCCGCGCGGAGCTTGCCTCAGCCATCGACCGTGTACTGGGCGAGGAGGGGACGGTGTGACCGCCTTGGCTGTACTCGGACCGAGATCAACCGGTGAAAGTGCTGGTGGAGCCCAGGGGACTCGAACCCCTAACCCGAGACGTCACGGAGAAGCCAACCAAGACGGACGTATCGGCGCGTTGACCTGGCCTACATCCCTCGACAACTCTCGACGTTTCACACGCTTTCTCGCTGCCGTATGTGCCGAACTTGTGCCCGATGATCTTCGGGTGACTGCTCCCCAGCCCGTGAACTTGATCTTTACGCGCTTGCTACCGGCGCTCCTGACGTCGGGTACTACTTGAAGTCTCAAGAGATCAGCAAGTGAAACCCGCGAATATTTAGAGCGGTTTTCGCTTCGGTGGCGCTGAATCAAACCCGCCCGCGTACTTCTAGCGCTCAATCGGGAGGATTCACAGAGAATGGAAAGCTTCGCTCGTCGTCGTAAGGATGGCCATGATTTTCTCGATGAAAGCGACCGTCGGTTCTTATACGCACACTTAGTACGAAGCTTTCACTGACGTCATCTTCAGTAACCACATAATCGAATTCCACAGTGTCCCCTGAGGCGAAGACAGGAACTTTCTCCCCGTATGGAATGTAGCCAGTCTTGATCTCCCAGATAACGCCTTTCTTCTTCGCGTCAAATGCCCTCCCGGAGAATCGAATAACATCTCCCACATCCAGGCGGGGCACATCATCTTGAAAATACGGCATCCCAGTAAGACCTTCGCGCCCGAAACTATCGACCACGCTTTCTATTAGCGGATAGTAAGCGGACGACGGTGTGTGCTGGCCCCGGAAGAGGGATATTTGATTACGGAACTGTCCCGCGATCCCGGATAAAAGATCGCGTTCGAACGGAACTAGATCACGGCTATGGGCAATACTGTTTCGCACATCCTCCAGCACACCAAAGTAGGCAAGGGTTCGCGCCTTGTCTTTGAAAACGGACTGGAATCGATCCCAGTTCTTCTCAACGATGCCCGTAAGGTGGTATGCCTCTGTATAGTCGATCAAATCGTCCGAGACAACAGCCCCGTCACGCCGTTTGGCTTCCTCGACCTGACGCTCCGTCAATCGCTCTGCATCTGGGGCACCCCTGGCTTGAAGCCAATCCTCCTCCCCAAGAACTTGCTTGATGACCAGACGCAAGGCGATCTCTATTGACCTTAGGGACTCGACCGGCTCCATGAACGGATCTTACAGCCGGATATCACAGATGCCTCTAGGCGCGACATAGGCCCAGCATGCCCGACGTGTCTACGAGATACGGAGACCCGTCCTCCGCAGACGTCAAGCGGACCTTGACGCCCGGTGACCGGCGACGAGTCGGGGGCGGGGTTGGCGGCGCGCACCATTTAAGGGCAGGCCATCGGCCTGCCCGCGACTCCTGCCCGAGGGTCGCAGAGGCTCCGAGGTCAAGGGCGGCCCGCAGGGCCGTCGCTTGCGACGCATAGCGCCCTTGAGCTTGGAGGGGCGGCCCGGCACACTCGCGCCGCCAACCCCGACCCCGACGGCCGCGACCTGCCGCGCGGACCCGGCGTGCCCATGTGCTGCGCCGCGCCGATCGGGCGCGGCCCGGCCGGCTGCCGGCCCACGAACCTCAACCACCCACGCCGCTACCGTCTAGGGCGGCCCCGGGCTTCCCGCTCTCCGCGCCAGCCGCCGGGCGTTCTGCGTGGCCGGCGTGGAGCGACAGCGGAGCGTCGGACGCGCGCCCAGGCGGCGGCGCGTGCGGCCCGTCTTCGGGCCGCCTTGAAGACGTACAGAAACTTTGCACAACACCGCCGGCAGTCCGGCTGTCCCGTCACGGCGCATATTTGACAGTCGCGTCCCACCAGACGCTTGACATGATCGTTGCGCCTCGTTTACGCCGATCCCTCGGGCCGGTACCAGCTCCGGCGCTCCATCCACGCCTGGTGAGCGGCCTTGATCGCCGAAGCGCCTCCGCTGCTTTCGCGCTCCGCCAGGAAGTGATCCAACAGCCTGAACAGGGCGTCGCTCGCCGCACGGTTCTGAATGTCATCGAGCGGCAGGAGCGGCGAAAACTCCTCGGGAGTAGCAAGCCGTCTGACGAGTGCCTGCCACATCAGGTTGTTGCCGGCGTCGAACTGGATGACCAGCCACTCGCGCCACCCGTCTAGGACTCGAGCGTCAGCCATCCAGCAGCCCTGCAAGAACGCTGTGAACTGCCCAAACGAGCCGTCTAGCCCGAACATGCCCGGCCTCCGGTGGAGCTTGTCGAACAGCTCCCGATAGTCCATCGCCCATCCTCCCGTGCCCTCCGAGCCCAACGACCACGCGCCGCCCGCCCATAGAACCTAGGTCAACCGTCGTGCATCAGTTGGGACGGATTTGTCAAGCATCTCGTGAGACTAGGCACGTCGGCAGTCCGGCCGGCAGTCCGGCGGGTCAGCCCTACGAATGGGTAGTGCTGAGGGGCTAGCAACGGCGTTATCGTCTATCCATGTCGCTGGTTCCGTGGGCCTACGAGGTCTCCCGCCAAAACCTGGCGAGCACCCTGCCTCGCCGCTGGGCTCACGTCCAGGGCGTCGCTCAGAAGGCACAGACTCTTGCCGCAGAAGCTCGTGAAGGTTCTCCGTGGTCTGTCCCGCGTGCCGAAGTGGGTACCCACAGAACACGAGGTGTTGGCGCTCCTCGACGCGGTCCCCGCACGGTATCGGGCTGCGATCTGGCTCGGTGCCGGCCAAGGTTGCCGCTTCGGCGAGATGCTGGGAATGGAACACGGTAAGAGCGTCGACGTAAGCGCCCAGGAGCTGCACGTCACTCAGCAGCTCCGGTACTCCCCACAGGGCTACGGCGGCTTCTACCTCTGCCTGCCCAAAGCCGGTTCGTCAGGAACCCTCGACCTGGACCAAGCCGTACGGGAAGCCCTCGACACTCATGTCCGCGACTTCCCACCGGTCGAGGTCGAAATGGTCGACATCACCTCCGGCGACCCGGTCCGCCGCTCGGTGCCGCTGTTGTTCCCGGCCACGCGCGGGAATCCGTTCACGGACCGAACCTGGTCGAACGAGTGGGTCAAGTGGCGAGACAAGGCGGGATGGCCCAAGAAGCACGGAGGGTTTCACGCGCTGCGGCACTTCTTCGCTACAACGCTGATCACCAATCACGCCGAGCCACAGGACGTGCAACGGCTCCTGCGTCACCAGACGCTACGGATCACCTTGGAGACCTACGTGCACTGGTGGCCTCGCCGGGAGCGGCGGCGCGGTGTCATCGGTGATGTCCTGCGGGCTGCGGCGCACCGCCGGTAGATGCCAACCGAGGGAAGATCATTCCTGGTCTGTGCCGGATCTGTGCCCGATGATCTCGAACCTAGCTCCGGTGCAGCTCACAGGCTGTGTGTGGTGGAGCCCAGGGGACTCGAACCCCTAACCCCTGCCTTGCAAAGGCAGTGCTCTGCCAGTTGAGCTAGGGCCCCGTGGGTGGCCCTGGCGACGATCGCTCGTCGCCGGGCCGAGCGTCAGCGCAGGTCGGGCGCGGTCGTCGCCTCGTGCCACAGGGCACGCTCGTCGTTCGACGCCTTGATCTTGTTGAACACGACGGCGGCCACACCGACGACGCCAGCCAGAATCAGCAGCTTCTTGAACATGGGGCGACCCCTCGCGCTCGACTACCGTCGGACGACATGCGGTGGGGCTAGATGGAATCGAACCATCGACCTCAGAGTTATCAGCTCTGCGCTCTAACCGACTGAGCTATAGCCCCGCGTTGCGACGAGCAAGATTAACCCATCCGCTCCGCCGGCCCCAAATCGGGGTCCGAGCTTGCGAGCCAGGCCCGTCGTCGCCTGCAAAACCTACCCGAGTACGGGACGCCGGAGCGACCGCTTTCCGCGGTGCCCCGGCGTCCCGGTCACTCAGTCCCGCTCGGCGAGGGTCAGCTCGATCCCGCCGACCAGGTCGGCGCAGACGTTGTAGACGAACGCGCCAAGGGTGGCCAGCGCGGTGAACAGCACCACGTTGACCAGGCCGATCAGCGCCGAGCTGAGAATCACGCCCTTGGCGGTGATCTGGAAGCCGCTGGTGCTCTGCCCACCGCCGGCGTTGACCAGATCGCTCAGGCTCTCGTTGACGCTCTGGAACACGCCCATCGCGTCCAGCGCCAGGTAGAGCACCGAGGTGGCCACCACCACGACGATGAAGAGCACCACCGACACCGCGAATGCGAACTTCATCACGGACCACGGATCGATCCGCTTGAGGTTCAGCCGGGCCCGACGCGGCCCGCGGGAGGCGGCCGAGCTGACCGACGTACGCGCCGCACGCACCGCGTCACCGACGCGGGCTGCGCCGACGGCGGACGCGTTGCCGATCCCCGGTGGGAGGCCACCGCCGCTGGCCGGGCGGCCGGCAGTGGCGGTCGCCCGCGCCGCGTCAGGCTGCGGCTGGGTCATCCCGGGTGTGATCCGCGGCTGGGTGCCGGTGGACCCGGTTGACGCCGCCTGACCGGGCCGGAGACCGATCGGTTGGGTGGTCGCCGGACGTGCCGGGGGTGCCGCCGCCGGACCCGGAGGGCTGGCGGCGGCAGACGTCGGCGCCTCGGCGCTGGACGCCTCGGTCTTGTCGCCGGACTCGCCATCTTCGCCCGGCTGCTCCGGCGGGGGTGTCATGCCTGGAGCCCTGGTGAACTTCGGGGCAGGCGCGTCGGCGGGGACCGTCGCCCGGCCCACGGCCGCGCGGCCGGTCGCTGGTGTGCCGCCCTTGGCGGCCTCCTCGTCGACCGGTTTGGCCGAGGTCCCCGTGTTCCCCGACTTCGCCTGTGTCTCCGTCATTCAACTAGTCCTGTTCGTCAGGCTCGTCGGCATTGCGAGCAATCGCCACGATAGTCACGCCGTCCGGGAGGTCCATCAGCTTGACCCCCATTGTGTTCCGGTCACGCGTACGGCGTACAGGCTTCACCGGAGTCCGAATGACACCACCGTTGCTGGTGATCGCGAACAGCTCGTCGTCCGGATCGATCACCACCGCGCCAACCAGACCGCCGCGCCGTTCGGTGATCTTTGCAGTCAACACGCCCTTACCTCCCCGGCCCTGCACCGGGTATTCCTCGATCGGGGTTCGCTTCGCGTATCCCCCGTTCGTGGCCACCAGCACGTCCAAACCTTCCCGCACGACTTCCATGGCGAGCAGGACGTCGTCGTCCGTGAAGCGCATGCCGATCACACCCGAGGTGGCCCGGCCCATCGGCCGCAACGCCTCGTCCGAGGCGTTGAACCGGATCGCCTGCGCCTTCTTCGAGACCAGCAGCAGGTCGTTCTCCGGCGCAACCAGCGCAGCACCGACCAGCTCGTCCTCATCGCGCAGGTTGATCGCGATGATGCCGCCGGAACGGTTGGAGTCGAACTCCTCGAGCCGCGTCTTCTTCACCAGGCCGTTCTTCGTGGCCAGTACCAGATAGGGGGCTACCTGGTAGTTCGGGATCTCAATGATCTGCGCTATCTGCTCGTCGGGTAGGAAGGCGAGCAGATTGGCCACGTGTTGGCCCTTGGCTACCCTACTGGCCTCCGGCAACTCGTACGCCTTGGCCCGGTAGACGCGGCCCTTGTTCGTGAAGAACAGGATCCAGTCGTGGGTCGAGCAGACGAAGAAGTGGCTGACGATGTCGTCCTGCCGCAGCGTGGCGCCACTGACACCCTTGCCGCCGCGCCGCTGCGAGCGGTACAGATCGACCTTGGTCCGCTTGGCGTACCCGGTGCGGGTGATCGTGACGACCACGTCCTCGCGGGCGATGAGGTCCTCCATGGAGACCTCGCCGTCGAACGGGATGATCTGCGTCCGGCGGTCGTCGCCCCACTTGGTGACGATCTCGCCCAGCTCCTCCGAGACGATCTTCCGCTGCCGCTCGGGCTTGGCGAGGATGTCCTTGAGGTCGGCGATCTCGATCTCGAGCTTCGCCAGGTCGTCGACGATCCGCTGACGCTCCAGGGCGGCGAGCCGGCGCAGCTGCATGTCCAGGATCGCGGTCGCCTGGATCTCGTCGATCTCCAGCAGCCGGATCAGGCCCTGCCGGGCGTCGTCCACTGTCGGAGAGCGCCGGATCAGGGCGATCACCTCGTCCAGCGCGTCCAGCGCCTTACCGAGGCCGCGCAGGATGTGCGCCCGCTCCTCGGCCTTGCGCAGCCGGAACGCGGTCCGCCGGCGGATCACGTCGATCTGGTGCTCGACGTAGTAGCGGATGAACTGGGCCAGGTTGAGCGTGCGCGGCACGCCGTCGACCAGGGCCAGCATGTTGGCGCCGAAGGTCTCCTGGAGCTGGGTGTGCTTGTAGAGGTTGTTCAGCACGACCTTCGCGACCGCGTCGCGCTTGAGCACCAGCACGATCCGCATGCCGGTACGACCGGAGGACTCGTCGCGGATGTCGGCGATCCCGGCGAGCTTGCCCTCCTTGATCAGCTCGGCGATCCGCTCGGCGAGGTTGTCCGGGTTGACCTGGTAGGGCAACTCGCTGACGACCAGGCAGGGGCGGCCCCGCTTGTCCTCCTCGACCTCCACCACGGCGCGCATCCGGATCGAGCCGCGGCCCGTGCGGTACGCGTCCTGGATCGCTGTGGTGCCGACGATCAGGCCGTGGGTCGGGAAGTCCGGGCCCTTGACGATGCCGAGCAGGGCTTCGAGGGTGGTCTCCTCGTCCTCCTCCGGGTGCTCCAGGCACCACTGCACCGCCGCGCCGATCTCCCGCAGGTTGTGCGGCGGGATCTTGGTGGCCATGCCGACCGCGATGCCCTCGGAGCCGTTCACCAGGAGGTTGGGGATCCGCGACGGCAGGATGGTGGGCTCCTTGGCCCGGCCGTCGTAGTTGTCCTGCAGGTCGACGGTGTCCTCGTCGATGTCCCGCAGCATCTCCATGGCGAGGGGGTCGAGCTTGCACTCGGTGTATCGCATGGCGGCGGCCGGGTCGTTACCCGGCGAGCCGAAGTTGCCGTTGCCGTCGACCAGCGGGTAGCGCAGCGACCAGGGCTGCGCCATCCGGACCAGCGCGTCGTAGATCGCCGAGTCGCCGTGCGGGTGGAACTGACCCATCACGTCACCGACGACACGGGAGCACTTCACGTAGCCGCGGTCCGGACGGTAGCCGGAGTCGAACATCGCGTAGAGGATCTTGCGGTGGACCGGCTTGAGGCCGTCCCGGACGTCCGGCAGCGCGCGACCGACGATGACGCTCATCGCGTAGTCGAGGTAGGAGCGCTGCATCTCCACCTCGAGCCCGACCGGTTCGATCCGGTCGTGCGCGACCACCGCGGCGATGGCCTCGGCGGGAACCTCGGGCTCGTTCGGTGTGGACTCGGGAGAATCGGTCACTGTATACCCTTATCAGACTCAGAGTCGTTTTCGTGCTGTGGATAACGGCTGTGGATACCGGCCAAGCTGTGGATAACTCTGTGGACCGCCGGATCGGCCGGGCAGTGCCCGACCGATCCGGCGCAGTCCGTCAGATGTCCAGGAACCGCACGTCCTTGGCGTTGCGCTGGATGAACGACCGGCGCGCCTCGACGTCCTCACCCATCAGCACACTGAACAACTCGTCGGCGGTCGCCGCGTCGTCGAGAGTGACCTGACGCAGGGTACGCGTCGCCGGGTTCATAGTGGTTTCCCACAGCTCGGGATAGTTCATCTCGCCGAGGCCCTTGAAGCGCTGAATGTCGTCCGGCTTGGCGTTCGGCTTCTTCTGCTGGCGCAGCGCGATCAGGCCGTCCCGCTCACGGTCGGAGTACGCGTACTGGGCGTCGTCGCCCTTCTTGTTCCACTTGATCTTGTAGAGCGGCGGGGCGGCCAGGTAGACGTTCCCCATCTCGACCAGCGGACGCATGAAGCGGAACAGCAGGGTGAGCAGCAGCGTCTGGATGTGCTGGCCGTCGACGTCCGCGTCGGCCATCAGCACCACCTTGTGGTACCGCAGCTTCTCCATGTCGAAGTCGTCGTGGATGCCGGTGCCCAGCGCGGTGATCAGCGCCTGGACCTCGTTGTTCTTCAGCACCCGGTCGATCCGGGCCTTCTCCACATTGAGGATCTTGCCGCGGATCGGCAGGATCGCCTGGGTCCGTGGGTCGCGACCCTGCTTGGCCGAGCCGCCGGCCGAGTCGCCCTCGACGATGAACACCTCGGACTCGCGGGGGTCGGTCGACTGGCAGTCGGCCAGCTTGCCCGGCATCGAGCCGGACTCCAGCAGCGACTTGCGCCGGGCCAGCTTGCGCGCCTGCTGGGCGGCGATCCGGGCGCGGGCCGCCTGGGACGCCTTCGTGATGATCATCTTGGCCTCGGCCGGGTTGCGGTCGAACCAGTCGACCAGCCGGTCGTTGCAGACCCGCTGCACGAAGCTCTTCACCGGGGTGTTGCCCAGCTTGGTCTTGGTCTGACCCTCGAACTGCGGGTTGGCCAGCTTGACCGAGATGATCGCCGCGAGCCCTTCGCGGATGTCCTCGCCGGAGAGCTTCTCGTCGCCCTTGAGCAGCTTCTTGTCGGTGCCGTACCGGTTGACCACGCTGGTCAGCGCGGACCGGAAGCCCTCCTCGTGGGTGCCGCCCTCGTGGGTGTTGATCGTGTTGGCGAAGGTGTAGACCGACTCGCCGTACGACTCGTTCCACTGCATGGCGATCTCGAGGGACATGCCCTCCTCTTCGGCCTCGAACTCGACCACTGTCTTGTGGATCGGGCTCTTCGAGGCGTTGAGGTGCCGGACGAAGTCCGCGATGCCGCCCTCGTAGTAGAAGGTGACCTCGCGCTGCCGGCCGTCCTCCTCCTCGGCCACCCGCTCGTCGAGCAGGTGGATGCGCAGGGCGCGGTTGAGGAAGGCCATCTCCTGCAGGCGCCGGTAGATGGTCTGGAAGTCGAAGTCGACGGTCTCGAAGACGTCGGGGTCGGGCCAGAAGGAGACCGCCGAGCCGGTGCGGTCGGTGGCCTCGCCCTTCTCCAGCGGGCTCGGCTTGGAGTTGGTGTAGTGCTGCCGCCACACGGAGCCGGACTTGTGGATCTCGACGAACATCTTGGTGGAGAGCGCGTTCACCACGGAGACACCGACGCCGTGCAGACCACCGGAGACCGCGTACGCCTTGCCGTCGAACTTGCCACCCGCGTGCAGGATGGTCAACGCGACCTCGACACCCGGCTTCTTGAGCTTCGGGTGGAGGTCGACGGGGAAACCACGGCCGTTGTCGGTGACCCGGACGCCGCCGTCGGCGAGCAGCACCACGTCGATGGTGTCGCAGTATCCGGCCAGCGCCTCGTCGACCGCGTTGTCGACGACCTCCCAGACGAGGTGGTGCAGACCGCGCTCGCCGGTGGACCCGATGTACATACCGGGCCGCTTGCGAACGGCCTCCAGCCCCTCGAGAACGGTGATCGACTCTGCGCCGTACTCCTGCTTGTCCTGCGCTGCCACCCTCGGCCACTTTCTCGCGTCAGCCGCGCCGGTAGGGCGCGTCGGGCGCGGGTTCGGCGGACAGGACGCGACGTCGGCGCGCGCGGACCGGCGCCGGAGAACTCCGGACAGCGGGTCGAACGCGCCGGTCGCCGCGGTTGCCCGCGGATCGCGATCGGCTCGACCCGACGTGGAGAATGAATCTGGGCCACCGGCCCCGTCCCACTCCCGCACCGGGTCTTCGTCTCGCTGTCAATCCTACTGTGCGCGGGGGACAGAACCACCACTCGGCACCCTCAGCGAGGCGGCTGAGAAGTCCGTAGCCGGCAGAACCCCATTGCCCGCGACTCCCCCCACACGCCACGGTCCGATCGCACGCGCCGCCCCCGAACGGGTTGACCCGCGCTCGGGCGGGTCGGGGGTCGCGGCCGAAGCGTCAGTGCCGTACGTTTGCGGCGCTCCGGAACCAGGCTTGATCTTTACCGGCCGGAACCGGGACGATCGACCCGATCGACCCGACACGTGCTCTTTAAGAGGTGACAGATGGGGCTGGACAACGTCGCGGTGCACTGGCCGCGGACCGGCCGCTTCTACGATCCGGTCGCGCCGGCCGAGTTCGTCGACTTCGGCGAGATCGTCGACCTGCCGCGCATCTCCGCGCCGACAGCGGCGTTGGCCGAGCTGATCGCGAAGACCGGCACCATCCGGGCGACCGCCTACACCGAGTTGGTGGATCTGCTTCTCGGCCTCGAAGGTGTGTTGTACGCCACAGACGCCGCAGCCGAGGACGAGGACCCGGTGATCGATCCGGACGGCTGCTCCTGGATCGCGAGCGGCATCGAACGGTTCGTGGCCGCGCACCGCGCGACAGGCGAGGCGGTCACCTTCGAGTCGGTGAGCATCGTGCTGCGCTCCCTGCTCGGCGACGGTCGGTTGGCCGAGCAGCAGCTGCGCTGGCTGGAAAGCCGGCTCGACGCGCTGCGCGACGAGAGCGGTGCTCCGCCGCAGTGGAACTTCACCTGCGCGGAGCTGGGCGTGCTGGCCGCGTTCTACAGGCGCTGCGCCGAGCGCGGGTTCGCCGTCTACGCCGACGTCTGAGCCGCCGCGTCATTCTCCGACGCGCCCGGTCGGTTGGCGGCCGCGATCAGCTGCGTGAGCACCGCGTGCAGGTGTTGCAGGTCCTCGACGGGCAGCCCGAGCCGCTGCACGATCGCGGCCGGGATCAGCTCGGCCTGACTCCGCAGCTCCGCACCGCTGGCGGTGAGGGTGACGGCGAGGCTGCGCTCGTCGCTCGGGTCGCGTTCCCGGCGCAGGTAGCCGGCCGTCTCCAGCCGCTTGAGCAGGGGTGACAGCGTGCCCGGGTCGAGCTGGAGCAGGCGACTGAGGTCGCGACCGGACAACGGCGCGTGCTGCCAGAGCGCCAACATCACCAGGTACTGCGGATGGGTCAGCCCCATCGGCTCCAGCAGCGGCCGGTAGACGGCCACCACGCTGCGCGCGGCCACCGAGAGGGCGAAGCAGACCTGCTGCTCCAGGGCCAGCGGGTCGACGCCGTCAGGTCGTTCGCTCATCGGTTGCCCTCTCTCCGCACGGTGACTATCGTACCGATCATTGGTACACCAACCATTGGTGCCCCAAAGGTCTGCTCGTGCGATGGACGAGAACCGGCGAGGCGACGCGGGGAAGAGGGCGGCAGATGAGCGAGGACGGCGCGATCACCAGGGGCCCGGGCGAGGGCGGCCGATTGATGCGTTGGGCCTTCCGGCACCTCGCCGGCCCGGCCGAGGGTGTCCAGGGCGCTGTGCAGGGCGGCTCGGCCGAGGCCCGCGAGGCGTGGAAACGCGACCTGGCCGAACGCAAGCGCTTCACCCGGGAACAGCGGGAACGCAAGCGGGCAGCCCGCGAGGCCGACCGGCGCGGCTGAGGAGTCGGCTCAGCCGTACGTGTCGCGCGGACCCCGGCCGCGTACCCGCCGCGGGCCCTTCCCCCAGGAGGGCGCGGCGGGGCCGTGGATGTGCAGCTTGCGCACCACGTTGTGCCCGACCTCGCTGGCGATCTGCTTGAGCAGCGAGCCGGCGAGCAGCCGCAGCTGGGTGGCCCAGGCGGTCGAGCGCGCCTCCACTGTCAGCTCGCCGTTCTCCAACTTCACCGGGCGACTGTTCTGCGCGACCTCCGCGCCGACGACCCGCTCCCAGGCGCCGAACACCGTGGCCTCGGCGGCCGGCTGCTGCCAGCCGCGCGCCTTCACCAGCCGGTTCAGCACGGCACTGAGCGGCTGTGGATCGCGCGGGTCGGGGCCGGGGCCGGAGTAACCGCGCAACCGCCGCCCCGAGCCGCCGCCGGCAGCGTCACCGCCCCCGGGGGTACGCCGGGCGCGGGCCGCCGCCTGCCGTCGGGACAGCGCCGCGTCGAGCACCGCCCGGGCCAGCTCCGGCCCGCTGGCGGCCGCCGTCGGCTCACCGCCCGCCGATCCCTCCGCCGCCTTCGGGGTACGCGCAGCAGGACCGTCGCCGGCCGCTGGTCGTTTGCTGCCTGGCTCATCCGACACGGCGTACCGTCCCTTCGCCGACCTGGTAGCGGGTGCCGCGCAGGGCGGCCGGCACGTCATCGTCCACCGCGCAGGTGACCAGCAGCTGACTCGCCCCGCCGACCAGCTCCGCCAACCGCTCCCGGCGGCCGGTGTCCAACTCCGCGAAGACATCGTCGAGGACCAGCACCGGCTCGATGCCGTCGGCCCGCAACAGGTCGTACCCGGCCAGCCGCAACGCGAGGGCGAACGACCACGACTCGCCGTGGCTGGCGTACCCCTTGGCGGGCAGTGGGCCGAGGCTCAGCGCCAACTCGTCGCGGTGTGGGCCAACCAGGGTGGTGCCCCGCTCGATCTCGGCGGAGCGGGACGCGGCCAGGGCCGCCGTCAGCGCCTCGGCCAGCGCGGCCCGATCGGTGGTCGGCTCGACCAGCTCGATCGAGGGCCGGTAGGTGATGCTCGCCGCACCCCGACCGGCGGCCACCGCGTCGTACGCCTTGGCCACGTGCGGGGTGAGCGCGGCCACCAACTCCAGGCGGCCGGCGAGCAGCTCCGCCCCGTGCTGGGCCAGGTGGGTGTCCCAGAC
The DNA here is from genome assembly GCF_022230925.1 of Micromonospora alfalfae. Taxonomy (GTDB): domain Bacteria; phylum Actinomycetota; class Actinomycetes; order Mycobacteriales; family Micromonosporaceae; genus Micromonospora; species Micromonospora alfalfae. Next base: position 46,042 of record NZ_JAKKFH010000021.1, on the reverse strand, counting down.
CGCGAGGGTGCCGAGGTCGCCACCCCTGGAGCCACCGGTCTTGCGAGCCAGGTACGCGGTGCGCAGCAGGGCGTTGCGCTGCTTCACGACCCGCTCGTAGTCGGCCCGCACACCCGCGAACCGGGGCTGCCTGTTGACCAGCAGGTCGTCCAGGTAGCGGCGGCGCTCCGACGGATCACCCCGGACCAGCTCAAGATCCTCCGGGGCGAACAGCACCAGCCGGAGCGCCCCGAGCACGTCCCGGGCCCGCCGCGTCGGTGAGCGGCCCAGTCGGGCCCTGTTGGCCTTGCCGGGCACGATCTCCAGCTCGACGAGGAGTTCACGGCCGTCGTGCACCACAGCGCAGCGGATCACTGCGGACGTGGCGCCCATCCGGACCAGAGGCGCATCGGTGGCGACCCGGTGCGAGTCCAGGGTCGCCACGTAGCCCAGCGCCTCGACGAGGTTGGTCTTGCCGACGCCGTTGGCGCCGATCAGGACGTTCGCCCCCGGCTGGAGGTCGACGGCCACCCGCTCGTACGAGCGGAAGTCGACCAGTTCCAGCCGGTGAACGTACACAGGTTGTGGATACCGCTCAGCGCTTGTGGACGGCGTGGCCACCGAACTGCTGACGCAGCGCGGAGACAGCCTTCATGGCGGGCGAGTCGTCCTGCCGCGAGGCGAACCGGGCGAACAACGAAGCGGTGATGACGTTCAGCGGCACCGCAAGCCGGACCGCCTCGTCCACCGTCCACCGGCCCTCGCCGGTGTCCTCCGTGTAGCCGCTCAGATCGGCCAGCTCCGGGTCCTCGTCGAGCGCCCGGTCCAGCAGGTCGAGCAGCCAGGAACGGACGACAGTGCCCTCCCGCCAGGACTTGATGACGCCCGGCACGTTGGTCACCAGCTCCGAGGCGGCCATCAGCTCGTAGCCCTCGGCGTAGGCGTGCATCAGGCCGTACTCGATGCCGTTGTGCACCATCTTCGAGTAGTGGCCGGCACCGACAGGGCCGGCGTGCACGAAGCCGAACTCACCCTCGGGCTTGAGCGCGTTGAAGATCGGCATCAGGCGGTCCACGTGCTCCTGGGCGCCACCGACCATCAGCCCGTAGCCGTTCTGCCGGCCCCAGACGCCGCCGGAGACCCCGACGTCCAGGTAGCCGATGCCCCGCTGGTGGAGCCGCTCCGCGCGGGGCGCGTCGTCGCTGAAGCGCGAGTTGCCGCCGTCGATGATGATGTCGCCCTCGCCGAGCACCTCGGCGAGCTCGTCGATGGTGGCGTCGGTGACACCGGCGGGCACCATGACCCAGACCGCGCGCGGCGACTCAAGCTTCTCTGCCAGGCCCGCGATGGTCGTGACGTCGCTGATCTGCGCGTTGTGGTCGAAGCCGACCACCTCGTGCCCGGCCGAACGCAACCGCTCCCGCATGTTGCCGCCCATACGGCCGAGTCCTACCAGGCCGAGCTGCATGTGTTTCTACCTCCGTGGATCTGGTGTTGCTGGGCGCGATCAGCGCGAGACGCGGATCGGCATGATGAGGTACCGGTACCCCGGAATGACCTCGCCATCCTCGCCAGCGGGTGAGATCACCGCGGGCTTGAAGGCGTCGACGAACGAGAGCACGGCCGTCTGAGCGCCCAGGTTTGCCAGACCGTCGATGAGGTACTGCGGGTTGAAGCCGATGGTCAGTGGCTCACCGGTGAAGGTGGCCTCCATCGCCTCGCTGGCCCGTGCCTCCTCGGAACCGCCGGCCTCGACCACCAGGCCGTCGGCGCTGAAGCTGAGCAGCACCGGGGTGGTCCGTTCGGCGACCAGCGCGACCCGCTTGACCACCTCGATCAGCGTGCTGACCGGCACCCGGGCCGCGGCGTTGTGCGTGGCCGGGAAGAGCGACCGCACCGGCGGGTAGTTGGCGCCGTCGAGCAGCCGGCTGGTGGTACGTCGGGTGCCGCCGGCGAGGCCGACCATGCCCTCGCCGGCAGCGCCCTGGGCGAGGGCGAGCGTGACCTCGCCGCCCAGCGGGCCGAGGGCCTTGGCGGTGTCGTTCAGGGTGCGGGCGGGCACCAGGGCGTTGATGCTCACCTCGGGGTCGTCCGGCCGCCACTGGATCTCGCGCAGCGCCAACCGGTACCGGTCGGTGGCGAGCATCGACAGGGTGTTGCCCGACAGCTCGACGCGGACACCGGTCATCATCGGCAGCGTCTCGTCGCGACCGGCGGCGATGGCCACCTGGGCCACGGCGGTGGCGAACGCTGCGGCGTCGACTGTGCCGGCGCTCTGCGGCATCTCGGGCAGCGCTGGGTAATCCTCCACCGGCATGGTGGGCAGCGTGAACCGGGCGCTGCCGCAGACCAGTTCGAGATGCGCGCCGACCGCGGCGATGTCGACAGGCTTGGCCGGCAACGCCTTGGTGATCTCGGCGAGCAGGCGGCCGGAGACGAGCGCGGCGCCGTCGGCGTCGCCCTGCACCTCGACGGTCACCTGGCTGGAGACCTCGTAGTCGAACCCGGAGACCCGCAGGTTGCCGTCGGTGACGCGGAGCATCACCCCGGCGAGCACCGGTACGGATGGCCGGTTGGGCAGGCTTTTCGCGGTCCACGCCACAGCCTCGGCGAGCGCGTCGCGCTCTACTCGGAACTTCATCAATGCCTCCGCGTCGACGTCAGCGACAACTCTCTCATGCCGACCGCTGCCTACCGTCCCGCCCGACCGTGCGGGTACCCATCGCACCTTAGGGCGCGGGGACATCGGCTGTGCGCCCGACCCCATGGATCGTGTCGATGCTGACCGGCTGATCCGACAGCGTTCGGCCCGATCCACAGAAAGCCCAACGGTGATGATTGGTTTTTGTTCTCTTAGAAGAGATAACTCATCGTCTTCATCGCACCTGTGCAAACTGTGGAAAACCGAGGTCTGCGCAGGTCAGACAGGTTATCCACCGGTAATTTAGCTGTGGAGAACCGGGGGTACAACCGGCTCGTGTGTCCACAGCCCGGCGACGACGGCCGGTTGTCCACCGTTGTCCACCGGTTGTCCACCGGTAATCCACCGACTTTCTCCCCAAGCCTGTGGATCGCGGGGAAGATCACCATTGCCGTCATCCCCAGAACCTTCAACAGCTCGTGCACAGGTTGATGATGATCGGTGGATAACCTGACGGTCGTCCCCAGGCGTCCACAGCCTCGTACACAGGGTTTCTCCACAGCCTGTGGGTAACTGGCGGAGGACGGACCGTAGTTATCCACCGACGGTGGATAACGAGCTGTGGACAACGAGTGGGGATCGAGGCGGTCACGGCCTCAATGCTGTGGTCTGCACCATGTCGAGAGTCCAGCTACTGACCCAAAAAGAACGCCCGACCGGAGATCCGGTCGGGCGTGTCCTGCGGCTGTGCGCCGCCGCGAGGGCTGTCGTACGCCTCAGCTGTTCTGCTTGATGCGGTTGGTCAGCTCGGCGATCTGGTTGTACAGCGAGCGGCGCTCCGCCATCTGCTGACGAATCTTGCGGTCGGCGTGCATCACAGTGGTGTGGTCGCGGCCACCGAACGCCTGCCCGATCCGGGGCAACGACAGCTCGGTCAACTCCCGACACAGGTACATGGCCACCTGGCGGGCGTTGACCAGCACCCGGGACCTGGACTGGCCGCGCAGATCCTCCAGGCTCACCCCGAAGTAGTCAGCGGTCGAGGCCATGATCTGGTCCGCGTTGATCTCCGGACCGGCGCCGTCGGGCATGAAGTCCCGAAGCACCTCCTCGGCAAGCGACAGCTCGACTGTCGACCGGGTCAGGCTGGCGAACGCGGTCACCCGGATCAGCGCGCCCTCCAGCTCCCGGATCGAGTTCGACACCCGGGAGGCGATGAACTCCAACACGTCCGGCGGGGCGTACATCCGCTCCTGCGCCGCCTTCTTCTGCAGGATCGCGATCCGGGTCTCCAGATCCGGCGGCTGGATGTCGGCCAGCAGCCCCCACTCGAACCGGGTTCGCATCCGGTCCTCGAGGGTCGCGAGCTGGCGCGGCGACCGGTCAGAGGTGATCACGATCTGCTTGTTGGCGTTGTGCAGCGTGTTGAAGGTGTGGAAGAACTCCTCCTGGGTGCGCTCGCGGTTCTCCAGGAACTGGATGTCGTCGATCAACAGGATGTCGACGTCGCGGTAGCGCCGCTGGAACGCGCTGGTCTTGTCGTCCCGGAGCGAGTTGATGAAGTCGTTCGTGAATTCCTCGGTCGAGACGTACCGGACCGAGCGGGCGTTGCCGAGTGTGGTGGCGTAGTGCCCGATGGCGTGCAACAGGTGCGTCTTGCCCAACCCGGAGTGCCCGTAGATGAACAGCGGGTTGTACGCCTTGGCCGGCGACTCCGCCACCGCCACGCTGGCCGCGTGGGCGAAGCGGTTGGACGAGCCGATGACGAACGTCTCAAACATGTACTTCGGGTTGAGCCGGTTGCCGCCGGTGTCGGCACCGGGCAACCGACGGTCGTCGCGGCCACCGGTCCGATGGTCCACGGCGCTGCGACCCGGGCCGCTGTCCGTTCCGCTGTCCCGGGGGAGCGAACGGATCACGTGCTGGTCGCGTGGTGACGCCGAGTCGTCCCGGTAGCGGGGCTCGTAGGGCCGCGTGTCTGGGCCGGGCGGGTCCAGGCGGGCGGCCTGCTCGTCGTAACCGCGCCGGTCCGGACCCGGCCGGGAGGGCCGCAAGGGCTCCGCGAAGGCAGCGCTGAACAGCGCCTCCTGCCCGTCCCTGCTGGCGGGAATCAACCCCGCGCGATGCCCCTCCACAGGCGGCGCGAGCGGCGGACCCGCCGGCGCGGGCAGCGGAGAGGGATCGGGGGTACGCGGCGCGGGTGACTGTTCCCCGATCATCGCGTCGGCCGACGGTCGAGCACCCTGGTCGTCGTCGAACGGCGCGTGGCCCGGGCCGTCGATGTCGAGCTGCCCGGTCTCCGGGGCGCTGCGGTAGACGGTGCCGGCCGGCCGGCCGGTGGCGTCCTCGGCCACCCGAACGGTGACCGCGACCTGGATCGGTCGGCCGAGCCGGCGGGTGAGCGCCTCGGTGATCGCCGGGCGCAGCCGTGACTCGATCACGTCGCGGGTGAACGCGTCCGGAACGGAGAGCAGCGCGGTGTCCTCGACGATCGCTCGCAGCCGGGTCAGTCGGAGATAGGCACGCTGCTGGGCGGAGATGATCTCGTCGGCGAGCTCGTCGGTCGCCGCTAACCACACTGCGGCAAGGTCGGTCGTACCGGCCACCGTCGTGCCACCCCCTCGCTTCTGCTCCCGGCCGCCGCTGTCTGCCAGCCGGCCGTCCCGGGCCCGCTGCGTTCGCGGGTGGAACAACACCCACCCGGACGGTCGACCGGTGGTCATCCACAAGTTATCCACAGCCTGTGTACCGACCGATTGTGGCCGCCGCCGGACGCGGGTGGGACCTGCCCCTGCCTGAACGGGCGCTGAAGCGGGTACACCGTGCCGAACGATTCACTGCCATGTCCGGTCTTGCCTGCGCGACGACCGGAGCTTCCGACGCTCACCGCAATCGGGCACGGTAACAGCGTTGTCCCTGCGCCATCAACCGGCGACGCGGCGGCGCCCTTGTCGGCATCAGCGAAAACCACCCTTCGGCCTCGGGCGCGTCCCGTTGTCCCCTGCTCGGGGTGTTTGACGGTCATTGCCCCCCTGCGTAGGCTGGAACGGCTGCTTTCTCGCCCTCTGCTAGGGTGATGGGTGCTTGCTGTCCGCGGTCGCATCCCCGCAACACCGAGGTCCCGCTCCGCCGGGCAGCACCGATCGTGGGCCACCGTCGAGGTGGCCTGGACCACCACACGACCCCGGCGATCCCGTCGCGCGGGGCGCGTACGAAAACGGAGAGCCTGACGTGAGCAAGCGCACCTACCAGCCGAACAACCGCCGGCGCGCGAAGACCCACGGCTTCCGGCTGCGCATGCGCACCCGTGCCGGCCGTGCCATCCTGTCGAGCCGTCGCGCCAAGGGTCGCACCACCCTGTCGGCCTGAGCCGACCGGGCCGGTCCAGGGGACGTGGGCAGTCGTGCTGGCCGCCGCACAGCGACTGCGGCGCAGTACTGACTTCGCCGCAGCGGTTCGCGGTGGCCGACGCGCCGGACGTGGCGCCGTCGTGGTCCACCTGACCATGCCGGTGACCGTCGACCCCAGCACACCGACCTTGCCGGAGCCGGTACGGGACAACAGTGCGGAGCAGTCGTCCGTGCCGTCCCGTGCCGGCTTCGTCGTGTCCAAGGCGGTCGGCAACGCGGTGACCCGTAACCGGGTCCGGCGCCGACTGCGGGCGCTGGTCCGCGAACGGTTGACCGACCTGCCCGCCGGCAGCACCCTGGTCGTCCGGGCGCTCCCCGCCGCGGCGCAGGCGTCGTACCCTCGGCTCGCCACCGACCTGGACGCCGCCATCGCTGTCGCCCGGTCGCCACGCGAACGGCGGTCCCGATGAGCGGTGCCGAGCAGAGCAGCCCTCGGCCGTCGACAACCGGTGCCAAGGTGCTGATCGCGCCCATCATCGCGTACCGTCGGTGGATAAGTCCGGCACTGCCGGCTCGCTGTCGGTTCTACCCGTCGTGCAGTGCGTACGCCCAGGAGGCTGTCGTTCGGCACGGCGCGCTCCGGGGAGCCGTGCTGGCGGCCCGACGGTTGTTGCGCTGCCACCCCTTTCACCCTGGTGGATATGACCCGGTGCCGGAGCCGGGCGACCGCCGCCGTGCTGATGTGACTGGAGCCCCGAATTGAGTCTGAGTCTCGACTGGATCTACTACGCGATTTCGTGGATCCTGCTGACCTGGCACTCTGCCTGGGACGCCATCGGGGTGCCCGTCGGTGCGGTGATCGGCACCAACTTCGCCTGGATCCTGTCCATCATCTTCCTGGTGGTCACCGTCCGGGTGATCCTGTTCCCGGTCTTCGTCAAGCAGATCAAGTCGCAGCGGGCGATGCAGGCGCTCCAGCCCAAGGTCAAGGAGCTTCAGGAGAAGCACAAGGGTGACCGGGAGACGCTCCAGAAAGAAATGATGGAGCTCTACAAGAAGGAGAAGGCCAACCCGCTGATGGGTTGCCTTCCGATGTTCCTTCAGATCCCGGTCTTCCTGGGCCTCTTCCACGTGCTGCGCCGGCTCGACCCGGACAAGCAGAACAAGACCCTCTACGGCTGGACCGTCGACCAGTTCCAGAGCGCCTCGCAGGCGAAGCTCTTCACCGCCCCGATCGCCGGCAAGTTCGGCTCCACCGCCGACGAGCTGGCCAGCCTCGGCGCCAACGGCAGCACCGTGAAGATCATTGCTGGTGTCCTGGTCCTGGTCATGATCGCCACCACCTACCTGACCAGCCGTCAGATGATCCTGAAGACCGGCTGGGCCGAGGACCCGCAGCAGCGGATGATCCAGCGACTGATGCTCTACGGCATCCCCGCGTCGCTGCTGATCTCCGGTGCGATCTTCCCGATCGGCGTCATCATCTACTGGGTCACCAACAACCTCTTCACCCTCGGCCAGCAGCAGTGGGTGCTGCGGAAGTTCCCGCCGCCGGTGACCGCCAAGAAGGCCGTCGCGCCCGCTGCCAGCCGCAACCCGGTGCAGCCCGCCAAGTCCGGTGGCCTGTTCGGTCGCGGCAAGGCCGCCCCGGCGGCGCCGGTCAAGGCGGCCGCGCCCAAGGTGGCCGGGCCGAAGCCGGGCGCCAAGCCGGCGAACAACCCGAAGAAGAGCCGCCCCGCCAAGCGGCAGGGCTGACCTACGAGGGCCGCCGCCGGACCACCGGCGGCGGCCCGTTCCGCACCGCGCAGCCGCCGTACGGCCGGCGCCGGGCGGAACCGACCGCGCACCGCGCGGCCACGGGCGACACTGCCCGTACAGACGTGCCCGTGGGCACCGGCAACCTCCAGCCGGCCCCGGGAAACCAGTCGGACCCGACGGTCCGGCCGAGCGAGTACGGAGATGAGACCGTGACCGAGACCAGCATCCCCCGCGCCGAGCAGTCCCTGGACGAGGAGGAGACCGCCACGCTCGCGGTGGACGGCGACGACACCGAAGCCGATGACACCGAGGCGGACGACGACACCGACACCGCCGCTGGCACCCGGGTGAAGAAGGCTGTGGGCGAGGGCGACCTGTTCCGGCAGAGCGAGATCGCCGCCGACTACGTCGAGGGCCTGCTCGACATCCTCGACTACGACGGCGACATCGACGAACTCGTCGCCGCTGGCCGTCCGATGGTCGAGGTGGTCGGCGAGCGGCTGCAGAATCTGGTCGGTCAGCGCGGGGCCACCCTGGAGGCACTTCAGGAACTGACCCGCCTTGCCGTCTTCCGGCAGACCGGTACGCCGAGCCGTCTGCTGCTCGACGTCGGTGGCTACCGGGCGAACCGCCGCAAGGAACTCGCCGCGGTCGCCAAGAACGCCGTCGAGAAGGTCAAGGAGTACGGCGAGCCGGTCCGCCTGGAGGCGATGTCCGCGTTCGAGCGCAAGTGCGTGCACGACGTCGTCAACGCCATGTCCGGTGTGGCGAGCGAGTCCGAGGGTGTGGAGCCGAACCGGCGCATCGTCGTACGGCCGGCGGACTGACCGGGTGACCCACGACGACATCACGGCCGATGCCGTGTCCGGCCCGGGCGGCACGCCGCCCGGGCCGTCCGCTGTCCGCCCCGCAACCGTCGACGCTGATGCCGAATCGGCCGGGCGTGACACCGCACCGTCACCGGCTGACGCGGCGTTGCCGCCCGAGCTGGCCCCGGCCGCGCTGACCCTCTTCGGTGACCGTCTCGACCTGGCCGCCGCGTACGCCGAACTGCTCGCCACCGACGGGGTGGTCCGCGGCCTGATCGGCCCCCGGGAGGCACCCCGCATCTGGGACCGGCACCTACTCAACTGTGCTGCTGTCGCGGAGCGGATCCCGTCCGGAGCGACGGTGCTCGACGTCGGCTCCGGCGCTGGTCTGCCGGGCCTCGTCCTGGCCATCGCCCGCCCCGACCTCACTGTCACACTGATCGAGCCGCTGGCCCGGAGGACGTCGTTCCTGATCGAGGTCGTCGAGCGACTCGGTCTGGCCAGATCGGTGCGGGTGTTCCGCGGCCGGGCCGACGAGGCGGCCAGCGGTTCGAGCGGCCGTGAGCCGATCAGCGGAGACGTGGTGACCGCGCGCGCGGTGGCGCCCCTGGATCGGCTCGCGGGCTGGAGCCTTCCACTGGCAGTTCGCGGTGGTCGGCTGCTGGCACTCAAGGGTTCATCCGCCGCAGCCGAGATCGAGGAACACGCCGACGTGGTGGCGCGACTCGGCGGCGGGGAGCCGGCCGTGCAGCTCTGCGGCGTCGGGGTGATCGATCCGCCGACCACTGTCGTGGAGATCGTGCGCGAGCGGATGATCGGCCCGGCCCGCCCGGCGGCCAAGAAGCGCGCCCGGGGTGGACGCTCCCGCCGAAGCTGACACTTCGCGCCATCGGGCTTCCGGCCGGTGGGTTGCCTCGTTGTACCGGTACGGATGGACGAGGGGATGAGAACCCGACGTGGACCGGCCGCGCCCGTCCGCCGTAGGCTGACCGCGCGTCGATAGTGTGGAGCGGGTGACGGACGTCGCGGGTCTCCGACCGCTCCCGCGGGCCGTACGCTCCGGGATGCGGGCGAGGAGGCGGCCAAGTTGACCGGGGCGCGGACCGACCATCCGAAGCGGGCAGGGATGACAGGTGCATGACGACGGCAGGTACGACGATCCACGCGTGACCGGGTCGACCAGCGATCCCGTTTCACGTGAAACCGACTACCCGAGCTGGTCGCCCGGCGCGACCGGGCCATCGACCCGACCTACCGACGGCGATCCGCCGGCAGCGCTCGACCCACCATTGGGTGCCGGGCATCCGGAAAGCTCGGCCATTCCGGAGCCGGCGGGTGGTCGTCGGACGCCGGAGGCGTCGAGTCGACCGGTGAACGCCGCCGAGGTGCGGTCGACCTCGGGTCGCCGCAACACCGCCGCGTCGGTTCGCTTCGAGCCGGCCGTCCCACACCAACCCACTGCGGCGGTTGTTCGGGACGCCGCGCCGGTCGCTTCGACCGATTCGTTGGCCGCCGTGGCGGCCGATCCCACGTACGTTTCACGTGAAACCCCGACGCGCGAAGAGGATGACCCACCGTTGGCTATGGAGGCGATGCGCGCCGTGCAGATCCTGAATCCCAGTGGCGAGGTGACAATGCCTCGGCCGGACCGGACCCGGGTCATGTGCGTCGCCAACCAGAAGGGCGGCGTGGGTAAGACCACCACCACCGTCAACCTTGCGGTGGCGCTCGCCCTGCACGGCAACCGGGTGCTCGTGGTCGACCTCGACCCCCAGGGCAACGCCTCGACCGGGCTCAACGTCCCGCACCACACGGGAATCCCCGACGTGTACGACTGCCTGATCAACAGCGTGCCGCTGGCCGAGGTGGCACAGGCGGTCGACGGCATCCCCAACCTCTGGTGCGTACCCGCGACCATCGACCTGGCCGGCGCGGAGATCGAGCTGGTGTCGGTGGTGGCCCGGGAGTCGCGCCTGGACCGGGCGATCGCCGCCTACCCGGGCGAGTTCGACTACGTCTTCATCGACTGCCCGCCCTCGCTCGGCCTGCTCACCGTCAACGCTCTGGTTGCCGCGCAGGAGGTGCTGATCCCGATTCAGTGCGAGTACTACGCGCTGGAAGGGCTCAACCAGCTGATCAACAACATCAACCTGGTACGCCAGCACCTCAACCCGAAGCTCGATGTCTCCACCATCCTGCTGACCATGTACGACCGTCGTACCCGGTTGGCCGACGCCGTCGAGCAGGACGTCCGGAACCACTTCGGCGACAAGGTTCTCCAGGCGGTCATCCCCCGCAACGTCCGGGTCTCCGAGGCACCGAGTTACGGCCAGTCGGTGATGACCTACGATCCCGGTTCGCGGGGTGCCACGAGTTACTTCGAGGCCGCCCAGGAGATCGCCGAGCGCGGCGTCAAGGAGCCGGTGGGCCGGAATGCGTAGTGCGGAAGAGTCGCTGGGAGGCGTGGCATGAAGAACCGTCCTCGGGGCGGTCTGGGTAGGGGCCTCGGGGCGCTGATCCCAACCGGGCCGGCGCCGGATGCCGCTGGCACCGCGACGGCCGAGCCGGAGAACGAGCACCTGGACGACACGGGCACCGTCGCCGTCGCCGCGGTGCCGGCCGGAGCGCCTGTCCACGAGCCGGAGCCCGTGCTGAGCCCGGTGCCCGGTGCTCGATTCGCCGAGATCCCGGTCGACGCGATCATGCCCAACCCGAAGCAGCCCCGCCAGGTCTTCGACGAGGAGGCGCTGGAGGAGCTGAAGACCTCGATCCAGGAGGTCGGCTTCCTCCAGCCCATCGTCGTCCGACAGCTCGACGACGAGAAGTACGAACTGGTGATGGGCGAGCGGCGCTGGCGGGCCGCCCAGGCGGTGGGGCGGGAGAGCATCCCGGCGATCGTCCGGGACACCCGTGACGACGCGATGCTCCGCGACGCCCTGCTGGAGAACATCCACCGGGCGAACCTGAACCCTCTGGAAGAGGCCGCCGCCTACCAGCAACTGCTGGAGGAGTTCGGGGCCACCCACGAGGAGTTGGCCCGCCGGATCGGCCGGAGTCGCCCGCAGATCTCCAACACGATCCGACTGCTGAACCTGCCCGCACAGGTGCAGCGCCGGGTTGCCGCCGGCATCCTGTCGGCGGGGCACGCCCGCGCCCTGCTGAGCCTCGACGAGGCGGAGGCGCAGGAACAGCTGGCCCTGCGGATCGTGGCCGAGGGACTGTCGGTTCGGGCGACCGAGGAGATCGTCGCCCTGGCGCTCAACGACGGACCGACGAAGGGCCAGGCCGCGAAGCGGCGACCCAAGGCGCACGCGCCGGCCCTGACCGATCTCGCCGATCGGCTGTCCGACCGGTTCGACACCCGCGTGAAGGTGGACATCGGCCGGAGCAAGGGCAAAATCACGATTGAGTTCGCGACGGTGGACGACCTTGAGCGGATCGTCGGGATCATCGGAGTGCAACAGGAGGAGAGCGGGGAGGACTGATTCCGCCCGCTCGCCTACGGCCGCGCTACCCCACCGGGGGCGCGGCCGTTCTGCATCCCGGGGTCGTCGCGGTTTCACGTGAAACAGGCGGCGGACCTGACTCCAAGATCGGGTATGACCCGTGGATGTCGTCATCCTCGGCTCGCCCAACCAGTCAGCCGACCCGAGGTCCCGCTCTGGCAGCAGGAGAAGTGGGCGGGGCGGTGGAGCGGAAGTTCGGTCGGTCGCGTTGGCCGCACGTCGACAGCACAATCCGCTCGCGGCTAGCGGCTCGCGATGACGGGGGGAAATGACGGGGGCGCGATGACGGGCGCGGCGGGCAGCGGGGCGTGGCGATCGGGTCGCCGTGGGCGCGGCGGTGCGCAGCGGTGGGCGACAAGCCCGCGTCGCGAGCGGCTGGTGGAGGAGCGGGCGCAGCGGCGGGCAGCGGACGCGGTGGCTGGCGACCGGCGGCGGCCGCTGGGGTGAGTGCGGGCCTTGAGAGGAACGGATCCTCTACACGCGTCGCAGAAGGCTCCGGGATGGTCCACTCGACCGCAACCACCCCCTGCGCCGATCAAAGCGCCAGGGGACCGCTGAGTGGCGCGAAACGACGTCTCCGTGGTCATCCGCAGGTGGGTCGAGGACCTCGATCGTGGTTAGCCCGCTAGAGCCGCCGCACAGCAACCTGGCGGGAGTCCGCCGGTCCGGGAGACCGCCAGACGGGCCAGACCGCCAGACCGCACGGCGGCCAGACCACCGGACCACCGGACCGCCGGACCACCGGACCACCGGACCGCACGACGGCTAGACCGCCAGACGGCTAGACCGCACCACGGCCAGACCCACGAACTGGATGCACGAGCGGTAGACCCCAGCGCGATATCGGCCCTGGCTCCGGATCGTCTCCGCCACCCGGCGCGGCGGTTTCACGTGAAACCGAGATAGCGGCTCGCTGGCACCGGTCGAACCCTGGGGGCGGAGTGACTGGTCAAGCGGAGTGGCCTCCCTATCCCAGCGATCGACGTTGGTGCTACGGGTCCGATCGACCCCTCACGGGCTTTTCGGAGACATCAGGGGATCCACGCCGCGCGGGTGGGTGTTCTGCTGACACGGTCCGCGAACGCATGCCAACCCGTCACCGTCGACGCGTGCCAGATGAGACAGCGGGAGGTCGTCGGTGGCTGGGGAACCGCGCCGACGGTGGCGCGCGACGCCGGTCGGAGCGCACCCCTCCGATTTCGTCTCCGGTGGCCGTCGACTAGGCCGATTTGGCGGTTCGCGGACAACGACCGACCGGCCGAAAAGTTATCCACACCGGTTGTCCACAGGCACCCCCCGTTTCACGTGAAACAGCGCGTGGGAGCGGGTGTGAGCCTGTGGATGACGGCCTGTGTTCAGGATCTCGGCAGCCTGTGGATATCGCCTCTCGGTGGCCCGCGCGACCACGCGCACCCGGTCGATGACGGGTGCCGATCCGGTGGCCCGGGACCGCTCGAACAGGTAGGGACAGCGGTGCCAGACTCGGTTAGGGTCAGCGTCGTGCACGACAACCCTCCCTCAGTCCCGGACTTCACCCAGTGGCCGTCATTCCCCTTCGAGGGTGACCTCCACGTGAAGCAACTCGATGATCCGGTCCCGGTCGAACCGCCGCGGAAGGGCGAGGGTCTCCGGGAATGCACCGCCTGCAACGCACCCGACGACGCCTACATCTGGGTGGGTGAGCGGTGGCGCGTCCGCGCCATGGACCGGCCCACCGGCCTGCCCATGGTGCTCATCCTGGAATCGCGCACCCACCTCGACCTCGGCGACCTGCCGAACCTGCTGGCCGCCGAGCTGGGGGTGATGACAGTACGTCTGGAGCGGGCCATCCGGTCGCTCGACGGCGTGGCGCGGGTGCACGTCAATCGCTGGGGCGACGGCTCGGCTCATCTGCACATGTGGTTCCTCGCCCGTCCGTACGGCCGGCTTCAACTGCGGGGCACGTTCCTGTCCCTGTGGGACTCGATCCTGCCGCCGATCTCCGAGGCGCAGTGGCGGGAGAACCTGGCGCTCGTCGCGGCCTGGCTCGCCGAGTTTGGTGGCCGCCCGCTCGCCGAGCCGCCCCGTATCCAGTGGCAGGCGCCGTCCAGTCTGCTGGCCCAGTCTGCCGCCGCGGACGCCGCTGCCGCAGCGGAGGCTGCCTCAGCGGCAGCAGCCGGGACGGAGGCCGTCTCGGTCATCGAGGCGGCAGAGGAGATCCCGGAACCGGCGCTCGACTCCACTCCTGATCCGACCGACGCCGACAGCCGGTCCCGGGCCGAACCGGTCGTGGACCCGGACGCTGATGCCGGCTCGACGACGAGCACCGTCACCGACCGCGCTGCTGAACCCGCCCGGTCGGCCACGGTCGGCGGTCCGGCGGTTGAACCCGCTCGGCCGGCGTCCGCCACCAACCTGCCCGGCATCCCGGCTCCCGGCACCCGGGACTCCACCGCCGCAGCATCGGGCAGCGCCGCATTGACTGCGGCCGCCACGGGCAGCACCGTCACGACGGCCACCGACGGACTCCACGTCGGCCTGGCGGAGGTGCCTACCGACAGCCCTCACGGTGTCGGAACGGCGGAGAAGCGCACCGGCCGGGCTCACCTCGGCCCGCCGAGTGGAAGCGCCGGGGAGGCTGATTCCGCCAACCCGGCCGTGTCCGACCCGGCCACCGGGGGCGCCTCCGGAGAGGCCGTCAGCAAGACCGCACCCGGGAAGGACGCCGGCACTCCGGGCCCGGACGCGCGCACCGATGGCACCGACACACCCGACGTAAGCGCGACCCACTGACCTGGAACCGCCAGTGAGGTTGACCCCCGGCAGGCCAACCTCACTGTCGTCCCGTCGGGTTGGCCCGCTCGGCCGTACGGGTTGGCGGGGAGGTCAGTGCTTGGTGAGGCGGGCGGCTGCTCGGGCGACAAGGGTGCCGAGAAGTCGGCCGAAGTCCAGGCCGGCCGCCTGCACAGCGAGCGGAAGCAGTGACGTCTCCGTCATCCCCGGCGAGACGTTGACCTCCAGCACGTGCGGCTGGCCGGCCGCGTCCACGATCACGTCGACGCGGGAGAGATCCCGTAGACCGAGCGCGGTGTGCGCGGCGAGGGCCACGTCAGCGACCGTGGCGGCCACCTCCGGGGCCAGCCGGGCGGGGGCGTGCCAGGTGGTGCGCCCTGCCGTGTAGCGGGCGGCGTAGTCGTACACGCCGTTGCGCGGCACAATCTCCACCGGTGGCAGCGCCTGTGGACCGTCGCCGAGGTCGACGACGGAGACCGCCACATCCATGCCCGGCACGTACCGCTCCACGAGCGCCGTGGAGTAGTACGCGAAGCAGCCGACCATTGCGGCGGGCAGCGCGGCGGCGTCCCGGACCACCGCCCCGCCCAGCCCGGACCCGCCCTGCGCCGGCTTCACCATCAGGGGTACGCCCAGACGGTCGACGATCCGGTCCAGGACGGCGACCGCGCCGAGCTCGGAGAAACGATCGTGCGGGAGCGCCACCCAGTCGGGGGTGGGGATGCCGGCCTCGCGGAGCACCGCCTTGGCGGAAGGCTTGTCCCAGGCGACCCGGGAGGCCCGGGCGTCGCAGCCGACGTACGGGACATCGCACAGATCCAGCACCCCGCGCAGCGAGCCGTCCTCGCCGGTCGCGCCGTGCAGCGCGATCACCACCGCGTCCGGCGGGTCGGCGGCGAGCGACGGCAGCAGCGCTACGTCAGCGTCTCGCAGCTCGGCCTCCACCCCGACGGCGCGCAGCGCGTCGAGCACCCGACGACCGGAGCGCAGCGACACGTCCCGTTCGTAGGAGAGCCCACCCGCGAGCACCACGACGCGCAGGTCGGCCGAGATGGCGGAATCGGTCACGAGGAGGTGCTCGGCGGTCGTACCCATGCCGGCATCATGCCAAGTCGGGCCCGGGCACGTCGGAGCCGGCCCGGCCGCGTCGGCCGGCGGCACCACCCACGGCACCGAAGACCCGGCGCATAGCGATCTCCTGCTCCATCACCCCGGCCAGCCGGCGGACGCCCTCGCGGATCCGGTCCGGCGGCGGGAAGCTGAAGTTGAGCCGCATGGCGTCGGTGCCGGTGCCGTCGGCGTAGAAGCCGGTGCCGGGAACGTAGGCGACCCGGGCGGCGACCGCTCGCGGCATCATGGCCTTCGAATCGAGCCCGTCGGGCAGGCTCGCCCACACGAACAGACCGCCGGCCGGGGTGGTCCAGCTGGTGCCCTCGGGCATCAGGTCGGCCATCGCGTCGAGCAGGGCGTCGCGGCGTTCCCGGTAGACCTCGCGATAGACCTTGAGCTGCTGCCGCCAGGGCATCGTGCTCAGGTAGGTGGCCACCGCGGCCTGGGCGAAGCCGCTGGGGCAGAGGATCTGCGCCTCGCTGGCGATGACCAGTTTGTCGCGGACCGCGTGCGGCGCCAGGATCCAGCCGACCCGCAGCCCGGGGGCGAAGGTCTTGGAGAAGGTGCTGAGGTAGAAGACGCCGTCGCGGCGGCGGGCCCGTAGAGGGGCCGGGGCCTCACCCTCGAACCCCAGTTGGCCGTACGGGTCGTCCTCGACGACGAGCAGGCCGGCGCGCTCGCAGATGTCGAGCACCCGTTCCCGGCGCTCCTCGCTGAGCGTCACGCCGGTCGGGTTCTGGTAGGTGGGGATCGTGTAGAGGAATTTGACCCGCTGGCCCGCGCGGGCCAGGTCGGCGATGGCCGTCTCCAGCGCCTCCGGGATCAGCCCGTCCTCATCCATCGGTACGTGGACGACCTGCGCCTGGGCGGCCTGAAACACGCCGAGCGCACCGACGTACGTAGGTCCCTCGGCGAGCACCACGTCGCCCGGGTCGAGGAAGAGCCGGGCCACCAGGTCCAGCGCCTGCTGCCCGCCCACCGTGACCACGACGTCCTCCGGGGAGGCGCCGCAGGCGGCGTCGATCCCGGAGAGCGACATCACCTCGCAGATCCGCTCGCGCAGCTCGAGGGTGCCCTGACCGATGCCGTACTGAAGGGTGGTCACGCCCTGCTCGGAACCGAGCCGGCCGAGCATCTCGCCGACCGCGTCCAGCGGAAGGGCGGCAATGTACGGTGCGCCACCGGCAAGCGAGACGACCTCCGGACGACTGGCCACCGCGAACAATGCTCGAATCTCGGAGGCGGTCATCCCGCGTACCCGCCGGGCGTACCGGTCGGTGTAGTCGTCGAGTGTCGTGCCGGTCATGACCTCACCTCGATCACTGCTCGAGTGGCTCCCGCCCGGGTACCCCGCACACCGCTGACCATGGCGGCGGACACACCGATTGTCGATCCTAGTCCGCCGGAGTCGTGCTGCCGCCGTGCCGCAGCAGATCGACCACATGGCGGACCGTCCTCGGCGTCCCCCGTTGCGGTGGGCATTCGCGCGTCCCCTCCCGCATCGCCGATCGGCGGCGTACGATCGCTCGTCGGGGGCAGGAAGGCGGCGCTGTCGTTCCATGCCGGTCTCACCACCGAGCCTATTGTGGGGATGCGCCATATGTCGCGACGTCTGGTCAGCCTGACCCTCGACACGTTGGAAGACCTTCCGCGCCCGTGCCGGCAGTGCGTCTACTGGGAGCTCGATCCGGTCTCCGCGGACCGCGCCTGCGCTGCTGGCGACCCGGCCCTGGAGAAGGAGGCATGGGTCTCCCAGACGCTGCTGGAGTGGGGTTCCTGCGGCAAACTCGCGTACGTCGACGGCATGCCGGCCGGCTTCGTGATGTACGCCCCGCCCGCTTACGTGCCCCGGTCGATGGCGTTTCCGACCTCGCCGGTCTCCGCGGACGCGGCACTGCTGATGACAGCCAACGTGGTCGCCGCGTTCTCCGGCGGCGGGTTGGGCCGGATGCTGGTGCAGGGTGTCGCCCGGGATCTGACCAAGCGTGGGATCAAGGCGATCGAGGCGTTCGGCGATGCCAAGTTCGGTGACGCGGACGACCCGGCCGGCGGTTGCGTGGCACCTGTCGACTTCTTCCTCTCCGTGGGCTTCAAGACGGTACGTCCGCATCCGCGCTTCCCTCGGTTGCGTCTTGAGCTGCGCACGGCGCTGAGCTGGAAGTCCGACGTCGAGTACGCGCTGGAGAAGCTGCTCGGGTCGATGAGCCCGGAAACCCTGCTCCGGCCGGTCCGTCCGGCCCCGGCCACCCGCTCCACCAACGGCTGACGCCCGGCGGTGAATCAGTCCACCACAGTGCCGGCGGTCACCACGGCACGCAGTTCGCTGACGTCGAGCGATCCGGTCGGGACGTCTCGTTCGATCGGGTAGTACATCCGCTGCACCGCGGCCACGATCGCCTCCACCACCCGGTCCCGGAACCGGGGGTCGACAAGGTGGGCGCGGTCCGTCGGCGAGGTGAGGTAGCCGACCTCGACCCGGACGGCGGGCATACGCGTCAGTCGCAGCAACTCCCACGTCTTGGCGTGGGTACGGCAGTCCCGCAGCCCGGTGCGGGCGACGATTTCCCGCTGCACCAGCCCGGCCAGGCGTTCACCGGTCGCCGAGGTGACCCCGTTGTCGGTGCCGTAGTGGTAGGTCGCGACGCCCTCCGCATCCGGGTTGGCGTGGCCGTCAAGGTGCAGCGAGATGAAAACGTCGGCGCCGAGCGAGTTGGCGAGCAGGGCCCGGTCGGAGTCCGGCAGGCAACTGTCGGGCGACGGGCCCCGGGTGAGCTGCACCCGCACCCCGGAGGCGGCGAGCCGCCCCTCCAGTCGGCTGGCCAGGTCGTGCACCAGGTCCGCCTCGGTCCAGCGCAGCGAGCCGTCGGGCACCACCATTCCGGGGTCGGTGCCGCCGTGCCCCGGGTCGATGACGACGGTCTTGCCGACCAACGCCGGCCCGGACTGCCGGATCGCGTCGGATTCGCGGAGCCACTGCGGGCGGCCACCGACCACCTTGCGGCCGATGCGGCGGAGCGCGTTCATCGTGTGTGGGCCGCAGGAGCCGTCCGGGGTGAGCCCGACCTCACGTTGGAACTGGGCCACCGCCCGCGACGTCCGGACACCGTAGATCGCGTCCGCGCGGCCCACGTCGTACCCCATCTCCAGCAGTCGCTCCTGTAGCGACCGGACGTCCTCGCCGGTGAGCGGCTCGGGGACCGCGTGGTAGAGGGTGCGGGCGCCGAGCCGCCAACGGGCGGCATCCAGGGCGCGCCAGGTCTCCGCGCCGACCCGGCCGTCCACACTGAGCCCCCGCGACTGCTGGAAGGCGCGGACGGCCCGCTCGGTGTCGAGGTCGAACTCGTCGGTGTGCGGGCCAGCGGCGGCCAGCAGTTCGAGGCCGGTCAGAATGGTACGGATCTCCGTGACCGCGGGTCCCCGGTCACCGGGTCGGATCGGACGCACGCACGACCCCCTCTGCACGACACTGGCTGGCCGGGCGGCCCAGGCTTGAGGCTATGCGTTCCGGGGCGGCGAGGTGGCTGGGGCCGAGAAATCCGTCGACGGTACAGCCGAGAAGACACCGAACCCCGCACCCGGCGAGCGGGTACGGGGTTCGGTTGATGTTTCTGCTGGTCAGAGGGCCGATTCGATGAGCCGGACCAGCTCGCCCTTCGGCTTGGCACCGGCGATCGACTGGACCGGCTGGCCGTTCTTGAAGACGGTGAGCGTCGGCACCGACATCACCCGGTAGGCCCGAGCGGTCTCCGGGTTCTCGTCGATGTTGAGCTTGACGATGGTGACCTGGTCACCCATCTCCCGGGCGATCTCCTCGAGCAGCGGCGACACCTTGCGGCACGGCCCGCACCACTCCGCCCAGAAGTCCACCAGCACCGGCTTGTCGGCCTGCAGCACGTCAGCGACGAAGCTCTTGTCGGTGACCGCCTTGGTTGTTCCCACTATGCCCCTCCTCCGGGATGTGTTCCTTGTTTCAGCTGAGCGTCGCGATGAACCGCTCGGCGTCGAGCGCGGCGGCACAACCGGTGCCGGCCGCGGTGATCGCCTGACGGTAGGTGTGGTCGACCACGTCGCCAGCGGCGAAGACACCGGGCACGTTGGTGCGGGTGCTCGGGGCGTGGACCTTCACGTAGCCCTCGTCGTCCAGCTCGACCTGGCCCTGGAACAGCTCGCTGCGGGGGTCGTGACCGATGGCGACGAAGACGCCGGTCACGTCCATCACCTTGGTCTCGCCGGTGTGCACGTTGCGGACGCGAACGCCGGTGACCTTGCCGTCCTCGCCGAGGATCTCCTCGACGGTGCTGTTCCACTCGACCTTGATCTTCTCGTTGCTCAGCGCCCGGTCGGCCATGATCTTGCTGGCCCGGAACGAATCGCGGCGGTGGATGATGGTCACCGACTCCGCGAAGCGGGTGAGGAAGGTGGCCTCCTCCATCGCCGAGTCGCCGCCACCGACGACCACGATCTGCTGGTTGCGGAAGAAGAACCCGTCACAGGTGGCACACGCGGAGACGCCGTGACCCAGGAATTCCTGCTCACCGGGCACGCCCAGCGGACGCCAGGCCGAACCGGTGGAGAGAATGATGGATCGCGCCCGGTAGGCGGTCTCGCCAACCCAGACGGTGCTCACCGCGCCGGAGCCGGCGTCGCCGGTGTCCACCAGCTCGACCCGGGTCACGTCGTCGGTGAGGAACTCGGCGCCGAACCGCTCGGCCTGCTTGCGCATGTTGTCCATCAGCTCGGGGCCGAGGATGCCGTCGGCGAAGCCGGGGAAGTTTTCCACCTCGGTCGTGGTCATCAGCGCGCCACCGGACTGCACGCCCTCAATGATCAGCGGCTTCAGGTTGGCACGTGCGGCGTAGACCGCCGCTGTGTAGCCGGCCGGCCCGGAGCCGATGATGATCAGGTTGCGGACCTCGTCCACTGCCGTCTCCCGAGTTGTGTGTGTTCGGCGTCGGCGCGAGCACCGATGCTGATCCGAGTCGCCGACGCCTGGGTGGGGCCGGCAGCTGACTTCCAGAACGTCATCGTACGAACCGGGGATTCCCGAGCCGGGCATCCGGTGGGTCAGGTCACGTGGGGGGTCATCGTGCCATTGACCGTGGATTCACCCTACCCGCGCCGAATACCGGCTGTCCGAGCCGGACCCAGGCACTCCGCACTCGGGGCCACTCACCCAGGCCCACCGGGCGCCGGTCGCGTCGGTGAAGTGGATGACCAGCGCCTGATCGCCCTGGAACCGCGCGTAATCGATCACCTCGACCACCAGTGGGGCCGATCCGTGCTCCGTCGCCACACTGGTCAGACAGCTGGTCAGCGCGGCCTCGTCGGTCAGCCGGGCCAGCTGGTCCGACCCGTAGGGAGAGGGACGGCGACCGCCCTCGGCATCCACCTTCGGCTGCTCGCCCGGGGTGTTGCCGGTCGCCCGGCTGGCGGCCGGTGTGCGTGGCGCGTCAGTGTCGTAGGCGTTGCCGAGGGTCTGCGGGGTGTAGTTCGTACCACTGCGCAGTGCCGGCCCGGTGGTGCGGGCCGTCCCGGCCCCCGCGACGCCCTCCGGCGCGCTGGCCGGCTGGTTCATGGCGTTTGTGCGGCCGGAGTCGTCCGACGCCCGCATCGAGAGCTGGTTGAGGCCCAGCGCGACGGCGATGACGGCGATCGCGGCGGCGGCCACTGGTGCGCCGCGGCGGGCCCAGCCGCGCTGGCGGCGGCCCGGACCGGTGGACGCCCAGCGCCCCGACCCGGCGGGCGGGGGGACGGGAGGCCGGCGACCAGCCCCGCCCTGCGTCGGTACGACCAACGGCGTCGCCGCGTCGCCGGCCCGATCGACGCTGGGCGCGCCGACTGGTGCCTCCTCGGTCGAGGTGTCGGTAGTCGGCTCCGCGGAGGCCAACGCGGCCAGGAGGCGGTCGGTGATCGCCGCCGGCATCTCCGGTGACGGCTCGGCCCAGTGGGTCAGATCCGTCCGGACCTCGGTCACGGCGGGGGCCAGCAGCGCGTACGCCTCGGCCCAGGACGGGTCCGCGGAGACCAGTTGGGCGACCTCGTCCTGCTGCGGGGTGCCGTCCAACGCCCCGCCGAGGTAGTCAGCGAGGAGGTCGATGTCGACCTCCCGGAACCCCTCGGTCGTCACGTGTCCTCCTGGTTGGCGTCCCGCCGGTATCGACCTGACCTCGATCCGACGCCCTCCACCGGGCCGGGGTTCCCGGGCGTGACGCCGGGCACTCCCGTGATCGGGGCGGTGGGGTCCGGTCGGGCCGAAGGCGTCGCGACGGTGGCGGGGCGGAGATGCCCGAGCAGCACGGCCAGCCGCGCCCGGCCCCGGGCACACCGGCTCTTCACCGTGCCCTCGGCGACGCCGAGGATGCGGGCGACCTCGGCGACCGGATAGCCCTGTACGTCGACAAGCACCAGCGCGGCGCGTTGCTCAAGGGGCAGCGCGGCGAGCGCCTCGCGGACCACCAGCACGGTGTCGTGGTCCGTTACCGGTGCCGCCGGCTCCAGCCCGCCGGTGCCCGATCCGTCGTCGGCCCGGTTGCCGTGCGGCAGCGGCACTGTGGGGTGCGCCTGCCGTCGTCGGATCCGGTCCAGGCAGGCGTTGACCACGATGCGGTGCAGCCACGTGGTGACGGCGGAGTCGCCGCGGAAGCGGGCCGCCGCCCGATGCGCCGACAGCAGGGCGTCCTGGAGCGCGTCGGCTGCCTCCTCGCGGTCGCCGAGCGTCCGCAGGGCCACCGCCCACAACCGGTCCCGGTGGCGGTGGAACAGTTCGGTGAAGGCGTCCCGGTCTCCGGCGACGTGCGCGCGCAGCAGCTCCAGGTCGCTTGCGGCGGCGCGCCCGTCCATCACCGCGTCCAGTGCGTGCGAGGCCCGGATCGTGGTGCCCGGCTCACGACCCCTGGACCGTAATCTCCTGCACCCCCAGCTTGAACCCACCCTCGGACGGAGGCAGCTCGGTGATCCAGAACAGCAGGTACTGGTATTTCTTGTCGGCGTCGAAGCCGTTGAACGTCATGGTGGTGCCGTCATGGTCCTCGAACGGCTGGCCGATGCCGGTCTTGTAGCTTGCGACCAACTGCTTGTCACCGCTGGAGCTGGACTCCGGTTTGATCGTGCCGGCGAGCAGTTGAGCGGACGCGCCGGTAGCCGACAGCACCGCCTGCACCGACCTGACGGTGTGCGGCTCGCCGAGGTCGATCCAGACGCCCATGCCCTTCTTCAGGTTGCCGAAGTTGGGCTTGTTCACGTAGGTCTCGGTCTCCCAGCCCTTGTCCTCGTCACCGTCGATGACCTTCTCGGCGTCACGGACCTCACTGCGGTCCTTGCTGTCCGGGTCGATGATCCGGACGCCCTTCACCGTCAGCTTGCGGGCGGTCGCGGCGGCCGGGGTGGCGTCGCCGGCCGGGGCACTTGAGGTCGGTGCGGCGACCGGGTTGGACTGCGGGTCCTCGTCGTCGCCACCCAAGGCGATGATCCCGATCAGCAGACCGACCAGGGCAACGGCCAGCAGACCGGCGATGCCGACGGCGACCTTGCGGCCTCCGGCCGCGGCCAGCGGTGACGGCTCTTCCCCGGTTTCGCCGGCGAACCGCAGCGGCCCGCTGTTGTCGAGGTAGTGCTCGTCCTCGGCCGGCACGTCCAGTCGCGCCAGTTCCGCGGCGAGCACGTCGGAGGACGGCGGCGCGATCTCGGCGTCGAGCAGGTCCATGGTCAGGTCGTCCAGGTACGCCGGAACGCCCGCCCGAACCTGGCGCGGTGCCGCGATGGCACCCCCGGCGTCCCGAACAGCGTCCGGGATGGCGGCGCGGCCGTGGCCGGCGGTGGCGCCGTGAAGTGGTGCCTCGGCGTGCGGCCAGGAGCCGGTCAGCGCGAAGTAGAGAACCCCGCCGACCGCCCGGATGTCGTTCTCCTGGCTGTCGGCACCGTCGGTGCGGGCGTCGGCCAGGACCACCCGGCCCTCATCGCTGATCATGACGGTGCCGGGGTGGACGTTGCCGTGCACCATGCCGGTGGCGTGCACCGCGGCGAGCGCGCTCGCGACGGCGTTGCCGATCGCGGTGGCCCGGGCCGGGTCCAGGGGGCCGTCGGTCGCCAGGTCCCGCAGGGACTGCCCGTCGACCCACTCGCGCACCACGTACGCCCGGTCGGCCTCGTCGATCGCGTCGTAGACGCCGACCAGGTTGGGGTGGATGACCCGGCTGGCCGCGACGGCGGCCTGAAGCATCTCGGTGGCGGAGTCGCCACCCGGGTAACGCAGCACCACGGCAACCGGACGGCGCAGGATGACATCGACCCCGCGCCAGACCAGCCGACCCGCGCTGTCGTTGTTGATGTGCTCAACCAGTTCGTACCGCTCGGCGAGGACTTCACCGGCCGTGGGAGCACCGAAGGTCATGACCGGAGGAGCGCTTTCGTCTGCCTCCTGACCCTCGCCGACCTGGGTCACCCGTCCTCCCTCGGTGATCGTGTCGATCGATGAACCCGAACTGCTGGGCATGTGGCTTCCCGCTCTGCCGTTGAAGGAACCGGCCGACCGGTGTCGACGCCCAGCGTCGGCCCCTGCCGTACCCGTCGAGAGCGACCTTACCCGGGTTGCCCGTCTCTCCGACATGTCATCTTCCCGCCGTACCTGGCGGGGTTTCCGGCTGTCGAAGAGCTCGTCCGGTTACGACCGTTGTCAGCCACGTTGCTGGCACATGTACTAGCTAATCTACGGCTTCACCGCAAGTGACCGACGCCGGGGCTGGGCTGGCGTGGCGCTCGCGCTGCCTCGTACGTTCCCACCGATCGGGTCGCCACCCTCAGCCGTACGGTTGGTTATCCACAGGCCGAAGCGGTGGTTGACCGGCGAATCGCGGAGTTATCCACAGGTGCATCCCCAGCCTGGTGATCCGTAGTCACGGTCCGTATGAGTGCCAACTTGTTGTAATCGGGTGTGGACGTTCAGCGACCGAGGCGGCGGCGAACCATCCCGACCACCTCGGTGATCTCCCCGATCCGCAGCAGCATGGCCAGACCCAGGTAGCTCCCGCCGATCACCACGCCACCGATCACCAACTGGACGATCGCCTCCAGGCGGCTGGGGGTGTCGTCACCGGGCAGCAGCTTCACCACCAGGAGGCCGACCACTGCCGAACCCAACGCCGCCACCGCGACCCTGCCGCCGGTCCGCATGATCTCGCCGAGCCCGATTCGACCGACGCGCGGCCGAAGCAGCCAGGCCGAGCCGATCGCGGCAGCCAGATAGGAGACCGTGTTGCCGATCATCATTCCCGCACCGGCGAAGCTCGCCGAGAAGGCGACGTACAGCACGATCTGCACCCCGATTCGCAGCGCCACCACCGGGATGTTGATGAGAGCCGGCGTGCGGGTGTCGGGCAGCGCGTAGAACGCGAAGGTGAAGAGCTGACTGACCGCGAACGGGACGAGCGCGAGCGCGGCGGCGAGCAACACGACGGACGTGGCGGTGGCGTTGTCCTCGTTGAACGCGCCGAACCGGAACAGGGTGAACGCGATCGGGGTGGCGAGGACGGCGTAGCAGACCGCGATCGGGGCGAGCACCGCCGTGACCGTGCGGGTACCCCGGGAGAGGTCGGCGGCGAGGTCGGCGTACCGGCCGTCGGCGGCGGCCGCGCTCATCCGGGGCATCAGCGCCGTGATGATCGAGACGGCGATGATGCCGTGCGCGGTCATCAGCAGCAGGAACACGTTGTTGTAGATCAGCGGGCCGGCGGCGTTCTCCTTGCCGGCCCGGTTCAGCAGGTTGAACAGCACGATCAGGCCGACCTGGCTCACCGCGACGTAGCAGATCATCCAGGCGCCGAGCCGGCCCAGCTCGCGTAGCCCCAGCTCGCGGAAGTCGAAGCGAAGCTTCCAGCGGAAGCCGACCTTGCGCAGTGCCGGCAGCAGGCCCATCGCCTGGATGGCGACGCCGAGCAGGGTGCCACCGCCAATCAGCAGGACCCGCCCGGTGGTCATGTCGTCCGGCTTGACGATCTCCGCACCGAAGATCGCGATGTAGAGGCCGGCGGTGCCGATCACCACCAGGTTGTTCAGGATCGGTGCCCACATCGGGGCGGCGAAGTGCCCCCGGGTGTTGAGCACCGCACTGATCAGCGCGCTCAACCCGGAGAAGAAGATCATCGGCAGCATCAGGCGGGCGAGCCCGGTGACCAGCCCTGAGTAGCCGTCAGCCGACTCCTCTCCGCCGTAGAGCCAGGTCAGCGGCGCTGCCAGCAGGAGAGCGAGCAGGGCCGCCGCGCCGAGTGCGAGCACCGCCAAGGTCAGCAGCCGCTGTGCGTACGCCTGGCCGCCATCAGTGTCGATCTTGCGTCGCCGCACCAGCACCGGGATCAGCACGCTGGTGAGGACACCGCCGAGCAGGAACTCGTAGACCATGCCGGGCAGGATCTGCGCGGTGGTGTACGCGTCACCGACCAGCGCGCCGCCGAGCGCCGCGCCGATCACCAGGTTGCGCAGGAAGCCGGTGCCCCGGCTGACCAGGCTGCCGATCGCCATCACCGCGCTGTTGGCAGCCGCGCTCGCCTCGGCCACCTGTTCCTGCGGTGGTGCGGTCGACTCCATGGCCGGCTGGTTCAGCGGCTCGGCGGAGATGAAGGTGGCGCCATCCCCGGGTCGGGCGTTGGCACCGCCATCGTTCGCGGCGTTGGCGCTGCGGTAGAGCCCGCCGCTCATCTCCAGCCTCCCAGGGGTACGTCGAGTCGGACACCGACCCGCACGCCACAGACCATAGTCAACCCCCACCCGTTACCCGCGCCCGGCGGATCGGATCACACCCCGGCCCGATAAGCTGGTGATCCCATGTCCGAAGCCTCCGCTCCTCACGCCGCCGACCGCCGCGAACTCACCGCCGCGCAGCGCAACGCCGTCGCCGAACTGCTCCGGGTGTCCCCGGTCGCCGACGAGTTGGGCCGCCGCTTCGTCCGCGCCGGTCACGAGTTGCACCTGGTGGGCGGTTCGGTGCGGGATGCCCTGCTCGGTCGACTCGGGGATGACCTCGACTTCTGCACCGACGCGCACCCCGACGAGACCCTGCGGATCATCAAGGGCTGGGCCGAGTCGATCTGGGAGACCGGTCGGGAGTTCGGCACCATCGGCGCTCAGCGCGACGGCCTCCGACTGGAGATCACCACCTTCCGTGCGGAGTCGTACGACCAGGTCAGCCGCAACCCGGTGGTGGTGTACGGCACCAGCCTCGACGAGGACCTGAAGCGGCGCGACTTCACGATCAACGCGATGGCTGTGAGCCTGCCGGACCACCGGTTCACCGACCCGCACGGTGGGCTGGACGATCTCTCGGCCAAGGTGATCCGTACCCCGAGCACGCCTGGTGAGTCGTTCGGCGACGACCCGCTGCGGATGCTGCGGGCCGCCCGGTTCGCCGCCCAGCTGCGTTTCGCCGTGCACCCGGCCGTGCACCTGGCGATGACCGAGATGGCCGCCGACCTGGACCGGATCACCGCCGAGCGGATCCGCGACGAGTTCACCAAGCTGCTCTGCGGCGCGGACCCGATCACCGGGCTGCGGCTGCTGGTCGACACCGGGCTGGCCGAGCGGTTCCTGCCGGAGCTGACCGGGCTGAAGCTGGAGATCGACGAGCACGCCCAGCACAAGGACGTCTACGAGCACACGTTGACTGTCGTCGAGAACGCGGTCTCCTACGAGGAGGAGGGCTGCGACTTCATCCTGCGGATGGCCGCCCTCCTGCACGACGTGGGCAAGCCGGCGACGAAGGCGGTCGGGTCCGACGGCCGGGTCAGCTTCCACCACCACGAGGTGGTCGGCGCCCGGCTGACCAAGGCCCGGATGAAGGCGATGCGCTACCCCAAGGACGTCACAGCGCAGGTGACCGCGCTGGTCGCGCTGCACCTGCGTTTCTACGGGTACGGGCGGGGCGAGTGGACCGACTCGGCGGTGCGCCGCTACGTCGCCGACGCCGGTGACCTGCTGCCCCGCCTGCACAAGCTGACCCGCTCCGACTGCACGACCCGCAACCGGCGCAAGGCCGCCCAGCTCGCGGCCGACTACGACGCGCTGGAGGATCGGATCGCCCGGATCGCGGCCGAGGAAGACCTGGCGCGGGTTCGACCCGACCTGGACGGTAACGCGATCATGGAGCTGCTCGGCGTACCGCCGGGGCCGGTGGTCGGGCGGGCCTGGAAGCACCTCAAGGAGCAACGCCTTGAGCACGGCCCGCTGGACCGCGACGCCGCCGAGGCGGAGCTGCTGCGCTGGGCTCGCGCCGAGGGCATCCTCGGCTGACGCGCGCAACGTCAGTGTTGGTCAGGTAGCGCCGTCTGCAGCGAGGTGGCGGGAGCCGTCGCTTCAGGGCGTGGCTGCGACGCTGCACGGCTGTCCGGTCGACGACGAAACGCCAGCGGATCGACCGAATGGCTGAGGTGTATCGCTTTCATCGTCGTCCATGATGGCTGGGCGTCCGTCGGCTACCGGTGCACTGACACCGCCGCCGACCCCACCGCCCGTCCGGTCGTCCGGATTGGACGGGCGACGACCAACGGGGAGATCACCTAGTGAAACGCCGTGGCGTGATACGCCGCTCGGCGGTGGCGAGCCTTGCTCTCGCCTCCGCAACCATCATCGTCAGCGCCGCGACCGGCGGGGCCGCAATGGCCGAACCGACCGCTCCGTTGGCACCGAAGCCCGCAAGTAAGTTGACCGCTCCCAAGCCGGACGGCCGGTTGGACAAGGCCAAGCCCGCCGAGGTCGTGCCGGGTCGCTACATCGTGGTGCTCAAGAACAAGAAGACCACCCCCGCCAAGATCAAGGCTGCCGCCTCGGCTCTGGCCAAGGAGAACGGTGGCAGCGTCGGCCGGCTGTACAGCAGCGCCGTCAACGGCTACTCCGCCGCGATGACCGCGAAGCAGGCCGGCCGGCTGGCCGCCGACCCGGATGTCGCCTCCGTGGAGCCGGTGGTCCGCTTCCACAAGAGTGGAACGCAGAGCGCGCCTCCCTCCTGGGGCCTGGACCGGATCGATCAGGTCTCGCCCAAGCTGAATGGCAGCTACACCTACCCCACCACCGGTGCCGGGGTGAGGGCGTACATCGTCGACACTGGCATCGACATCAATCACAGTGACTTCGGTGGCCGTGCCTCGTACGGCTACGACGCGATCGATCGGGACAATGTGGCGCAGGACTGCCACGGTCACGGCACGCACGTGGCGGGCACCGTCGGCGGCACGAAGTACGGCGTGGCCAAGGGCGTCAACCTGGTCGCCGTCCGGGTCCTCGACTGCGAGGGTTCCGGCACCACCGAGGAGGTCCTGGCCGGGATCGACTGGGTGACCGCCAACGCGCAGAAGCCTGCCGTGGTCAACATGAGCCTCGGCGGGCCGGAGGACCCGGACTCCCCGGCGCTCTCCAACGCGGTCAGCAACTCCATCGCCACCGGTCTCACCTACGCGGTGGCCGCCGGCAACGAAGCGGACGATGCCTGCTACTACACCCCGGCCAGGGTGTCGGCGGCGATCACCGTCGGAGCCACCGACAGGTTCGATCGTCGGGTCTCGACCGAGAAGTGGGATTCGAACTACGGTCCGTGTGTCGACGTCTGGGCTCCGGGCGTTGACATCGTCTCGGCGGCTAGTGGGACCACCGACGGGTCGGTGGCCTTCAGCGGGACCTCGATGGCGGCGCCGCACGTGGCGGGAGCCGCTGCGCTGCTGCTTCAGTCGAACCCGACGTGGTCCCCGACGCAGGTGCGCAACACGATAGTGACCCGGGGGCTCGCCGGCGCTGTCTTGAACCCGCAGGGCGGGGTGGACCGTCTGCTCAACGTCGCGGCGGCCCTCTCTCCCGCGCGCTCCGCGCACGGTCTGCTGGCGCGTTCCAACGGCTATTTCGTCTCGGCTGACGGTGCGGGCAGCAAGCCGCTGGCCTCCGTCGGCCCGGTGCTGGGCGGCTGGGAGAAGCTCGACATCGTCGACGCCGGCAGCGGCCTGGTCGCACTGCGGGCGAACGTCAACGGCAAGTACGTCAGCGCCAACGGTGCCGGCAGCAAGCCGCTGATCGCCGCCGCCGCGACGGTGAGCACCTGGGAGAAGTTCCAGCTGGTTCACAACATCGACGGCACCGTGAGCCTGAAGGCCACTGTCAACAACAAGTACGTCAGTGCGCCCAGCAACGGTGGCCCGCTGATTGCCAGCGCGGCGAACGCCAGCACCTGGGAGAAGTTCGACCTCGAGACGAACCTGATCGTCAGCTTCAAGTCGTCCGCGAGCGGCAAGTACGTCTCCGCTGACGGTGCCGGGAGCAAGCCGCTGATCCCGGTGGCCGCGACGGTCAGCACCTGGGAGAAGTTCGAGCTGTTCGATCTGGACTTCTACGGCTACTTCGGCCTGCGGTCGTTGGCCAACGGCAAGTGGGTCTCGGCGACCGGTGCCGGATCGCAGCCGATGGTCGCCTCGGCCACCGGTATCGACGCCTGGGAGGCCTTCACCTTCTGGCACCGGGGTTTCGGGGACACGGACGGGTCGGGCTGGATCTATGCGAACGTCGACGGGCAGGCGGTCAGTGCCGGCAGCGCCGGCACCAGCCAGCTGATCCCGAACAAGAACTTCGACTTCTCTGCTCCGGACTTCGGTCTCTCGGCGGGCGAGCGCTTCGTCATGAACCTCGCCTGAACCAACAACTGAATTACCACCGGCGCCCGCCGGCACCCCTCCTTCGGGAGGCAGTGCCGGCGGGCGCCGGCCGTTCGTGGGTCATCCGGTGCCGGCCAGATCCCTGACTTGTCGGCCGGTTTGTCTGGCTCAGCGCGAAACGGTACTGCCGTCCACAGTGTCGACCCCGGTGGTCGGCGCGGTGGCGTCGGTGCGTCCAGCACCGAGCCGTGCCAGCAGGCCGGGCAGGTCGATCCCGGTGAGGTCGCTGCCGAGCTGGAGGCCCTGGGCCACGTTGCCGGCCACCGACTTCGTGAGCGACGACGCGCCGTCGGTGGAGATGACCGTCATCTTGTCGATCGCCCCGATCGGCGCGCTGGCCGCCTCGACGACCTGCGGCAGCACCTTGACCAGCAGGTCCAGTACGGCCGCCTCTCCGTACGCGGCGAACGCCTCGGCCTTGCGCGCCATCGCGTCGGCCTCGGCCTCACCCTTGGCGAGGATGGCCGCGGCCTCGGCCTGACCTTCCCGCTCCACCGCCTCGGCGATGGCGGAACGCCGCCGCTGCTCGGCCTCACCCTCCTTGGCGCCTTCGATGGCGTTGGCCTCGGCGAGCGCGGCACGCCGGGCCCGCTCACCCTCACCGGTGAGGCGGGCCTGCTCGGCGGAGGCCTGCGCGGCGGCGATGACCGACTGGCGCTGCGCGTCGGCGTGCAGCACCGCCGCGTTGCGGGACGCCTCGGCCTCCTGCTCCACCTTGTACCGGGCCGCGTCGGCCGGCTTGCGAACCTCGGTGTCGAGCTGGCGCTGCTTGAGTTCGGCGTTGCGCTCGGCCACCTTCTGCTGTTCGGAGAGGATCGCCTGGTCCCGCTCGGCCTGGGCGAGCGGTCCGGCCGCTGCGGACTTCGCCTTCGCCGCGTCGATCTCGGCCTGGATGCCGGCCTGCTTGAGGGCCAGGTTGCGGTTCGCCTCGGCGATGGCCTCCTCGGCCAGCAGTCGCTCCTGCTCGGCTTGCTGCCGGGCCCGGGCCTCGGCGATCGCCGCGTCCTTGAGCACCCGGGCGGCCTCGGGTCGGCCCAGGTCCTGGAGGTAGGAGCCTTCGGCGAGGATGTCCTGGAGTTGGAAGGTGTCCAACACCAGACCCTGGTTGGTCATCGAGTGCTCGGCTTCCTCGGCGACCGCGCTGGCGAACGCCGCCCGGTCCCGGATGACCTCCTCGACGGTGAGCCGGCCGACGATCGAGCGCAGCGCGCCGGCCAGCACCTCCCGGGTGAAGTTGTCGATCTCGTCCTGCTGGTGCAGGAACCGTTGGGCGGCGGCCCGGATCGCGTCCTCGGTGCCGCCGACCTTGACGATCGCCACCCCGTGCAGGTCGGCGCGGATGCCCTGCTTGCTCACGGCGCCTCGGATGCCGACGTCGATCCGCCGGCTGGACAGGTCGAGCGACTGGAGCTTCTGCACCACCGGCAGCACGAACACCGAGGCGCCCAGCACGACCTTCTGACCGGAGTTGTCGGTGGACCGCCCGCCGTCGGCGGTCTGGGTGGTGCGGCCCTTGCGACCGGTGACGATGAACGCCTCGTTCGGGCCGGCCACCTTGATCCGGGAGAGCACGAAGAGCACCAGGATGAGCGCGAGGAGGACCGCGCCACCGATGGCGATGAGTAGGGCCATATGAGGAGTCCCGTCTATGAGGGGTAGGTCAGTAGGTCTCTACGTGCACGCTGGTCTCACTGAGCGCCTGCACGACGAAGACCTGTGCGCCGATCGGGATCGGCTGGTCCGCGCGGGCGCTGAGCTTGACCGGTTGGCCGGCGAGGCGGATGCGAACTTCGCCGTACCCGTTGGCCGGCACCGGGGTGACGACCAGGCCGAGCGCGCCGACCAGGTCGTCGCGGGTGGGGGTGGGGTCGGTGCGCATGTTCCGCGCCGCCCGGCTCAGCCGGGACGCCAACCAGCCGGTGGGCACGGCTGCGAGCACGCCGCCGGCCGCCGCCCCGACGACCATGCCGGGGGTACGCGCACCGAGCAGCTCGTTGACGATGGCCGCGCCGAACCCGAAAGCCCCGGCGAAGCCGGCGACCGTCTCGACCGAGATCGGCCCGTCCACGTCGGCGTGCCCGAACTGGAGCAGCTCGGTGCCGAGCAGGGCGAGCGCGAGCACACCGATGCCCGCCCCGCCGATGATCAGAAAGATGAGCGTCCCGGTTGCCACGACCTTGACGGTATCGACGCCGCGCAACGCTGAACGGCCTGGCAGGGCCCCAAGATGATCTATCGACGCCGGGTCGGGAGTGGCGCTCAGCCCGACGTTGGTGGCCGGGCCGGCGAGAGAGCCCGCGTCGGGGAGAATAGGTGGATGCGCTGGACTGTGCTCGACTCACCGATCGGTGAGTTCTCCGTCGCCACCGACGGCACGAGCGTCCGCGGTGCCCATTTCGGCCGGTTCGAGGCTGCCACCATCGAGCCCGACGACGCGCTGTCCCGGCAGGCCGCCGACGAGCTGCGGGCGTACTTCGCCGGTGAGCTGACCGCGTTCACCGTCCCGGTGTCGGTGCCGCGCGGCTCCGACTTCGAGCGCGCCGTGTGGCGGGAGATGACGCGGATCCCGTACGGGGAGACGCTGACGTATGGCGAGGTGGCGCGCCTGGTCGGCGATCCCGGCGCGGCACGGGCGGTGGGCGTGGCCTGCAACCGCAACCCGGTCCCGGTGCTCGTGCCCTGTCACCGGATCGTCGGCGCGGGCGGCAAGCTGGTCGGCTTCGGTGGGGGCCTGCCGCGCAAGGTCACGTTGTTGGAGTTGGAGGCCGGGGTCGCGCTGCGACACGCCTGGTCCTGAGCCGTTCCCCTGCGGACGTCCGCTTTGATGGGCCCTATGACCCGGCCCTGGGCGACCCTTCCGGTCCGGCGGCCGGTGAGGTCCGAACGGGCCACGACGGATCGACCGGGGTCTGCGGCCGGAAGAACTCGTTGGCGGGTGGCAGGGCAAGCAGGACCAGCGCGACGAGTATCGCCACCGGAGCGCCCAGGCCCAGGGTGAGCAGCAGCGGCTCCAGCCACTCCGGCATGCCGTCCCGTGCCATCGCGGTGATCCGGTCCATGTTCTCGGCCGAGTAGATGGAATAGAGCGGCCGCGGCGACCGGGCGGCCCCGACGGTGGCGCAGCAGGCGAGGACGGGCGCCGAGGCCCAGGCGGCGATCCGTGCGCCGTTCACGCCCACGACGTTGACTGCGGCCAGCGTGAGGAGCCCGATCGCCAGCACCGCGGTCAACAGGTCAGCCGCCAGATCGGCGGTGCTGCCCAGAGCGGCGAAGGCCACGCCGTCCGTTGGCTCGAAGGACCTGGCGGCAGTGTGGAAGAAGTCCTGGTGCCAGTAGTTCAGTGGCAGTGCGGCCAGTTGCGCGACGGCGGCCAGGGCCAGCAGCAGGCAGGCCAGCGTGACGATGCGCGGCCGAGGACGTCGGACCGGGTGCGGGTGTGTCACTGTGGTGCCGGTACGGGACGCCATATCTCGATTATCGATAGCCTCACTGTCACCTGTGGTCCCGGAAACGGTGGCGCTGATCACGGCAGCTCTCGTACCCACAGAAGCCGACCCACGGGCAAGGGCCGAGTCCATGCGGACCCGGCCCTTGTACGTGCTTGGCGATTCAGCGCGTCAGCGCGTGACCTCACCGGCGATGAACTCCTCGACGGCCTGGTGGGCGTCGTGGTCGGCGTACTGCACCGGCGGGGACTTCATGAAGTACGACGAGGCCGACAGGATCGGGCCGCCGATCTTCCGGTCCAGGGCGATCTTCGCGGCCCGGACCGCGTCGATGATGACGCCTGCCGAGTTCGGAGAGTCCCACACCTCGAGCTTGAGCTCGGCGTTGAGGGGGGTGTCGCCGAACGAGCGGCCCTCCAGGCGGATGTACGCCCACTTGCGGTCGTCCAGCCACGGCACGTGGTCCGACGGGCCGATGTGCACGTCGCTCTTGCTCATCTCGTGCGGGATCTGCGAGGTGACCGACTGGGTCTTCGAGATCTTCTTCGAGACCAGCCGCTTGCGCTCCAGCATGTTCATGAAGTCCATGTTGCCGCCGAAGTTGAGCTGGTACGTGCGCAGCAGCTCGACGCCGCGGTCCTCGAAGAGCTTCGCGAGGGCACGGTGCACGATGGTGGCGCCGACCTGGCTCTTGATGTCGTCACCGACGATCGGCAGGCCCGCGTCGGTGAACTTCTGGGCCCACTCCGGGTCGGAGGCGATGAAGACCGGCAGGGCGTTGACGAACGCGCAGCCGGCGTCGATCGCGGCCTGGGCGTAGAACTTGGCGGCCTGCTCGGAGCCGACCGGCAGGTAGCAGACGACGACGTCGACCTGCGCGTCGCGCAGCGCCTGCGCCACGTCGACCGGGGTGGCGTCCGACTCCTCGACGATCTCGCGGTAGTACTGGCCCAGACCGTCGAAGGTCGGACCGCGCTGCACGCTGACGCCGGTCGGCGGCACGTCGCAGAGCTTGATGGTGTTGTTCTCGCTGGCGACGATCGCCTCCGCGAGGTCCATGCCCACCTTCTTGGCGTCCACGTCGAATGCCGCGACGAACTCCACGGCGTTGACGTGGTAGTCGCCGAAGGCGACGTGCATGAGACCCGGGACGCGGTCGTTCGGGTTGGCGTTCCGGTAGTACTCGACGCCCTGAACCAGGGACGAGGCGCAGTTACCCACACCGACGATGGCGACGCGGACGGAGCCCATAGCGTCTGCCTCCTTCTTTTCTGTCACGGCCGCTCATTCCTGGTCTCTCCAGGCGGAGGCGGGCTGTTGTCTTCTCGTCGGCCGCCGGCTGTCCCGATGTTGTTCGGGACCGTCGGGGCTCGGCCGGAGCGCTCGTTGGCGATGAGCTCCTCCAGCCAGCGGACCTCGCGCTCACAGGCATCAAGGCCGTGGCGCTGCAGTTCCAGGGTGTAAGCGTCGAGGCGCTCGGCCGCCCGGCCCAGCACGTCACGAAGCCCTTCGCGACGCTCCTCGATCTTGCGGCGGCGACCCTCCAGAATGCGCAGTCGGGTCGCCTGGTCGGTCCGGGCGAAGAACGCGAAGTGCACCCCGAAGCCCGTGTCGTCGTACGTCTCGGGCCCGGCCTGTGCGATCAGCTGGGCGAAGCGTTCCTTGCCTTCCGCGGTGATTTTGTAGACCACCCGACCTCGTCGGCTGGTCAGCGCGGGAACCTCCTCGGCAGTGGCGGGTGTCTCAGCAGCTTCGGTGATCCATCCCGCCGCCTGAAGCCTGCGTAGCGTG
Organism: Micromonospora alfalfae; assembly: GCF_022230925.1. GTDB lineage: Bacteria > Actinomycetota > Actinomycetes > Mycobacteriales > Micromonosporaceae > Micromonospora > Micromonospora alfalfae. The sequence goes on along the minus strand of NZ_JAKKFH010000021.1, from coordinate 10,202 downwards.
GGATAGAGCGAGCCGTAGCTGATCGCCGCCCGGATCGCGCCGAGTTTGGCGGTCAGCTCCTTGCGCAGCTCATAGCCGTGCATCGGAGACTCCTGCAGGAGGCCGAGGATGGCGAACTCAAGCACTGGCCACCCTCTCTTTACCCTCCGGCGTGGAGCGGTAACCGCCGCGATGTATCGGACCGATACATCGCACGTTAGCGGGTCGTGCCGGCCAGGGCAAACCCCCGTTCCGAGATGCCCTCGTCACGGATTGTGAGCGTGGTCGCCTGGTCGGGCCGGACCGCGTACCCTTCTCCGCATGCGTACGCAGCGCCAGGTCGTCGACTACTCGCTTCAGAAGCGAGCAGTGCTGCGTGAGCTCCTGGCCGGCCGAGTCGGCACGTACGACGTCTGCGACGCGTCGCCGTACCTGAAGAACGCCGCTCGGTTCCATGGCGAGCCGACCGACCGGCGCTGCCCGATCTGCCGCAGCGAAAACCTGACCCTCGTCCACTACATTTACGGTGACGAACTCAAGCAGTCCGCCGGGCAGGCCCGGACACTGGCCGAACTGCCGGTGCTGGCGATGACGCTGCGTGAGTTCCAGGTCTTCGTGGTGGAGGTGTGCCTCGGTTGTGACTGGAACCATCTCGTCGAGCAGTACCTGCTCGGCCGGGACGGGCTGACCGGCGACAGCGACGGCACCAACGAGCAGGACGCGGCGGGCGCCGAAGGTGCCGGCCGGCGGAGGCGAGAGGCGCAACGGTGATCTCAGCTGGTTGTACCGGCCCCGGGGCCGTAGGCGAAACCCGGGACGGTCGACCGCTTGTTGGTCCGATTGGCCCGATTGATACGGCAATGACCCTGGTCGGCTGGCACCCCCGTGCCGGCGTCCCGGGTGAAGCAACTCACGGCAACCCGGTGGCGGCGCAGCCGCGCCCCACCGCGACCGGCAGGGTGTGAGGAATGAACTCGTACGGCGATCCCAGTTCTGCGCGCGGACGGACCCAGCACTCGGGTCCAGACGGTGACCCTGGGCCGGGCGCGGACGACGCGTACCGCCGACCCGGCGGTGATTCCGGCGGGAGCGGTTGGTCAGCCTCGGACCGAGGCACGGCAACACCAGGGCGGGCCTCGGTGACGCCGCGGGCTGCCGGTGGTCGCGCCAGTGTCGGCGGTTCCGCCTCGGTGCCGCCGCGTGGCAGCGCGGCCGCCGGATCCGCCTCGGTGGGTTCGGCAGCGAGCGGCCGGGCCGGTCGAGCCTCGGTGCCGGTGTCCCCGGCACCGGGTGTGGCCGCTGGCCGCGCTGGCGCCGGTCGGGCCTCGGTGCCCGTCTCTCCGGCGCCGGGCGCGCCGGCAGGTCGGGCCGCGGTCGGTGCCGCCGCCGTCGGTGCGGCCTCGGTCGGCACCGCGTCGGCGGGTCGGGCCAGCGTCGGTTCCGCATCGGTCGGTGGTCGTGCGGCGGTCGCCCGGGCGAGCGTCTCACCGGTCTCCGGTGGGCCGGGCGGTCCGGGTGGTCCCGGTGGGCCGGGCGGTCCGGGTGGTCCCGGTCGGGGCGGCCGTGGTCCGGGTGACTCGGGCGCCGCGGCGCGTGCGAAGAAGCGCAAGCGGATGAACCTGCTGATCGCCGGGTTCGCCGTCTTCATCATGCTCGCCGGCATCGGCGTGGTCGGGTTCACCTACTACTCGACAAACGTGGTGCTTCCGGACGAGATCACTCCGCCGCAGGCGACGACCCTGTACGCCTTCGACAACAAGACGATCATCGCCAAGGTGGGCGATCAGAACCGGACCCTGGTCACCATCGACCAGATTCCGGAGTACGTGCAGAACGCGGTGGCCGCGGCCGAGGACCGGAACTTCTACCGGCACTCCGGTGTGGACTACAAGGGCATCGCCCGCGCCGGCTGGAACAACCTCTCCGGCGGTGACAAGCAGGGTGCCTCCACCATCACCCAGCAGTACGCGCGCAACGCCTACGACAACCTGAAGGACGACACGTACGCCCGGAAGGTGAAGGAGGCGATCCTCGCCTCCAAGCTCAACGACGAGTACACGAAGCCAGAGATCATGCAGCACTACCTCAACGTGATCTACTTCGGCCGGGGCGCCTACGGCATCGAAGCGGCGGCGCAGACCTACTTCGGCAAGTCGGTGACCAAGCTCAATCCGGCCGAGGGTGCCGTCCTCGCGGCTCTGATCAAGCAGCCCGAACCCAGCTCCACCCACCAGGGATACGACCCGGCGATCAACCCGACCGCGGCCCAGGAGCGCTGGACCTACGTGATCGATGGCATGGTCAAGGAGGGCTGGCTCGGTGTGCCCGGCAAGGAGCCGCGGCCTGCTGAGTACCCGCTGAAGAGCATCAAGTCCCCGAAGAAGGGCGGCATCGGCGTCGACTTCGGCGTCGACACCCCGTACGGCAATGTCATCAACTACGTCCGGCAGGAGATGCGGGACAGGGGAATCTGCGTCGAGAAGGACGCGGAGGTGACGGATGCCAAGCCGCTGTGCTCCCAGGCGCTGATGGCTGGCGGTTACCGAATCCGCACGACCATGGACACCAGGATGCAGGCGGCGGCGGTCGAGACGGTCCAGCGCAAGTCCAAGGGCTCCGAGTTGGCCGGTCAGAAGAGCAACATCATGGCGGCGATGGTAGCGATCGACCCCACCAACGGTCGGGTCGTCGCGTACTACGGCGGTGACAACGGCACCGGCACCGACTACGCCGGCAAGAACACCGACTCCACCGGGGCGATCAGCGGCGGTCACTCGCCCGGTTCAAGTTTCAAGATCTACACGCTGGCGGCGGCCCTCAAGGAGAAGAAGGCGCTCGAGTCACGCTGGAAGGGCAAGGCCTTCAAGCCGGAAGGCACCTTCAAGGTCAGCAACGCGGGCGACGACAACCCTGACTGCGGTAACTCCTGCACGCTGCGGGTGTCCACGCTTCAGTCCCTGAACGTGCCGTTCTACTACGTCACCGAGGAGATCGGCGCGGACAAGGTCGTCGACATGGCCAAGCAGGCCGGCGTCACCACCATGTGGCGTACTGACACCAACCCGGCGAAGGCCTACGACCTGACCAAGAGCGACCCGAAGGACATCACGCCGGAGCCGTTCTTCAACGTGGTCGGCTACGGCCAGTACCCGATCACGGTGCTGGACCACGCCAACGGCGTTGCCACCTTCGCCAACGGGGGTGTCTACAACAAGGCCCACTTCCTGTACTCGGTGGAGAAGCAGAACGCGAACACCGGTAAGTGGGACAAGGTCTACAGCGAGAAGCTCGACTCGAAGCGGCGAATCGAGAGGAGCGTCGTGGACGACGTGACGTCCGTGCTGAAGGACTACCCGGCTGCTGTCAACCACCGGCTCGATGACGGTCGCAAGGCGGCCTCCAAGACCGGCACCTGGGAACTCAAGGACGGCAGTAAGGAGAACGGCGACGCCTGGATGATCGGTTACACGCCACAGTTGGCCACCGCAGTGTGGGTGGGCAACGTGGGGGACCGGAAGCCACTCATCCTCAAGGACGGCCGCAAGGTCAGCGGTGGAAACCTCCCGGGCGACATCTGGGAGCGGTTCATGAACGAGGCGCTGAAGGGCAAACCGAAGGTCGACTTCCCGCCGGCGGCGAACATCGGCGACAAGGACTCCGGAAACGGCGAAGCACCACCGCCGCCGCCCCCGCCGCCACCGACCAACCCCGGGGGCCAGGGCCCACCCTGTAACCCGCTGATCGATCTGTTCTGCAACCCCGGGGGCAACAACCCCGGAGGTGGCGGTAACCCTGGGGGCAATCCCGGCGGCAACCCCGGCGGTAATCCTGGGGGCAATCCTGGCGGCGGCGGAACAGGTGGTGGCGGTGGCGGGCTACTGCCCAGCCTGCCACCCAACCGGGACTGACCCACACCAACGCACGACGCCGCCGCTGGCCGGACGACCTGTCCCGGCCGGCGGCGGCCTTTTGTGCCCGAAACTTCGCGCCGGGACAGGACGGGCACCCCGGTCCCACGGAGATGCGTGGCAGCCAGACCCCAGTCGTCCCCGTGCCGCCCTGCCCACCTGGTATCTGCGGCGAGCGAGGGCCGCAAGCGCCGCATTCTTCGACAAAAGAGGCCCTTGAGCCTCGGTTTTTTATTGATGCCCACGCGAGGTTCCTGGCCCACACGGGTCATCCTTGGGATGCCCGAAGGCAGTGCTTCCGCAGGGATGGGTTGATTCAGTTGCTCGATCGACGTGTGAGGTGAGAGGACATGGGTTGGGCTGGCAGACGCCGAAGCCGAACGGTGGGGCCTGGTCGGCGCCGGGGTAAGCAGCCTGGGTCGCCGGGTCGACGTTTGCGCTGGTGCCGACCCGGATCGCCTGGTGGTTCACCGGCCGGACCGGTGTGTGAACCCGGTCTGCGGTGCGGATCTTGGCGACACGGTGAAGTTCGCCCGCCAGCGGGCGCAGGTGTTCGAATTGCCGGAGCCGAAGATCGTGGTCACCGAGCATCAGCCCGTGGCGGTGCGGTGCTGGTGCCCGCTGGTTAGTGAGGCGGCGCGGCCGGCGGGGCACCCAGTATGGCCCGAGTGTGAAGGCTGCAGCGGTGTATGGGTGTGGGGCGCAGTTCCTGCCGTTCGCGCGGGTCTCACGGCTGCTGGGTAATCTGTGCGGCGCGCGCGTCTCGACGGGGTTCGTGCACGCGGTGGTCACCGAAGCAACCCGCAGGCTGGGCCGGTTTACCTCACACCTAGCCGCGTTGCTGCACCTGGAGAAGGTACTGCACGTCGATGCGACATCGACCCGCCTTGATGTTGGGTTCAAGTAGGTGCACGTGGCCTGCACCCCGATGCCGACGTCGTTCCACGTCGGCGGCCGCAATATGGCCGACATCGACGTCGGTGGGGTGCTACCCGGCTTCGACGGCACCATCGTGTGGGACGGCTACGCCGCCTACCAGCACCTGCGCTACGCCGAGTCACGTAAGGGCGTGCTACGCCGGCGCCTGCGGCCGCCAGCAGAACCAGCCCGACCGCCACAGGGAGGTGTCGAAGACCGGCAAGCCGGTCGAACGTTTCCACACCCACCGCGGCATGATCTTGCGATTCGTGATCGACCTGGCCGTGCCGTCCACCAACAACCAGGGCCGAACGTGATCTTCGCCCCTGGCGCACCCTGCAAGGACTATTGGACTTTGCCGCGGTCCGGTCTTATTTGTCCACTGCCACCAAACAGGGCCAGGACGCACTCGACGTGCTCAAACAACTGTTCACAGCCGGATCTTGGATGCCCGCCGTGATCTCAAGCTGAATACGTACCGGCTATCGCGAGGATCGCTACTCCTGCTGATGTTCGCCAAGTTCCTGGTGGTGGATAAATTCGCATAAACTAGCACCTCTTCGATGCTGGAATTTTTAATTCATCCGAGGGTCCTAGTGACGGCGTTTTTCGTCGTATGAGCTCAGGCGACGAAAAACGCCGTCACTATTGCGCGACGAATGACTGAGAAATACAAAACATGGCGACGACCGCGCCGGTTGGGCTGTGGAAGCACGACTTCGAATTTACTCAGGCTTGGCGCAAAAACTATTAGTGAGGGCTACAGGAAGGTGGTCTGCCCTAACTAAAATAGAGCTACTTGCCCTAACGGCTAAGCTCAGTATGCAACCAATCCGGCACCGCGCCGATCAAAGTCGACGTAGAACTCCGTGCCGTCGAGCACGTTGGACGCGATTACCTTCCAGCTTCCGACCGGCACCCATTTCAGGCCGTTGCATGTCCCGGTCCGACGGTAGCAAACCTGAGCGTACACCCCCCGATCACTGGGCTTCAGGTTGATGTCACCGCAGGACGACGTGGTCTTGGCGTATCCGGAATATGGCCATGTGAAAGAGTCGTTCATGTCGGCGTAACTCTTTGCGTTGCCGTAACATGATTGGATCACTGCAGTCTCGTTCGCGCCCACTTCAGGCGCGGACTGTAGGGCCACCTTTTGCGTGGGAAGCAGATTCGCCTTGTCAGCTGCACTGGCGTGGGCGGGGCCGGCCAGCATGAGAGTAGTCATGCATGCGATAGCAGTTGAGATTGCCACGGTCGATGGCTTCTTTCTCCACATGACAGAAAGGGTATCGATCATGTCCTTTGTTGTCAAGCTCAAACTTTCGGTGTGCTATTCGTGGAAGTGGCGGCTGGGTTGAGGTAGCGTCGATGACGCTGTCCGCATCTTTTCTGTGTGAGCTTCTGTCGCTAGTGGGAGTGTAAGCGGGCGTTCAAGCACTCGATTGGAAAGCTGCTATTGGCTAGGGTTTGAGGTGCTGGTTAGGCACGTCGCTAAGCGGCTTCCTTCGTGAGGCCTTGACGTCTTCGGATCGACTGCGTTGGGTTATGCTAGCCCCGTGAGGCGAGCGCGCGAACGGGGTGATCTAATGGCGCAGGGTCCTGAATGGCATGGCACGTCGATTTCGGCGCCCTCGGCCTTTTTGCGTCAACTTGTAGTGATGCCGTATCTGGCCAATTCACGTCTCAGGCTGACTGGTATCAGGTGTACGAATTACCCTCATGTTGTCTCGATAAGTACCAAATTAGTGGAAATCGGTGAGCGACGCGGGACCAGTCAGGCATAGATTGGTGGTCCGCACTCGTGTCGTACGGCAGGATGCCTCTTCATGAGCACCCAGTCGACGCCCGGCATCGACGACGCCGGAACCACTGATCACCCGTCCCGCTCCGACGGGTTCGTCCGCGGCATCTCCAGCGTCATCGGCGGCCCGCTGGGCGACCACGCGACAGCGCTGGACCGGCCGGCCGGTCGGGAGCGTCGCTTCTGGACTGCCGTGCGGATCGTGCTGGCGTTGGCGTGCCTCACGCTCGCCCTGCACTGGGTGCAGAAATCGCCCTGCCAGGACGGCGCCTGGCAGAACAACGTCCAGTACACCCGGTTCTGCTACACCGACGTCCTTGCCCTCTACTACGCCGAAGGGCTCAACGAGGGCAAGGTGCCCTACCGTGACCACCCGGTCGAGTATCCGGTGTTGACCGGGTACTTCATGGGGGCGCTGGGCCTGCCGGTGCACGCCATCGGCGACGGCGACCCGAGCATCAACCAGGGTCAGTGGTTCTACAACCTCAACGCGCTGGTGCTGGGCGCGCTCGCGGTGGCCACTGTGGCGGTGATCCTGGCGTTGCGCCGCCGACGACCCTGGGACGCGGCGATGTTCGCACTCGCCCCGGCGTTGGTGCTCACCGCCACCGTCAACTGGGACCTGCTCGCCATCGGGCTGGCCGCCTTCGGCCTGCTGGCCTGGGCCCGAAAACGACCGGCGGTGGCCGGCGTACTGCTCGGGTTGGCCGGCGCGGCGAAGCTCTGGCCGCTCTTCCTGCTCGGGCCGATCCTCATCCTGGCGCTACGGGCCGACCGGGTTCGTGCCGCGCTCATCGCCATCGGGACGGCTATCGCGGCAGTGGTGCTGGTGAACCTGCCGGCCGCCCGCGCGTACCCGGAGAACTGGGACCGTTTCTTCGAGCTGAACACCACCCGGCCGATCGACTGGGGCACGCTCTGGTACATCGGGCGCTACCTGGACGGCAAGGTCGGCAACGACCCCGCCAAGCTCGGCCCGTTCGAGTGGCTCAACGCCAACATCCCGACCCTCAACACCGTCTCGTACGCACTGTTCGGGCTGGCCTGCCTCGGTATCGCCGTGCTGGCGCTGCGGGCGCCGCGCCGACCGCGGCTGGGTCAGCTCGCCTTCCTGGTGGTGGCGGCGTTCCTCATCTTCAGCAAGGTCTGGTCGCAGCAGTTCGTGCTCTGGCTGCTTCCGCTGGTCGTGCTGGCCCGGCCGAAGTGGGGCGCGTTCCTGGCCTGGCAGATCGCCGAGGTCTGCTACTTCGTCGCCTTCTACGGGGAACTGCTCGGCGCGGCAACCAGCAAGCCGGTCTTCCCGGAGGGGGTGTTCGTGCTGGCCTCGACGCTGCGACTGGCCACTGTGGTGGTGCTCTGCGTGTTCGTCGTCAAGGAGATCCTGCACCCCGAGCAGGACGCGGTGCGGGCCACCTACCCGGACGACCCGGACGGTGGCGTCCTCGACGGCGCCCCGGACGCCCCCTGGATAGACCGCTGGCGCCGCAGAGAGACAACCAGCGAATCCCAACCCGAGCCCGTCGCAACCACCTGACCCAAGGCCGACCGCGGCCTGGACCAGCAGGGTTTTCGGGGGAGCCCGCCCGGCGCAGGGATCAAGCCTGACCGCCGGAGCCGGGTGGGCTCCCCCGAAACCCGCCTCAGCGAGCAGTCGCGACGAGCCGCCAGAGCTTCAGAGGCGGAACACCACGGCGTCTCCGACCTCCTGCCGGCTGATGCCGAGCGACTCGACCGGCGCGTCGATGGTGATCTCCCAGGGCGTGCCGGTCACCTGGCCGCGCAGCAGCACCACGGTGCGGACGCCGAGCGTGCGCAGGTAGTCGATGCTGGTCTGGTCCGGGAACGACTGGCTCACCCGACGGACGTCGTCGAGCTGGCGCGGCGTGAAGCCGCTACCGCCGTTGACGACGTCGGGGAACCCGCTGGTCGACCAGAGCATCACGTGCTGGTCCAGGCTCTGACTGCTGGGCAGCACCAGCATCGGCCCCTCCGCCGAACGCATCGCCGCCGGCTGGGTCGGCACCACCGGATGTGGCGTGGTGTTCAGGCCCTCGACGGTGACCAGCAGCAACGGCAGCAGGGTGGCCGTCCGCAGCCACGGCCCCGGCCACGACGGGATTCGTTGCGCCGTCAGCTCGCGGACCCGGTCGGTGAGGGCGGTGACCGCGCCCGCCGCGAGCAGGCCGAGCAACAACGTGGTCCAGAGCATCAACCGCCCAGGGGTACGCAGCGCACTCCAGCCCGGCAGATGCTCGAAGAGGGGCACGTAGGTGAAGGTCCCGTCGAAGAAGCGGGTGCCCATCGCGAAGGCCATGGTCACCAGCACCCCGGCGAGCAGCAGCAGTCGGTGCCGCAGCCGCCACACCGAGAAGAGCAACCCGCCCGCGGCGAGCGCGTAGAGCACGAAGCCCGGCAGCAGGGTCATCTCCGGGTGCCACGGCAGCGCTTCCCGGGCACCCTCGTGCAGCCCACCCCAGATCCGCGACTCCCCGGGCGCCGTCACGAAGCCCGACGCCGGCGGCGAGAAGAGGCTGATGTCGCCGATGGTGCGCTCGGCGTACGGGTGCAGCTCGGTCACCTTGAAGAACGGGAACGCCATCAGCAGACCGACACCGGCGAACAACACCCCGCCGAGCACGTCGGCGGCGAACAACCGGCGACCGAACGGCACGGCCTGCCCGGTGCGCAGCCGCCGTGCGAAGAACAGGACGGCAGTGACCAGCACCGCGCCGGCCAGGAAGTACGCGAATGGCAGCCCGATGCCGAAGCCGAGGCTGAGTTGCCAGGCCGCCACCAGCCAACCCGCGTAGACCCATCCGTCATGCCGGCGCTCCGGCCGGTAGCCGTGACGCAGCGACCACCCGTGCCCGCGCGCCAACATCGCCAGCGCCAGCGGAATGCCCCCGTTGGAGAGCACGTGCAGGTGCCCGGCCTGGGCCAGCAGCCACGGCGCGTAGGTGTAGCTCACGCCCGCGACCGCCGCACCGATCCGGCCGGCCCCGAGCTGTCGGGCCAGCGCGTACGCCCCGAGCGTGGCGAGCGCGTGCGCCAGCACGAACATGATGTTGTAGCGCAGCACGGCGTCCTCGGGACCGCTGCCGAGCATCCCGGCCGGGGCGTACCCGAGCAGCGTGTCGGAGAACGCGAAGCTCCACAGCTCGGGGAAGAACGTGTTCGACTGCCACAGCCGCGCCGGCTCCGCCAGCAGGATGTGCCCGGACCAGGCCATCTGCCAGGCTTGCAGGCTCGGGTCCCAGTAGTCCTGCGGAAGGGTGTAGCGCGGATAGCGCAGCGTCGGCCAGGTCATCAACACGGCCAGTGCCAACGCGCCGAGGGCGGCCAGGGTCCACTCGTGGATCAGGAACCGCCCGACCGCCCGGCCCGCCCGACTGAAGATGGAGGGCCGTGGCTCCGGGGCGGAGGCGAACGCCTCCCAACGCTCCGGGCCGGCCGGCTTCGCCTCGCTGTCAGCCTTGTCCGTACCGTCGGCGCCGTCCGCCTTCGCGCCCTTGGCCGGGTCGCTGTCGTCGGCCGTTTTGCTGTCCTTGGCCGTTTTGCTGTCCTTGGCCGTTTTGCTGTCCTTGGTCGCGCCGCTG
>NZ_JAKKFH010000020.1 GCF_022230925.1 Micromonospora alfalfae | reverse complement strand
GGGGGTGTGGGGGTTTCGGGCGGGCTAACCTCGCGCGGGTGATGTGGCAGCGGTACGTGGCGATCGGCGACAGCACCACCGAAGGGCTCGACGACCCGGACGGCGTCGGCGGCTACCGGGGCTGGGCCGACCGGTTCGCCCTGGCGGTGGCCCGCGCCCAGGGCGGTCTGGAATACGCGAACCTGGCCATCCGGGGCCGGACCACAGCGCTGATCCGGGCCGAGCAGCTCCAGCCCGCCCTCGACCTGGCCCCCGACCTGGCCACCGTGGTCGCCGGCATGAACGACGTGCTGCGCCCCTCCTTCGACGCGGACCAGGTCGCCGGGGATGTCGCGGCGATGCAGCAGGCACTGGTCGAGCAGGGGGCGACAGTGCTGACCTTCACGATGCCGGATCCGGCGCCCGTGATGCCGTTGGCCCGGCCGCTGCGTGGTCGCATGCTGGCGCTCAACGAGGCGCTGCGGGCCGCCACCGCACGGACCGGCGCCACGCTCCTCGACCTGGGGGCCCACCCGGTCTCCTCCGATCCCCGGCTGTGGAGCGACGACCGGCTGCACGCCAACAGCGCCGGGCACGAGCGCATCGCCGCCGCACTGGCGTACACGGCGGGTCTGCCCGGGTTCGACGACTCCTGGACACGGCCGTTGCCGCCGGCACCCCGGCGGCGCCGCGGCGAGGTGTTCGGCGCCGAGCTGGCCTGGACCCGCCGGCACCTGCTGCCCTGGCTGGCCCGGCACCTGCGGGGCCAGTCGTCGGGCGACGACCGGGTGGCAAAGCGGCCGGTGCCGCTGCCGGTGCCGCTGGACTAGGCCCTGCGGTGACAGTCGTCGGTCGAGCCGAGGCAGGCTCCACGGCGGCCGGCCAGGGGCTCTGACGCAGGCCCTGGAGCGGGTGCGGCAGGATGGCAACGTGGGTAAGGGTGCGGGACGTTGGCGGGCGAACGCGACGACGGGACGGGTGTGCCCGTGCGGTTCCGGTCGGGCGTACACGGACTGCTGCGCGCCGGCGCACGGCGGCGACGCCCCGGCGACGGCCGAGGCGTTGATGCGCTCCCGGTTCAGCGCCTTCGCCCTCGGCGACTCCGGTTACCTGCTGCACAGCTGGCACTCCTCGACCCGGCCCGCCTCCCTGGAGCTCGACCCGGGGCAGCGGTGGACCCGACTGGAGATCGTGGAGACCGAGCGGGGCGGCCTGCTCGACACCGCCGGCACGGTGACCTTCCACGCCCACTACCGGGACGCGGGCCGGCCCGGCACGTTGACCGAACACAGCCGGTTCGTCCGCGAGGACGGCAGGTGGGTCTACCTCGACGGTGACCAACCCTGACGGCTGTTCGGGCATAGGATGACGTCGGCGTAGTCCTGCGCCGCACCTCCCTCCCGGCGCTCACGCCGTCGGCAACGCGGAGGCAGAGGGGGCCTTGAGCCCTCGGGACGTGGTGCCACATGCCCCACTCCGGCGGGGTCGGCGGGAGCGTGGGTCCCGGTGACCGTGCCGTTGACCGGGAGCATGTGATGACCACCCAGAGATCGTTCAAGGCCCGGGTCCGGGCCCGGATGGAGAAGACCGGCGAGAGCTACACCACCGCCCGTCGGCATCTGATCAAGCGGACCGTGGAGCCGGCGTCCACCGCCGCGTCCCCGCCAGCACCCACCGGACCGCCCGTCGCGGCGGCCGCGGCGCAGACCGAGCGGATCGCCGACGACCTGATCCGCGCCCGGACCGGCCGCGGCTGGGACGAGTGGTTCGCGGTGCTCGACGCCGCGTCCGCCACCGAGTGGACGCACACCCGGATCGCCCGTCACCTGGCCACCGAACACGAGGTGCCGGGCTGGTGGGCGCAGACCGTCACCGTCGGGTACGAGCAGGCACGCGGACTGCGCGCGCCGGGTCAACGACGCGGCGGCGGCTTCGAGGCCAGCGCGAGCCGGACGGTGGCAGTGCCGGCGCTGCGCTTGTTCGAGGCGTTCGCCGACGAGACGGCACGCGCCCGCTGGCTGCCCGACGTCGACGTGCGCGTCCGCACCGCCACCGCGCCGCGCAGCTTCCGGGCCGACTGGGCCGGCGGCCCCACCAGGATCGTCGTCGGTATCGACGCTGTCGGCGAGTCAAAGGCCCGGGTCAACGTCCTGCACGAGAAGCTGATCGGAACGGAGCAGGCCGCGGAGTTGAAGGCGTACTGGCGGGACCGGCTCACCGCGCTGAAGGTGTTGCTCGAAACGGACGGAGACCACCGATGACAATGACATTCATCAACCTGCCGGTGCGCGACCTGACCACCGCCACCGAGTTCTACCGGGCGATCGGCTTCACCAGCGACCAGGCCGGGCCGGACGGCGACAGCACGGTGCTCACCATCTCCGACACCACCCGGCTGGTGCTGCACCTGCGCTCGGGCTTCGAGGCGTACACCGGGGTCGCCACGCCGGACACGGCGACCAGCCGGGAGGTCATCATCGGGCTGTCGGCGTCGAGCCGAGGGCAGGTCGACGAACTGGTCGACCAGGCGGCCGTCGCGGGTGGGGAGTCGCTCGGGCCGGGGATGGCCAACGGCCCGATGTACATGCGCGGCTTCCGCGACCTCGACGGCCACCAGTGGTCGTTCCTGCACATGGCCGGCTGACAGTGCGGCCCGGCGGCGGCCCGAGGAGGCCGCCGCCGGGCCCCGGTCAGTCCGGCACCGCCGCGGCCACGCCGACGGGCACCGCCGTCCGGCGGCGGTGGGTCAGCAGTACCAGCGCCACCACGAGGTACGCCCCGGCGGTCAGCGCGAACGCCACAGCGTTGCCGGCCGCCGTGGCGAGCAGACCGTAGCCGGCGTACGTCACGATGATCAGCACGTCGGTGGCCATCCCGGCCAACGAGGTGACTGTGGCGCGGGTGGTGCCGGTGATCCGGGCCTGGAGCCGCGCGTCGGCCAGCACTGTGGCCAACTGCGCGGCCCCGAAGGCCACCGCGAGCAGCACGAACCCCGCCGGGTGCCGGAGCAGGGCCCCTGCGGCCAGCGCGACGCCGACCAGCCCCAGCAGTGCGGCGTAGCCTCGGCTGCCCAGCCGCTCCCCCGCCGGGGCGAGCAGCCCACCGACCGTCACTCCGGCCCAGAGCAGCAGGAGCAGCAGCGGTACGGCCCGCGCGTCGACGCCGGTGTCCAGTGCGAGCAGCGGGGTGTACTCGTCCAGGGCACCCCAGTCGGCGGCGACAACGGCCACCAGCAGCACGGCGGCCCGTACCGGCGGGCGGGTGCGGACCTGTGACACTCCGGCCCGCAGCGTGTCCCACCACCCCAGGTCCCCATCGTCGTCCGGGCTCGCGGGCGCGACGGTGTCCGGCTCGTGCGGTCCCGGGGGTGCGGCACCCACCGGCCGGGCGGCCATCGCCGGCTCGGCGACCGGGACGGCCGCGGCGGTCGGCGTGCGGTGCTCCGGGAAGCGGGTCGCGACGATCGTGGCGAGCAGGCAGGCGAGCACGCTGGCCGCGCCGACCACCGGGTACCCGCCGACGGCGAGCACCGGGCCGGCGAGCACTCCGGAGACCACAACGCCCAGCACACCCGCCGTCCGCGCCCGCCCGAGCACCCGCGCGTACCGGCCGACAGCGCCGAGCCGGTCCAACTCGGTCCAGACCAACGCCTCCAGCGCACCGGAGACCAGTGCGCCACCGGCGCCCCAGAGCAGGAAACCGACAGCGAAGGCCGGGTACGACGGCAGCAGCACCCAGAGCGCGAAACCCGCGGCGGCCGCCAGCGGGGCGAGGCACAGCAGCAGCCGGCGGGACAGCACGTCGGCCCAGGCGCCGGAGGGCACCTCGAACAGGATGCCGGCGGCGGACCAGATGACGAAGAGCGACGCGATCTGCCCCACCGACAGCCCGGTGTCGGCGAACAACACCACGTACAGCGGATAGAGCAGGACGAGGTCACTGAGGAACGAGTACCCGTAGAGGGTCGCCGTCAGCCGACGGACCGCCGGCTCGGGCACGCGCGAGTCGATGCGGGTCATGGGGCCTTCCCGTGAGAGTGGAGACGGACACCGGACGTTCGGTGCCCGTGGTGGTCCACGGGATCGGCCGACGCTGCTGGATCAATGTCGCCAGGTCATGGCCGCGATGCTAGACAACCGGCGCGGCTACGGCCAGCGCTTTCGGTGTGCCGGGCAACGCGAACCGCGCCGGCTGGGCGAGGCGGAGTGGCCAACGAGAGGCGGGGCGGGATCAGATCGATCCCGCCCCGCCGCCGTACCGCTGGTGTCAGCGCCTGTCGACCGGCGGAATGACAGTGGTGGTCTCACCGTCGTCGCTGGTGCGCTGCCCGGGCACCGCGCGATCGGTGCCGCCCGTGACCACCTGGGTGGCGTCGGGGTCGACGCCGGCGCCCACCACCTGCGTGGTGTCCGAATCGGCCGAGCCGCTGACCACCTGGGTCGTGTCGTCGGTAGCGGAGGGCCGGGCCGGCATCGGCGTCACGTCGTCGACGGCGCTGCGATCGACCGCCTGGGTGGCGTCGGAGCTGACCGGGAAGTGGACGACCTGGGTGGCCTCCGGGTCGGTGGGCCGGGTCACCACCTGGGTGGCGTCGGCGGCGGCCGGCCGGGGCACCACCTGGGTGGCCTCCGCGCCGCTGGTGGTGGCCGACCGGCGAGCCAGCTCGGCCTCGGCGTCGCGGCGACCGGCCCGGTACGCCTGGGCGTGCTCGGCGATCACCTGCGACTCCTGCTCGGCGCGGGTCAGCCACGACTCCCAACGACTCTGCATCGGACGGATCAGACCGCCGCCGACACCGACGACGAGGATGCCGCCGATCGTGGCCAGCACGGCGATCAGCACGGGAGTGGTGACCGCTGTGGCCACGCCGATCTGGTTGAGCGCGGCGATGACGCCGAGGCCGAGGATGAACACCGAGGCGATGGTGGCCAGCACCCGGCCGTACGACAGGCCGCCGAGCGCGCCGCTGATGATGTCCTTGACCGCGTTGGCGATGGCGGCGGCGACCACGACGATGACGATCGCGACGAAGGCGCGGGGCAGCCACGCGATCACCGCGCCGAGCAGGTCGGAGATCGGGTTCGGCCCCCAGATGCCGAAGGCGAGCTGAAGGGTGAACAGCAGCACCGCGTAGTAGACGAGCTTCGCGACGATGTCACTGGCGTCGTACCGGGAGCGGCTCAACGCGCGGCGGATGCCGCCGCGTTCGACGGCGCGGTCGAAGCCCACCCGTTCGAGGACCTTCTCCACGATCTTCAGTGCGGCCTTGGCGATCAGCCATCCGGCCACCAGGATCGCCAGGAAGGCGACGGCCTTGGGCAGGAAGAGCATCACCGAGCGGAGAGCCTCGCCCACCGCGTCGCTGACGTTGTCACTCATCTGGTCATTCCTTAAATGTGGCAGCCGGAACGGTCAGTCCCGACCTACCCCCGACCCGACGCGCGGAAACGCCGACCAGGCAGGACCGCCCCTCTGGCGCGGGGACGAGTCTTGGCAATATTCTCCGGAGTAAGTGCGGCCACTGGAGCTACTTTTCATCCCCCCGCCGTCGGCCGCAGGAGGAGACGCAATGCACGTCGACCATTCCGAAGTGGATCGCCGGACGCTGCTGCGGGCCGGTCTCGGCGCCGCCACTGTCGCCGTCGTCGGGAGCGAACTCGCCTTCCCGGGCGCGGCACAGGCCGCGCCGGGCGCCGACCTGGACTGGATCATCAGCTGTGACGAGTGGGCCGCCCGCCCACCGAAGGACCCGCTGTCGGTGAGCGCCATCGCCACCAACAAGATCATCGTGCACCACATGGCATTCCCGAACGTCACCGACTACTCCCGCGAGCAGGCGGTCAAGCTGGCCCACGACTGCCAGGACCTGCATATGGACGGCAACGGCTGGTCGGACACCGGCCAGCACTTCACAGTGAGCCGTGGCGGGTACGTGCTGGAGGGTCGCCGGGGCAGCCTGGAGCGCCTGGAAGCCGGCGACCGGCAGATGATCTCGGCGCACTGTCCGGGTGAGAACGGCAGGGCCATCGGCATCGAGAACGAGGGCACCTACGTCACCGAGACGCCACCCGAGGCGTTGACCGACTCGCTGGTCAAGCTCTGCGTCGCGATCTGCCGGCAGTACGGGCTGCACGCACACGACATCTTCGGCCACTGGGACTTCCGCACCACCGAGTGCCCGGGCGCGGCCTTCTACCGGCAGTTCCCCGAGCTGCGGCGGCGGGTGCACGCCGCCCTCGGCACCAAGCTCGGTGACGTGCCGGCACGCCGCTGGCCGGATCTGTGGCGTTTCGTCAACTCCCCCTCGGTTCGCGTGGTGCAGCACCTGCTCGCCTACCGGGGCTACCCGGTGACCGTCAGCGGCACGTTCGACGCCGCGACCGTCGCGGCGGTGCAGGACTGGCAGGCCCGCAACGGCATCGCGGTGGACGTGGACGCCACACTCACCACGCCGACCTGGGAGACGCTGGCGCCGGAGCTGGACCAGCACGCCGCCGGGGCGCCGGTCACGGCCGTGCAGGAAATCCTCGCCACCAAGGGGTACGCGGTCACCGTCACCGGGGCGTACGACCACGCCACCCGGAGGGCGGTGCAGGACCTTCAGGCGCTGCACGGTCTGCCCCGCAACGGCAAACTCAGCACGAGCACGTGGTGCACTGTCGTCGGCGGATCGGTCCGCGAGTCGTTCCGGCACCACTGAGCGCGGGGTGGCGGTGCGGGCCGCACCCGCACCGCCACCAGCCAGCTCACCGGTTTGATCCGCCGCCCGGGCGGAAAGAGTCCCGGGCATGACCTGGGCCCGTCGAGCCGTACCCGCTGTCGCCGCCGCCGTCGCGGCCCTCGCCGCGCGGGACCTGATCCAGCGCGACCACGCGCTGCTGCGCAACTTTCCGGTCCTCGGCCGGGCCCGCTACCTGTTGGAGACGATCGGGCCGGAGCTACGGCAGTACATCGTGGCCGGTAACAACGAGGAGCGGCCGTTCACCCGCGACCAGCGCCGCTGGGTGTACGCGTCGGCCAAACAGGAGAACAACTACTTCGGTTTCGGCACTGACAACGACATCGAGTACACCCCCGGGTACCCGATCATCAAGCACCGCACGTTCGGCCGTGCCGTGCCGCCGTCGTCACCGACAGCCGGGCACGACGTGCGGTTGCCCTGCGCGAAGGTGCTCGGAGCGGCACGGGGACGCGCCCGGGCGTTCCGACCGGAGTCGGTGGTCAACATCTCCGGGATGAGCTTCGGCTCGCTCTCCGGCAATGCCATCTCCGCGCTCAACAGGGGGGCGGCGCTCGCCGGCTGCCTGCAGAACACCGGCGAGGGCGGCCTGTCGCCGTACCACCGCAACGGCGGTGAGCTGGTCTTCCAACTCGGCACCGCGTACTTCGGCTGCCGCGACCAGCACGGCCGGTTCAGCCTCGACCGGCTGAAGGACCTGGTCGCAGGCGCACCGGTGCGGGCGCTGGAGATCAAGCTGAGCCAGGGCGCCAAGCCAAGCCTCGGTGGGCTGCTGCCCGGGGCGAAGGTGTCCGCCGAGATCGCCGCCACCCGGGGCATCCCGGCCGGTCAGGACTGCGTCAGCCCATCCCGGCACGCCGAGTTCTCCGACTGCGACAGCCTGCTCGACTGGGTGGAGTTGCTGGCCGCCGAGACGGGTCTGCCGGTCGGCATCAAGTCGGCGGTCGGTGACCTGAGCTTCTGGCAGGAGTTGGCCACCCTGATGCGGGACACCGGCAGGGGTGTGGACTTCGTGACGATCGACGGCGGCGAAGGTGGCACCGGGGCCGCACCACTGATCTTCACCGACTCCGTGTCGCTCCCGTTCCAGCAGGGCTTCTCCCGGGTCTACAAGATCTTCGCCGAGCGGGATCTGCACGAACAGGTGGTCTTCGTCGGCGGCGGCAAGCTCGGCTTGCCGGACAACGCCATAGTGGCGTTCGCGCTCGGCTGCGACATGGTCAACGTCGGTCGGGAGGCGATGCTCGCGATCGGCTGCATCCAGGCGCAGAAGTGCCACACCGACACCTGCCCCACCGGCGTCGCCACCCAGAACGCGTGGCTCGCCCGGGGCCTGGACCCGACGTCGAAGTCGGTCCGGGCGGCCAACTACCTGCGGACGCTGCGCCGGGACCTGACCAAGGTCGCCGAGGCCTGCGGCGTCGAACACCCCGGCCTGATCGGCACCGACGCCGTGGAGATCCTGGACGGCCGCACCGGCTCCACCCCACTGCACCAGGTGTACGGCTACCGACCGGAATGGGGACTGCCCTCGCCCGCCGACCAGGCGGAGATCATCCGGCTGATGGTCCCGGAGGCACCCCAGGGCGGCAGCGCCCCGCCCTCCGCCACTGCCGTCGGCTGAGATGGCGCCCGACCCGACCCGACCCGACCCGGGCTGTGCCGAGCCGAGCCGGACCTGGCCGGACCGGACCTGGCCGGACCGGACCTGGCCGCTGACCCGCCCCCGCCCCGGCCTCCGACCGGACCTGGACTCCGACCCGCCGGCCTACGACCCCGCTGATCTCGGGCCGGGAGCCCTATTCGCTCATTCGTGCGATGCCTGTGAGTCATCAATATGACTGACAGTCATCGCCCGTTTCCGCGACATGCCCTCCAACTGCCGTCGGTTCGGCAACAGCCCCGGCGAGGCGACCGACCGGCCCGCGCCAACCCGGCCGAGCACAGCGCCGAACCGCGGACGTCCAGATGATCGGCGCCACGGGCGCCACGGGTCGGCGGGCCGGGGACGTCGCGTCGTCGGCATTCGACGGGATAACGCGTGGAGCCGCTGCCGAGGGCACCCGTATGGTGGCGCGGTGCTGATCAGACGCGAGACACCCGCCGACGTCGACGCCGTTCGGGCGGTGCACTGCGCAGCCTTCGCCAAGGCCGATGGCGGTGACGGCGTACCGGTCGAGGCGACCCTTGTCGACGCGCTGCGCGCCGACGAGGGCTGGCTGCCCGCGTACTCCCTGGTAGCGACCGATGTGGACGGCCGGGTGGTCGGGCATGTGGTGGCCACCCGCGGCCGAGTGGACGGTGCGCCGGTGGCGTTGGGCCTGGGGCCGCTGGGCGTGTTGCCGGACCGGCAGCGGAGCGGTGTGGGCAGCGCGTTGATGCACGCGGTGCTCGGCGCGGCCGACGCACGGGACGAACCGCTGGTGGTCCTGCTCGGGCATCCCGACTACTACCCGCGCTTCGGGTTCCGGCCGGCCGTCGAGCTGGGCGTCACCCCGCCCCAGCCGTGGGGGCCGCAGTACTTCATGGCGCGACAGTCGCACGCCTGGCGCGAGTCGATCCGCGGCGAGTTCCGCTACGCCAGCCCGTTCGACGACCTGTGAACCGACAGGCTGTGCGTCGACGACGCGCCACCGACCTGGACGGCTGCGTCGCGGCGCTCGCCGAGGTTCACCGGGTCGACGGGTACCCACTGAACTGGCCCGCCGACCCGCACCGCTGGCTGCGCGAGCCGCACCCGGCGCGAGCCTGGGTCGCCGTCGACGCCGACGCGGCCGTTGTCGGACACGTCGCGGTGCATCGGATCCCCGATCAGGTGGACGGCCCGCCCGGCCGGCCGACAGCCGAGGTGGCTCGTCTCTTCGTCGCGCCGAGAGCCCGTGGGTTGGCGCTGGGCAGCGCGCTGCTGGAACGGGCCCGCCAGTGGGCGGACAAACGCGCAACGGACCTGGTGCTGGAGTTGGCCGCCGGTGGCACCGCGGCCGCCGCGCTGTACGAGCGCGCAGGGTGGCTGTGGGTCGGCACCAGCACGGCACCATGGACCGCTCCCGACGGCAGCCCGGTGTCGCTGCGCCACTACACGCTGCGTCACCGCGCGCCGGGCTCCGAGGTCGCGCCGGCCAGCCCCGCGAGGCGACGGGCCAGCCGGCCTGCGGCCTCGCGCAGCCCGGGAGGCTCCAACACCTCCATCTCGTGATCCAGGCGGGCGAGGTGCGCGGCGAGCCAGTCCAGGCTGTCGCCGCCGACGACCAGCACTGACCAACCGTCGCGGTCTTCCTCGACCCGCCCCACCTGTGCTGGGATAACCTCCCGCAACCGCTCCGGTCGGGCGTGCACCCGCACCCGGGCGAGGTACCGGTACGGCGCCCCGGTCACGGAACGCTGCACGAAGGAAACCGGATCCGGGTGGTCGCGCGCGGGGAAACGCCAGGTCGTCGCCACCGCAGCCCGCATCCGGTCCAGTCGGAACGTCCGCCAGTCGGCGCGGTCTGCGTCCCAGGCCATCAGATACCAACGGCGGCCGGTGGTGACCATCCGGATCGGCTCGACAGTCCGTTCCTGCTCACCAACGTCCCGGCCGGGATAGTGGAACCGAACGCGGACCCCGTCCCGACAGGCCCGGGCGAGTGTCACCAGCAGTTCCGCGTCAATCTCGGCGACCGGACCGATGAGGGTGTCGGTGGAGCCGTGCACCGCCCGCACCTCGGCGCGGAGCCGCGACGGCATCACCTGGTCGAGCTTCGCGAGTGCCCGCAGCGCCGCCTCGCTCGCACCGGCGATCGTGCCCCCGGAGGCCAGCCGCAGCGACACCGCCGTGGCGATCGCCTCCTCGTCGTCGAGGAGCAACGGCGGCAGCCGGGTGCCCGCACCGAGTCGATAGCCGCCGCCGACGCCCGACACCGCGTGCACCGGGTAGCCGAGCGCCCGCAGACGCTGCACGTCGCGGCGCACGCAACGGCCGGTGACCCCCAGCTCGGCGGCGAGTTCGGCAGCCGTCCAGGACAGCCGTCGTTGCAGCAGCGCCAGCAGGCGCAGCACCCGCTCGGTCGTCGCCTCGACTGTCACGCGTCGATCGTTTCACGGATAGCGGAACAACCCTGTCCGCTATCCGCGAGAGGCTGAGATCATGACCGACCAGAACAGGAAGCAGGGATCCGCCGTGACCCGCGACGTCCAGATCACGTTCGACTGCGCCGACCCGGCGAGGTTGGCCACGTTCTGGGCCGAGACGCTCGGCTACCAGGTGCAGGCACCACCCGGAGACTTCGAGTCCTGGGACCAGGCGCTGGAGGCGATGGGTGTGCCGCCGGAGAAGCGCAACGACGCGTCGGCGGTGGTCGACCCCGAGGGCTCGCGGCCACGGCTGTTCTTTCAGCGGGTGCCGGAGCACAAGCAGGTGAAGAACCGCGTCCACCTCGACGTACGCGCGGCCCCCGGACTGGAGGGTGAGGAGCGGATGGCGGCCCTGGAGGCGGAGGCCGAACGGCTCGTCTCGCACGGCGCCAAGCGGCTCAGTCGGCACGAGCCCACTCCCCCGTTGGGCGCCGGTCATCTCATCATGGCCGACCCCGAGGGCAACGAGTTCTGCCTCGACTGACCGACGTTCGCCCAGCTCACTGCCGCACCAGCCGGACGCCATGCGAACATGTGTACGTGTCGCCCGGCGCCAGCATCCTGCACGCCGACCTGGACGCGTTCTACGCGTCGGTCGAGCAGCGTGACGACCCGCGTCTGCGGGGGCGGCCGGTGATCGTCGGTGGCGGCGTGGTGCTCGCGGCCAGCTACGAGGCGAAGGCGCGGGGCGTCCGCAGCGCGATGGGCGGCCAGCAGGCGCGGAGGCTGTGCCCGGACGCGATCGTCGTGCCGCCTCGGATGTCGGCGTACACGGCGGCGAGCCGCGCGGTCTTCGAGATCTTCCGGCAGACCACACCGCTGGTCGAGGGGCTCTCCATCGACGAGGCGTTCCTCGACGTGGGTGGTCTACGGCGGCTGGTCGGGCCACCGGCCGAGATCGCCGAGCGACTGCGCCGGGAGGTCCGCGACCGGGTCCACCTGCCGATCACGGTGGGGGTGGCCCGCACGAAGTTCCTGGCCAAGGTGGCAAGCGGCGTGGCGAAACCGGACGGCCTGCTGGTGGTCGCACCGGACGCCGAGCTGGCGTTCCTGCACCCGCTGCCGGTGGAACGGCTCTGGGGCGTCGGCCCGGTCACGGCCGCGAAGCTGCGCGAACGCCGGATCCGTACCGTCGGGGAGGTGGCCCGCCTCGGTGAGGCGGCGCTGGTGTCGCTGCTCGGTGCGGGCGCCGGCCGGCACCTGCACGCGCTGGCGCACAATCGCGACCCCCGGGCGGTGCAGGTGGGGCGGCGGCGCGGTTCGATGGGCGCGCAACACGCGCTGAGTCGCACCCCGCACGCCTCGACGGAACTGGACGCCATCCTCGCCGGCCTGGTCGACCGGGTCAGCCGGCGGATGCGGACGGCCGGGCGGTCCGGCCGCACCGTGGTGTTGCGGCTGCGCTTCGGCGACTACACCCGGGCGACCCGCTCACACACGGTGGGTAAGGCGACGGCGGAGACGACGCCACTGCTCGCCGCCGCGCGTGCGCTGCTAGGCGCCGCGCTGCCCGAGATCGATCGGCGTGGCATCACCCTGATCGGTGTCTCAGTGGGCAACCTCGACGACAACCCGGTCCAGCCTGAGCTGCCGTTCCAGCCGGACTCCGGGTCCCATCTGGACGCTGCGGTCGACGCGGTCCGCGACCGGTTCGGATCAACGGCGCTCACGCGGGCGGTGTTGCTCGGCCGGGAGCCGGGCGTGGAGATGCCGCTTCTGCCGGACTGACCGATAAGCGTGCGGCGTCCTCGGCCGAGCTGCGATCAGAGACACATCACAGCAGGTCGGCGGTTTAGCCGGCGGCTGACGGGTGACCCTTGGGGGGTACAGCCTGACGAGGGGGGCCCACCATGTCCGACGACACCAGCAACCGACCGAGTCGCACCGCCGAGCGTCCGCACGACGTGACCGACCCGCTGCTGTGGCAGTTGGCGATCGACGTGCTGAGCGCACACGAGCCGGACGACGAGGGCCAGTGCCGCAACCTCCAGTGCGCCGGGCAGCAGTGGCCGTGCGCGGCCCGCACCGGCGCCGAGCACTCACTGCGGCTGGCCCGCAGCACACCCGCCTCGGTCGAACTGACCGTCGACGGAACAGACGGCGACGACGCCGACACGGACGGGCATCGTGACGCGGCGGTACCGGCCCCCCGCTGGGGCTGGAACGCCGGACCGGTGGCGTCGCACCGAGAGGCGAAGGCCGCCTCCGCGGCGTGACGGGCCACCAACCCCTGCGCTGATCCGCACCGCACAGGCGAACGCTCGGCCGGTTGTCCGGCCGAGCGTTCGGCTGTCGCGGCGGAGCCTGGCAACGATGGACCTCAAGCCCGGTCCGTGGGCCGACCCGGACGCGTTCGCCCACCGGAACCGCTGGTAACCGGCCACCACCGCGCGCCACCCACGGCCAGTACCAGCAGGACCACTGACAACAGCGGAAACCAATCTCCGGTACGCGAATAGACAGTGCCCCACCCCGACGTCGGCGTGGCCAGCAGCAACTGCGCGTCACCGGCGGTGGCCTCACCCACCATCCTGCCGCCGGGGTCGGTGACCGTCAGCCGGCCGAACGCCGCGGCCCGGACCACGACGAGCCCGTTCTCCACGCCCCGGACCAGTGCCATCCGTCCGTGCAGCCAGCCATCGGAGGTGAAGTCCAGGGCGGGGACGAGCAGCACCGAGGCGCCCTGCGCCCGATACCGCCGGACCAGGCCGGGAAAGTCGAGGTCCTTGCAGATCGCGACGCCGAACCGCCCGTCCACGAGCACCTCGTCACCCGGCGTCAGCCAGTCTTCCAGGCCCGGGACGAGATGCTGCTTCTCGTACGTCGCGATGGTCCCGCCCGGTGTGAGCACCAGCGCGACATTGCTCGCCCTGTCGGCCCGTCGCCGCACCGCGCCGACGACGACCTGAGCCTCGGTCTGCTGGAGCGCGGCCACGAGCACCGGCATCGTCGTGTCCGTCACGGCGAACACCTTCTCCGGCAGGACGACGATCCGCGCCCCGCGGGCGACCAGGTTCTCGACCCGCGCGGCGTAACGGGCGAGCAGGTCACGGCCGGGCTGCCCGTCGATCGGGAGCCCGTCCTCGGGCTGCCGCAATGCCACCAGGCCGACGGTCAGCCGCTCGGCCGGGTCGGGCGAACGGCCCAGCGACCAGGCCGACCACCCGCCGGCGCCGAGCAGGAGGACGAGCAGGCAGGTGAGGGCGGGACGAGGGCTTCCGCGCAGGGCGGCGAGGGCGATCGGGACGGCGAGCAGCAGGTAGGTGACGCCCCAGACGCCGGTGAGCGCGGTCAGTTGGATCACCGGGCGGACGTCGGCCTGAGTGTAGGCGAGGCTCCACCAGGCGCCGTTGGGCAGCAGGCGGGACGCGACGTACTCCCCCAGCACCCAGAGCGAGGGCACGGCGAGGACGGCGAGGACTGTTCGTCCGCGCAACAGCAGTGCGCGGGCGAGCAGGACCGTGCCGGTCGCGAGACCGACGCCGAGCAGGACCACACCGACGACCACGGGGACCGGTAGTCGCAGGGTGCCGAGGTAGTAGCCGAGCACGCCGCACTGACCGATCGACCAGGCGAGGGCTGTCGCGCAGAGCGCCGTCCTCGGGCGTACCCGCGTCGAGGCGAGGATCAGCGGGAGCGGGGCGAGCCAGGTCAGCGCGGGGACCGGGTGCAGCCCGGTGCCACCGAACCAGAGCAGGCCACTCAGGAGCGTGGCGAGGATCGTCATCATGTGTCGAGCGTGCGGCGGTGGCGGCCGGGGCGGATCGCCCTGCGAGGCCGGATCGATCTGGTCCCGTGGAGGGAGGCGTCAACGCGCCGGGTCGGACGATACTGCCGACGTGAAGCGGTACGTCAATCTCGCCGTCACCGTGGCCGCCGTCGCCGCGACAGTGCTGCCCGCCCTGGCCGGTGGGCCACGCGAGTGGTGGGTGCTGCCGCTCGCGGTGGCGTCGTCGGTGCCGGTGCTGTGGCGGGACCAGGCGTTGCTCCGGGTCGCCCTCGTGGTGGGCGTCGCCACCACCGTGTCCGCCTCGCTCGGCGCGCCCCCACTGCTGCCGGTCGGACCGCTCGTCTGCCTCTACACGTTCGCGGCGCGGGCCTCAGTGCCGATCCGCCTGCTCGGCATCGTGCTGACCGCCGCCGGCCTGCTGGTCTCGTTGCTGTATCCCCGCCCGGACGTGGAGGTGCTGCGTTACCTGTCGGTCGCCTACCTCTTCGCGTACGCGCTGGGCACCAGCACCCGGGCACGCCGAAGCCAGACCGCGGCCCTCGCCGAACGCGATCGTCGGATCGCCGGTGAACGTGCGGCGGCGGTGCTGCGTGAACGCACCCGGATCGCCCGCGACCTGCACGACATCCTCACCCACGCGGTCGGCGTCATGATCGTCCAGGCGGAGGCGGGTCCCCTCCTGGTCCGTCACCAGCCGGATCGCGCCGATGCCACGTTCGCGACGATCGCCGCCACCGGCAGGGACGCTGTCGTCCAGCTCCGCCGCGCGGTCGGCAGCCTGCACGAACCCACCGACCAGCCACTCGACCAGCCGGGTCTGGACCACCTTCCCGTCCTGGTCGAGCGGGTCCGCGCCACCGGCCTCGATGCCGTGCTCACCGTCTCGCCGTCCGCGGGTGCCGTCGAGCCGCCGCTCGCGCCACCCCCGGACGTCGGGGTGGCCGCCTACCGGATCGTGCAGGAGTCCCTGACCAATGTGGTGCGCCATGCCGGGGCAGGATCGGTTCGCGTCCGACTGGACTACACGGCGAACTCGCTCACCGTGTCGATCACCGACGACGGGCGCGGTCATCGAGCGTCCGACGCCGGCCGGGCCGGGTACGGGATCGTCGGCATGCGCGAGCGCGCCCACGCCTGCGGCGGCACCCTGCACACCGGCCCGACCTCCGACAGCCAGGGCTTCGCGGTGACCGCTGTCCTGCCGCTGTCGACACCGGCGGTGATCTGATGCTGCGTGTCGTGCTCGCCGATGATCAGGACCTGTTCCGGGCCGGGTTCGCCACCATCCTCGGCGCCGAGCCGGACATCGAGGTGGTCGCCGAGGCCCCGGACGGCGCAGCCGCCGTGCGGGCCGCCCGCGAACACCGCCCCGACGTCGTCCTGATGGACATGCGGATGCCCGTCCTGGACGGTGTCGCAGCGACCCGCCAGGTCTGCGCGCTCACCCCGAGCCGGGTCCTCGCCCTGACCATGTTCGACACCGACGACTACCTGTACGCGGCCCTGCGGGCCGGGGCCAGCGGCTTCCTGCTCAAGGACGCTCCCCGAGCCGACCTGGTGAACGCGGTCCGCGTGGTGGCCGCCGGGGACGCGCTGCTCGCTCCCGCCGTCACCGCCCGAGTGATAGGCGAGCTGCACCGGCGCGGCCATCCGGACCCCGCCCGGGCCGCCGCGGTGACTGCCCTGACCGCCCGTGAGACGGACGTGCTGCGCCTGATCGCGGCCGGCCTGTCCAACGCCGAGATCGCCGCCCACCACCACCTCAGCGAGCACACGGTGAAGACCCATGTCGGCAACCTGCTCACCAAACTGCACCTGCGCGACCGCGCCCAGGCGGTGATGATCGCCTACGAGTCGGGTCTGGTGATCCCCGGCCGGTGACGGCGGCGGAGTCAGGCCACGATGCGATGCGCTAGCGCAGGCGGGGCAACCCACGCTCAGCGGAACAGTTCGGCGTTCTCGACCACCCAGTCGTCGACGTCGAGTAGTGGGCGGCCAATGATCTCGTGCACGGCCGGCCGTTGGTCGAGCGTCCACGCGGTGAGTTCGGCGAGCCGCGCCCCGTACTCCTCGAGCGCGTACAGCGTCACGTCGATGCCACTGTCGGGCCAGCCGTCACGCCGCCACCTCGCGCGGCTTTCGTCGGGCGTCACCTCGACGGCGGCGATGTCGCGGCCGATGGCCCTGGCGATGCTCGCCACCCGCGAACGGCTGCTGATCGGCAGACCGACCGCCTCCAGTACGGTGCCGACGTGGTCGTCGACGCGCAGCGCCGCCATCGCGACTGCGGCGAGGTCGTCCTCGTGAATGAAGGGGTAGTGTCCGCCGCCCAGAAACGCCTCCCGTACGACACCATCGCCCCGGATCATCTCCGGCCAGTCCGACCCCGTCGCTGGATAGGTGCCCTCGATCATCGCCCCTAGCACCGCCGACGGGCGGATGTGCGTCCACTGCATGCCCGAGCACTCGGCGGCCCGCTCGATGGCCAACCAGAACCACGTCTCCGGCGGATGCTCCTCTTCGTACTCCGGCCCGTGCGAGGACAGCACGACGACCCGTCGTACACCGGCATCCCGGGCGACCTCCAGGGCATCCGGCACCGTCGTCGGGACGGCTCCGGCGAGAAAGACGCCGTCGACGCCGTCGAAGACCTCGGCGTACTCGATCGGGCGGGTGATGGATCCCTCGACGACCTCGACCCCGTCGGGCCAGTCATCGGCCTGGCCGGGCTCGGCGAGAACCCGCACCCTGTCGCCGGCGCCCAGCAGTTGCCGAGCCAGGCTCCGCCCGACGATCCCGGTGGGGCTGCTGCCCGCATCCTTGCGGGCGTTGACCGCAGTCAACAGGCGCAGCCGAGCGTGCGGTGGATTCGTCGGTCGATTGTGTAGAAGCACGGCAAGACTCCCCAGCATGAAAGCGGAGATCTTGCGCCTCCCGCTGGCCGGGAGGGTGCGGACCCTGAGGCCGCCAACATTACCAGCGCCCGCACCAGTTGACCGGGAGCCACCTCGCGCAGGCGAGGGGCGCCAGCCTCGTCGATCTTGAAGTTGTGGTGCCTGTTAGGCACTGCGACGGGCGCTTTGTCACCCACCGCAACTCCATGATCGACGAGGCGAACCAACCTGGCAGAAGGCTTACAGGGTGCGCGCCAGTCGGTCGGCGAGCGTCCGGGTGAAGCGGGCCGGATCGGTCAGCTCACCGCCCTCGGCGAGCACCGCAAGGCCGTAGAGCAGCTCGGCGGTCTCGGTCAGGGCGGTGGGGTCGCTGCCCTGCTCGTGGGCCTTGCGCAGCCCGGACACCAGCGGGTGACCGGGGTTGATCTCCAGGATCCGCTTGGTGGTGGGGATCTCGTGCCCCATCGCCCGGTACATCTTCTCCAGGGTCGGCGTGAGGTCGTGGGCGTCGCCGACGACGCAGGCCGGTGAGGTGGTCAGCCGCGACGACAGCCGGACCTCCCGGACGCTGTCGGTGAGGGTGGTCCCCAGCCAGTCGAGCAGCCCGGCGAACTCCTGTCGCTGCTGCTCGCGCTCGGCTTCGGCCTGCTGCTTCTCCTCGTCGGTGTCCAGGTCGATCTCGCCCTTGGCGATCGAGCGCAGTGGCCGGCCGTCGTACGTGCCGACCCGCTCGACCCACACCTCGTCGACCTGGTCGGTGAGGAGCAGCACCTCGTGCCCCTTGGCGCGGAACGCCTCCAGGTGCGGAGAGTTCTCGATGGCGGCCCGGGACTCGCCGGTGGCGTACCAGATGTCGCTCTGGCCGTCCTTCATCCGCGAGACGTAGCCGGCCAGGTCGGTGGGCTCGGCCGGATCGTTGGTGGAGGCCACCGACAGCAGGTCCAGCAGGGTGTCGCGGTTGTCGGTGTCGTCGATCAGCCCTTCCTTGACCACCGCGCCGAACTCGGTCCAGAAGGTGCGGTAGCGCTCGGCGTGGTTGGCCTTGAGGTCCTTGACAGTGGCGAGGACCTTCTTGACCAGGCGGCGGCGGACGATCTGGATCTGCCGGTCCTGCTGAAGGATCTCCCGGGAGATGTTCAGCGACAGGTCGTGCGCGTCGACCACGCCCTTGACGAAGCGCAGGTAGGTCGGGACCAGCGCCTCGCAGTCGTCCATGATGAAGACGCGCTTGACGTAGAGCTGGACGCCGCGGCGGCCCTGCGGGGAGAACAGGTCCAGTGGGGCGTGGCTGGGCAGGAAGAGCAGCGCCTCGTACTCGAAGGTGCCCTCGCCCTTCATGTGCACGACCTCGAGTGGGTCGGCCCAGTCGTGGCTGACGTGCTTGTAGAACTCGTTGTACTCGGCGGCGTCGACCTCGTCGCGGGGTCGCGCCCAGAGCGCCTTCATCGAGTTGAGGGTCTGCACCTCACGGGTGGCGGCCGCACCGTCGGCGCCGGGGCGTTCGACGCTCATCCGGATCGGCCAGGCGATGAAGTCGGAGTAGCGCTTGACGATCTCGCGGACGGTCCACTCGGCGGTGTAGTCGTGCAGGTTGTCCTCGGTGTCGGCCGGCTTGAGGTGCAGCGTCACTGTGGTGCCCTGCGGCGCCTCGTCGACCGCCTCGATCGAGTAGGTGCCCTCGCCGGTGGACTCCCAGCGGGTGCCGCCGGTCTCGCCGGCCTTGCGGGTCAGCAGGGTGACCCGGTCGGCGACCATGAACGCGGCGTAGAAGCCGACCCCGAACTGGCCGATGAGGTCCTGCTTGGCGTGGGCGTCGGCGGACTCGCGCAGTTGGCGCAGCAGCTCGGCGGTGCCCGACTTGGCGATCGTGCCGATCAGCTGGACGACCTCGTCGCGGGTCATCCCGATGCCGTTGTCGCGCACTGTGAGGGTGCGGGCGTCGCTGTCGATCTCCAGGGCGACGTGCAGGTCGTCGGTGTCGGCGACGAGGTCCTTGTCGACGAGGGTGGCAAGCCGGAGCTTGTCCAGTGCGTCGGACGCGTTCGAGATGAGTTCCCGCAGGAAGACGTCCTTGTTCGAATAGATCGAATGGACCACCAACTGGAGGAGCTGACGCGCCTCGGCCTGGAATTCCAACGTTTCGGCCTGGTTGCTCACACCGTCTCCCATCTCGGCTCGTGCGAAGGTTCGCGGAAAGGATACGAGTCGTCACGGGTCGGGGTGTGGGCGCATCCGGGTCGTATTCCCGATCCGGCTGACGACCCCCGTGACATGGCTGACTTTGCTTAACAGAAGTCAGGTCGGATAGCGTGACCGCCATGAAGATCGCTGGAAGCACCGCCCTCGTCACCGGCGCCAACCGTGGCCTCGGCCGGCACCTGGCCGCCGAACTCCTCGCCCGGGGCGCCACCGTCTACGCCGGCGCCCGTAACCCCGACAGCGTCGACCTGCCCGGCGTGACGCCGGTGCGCCTCGACATCACCGACCCCGCCTCGGTGGCCGCCGCCGCCGAACTGGCCGGCGACGTCAACCTGCTGATCAACAACGCCGGCGTCGACAACCGGGCCGATCTGCTGGACGGCGACCTGGACCTCATCCGGCTGGAGCTGGAGACCCACTACCTCGGCACCCTGTCGATGATCCGGTCATTCGCGCCGGTCATCGCCGGCAACGGCGGCGGAACCATCCTCAACGTGCTCTCCGTGCTGTCCTGGGTGAACTTCCCCCTGCACGGGTCGTATGGTGCCGCCAAGTCCGCCGAGTGGGCGATGACCAACGCGCTGCGCCTCCAGCTCGCCGACCGGGGCGTCCGGGTGGCCGGCCTGCACATCGGCTACCTGGACACCGACATGGCCGCGACGGTCACCGGCCCGAAGTCCGACCCGGCGGTGATCGCCGGGCTCGCCGTCGACGGCGTCGAGGCCGACGCCTACGAGATCGTGGCCGACGACGTCAGCCGGCGGGTGCAGGCCGGGTTCCCCGGCGGCGTCGCCGCGCTCTACCCACAGCTCCCCTGACCCACGACGTGACGGGCCGCCGCCGGACGCTGCCGGCGGCGGCCCTGTTCGGGGTACGCGGTCAGCTCGCCACCAGCGTCACGTCGTCGATCACGAAGCTGGTCTGCAACGACGAGTCCTCGGTGCCGGTGAAGCGCAGCGTCACCGTCTGCCCGGCGAACCCGGCCACCGAGAAGCTGCGCTGGACGTAGCCGGACGCCCTGTTCAGATTCGAGTACGTCGCCAGCGTGGTCGACCCCAGTTGCACGGTGAGCCGGTCGTACGCCGTGGAGCCGGTGGTCTCGGCGGTGTCGATGTGCAGCCAGAAGGACAGCGTGTAACTGGCGCACCCGGCCGGCAGTGTCACCGACTGCGTCAGGCTCTCGGTGCCGCTGCTGCCGTTGCCGTTGAGCCACGCCTTGTACGACCCGGTCCGGGCCGGCTGGGCGCTGGCGTTGGTGATCACGCCGGAGGACGCTGTCCACGGCGTGCTGCCGCTCTCGAAGCCACCGTTTGCGACCACCTGACCGCCCGTGCAGGTCGGGGTGCCGCCGCCCACGGCGAGCTGCCACAGCGCGTACGCGACACCGTCGGCCGCCCGGTTCAGCACGGTGGCGCTGACGTTGGCGGTGGTGTCGCAGGACCGGTGGTAGCACGGGTCGTACGCGGAGTTGGCGGTGCCGCCCCACTTGGCCGCCTGGGCGCTGGTCTTGCGCGCGCTGGCGCCGGCGGCATAGCCCGAGGTGGGGATGCCGGCCTGCTGGAAGTAGTAGTCGTCGGAGCGGCCCTGGCCCTCGACGTTCTCCTCCGGTTGCAGGCCCAACGAGTCCCAGTACGCCTTCAACGGCGCCGCGGTGGTCGAGGTGACGCGGTTGATGAAGTAGCCGCCGTTGGTCGAGCCGACCATGTCGAAGTTGTAGTAGCCCTTGAGGTAGCCGCGCTGGGTGGCGCTGAGCGAGTTGACGTAGAACCGGGAGCCGTTGAGCCCCTGTTCCTCGTCGGTCCACCAGGCGAACCGCACCCGTTTGGTCATCGTCGGGTTCTGCGCGGCCAGGACCAGCGCGTTCTCCAGCAGGGTCGACGAGCCGGTGGCGTTGTCGTTGATGCCCGGACCGGCCGCGACGCCGTCCAGGTGCGCGCCGAACATGACCACCTGGTCGGCCGGGCCGCCGGGCCACTCGGCGATGAGGTTGTTCGAGGGGTACCGGCAACTGGAGCAGTACTGCTCGCTGACCGTGTAGCCGGCCGACTGGAGCCTGGTCTTGACGTAGTTGAGCGAGGCGGTGTAGCCGGCCGAGCCGGCCCGTCGGTTGCCACCGTTGCTGGTGGCGATGGCGTTGAACTGGGTCAGGTGCGCCTGGACGTTGGTGATGGAGATGTCCGGCGCGGCCAACGCGGCGGCGGACGCGGCGATCGGCCGGGTCACCGTCGTGGCGGTCGGAGGTGACGCGGTCGCCGGTTGGGCGACCAGCGGCACCGTCATCCCGGCGAACACGGCGAGCGCGATTCCCGCGCTCAGCGTTCTGCCTCTCATGGGGGCTCCTCGGGGTTGGAGAGATACCCGAGACACTTACAGATATCTATTTGTTGAGCATCGGTCGTTCGTCCCGAACCGCCGCCGGTTCGACTGTGGGTACCGGCGTCGGCACAGGTGAGTAGAGGTGTCAGGATGGGTAGGTAACGCGGCAGGGGTCGTCGGGCCCGGAACGGGGGCTTGCGATGGGGTCGGATCGAGCGTGACGCGACCCAGCACTGACCTGTTCCTCGGCGGCGACACCGGGCGGTTGATGGCACAACTGGACTGGGCCGGCACCCCGCTGGGCCCGGTCGACGAATGGTCGCAGAGCCTGCGCGCCGCCGTCCGGATGGTGCTCTCCTCCCGGTACCCCATGCTGCTGCTCTGGGGTGAGAGCTACTCCCAGCTCTACAACGACGCGTACTCCGCCCTGATCGGCGACAAGCACCCCGCCGCGCTCGGCGACGACGTACGGGTGACGCTGGCCGAAGGCTGGAACGTGCTCGCCCCGCTGATCGAGGAGGCCATGGCGACCGGGGTGGCCAGCTGGGTCCCCGCCCTGCAACTGCTGCTGGAGCGGGCCGGCTACCGCGAGGAGGCCTACTTCAGCGTCTCGCACGCCCCGGCCCGCGACGACGACGGCCGCACCGTCGGCGTACTGACCGTGTGCAGCGAGGTCACCCAGCAGGTCGTCGGCGAACGCCGCCTCCGTCTCCTTCGCGACCTGTCCGTGCTCGGCGACGGGCGCACCGTCGGCGTGGACGCCACCGGCGCGCGGCTGATCGACGTGATCGACGGCCACCCCCTGGACGTGCCGTTCGCCGCCATCTACCTGCGCGACGGCACGGCACTGCGCCGGGTCACCTGCACCGGCGGCGACCAGGGGCACGCCCCGGCCCTGCCGGACACCGTCGAGCTGACCGACCCGGGCCCGCCCGCGTACGCCTGGGGGCTGGCGGACGCCGCCGAGGGCCGGGCGACCCAGGTGACCGACGTCGCCGACCGGCTGCCGCTGCCCGCCGGCCCGTGGAACGACCCGGTTCGCACCGCGCTGGCGCTACCGCTGCCCTCCGCCGACGAGGATCAGCCGCTCGGCGTCCTGCTCGCCGGGGTCAGCCCCAGCCGAGGGCTCGACGAGGCGTACCGCTCCTTCCACCAACTGCTCGCCCAGCAGATCTCCGTGGCGTTGCGCAACGCCCAGGAGTACGAGGAGGAGCGGCGCCGGATCGAGGCGATGGCGGAACTGGACCGGGTCAAGACCGACTTCTTCGCCAACGTCAGCCACGAGTTCCGTACCCCGTTGACCCTCATCCTCGGCCCGCTGACCGACGCCCTCACCGACGCCACCGCGCCGTTGGCGGCGGTGCAGCGGGAGCGGGTGGAGACCGGCTGGCGCAACGCCACCCGACTGTTGACGCTGGTCAACAGCCTGCTCACCTTCTCCAGCCTGGAGGCCGGGCGAGCGCGAAGCGACGCCCGGGTGGTGGATCTGGCCGCGCTGACCGCCGAACTCGCCGGGGTGTTCCGGGCCGCCGTCGAGCGGGCCGGGCTGACTCTCGAGGTGAGCTGCCCACCGCTGCCCCGGCCGGTAGCTGTCGACCCGGTCAACTGGGAACGCATCGTCACGAACCTGCTCTCCAACGCACTGAAGTACACGTTCATCGGCCGCATCCGGGTCACCGTCGACGCCGACGACGAAGAGGTGCGCCTCACCGTCGCGGACACCGGCATCGGCATCGCGGAACGGGACCTGCCGAAACTCTTCGAACGCTTCCACCGGGTGCGGGGCGCCCGCTCGCGCAGTCACGAGGGCACGGGCATCGGGCTGGCCCTGGTGCACGAGTTGGCCCGGCTGGAGGGCGGCGACGTGCACGTGACCAGCCAGGTGGGCGTCGGCAGCAGGTTCACGGTGACGCTGCCCTGGTCGGCGGCGCACCGCACAGCGGTCACCGGGCCGGCGGTGGACGGGCGGGGTGACGCGGCACGCGCCGCCGTCGAGGAGGCGATGGGCTGGCTCACCGAACCGGACGCGCTGACCGAGCCCGATCCCGCGTCCGGGCCGGCCACTGACGAGTTGGCCGGGGCCCGGATCCTGCTCGCCGACGACAACGCCGACATGCGGGCGTACCTCACCCGGCTGCTCACCGGGCAGGGCTGGCGGGTGAGGGCCGTCACCGACGGCCGGCAGGCCCTCGACGAGATCCACAGTGAGCTGCCCGACCTGCTCCTCACCGACGTGATGATGCCGGTGCTGGACGGCTTCGACCTGGTGCGCCGACTACGCGCCGACCCGACGACCCGGACGCTGCCGGTGCTGGTGCTCTCCGCCCGTGCGGGTGGGGAGGCCAGCGTGGAGGGCCTGAGCCTGGGTGCCGATGACTACCTGGTCAAGCCGTTCGCCGCGGCCGAGTTGATCGCCCGGATCCGGGCCAGCATCCGCCGAGCCCGCGACCGTACCCCTGCCGCGGCCGTCGTCGGTGACCCGGCCGCTGTCGCTGCCGCAGCTCCCTCGGCTCGGCCCGCCCCGGTGGAACCGGGGGCGCCTGGCCCGGCGGTCGAACCCGTCCGCGACGCGGCCGTGATCGTGCAGGCGCCGGCCGAGCCGGACGGGCTGGGCGACCTCCTGGACGTGGGGTGGACGTACCCGTCCGCCCCCACCTCCGCCGCCGCGATGCGTCGGGACGTCCGTGGCGCGCTGGGCGACCTGGACGTGGACCCGGACGTGTTGGAAGATCTCCTGCTCGCCGCCTCCGAGGCCATGAACAACGCCGTCGAGCACGCACAGCGACCCAGTCGTCCGGAGGTACGGGTGCGCGCCCAGGTGGGTGGCGGACTGATCCGGATCTCGGTACGGGACTTCGGCACCTGGCGGGACCGCCGGCCGGCGATGGACCGGGGACGCGGCGCGCTGCTGATGAACGCCTACGGCGACGTGCGGCTGGTCTCCACCGCCGAGGGAACGACTGTGACCATCGAGCGTCGACTGGCCTGAGTGCCGGCGGCGGGTCAGAGTCGGCGGCCGCTGGCGTCGCGGGCGATGATGCCGTCCAGCCGCTCCCCCGGAGTGAGCCGCGCCGGGTCGAACCAGAAGATCAGCACCTGCTTGTCGCCACTCCATGGCGCCACTCGGGCGTCGACCTGCCGACCGCCGACGGTGCCGATGATCCGTCTGGCGGGGCCGACGAAGTAGCCGAAGGTGGGCACCGGCGCGGCAAAGCCCTCGTCGTAGCCGATCTGGTGGAATCCGGCGCCGCGGTCGCTGCCGTGGACGTCGTTGACCAGGATGTCGGTGCTCAACGAGCCGTCCGGAGCCTGGCGACCGGCGGCCAGCCCGATGGACACCTTGGGCTCACCGGGCACGGACACCGCGACGAAGTAGTAGACCCGACGCTCCGCGCCGTGCCGCACCCCGCTGTCCACGATCTGGCCCAGGGCCTTCGGTGGCGGCTCGTCGCGGCCCACAGTCGGCGGTGGCGTGGAGCCCAGCGACTTCTCCGCCCACGGCGAGACACCGACCGACGGTGGGGCGACGGCGACCGGCGGCGGGCGCTCGGTCGGCGCCGGATCGCCGGGCCCGGACGCGCCGACCGCCACCACGACGACCACGGCGGCCAGGCCGGTCACGAGCGTCGCCGCCCCGGCTCCGGCGAGGCGTCGACGGGTACGCAGCCGACGTCCCTCGCGCATCACGGAGTCCAGATCGAGCACGGCGTCGGGACGCTCGGTCGCCCGCATCGCGTGGCGCAGCCGTTCCAGCTCGCTCATCGGCGCGCCCTCTCATCGGCCGTGCGGGGGGTTGCGGTGCGCAACTTCTCCAAGGCTCGCGAGCTGGTGCTCTTGACAGTGCCGACGGATACGGAGAGTTCCCGGGCCACCTGCGCCTCCGGCAGGTCGAAGTAGTAGCGCAGGACGACGATGGCGCGCTCCCGGGGGCTGAGCGCACCGAGGATGGTGATCAACCAGCGCCGGGTGGTTACGTCGTCGGCCACGTCGCCACGCCGTTGCTCCGGCACCTCGTCGGTCGGGTACTCCCGCATCGGCCGTCGCCACCCGTCGACCAGATGGTTGACCAGCGTGCGGCGGGCGTATCCGTAGGCGTCGTCGTCGTGGATCCGCGACCACGACGCGTAGGTGCGCACCAGCGCGGTCTGCGCGGCGTCCTCGGCCTGGTGGTGGTCACCTGTCATCAGGAACGCGGCGTGCACCAGTCGCGCGGACGCCGCCCGCGCGAACTCGACGAAATCCGCGTCACCCCGCGCCACCGCGAACCCTCCCCGTGCCACAGAGCTAGAGACGGGCGGAGCCGGCAAAAGGTTGAGCCCTGGGTCACATCAACTTTTCGCCACTGTCACCCGTCTTCTCCTCCGCGCCGCCACCCGGCGACGCGCGAGGGGAGAGACATGTCGACGAAGGTTACCCGCCGCTGGGGTACCGCCTCGATGGCGTCACTGCTGGTGGTGGCGCTGCTCACCGGGTGCGGCCTGCCAGCCGCCGGGCAACCCGCCGCCGTCCCGGTCGCCGCTGGGCCGGTGCCCAGCCGACCGGCGACACCTACCGGTCGGCCGACCGGGGCCGCCGAGGTCCGACCCAGTTCCGCGCCCGTCGTCCCGGTCAGCTACCCCGCCACCGGCGGTAACCGCTGGTCGGTGGCGCCCGGCGAGACAACCCCCGTGCGCGCGACTGCCGGCCGGTTGCTGCGCTACCGGGTCGCCGTCGAGCGTGACATCCGGGGCCTGCCGGCGAAGGACATCGCCACGGCGATCACCACGACGTTGAACGACCCACGCGGGTGGACGGCGGGCGGGGCGTGGCGGTTGCGCCGGGTCGGTGCCGGCGAACGGACCGACTTCACCATCTACCTGGCGACCCCCGGCACCCGCGACACCCTCTGCCAGGACGTGCCGGACGCCTACACCTCCTGCCGCAACGGGGGCCGGGTGGTGCTCAACGTGGCGCGCTGGGTCAAGGGGGTGCCGGGTTACGGCGCGACGGTGCAGACCTACCGGCAGTACATGGTCAACCACGAGGTGGGGCACAAACTCGGGTACGGCCACGAGCGGTGCCCCGGGCGGGGCCGGCCGGCGCCGGTGATGCAGCAGCAGACGCTGGGCCTGCACGGCTGCGCCGCGAACGCCTGGCCGTACCCGAAGGGCAAGGCCCGCTACAGCGGGCCGGTCGGGGCGTACGACGACGCGATCCCCCGGCGTGAGGGCGCCTACTCGGCGTCGTGAGGACGGCGTGCCCTCAGGTACGCCGGCGGCGCTCCTGCTCGAGTCGCTCGTCCTGCCGGCCCATCTCGTAGATGGCGTTGAGGCTGGTCGGCAACCGGCTGACGTTGTCCGGCGTCGGGCCTGGATCCGGCTCCGGCCCGGGATCCGACGTCGGACCGGGATCGGGTGCGGCGGCGGAAACGGGGGCCCGGCGGCGCAGGAGCAGCAGTGCCAACACCGCGAGGACCGCAACGACCAGCAGGTACGACACTGGTGGCCAGGCATTGCGGGTGGGGTTGGCGAGCGCAGGCGGGGCGGTCGGTGCGGGGGTGTCGCCGACGCGCCAGGGCGCGGCTGCCTCGCTGGTGCCGCTGCTCGCCCCAGCGGTGCGGCGATCGGGGGCTGCTGGTGCGGGGACGCTGCCCGCCGACACGGCGGGCCCGGGAATCACTGTGGGTTCCACCGGGCTGGGCTTACCGGTGACCGGTGGCCGACTCGGCGTTGCCGCCGCGGAGGCGGTGACGCTCGGCGTCGGAGCGGCACTGGGGGTGTCGCCACCGAGCAGGTCGTCGACGATCTGGCCGACGCCGCCCACGATGTCACCGAGCGGGTTCGAGGTGGCCGATGGGGACGGCGCGGGCGCGAGGGCGAGGGTCAGCGCGAGAACGACGACGGTAGGCATGCCGCCACCTCCGATGTGCCGATATGCCACGCACCGTACCGCATCGTGGGATCGCGTGGGTGACACCGGCACACCGGGGCGGGGGCGCGCCTGACACTCGCCCCCCGCCCGCGATGTCGCTGCTGGTCAGACCGGTAGGCCACCCACCTGAGTGGAGATCCACGATCGGATGGACGGCAGGTCGACGTAGATGGACGGGCCGGTCGCGCAGGTGGAGTTGTTGTTGCCGGCCCGACTCGTGGCGCCGATCAGGTTCCACACTCCGTTGACCCGGCGCACCTGCGGGCCACCGGAGTCGCCGTAGCAGGCGCCGGAGTTGCCGTTGGTGTTGTTGGTGCAGATCTCGTACGTGCCGTTGATGCCGGAGCACCGGCTGTCGGCCACGATGGACGTGTCGAGTTCGTTGGCCACGGCAGGGGCCGAACCGCAGCCCCGCGGGGCGCAGGTCTGGCCCCAGCCGATGATCCGGGTGGCGGTTCCGACAGCGCCGGAGGTGCTCGGGATCGGGGCCGGCGCGTACGTGACCGAGCTGGCCAGTTGCAGCAGCTTGACGTCGACGCTGGGGTGGTTGACCGCCCGGGTCACCCGCACCACGGTCCCGCCGCTGGTGCGGTTGACGCTGCCCACCCGCACCGAGGACGGCGTCGAACAGTGCTTGGCGGTGACCGCCCAGTTGCCCTTGATCAGCGTGCCGGTGCAGCCGGAGACGTACACCATGAAGGGGTAGTTCTCGGTGGCTGGCCGGCCGCCGACCACCAGCGGGCTGATGTCCGAGGCGTCGTTCCAGGTGTACGTCGTGCTGGCCGGTGCGGCCAGGGTGCCGGCGAACAGCGAGTTGACCCGGCTCGCCTCGGCGGCGCTGGGGTTCGCGTTGCGGCAGGAGACCGGTGCGCTGCTGCCGGACATCAGGTCGGAGCAGAGGCCGGTGCGCCGGTCCGGCAGGCCCAGGATGTGGCCGACCTCGTGGGTGGCGATGCGGGTGCGGTCGTAGCCCTGGTTGACGGCCGTGCGGCCCATCCAGATCCGGCCCGAGCCGAGACCGGTCGGCTGCGCGCGGGGCCAGCCGTCGTCGACGTAGATGGTGATGCTGGCCGGGGTGCCGGCCAGGAGTCGGACGTTGCTGACCCGGCTGTTCCAGATCTGCGCCGCCTGGTCGAAGTTGGTGCGGAACTCGCCGGTCCGGCTCGCGTCGTAGTAGACGGTCCGGACGGCGGCGGCCGGCGTGCCGGTGGCGAGCTGCATCCCGGCCGCCGCCAGGATCGCCACCAGCATGGCCAGCGCCGCGCGTCTCAGTTGTCCTCGGAACATCGGGCACTCCCCTACGGTCGTCCGACGACCATCGGGCCGCCGGTCATCGATGTACGCCGATATTAGTGTGACGGCGTTCGATGTTCGGCATAGCGGAAGCGTCATACCGGCGACGTCGACGGCGGTTGGGCTCCACCCGGCACCTGCGCGGCCGAGGACACGGCGTCACGACAGCGACGCGGCCTCCGCACCGTCCTGCGGAGGCCGCGCCGTGACACGCCAGAGTCGGCGGACTGCCCGCACCACGGCAGACGTCAGTGGCTGAACGCACGTGTCACCCCGGATGCATCCGGAGCGCAACTCCCGACGGTGGCCACATGCCGGGGACCGCGTGCGAAATGGAGGCTACGACACTCGTCGATGTCCGTCTGTCCCCGATCTGACGGTCCGGCCGCCTGCTGTTACTCGGCGGTTACGTCGCGGCGAAGCTCCTGTGCCGGGACAGGACGACGGTGGCGGCAGAGGGTCACCGGCAGCGCCGCCGTGACGTGACCCCGGAACCGGACGGAGAAGGAACCATGAGGATCAGGAGCGCACTGACCGCGTTGACGGTCGTCCTCGCCGGGCTGGTCGCCAGCGCCGGCAGCAGCACCGCGGCGGGCACCACGACCGGAGCGCCGTACTGCGGGATCACCTGGGGCAGCGCGGAGAAGGCGGCCGGCGCGCTGAGCGACGCCCCGCTGATCGACGTACGGACCGGCCGGCACGACTGCTACGACCGGGTGGTGTTCGAGTTCAACGGCCCCGTCGACGGTTACGCGATCGGCTACGGGGAGACGTGGACCGAGGGCGAAGGGCTGGCGCTGTCGCCGTACACCGCCGGCGGCGCCCTGCTGCGGGTCTCGCTGCGGGCACCGGCGTACGACGACGACCACCTGGGCACCGTGCCCTACGCGGTAGGCGAGCACGTGGCGAACCTGCTGCGCTACCCGACGCTGCGCGACGTGGTGTTCGGCGGCAGCTTCGAGGGCTACAGCACGTTCGCCGTCGGCGTACGGGCGCGGCTGCCGTTCCGGGTGCTCGTGCTCGCCGGCCCCGGCACTCACAGCCGGGTGGTGCTCGACGTCGCCCACCAGTGGTGATCGAACCGGCCGATCCGCCTGGCCGTCCGCCAAGGTGAGGCGGACGGCCAAGCGTGGGCCTAACCCGGCTGGGCGCGGAGCGCCGTAGCGAACCGGCGTTGGTGGGCGGCCGGGCTGATCGACAGCTTCCGGGCGAAGACCCGGCGCATGCTCTCCGGCGTGATGACTCAGACGTGCGGGGTGGGCCGGTAAACGAGCTCCTGGGTGCGGCCGTCGAGGGTCCGGCTCTTGATCAACTCCAGGTCGAAGTCGGCCGCTCCCTGGAAGATCGGCTCGGTGCCGGTCTGTCCGGTGATCACCGGGAAGAGCGTCACCTGGACGAAATCGACCAGTCCGGCGGCCATCAGCGCCCGGTTCAACGACAGGCTGCCGTGCGATCGCAGGGGCACGGCGGACTCCTCCTTGAGCCGGGCGACGACGTCGACCGCGTCACCGCGCACGACGGTCCCGTCCGGCCAGTCGAGGGGGCCCTCCAGCGTCTCCGACACCACTGTCGCCGGGAGGTTCCTCATCTGGGTCACCCAGGCGTCGCGGACCTCGGACTCCTCGCTGCTCGCGGCCAGCATCTGCGCGAACACCCGGTACGTGTTGGCCCCGAAGACCATGCGCTGCTCGGCGCTGTACACGGACAGGCGGTGCGCGAGCAGTTCGGGCCCCTGCTTTCCCCAGTAGCCGCCCCAGTTCCCGCTGGTGGTGCCGAAGCCGTCGAGGCTGGAAAAGACGTCGACTGTGTAGGTAGCGGTCATGATGCTCTCCATTCACCGGTGAGTTCGTCGCGACGGGTCTCCAGGTAGGCCCGCTCGGTCGGGTTAGTGGCCAGTGCCGCGGCCTGGTCGTAGGCGGCTCGGGCCTCGTCGTTGCGTCCGAGCCGGGCGAGCAGTTCGGCCCGGGTGGCGGGCAGCCGGTGATAGCGCGGGAGGTCGACGCCCTCCAGCGCGGCGAGGGCCACCGCCGGCCCGTGCACCTCGGCGACGGCTACCGCACGGTTGAGCGCGACGACAGGGGTTGGCGCGAGTGCGAGGAGCTGGTCGTACAGGGCGAGGACCTGCGGCCAGTCGGTGGCGGCGCCGTCGGTGTGCACAGCGCCGATCGCGGCCTGGATCTGGTACGGCCCGGGCCGGTTGCGGCGTAGGCATCGGCGGACCAGGTCATGCCCCTCGACGATGAGCTGCCGGTTCCACAGTGATCGGTCCTGGTCGGCCAGCAGCACCAGGTCGCCGGCCGGGCCGAGCCGGGCGGGACGGCGCGCCTCGGTCAGGAGCAGCAGGGCGAGAAGACCCAGGACCTCGGGCTCGTCGGGCATCAACGCGGCGAGTTCGCGGGCGAGCCGGACCGCCTCGGCACACAGGTCCGTTCTGATCAACGGGCCGGCGGTGGACGCGTAGCCCTCGTTGAACATCAGGTAGAGCACGGCGAGGACGGGCGGCAGCCGGTCCGGCAGCTCATGTTCGGCCGGCACCCGGTACGGGATGGCGGCGTCGCGGATCTTCTTCTTGGCGCGCACGATCCGCTGGGCGACGGTCGCCTCCTGGACCAGGTAGGCACGGGCGATCTCCGGTACGTCGAGGCCGCCCAGCAGGCGCAGGGTCAGAGCCGTCCGTGCCTCCGGGGCCAGCGCCGGGTGACAACAGGTGAAGATGAGTCGCAGCTGGTCGTCCGGCACCGGTCCCACCTCCGAGGGCTCATCCTGGTGATACAGCAGCAGGGCCTGGGCGTGCCGGGCCTCGCGTGTCGACTCTCGGCGAAGCCTGTCGACGGCACGGTTGCGTGCGGTGGTCACGATCCAGGCGCCCGGATTCGGCGGCAGGGTCTGCCACTTCTGCAGCGCGGTGGTGAAG
This sequence comes from Micromonospora alfalfae, assembly GCF_022230925.1. Lineage (GTDB taxonomy): Bacteria > Actinomycetota > Actinomycetes > Mycobacteriales > Micromonosporaceae > Micromonospora > Micromonospora alfalfae. The sequence goes on along the minus strand of NZ_JAKKFH010000020.1, from coordinate 27,586 downwards.
GCGTCCTGGACGGCCTCCTCGGCGAGGTTGATGTCACCGAGGAGGCGGGCCAGGGTGGCGACGCAGCGGCCGTACTCCGCGCGGTAGATGCCCGCCAGGTCCATGTCGGGAGACCGGCTGCTGGTCAGGCCTGGGACAGGTCGTCGAAGGGACGCACCTCGACCGGGCCGCAGGCCGCCGCGCACCTCTCGGCCCAGGCCAGCGCCGCGTCCAGGTCCGCGCACCTGATGACCCAGAACCCGGCGATGTGCTCCTTCGTCTCGGCGAACGGCCCATCGCTCGTGGCGGTGACGCCGTTCTCGACCCGGACGACAGTGGCGCTGTCCGGCGAGGTGAGTCCCCCGCCGAAGACCCAGGCGCCCGTGGCCTGCATGTCGTCGTTGATCCGGCCGGTCTCGGTGAACATGGTCTGCGTCTCCTCGTCGGACGGCGTCGGCGCGCCCTCGACGATGTGAACGGACAGCAGGTACTGCTTCATGACAATCCTCCGGTAGCTCGATGGTGGGTTGGGCTCAGGTCAGGCGGCCAGGCGGCGCGCGACGGCGGGGATCACGATCGCGGCAGCGACCAGGTGGGTGAGCATCAGCAGCGCCTTGGTGGCCATCCCGGCGTCGGCGATCACGTCCGGCACCACTGACAGTGTCGTCAGCACCACCGTCGTGCGGACGAACGTGAGCCGGGGGCGTCGGGCGAAACGCGCCAGCAACCCGGCGATGATCACGCCGATCAGCGAGAAGACGGCGGTCAGCACGCCGAACCCCGTGACGGGGATCGGGGCACCGCCCAGCTCAAGGCTGATCCCGGCCAGGTGTCCGACGGCGGCGACGGCCATGGTGGCGACGCTCGCCGCGACAGTGGCGGCGACACCGGTCCGGATCAGCGCACCGACGTTCGACGTGGCGGCGCGGGTCGTGTTCGCAGTGGCGGTCATCGTGCCCTCCAGTGGGTGTGCGGCCCGTTGCGATGCGGGCTCTCACCACTGCTACGAACTGAACGGATCCCAATCGACAGCACTACCAGAATTTTTTGTGGACCTGTTTCGACGGCGGCGCGAGACGACGGAATCTCGGGACACGGCGGACCGGCCCGACCACCGATTCTCGCAGCTCGGCGGCCCGGCGGCCCACGGCACGCTGACCGCGCTGCCAGCCTGATCAGTAGGGGCGGTAGACGAACAGGGCCCAGAGAAGTGGGACGGCAGCAACCGGCGCCACGCACAGGGCGCCGATGCGCACCCACTGCGGCAGGGCAGCTCTGAGGGCCAGGACAATGGCGGCGGTGCCGTAGCCGCCCGCCAGCAACGCGGTCGGGAGCAACGCCAACGGCTCGGGTCCGCAGTCCGAGGGATCCGGCACGAACGGGGGTCGGCACGGCTCGGACGGAGCCATGCTCGTGACAAGCGCCAGCCCTGACAGGCACATGATCGGCAGTAGCGGGACCGCCAACAGCGCGAGTGCGACAGCTACCCCGACGCTGGTGCGCTGCGGCGTCGTCCCGCGCTCGCGCCGGTCGGCATCGCCCCTGCTCCCACCGTCGGTCACTGTCGCTCCCGCGATGCCGTGGGTCCGTCGTCACATCGGACCACTCGGATCCAATCTCGACACCCGCATCATAGTGCGGTCCGCCCACCACGGGCACTGGCCGATGACGCAGCTGGTGGCGTGAGTGAACGACCCGTCAGCTGGCCCGGTAGCTGAGGAAGAGGCCCTCGGGCCAGCTGTGGAAGTTGTTGAGTTCGTACCCCGGGCCGCTGCAGTCGGGGGTCCGGTAGCCGGGGACGCTGTGGAAGCCGCCGCTCCAGGGGAACGCCCAGGTCGCCTCGGCGGGAAGTGGACGGCAGATGCCATCGGGCGTGGCCTGCCTGCCGACCACTTCGGTCGGGTAGCTGGAGTAGAAGACCAGGCCGTTGTCGGGGCTCTGGACCGGCTCGCCAGCAGCCGCTGGCGATGCCGGCAGCGTCACGGTCAGCGTGGTGATCAGTGCGGCGGCGAGAGCCGCGGCGCTCCGGTCAGCGATTTTGCGCATGAGTGTCCTCCCGGGACGACATCAATCGATTTCTGTCGATGCTCCGCCCGGAAGGTTTAGGTGTCAAGTAAAAGACATCACCGGCCACCCAGCGTCGGAACGAGCTGTCAGACCCGCCCCGCCCCGCCGATCATGGAGTTGTGGTGGGTGACAAAGCGACCGGCAGCCCCCACAACGGGCACCACAACTCCATGATCGGCGCCGTCAACCTAGGCCTCGTCGGCCAGGTGCCAAACCTCGCGCATCGGGGCCCACCAGTCCCCCGAGCCGGGCTCGGCGATCGACTCCTGACACGGGTCGGTCAGCTTCCACCACTCCTGCGTCTGCGGGTCCGCCGCGATCAGCCGCGAGTCGGCCTCGTAGTCGTCGCCGACGTACTCGTAGTAGCCGAAGAGCAGGTCGTCGTGGAGGAAGATGGTGTAGTTGCGGAAGTTCGCCTCGCGCAGCGTCTTCTCCACGCTCGGCCAGACGGCGGCGTGCAACCGCAGGTAGGTCTCCCGCTGCTCGGGGCGGAGTCGAATCACGCAGCCATGACGTTTCACGTCGTGCCCTTTCGTGTGAGCCGGTTCAGGGGTGCCGAAGGCACCTGACCGTAGCGGTTGGGCGGTGCCCGGAGGGGGCCAGCCGGTCGCCGATGTCGGCCGTTCTGCCAGGGCTACGCACTGTGGCGCCGGGTCTACCCTCGGGTGATGGAGGGCCGCGTGTTGGTGGTCGAGGACGACTTCTCGATCCGGGAGGTCACCGCCCTCGGTCTGCGTCGCGCCGGTTTCCGGGTCGACACCGCGGTAGACGGGCGGCAGGCCCTGGCCGCGTTCCGCGCCCACCCGGTCGACCTCATCGTGCTCGACCTCATGCTGCCGGGCCTGGACGGCCTGGAGGTCTGCCGGGAGATCCGGCGGAGCAGCCAGGTGCCGATCCTGATGCTGACCGCGCGCACCGACACCATCGACGTGGTGGTCGGGCTGGAGTGCGGCGCGGACGACTATCTGCGCAAGCCCTTCGACCTGCCCGAGCTGGTGGCCCGGGTTCGCTCGGTGCTGCGCAGGGTCAGCCTGCCGGCCCCCTCGACAGTCATCGAGGTCGGCGGTCTGGAGATCGACCCGGACGGCTTCGTGGTGCGCCGGCACGGCCAGGAGGTGGCGCTCACCGCCACCGAGTTCCGCCTCCTGCTGGAGCTGGCCCGCCGGCCCGGTCAGGTCTTCACCCGGGAGTTGCTGCTGGACCTGGTCTGGAACCACGACTTCCTCGGCGACTCCCGACTTGTCGACGTGGCGGTGCAGCGGCTACGCGCGAAGGTCGAGGACGACCCGGCGCAGCCACGGCTGATCCGGACCGTGCGCGGCGCCGGTTACAAACTGTCGACGGGCTGACGGGGGGCGGCGATGGCCGGACGCGCAGTGTTCCCCGGGCGCCTGCGGCGCCGGCTGACGGTCGCGTTCGTCCTGGTGGCCGGCGTCTCGGCCGGGCTGCTCGCCGGCGGGACCGGGCTGCTGCTGCGGCAGTCCTGGTTGGACGCGTCGCTGCACGAGGCCGCTGCCGACGCCCGCTACCAGCTCGTTCTCGCCGGGCAGTTCCTGCCGCTGACCGAGCAGCGCAGCACCGAACTGCTCACCAGCTTCGAGGCCAGCGGTCGGCACGTGCTGCTCGTCGACGGCCCGACTCGCGCCTCGCACCCCGCGTACGCCCCGGTGCTGGGCACCCGGTTGCGGGCCGTCGTCGCGGACGGGCGGCTCGGCTATCAGCGCTCCGCGCCGAAGGAGCGCCCTCGGCTGCTGGTGATCGGTGGGCGCATTCCCGGCTCGACCGCCGAGCTGTACGTCCTGACCGTGGAGGACGACGTCGCCACCGACCTGGGTCAGCTCCGCACCGCGCTGGTGGCCGGCTGGGCGCTCGTGGTGCTGCTCGCCGCCGCCGTGGGTCACGCACTGGCCCGCCGCACGTTGGAGCCGGTGGGCCGGGCCAGCCGGGCCGCCCGAGCACTCACCGAGGGCCTGCTCGCCACCCGTCTGCCGGTACGCGGGCGCGACGAGTTCAGCGTCTGGGCGGCGACGTTCAACGAGATGGCCGGGGCCCTGGAGTCGAAGATCGCCGCGCTGTCGGCCGCACAGGCCCGCGAGCGACGGTTCACCGCCGACGTCGCGCACGAGCTGCGTACCCCGGTGACCGCGTTGGTGGCGGCGGCGTCGCTGCTGCGCGAGCACCTCGACCAGCTGCCCGACGACGCCCGGCCGGCGGCCCGGCTGCTGGTCGGCGACGTGGTCCGGCTGCGCCGGTTGGTCGAGGACCTGATGGAGATCTCCCGGTTGGATGCCGGGCGGGAGCGGCTGGACGTCGGGTCGGTCGACGCGGTGGGGCTGCTGCACGGCATCGTCGCGGCGCGCGGCTGGTCGCCGCGGGTGCGGGTCACCGGTGATCCGGTAGCGGCGCGGACCGACAGGCGTCGGCTGGAGCGCGTGCTGGCCAACCTGGTCGCCAACGCGGTCGAGCACGGCGGTGGCGAGATCACGGCCGGCGTGGCGCGCGCCGGTCCCCTTGTCGTCTTCGAGGTGACCGACGAGGGGCCGGGCATCCCGGCCGAGCATCTGTCCCGTGTGTTCGACCGGTTCCACCAGGTCGATCCGTCCCGCTCCGCGCCGGGCAGTGGGCTCGGGCTGGCCATCGCGCGGGAGCACGCCGAGCTGCTCGGCGGCGCGCTGAGCGTGCGCAGCGAACCGGGTGAGGGCACCCGGTTCCGGCTGGAGCTGCCCGCTGACGGTCCCGCCGGCCCGCACGGTGACCCGCCGCACCGGGACGACCGCGCCCACCCGCGGCCGGTTGGGCGTACCACCGGCTCGCCGGGCGGTGTGGGGTGACCGGCCGAGGCTCGGTCGGGCTTGGCGCGTCGGCGCTGGTCGCGGCGCTCCTGCTCGGCGGCTGCGGCACTCCCCGCTCCGGTGACCTCGGCCCGGCGCCCACCGCGCCGCCGCCGAGCGTCGCTCCCACCGACCGTCCGGAACCCACCCCGACCCGGGCCGCGGCACCGACGTCACCGCCCGCGAGCCGGCCGTCGGGTCCGTCGACGGCGGTGTCCACCGGCACGCGCCGGCCGGACCCGGTGACCATCGAGCTGTGGTACGTCCGCGCCGGGCTGCTCGTGCCGACCCGGCGCACCCGGCCGGCCACCGTCGCGACGTCCCGACTGGCGCTCACCGAACTGGCCGCCGGGCCGAGCCCGGCCGAGGCTGCCACCGGGATGATCACCCTGCTTCCGGCCGGCGTCACTGTCACCCGCATCGCCGACGGCGTGGCGACGCTGCGCCTGCCGTCCGTGGGCGACCCGGCCACCCGGCGGCTGCGCGAGGCGCAGGTGGTGTGGACGCTCACCCAGTTCCCCAGCGTTCGTCAGGTCCGCCTCGACGGCGCGGCCCCGGTCGACCGGGCGGACTACGCGGACCTGCTGCCACCGATCGTGGTCACCGGCCCGATCCCCGGCGAGCGCGTCTCCGCCCCGCTCGTCGTCACCGGCACGGCCACCGTGTTCGAGGCCACTGTGAGCGTCCGGGTGCTGGACGCCGGCGGTCAGACGGTGGCCACCGGTTTCGGTACCGCCAGTTGCGGCAGCGGCTGTCGGGGCGGCTACCGGGTGGTGATCGGCTGGGGCACGATCCGCGAACAGAGGGGCACTGTCGAGGTGTACGAGGTGTCCGCCGACAACGGCGCGCGGATCAACACGATGGCCGTGCCGGTGGTCCTCGCACCCCGCGACTGACCACCCTGCCCCAGAGGGTGTTAACCCGATGCGTCATCCATTTGTCGACAGCGACGTGCGGCCCTGACGTCTACCCGACAGCGCGGATGCTCGCCGACGTTGCCGGGCCTGACCCGGCCACGCGGTGAAAGCGCAGGCCAGGTGCCGTGGAGCCGGGAGGACGTCTCCGACACGCCGGCAGCGGGAAGGTTCCTCGGACCGGGCCGGACGACCGTTCACGTGACCTTCGAGATTGACCTGGACAAACTTGTTTGCGAACGTGAGCGCGTCATTGCGCAGAGTCATATTCGCAGTTCAGCAGTGTGACGGCCGGGCCACATTGGCGTCGTACCGGTCGCGGCCGTTACAGCCTCAGCATCCCTCGAAGAGCGGAGATACATCATGTCCGGTGGCAGCCTTCCCCGTACCGGTATGGGCGTTGTCACGATCGGCGGCGCTGCCGGTATCGGCAGCTACGCCCTCCCCCTGCCGCTCACCATCGCCCTCACCGGAGCGACAGCCGTCCTCGTCGGCTTCATCATGATCCGGATGACGTTCCGTCGTAAGCAGTCGGTCGGACAGTGACCGCGAGCGTCACGAAGGGTCGTGTCCTGTTCGCCGCGGCGGTCGTCCTGGCCGCCGCGGCGGCGTGGACCGCCCATCACGTCCTCGCCGTGATCGGCGCCATCGACGGAGGTGGTCACCGCTTCACCTTCGCGTACGCCGCCATGTTCCTGCTGCTGATCTGGCAGCTCGGCACCTCCTATCTGGAGAAGCCCGCAGTGGTCACCGACCGGATGCAGGGGCACCTCGACGCTCTGCACGTGGTGGGCATCGTGCCGGCGTACAACGAGGATCCGGGCGCCCTGCGGGCCTGCCTCGAATCCATGATCTTCCAAACACGCAAACCAGACACCATCTACGTGGTGGACGACGGGTCGAAGCTGACCGAGGGCTACCAGCCGATCAAGCGGTGGTTTCTCGATGTCGCCCCCGTACACGGGATCATCGCCGCCTGGCACATCCAACCCAATGCCGGCAAACGGCACGCCCAGGCGGCCGCGGTGCGGTCGACCCCGGCAGCCGACGTCTACTGGACGGTGGACTCGGACACCATCTCGGACCCGAACGCCCTCAGGGAGTTGTTGAAACCCTTCGCCGATCCGGCGGTGCAGTCTGTGGCCGGGGTGGTGATGGCAGCGAACGTGCGCAGCAGCTTCCTCACCCGGTTCACCGACCTGTGGCTGGTGACCGGGCAGCTCACCGACCGGTCGTCGCTGTCGGTGTTCGGGTGCGTGTGGGTGAACTCGGGCCCGATCGCCGCCTACCGCGCGGAGGTGGTTCGCGACAACCTCGGCGCGTATCTGACGGAGACGTTTTTCGGCCAGCGGGTGCCCTTCTCCGACGACTCCCTGCTCACCCTCTTCGCGATGGTCCGGGGACGTACCGTGCAGCAGCCCTCGGCGTTCGCGTTCTCCCTCATGCCGGAGAACGCCGGGCACTTCTGCCGGATGTTCCTGCGCTGGATGCGCGGCAGCTTCATCAGGACCTGGTGGCGGGTCCGGTACCTGTCGTTGCGGTCGATCGCGTGGTGGCTGCATCTGCTGCGCTGGGCGGCCACCGTGGTCGCGACGGTGTTGTTCGTGGCGGTGGCGATCCTGTCGCCGATCATCGACCCCGATCCGCGGGCGATTCCGTGGCTGGTGGCTGTGCCGTTGATCGTCGGGTACGGGCAGGCGCTCCGCTACATGACGGTACGACGATCGGACCAGTCGACGGCCTACCAGTGGGGCACCTGGCTCCTCACGCCCGTCGCCGTGGTGTTCGCCCTGGTGGTGCTCCGGGCGATCCGCTGGTACGGCATCGCCACCTGTTGGCGCACCGGCTGGGGCACCCGCAAGAAGGTGGAAGTGGCGCTGGGTTCCTGACCACACGACTCGTACTGATCCTGCCACCTGGGCTGACACCGCGTGAAACGTGACCGTTTCGCCGACTCAGTGCGAGGCAACTCACGAAACCCTGCACGATCAGCCAACCGCGAACTAGGGTCGGTACGACATCGTTTCGCGGGGGGTCGAGATGCTGGGTGGTCAGCAGGTGGGCGCGGGTGCCGGGGTGCCGGCAGCCCGGGCTCCGCGCTGCACCGACAACGACCTGTTCACAGTCGTCATCGACACCCTGCGCGAGGTCGGCTTCGACCGGATGACCATCGACGCCGTCGCCGCCCGCGCCCACGTCAGCAAGGCCACCATCTACCGACGCTGGGACGGCAAGGCCGAGCTGGTCGTCGCCGCCCTGCGCGAGCGGCAGGTGGGTGTACACAACCCGCCCGACACCGGCTCCCTCCGCGGGGACCTGATCGAGTTGCTGCGGGCCACGGCCGCGATCTGCACCGCCGACTGCGACCTCATGCAGGCGTTGACCTTCGCCATGCGGACCAACCCCGAGCTGGAACGCCTGGTGCGTCACCAGGTGCTGCCGGCCGGGCGGGTGGCAAGCACCGCCATCCTGGTCCGGGCCGCCGCCCGCGGGGAGATCCCGCCGGAGGCCGGCGAACGGGAGCTGTTCCACGATCTGGCGCCCGCGCTCACCATGTCCCGCATCGTCGCGCACGGCCTACCCGCCGATGACGCGTTCCTCACCCAGGTCGTCGACCAGGTGCTGATCCCGGTACTCCGCTATCAGCACGACCGTCCGTCGCCGGCCTGAATCACCGATATTCGCAACACGGAAGGCTTCACCATGCCCGGAACCACCTCGACCGCGCCCGGCGCGCCCAACGCCGGGGCGTCGACAGGCGCGCCGCACCCGCGGCGCTGGATCGCGCTGGCGGTCATCGCGGTCTCACAGCTGATGGTCGTCCTGGACGCCACCATCGTGAACATCGCGCTGCCGCAGGCCCAGGCGGACCTGGGGATCACCGACGCGAACCGGCAGTGGGTGATCACCGCCTACACGCTGGCCTTCGGTGGTCTGCTGCTGCTCGGCGGTCGCATCGCCGACTACTGGGGGCGCAAGCGCACCTTCATCGTCGGCATGACCGGTTTCGCGCTCGCCTCCGCCCTGGGCGGTCTGGCCACCACCGGTGAGATGCTCTTCGCCGCCCGCGCGTTGCAGGGCGCCTTCGGCGCGCTGCTCGCCCCGGCCGCGCTGGCACTGCTCACCGTCCTGTTCACCGAGGCCACCGAGCGGGCCAAGGCCTTCGCGGTGTACGGCGCGATCGCCGGCGGTGGGTCGGCGGTCGGTCTGCTGCTCGGCGGTGTGCTCACCGAGTACGCCGACTGGCGCTGGTGCCTGCTGGTCAACATCCCGGTCGCCGCCATCGCCATCGCGTTCGCGCTGCCGCTGGTGCCGGAGAGCCGGGCACACGGCAACACCCGCTACGACGTACCCGGTGCGATAGTGGTGACCGCCGGCCTGGTCTCCCTGGTCTACGGCTTCACCAAGGCCGCCGAGGACGGCTGGGACGCCACCGCGACGCTCGGTTTCATCGCCGCGGGCGTGGTGCTGCTCGCCGCCTTCGTGGTGATCGAGCTGCGCTCCAGCCACCCGCTGCTGCCACTGCGGATCGTGCTGGACCGCAACCGGGGCGGGGCGTTCCTCACCTCGACGCTGATCGGCGCCGGCCTGTTCGGGGCGTTCCTCTTCCTGACCTTCTACTTCCAGGTGGTGTTGCAGTACAAGCCCCTCGAAGCCGGTCTCGCGTCCCTGCCGGTCACCGCAGGTGTGCTGATCGCCGCTGGTGGTGCCAGCCAGCTGATGCCCCGCCTGGGTGCCAAGCCGCTGATGGTCGCCGGTTCGGTGCTCGCCGCCCTGGGCATGCTGGTGCTGACCCAGATCGACGTGGACACCTCGTTCCTCACCCACCTGCTGCCCGCGCAGGTCGTCCTGGGCCTGGGGCTGGGCTTCACCTTCGTCCCGCTGTCCAGCCTCGCCCTGGTCGGGGTGCCGGAGCACGACGCCGGCGCGGCCAGCGCGACGCTCAACGCCACCCAGCAGATCGGTGGCTCGCTCGGCACCGCGCTGCTGAACACCTTCTACACCAGCGCGGTCGCCGCCTATCTGGTCGGCCGGGCGCCGAACCCGGTCAACCAGGTCGAGGCGCTGGTGCACGGCTACCGGGTGGCCTTCGCCTGGGGCGCGGCGTTGATCGTGCTCGCCGGACTGGCCACCCTGGTGCTGGTGAAGGTCCGCAAGGAGGACATCCCAACCGGCAACACAGTGCACATGGGCTGAGCCCGACCGACGTGGCCGCCGGCCGGAACGCGCCCGACACCGGGGCGGGCCGGCCGGTGGCCACGTCCGGTAACGTCCCGACCATCGTCGAAAATCCGTTTGAGGAGATCCATGTCGACCCCTGCTGACCAGATCATCACAGCTCTGCGGGCGGGCCACGAGGAGCTCGCCGCGCTCGTACGGGACCTCAAGGAGGACGACCTGCTCCGGCCGTCGGGGGCCAGCGAGTGGCAGGTCTCCCAGGTGCTGAGCCACCTGGGCAGCGGCGCCGAGATCAACCTGGCGACGCTGGACGCCGCCCGTTCCGGCGCGCCCGGTCCGGACGGGGACTTCAACCGTGGCGTCTGGGCACGCTGGGACGCGATGTCCCCGGCCGAGCACGCCGCCGGCTTCCTCGCCACCAACGAACGGCTGGTCGAGGCGTACGAGGCGCTGGACGCCGACACCCGGGCCTCGATGCGGATCGACCTCGGCTTCCTGCCGGAGCCGGTCGACGTGGCCACCGCGGCCCGGTTCCGGCTCAGCGAATTCGCCCTGCACCAGTGGGACGCCGAGGTGGCGTTCAACAGGTTCGCGGCGGTGACGCCGGGTGCGGTGGCGCTGCTGCTCGACCAGATCGGCGGCATGCTGGCCTGGACCAGCCGACCCCAGGAGCTGGCCGGCCGGGAGGCCACAGTGCTGGTCCGGCTGCACGCGCCCGAGCGGACGTTCGGGCTGCGGCTGGGCGAGAAGGTCGAGATCGTCGACGCGCCGGAGCGTCCCGACGGGGAGCTGGTGGCCCCGGCCGAGGCGTGGCTGCGGCTGGCCACCGGACGGCTGGGCCCCCAGCACACCCCCGACGGGGTGCAGGTGACCGGCTCGGTGACCATCGACGACCTGCGCCGAGTCTTCGTGGGCTTCTGACCAGCGGCCGTGCGGGCCGGTCTCCCCGGCCCGCACGGCAGGTCAGCCCTTCACGCAGACCACCTGCTTGAGGTGCGCTACCACCTCGACCAGGTCCTCCTGCTGGGCCATCACCTCGGTGATGTCCTTGTACGCGCCGGGGATCTCGTCGACCACCCCGGCGTCCTTGCGGCACTCCACCCCGGCGGTCTGGGCGGCCAGGTCGTCAGTGCTGAACGTCCGCTTGGCCTGCGCCCGTGACATCCGACGCCCCGCCCCGTGCGACGCCGAGCAGTACGCGTCCGGGTTTCCCCGCCCCCGCACGATGTACGACCCGGTGCCCATCGACCCGGGGATGATGCCCAGGTCACCTCGGCCGGCCCGGATGGCGCCCTTGCGGGTCACCAGCACGTCCACCCCGTCGTAGCTCTCCTCGGAGACGTAGTTGTGGTGGCAGCTGATCGGCTCGTCGTAGCCGACCTGCGGGAAGTGCTCGCGCACCACGCCGCAGAGCAGGGCCAGCATGACCGCCCGGTTGCGCCGCGCGTACTCCTGCGCCCACCACAGATCCCGCCGGTACGCGTCCATCTCCGGCGTCCCGGCGAGGAACACGGCCAGGTCCCGGTCCGGAAGGTCCGCGTTGTGCGGCAGCCCCCGGGCCACCCCGATGTGCCGCTCGGCCAGCTCCTTGCCGATGTTGCGGGACCCGGAGTGCAGCATCAGCCAGACCCGCCCCTCGTCGGCGCCGCCCTGCTCCAGGCAGACCTCGATGAAGTGGTTGCCCCCGCCGAGGGTGCCGATCTGCCGCTGCGCCCGCGTCTCCAGCTGCGCCACCCGCCGGTCCAGTCCGGCGAACCGGCCCCAGAAGTCGTCCCAGCCGGCCTGCTCCAGGCCCCGGATCCGACGCGTGTCGACCGAGTCCTTGCGCTGGGCGAAGCCGACCGGGATGGTGGCCTCGATCGCGGAGCGCAGCCCGGCCAGGTCGTCCGGCAGGTCGGTGGCGGTCAGCGAGGTACGGACCGCCGACATCCCGCAGCCGATGTCGACGCCGACCGCGGCCGGCGAGACGGCCTGCCGCATCGCGATCACCGAGCCGACGGTGGCGCCCTTGCCGAAGTGCACGTCGGGCATGACGGCGACACCCTGCACCCACTGCAGCGCGCCGATGTTGCGCAGCTGCTTGGCGGCCTGCGGCTCGATGGCGTACGGGTCGGCCCAGACCCGGACCGGTGCCCGGGTACCGGCGAGGGGGGTGAATCCCATGGTGGTCTCCTTCTGTCGTGCGGTGACCGTTAATGATCATATTTGGCGGCCAGCGGCGGTGCGCGGATACGAAAGGGCCGCCCGATCCCGGTGGGATGGGCGGCCGGCGGACGCGTCAGCGTCGGCTCAGTCGCGCCACCCCGGCTCGTTGCGCCGCGATGGGCAGTAGGCACGGGTATCGGCGGTCAACCGCAGAGGGGTGCCGGCGGAGAGCAGGCGCCAGCGGGCGTCGGTGCGGACGCGTCGCGACATGGCGTACTCCCTCCGGGTTGCTCGGTTGACTGTGCACCGACGACAGTAGGAGGGCTGCGACGCGTCCGCAATGGATATCGCCGCTACCGACCGCCGACGCGGCGCGCGACCGCCAGCAGATACTCCTTGCGATCCAGCGGATTGTTGTCCCAGCGGGTCCGGACGGGGGCGGGACCACGCACCGGTCGATAGCAGTCGAACTCGGTCTCCAGCACGCCCTCCCCCCGGGTCAGCGCGGGCAGGCGGCGCTCCAGCGCGTGCACCAGACCGGCCGGGATCTCACCCTGCACCAGATAGGACGCGCCCTGCCCGGTGGTGTCGGTCGGCACCGCGTCCAGCCGAGTGAGCGCGGGCAGCAGCGTGCCGAGGACGTCACCCGGCACCTCCAGCCGGAAGCGGTGTACCGGCTCGTGGACCCGGGTGCCGGCACGGGCGAGTGCGGCCATCAGCACCAACGGGGTGAGATTGCGGAAGTCCCCCGCCGTGCTGGACATGCTCTTGTCGAACGTGCCGTGGGAATGACTCTGCCGTGCCCAATAACCGGCGTGAGTCATCGTCACCTCGCAGTCAGGGACCTCCCACCCGTGAAGGCCCTGACGCAGGGCTCGGCGTACGGTCTCCTCCACGGCGGTGAAGAACGCCGGTGGCATCGAACCCAGTTCGACGCCGAGCCGGAAAGTCACGCCGGCACCGGTCGGCGCCGGCGCGATCCGCAGCCCGACGGTGGCCAGGAACGGGTTGGGCGCCACCGCGATCACCTCGACCGCCCCACCGACGCCGCACACCCGCTCCACGTGCACCGTGCTGGTCTCCCGGAACGTCACCCCCACACCGAAGTCGTCGGCAAGGTTGGCCTGGATGACCTCCTTCTGCACCTCGCCGTAGAGCGACACGGTGATCTCGTGCTGCCGGTCGTCCTGCCGCAGGTTGATGAGCGGGTCCTGCTCAGCGAGCTGGATCAGCGCGGCGTGCAGCGCGACCCGGTCGGCGGGGCGCGTCGGCACCACCGCGGTCTCCAGGGTGGGTGGCGCGAAGTGGCGGTCGGTGCCGCCACGTTCGGGTGGTACGCCCACCGGGTCGCCGATCCGAGCGTGCCTGAGGCCCCACAACCGGGCGATGTGGCCGGCTTCGACCGCGGACGCCACCACGTCGGCCCCATGGGCGACGACTCGTACGGCAGTGACCAGTTCAGCGTCGACGGCGCCGACGCGGACCCGGTCGCGAATCCGGATCGTGCCGGCGAAGAGCCGGACCAGGGCGATCTTCTCTCCGGCTGGACCCCGTTCGATGGCGAACACGGTGCCCGAGACCGGGGCGTCGGCGTCACCCTGGACGGTGGGCAACAGCTCGGTGATCCCGGCGATCAGCGCGTCCACCCCGACACCTGTGATCGCCGAGCCGGCGTACACGGGCTGCACCAGCGCGCGGCCGGTCCGCGTCGCCAACGCTGCGCGTAGCCGTGAGTACGGTAGCGAGGACGTGTCCGCCACCCAGTTGGCGAGCAGCACGTCGTCCTGGCCGGTGAGCAGGTCGAGCAGCCGGTCGGTGAAGGCGAGGTCGGTGGGGCCGTACGTCGTGCAGTGGGCGCTGCGGGTCCCCGGCTTCGCCACCGCGCCCATCGCCACGACGGTCGGCGTGAGCTTCTCCGCGACCGCCTGGAAGACCCGTTCGGGGTCCGCCCCGGCTCGGTCGACCTTGTTGATGAAGATCAGCGTCGGGATGCGCAGCCGACGCAGAGTCCGCATCAGCACCCGCGTCTGCGGCTGCACCCCCTCCACCGCGGAGACCACCAGCACCGCGCCGTCGAGCACACCGAGCACCCGCTCGACCTCGGCGATGAAGTCCGGGTGGCCGGGCGTGTCGATCAGGTTGACGGCCACGTCGTCCAGCACGAAGGAGACGACAGCCGAGCGGATGGTGATCCCGCGTTGCCGTTCCAGTGCCAGGGTGTCGGTCTGGGTGCTGCCCGCGTCGACCCGGCCGAGCTGGTCGGTCACACCAACGTCGTGCAACAGCCGCTCGGTCAGGCTGGTCTTACCGGCATCGACGTGAGCCAGGATGCCGAGGTTCAGGGTTTCCACGCAGCGTCAGGTCCTTCAGGTAGGCGACAGATCCCTTCTGGTCGGGCATTGACGCAGCGCGCATTGTTGCTCCCTGGAAGTTGGTGGCGGTTTCGGGTAGTTCAGCAGGCCGTCGTCGGGTCGGGCAACCCAATAACCGGCGCTCCCACACCCCGTCGGCGGTCGCTGGCAGACTTGCCGGGATGGTGGAGACCTCGGTGCGGCTGCTGCGGTTGCTGACTCTCCTGCAGGCGCGCCGGGACTGGTCCGGCGCTGAGCTGGCCGAACGGCTCGCGGTCACCACCCGCACGGTACGCACTGACGTGGAGCGGCTGCGGGTGCTGGGCTACCAGATCGAGTCGCACCCGGGGGTCGCCGGCGGCTACCGGCTCGGTGCCGGGTCGGCGCTGCCACCGCTGCTGCTCGACGACGACGAGGCCGTGGCGGTGGCCGTTGGGCTGCGGGCGGCGGCCGGTGGCTCGGTGACCGGCATCGAGGAGACCTCGCTGCGGGCGTTGGCAAAGCTGGAGCAGTCGTTGCCGTCACGGCTGCGGCACCGGGTGGACGCCCTGCGCTCGGCGACGGTCTCCGCCGCAGGCGGTGGCCCGACCGTTGACGCGGACACTCTGACCGCCGTCTCGACTGCCGCGCACCGTCGGGAGCGGCTACGGTTCGACTACGCCGGGCATGACGGCAGTGTCAGCGTGCGCGATGTCGAGCCGTACCGTCTGGTCTACACCGGGCGGCGGTGGTACCTGCTGGGGTGGGACACCGACCGGGCCGACTGGCGGACGTTCCGCGCCGACCGGATCCGACCCCGGGTGCCGACCGGCCCGCGCTTCGCGCTGCGGGAGCCGCCGGGTGGCGACGCTGTCGCGCACGTGCTGCGCGGCGTCGGCTCCACGGCCTGGCCACACCCCGCCCGGGTACGCCTGCACGCCTCGGCAGAGACGATGGCGCGACGGATTCCCACCACTGCGGGTCTGCTGGAGGCGATCGACGAGCGGGCCTGCCTGCTGCACACCGGCGGCGAGTCGCTGGGCAATCTGGCCGCCTTCCTCGGCACCCTGGCTGTCGACTTCGACGTGCTCGACCCGCCGGAGCTGCTCACCGTCGTCCGGGACGTCGCCGCCCGGTTCGCTCGCGCCGCCGCCCCCGCGCCGGGGCGAGTCGCTGTTCACCCCGGCGCGGACGTGGCAGTGGAGCTATGACTGCGGCACCAGCCGGAACGACTGCGCCGCGGTGCCGTTGCAGGTGTACTGGATGAGCTGGACGCTGTCCGCCGTGGACGCTCCCGGCACGTCGAGACACTTGCCGCTGGAGCGGTTGACCAGGCGGTAGTAGCCGCCGCCCTCGGGCTCGGCCCGCCACTGCTGGTTGTTGCCGCCGCTGTAGGACCAGAGCTGGATCGGCGCCGAGTCGGCCGTCGACCGGTCCTTCACGTCGAGCACCTGGGCGCTGTTGTTGCGGTTGTTGACCCGTAGGTACCCGCCGCTGGTCGGCACGAACTGGTACTGCTGGGCGGTGCTGCTGTTGCACGCGTACTGCTGGATCGCGGTGCCGTTCGCGCTGGCGGCGGCGCGGGCGTCCACGCACTTGCCACTGGCCCGGTTGACAGCCGTGTGCCAGGCGGTCGGCGAGATGCCGTCGGACGGCGGGGGCGTGGTCGGTGGGACGGTGCCGACGCCGGCGAGCCAGTGCAGCCCGTCGATCAGCAGCTGGTTCTGTTGGGCGCTGTCGAACGTCGACGACAACCCGGTGTTGGTGCTGTAGTTCATCGCGTTGTGGCCGAAGTTGGCGTAGAGCATCTTGTACTGCCGGTTGCTCCAGACGAGCGGGTAGTAGCCGCCGTACCAGGACTGGTTGGGATCCGTGCCGACCGGGAAGCTGGACGGGTCGACCGACGCGAGGATGTCGATGTTGGGGTTCTGCCGCAGGTCGTTGCTCCAGGAGTACCACTCGCTGATCGACGACGGGAACGTCGCCGGGAGGTTCCGGGTGGCGGCGTGGGTGCGGTTGTCGGCGCGCATCGTGACCCGGGTGGGTCCCCAGGTGTTCGTCTGGAACGCGCCGGTGCCGAGGAAGGTGTTGTAGTACCAGCTCCAGCTCGACGGGTTGTCGGTCCACGCGCTGACGTGGAAGCCCAACCACGCTCCGCCGTTCTGCATGTACTGCTGGAACGCGGCGCGTTGCCCGGTGGGCGGCGCGTCGTCAAGGAACATGACGACCTTGTACTGGGCCAGGTTGGCGGTGTTCAGCAGGCTCCAGTTGTTTGTGGCCTCCCAGGAGAAGCCGTACTGGGCGGCGGCCTGCGGGAACCAGGCCCGGGCGTCCTTGACGAAGTCGATGTGCGCGGCGTCCCAGGTGCCGTTGTAGAAGGCCAGGACCTTGAACGTCGGCGCGGCCTGCGCACTGCGCGAGGCGCTGACAGCGACACCCGCGGTCAAGGCGACGGCCAGGGCGACGAACAACGACAGGATCCTTCTGGTACGGGAGGAGAGTTCTGCGATCACCTGATCGTCCCTTCGGTGGGGACGCGCGCCGCCGCGTCGAGGTACATCTGTTCACAAGGTTTACAGATAGACGAAAGGTTATTCCTCTGACCTGATCGCGTCAATCGCCGATCGCCCGAACGGGTGGGATTCCCACGGCAACGGGTACCCCGCCGGATGACCAGCCCGGACGCCGTCGACGTCGACAAGCCGCTCGCCGTGGACGTGCCCGCCGCGCCGCACGACGCCAGCGGCGAACATGTGCCGATCCGCGACCTGGCCGGCCTCGCGCCGCCGACCCGGTCGGCGCGCCGCTGGACCCCGAGCCGGGTGGTGGCCACCCCCGCCGCGCTCGACCACCCGCACGGCCAACGGATCGTCGAACGGGTGCGGGCACTCGGCATCGAGGTGGAACACCTGCGCGCCAACCGGCTCACCGGGGTACGCGGGCAGACCGACCGGGAAACCTACGCGCGGGCCAAGTCGACAATGGCGATCGTGGTGAGCCCACCCTCGCGGCGTGTCCTGCAACCCATCGCGCCCAGCGCCGACTGGCGGGTCGACCTGGCCGAGGGCTGCCCGGCGCACTGTCAGTACTGCTACCTCGCCGGATCCCTGTCCGGCCCACCGGTGACCCGGGTGTACGCGGACCTCGACGACATCCTCGCCGGGTTGGCCGCGTACGCCGGGCGCGGCACGGTGACCAGCCGCAACGCGCGGCGCGCCGACGAGGGCACCACCTTCGAGGCGTCCTGCTACACCGACCCGCTCGCCCTGGAGCACCTGACCGGCAGTTGGCGGCGCGCGGTGCAGCACTTCGCCGACTGGGACGCCCCCGTGCAGTTGCGCTGGACCACCAAGTACGCCGACGTGGACACCTTCGTCGGCCTGCCGCACGCCGGCCGGACCCGGGTCCGCTTCAGCGTCAACTGCGCCCCGGTCAGCGAACGGTTCGAGGGCGGCACCGCGCGGGTGCCGGACCGGCTGGCCGCGCTGCGCCGGCTCGCCCTCGACGGCTACCCGGTCGGGCTGACCATCGCGCCGATCATCGCGCTGCCGGACTGGCGGGAGCACTACGGCGACCTGCTCGACCAGGTCCGCGCGGCGGTCGACGGGGTGCCCGATGTGGACCTGACCGCCGAGCTGATCACCCACCGGTTCACGCCGGGCAGCAAGGAGGTGCTGCTCGGCTGGTACCCGCGCACCCGGCTGGAGATGGACGAGGAGTCCCGCACCCGCAAGCACGGCAAGTTCGGCGCGGTGAAGTACGTCTACCCCCGCGAGCAGATGACCGAGCTGCGCGACTGGTTCACCACCGAACTGACCGCCCGCGTCCCGGCCTGCCGGATCCTCTACTGGACCTGACCCGGGCTAGACGCCGACGGCGCCGTCGATGCCCTCGCGGAGAAAATCGGCGTGGCCGTTGTGTCGGGCGTACTCGTGGATCAGGTGCAGCATCACCAGCCGCAGTGACACGGTCTCGCCGGAGCGGGCGTTGCGGCCGGTCACGTCGAGCGAGGCGGCGGCCCGCTCGATCCGGCGGGCGTGCGCGACCTCACGCTCCCAGGCGTCGAACGCCTCGGCCCGGGTGGCCGATCTGGCATCGTACGCCTGCTGGAAGTCGCCGGTCTCCGACCACACCAGCGGGATGTCCTCGCCGTCGATGACCCGCCGGAACCAGGCGCGCTCCACCTCGGCCATGTGTCGCACCAGGCCGAGCAGGGACAGGGTGGAGGGCGGCATCGACTGCCGGCGCAGGTCCCCGTCGGAGAGACCCTCGCACTTGAGGGCCAGCGTGGCGCGGTGGAAGTCGAGGAACGCGCGCAGCGTCTCCCGCTCGTCGCCGGTAACCGGGGGGCCGATCCGTTCGGTGGTCATTGAAACGATCATGCCGGATGGCCTCGGCGCCGGCCGGGCCGGGCCGCCGCGCCGCGGGTCAGCCGACCGAGGAGCGGTCGACCGGGGCGGCGAAGAACGTGTCCGGGTACGGCTCGTCGCGCAGGCTGTAGTGCCACCACTCGCGGTCGTAGTTGACGAACCCGGCGTCGGTCATCAGCCGCTGCAACAAGCGACGGTTGTCCCGCGCCGTCCCGGCGATGCGGGGGTCGGCCGTGTGCGCCCGGGGGTCGAAACAGTCGAAGCCCGTACCCATGTCGATGCTGTTGTCGGCGAACCGCTGGGCGCGCGGCGCGGTGCAGGCGACCAGCGGTTGCCCGACCCGGTACGGAGGTTGGCTGGCGGCGGGTTCGTCGACCAGTGTCAGGTCCAGGGTGCTGCCGCGGCTGTGCGCTGTGGGAGCGCCGATGTACCCGTCGGCGAAGAGCCGGTTCTTGGCCAGGTCGGGGTAGAACTCCGCCTTTGTCTGCTGCTCGTCGGGGCGCTTCGACCAGGCGACGAAGTCGTCCACCGCCGGTTGCGGGCGGTAGCAGTCGTACACCTTGAGGCTGTGCCCACCGGCCAGCGCGGCGTCCTGTACGCGGCGCAACGCCTCGGCCGCCTGCCGGGTGAGCAGGCACAGCGGCTCGCGGTAGCCGGTGATCGGCCGGCCGACGAAGTTGTGCGGTGTGGCGTATCGGATGTCGGCGTGGATGCGCGGGTCGAGGTCGGTCAGCACCACGAACCCCGGCAGCGGGGCTGCCACCGAGGCGGACGGGGTCGGCGCGGGTGGGGATGTGGGGCTCGCCGACGTCGGCTGTGGCCTGGCCGGCGCGGGGCGGGGCTCCGGCCGCGAGCAGCCGCCGAGCAGCGCGGCGAGCGCGAGCACGACGGCCAGGCGGTAGCGCACGAGTCCTGTCTATCAGCCCGACAACTGTCACCATCCCAGGATCCACGTGGTCCACCAACCGAAAGTAACCGGAAAAACTCCGGAACTTTTCCGCAACTCAAGCGAAGCTTCGATCGGCCTGGCATGTCGTCAACCCCCATCGGTGAGGCAAGATGACGCGTGGAACGGGCACGCCGTTTCGGGACACACGGTGGGCGACGCCTGGTGGTCGTTCCTCCGGCTCGGTGAAGGAGACGCGGGTGGGCGCGGACGACGGACGCAGGGTGACCATCACCGCGATCGCACGGGAGGCCGGGGTGTCGGTGCCGACCGTGTCACGGGTGCTCAACGGTCGCTCCGATGTGGCCCCGGACACCCGCGAGCGGGTCGAGGAGCTGTTGCGCCACCACGGCTACCGGCGTCGTACCAGCCGCAGCGTTCGCCGTGCCGGTCTCGTCGACCTGGTCTTCAACGACCTGGACAGCCCCTGGGCCGTGGAGATCATCCGGGGCGTGGAGGATGTCGGGCACGGCGCGGGCGTCGGCACTGTGGTCTCCGCGATCCACCGGCAGCCCACGGCGGCCCGGCAGTGGTTGCAGAACCTGCGCACCCGGGCCACCGACGGCGTCATCTTCGTGACCTCGCACCTGAGCCCGCCGCTGCACGCGCAGTTGCGTCGCCTCAACGTGCCGGTGGTGGTCGTGGACCCGGCCGGCGTGCCGGCCATGGACGTGCCGACCATCGGTGCCACCAACTGGGCCGGCGGGCTCGCCGCGACCGAACACCTCCTCGCGATCGGGCACCGGCGTATCGGTTTCGTGGCCGGGCCGACGCACCTGCTGTGCAGCAGGGCCCGGCTCGACGGTTACCGGGCCGGCCTGGAGGCCGCCGGGGTGCCGGTGGACGACGCGCTGATCTACCCGGGCGACTTCTACCACGCCTCCGGGTTCGCTGGCGGGACCGCGCTGCTCGACCTCGCCGACCCGCCGACCGGCATCTTCGCCTCCAGCGACCAGATGGCCTTCGGCGTCTACGAGGCCATCCGGCGTCGCGGGCTGCGGGTGCCGGACGACGTGAGCGTGGTCGGGTTCGACGACCTGCCGGAAGCCCGCTGGGCCTCACCGCCGCTGACCACAGTGCGCCAACCGTTGGTCGAGATGGGACGGTTGGCGGCCCGGACCGTGCTGCGCCTGGCCCAGGGCGAGGGCATCGACTCGCCCCGGGTGGAACTCGCGACCGAGATGGTCGTCCGGGACAGCACCGCCGCCCCGCTGACCGGGTCGCCCGCCTCGGCGTGACGGCCGGAACTGCGTCGGAAACCGGTTGGACCGGTTCCGGTCGGTTCCCGAAAATTCCGGCAGGGCCGTGCCCGACCGGAGGTCACCCGCGGCCGGCGCGGTGAGCGACCGACTGTCACCCACCGCGCCGCACGGTCAGTGGTGATGGTGCCAGCGGACGGCCTTGCGGATGGTCACCGGCAGGGCGGGCGCCCCGTCGACAGGCGCCGGGTCCTCGGCGGTCGGCGCCACTCCCCCGGCGGCGATCCGGTCCAGCGTGGCCAGGCCGGCACTGTCGACCTCACCGAAGATCGTGTAGTTGGGGCGCAGCGCGGAGTTGGCGTAGACCAGGAAGAACTGGCTGCCGTTGGTGTCCGGCCCGGCGTTGGCCATCGCGAGGACGCCACGGGCGTACACCCGGCGCTCCCCGGTCGGGTCGGTGGGCGCGGGCGGCAGGTTGGTCGGCAACTCGTCGCGGTACCGGTAGCCAGGGCCGCCCTCACCGGTGCCGGACGGGTCACCGCACTGCAGCACGCTCAGCGTCGGGTACCCGGTGAGCCGGTGGCACGGGGTGCGGTCGTAGAACCGCTTGCTCACCAGGTGCAGGAAGCTCTGCACCGTGCACGGCGCCGCGGCTCGATCCAGTGTCAACCCGATGGGCCCGTGGTTGGTCGCCAGTGTCACCCGGACGCTGCCCCGGGCCGGGGTGCGTCGCGGGTCGGGCGGCAGCGGAACCGGCCGGGCCGCGGGTTCGTCAGGGGTCTCGGTGTAGGCGCACGGGCCGTGGGTGGTGCGCGGCGGTCGGGTGGCGGCGTCGGCAGCGGCGCTCGGCGCGGCGGAGACGCGCACGCTGTCGGCCGACGGGCCCGGGGCGGCGAGCGCGGTGACGGACGAGCCGACGACCAGCGCCCCGGCGAGCACTGCCACCCCCGCGAGGCGGGTCAGGGCGCGCACCGGCCGGCGGGGTGCCGCCACTGCGGGGCGCGGTTCGAGTTCACTCGACACAGGGATCCTCCTGGACTGGTGGTGCCAGAAAGACCGGAGTCTATGGATGGCAGCGCCCGATGTCGATCCGTCAGGGCATCCGGCGGCGACGCCGCCACAGCAGGCCGCCCCACAACGCCACCACCGTCGCGCCGCTCACCGCGGTCACCGACCAGAGCCACTCCGAGCCGGTACGCGCGGGCCCGCTGGCCGCCGCCGGTCGGGGCGCGCCGGGTGCCGCCAGCGCGGACGGCACCGCCGACGGGGTGGCGGTCAGCTCGCCGGGCTCGACCAGTCGACCCACGGCGGCGTCCCGCGGCAGCGTGAAGCCCCAGTCCAGGAGGGCAGCGCCCTGCTCCCAGCCGCGCACCGGTGCCGATTCGGCGCCCAGCAGCGTCACCACGAGTCGCCGCCCGCCGCGTTCCGCCGCCCCCACGTAGGTGTGCCGGGCCAGGTCGGTGAAGCCGGTCTTGCCGCCGAGAGCCCCCGGGTACCGGTAGATGAGCTGGTTCTCGTTCTGGATCTCGAAGCCCTTGGTGCGTTGCGCCGGCTGGGGCGGAATCGACGTCTGCTCGGTCAGCGCGTACCGGCGGAAGGTCGGCTGGGCGAAGCAGGCCCGGGCGATCAGCGCCAGGTCGTACGCGCTGGTGAACTGCCCCTTGCCGTCCAGCCCGGACGGGGTGACAGCGTGCGTCTGGAGCGCGCCGAGGTGGTGCGCCTGCTCGTTCATGGCGCGCACGCCGGCGGCGCTGTCGGTCCCGCTGCCGAGTCGCGCGAGGGCGTTGGCGGCCTCGTTGCCGGAGTTGAGCAGCAACCCCAGCCAGATGGTCTCGATGGTGTACCGGCCGCCCGCGACCAGGCCCACGGCCGAGGAGCCGGGTTCGATGTTCATGTCATCGTCGGTGACGGTGACCGTCTGCTTCGGGTCGAGCTTGGGCAGCATCGTGGCCGCCAGCAGGAGCTTCTGCACGCTCGCCGGTGTGCCGTACTCGTGGGGGCCGCAGCCGCCGAGCACCTGGCCGCTGTCCAGGTCGGCGACAAGCCACGACGTGGCGGTGACCCCGGGTGGCGCGGCGACGCCGGCCGGCACGACCAGGCCGGCAGTGTCCAGCGCCGCGCCGCCGATCATCCGTTGCTCGGGGACGGCGGGCGGGGGCGAGGGCCGAGGTGGGCGCGACGTCGCCGGGGCCGGGACCCGGGGGCAGCGCACCGTCGGCGCGGCGGACGCTCCCGTCGCACCGACCGGCACCGGAGCGAGCAGGACGGCGGACGTCGTGGCCGCCAGCAGCGCAGCTCTCATGTGCCCGACCCTAGTCAGGAAGATCGCCCGGCGGGACGGGATGCCGGTCAACTCGCGTCGCCGCGAGCGCGCAGGTAGTCGTGCAGCGCGGCGGTGCCCCGCAGCCGGCGCAGGCTGCGGGTGTGCAGCTCCTGCTCGCGGCGGCCCAGCTCGGCGCGGACCCGCTGGGCGCTGCCGGTGGTCCGCAGCTCGCCCAGCACCGCAGCGATGATCTCGAACGGGTACGCGCCCCGGCGCAGCAACGCGATGACCTGCGCCGCACGTAGCTCCGCCTCGTCGTACACCCGGTAGTTGGTGCCCGGGGTGCGACGCGGCCGCAGCAGCTCGCGCTCCTCCCACAGCCGCAGCTGCGAGGTCCGGACCCCGACCAGGGCGGCGACCTCGCCGATGCGGGCGCCGTGGCGCGGCGCGGGCCGGGCTGCCGGTGGGCTGGCCAGCACGGTCTCGAAGGCGCCGAGCACCCTGCGGATCTCGGCGCGCTCCCGGTCCAGCTCGGCATGGCCGCCGTCGAGCGCCGCCAGGGCCGCCGGCAGGTCACCCCTGTGCACCGCAGCCATGACCTCCCGGGTACGGCTCCAGCCGTGCCCCTCGGCCAACCGCCGCGCGACGGTCAGCGCCCGGGCGTGCTCGGTGGTGAAGATCCGGTAGCCGCTCGCGGTGCGGCGCACCGGCGGCAGCACGCCCAACTCGACGTAGTTGCGCACCTGCTGCACCGAGATCCCGACGGTGGCCGCCAGGTCCACGGCGCGCAGCCGATCCTTCGAGGCGACGTCCACCCGAGCCACCGTACCGCTTACGACGTGATTTGAGACTTTCCCGGACCTAGTGCCGCAGCCTGCGCTTGACTCTCGGCGAAAGGCTCTACGAGGGGATGAATGAGACAATGGAACCCGCCAGTGCTCGGCGGGGCAAAGTCCCGCCACGATTCTGTGAAGGGTCCGTATGTCGCAGCCAGCATGGTCCGCCGCCGACAGCCACGACATGATCGAGGTACGCGGGGCACGGGAGAACAATCTCGCCGACGTCTCGGTCGACATCCCCAAACGCCGGTTGACCGTCTTCACAGGTGTCTCCGGGTCGGGCAAGTCGTCGCTGGTCTTCGGCACCATCGCCGCCGAGTCCCAGCGCATGATCAACGAGACCTACAGCGCGTTCCTCCAGTCGTTCATGCCGAACCTCAACCGGCCGGACGTCGACTCGCTGCGCAACCTCAGCGCGGCCATCGTCGTCGACCAGGAGCGGATGGGCGTCAACTCCCGCTCCACCGTCGGCACCGCCACCGACGCGTACGCCCTGCTGCGGATCCTCTACAGCCGGCTCGGCCAGCCGTCCATCGGCGGCGCCGGGGCGTTCAGCTTCAACCTGCCCGAGGGCATGTGCCCCACCTGCGAAGGGCTGGGCCGGGTCTCCGACCTCGACATCAACGAACTGGTCGACGTCGAGCGCTCCCTCAACGACGGCGCGATCACAGTGCCCAACTTCGCTGTCGACTCCTGGTACTGGCAGACCATCGTCGGCTCCGGCCTGTTCGACCCGGACGTCAAACTCCAGGACTTCACCCCCCAACAGTGGGAGGACTTCCTGCACAAACCCGCCACCAAGATCAAGGTTGGCGGCAACAACTGGACGTACGAAGGGCTGGCGGTCAAGGTCAAGCGGCTCCTCCTGTCCAAGGACCGCGAGTCGATGCAACAGCACATCCGCGCCTTCGTCGACCGGGCGGTCACCTTCACCAGCTGCGGCGACTGCGGCGGCACCCGACTCAACGCGCCGGCCCGGTCGTCACGGATCGCCGGACTCAACATCGCCGACTGCTCGTCCATGCAGATCAGCGACCTGGCCGCGTTCGTCAGCACCGTCGACGACCCCGGGGCCGCGCCACTCGTCGCCAACCTCCGCGACCTGCTGGACTCCCTGGTCGAGATCGGTCTGGGCTACCTCAGCCTGGACCGCGAGTCCGCGACCCTCTCCGGCGGCGAGGCGCAACGGGTGAAAATGGTCCGGCACCTCGGCTCCAGCCTCTCCGACGTCACCTACGTCTTCGACGAACCCACAGTCGGCCTGCACCCGCACGACATCGCCCGGATGAACGACCTGCTGCTGAGGCTGCGCGACAAGGGCAACACAGTCCTGGTCGTGGAACACAAACCGGAGACCATCGCCATCGCCGACCACGTGGTCGACCTCGGACCGGGCGCCGGCACCGACGGAGGCCGGATCTGCTTCACCGGCGACATCCCCGGCCTGCGCCGCTCCGACACGCTCACCGGGCGGCACCTGGACCACCGGGCGACAGTGCGCGAGGCGGTACGCCAACCCACCGGGCAGCTCGCCATCCGCCAAGCCGACCTGCACAACCTGCACGACGTGGACGTGGACATCCCGCTCGGGGTCCTCACCGTGGTCACCGGCGTGGCCGGCTCCGGCAAAAGTTCACTGATCCACGGGTCGCTGCGCGGCCGGTCCGGGGTCGTCATCGTCGACCAGTCCCCGATCCGTGGCTCACGACGCAGCAACCCGGCCACCTACAGCGGGCTGCTCGACCCGATCCGCACCGCCTTCGCCAAGGCCAACGGGGTCAAGGCCGCGCTGTTCAGCGCCAACTCCGAGGGCGCCTGCCCGACCTGCAAGGGAATCGGGCTCATCTACACCGACCTGG
The DNA here is from genome assembly GCF_022230925.1 of Micromonospora alfalfae. Taxonomy (GTDB): domain Bacteria; phylum Actinomycetota; class Actinomycetes; order Mycobacteriales; family Micromonosporaceae; genus Micromonospora; species Micromonospora alfalfae. Next base: position 1,665 of record NZ_JAKKFH010000020.1, on the reverse strand, counting down.
CGATGATGGCTGGCGTCGCGAGCGTCTGCGAACGATGCGAGGGGCGGCGCTTCACCGACGAAGTGCTCACGTACACGCTGCGCGGCAAGAACATTCACGAGGTGCTGACCATGTCGGTCACCGAGGCGTACGCGTTCTTCCCCAGCGGGGCGGCGCACCTCATCCTCGGCCGGTTGGTCGACGTCGGGCTGGGCTACCTCAGCCTCGGCCAGCCACTGACCACCCTGTCCGGCGGGGAGCGGCAACGACTCAAGCTCGCCATCCACCTGGCCGAGAAGACCACCACGTACGTCCTCGACGAACCGACCACAGGCCTGCACCTGGCCGACGTGGACCAACTGTTGGCCCTGCTCGACCGCATGGTCGACGCCGGAAACACCGTGATCGTCATCGAGCACCACCAGGCGGTCATGGCACACGCCGACTGGCTCATCGACCTCGGCCCCGGCGCCGGCCACGACGGTGGCCGGATCGTCTTCACCGGCACACCGGCCGAGCTGATCGCCACCGGCGACACCCTCACCGCCAAGCACCTCCGCGAGTACGTCAACGACCCGGCCGTGGTCGGCCAGAGCTGACACCGCCGCCCCGCTACCGGCCGGAGCACGGCGGCGACGGGTGCCGGCACCAGTGGCTGCGGTCCGGCGGTGCCAGCGGCGGCGGTCGGCTGACGCGGTGTCACGGGTGGCTGGCACGGCGGCGCTCCGGGCGCGGCGGGTTGAGCGGCGGGTCGAGCGGCGGCGGTTGAGCGGCGGCTGTGGAGCGGCGGCGGTTGAGCGGCGGCGGTTCGGTCGCGGCGGGTTGGGCGGCGGCGCTCCGGCCGCAGCGGTTGGGCGGCGGCGGTTGAGCGGGCGGCGATTCGGCGGCGGTGTCAGGTGACGCGGCGCAGCCAGCGCCGCTGCCAGGGGGTTTCCACCGCCTTCGGGTGGTAACCGGCCCGCACCCACGGCACCGCCCGCTCGACCGGCAGACCGTCGAGGATCGTCAGGGCGGCCAGGGCCGTTCCGGTACGACCCACCCCACCCCGACAGGCCACCTCGACGCGTTCCCCGTCGTGCGCGCGCCGCAGCGCCTCCCGCAGGGCGTCGAGGGCGTCGGCGCGGTCGAGCGGCACCCAGAAATCGGGCCACCGGATCCGCCGGTGCGGCCAGACTGGCTCCGGACCAGGTGCCAACAGCACGGCGAAGTCGGCGGGCGAGGACGCGGCAGCGACGCGGCGTCCGCGCACCGTCGCCCCACTGGGGAGTACGAGTACACCCGACTGCTCGGACCACGGCTGCGCGTCAGTCATCCGGACATTGTGCCGCGACGCTCCGACGGATGAGCACAGACAGCGCCGCCCCCGGCTGGTGGGCCGGGGGCGGCGCTGGTGTCGGTGTGCAGGTCGCCTCTCGGCGAGTGGCACGACGCGGCTCCAGCCGAACGGTATTCCGCGAAGGCGATATTAGGTGAGGCCCGGGGACACTGAGTCACACCGACACTGTCCACAACCAGCCCGCACCCCGCGTTGTTCCGCACTCCGCCGAACCGTCCCGCGTCACCTCGCTGCACCGCCGGTCGCCTCACGACCACGAACACTCGCCCTCGCACCGCGCTGCGGCCGCAACCCACGAGATCTTGGACAGTTTCCGTTCCGTCGGCGGGCGTTCCTGGTGTGTGCTGTAT
>NZ_JAKKFH010000002.1 GCF_022230925.1 Micromonospora alfalfae | reverse complement strand
CCCACCCCCTCCGCCACCCAACCCAACGCCGGCCACCGCATGACCCTGGGCTGGGCAACCCCAGGTGAGAAGATGACCCAACTTCTCGGTGTTGCAACCACCGGTTGAGCCCGCCGAGCGAACGGAAACTGTCCAAGATCTACGTTGGCGACGTAGCGGAGTGACGTGATCGGCGCCGAGTGATCCGATCGGCTGGTCTATACGTACCCCTGAGCGGGGACCGGCGGAGGGACACAGGCATGGCCGCAGTGGGGTACGGCGTGGATCGCGAACCGGAGTCTGAGCCAGCACAGTCCGGTGAGCCAGCACAGTCCGGTGAGCCAGCACAGTCCGGTGAGCCAGCACAGTCCGGTGAGACGGAACCGTCCGGGGAGCCGGCACCGCGACGGTTGTCCACCGGTGCTCGTCTGTTGGTGGCTGCTGCCGCGGTCGTGCTGCTCCTGGGCGCGGCGGCGGTGACCGTGATCGTTGCCGATCCCGACCACCTCGGCATGACCTACTCCAGCCAGCCCGACGGCACTCGCCCCGATGGCACTCGCGCCGGGGACGGCCGCCGTCCGGGGGGCGTCGCTGACCCGGACGGAGCTGAGGGTCGCCGCGGTGGTGCGGGTGCTGCTGCCGAGCACCTGTTGACAGCGCCGTTGGCGGGTCGGCAGAAGGGAACCTTCGTGCTCGCGGATGGGCTGTCCTCGTTCGAGCTGCGGGTGGCCGAGTTGGGCCATGACCTGTACCGGATCAGTACCCCGGCCGGCTCGGGTGTGGCGGGCCGACCGGCGGTGCGGGGGGAGACTGTGCGGCTCGACCTCGTGGAGTCCGGGACGCGCGGGCCACGGGCCGTGCGGGTGTTGCTCAACGAGCGGGTCGCCTGGCGTCTCCACCTCGTTGGCGGGGTGAGCAGTCAGGTGTTGGATCTGACCCGGGCCCGGCTGCTGGGCGTGGAACTCGCCGGGGGTTCCAGCCGTACCGAGATTCTTCTGCCACCGATCACCGCCGCTGGCCCCGGCAACCCCACCGGCCCGCGCGCAGACCAGCCCGCCGGCACCCTGACCGTACGACTCACCGGTGGGACCAGCCAGCTCGACGTCCGGGTCCGGGGGGAGACTGCGGTACGGGTTCGGGCGGGAGTCGGTGCCGGCTCAGTGGTGGTACGCGGCGACCGTTGGGATGGGGTGGCCGCGGGCTCGGTGTTGGGTACGCCGGATTGGGACCGGTCGGCGGAACGCCTGTACCTGGACCTGGTCGCCGGTGCCAACAGTGTTCTGGTTTCCTCCAGCAACCGGTGAACCCACGCCGGGTCAGCGCACGCCGGGTCAGCGCACGCCGGACCAGCCCACCCTGACAACCACTGGCCGGTGAACCCCGCCCGCCCTGGCCAGAAGCGTCGTGGTCGTGAGTGGGCGTGCGCGTACAGTCGGGCGGTGGAGCGTACTGAATCAATGCTGGCGCAGACCCGACCGCCCGGCGTGGCCGACGTCGATCCCGGCAGTGTGTTGTTGCCCGGCCACGACGTGCCGTTGGGTCGGTACACCACTGTGCGGCGGCTGCTTCCGCAGCGCGCCCGCCGGATGGTCGGCGCGTGGTGTTTCGTGGATCATTTTGGCCCGGACGATGTGGCGCAGCGGCCCGGTATGGAGGTGCCGCCGCACCCGCACACCGGGCTGCAGACGGTGACGTGGCTGCTGGACGGGGAGATTCTGCACCGGGACAGCCTCGGCAACGTGCAGCCGATCGTGCCCGGCCAGCTGAACGTGATGACCTCCGGGAACGGTATCGCCCACTCGGAGCGCTCACCGGCGACCCATCCGCCGGTGATGCACGGTGTGCAGCTCTGGGTGGCGCTGCCGGATCCGGCGCGGGCCGGAGCGGCCGACTTCGCCCACCACGCGGACCTGCCGCGCTGGCGGGACGGCGACCTGGACGTCACGGTGCTGGTGGGCGAGTTTGCCGGGGAGCGGTCACCGGCGGTGGTGCACACCCCGCTGGTGGGGGTGCAGTTGGAGTTGGGCGGCGAGGCGCCGGCGACGATGGTGTTGCGACCCGATTTCGAGTACGCCGTGCTGGCGATGTCCGGGTCCGCGGAGGCGGCCGGGGTGGGGTTCGAGCCGGGGGCGCTGCTGTATCTGGGCTCGGGCCGCCGGGAGTTGACAGTGCGTGGCGGGGCCGGGGCTCGGTTGCTGCTGCTGGGCGGTGCGCCGTTCGAGGAGCCGTTGGTGATGTGGTGGAACTTCGTCGGCCGGTCACACGAGGAGATCGCCGCGGCCCGGGAGGACTGGATGGCCGGCGACGGGCGCTTCGGTGTGGTCGCCGACGATTCGGCGCCGCCGCTGCCGGCGCCGGCCCTGCCCACGACCCGCCTCAAGGCCCGCGACCGCACCGGCGGCCTGCACGACTGACGACACCGGCCGGTGTGTGGCAGTTGGCGGCGCGGGTAGTCGCCGGCATGGCGACCAGTTTGATCACCCCGGTGGAGGACCGTAAACGTCTGGCGCGCCGGCTCGCCGGGAGCGGGCGGGGCTTCGCCGAGCAGTACGGGTTCCGGGTGACCAACAACCCGGCGAGCCTGTTCCAGGTGCTGTACCTGTCGGTGTTGCTGGCCCGTCGTGGTGACTTCCGGCGGGCGTTGGACGGGGCGCGGGCGGTGCGCGACGAGGGGTGGGACAGCGCGGCCCGGCTGGCGCGTTCGCTGCACGAGGACCGGGTCCGGGTGCTGCGCGCCAGCGGCCAGCGCGGTGACGTGGACGCGTTGGCTGCGGTGCTGGGTGACCTGGCTCGGACGGTGGTCGAGCGGTACCGGGGCGATCTGCGCCGGCTGCGGGCGGTGGCGCACCACGACCCGGTCCGGGAGCGGGCGCTGCTGGCCGAGCTTCCGGGCGTGGATGATCAGGTCGTCGTCCTGTTTCTCCGTGAGGCGCAGGCGTTGTGGCGGGAGGTGGCCCCGGTCGCCGATCGGCGGGCGCTGGCCGCCGCCCGGCGGCTCGGGCTGGGCAGGTCGGCGGACGACCTCGCCGGCCTTGCTACTGGCGAGTCCGAGCAGTTGGCCTGGCTGGTGGGGGCGTTGGCCCGGGTCGACCTGGAGCATCGGTACGCGGAGGTGACCGGTCGGCCGTGACGTGCCCTGGCCCACACTTCCCCAAATTCTGACCAAACGGAGGATGTTCTGCCGTATGGTTGGACCCGGCAGTGCTGGCCGCTCGGTTCGAGCGGACCTCCACCGCCTGGTGACCGCGACCGGTTCGGATGCGGTTCACCGCCTGGGCAGGCTTGCGTGGCGCCCTAGGTCGCGGTTCGTGACCAGGGGCGCCCGCCTGTCCCGGCCCTTCGATCGGCCCCGCCCCGTGTCACGCCCCGGGGGTCCGCGCGGCCGGCTGAGTCCCTCTCACCGCGCCAGACCCGCCAGCAGGTTCACGGTCACGGCGATGATGAACGCGCCGAACAGGTACGACACCATCGAGTGGCGCAGCACCGTGCGACGCATCTCGTTGCTGGTCAGGTTGGTGTCGGAGATCTGGAACGTCGTCCCGATGGTGAACGCGACGTACGCGAAGTCGGAGTAGCGCGGCGGTTCGGGCTGGTTGAAGTTCACCCCGCCGTCCGGGCCGGTGTAGTAGATCCGGGCGTACCGGGCGGCGAACACGGTGTGCACCACGAACCAGGAGAGCACCACGCTGAGCACGCCCACGCCGCTGTGCGCCTCCCGGGCCACCCCGGGAGGCGCGCTCTGCGCGCTGGCCACTACCAACCCGACAGCCAGCAGGCTGGCCAGGCAGGCGACGAGCAGCAGGGCGTCCCGGATCGCCCGGTTCGGGTCCTCGTGGACGGCCAGCTGGGCGGTCCGCTCGGCGTCCATCGGCCAGATCTTGTGCCAGACCAGCACGAGCCAGCTCAGTGCGCCCACGTCCCAGCCGGCCAGCGCCGCGAGCGGCAGGGGCAGCAGCAGCGCGAAGACGCAGCCGGCGATGACGCCGACCACCGCCACAACGGCGAGCTGCTTCGCAGCAGCCGGGAAACGCACGTCCGCTGGCCGGTCGGGGCCGGTCTGGGTCATTCGGGACGCTCCCAGGTCGGGGTGATGGGCGCCACCGCCGGGTCAGATGCCCCGCAGGTGCTGCGAGACCCGGTTGTGCTTCTTGTCCCGGGCCTGCTCGGCCCGCTGGGCGGGGCCGACCTCGGGCGCCGCCTCGATCCCGGCCGACCGGGCCACCTCGGTCCCGTTGGCGTAGTCGACCGGCGGCAGGGCGCGCAGCGCCTTCAACACGTCCGGCGGGGCACCCTCCCGTTCGGCCTCGCGGACCACGTCGTCCTTCTCGGCCGGGTAGTCCAGGCTCGACAGGTACTGCAGGACGTCGGCGTAGCTCGCCATGGCGTGGGCTCCCTCGGGCATCGATGTGGTGACGACCGGCGGCGGTTACCCGCCCGCCGGCCGGTCACGCCCGCCCGGCGGAGGAAACCGGCGCCGTTTCTCCTCGGCCGCCGCGGGTACCCGCAGACGCCGACGCGAGCCAAGGGAGTACGCGATGAACTACGACACCTTCATCGACCAGGTTTCCCAGCGCACCGCCACGTCGTCCGAGCGGGCGGTCGAGCTGACCCGGGCCGTGTTGGAGACGTTCGCCGAGCGGTTGACCGGCGGTGAGGTCCTGGACCTGGCCGCCCAGTTGCCCCAACCGCTGCAACTCGTGCTCAAACCGAGCCCGAGCACCGAGCAGGCGGACCGGTTCGGCGCTGCGGAGTTCGTCGCCCGGGTCGCGTTGCGCGCCGGTGTGCAGGAGCCCGCCGCCGAGGACGCCAGTCGGGCGGTCTTCACCACCCTGCGCGAGGCGATCACCGGCGGTGAGTTCGATGACGTGGTGACCCAACTGCCACGTGACTATCGGGGCCTGGTCGAGCAGGCGATGGCCCCGGGCGCGACGTTGCGCCGCGGCTGACAGCGCTCGTACCACGCACACACAGCGGTTTACCAGGGCAACCATCGATGTCCCGCTTGGCGTGGCGATTCCGCCTGGCCTAACCTTGTCGTGCGAGGGGAGTACTTCCCACGAACCATTCCGGTCAGTACGGCGCGCCCGGCGCGCCTCGGGTGGTTGCCCATCAGGTGGTGGGTGAAGGAGACCTCGAACATGACGGTGTTCGAGGAGACCCCACATGAGCCAAGTGTCGTATCTGTCCGCCGCCAGTGACCTGTCGTCGGTGGGCACGCCCACGCTGTGGGCGGTCACCATCATCGGGGTCGTCCTGCTGTTGGTGCTGGACTTCCTGGTCACCCGTCGTCCGCACGAGGTGTCCATGCGGGAGGCCATCGGCTGGTCGGCGTTCTACATAGCGCTGCCGCTGGCGTTCGGTGGCTGGATCTGGTCCCGCTTCGGCTCCCAGCAGGGCGTCGAGTACCTGACCGGCTACCTGGTGGAAAAGTCGCTCTCGGTCGACAACCTCTTCGTCTTCATGTTGCTGTTGGCGGCGTTCGCGGTGCCGGCGGTGCTCGCCCAGCGGGTGCTGCTCTACGGCATCGCCGGCGCGCTGGTGCTGCGGGCCGTCTTCATCGCCCTCGGCGCGGCGGCGTTGCAGACCCTCGACTTCGCCTTCCTGCTCTTCGCGATCATCCTCATCGCCACCGCGGTGAAGCTGCTGCGCGATGCCATGTCCGGGCATCAGCAGGAAGTCGACATCAACAAGATGCGGTCGGTGAAGCTGCTGCGCAAGGTCATGCCGGTGGTGGACGACTACCACGGCACCAAGATGACCATCCGGCAGGGCGCGAAGCGCGCACTCACACCGTTCGCCCTTGTGGTGGTGGCGGTGCTGGCCACCGACATCGTCTTCGCTGTCGACTCGGTGCCGGCCGTCTACGGCATCACCGAGGACCCGTACCTGGTGTTCGCCACCAACGCGTTCGCCCTGCTCGGCCTGCGGGCGCTCTACTTCGTCCTGCACGCGGCGCTGAGCCGGCTGGTGCACCTCAGCTACGGCCTGGCCATCATCCTGGCGTTCATCGGCCTCAAGCTGGGTCTGCACTGGGCGCACGGCATCTGGGACAGCGTGCCGCAGATCCCCACACTGGCCTCGCTCGGCGTGATCATCGGTGTGCTGGTGGTGGTCACGATGACCAGCCTGCGCGCCACCCGGGGGGGCAACCTGCCCGAGGACCGTCAGGTCGTCGCGGAACGGCACTGACCGCGCCGCGCCGGCTGACGACGGGGTACGCGGGAAAGCTCCCGCCTCCACCGACGCGGGTGGTACGACTGTGCAATGGGAATCGTGTCACCGGGCTTTCAGGGTCGGCCCCGAACGCAGGAGCCGGCCCTGCCCCCCGGCCAGTATCTGACCGAGGACTTTCCGGTGCTCTCGGCCGGCCCGACGCCCCGGGTGTCACTGGACACCTGGGAGTTCGTCATCTCCGCCGAGAACGGCAGCGAGCACCGGTGGTCGTGGCAGGAGCTGATGGCCCTGCCGCAGGAGACGCCGATGGTGGACATCCACTGCGTCACCCGCTGGTCCAAGCTCGGCACCAACTGGCAGGGCGTCTCACTGGACACTCTGCTCGCCGACGTCGACACCGGGGCGCACTTCGCGCTGGCGCACTCCTACGGCGGGTACACCACCAACCTGCCGCTCGACGACCTGCGCGGCGGCCAGGCCTGGGTGGTGCACACCTTCGACGGCGCACCGCTGCCCGCTGAGCACGGCGGGCCGGCGCGGCTGCTGGTGCCGCACCTGTACTTCTGGAAGTCCGCCAAGTGGGTGCGCGGCCTCCGGCTCAAGACGATGGACGAGCCAGGGTTCTGGGAGACCGCCGGGTACCACGACTACGGCGACCCGTGGCGCGAACAGCGGTACCAGGGTGACTGAGCGCGCCGTGGCGACGAGCACCCAGCGCCGTACGCCCAACCGTTGGCAGGTCGGCCGGCTGGTGGAGCGGCGGGTGGAGACACCGACCGCGCAGACCCTGGTGCTGGAGGTGCCGGACTGGCCGGGGCACCTGGCCGGGCAGCACGTCGACCTGCGGCTCACCGCCCCGGACGGTTACCAGGCGGCCCGGTCGTACTCGATCGCCGGGCCGGCCGTGGACGGGCCGGGAGGGCCGCGCATCGAGGTGACAGTGCAGCGCGTGCACGACGGCGAGGTGTCGCCGTACCTCATTGATGTCTTTGGCGCCGGCGACCCGGTGGAGGTCCGAGGACCGCTCGGTGGCTGGTTCATCTGGCGGCCCGAGGAGACCGCGCCGGTGCAGCTGGTCGCCGGCGGGTCCGGCGTCGTGCCGCTGATGGCGATGATCCGGGCGCGGCGGGCGGTGGGCAGCAAGGCGCCGTTCCGGCTGATCTACTCGGTGCGCACCCCCGGCGACGTGATCTACGCCGACGAGCTGCGCCGCCGGGTCCGCGACGACTTCGGGCTGGACGTCGCGTACGTCTACACCCGTGAGGCGCCCGAGGGTTGGCGCGGTGAGCCGCACCGGATCGGGCTGGCCGACGTCAACACGCACGGGTGGCCACCGGACCTGGAGCCCCTCACCTACGTCTGTGGCCCTACCGCGTTCGTGGAGACCGTTGCCGACCTGCTGGTGGGGCTCGGTCACCCGTCGCGTCGGGTCAAGACCGAACGTTTCGGCCCCACCGGCTGACCACCGCTCACTCACGCAGTGTTCGAGGAGATTTGATGACCGAGATGTCGTACCTGGACGGCAACATGCTCGACGGCCCGATGCGTGAGCTGTTCACCGTCGACCTGAGCAGCGCGATGGGCCGCTGCGAGAACTGCGGGACGACCGGGTCGATGGCCAGCCTGCACGTCTACTCGCACGCCCCGGGCCTCGTCGCCCGTTGCCCCACCTGCGAGGAGGTGATGGTGCGCCTGGTGCGCGGGCCGGACCGGGCCTGGCTGGACATGCGCGGCACCACGTTCCTCCAGGTGCCGATGCCGATGGAGCAGACGTTCCCCGGCCCACTCTGACGGAACGCTCGCCCGGCTGAGGCACGATGGTCTGATGAGCGCCGGTCGATGGGGTGGTGTGCCGCTCGCGGTCCGGTGCGTGGTGGCCGTCGCCGTGCTGGTCTTCGCCTACGGCACCGCGGTGCACGTGGTGCAGTTGCTCCTGCCTCAGTTCGGGCCGCAGCTCGCCCTGCCCGGGTGGCTGACGTTCTACTTCACGTCCCTGACCGTGTGGGATCCGTTGGCGGCGTTGCTGTTGGCCGCTCGCCGGGTGCAGGGGCTCGTGCTGGGCTGCGCGGTGCTGGTGACGGACGCGGCCGCGAACGGGTACGCCAACTACGTGCTGGACCCGGCGGCCGGCGTCACCCCGGGCCGGATCGGGCAGGCCGTCATCACCGGCCTCGCCGTCGGTCTCGTCGCGCTCAGCCCGTGGCTCGCACCGTGGTTCGTCGGCTCTCGCAGTCGAAGCGGCAGGCCGGTTCAGACTCGGAGGAGATCGTGGGCCCGGGCGAGGTCGTCGGCCCAGGGCGATCCGTAGTCACGTTCCCACGCGCGGTACAGGCGGTCGCGGGTCGCCTCCCGGCGTATCCAGTCGTCGATGGCGCTTGTCTTCTGCTTGGCGAAGTTGAGCCCGCCGACCATCTTGGCCAGGTGACGGTCCGCCGACGAGGTGAGCGTGGCGTCCCAGACGTCGAGGAATCGTTCGACGCGCTCGCCGGCCGCGCGAGCCGCGTCGAGGAAGGTCGCCGGATCGGTGAACGACCCGAGCCGCGGCGGGTGGTCGGCCAGCAACGACCGCCACACCACGTCGAGGTAGGCGTCGATGGCCTGCTGCTCGACGCACGGCCAGGTGCGCCACTCCTGTTGGGGGAGTTTGCCCAGGACGATGGCCGGGTCGAGGTCGTCGGAGGCGAGCAGGCGCTCAAGGAGCACGGGGAGCAGGGCCTTCACGTCGGCACGATCGCCGACCGTGCTGCCGAGGCTGATGGTCAGTGAGAACAGGTCGTGCTCGTCGACCGGCACGGAGCCCTTGCAGTGCGGGCACCCGTCGAGCACCGGGCGGCGTGGGTAACGGCCGAACGCGTCCCGTACGCCCGCCAGGGCCGCCCTCAGCTCGTTCTCCACCGGTCGATTCTCGCATCGACGACTCACTGCGCGGTGCCCGCGAGCAGCCACCGCCGGACCGGGATCTCCAACAGCACCCGCTCGCTGTCCGGGTTGACCTGCCTGCCGACGTCCCAGCCGTCGTACTTGCTCGCGAACGCCTCGACGACGGTGCTGGGGAACCCGGCCCGGTGCACGCGGGCGGTGCCTTCGGCCACCACTGGCGCGTTGCCGCTCTCCAGTGCCACTGACACCCGTGGGTCGGCCACGACGTTGCGGGCCTTGACGCTGCGGCTCTCACAACCGACCCAGAACGCCGCGGAGAGGTAGACGAACCAGACCGGTGTCAGGTGCGGGGATCCGTCGCGCCGCACCGTGCACAGCCAGACGTTCGACTCGTCGGTCAGTCGTACCTCGATGTCGGCTGGCGGGTTCGAGAGGGTGTGGCTCACCGGACCAGTGGATCACGACGCCGCAACGACCTTCCGCCTGCTGCGGGGTCGCGTGCGGCGCGTCGAGTCAGGTCGCAGGGGGTCCGTCGATGGCGGTACCGGTGCGGGCGGCCCGCGCGGCGCCCCAGTCGTACAGGGCCTGCAACACCGGGGCCAGGCTGAGTCCTTCCTCGGTGAGCCGGTACTCCACATGAGGTGGTGTGGTCTCGTGGTCGTCGCGCCGGACGAGCCCGTCGGCCTCCAACTCGCGCAGCCGCTGGGTCAGCATCTTCTCGCTGATCCCTGGCATCCGGCGGCGCAGTTCGCCATAGCGGTGCACGCCCTCCTTGAGATGGGCCAGGATCACCGGCCGCCATTTTCCGCCAACGACGTCGACGGCGAGCTCCACCGGGCAGTGGTATCGCTTGGGCATCGTGGCCTCCCTCGGCACGCACCAGATGGTGCGTACTTGATCTTCGTCACTGCTGGTGTTCAGCTGTAGCCATGGTGATCGAGTACATCAGGTACCGCGTGCCGCAGGAACGGCTGGACGGCTTCGAGGCGGCGTACGAGCGGGCCGCTGGCGCGTTACGCGCCGCGCCGCAGTGCGTGGACTACGAGTTGAGCCGCTGCCTGGACGACCCCGCCTGCTATCTGCTGCGCATCACCTGGACGTCGGCGGACGAGCACCTGAAAGGGTTCCGGGGCGGACCGGTGTTCGGGCAGTTCTTCGCCGCGATCAAGCCGTACGTCGAGGACATCCAGGAGATGCGGCACTACGCCCCCACGTCGGTGACCGGCCCCGGTGGCGCCGCGCCGCCCAGCCTGTACGAGTGGGCCGGCGGCAGCGACGCGTTCACGAAGCTCTGCGATGCCTTCTACCGCCTGGTCCGCTCCGATGACCTGCTCGCGCCGATGTTCGCGCACATGCACCCCGACCACGCCCGGCATGTGGCGGTATGGCTTGCCGAGGTCTTCGGTGGACCGGCCACCTACACGATGGAGCACGGCGGCTACCGCCACATGCTCGGCCACCACCTCGGCAGGGCGATCAGCGAGGCGCAGCGTCGGCGGTGGGTCAACCTGATGATGGACGCCGCCGACGAGGTCGGCCTACCCGATGATCCGGAGTTCCGCGCCGCTTTCGCGAGTTATCTCGAGTGGGGCACCCGGTTGGCGGTATCCAACTCACAACCGGACGCGGACCCGATCCGGCAGGCGCCGGTCCCTCGCTGGGGCTGGGGTGTCGCCCCGCCCTACCGGGGATGACCCGCATCCGCCGAACGACCTGCACCGCCGCGGCGTACCTCACCGCTCGACCGGAAACTCGGGTGCGGTCGACCTGGCACACCCCTAGGCTCCCGCTCCGACGGCTGGCACGGCGTCCGGTCCGATGGGAGACGAGCGCAGCGATGACTGCACATCTGTTCGCGATCACCTTCGATGCGAGCGAGCCGCTGCGGCTCGCGCAGTTCTGGTCCGGGCTCCTGGGGCGGGAGATCGTCGACGATCCACACGACGGCGTCCTGCTCCTGCCCAACGACGACAACGAGTACCACCTCCGCTTCGTCCCGAACCAGCAGCCGAAGGTCGTCCAGAACCGGATGCACTTCGACCTGACCAGCAGTTCGCTGGCCGACCAGCGGCAGACGGTGGCCAGGGCACTGGAACTCGGTGCGCGCCACGCCGACATCGGGCAGGGCCCGGAGATCGATCATGTGGTGCTCGCCGACCCCGAGGGCAACGAGTTCGACATCATCGCGCCGGGCAACAACTTCCTCGCCGGCTGCGGCTTCGTCGGCGCGCTGGCCTGCGACGGGTCGCAGCAGGTCGGGTACTTCTGGAGCCAGGCCCTCGGGTGGCCGCTGGTCTGGGATCAGGACGAGGAGACCGCGATCCAGTCGCCGAACGGCGGCACGAAGATCTCCTGGGGCGGTCCGCCGTACATGCCGAACGGCGGACGGGACCGGGTGCGGTTCGACCTCGCCCCGCCTGTCGACGTCGACCCCCAGGCCGAGGTGGACCGTCTGCTCTCGCTCGGGGCGACCCGAATCGACACCCATCAGGACCGGGCGGGCCGACTGGCACTGGCCGATCCCGATGGTCAGGAGTTCAGAATGCTGACGTCCCGCTGAGCCGGCCGACGCCCACCCACCCGGCGGCCGGTTGGACAACGGCGGCACCCGTCGGTCAGAGTGATCCGCCGTGAGATACCTGCGTACCGGTGGTCCCGCCGCGATCCGGCGGCCCCGGCCCACCGACTCGGACGAGTTCGTCGCCGCCGCGCAGCGCAGTCGGGACCTGCACCACCCCTGGTTGGCCGCGCCGGCCAGCCCGCAGGAGTACGAGCTGTATCTGCGCCGGATCCGTCGCCGCGACAGTGCCGGCTACCTGATCTGCGATCGGGCCAGCGGCCAGATCGCCGGCTACGTGAACATCAGCGGGATCGTGCTCGGCGCGCTGCGTGGTGGCTTCCTGGGGTACGCGGCGTTTCTGCCGTACAGCGGGACCGGGCACGCCTCGGCGGGCGTCGCCCTGGTGATCGACCACGCGTTCACCTCGGTCGGGTTGCACCGGCTGGAGGCGAACATCCAACCGGGCAACGAGCCGTCGCGGCGGGTGGCCCGCAAGCTCGGTTTCCGGTTGGAGGGCTTCTCCCCGGACTACCTGTTCATCGATGGCGCCTGGCGTGACCACGAACGCTGGGCGATCACCGCACCAACCCCCGCCTGACCGGCGGCCCGCCGCCCCGGGCCGAAGGAGCAGTGGACCTTTCACCCGGAGCGGGTGATGACGCTCAGTTCCCCGCTTCCTACGGTGGGTGTCATGGCTGCCGTTCGCGCGACCCCTGCCAATCCGTTTCCCGGCCTGTCAGTCGCGGAGACGGACAGCGCCGACCAGCGGGCCATCCCGCCCGAGTTGGGCCCCGACTCCCTTGCGGTGCTCAGCGGGCCCACCTTCCTGTACTCCAACGCGTGCGGGGATGTGCCGACGGGCAGCATCGGAGGGCTCGTCCACCTGGACACCCGCCTGATCAGCGGCTGGAGCCTGACCGTCAACGGCAGTGAGCTGTTGATGCTGCGCTCCGAGACGATCGACCACTACTCCGCGCAGTACGTGCTCACCAACCCGGAGTTGCCGGGGCTGCCGCCGAACACGTTGGGCCTGCGGCGGCTGCGCTACGTCGGCGACGGCTTTCACGAGCGCGTGGAACTGGTTTCCTTCCGGCAGGAGCCGGTCCGGGTGGAGCTGCGGCTGGCCGTTGCCGCCGACTTCGCCGACCTGTTCGAGGTCAAGTCGAGGGTCCGGGACCGCTCCGCCGAGATCAGCCGTCACCACGCTGACGACGGGTCCGAGCTGTGCTTCTCTTACCAGCGCGGTGACTTCTCCGCGCAGACCCGGGTGTGCTGCGCGAAGCCGGCCGACCGCATCGAGGGCGACGACCTGGTCTGGGACCTGGAGCTGGGCCAGGGCGAGGAACGGAAGGTCGACCTGCACGTGCCCCTGCCGCCAGGGATGGGGGTGGTCGAGCCGGTCCGGGGCGACATCGCCGACGTCGTCCACGGCCGGGCAGACGACCCGCTGCGCCGGTGGCTTGAGGACCGGGCGGTGCTGCGCAGCGACAACACGGCGTTGGAGCGGACCGTGCGGCAGTCCCGCAACGACCTGGCGGCGTTGCGGCTCGACCTGGAGGTCAAGGGCCAACGGATCCTGCTACCCGGTGCCGGACTGCCCTGGTTCCTCGCCGTCTTCGGCCGGGACACCCTGATCACCGCGTATCAGACGCTGGTCGCCGGGCCCGCCCTGGCGAAGGGCACGCTGCTCGCCCTGGCCCGCCTTCAGGGTGAGACGTGCGACGACTTCACCGACGAGGAGCCCGGCAAGATCCTGCACGAGGTCCGCAGCGGCGAGTTGACCCGCAGCGGCGAGAAACCGTTCGGGCCGTACTACGGCAGCGCCGACGCCACCCAACTCTGGCTGATCCTGCTCTCCGAGTACTGGCGCTGGACCGGCGACGACGAGACCGTCCGGCACCTGCGGGACAACGCGCTTGCCGCGTTGTGCTGGATCGATGAGTACGGCGACCGGGACGGCGACGGCTACGTCGAGTACGCCACCCGCTCGCCCGAGGGGCTGGGCAACCAGTGCTGGCGCGACTCCCCGGACGGGGTCTGTTTCGCCGACGGCCGGATCCCGGTGCTCCCGCTGGCCACCTGCGATCTACAGGGCTACACCTACGACGCCAAGCTGCGGCTCGCCGAGTTGTTCGACGGGCCGTTGGACAACCCAACGTTGGCGCGCCGGCTGCGCGACGAGGCGAACACCCTGCACGAGCGGTTCAACCAGGACTTCTGGATCGAGGAGCGGGGCGGCTACTACGCTGTCGCCCTGGACGGCGACAAGAACCGCGTCGATTCCAAGACCTCCAACATGGGTCACCTGCTGTGGAGCGGAATCGTGCCGCCGGAGCGGGCCGACGCTGTGGTGCGACAACTCATGTCGCCGGACATGTTCTCCGGTTGGGGCATCCGCACCCTGTCCCGGGAGGAAGGGCCCTACAACGCCCTCGGCTACCACCTGGGCACGGTCTGGCCGCACGATAACTCGATCGCCGCGCTCGGCCTGGCCCGATACGGCTACCGGGCCGAGTCGAACCGGATCAGTTTGGCGATGATCGAGGCGGCCGACCAGTTCGGCTACCGGCTGCCGGAGGCGCTCAGCGGGTTCGACCGGGAGCGGCTGCTCTTCGCCGTGCCGTACCCGACCGCGTGCAGCCCGCAGGCGTGGGCGGCCGGCACGCCGCTGGCCCTGATCCGCGCCATGCTCGGCATCAACCCGGTCAACGGCCGGCTGGTTCTCGATCCCGACGTCCCGCAGGAGCTGGGTCGGATCACCGCCGGGCGGGTGCGGGCATTCGGCCAGCAGTGGGAGGTGGAGGCGATCGGCCGCAGCGGCCACGTCCGGCTCCAGCCGAGCTGAGCGTGGGTGCCGCGTCGGACGTTTGTCGCGGCCTCCGACGGGAAACGGCCCGCAATGACGAAACCTCGTGTGGTGATCGTGGGGGCCGGGTTCGCCGGTTACCACGCGGCGAAGACGTTGAGCCGGATCGCCCGGGACCGGGCCGAGATCGTGGTACTGAACTCCACCGACTACTTTCTGTACCTGCCGTTGCTGCCCGAGGTGGCGGCCGGGGTGGTCGAGCCCAAACGGATCGCCGTTCCGCTGACCGGGACGCTCAAGGGCGTACGGGTCGTGGTCGGCGAGGCGGACCACGTCGACCTGCAGAACCGCTGGGTCGGCTTCACCCAGGCCGAGGGGGAGAAGAACCGGCTGGCGTACGACCGGCTGGTGCTCGCCGTGGGCAGCGTCAACAAGCTGCTGCCCATCCCCGGGGTGACCGAGTACGCGCACGGCTTCCGTGGCCTGCCCGAGGCCGTCTACCTGCACGATCACATCGTCCGGCAGCTCGAGCTGGCCGAGCAGGCCGAGGACCCGGCCGAGCAGCAGGCCCGCTCCACGTTCGTGGTGGTCGGGGCGGGCTACACCGGCACCGAGGTCGCGGCACACGGGCAACTGTTCACCGACGCGCTGCACGCCCAGCGGCCCCGCCTCACCGTCCGGCCCCGCTGGATGCTGCTCGACGTGGCGTCCCGAGTGCTGCCGGAGCTGGACAAGCGGATGTCGGACACCTCGCACAAGGTGCTCAACCGGCGTGGGGTGGACGTGCGGATGGGCACCTCGGTGGCCGAGGCGACCTGCGACGGGGTGAAGCTCACCGACGGTGAGTACGTGCCGACCTGCACCCTGGTGTGGTGTGTGGGGGTGCGCCCCGACCCGTTCGTCAACGAGCTGGGCCTGCGGACCGACCGGGGTCGACTGGTCACCGACGAGTTCCTCAACGTTCCCGGCTACCCGGAGGTGTTCGCGTGCGGCGACGCCGCAGCGGTGCCCGACCTGGTCAATCCGGGCAAGGTGTGCGGGATGACCGCCCAGCACGCGCAGCGGCAGGGCAAGCGCGCGGCGTACAACATCGCCGCGTCGTACGGTTTCGGCCGGCGCAAGCCCTACAAGCACCACGACCTGGGCTGGGTCGTCGACCTGGGTGGCAAGGACGCGGCGGCGAACCCGTTGCAGGTCAACCTGGCCGGGTTGCCGGCCAAGGCGGTCACCCGGGCGTACCACCTGATGGCGATGCCGGGAAACCGCACACGGGTCAGCGCCGACTGGGCGTTGGACGCCGCGTTGACCCGGTCCGCTGTCCAGTTGGGGCTGGTGCCGGCGAACGCGGTGCCGTTGGAGAGCACCACGCCCGAGGTCGCGACCCGGTCCCGCTGAGCGGGCCCTCGGCCAGGTCGTCGGCGGAAGGGCGGGCCCCGGCCAGGTCGTCGCGGAGCAGGCCGGTGGCGGCACCGGCCGCGCCCGCGACGGTCAGTCGGTGGCGCCGGCCGACCGCGCGGCCGGACCGGCCGGCGGGGCGGGTCGGAGCCGGCGCGGGCCGTACTCGCGCAGCAGGGTCTGAACGATGCCGGCGGCGGGGATGGCCAGCAGCGCGCCGAGCAGACCGGCCAGCTCCGCCGCGAGCAGCACACTGACCAGCACCGTCAACGGGTTGAGCCGGACCGCGCGGGACAGGATGAGCGGCTGGAGCAGGTGGTTCTCCACCTGTTGGTAGACCACGAAGAAGACCAGCACCACCACCCCGGCGGTGGGGGAGTGCAGGAAGCCGGCGCCGGCCGCGATCACCGCGCCGAGGGTCGCCCCGACCAGCGGTATCAGGTCGGCCACCGCCACCAGCAGGGCGATCACCGCCGCGAAGGGCACCCCGGTGACGGTCAGCACCACGAAGGTCAACGCCCCGCAGATCACGCTGATCAGCAGGTTCCCGGTGAGGTAGCCGGTGACGGTACGCGACACCTCCCGGCCCACCCGGCGCAGCCGCTCGCCCTGACCGTCCCCGGCCGCCGCGAGTACGCCCCTGGTGATCCGCGGCGCCTCCAACACCATGAGGTACGCGAGCACGATGACAGTGACCAGCCCGGCGACCGACTCGACGACGCCGCGCAGCACACCGACAGCGGGTTGGCGCAGCCGGCTGCCGAGGTCGCGCAGCTGCTCGGAGTGCTCGCTGACATAGCGGCGTGCCCCGGTGCGCTCCAGTAGCTGCCCCACCGGGCCCCGTCCGGCGCGGGCCTCCCGCAGCAGCTCGGGCGCCCGGTCGGCGAAGCGGCCCAACTCCCCGAACAACGGCACCAGGATGAGCGCGGCCAGGATCGCCAGCAGCACGAACGCGGCGAGGAAGACCAGCAGGGTGGCCAGCGCCCGACGCCGGACGAAACGGCGTTGCAGTCGGTCGACCAGGGGTTTGAGCGCGACGGCGAAGAACGCGGCGACCACCGCCCAGACCAGCACCCGCCGGGTCGCGTACACGAACCCCAGCGCGAGCGCTGTCGCCAGCACCAGACCGATCACGATCAGAGTTCGGCGGCCGGTCACCCGATCGTCGACGTTGCTCATCCGGCGGGCCTTCCCCGCCCGAGCCGTCGGAAACCCGGCATTGCGGGCACAACGGCGATCAGTGGCGGGAGGTGTCATCCGCGTCGCTGACCGGGCGGGCACCGGCGACGAAGGTGTCGAGCGCGGCGGCGTGCAGCAGCCCGCCGGGCACCGGGTCGCGCAGGGCGGCCACCGCCAGCCGGGCCACCGGCAGCCCGCCAGGGCGGGAGGTCGCGGCCAGCACCAGGTTGCCGTACCGGCGGCCGCGCAGCATCCGCCGGTCGCCGACCACACACACGTCGGCGAAGACCGCCCGCAGGGTGGCCACCTGCACCCGGGTGCCGACCAGCGGCGGCAGGTCGGTGACGTTCACCAGGTACGACCCGTCGGGGCGCAGGACGCGGGCCACCTCTGCGGCGAACTCGACGGTGCGCACGTGCCGAGGCATCCGGGCCGCGCGGTAGATGTCGGCGATCACCAGGTCGTACCTGCCGTCGGGGGTGTCGGTCAGGGCGTCCCGGGCGTCGGCGACCTCCACCCGCACCTCCGGCGGCAGCGGCGGCAACTCCCGGGTCACCAGCTCGACCACCGCCGCGTCCCGCTCGACGACCCGTTGCGGGGAACCGGGCCGGGTCGCGGCCACCCAGCGGGGCAGCGTCAACGCGCCGCCGCCCAGGTGCAGGACGTTCAGCGGGGCCCCGTCCGGGGCCGCCACCTCCACTGCCGAGGCGATCCGCCGGACGTACTCGAAGTGCAGGTGCCGGGGATCCTCGACATCCACGTACGACTGCTCGACCCCGGCGGACAGCAGTGTCCGCCCGGTACGGCGGACCGGGTCGGCGACCAGCTCCAACCGGTCGGCGGCGCGGTTCATATCCGGCACGCTAGCCGAGCCCACCGGGCACCCGGCACGCCGGACGGGCCGGCGGAGCGGGGTCGCCCCCGTTCCGCCGGCCCGACGGTGTCGTGGTGGCCGGTCAGCCGCCGGCCATCCCGGCACCCACCTCGTCGATCGCGTCGTCGATCTGGCGGGCGAGGTCCAGGTCGAGCGCGGTGACCCCGTTGGCCTGGTTGGTCCGCACTGTCAACACGGCGGCGGTGTCGCCCGGACGCCCGATGCTCGGGCCGCGGCCGTTGTCCTGACGCAGCCGGTCGAGCCGGGCGAGAACCCGGTCCAGGTTGTCGGGCGGCAGCGCGACCACCCGGTAGAGGCCCTGGCTGTCGCCGGCCCAGTAGGGCAGGTCGTCCAGCGCCGCGCTGATCTCGTCGGCGTCCAGGGTGGGTGTGGTGGTGGAGGCGCCCACCAGGCCGCCGCCGGCCTCCGGCGGATTCAGCAGGTCGCGCAACCCGTCGGGTACGTGCAACGACTCGACCAGGTCGCCGTCCTGCTCGGCGAGCGCGGCGATCGTCGCCTCGGCCTGGTAACGGGCCTGCTCCGGGGTGTTGCCGCTGATCCGGCCCACCTCGGCCAGGAAGCCGGGCAGGTCCCGGTGCCGCTCGATGCCGTCGACCGGCAGCACGTCGTGCAGCGACGCCGGCACTGCGGCGAGCAGCCGCTGCCGTTCGGCGGCCTCCAGGGCGAACGCGAGGACCAGCACCGTCGCCTCGGTGCCCACCTTGGCGGTCTTGAAGTCGACCCCGGCGCGACGCCGGACCTCGTCGACGAGGTCGTGGTAGCCCATGCTGTTCACACCGGCCGCGCCGCTCGGCGGGGACGGTTGAGGTCGCGGGTTGTCGGCGCTACCGACCGGCGGCGGTGCCGGCCCGCCGCGGGTGGTGTCCGACTTGTGCGGTCCGGCTGCCGGTGGGCCGGCCCGCTTACCCGCATCGAGGCTCGTGAGCTGCTTGGACGCGCTCAGACTGGCGCCGATCTCGCTGGGCTGGCGATTCTGCTCCCGGGCCTGCCGGGCCAGTGCCCGGCGCCTCTGGTTGTCGCCCTCCATCTGCTTGCGCATTGTGGCATCCCTTCCGCTGGGATCGTGGCTGCGTCCACCGCCTTCCCGCCGTCCCGGAGAAGGAAACGGACGCCGCCCGGCTGGGTCGGACCGGCCCGCGCCACGCTTCATCCGGCGGGGGTGAGGGGTGCTCACCCGCCCGGCCCGCACGATCGGGTCAGGACCGGAGTTCTTCCGAGGTACGCGGAAGGAAGGTCGTCATGAAGGAAGTTGTCGAGATCGTCCCCGCCCGACCCGGCTGGTACGCCCGCTGGCAGCTCACGCCCGAGGTCACCAGGTGTTACCCGGTGAGCCTGTGGGCGCTGTTGGAGGAGGCCGACGGGACGGGCCGCGAGGTGATCGGGATGGACTGCATCGGTCAATGGCCCGGCGCGGACGACAACGAGGCGGGTGGGCAGTTCGTCCGCTACCTGTACCAGACGCCCGATTCGGGGGAGCCCGAGGACGTCGACGCGACCCCGATCAGCGAGCTACGTGAGGACGGACCCCGGCTCCAGCCGATGACGGCACCCTAGACATTCCTCCGGCCCCCGACCCCAGGTCCCAGGGTCGGGGGCCACCCCGTCCGCTTCCGGGGGGTGGCCTACGGGGTCAGCCGATGGCCTGCACGTCGTCGTCGGCGTACGCCTCGGCCAGCAACTCGCTCAGACCAGTGCGGTCCAGCATCCGCTGAAGCTGGGGGCTGACCCCGATCAGTCGGATCGCCCCGGCGGCGCGGTGCACCACCAGCAACGCGCTGAGCCCGCTGGAGTCGCAGAGGGTCACCCCGGTCAGGTCGACCAGCACCGGGGCGTCACCGTCGCCGCGCAGCTCGGCCGCCGCGGCGATCAGCTCGGGCGCGCTGTCGTAGTCGAGCTCGCCGGTCAGCCGGAGTCGGACGTTCCCGGCGGCGAGCCGGGTCGTCTCGATGGTCAACAGCTGGTCGGGCATCCCACCATTTTCCTTGTGGAGCGACAAAACGCAAAGCGGGGGCGGCGACGCGCCCTCCTGTCCCGCGTCCCACGCCCCCGCCGTGGCGGTGCCCGCCACCCGCCGTGAGATGCCGCTTTCCGCGTTCGGGCGTAGGCTGGCCGAAGAGTTTTGACAGTGGACGCCGGTTCCGGCACGGGTTCGGTGAACGAGAAGGAGTGAGGCTCAGCTGGTGACTGCTTCCGACGTCAGGGACTGGGACCCGGGCGACGGACGGCTCTCCACGCCGAGCACGACACGACCCTCGGCGTGGTCCGCCGACGTTCGCCGCCCCACCGCGGCACTGCCGCCGCTGGCCCCCGACCGGGGTCAGGCCACGCCCGACTGGTTAGAGGTCGTCGAGCACTTCCGCGAGGGCCTGGTGGTCTGCGACGCCGATGGCGTCGTGCGGCACGTCAGCCCGGTGGCCGAGCGGTTGCTGCCCGAGGTGACGCCCGGCGTGCTGCTCAGCGCGGCCGGCGTGCCAGGGTTGAGCGAAGGCGTCCCCGGGAGCTTCACCCATCGCGGGCGCCGGCTCACCGCGCGCCAGGTGCCGCTCTCCGGTGACCGCTGCTGCTGGTACGTCGAGGACGTCACCGACAGCGTCGGCCGCGCCGACGCGCTGCTCGCCGAACGGGCCCGCTCGGCATTCCTGGCCGTGGTGGGCGACAAGCTGGGCAACCCACTGCACCCCGACCGGGCGGCCGCCGCGGTCGTCCGACTCGCCGTGCCGACCCTGGCCGAGGTGGCGGTGCTGGTGATCGCGCCGAGGGCCGGGCGCGCCCGCTGGTGGCGGGCCTCCCGCACCGACGACGAGGTGCCGACGGTCGACAGCGGCGTGCTGGCCGGCGGCGAGCTGCCGACGGCCATCGCCGACGGGTTGACCGGGTCCGAGCCGCACGCGGTGGACTGGCTGGTCGAGCAGGCGGTCGACGCCGGTTGGCTGCCGGGGCTGGCCGGCACCGACAGCGCCGTCCGGGTCGTCCCGCTGCCGGGCCGCGACGCGCCGGTCGGTGTGCTGCTGGTGGCCCGTCGCGCCACTCGCTGGTACGACGAGGACGACGTGGAGCTGGTCCGCGCGTTCGCGGCCCGCGCTGGCGCCGCGTTGACCACCGCGTTGCTCTACCGCGACCAGGCGGAAGTGGCCGACACCCTCCAGGCCAGCCTGGTGCCGGTCGAGCCGGTCGAGGCCGTCGGTGTGCAGTGGGGCACCGCGTACCGCCCCGCGCAGGCGGGGCTACGTATCGGCGGCGACTTCTACGGTTCGCACCGGCTCACCGACGGTGGTTCGGTGTTCTTCCTCGGCGACGTGTCGGGCAAGGGCGTCGAAGCCGCCGTCTTCACCGGCCAACTGCGCCAGTGCCTCCAGGCGCTGCACCGGTTGGAGTCGAACCCGGCGCGGTTGTTGCGGCTGCTCAACGACGCGTTGCTGGAGACGACCCAGGCGCACGGCCAGGGCCGCTTCGCCACGATCGTGCTGGGTGTGGCCCGCCCGGATCGCGACGGTGGCCTCACCCTCACCATGGCCGGCGGCGGGCACCTGCCACCGCTGGTGCTGCGCGTCTCCGGTGAGGTGGAGGCGGTGCCGTTGCGCGGCATGCTGATCGGGGTGGTGCCCGACCCCCGTGTCGGGGAGGTGACCGTGCGGCTGGCGCCGGGCGAGACCTGTCTGCTCTACAGCGACGGCGTGACCGAGGCGCGGGGCGGCCGGCGCCGAGACGAGCAGTTCGGCCCCGAGCGGCTGGTCACGGCGCTGACCGGCTGCCAGCGGATGCCCGCGCAGGCCCTGGCCGAACGGGTCGAGCAGGTCACCTGCGACTGGTTGGCACAGGGCGACCACGACGACATCGCCGTGCTGGCGCTGCGGGCGGCCGGCCTGAGCGGGCGCGGGGCGCGGCACCTGCACTCGGTGCCCGCCGGCATCGACCAGACGGAGGGGACTGAGGCGTGACCGCCGCCACGGCCACCACCGATCTCGGCGAGGCGTACTCCGGGTACCTGGACCACCTCGCCGACGCCGACGAGTACGCCGCGACCGACCTGGCGATCGGCCTGCTCGACGCGGGCTTCCCGGCGGAGCGGGTGCTGCTCGACCTGGTCGCGCCCGCTCAGGCTGAGGTGGGCGAGCGGTGGGCGCGCAACGAGTGGAGCGTCGCCCAGGAGCACGCGGCCACCCACATCAGCGAGCAGGTGGTGGCGGCGGTCTCCGCGCACGTCAAAGCGCGGCCGACCGGCGGCCGGGTCGTGGTCGCCTGCATGGACGGCGAGTGGCACGCGCTGCCGCCCCGGCTGGTGGCCGAGGTGCTGCGGTTACGCGGGTGGCAGGTGACCTTCCTGGGCGCCAGCGTCCCCGC
Organism: Micromonospora alfalfae; assembly: GCF_022230925.1. Classification (GTDB taxonomy): domain Bacteria; phylum Actinomycetota; class Actinomycetes; order Mycobacteriales; family Micromonosporaceae; genus Micromonospora; species Micromonospora alfalfae. The sequence goes on along the minus strand of NZ_JAKKFH010000002.1, from coordinate 3,558 downwards.
GGCGCACCTCGTGTCGTACCTGCACCGCTACGACGCGCACGCGGTGGCGCTGGCGTGCGCACTGCCGATGCGCCTGCCGTACGCCCACCGGATGATCGAGGCCTGCCGCCGCTCGGACGTGCCGGTGGTGGTCGGCGGGCGTGGGTTCGGCACGGATGGCCGGTGGGCGCGCCGGCTCGGGGCGGCCTGGGCGCCGGACGCGCCCTCGGCGGCCGAGCTGATCGCCGACGAGCCGGCGCTACGCGGGGCGCCGCCGGCGCGGCTGGCCCACCTTGCTGACGACGAGTACGCCAGCCTGGCGCGCCGTCGCGGTGAGCTGATCGACAGCGCGTTGGCGGAGCTGCGGGAGCGGGTGCCGGCGGCGCGGGCGTACACCGCCGCGCAGCTCGACGCGACAGTGAGCGACCTGGGCCACATTGTGGACTTCCTGGCCGCGGCGGTCTACGTCGACGACTCCTCGTTGTTCACGGAGTTCGTGGAGTGGCTCTCGGGGATTCTGGGCAGTCGTGGGGTGCCCACCGGGGCGGTCGTCCTGCCGCTGGAGCACTACGCCGCCGCATTGCGGGACTTCCCCCGGGCGGCGCGGGCGCTGGCGCTGGGATGCGCGGCGCTGCCCGCCACCGCCCGCTGACCGACCCGCCGGTGGCACCCGGATGGATCACCGCACTCGGCGGCGGACGAGGAGGCTCTGCGTATACTTGTCGGACTGCAAACGTCCCACCCGAGGGTGGAGCGAGGGGGAGAACGGTGACGTTCAGCGTCAACTACGTCGAGCGCGACGGTGGTGGCGCCTGCCTGCGGCTCGTGGGCGAGCTGGACCTGAGCACCGCCCCCGTGCTGACTGCCGCGATCGACCAGCTCACCGCGGCGGGCGAGACCCGGGTGCTGCTCGACCTGTCCGGCCTCACGTTCTGCGACTCCACCGGAATGGCCGTGTTCGTCCGGGGCGACAATCGGGCGGCGGCCGTCGGGGGGTGGCTCCGGCTCACCGGCGCCCAGGGGCGGGTCGAGCGGGTGCTGCGCGTCACCGGGCTCGCCGACGTGTTGCGCTACGAACCGGAGTCGGTCGACCCCGCGTCCCGCAGTGCTTCCTGATGGGCTAGATTTCCCCGCCAGCATTTCCCCGCCAACGCGGTGACCGTCAGGGTCCCGTCCCCGCCGACTCCGAGGCAGGTAGTGATGGGCGTAGACAGCCCGCAGCCGGTACGCATCCTGGTGGTCGACGACGACCCGGGTGATGTGCTGATGATCGAGGAGGCGCTGGCGGACTCCGACGTCGACAAGATTATCGACGTGGTGAGTGACGGCGAGGAGGCGATGGAGTTTCTCCGCGCCGAGGGTCGGCACGAGCACGCCCGGCGACCGGACGTGATCCTGCTGGATCTGAACATGCCGCGGATGGACGGTCGGCAGGTGCTCGGGGCGGTCAAGCAGGACGAGGATCTGCGGACCATCCCGATCGTCGTGCTGACCACCTCCAACGCCGACACCGACATCGTCGGTAGCTACACCTTGCAGGCCAACGCGTACGTCACCAAGCCGATCGACCTGGACGACTTCAACGACGTGGTTCGCCGCATCGACGAGTTCTTCGGTCGGGTAGTGGTACTACCCAAGCGCGTCTGACGCCCGCGCCGCCTGCGCGCATGCTGAACATTTTTCCCGAACCCCTTCGGCGCGAGCGGTCGCGGCCGAGGATCCAGGTGGGGAAGTAACAGCAGCTGCCTGGGGGGCGACAGTATGAGGTTCTCCGTCGTTGAGAACGGCTACGACCAGCGGCAGGTGGATTACTGCCTGGACGAGTTGGGGATCCGGTTGTCCCGACTCGCGGCGCGGGCCGAGGGCGCGGCCGGGGCGGCCCGGGAGTGGGACGAGATCCGCCAGGAGGCAGCCTGGCTCAGCGGCCTCCTGCAACGACTCGACCTGGGCGACACGGCCGCCACCCGGCACGTCGGTGACGCGTCGCCGCGCGAGGCCACCGAGATCCTGGCCCAGGCCCGCGCCGAACTGGACGAGGCCCGCGAGGAGGCACGGCAGGTGCGGGAGCGGGCGTATGCGGAGGCCGTGCAGGCCCGACGCGACTTCGAGGCGGCGCTGGACGCCCGTCGACGGCGTGAGGTGCGGGTTGACGAAATCCTCAGCCAGGTGACTGTCGACCAGGTGCCGGCCGACACCCCCACCGCAGCCGCCGGGGTGCCGGGCAGCCGGGTCGGAGTCGGCGGCCCGGACGCGGGCGCGCAGCCGCCGCCCGGCCGCCGCTGAGACGGGCGGGCACGGGCGCTCAGGCGGTGAGCGCCGCCGCGACGGTGGTCGCCCGGTCCTCGTGCTGGGCGTACGCGTCGGGGTAGGCGGAGATCTGCACGGCCTGCGCGGCTGCCGTGACGCTCATGTCCTGCCAGCCGGGGATCTCGTTGAGCGCGCTGTAGAAGGCCCCTGCGGCGTACGACGGGCGCATCAGCTGGGCGACAGTGCCCCAGCCGCTGCTCGGCCGCTGCTGGAACAGCCCGACCGAGTCGTGGTCGGAGCCGCTGCCCTGGTTCGGGTACTCCGCCGACTCCGGCAGGACGTCGCTGGCCAGGTTGTAGAGGTTGCTCTCCTGCATGGCCGTGGCCAGTGCCACCACCAGGGCCCGGCGCGGCATCTTCATCTCCAGGCCGACGTCCACGATGATCTTCGCGTTGTCCATCTGTGCCTGGTCGAGGCCGGCGACCGGCCGGGGGCGGCGGGGCTTGACCGGCTTCTTGGGCGCCTTGCGGACGACGGTGGGGGTGGGCGTGGGCTTCGCCGTCGGGCTGGGCGGCAGGATCCGGGCCGGGGCGGCGTCGCGGTCCAACGACCGGGAGGCGCGTTCGTCGGCGATGGCGGCGCGGTCGGCCACCGCCTCGGCGAGCGGCTCGACAGTGCGGGGGGCGTCGTGGTTTCCGCGCGCGGTGGCGACAGCGACGAGGCTGAGGCAGCAGGTGACACCGGTGGCCAGCGCCACCCGCACCGGGGTCGAGCCCAGCAGGGCGCGCCGCGACGGTTCGGCAGCGCGGTGACGGCCGATCGTCCGTTCGGTTGATGCGGCGTCGTCCGAGGGAGTGGTCGGGCGCGCGTCGGTCAGCTTCTGGTCGGAGGGGTCGTCGGGATGCACCTGCCGAGGCTAAAGACCTGAATGCCCGATGCCATCAGCCCGTACGGTGGCATGCGCCACAATTTGCCCTGATCATGCCGACTTTAGTGGGCAAAACACGAGCGAAGCTGATCAACCTCGCGGATGGCTCCAGACGGTTATTCCCGACTTGCCGGTGGAAAGGGTTCGCGGCGGTTGGTCTCTCCGCCCGACGTCCGGCCGCGCTCCCGAGTCCACCGAACAGCCCATGCCAGGCCCACCAAAAGTGCGACGGCTCCTCGGTCGACCTTCCGGTGGAGGTGGCGCTGTCCGTAGATCTTGGACAGTTTCCGTCCGCGCGGACGGAAACTGTCCAAGATCTACGTCGGCGGCGGAGCGAAGCGCCGCGATCGGCACGTATCGCGTCGTGCCGCGTCGTAAGGCCGCGCCGCCGCGCCGCGTTGCGC
>NZ_JAKKFH010000019.1 GCF_022230925.1 Micromonospora alfalfae | reverse complement strand
AGGGGGTGGGCGTCGGGACAGGGTGTAACCGTTCGCGGTGGCAGGTCATTCCTGCCCGCGGGGTTGGCCGTTGTGGTGCTCGGCCGTGCGGGGGATGTAAACCGGGGCGGCCTGGCGGGTGTTCCCGGCGACTGTCATGCCCGGCGGCTGCCATGCCCGGCCGCTGTGGTGCTCGGCCGTGCGGGGGGTGTAACTGGGCCGGCCTGCGGGGTGTTCCCGGCAGGGAGTTCCTGGCTGCGGTTGCCGGCGGGGTCGCGGACCACGACCCGGGCTGTTGCGGTGGTCTGCCAGGTATAACGACCCGGCCCGGCCCACGATTCCGCCGCCGGGGTGGCCCCGACCACCCGACATTCACCCCGAACCCGACAAACCATCCACCCCACCACCCCTGGAGAACCCGACACGGTGGTCAGCGCAGGGATGATCCACTCGGGTTCCTGGAAGTCGCGGTGTCCCGCTGCCCGGGATGCCCCGACATCACGAAACCCGAGTGGATCATGCCCGCGTGCACGTTGTCCCCGGACCGGGATTGACCAACAGGTCGGCGCGTCGTGAGGTCGACCCTGATCGGGTTGCCGTGTGGGGCGGTAGGGCTGGTTGAGGTTGAGCGGCGTGTCGGGCCTGGTTGGGGTTGGCCGAGTGGTCCGGTCGCGTCTGGTCGGGGTTTCCGCGTCCTGTGGCCGGGCCTTGTCGAGGTTGCGGGTGGTGCGGTGGGCCCTGGTTGAGGTTGCCGCGTCGTTTGGTGCGGCCTGGCCCAGTGCGAACCCGGCGCAAGATCGTGCTTGATCCAGGAAACAGGGCCTTCCTCGTGCCACGAGACCACTAGATCAAGGATCGAGCACGACCTTGCGGACTTGGGGCAGGGCACCGGCAAGCTCGCTCGATCCCCGGCCTGAACGCCGTCGCGCGAGGAGGGCGGCTGTTCGTCAACGCGGGGCCAGCGTCGATCAAGGAGTTGTGGTGGGTGACAAGATGCTCAGTCGTGGCCAAACCGGGCACCACAACTCCATGATCGCCTCGACCGGGCAGGGCAGCAGGCGCGGGGGGCAGCCACGCGCGGGGGCAGCACCGGCGAGGCGGCGCTCGCGGGGCGGTGCGGGCGGGGGTGGTCCCGACGTGCGGGTGGGCAGGGCGCCGGCAAGCTCGCACGGCGCGGCCGGAGCGGTTCCGACGTGCGGGTGGGGCAGCCCGAACGCGTCGGACTGCCCCACCCGGGAGCGCACTGACGAGATCAGAACCCGAGTACGGTCCGTCCGCCGACCACCGGCAGTCGCAGTTCGCTGTCGTTCGGTGCGACCCGCAGCTCGGTGCCGCCCAACGGCAGGAGTGTGTACTCCTGGTCGCTGGAGAAGACGACAACGCCGATCCGGTGTCCCGCCGGGAAGATGTAGTCCTTCGGCTCCATGGTCCACCGGTAGTCGTACATTTTGCCCTGCTTGATCGGCTCGGTGCGCGCGGCGCTCTTGCGGTTCTGCGGATCCATCCACCCTCGCGTCACCACGGTCGGGGCGGCGGTCGACCCGGCCGGACCGTAGTCGACAAGGTACGCGGTGAGGTTCGCGTCCGGCTTGTTGTCGACAGCCATCCGCAGCCGCATCTCCGGACGCCCGGAGATGCGTACGCTCTGCGTCAGCTCGGGGGAGCGGTAGGCGAGTCGGTTGGCGCTCGCGGTGTCCGGATTGGACATCAGCGTGTCCGGGTGGATGGTCCGGCCCTCGTCGACGAAGCTCTGCTCGATCTTGGCCTTCGGCGGCTTGCCGGTGGTGAGCGCGCCGGGTGCCGTGGTGTCGGTGGCCGCGAAGCGCAGGCCGACCTGCCGTGCCGCCGGGTCGGGCCAGTTGGCGTACGTGGTGTAGGCGCGGTCCTCGCGCTGGAGCACCGCGGTCGGCTCGTCCATGATGCCGTTGCGGACGTTCCACAGCCAGAAGTCGAACCAGCGGTTCTCGGTCTGCTTGTACGTCCACGTCTGACCGCTGGGCAGGGTCACCGACGCGCTGCTGCCGGGGCCACCGTGGCCGCCCTGGTGCAGCCAGATCTTGCGGGGGACGTCGCGCTTGGCGAGTTGGTCCCACCAGCCGGCGAAGTGCTCGGTCTTCACGTTCCAGTCGTTGAGGCCGTGCACGACGAAGACGCTGGCCTTGACGTCGCGGGCGTCGAGGTAGTCGCGGTCCTGCCAGAACTTCGAGTAGTCGCCGGTGACCCGGTCCTGTTTCGCGGTGATCTCGGCGAGCTCGTCGGCGCACTGCCCCTCGGCGCGTGCCTGCCCGGCGGTGTACTGGGCCAGGATGTCGAGGTCCTCGCCCTGGAAGGTGCCGGGCGCGACGACGAGGCCGTTGGCCCGGTAGTAGTCGTACCAGCTGCTGATCGCGGAGACCGGCACGATGGTCTTGAGCCCCTTGACGCCCGTGGTGGCCACCTGGTTGGGCAGCGTCCCGTTGTAGGAGACACCGGTCATGCCGACCGCGCCGGTGGTCCAGCCGGCGGTGACCGGGGCGCCGTTCACGTCGTACGCCTTCGCCCGGCCGTTGAGCCAGTCGATGACCGCCTTGGTGCCGAGCGTCTCGGCCTGGTCTCCGCTGGTCGGGCAGCCGTCCGAGTCACCGGTGCCGACGCTCTGGCCGAGCACCACCGCGTACCCGCGGGGCACGTAGTAGTCGTCCAGCGAGCCGGGCAGGTTGGCTTTCGCCTGGGCCCGTTGTGCGCCGGCGTCGAGGGCGCGACGCCCGTTGCGGTCGGTCAGGCCGTTCTGCGGCAGGTCGTCGACCAGCACGCTCGGGTACGGCACGTCACCCCAGGTGCCCTTGCGGTACGGGCTGTGCTCGAAGATGACGGGCACCTTGAAGCCCTGCGTGGCGGTCTCCCGGGGGCGGGAGATGTCGATCGCCACCCGGTCGGGTCGACCGTCGTGGTCGGTGTCCACCGGGGTCTGGACGAACACCCGCTCCTCGATCGCGTCGGCGAGCGAGAACACCGGTTGGGTCATGCCGTCGCTGACCACGATGCCGGTGGGCGTGGTGGGCGTGGGCGGAGCCGCAGCCGCGGGTGGGGCTGCGCTGAGGACCAGGGCGCCGGACACGCCGACGCTCAGGAGTGCCAGATGACGGGGTCGACGCATGCGCGTCTCCCTTCGGTTGGGCTGGTTGCCGGGTAGGCACTGGCCAATCTCGAAGATCCATTCGTCGCCATGCTAGGTCCGCCGGGGCGTCCCGTCGATCCCATCGGTTGTCCACTGTGGTCGGTCAGGGAGTCGGTGGCGTCACCGCGATGATCAGGTGGGAGCGCTGGTCGCTGGCGTTGCGGTAGAGGTGCGCCAGGCGCGAGTCGAAGGTGACCGATTCACCGGCGGTGAGGGTGTACGACTCACCGCCGATCTCGGCGACGACCTCACCGGTGATGACGATCGCGCATTCGGTCGACGGGTGCGCCCACGGTTCGGCTGAGCTGGCGTCGCCGGGTGCGAGGTGGGCCTGGAGCACCTCCAGGTCGCCGCGGCCGGGGGTGAGTCGTTCGTAGGTGATCTGGCCGGGTGGCGCGGCCAGCCTGGTCCGGGCGCCGACGCGGCTGACGTGCACGGGTGGCGCTTCCGGTTCGGAGAACAGCTCCGCGATCGAGGTGTCGAAGACCTGGGCGAGCTTCCGCAGTGTGGAGAGGCTGGGGTCGGTGGCGCCGTTCTCGATCTGGCTGAGCAGGGCGGGGGACACGTCGGCGGCTGTGGCGAGCTGACGCAGCGTGAGGGAGTGCTGCTGACGCAGGTCGCGGAGGCGGTCACCGAGCATGGGTCCTCGTTCCAAATACAGTGTGGCTGAATCTTGATTGACCAAACTATACGGCCCTGTTTAGGATCACTAAACATCAGGCGGCAATGTTCAGTTCAAGCGAACAAGCCGCACCGAGGCGCGAACCGGACGTCTCCGCCCGGTCTACATCCAACCCCGAGACGACGCCCCCGAGAAGCCCGCGACGCCCGTCCTCCCATCGGCCCGGCCGACGCGTGGTGTCGCCCGCCGGGCGTCGCACGCCCCGCGGATCCCGCACAACGGGCCGCGCGATACGAAGGTAGGAACAGCATGTCGGTGTCTCCCCGCCGGCTCCTCGCCGGAGCGTCCGCTCTGGCGACGCTGGCCGTCCTCTCCGTCAGCGCCTGTAGCGCCGGCGGCAGTGGTGGAAACGCGAACGGTACGGCCAAGACCCTCACCGTGAACACCTCGTTCGTGCTCAAGACCCTCGACCCCGGCCGGGTCTACGAGGCAACCGGTCTGACCGCCGTGCACGCCCTCTACGACACCCTGCTCACCTTCAAGGGTTCGGACGTGAGTAAGCCGGTCCCCGCGCTGGCCGAGTCGTACCAGGCGTCGCCGGACGCCAAGACGTTCACCTTCAAGCTCCGGCAGGGCGTGACGTTCGCCGACGGCAGCCCGCTCACCGCCGACGACGTCGTCTTCTCGCTCAACCGGCTGAAGAACATCAAGGGCAGCCCCGCTGTCACCGTCAGCGGCCTGACCGTGACCAAGACCGACGACAGCACAGTCGTGGTCGCCTCGGCCACCCCGGACCCGAACATCCCGGTGGTGCTGTCGATGCCGTCGACAGCGGTGCTCAACTCCACTGTCGCCAAGGAGCACGGCGCTCGCGACGGCGCCGACGCCGCCCAGGGCGACACCGCGCAGCAGTACCTGGACACCAACTCCGTCGGCAGCGGCCCGTACGTGCTGAAGTCCTACGACCCCTCGTCGCAGGTGGTGTTGGAGGCCAACCCGAAGTACTGGGGCACGAAGCCGCAGTTCTCCCGGGTGGTGCTGCGCAACATGGACGTGCAGACCCAGAAGCTGACCATGCAGCGTGCCGAGGCAGCCGAGATCTCCCTGGACATCTCCGGCAAGCTCCTCGACGGACTGCCGGGCAGCCTGCAGACCTCCGGCGTGCAGGACACCGTCTACTTCCTGTTCCTCAACGCCGACCCGGGCGTCTCGGCGGTCACCTCGAACCCGAAGTTCAACCAGGCCCTGCGCGCCGCCATCGACTACCAGGGAATCGCCGCCCTGTACGGCAAGGGCGCAGCCCCCGGCGCCGGGCTGGTCGCACCCGCCTTCCCGGGCGCGCTGCCGGCCGGCGAGGAGTCCAAGCGGGACGTGGCCAGGGCCAAGGCGCTGCTCACCGAGGCCGGCCTGACCAACCCGACGGTGAAGTTCACCTACCCGGCCATCACCTACAAGGGCGTGGACCTCGGCACGGTGGCCACCAAGGTGCAGGGCGACGCCGCCGAGGCCGGCATCAAGCTGGAGCTCAACCCGCAGCCGCTGACCACGTTCCTCGACGAGATGCGCGGCGGGAAGTCGCCTCTCGGATTCACCCCGCAGAGCCTGAACTACCCGGTCGCCGACTCACTGATCAACAACATGGCACCGGGCCAGGCGACAGCGTTGCGCTCCGGCTGGACGGTCGAGCGGGCCGACCCGGCTGTGGTGGCCGCCGGCAGGAAGGTCACCGCGACCCTCGACCTGGCCGGTCGGGCCACCGCCATGCAGGAGTGGCAGCGGCTGATGAACGCGTCCTCGCCGTACCTCGTGCTGGCCAGCAACTCCTCCATCGTCGTGGCGACCACGGACCTGACCGGGGCGGACTACACCGCCGCCGGTTGGCAGGTGGACGTCGCAGCGGTCGGCCGCAAGTAGTCCCGACGACATGACGACAGTCAACGACGGTGAGCCGGGCGCGGTCGCCACGACCGCGTCCCGGCCCCGGGGGGCCCACCCGCTGCTGACCTTCCTGGCCAAACGGGTGGCGGTCACCGCCGGCCTGCTGCTCGGCGTCACGGTGGTGACGTTCGGTCTGGTCAACGTGGTCCCCGGTGACCCGGTCACCGCCAACCTCTCCGACCAGGCGCTCAACGACCCCGCCGCGGTGGCCGCGTTCCGCGAGAAGTGGGGCCTGGACCAGCCGCTCTGGGCCCAGTACCTGCACTACCTGGGCAACCTGCTGCACGGCGACCTGGGTCACTCCCAGCAGACCGGGCGGGCCGTCCTGGACGACCTGCTGCACTACGTGCCGGCGACCCTGGAACTGGCCCTGCCGAGCATGGTGCTGGCGCTGCTCATCGGCACGGGGGTCGGCATGCTCGCGGCGGTCCGCAACGGCCGGCTCACCGACCAACTGGTCCGGGTCGGCGCCCTGCTCGGGCTCTCCACCCCACCGTTCTGGCTGTCCCTGGTCGTGCTCTACGTCTTCTTCTACCAGCTCGGCCTGGCCCCCAGCGGCGGGCGACTCTCCACGGACTTCAGCCCGCCGCCCACCGTCACCGGCATGTACACGGTCGACGGGGCGCTCGCCGGGCAGTGGGACGTCGCCTGGGACGCCGCCCAGCACCTGTCCCTGCCGGTGCTGGTGCTGACCTCGCTGACGGTGGCGATGCTGGTCCGCTTCGTCCGCTCGGCGATGCTCGAGGTGCTCCAGCAGGACTACATCCGGGCCGCGTACGCCAAGGGTCTGCCGACCCGGGTGGTGCTGCGCCGGCACCTGCTGCGCGCCGGCCTCGTCCCGGTGGTCACCGTCTCCGGCCTGGCGTTCGCCTCGCTGCTCTCCGGGACGGTGCTTGTCGAGAGCATCTTCGGCTGGCCCGGCGTCGGCCAGTACGCGTACCGCAGCGCCACGGCGCTGGACCTGCCCGCGATCCTCGGCGTCAGCCTCTTCGTGGCACTGGTCTACACGCTGGTCAACCTGACCGTCGACCTGCTGTACGGGCTCATCGATCCGAGGATCCGGTTGTCATGACGACACTTGCAGACCCGAAGGCGGAGCGGGCCCTGGGCCGACGCCGCTGGCTTGGCCGACTGCGCGGCGGCTCGACCAGTCGACCGGTCTGGCGTCAGCCGATCACGGTGGTGGCGTTGACGATCCTCGGTGGATGGTTGCTGCTGGCGTTGCTCGCCGACGTTCTCGCACCGTACGACCCGCTGGCGCAGAGCCCTGACACGTACGCGTCGCCCTCCGGGGCGCACTGGTTCGGCACCGACTCCCTCGGGCGCGACATCTTCAGCCGGGTCGTCCACGGCGCCCGTCTGTCCATCCCGCTGGCCCTGGCCATCGTCTCGCTGGCCCTGCTGGTCGGCGGGCTGCTCGGGCTGGTCGCCGGGTACGTCGGCCGGTTCGTCGACGAGGCGCTGATGCGCCTGACCGACCTGGTGTTCGCGTTCCCGCAGATCATCCTGGCCATGGCGGTGACTGCGGCGTTCGGCCCGAACACCCGCAACGCCGTGCTGGCCCTGGTCATCGTGTCCTGGCCGGTCTATGCCCGGGTGATCCGCAGCGCCGTGCTGAGCATGCGCGGCGACGACTACCTCAACGCCGCCCGCCTGCTCGGTGTCGGGCCGATCCGGGCGTTGCGCCGCGACGTGCTGCCCAACAGCATCGGCCCGGCGATAGTGCTGGCCACCCTGGAGCTGGGCAACGCTGTGCTGCTGCTCGCCGCCCTGTCGTTTCTCGGCCTGGGCCCCCGCCCGCCGGCCGCCGAGTGGGGCTCGATGGTGGCCCTCGGCGCGCAGGACCTGTCGATGTGGTGGGTGAGCGTCTTTCCCGGCCTCGCCATCCTCACCGTGGTGATGGCGTTCAACGTGCTCGGTGACGCGCTGCGCGACCGGCTCGACCCCCGCTACACGAAGGGACGCTGAGGTGGCACCGCTACTCGACGTAGACTCCCTGGCCGTCACCCTGCCCTCACCGCGTGGCCCGCTGCCGATCCTGCACGACGTGTCGTTGACAGTCGACGAGGGTGAACTGGTCGGCATCGCGGGGGAGAGTGGCTGCGGCAAGAGCCTCACCGCGCAGACCCTGCTCGGGCTGCTGCCCCCGGGGGCGGCGGTCACCGGCTCGGCCCGGTACGCCGGCACCGAACTGCTGGGCCTGGACGCCCGGGGCTGGCAGCGGGTCCGTGGCGCCGGCATCGCCATGGTCTTCCAGGACCCGAGCGCGGCCCTGCACCCGATGCTCACCGTCGGGCGGCAACTGACCGAACACATGCGGGTGCACCTGCGGATGGACCGTCGCGCTGCCGGCCGCCGCGCTGTGGAGCTGCTCGACCAGGTCCGCATCCCGGACCCGGAGCGGGCGCTGCGGGCGTACCCGCACCAGTTCTCCGGCGGGATGCGGCAGCGGGTCGCCATCGCCATCGCGCTGGCCGCCCGGCCCCGACTGCTGATCGCCGACGAGCCGACGACCGCCCTCGACGTCACAGTGCAGGCCGGAATCCTCGCCCTGCTGGAACGGCTGCGCGCCGAGACCGGGCTGGCCGTCGCGTTCATCACCCACGACCTCGGGGTGCTCAGCGCCCTGACCACCCGTGGCTACATCTTCTACGCCGGGCGGGTCGTCGAGACCGGCCCGACGGGCAGCCTGCTCACCGCCCCCACCCACCCGTACACGGCCGCGTTGCTCGGCGCCCGACCGCACGGCACCCAGACCGGCGCGACGTTGCGGCCCATCCCGGGCGCGCCGCCGGCACCCGGCGAGGCGCCGCCGGGCTGCCCGTTCCAACCCCGATGCGGGTACGCCGAACCGTCCTGCGGCGAGGCCCCGCCCCCGCTCACCCCCGCCGGCGTCGACCGGTCGGTGGCCTGCGTGGTCCGTCCGCACCTGGAGGTGGCAGCGTGAACACCCCCGCCCGACTGTCCTTCACCGACGTCGAGGTCGAGTACCGCTCCCGAGGACGTGGGCGGGTACGGGCCGTCGCCGGGGTCAGCCTGGAGGTGTCGCCCGGCCAGATCGTCGGGCTGGTCGGTGAGTCCGGGTGCGGCAAATCCACACTGGCCCGCGCCGCGGTCGGGCTCAGCGCTCCGAGCGCCGGCACCGTCGAGTACGCCGGCCGACCGGTCACCCCGCTGGGCTGGCGGCCCCGATCCGGTGCCGAGGTCGGCCTCCAGATGGTCTTCCAGAACCCGTACGCCTCGCTGAACCCCCGGCGCACCATCGGCTCGCAACTCCTCGACGGCGTGCCGGCCGCGGTCACCGGGTCGGCCCGCCGGGCCCGGGTACATGAGCTGCTCGAACGGGTGGCCATGCCGACCAGCGCCGCCCAGCGGTATCCGCACCAGTTCTCCGGCGGTCAGCGGCAGCGTCTGGCGATTGCCCGCGCGCTCGCCCCGGAACCCCGGATGATCATCGCGGACGAGCCGGTCACCGCGCTGGACGCCTCGTCCCAGGCGCAGGTGGTCAACCTGCTCGTCGGGCTGGTCCGCGACCTGGACATGGGCATGCTCTTCATCTCCCACGACCTGGCGTTGGTGCACGAGATCGCCGACGTGACAGCCGTGATGTACCTGGGCCGGATCGTCGAGGCCGCACCCACCCGCGAGCTGTGGCGCGAACCCCGACACCCGTACACCCGGGCGTTGATCGACGCGGTGCCGCAGATCGGGCCCACCCCGCGCCTGCCCGCCATCCTCGCCGGGGAGGTGCCCGACCCGGCCAACGCGCCCACCGGGTGCCGTTTCCGGCCACGCTGCCCGCACGCGTTCGCCCCCTGCGGGGAACAGCCCCCCACAGTCGACCTGGGTGACCGCAGCGTCGCCTGCTGGCTCACCGACTCCGCAACGGCCCCGACCGTCGCGCGCTCACTCTGAGGACACCCATGCGCATGCCCACCGAACAGGTCCTGGTCAACCTCGCCCTCTACGACGGTGTCCAGGACGCCCTCCAGCCGGATCGCGGCATCTGGATCGACGCCGACGGGATGATCCGTGCCGTCGGTCAGGTCGACGACGTCCTCGCCGAGGCCGGTGCCGCCCGGGTGGTCGACCTGGGCGGCGAGCACGTCATGCCGGGTCTGACAAACATGCACGTCCACCTCTCGTTGGGGTTGCCCGGCCACCTCGCCGACACTGTGCACAGCTCCAACCTGGCCGAGTTGGTGCTGCTGATGGCCGACTCGGCCCGGCGCACCCTGCACTCCGGTGTCACCACCGCCCGCCTCGTCGGGGAGAGCCGGTACGCGGACTTCGCCCTGCGCAGGGGGATCGAGGCCGGCGCTGTCGACGGCCCGCGCATCTTCACCGCCGGGCACGCGCTCTGCTGCACCGGTGGGCACGGCTGGGACGCCGACGCCTTGGAGGCCGACGGCGCGGACGGGTTCCGGCGGGCCACCCGCGAACAGCTCCGCGCCGGCGCCGACCTGATCAAGGTCTGCATCTCCGGGGGGATCGCGGGCCAGCACGAGGCGATCGACACCCCGCAGTTGCTCGACGACGAGATGGCCGCTGTCATCCGCGTCGCGCACGACTGGGGGCGCAAGGTCACCGCGCACGCCGGCCCGGCCGACTCGGTCCGCCGCGCCGTCGAGCTGGGCCTCGACTGCGTCGAGCACGGGTACGAGCTGACCGACGACGTCACCCGACTGATGGCCGAGCGGGGTGTCTGGTACGTGCCGACGATAGTGGTGAGCCGCTGCGAGCAGTTCTTCCGCGATTCCGGGGTGCCCGGCTGGCTGATGGACCGGGCCCTCGCGGCCGGGCCCCGGCACTGGGAGAGCCTTCAGCACGCCATCCGCAACGGCGTGCCGATCGCGCTGGGCAGCGACATGCCCCCGCACGCCGGCTACGACGAGACCACGGCGACCATCCGCGAGCTGGAGTTCATGGTGGACGCGGGGATGCCCGTCGCCGACGCGCTCAAGGCCGCCACCACCCGCCCCGCGCAGTGGTTGGAACGTGCCGACACCCTCGGCACCGTCGAGGCCGGCAAGCATGCCGACCTGCTGGTGCTGCGCGACGACCCGACCCGCTCGGTCTCCGCGTTGCGCACCCTGCACGCGGTGATGAAGGGCGGTGTGGCGTACCGCGACGACCACGGCCGGCTCGGCGTGCCGCGATGAGCAGCATCACGCAGGTCGCCGACGGGTACCTCGACGCGCTCGCCGAGCTGGACCCGCAGGCGGCCGAGGCGGTGGGGCGTACCCCTCGATCGCACGTCCCGGATCTCTCGCCGGACGGCTTCGACGCCCGTGCGGAGCTGGCCCGGCGCACCGCGACGGCCGCGGCGGCGGCGACCACCCACGACCCCGGCGAGCGGTCCCTGGCCGACGCCCTGCGCGACCGGCTGGCCAGTGAGGTCGACCTGTACGACGTGGGGTTCACCACCCGGCTGCTCGCCCCACTGGCCACGCCGGTGCACCTGCTCCGGCAGCTCTTCGACAATCTGCCCCGGCACACCGAGGACGACTGGGCGGTGGTGGCCGACCACCTGCACCAGGTGCCCGACGCCCTGGACCGGTACGCCGCAACGCTGCGCCGGTCGGCGCAACGCGGACAGTTGGTCGCCCGCCGCCAGGTGCTGGTGGTCGCCGACCAGTGCACCTCATGGACCACCGCCGACTTCTACGGGCGGTTGGTCGACGGCTGTCCCGGCGGCCCGCTCGCCGCTCGGCTGCACCGGGGCGCGCGGCTGGCGAGCGCCGCCACCGCCGGTTTCGCCGCGTTCCTCCGCACCGAGCTGGCACCCTCCTCGTCCACTGTGGATGGTGTCGGCGGTGACCTGTACCGGGTCACCGCCCGCAGTTTCCTCGGCGCGACAGTCGACCTGAACGAGGTGTACGAGTACGGCTGGGCGGAGTTGGACCGCACCGCCGCCGAGCTGCGGACCGTCGCGGTCGAGCTGGGCCACTCGCGGGTGACTGCCGCGCGGGCGGCCCTGGACGCCGACCCGGCCGGTCGGGTGACGGCCGGGCCCGCCCTGGAGGAGTGGCTGCGCCAGCGCACCGAGCAGCTGACCGACGCGCTCGACGGGCGCCACTTCGACATTCCGTCCGCCACCCGCCAGGTGCTGTGCCGGATCAGCCCCGCCACGTCCGGGGTCATGTACTACACGCCGCCCGATCCGGCGTTGACGCGTCCCGGCGCGATCTGGTGGTCGGTGCCCACCGGCGAGTCGACGGTGCCGGTGTGGCGGCACGTCGGCACGCTCTGCCACGAAGGGCTGCCCGGCCACCACCTCCAGCACGCCGTCACCCTCACCACCACCGCCCTGCACCCGTGGCAGCGCACCCTGTGCCAGGTGCACGGGTACGCCGAGGGGTGGGCGCACTACGCCGAGCGCCTCGCCGACGAGATCGGCCTGTACGCCGGCCCGGCCGAGCGGCTCGGCATGCTCGACGGTCAGCTGTGGCGGGCCGCCCGGGTGGTCATCGACCTGGGTCTGCACCTCGGGCTGCCGATCCCGGCCGGCAACGGGTTCACCGAGGAGCGCCGCTGGACGCCAGCGCTCGCGGTGGACGTCCTCACCCGCGTCGTCGGCCTGGACGCCGAGACCGCCCGCTTCGAGGTCGACAGGTATCTCGGCTGGCCGGCGCAGGCCCTGGCCTTCAAGGTCGGCGCGCGGCTGTGGCAGCAGGCCCGCCGGGACGCCGAGCGCCGCGAGGGCACCGCCTTCGACCGGAAACGCTTCCACCACACCGCGTTGGCGCTCGGGCCCATGGGACTGGATCCGCTGCGCGCCCGTCTGGCCGACCTGCCCTGCCCCCCGGCACCGCCGTACCCGATCGGAAGTGACAGCCGATGAGCGATGAGCTCCGCACCACCATCACCGACCTGTACCGGTCCCTCGGCGACCGGCCCGCCTTCGACGCGCACCTGCACCCCGACCTGACGTTCTGGGAGTCTGACGCCGACGGCCTGCTGTCCGGCCTGCCCGCGCTCGACGACCTGCGCGACCGGCGGGCGACCCGGGCGACGGGGTCGGCGCCGATCTCGGTGGCGCCGGAGCACCTGCGCGCCGATGCCTGGGGCGACACGGGTCTGGTCCGCTACGTGCTGCGGGCCCGCTTCGCCGACGCCCGCCCGGACGAGTGTTTCCGGGTGACCGACGTGCTGCGCCGCGAGGATGGCTCCTGGCGCATCGTGCACCACCACGCGGAGGCCGTGCGATGAGCGCCGAGGAACTCACCACCGATCTGTACGACCTGCGGGTCGTGGTGGAGCGGATCGAGGGCCGCTCGGTGTGCGGTCTGAAGCCGGGCGACCACATCGACCTGACCGGCTCCAACCGGCTCACCATCCCGGCCGGGGGGCACTTCTGCCTGTACGCCCTGGCGGCGTGCCTGCCGTTGCTGCCGGCGAAGCAGCGGGCGCTGGCCGAGGGCGACTGGATGGCCCGGGACAGCCACGTCGCCTGTCCGGACCCGGACGAGCGGCTCATCATGCGCATCGAACGGACCGGCCTTCAGCGCATCCCCACCGAGGAGTTGACGTGAGCGCTGGGCTGGTCGGCATCGGCCTACAGTCCGACAAGTCCGCCGACGAGTACGCGGAACTGGCCGAGCTGACCGAGCGGCACGGCTTCGACGTGTTGTCGGTCTTCGGTGACCTGATGTACCAACCGCCGATCTTCCCGCTGTTGGTGGCGGCCCGGCACACCCGGCGGATCCGCCTGGGCGCGGCGTGCCTCAACCCGTTCACCATGCACCCGGTGGAGGTCGCCGGTCAGGTGGCCGCACTGGACCTGGCCTCGCGGGGTCGGGCCTACCTGGGCCTGGCCCGGGGCACCTGGCTCAACGAGATCGGTGTGCCGCAGGTCCGTCCGATCCGGCGCATCGTCGAGACGGTCGCCGTCGTACGGCTGCTGCTCGCCGGCGACGACAGCGGTTTCCAGGGTCTGGAGTTCACAGTCGCGCCGGGCACGTCGCTGCGGTACACGCCGGCCCGTGCCGACGTGCCGGTCCTCGTCGGCACCTGGGGGCGGCAGACCGCCCGGGCAGCGGCCGGCTTCGCCAGTGAGGTCAAGGTCGGCGGGTCGGCCAACCCGGCGATGGCCCGGATGATGCGCGCCTGGCTGGACGACGCGGCGGTCGCGGGCCGGAACGGCACTGGTGTCGTGCTCGGCGCTGTCACAGTCGTCGACGAGGACGGTGCGATGGCACGTCGGGTGGCGCGCCGGGAGGTGGCAATGTACCTGGCGGTGGTCGCCGCCCTCGACCCGACGATCGAGGTGGACCCGGAGTTGCTGGCCCGGATCCAGCAGCACGTCGGCCGCCGGGAGGACGACCTCGCCGGTGCGCTGATCGGCGACGACCTGCTTGATCTGTTCGCCTTCTCCGGCACGCCGGAGCACGTCGCGGGGCAGGCCGCGGCGGTGTTCGACGCCGGGGCGAGTCGGGTGGAGTTCGGCACCCCGCACGGGTTGACGCCGCACGGCGGCATCGACCTGCTCGGCCGGCGGGTGCTCCCACTGTTACGCGGGTGAAAACTCCTCATCAAGGGCCTCGAAGATCACGTATTCCTGCATATGATCTTGCGGGAAGCCGCCCGAAGAGGCGCTTTCGTCCACATTAGACGAGGAGCGACATGCTCAGGAAAACGCGATGGCTGTTGGCCGTCGCCGTCACGGCCACGACGCTGACCGCCCTACCGGGCGGCGCTGCCACGGCCGGACCCAGCGACATCGGTCAGACCGGCGCACCCGCAGCCACTGCCGATCCGAAGACGCACACCGTCACCCTGCTGACCGGGGACGTGGTGACCGTACGGGACACCGGATCGGGCTGCCCACAGGCCACAATTCGGCCGGCGGACGACAACGCGGTGATCCACCAGAGCTGCGGCCCCGACGGTCACCTGCACGTCATCCCCACCCGCGTCGCGTCCCAGATCGGCCCGGTTCTGGACCCCGACCTGTTCGACGTCACCACGCTGATCGCCGACGGCTACGACGACGACAACTCCACCGAGCTGCCGCTCATCGTGCAACCCGCCACCGCGTCCGCCCGGGTGGCCGCGCTCGGTGACGTGCTGTCGCTGCCCAGCATCGGTGCGGTCGCCGGCCGCGTACCCAAGAAGAGCCCGGCCACGGCGAAGCTCGCGACCAACTCGCTGCTCGCCGGCGCGAAGAAGGTCTGGCTCGACCGCAAGGTCCGGGCCACCGCCCTGACCGACGGCGGACGCCCGGCCGGCCTGGACCGCAACCTGGGCCAGATCGCCGCGCCGGACGCCTGGAAGGCCGGCTACACCGGCAAGGGCGTCCGGGTCGCGGTGCTCGACACCGGCGCTGACTTCACCCACCCGGACCTGGTCGGCCGGGTCGCCGAGCGGGCCGACTTCACCGTCGAGAGCGGTGACGCCGTCGACCACAACGGCCACGGTACGCACGTCGCGTCGACCATCGCCGGCACCGGCGCGGCCGCCCACGGCCAGCGTCGCGGCGTGGCGCCGGACGCCAAGCTGGTGATCGGCAAGGTTCTCGACGACCACGGCTACGGCGACGACTCCGGCATCATCGCCGCGATGGAGTGGGCCGCCACCCGGGCCGACGTCATCAACATGAGCCTCGGCGGCAGCGACCCGGACGACGGCAGCGACCCGCTGTCGCTCGCCGTCGACGCTCTGAGCACGTCCACCGGCGCGCTCTTCGTCATCGCCGCCGGCAACAGCGGCGGCGCCATCTCCTCACCGGGCTCGGCGGCCAGCGCGCTGACCGTCGGCGCTGTCGACCGCGACGACAAGCTCGCCGACTTCTCCAGCCGCGGGCCGCTGGTCACCAGCAACGTGGCCAAGCCGGAACTGGTCGCGCCCGGTGTCGACATCGTCGCCGCCCGGGCCGCCGGCACCAACCTCCAGGACCCGATCGACAGGTACTACGAGGCGATCAGTGGCACCTCGATGGCGAGCCCGCACGTGGCCGGCGCCGCCGCGCTGCTCGTCCAGCGCCACCCGGACTGGACCGGTGAGCGACTCAAGGCCGCCCTCGTCGGCGCCGGCGACCCGCTCACCGGCATCGACCCGTACGCCGTCGGCGCCGGCCGGCTCAACGCGGCCCGGGCCCTCGGTGGCCCCACCAGCGACCAGCCGGTGGTCAACCTCGGCACCTTCGCCCACCCGCAGTCCGGGACCAGCGAGACGAAGCTGAGCTGGACCGGTGAGTCGACGACCGTTCTCGACCTCGACGTGTCGATCGTCAACCACGACGGCCAGCCGGTGCCGCGCGGCGCGGCGTCGCTCTCGGCGAGCCGGCTGACGCTCAAGCACGGCACCACCGCCTCGGCGACGCTGCGGGTCAACCGCGCGGCGCTGGCCGCCCGGCCGGGCTTCTACCTGGCCACCGTCACCGCTCGTTCCGGCCGCAAGCTGGTCGCGACGACCCCGGTGAGCTTCTACGTCGAGCAGCCCAGCTACGACCTGACGATCCAGACGAAGCCAATGCCGGGCCTGAAGGACGGCGCGGAGAGCTGGATCAACCTGATGGTCACCAACCTCACCGACCCGGTGATCTACTACGACGGCGCGGGCGGTACGCCCGGAGACACCTTCACGCTGCGGGTGCCGGCCGGCCGGTACGCGGTCCTCGGCTCCTCCGTCGCCTACTACGTCGACAGCGACGTGCTGGAGACGACCCTCGCCGCCGAGGCCGACCTGGACGTGCGCGCCGCCCGGAGCGTGACGCTCGACCCGGCGCGGGCCAAGCCGGTGACGGCGACCGTCGACGGGGTGCCCACCACGCCCACCCGCACCGACCTCACCAACGTGCAGACCGCGCCGAACGGCCTGTCCTGGTGGCACCAGATCAGCGGGTACGGGGCCAGGACGACGGTCCGCACCACAGCGCTGCCCAAGCCCACCGTCGGCTCCCGGCGCACCTGGGCGGCGGTCAACCTGGACTCGCCGGCCGGCACCACCAACCCGTACCGCTACAACCTTGTGCACGAGTACGCGGGCGGCGTGCCGGCCGACCCCGCCTTCCGGGTGAACAGGGCCGAGCAGGCCAAGCTCGCCCGGATCGAGGAGCGCTTCCACCAGGTGGACTCGGAGGGGATGGTCACCCAACTGATCCGCAGCGGCTTCACCGCGGACGGGGTGCCGGTGACGCAGACCCATGAGGGGAACCTGCCGCCGTACCGCACCGACTACCTCTCGGCCGGCTACCGCTGGGCCGACGAGGGTGTCTACGGCGGCCTGTCCGCTCAGGAGGCCCCCCGCACCTATCAGCCGGGCAGTCGGCAGACCAAGGTCTGGGCCCGGCAGCCGTTGCACTCCGGCTGGTACGACGACCCGGCCGGCGTCGACCACAGCTGCGCCACCGCGCCGTCACGGACCCGGGGCAACCTGCACATCGACCTGGTGTCGCTGACCGACCAGCACCAGCGGGCCGACTGCCTCCAGGGCGCCTCGATCGGCGTGAACCGCAAGCTGTCCTTGTACCGCAACGGGAAGCTGGTCGAGGAGCGGGACCGCCCGCTCGCCGACTTCACAGTGCCACAGCAGGTGGCCGACTACCGGCTGACCCTCGACGTCGACACGAGCCTGATCCTGCCGATCTCCACCAAGGTCAACACGTCGTGGACGTTCCGGTCGGCCGGGCCGGACGGCACCGGCAGCGTGCCGCTGCCGCTGCTCGCTGTGGACTACGCGCTGCCGATGGACACCAACAACCACGCCACCGGCGGAACGGCGGAACTGGCCGTCCGGCAGATGCGCGGCATCAAGGCGCAGAAGGTGACGTCGTTCCAGGTCTGGACCTCGACGGACGACGGGGCCACCTGGAAGTCGGCCCGGGTCACCGGCAGCGACGACGGCTACCGGGTCGCGCTGCCGACGGCCGCCGCCGGGCAACCCGTGTCGTTGCGGGTGAAGGCCGCCGCCAAGGGTGGTAGCGGAATCGAGCAGACCATCATCCGGGCGTACCACGCCGGCTGACCGTCGACACAGTGGTGCGACCCGGCTCCGGCCGGGTCGCACCACCAGGTGCCGGACCGTCACTGGCCCTCCCAGACCGCCTTCGCCCCGGAGTCGCCCGTACGGAACACGTAATACACGGTGACGGCCGCGGCCACCAGCGACAACACCTGCAACGCCGGGGTCAGCAGTCGGGGGCGCGCACCCGCGGCGGGACGCGGCGGAACGAGCCGGACCAGTGCCAGGGCCACCACCCCCAACCCGATGCTGGCGTAGAGCGTGATGTCACCGAACTCCTGGTGCGCCTCCAGCTTCGGCAGGAACTCGGGGGTGACCCGCTTGGCGGCGCGCATCCGCTCAAGGAAGGCGTCGCCGGAGAGCTTCGTCAGCAGGGCGGCGACCGGCGCACCCACTGCCAGCAACCCCAGCACCCACCGGGTGTGCGGCCGGATCGGCGGTACGAACGCGTAACCGACAGTCAGCAGAGCCAGCAGCGGCACGAACACGACAGCGGCGTGCAGCAGCAGAGGGTGGGCCGGGATGCCCATGAACTCCTCGAACATCGGCGTCTCCTCCGGTGACATCAGCCTGGACGTTGATCGTCCACACCGGGACGCTATCGGTACCACGCGGGCGTGTCATCCCCGTCGATCACTCACCTGTCGCACCGCAATGCGGACTCAGGTCGCCGCCGCACGTACGCCGAGGCCGACCAGGATCACGCCGGTCAGTCGATCGAGCATTCGTCGCACCGATGCGGTGCGGAGCAACCGGGCGGCGGCACCGGAGACGACGGTCCAGCCGGCGAGCCAACAGGTGTGCAGCGCGGCGTGCGCCGTGGCGAGCAGCACCATCGGCACCAGCACCGGTCGGCCCGGTTCGAGGAACTGCGGTGCCAACGTGAGGTAGATGGCGGCGGCCTTGGGGTTCAGCACGTTGCCGAGCAACCCTTGCAGGTACGGGTGGTCCACGCGCCAGGGCAGCCTTCGGGCGGAAACCGTCGGTCGCCGTTCCGCTTCCGTGCGGCGGCGCGACGCGGACCAGAGCATCCAGAGCCCGAGCCCGACCAGATAACCGGCCCCGACCAGCTTGACCACCCAGAACGCCTGCGACGAGCGGAGCACCAGCGCGGCCAGGCCGACGGCGGCCAGCGTGGCGTGCGCGTAGAGCCCGGTCACCGTACCCAGGATCACCCACCAGCCCTGCCGCCGCCCGCCGGCGGCCACCCGCGAGATGACCAGGGTCAGGCTCGCGCCCGGCGTGGCGGTGATCGGCGCGACGGCGAGCAGGAAACCGAGCACCGCGACCCCGTGCATGCTCAGACCACCACCCGGTAGTGGGTGGTGAACAGCCCGGCGTCGTCGTACACGTGGAACGCGACGCCGGGCGGTTGGGTCTGGGTGGCCAACGGGCCCTCGCCCTCCCAGGGCATCCGCAGTGTGGAGACCACACCCGGGGCGATCCGCAGTGGACGGCCCGCGAAGGTGCTCGCGGCGGCGGTGTGGAAATGCCCCGTCAGCACGGCGACGACCTGCGGGTGGGCGGCGACGAGCTCGGCCAGGGGGTCGGACGGCAGCAGCCGCATCGGGTCGATGACCGGGTGGTGCAGCACCACCGGCGGGTGATGCAGGGCGACGAACGTCGGCGTCCCGGCCGGCACCGAACCCAGCTCGTCTGCGAGCCAGGCCATCGTCTCCTCGTCCAGGTGACCGTCGTCCGCACCGGGCACCGACGAGTCGGCGAGGAGGAAGACCGCCCCGGCCACGTCGTGGCGGGTGTTGATCGGGCCGGTGCCGCCGCCGTCGTCGTCACCGAGCAGACCCTTGCGGTACGCGTCACGCACATCGTGGTTGCCGGGGCAGAGCATCACCGGCAACGGAGAGTCGAAGAGCTTCGCGGCGGTCTCGTACTCGGCCACCTCGCCGTGGTCGGCGATGTCCCCGGTGATCAGGATCGCGTCGACAGGCCGTGGCAGGCCGTGCAGGTAGTCCATGACCCGGGCGGTCCGCTCGGCCGACCGGGGGTGGCTGTCGAGGTGGGTGTCACTGAGATGCGCGATGACCAGCACAGGAGCTCTCCTAACGGCTACCAACATCAAGCCGTCAGGGGACACTACTCCCGGCCAGGTCGGCCGCCGCAGCGTGGTGTCCGTCGAGGTCAGCTCCGGGAACGCGGCAGGCAGTCCTTCTTGTACTTGAGGCCCGAACCGCACCAGCAGGCGTCGTTGCGCTCCGGCGGCCAGGCGATCCGTGCGCTGGGCCGCGCCGACACCTCGGCCGCGTAGCCGGCCCGGACCGCCGCGTCGGCCGGATCGCCGCCACGTCGACCGGCGAACGCGGTCAACCCGGCCACTGTCGCGCCGAACACGCCCAACCCGGCCTGACCTGCTTCCCTCAGCCGAACCAACTCCGTCTCCAGCCGGCCCCGGTGCGCGTCCCAGTCCGGCCCGTACACCTGGGTGAGGGCAGGGTGCTCGGCGAGCAGGCGATCGAACTCGGCCCGCGGCCAGAAGAGCAGATCCGACTCGGCGTCCCGACGCTCCCCGGCCCGACGCACGAGCTGGGTCTCCAGCCGGTCCGCCAGGTCGTCCTGCCGGTCGTGCGGCAGGTTCAGATTGCGGCGTACCCGATGCCGTTGTTGCAGCAGGAAGAAGGCGACACCCGGCGCGTCCGGCGGACCGAGCTCGACCACCGGGTCGACAGCGGTGCTGGCCGGCCCGGCCGCGGCAATCGCACCTTCGAGCACCGTGTTGACCGCCTCGCTCAGCCACGTCTCGGCGGTCGCCGAACGCCCACCGGCATCCAGCGCGGCACTGACGTAGGCGGGGGCGTCGGGCTGCACGAGCAGCAACGGGCGCAACGCCGTCAACTCCGCCAGCGCCTCGTCGTCGCGGCCGCCGGCCCGGAACAGCGCGCGGGCCCGCAGCGCGCGGGCGAACCCGGCCCGAGGGTCATCACCGGACGGGTACGCCGCCAGCGCCTGCTCCGCGTAGCGCAGCGCGGCCTCGGGCCTGGCCCGGATCTCGGCGATCTCGGCGGCCAGCGTGAACGCGTCCCCGGCGTCGTCCGGGTCCTCCAGCCGGCCCTGCTCGGCGGCCTCCGCTACGTCGGCGGCGACACCGAGCGGATCGGCGTTCCCGAGCGCCGAGCGGCGAAGTTCGGCGAGGTCAGCCTTGGTGAGTGTCTCTCTCGTCGGCACGATCTCACGGTACGTCGGGGTACGCGCGGAATGCGGGCAGATCACCTGTTACCCCGCTCTGACGCCGCGTCTTCTGCCCGCCGCCGGGCGGACTACGACCAGGCGCCGGCCGCCGCGGCCTGAGCGGCGTAGGTGTCGAAGTCGAGCGGGTCCCGTCCGAGAACTCGTCGTACCCCGTCGGTCGGTTCGGCGAGATGACCAGCCCGCATCCCGGTGAACAGGGCGTTCAGCGCCGTCGCCGCCTCCGCCGGAT
The DNA here is from genome assembly GCF_022230925.1 of Micromonospora alfalfae. Classification (GTDB taxonomy): domain Bacteria; phylum Actinomycetota; class Actinomycetes; order Mycobacteriales; family Micromonosporaceae; genus Micromonospora; species Micromonospora alfalfae. The sequence continues at coordinate 199,849 of NZ_JAKKFH010000019.1, read as the reverse complement.
AGCCCTCGGCGAGCAGCTCCGCGTGGTACTGCTCGGGGGTGAGCTCCTCGTAGCGGATCGAACGGCCGGTCACCCGGGCGATCGTCGCCACCGCCGCGGCGAACGTGAGCGCACGAGGACCGGACAGGTCGTACACCTGTTCGTGGTGACCGGGCGACGTCAGCAGCGTCGCGGCCACGTCGGCGACGTCCTGGGCGTCGACGAACGGCTCCGGCGTGGCGCCCATCGGCAGGGCCAGCCGACCGTCGAGCAGCGGTTGGCGAAACAGGTCCTCGCTGAAGTTCTGGCTGAAGTTGTTCGGCCGGATGATCGTCCACTCGATGCCGGATGCGCGCACCGCCTCCTCCGCGGCGAGCATGCCGGGGGAGAAGTCAGCGACCCGGTCGATCCCCCGGCCGGAGAGCGCCACGATCCGGCCGACACCCGAGTCGACAGCCTGGGTCACGAAGTCGGTGGCCAGCGCCGGGTCCTCCGGAGCGAGCAGGTAGACCGCCGAGACGCCCGCCAGGGCCGGCTGCCAGGTGTCCCGCCGCGACCAGTCGAACCGCACCTCACCGGAGCGAGAGGCGGCCCGGGCGGACCGACCCGCAGCCCGCAGCGTCTGGACCAGCCGACGACCGGTCTTGCCGGTGCCAGCCATCACGAGTGTCGAAGATGCGTCCGTCGTCATGACCACCAGTCAACGCGCCCGGTCGAGGGCGGGACATGTCCTGTCGTACGCCAGGCATGTCCGATCGTCCGCGGTCCATCCTCCGCGCTCTATCGTCGGTGGCATGGACCCGTTCGACAGTCTGCTGCGCGGTCTGCACGCTAACGGCGCGGCCTTCGGCCGGTCGGTGCTGACGCCGCCGTCGGCGCTGCGGTTCACCGACGGCGCCCCGCTGACGCTCTGCGTCCCGATGCGGGGCGAGGGCTGGATCTCCCACCCGGAGAGCGACAAGCCTCGCCTGGTCCGGGTCGGCGAGGCGGCCACAGTGCGCGGGCCGGCGCCGTTCGTCTTCTCCGCCGAGCCCCGGTCGAGCTTCGAGCCCGGGGAACTGCGCGACGTCCGGCGCGGCCAGACCGGCCCGGTCGAGCCGGTGGGCGCGGACCACACCGACAGTCTCGTGCTGCTGGTCGGGGTGTACCACGTCCGGGGTCGGGTGCCCCAGCGGTTGCTGGGTGCGCTGCCGCCGGTGCTCGTCGTGCCCGAGGACCAGGACTGCGCCGCGCTGCGCGACTACCTGGACGCCCAACTCGACGCGGGGCGGCACGGACGACAGGTGGTGCTGGACCGCCTGCTGGACTGGTTGCTGGTGTGCACCGTGCGGGACTGGTTCGACCAACCGGAGGCCGAGGCCCCCGGCTGGTACCGCGCGCTGAGCGACGACACAGTCGGCCCGGTGCTGCGCGCCATGCACGACGCTCCCGGTCGCCAGTGGACCCTGGCCAGCCTGGCCGCGCAGGCCGGAGTCTCCCGGTCGACGCTGGCCAAACGGTTCACCGCGTTGGTGGGCGAACCGCCGCTCACCTACCTGACCGACTGGCGCATGACGGTGGCCGCCGACATGCTGTCCGAATCGAGCGCGACTGTCGCCGCCGTGGCACGTCACCTCGGGTACGCGGACGCGTTCGGGTTCAGCGCGGCCTTCAAACGTGTCCATGGCATGAGCCCGAGCCGGCATCGACGGCTCACCCGGGTCGACGCCACCGCGGCCTGAGCGGCTACTCGTCCAGGGCCCGGAGCCGGTCGACGAGTGGTCGCAAAACCAACTAACCACTGTCATCTGCCGTCAACCCGTCGTCGGTAGCGTCCGGTCGCCAGTTTCCCGACCAGGTCGCACAAAGGCGGAATTATGGGCACTGTGGATCGCCGTACGTTCCTGAAGGCGATGGGAGTTCCCGCGATCGGCGCGGCGCTTCCGATGGACCTCAGCAAGGCGCTCGCCATCCCGGCGAACAACCGGACCGGCTCGATCGAGGACGTCGAGCACGTCATCATCCTGATGCAGGAGAACCGTTCGTTCGACCACTACTTCGGCACCATGCGTGGTGTACGCGGATTCGGTGACCCCCATCCGGCGACACTGCCGTCGGGCAAGGACGTGTGGCACCAGCCCAACGGGACCGACGAGCTGCTGCCCTTCCGCCCCGAGGTGAAGGACCTCGGCCGGACCTTCCTGCCGGACCCGCCGCACGGCTGGAACGACGGGCACGCCGCCTGGAACGACGGCCGGTTCGACAAGTGGGTGCCGAACAAGGGCGTCACGGCGATGACCTACCACACCCGCCAGGACCTGCCGTACCACTACGCGCTCGCCGACGCGTTCACCGTCTGCGACAGCTACCACTGCTCGCTGATGGGCCCGACCGACCCGAACCGCTACCACATGTGGAGCGGCTGGGTCGGCAACGACGGCAAGGGCGGCGGCCCGGTCATCACCAACGCCGAGGCCGGCTACGACTGGTCCACCTACCCGGAGCGGCTGGAGCGCAACGGCATCTCCTGGAAGATCTACCAGGACGTCGGCACCGGCCTCAACGCCGCCGGCTCCTGGGGCTGGACCAACGACCCGTACATCGGCAACTACGGCGACAACTCGCTGCTCTACTTCCACCAGTACCAGAACGCGCAGCCCGGAACGCCCCTCGCGGACAAGGCCAAGACCGGCACCGAGGTCAGGACCCAGGGCCGCGACCCGGAGGCGCTCCTGGCCGACTTCCGCGCCGACGTCGAGGCGGGACGCCTGCCGGAGGTCTCCTGGATCACCGCACCCGAGGCGTACACCGAGCACCCGAACTGGGAGCCCGCCTACGGCTCCTGGTACATCTCGCAGGTCATCGACATCCTCGCCGCGAACCCCGAGGTGTGGAGCAAGATGGCGCTCTTCATCACCTACGACGAGGAGGGCGGCTTCTTCGACCACGTGGTCCCACCGACGCCCCCGCAGACCCGCGAGCACGGACAGTCGACAGTGCCGACCACCAACGAGATCTTCCCCGGCGACGCCGACCACCCGGCCGGACCGTACGGCCTCGGCATCCGGGTTCCCATGGTCATCGTCTCGCCGTGGACGCGCGGCGGCTACGTGAACTCGCAGGTCTTCGACCACACCTCACTGATCAAGTTCCTGGAGGCGCGGTTCGGGCCCGGCCGGCCGGACCTGATCGAGCAGAACATCACCCCGTGGCGGCGGGCCGTCGTCGGCGACCTGACCACGGCGTTCGACTTCCGGCACCCGAACCGCTCGCGCGAGGTCAGGCTGCCCGACACCGACGACTTCAAGCCCGAGGAACTGGTCCGGCACCCCGACGAGGTGCCGGTCCCGCCGGCCGACCAGCGGCTGCCGAAGCAGGAGCACGGGGTACGCCCGGCACGGCCGATCCCGTACACCCTGCACGCCGACGGGCACCGCAGTGATGACTCGTTCCGGATCGACTTCCGCAACTCCGGCGGTGCCGCCGCTGTCTTCCAGGTCCGCCAGGCGGGCCGCGCGGACGCCCCGCGCAGCTACACGGTCGAGCCGGGCAAGCACCTGGCCGACACCTGGCCGGTCACCTCCGGGTACGACCTGTTGGTGCACGGGCCGAACGGGTTCTTCCGCCGATTCGCCGACGGCCGGTCCCACCTCGACGTCACCCCCGCCTACGACGAGCACGACTACAAGCTCGCCCTCACGCTCACCAACCGCCTGTCGAAGCGGGTCGAGGTGACAGTCCGCGACGGGTACAACGCCCGACCGGTCACGCTGTCGCTGCGCCGCGGCGAGACCGAGCGCGTCACGTGGGCGCTCGCCCGCACCCACGGCTGGTACGACCTGACGGTCCACGTCGCCGGTGACGCCGACTTCGCGTACCGCTGCGCGGGTCACGTCGAGAACGGCAAGGACAGCATCAGCGACCCGGCCCTCGGCGGGCTCGTCTAAGCGACACCGCGTCACCCGGGTCGCCGACGGCCCGGGTGACGTGGCTCGGCGCCGCGATCGGCGGCGGATGTGCGGATGAGCGGATGAGCGTGATGACTCACAGGCATATCGATGCCGCACAGTCATCACGCTCGTCACGGCGCTCGTATGTCGGCTCGGTCAGAACTCCTCGTACACCGCCGGGTCCTGGTCCGAAAGCCGCCCGTCCGGGCGGCCCAGCGCGGTGATGGCCTCGACCTGCGCGTCGGTGAGCGTGATACCGAAGACGTCAAGGTTCTCGACCTGCCGCTGCGGGGAGGCGGCCTTGGGCAGCGGGATCACCTGACGGGCCACGTGCCAGGCGAGGATGGCCTGCGCCGGGCTGACGCCGTGCGCTGTCGCGATCTCCACGACGACGGGGTGCTGCTGCAGGTCGTTGCCGTGGCCGAGCGGGCTCCACCCCTGCACCAGGATGCCGTGCTCCCGGTGGTAGTCGAGCGCTTCCTGCTGCGGAAAGTACGGGTGCACCTCGATCTGGTTGACCACCGGGGCGACCCCGGTCTCGGCCACCAGCCGCTCGATGTGCTCGGGCAGGAAGTTGGAGAGCCCGATGTGCCGCACCAGCCCACGCTCACGCGCCTCGATCAACGCCCGCCACGCCTGCACGTACCTGTCGACCTTCGGGTTCGGCCAGTGGATCAGGTACAGGTCGATTCGGTCGAGGCCGGTGCGGAACACACTCTCCTCGATGGTGGTCAGCGCCTCGTCGTAGCTGTGGTGCCGCCCCGGCAGCTTCGAGGTGACGACCAGCTCGTCCCGCACGTCACCGGCCGACCGGGCCGCCCGGCCGACAGCGCCCTCGTTCTCGTAGTTCACCGCCGAGTCGATCAACCGGTAGCCGGTCCGGATCGCCTGGCCGATCGCGTCGACACCCGCCGAGCCGTTCAGCCGGTACGTGCCGAGCCCGATCGCCGGCAGAGTGGTGCCGTCGGCTGCCGTCAGATGGGGAATCGTCATGATCGGAACCCTACCCGCGCGAGCCGTCCCGCAGGCTGGGTCTCTTCCGCCCGGACGGTCCCTCAGGTGGCCCCGTCACCAGCGGGGGCGTCCCTGATGGCGAGTGCGGCCTGGATGAGCGCGGCGTGGGTCAGCGTCTGCGGGTAGTTGCCGAGGTGGGCACCCGTCGCCGGGTCCACCTCCTCGGCGTAGAGGCCAAGTGGGCTGGCGTGGTCGGCCATGACCCGGAACAGCTCGACGGCCTCACGGCGACGCCCGGTGCGGGCAAGGGCCTGAACGAGCCAGAACGAGCAGGGAAGGAACGCGCCCTCGGTGCCGGGGAGGCCGTCACGTCCGGGCGGGTAGCGGTAGAGAAGTGGACCGCCGGCGGACAGCCGGTCCCGGATGGCGTCGATGGTGCCGCGTACCCGGGGTGACTCGGCCCGGTCCATGCCCAGCAGCGGCAGGACGAGCAGCGCCGCGTCGAGATCGGAGGAGCCGTAGCTGCGGACGTAGCTGACCGCCGTCGGGTCGAAGCCGCGCGTCCGGACCTCGGCGGCGATCGCAGCACGGGCGTTCTGCCAGCGTCGACGTTGACCCTCCCGCAGGGGGTGCGTGTCGGCGATGGCCAGGGCACGATCCAGGGCGAGCCAGCCCATGAGCTTGGAATGGACGTGTTGGTCGGGCTCCCGCACCTCCCAGATACCGGCATCGGGCTGCTGCCAACAACCGGCGACGACGTCGGCGAAACCGCGCACCGCCCGCCACGTCTCGGCGGAGAGGCGGTGCCCGCCCTGGGCGAACGCCCAGGCGGCGTCGATCACCCAGCCGTAGCCGTCGAGCTGGTGCTGACCGGCGGCGCCGTTGCCCATCCGTACCGGACGGCTGTCGAGGTAGCCGGGCCAACCGGACAGCTCTCGCTCCGCCGGCACCTGCCTGCCGTGCAGGGTGAGCAGCGCCGGCAGGCGTGGCCGTTGCAGTCGGCTCGCGTGCAACAGCCACGCGAGGAAACCACGTGCCTCGTCGGTCTTGCCGACACTGAGGAAAGCGCTGACGCCGATGCTGGCGTCTCGGGGCCAGACATAGCGGTAGTCCCAGTTACGTCCCCCACCGGGATCCTCGGGCAGTGACGTGGTCGGTGCGGCCACCGGCGCTTTGCAGGGCGAGTAGGTCAACAGCCGCAAGGTGAGCAGACTTCGTACGACGTGTTCCCGGAACGGCAGCCGCTCGTCGATCTCCGCGGTCCAGGCCCGCCAACGGCTCTCGTCCTCAACCAGCAGGTCCCAGGCGGCCGTCGGCTCGACGTGGATCAGCGGTTCGCGGTGGGCCACGGCCAGCACGAGGGTGACCGGACGGCCCGGGCGGACGGTGATCGAGCTGGGCCGACCCGGTTCGATGCCGAACGCGGGCGTGCTGTCCAACGCGACCGCGAGCGCCCCCCACTCACACACGAGGGCCTGGCTCCGGTGGTGGGCTCGGGGCCGGCGGTGCCGTGCGCCGAGGCGGGGATCGAACTCCACCACCGCGTCGACCGGCGCCTGCTCGGCCGACAGCCGTCGCACGATCAGTGTCGCGGGCAGCAGGCGACCGCTGACCTCGGCCACCATCGCCTCGGTGAGGGTCAGCCGGCCGCCGCCCACCGCCCAGGTGGTTTCCAGGGTGGCGGTGTGCTGCCGGTACCGCCGTTCGACGACAGTGGCCGGCCCGGCCGGGCCGACCCGGAACGTTCCGGCTTCCGGGCCCCCGACCAGCCGGCCGAACAGGGGATCGCCGTCGAAGCGTGGCACGCAGAGCCAGTCCATCGCGCCGTCACTCGCGACCAGGGCGGCAGTGCGAGTGTCGCCCAGCAGACCGTAGTCGCTGATCGGCGGCCCGTCAGTCATCGAAATCGCCCCTTGACGGGCCGGGCTGGCGAACAGCGTGCGTCGGGCGGGGACAACAGTCGGACGTGGGTCACCGGGCTTGGAGGAGTAGCCCGAGAAAGACCCCGTAGATGACGTGGACGACAGCCGTGACCAGGGGCGTCTGGATGCCGTAGTTGACGGCGAACAGCCCGGGTGGCTCCAACACCGCCGTGCTGGCCGGCCCCGCCCGTTGCGAGGCCATCCGCGGGTGGACACCAGGAAGCAGCGGAAGAATCACCGTCAGCGCGATCCCGACGTGCACGATCCCGAGCAGTGCCCCGATCCACCAGGTGGCGCGGTGCAACAGCGCGAACGTGGCCGCGTAACCGAGGGCGAAACCCTGACCGGTGCAGAGGTGCAGGAAGAACCCGACGACCCGCGCCCGGTCGGGATCGTCGGTGACGAAGGCCCCGAGCACCAGGGGAAGGTCGAGCCGAGTGAGACCGGCCAGCTGAGCGGAGATCATCGCCGCGGTGAGCGCCGCGGTGGCGACCAACCCGAACAACGCCCATCCGGCCCAGTCCATCTCAGCAGTCGTCGACGCCGCGGGCGTTCTCAATCATCGGTCCACCCTCCGGCTGAACAGCGCGAATCCCACGGCGCGACCGGACACCCGCCCACCGGGTGCCCGGTTTCTCACCATAAGCCCACGAACCTGCCGCGCTGACCCGCTCGCGTAGATGTCCCTTGACGAGTTGACACCGGGTCGGTGCCGTGCCACTGCCTCAGGTAGGCGCTCCACCCATGCCGGCGGTGCGCCGCACGTCGGTCACGGCCAGGACGGCGGTGGTGGGCCGAATGCGCGACGACTGGCCCGCACGGCCAGAGCAGCGAGGGCAGCGTTGGCACCACCGCCGATCACCGCACCGATCCCGAACGGTGCCACTCGACCGAGAACGATGATTCCCTGCTTGGTTCCGTACTTCGTGATGAAGTTCCGCCCCAGGACCGTGTTGATCTGGCGCAACGTGGCGACAGGCACCTTGGCGACAACCTGACGCCCCCAGTGTTGCCCGGTGCGCTCGGCGACCCTCGTGATGGTGGCGGAGCCGGACCCGCCGAGCATGATCCCCATCACGATCGTTCGGCGGCGCTCGACCTCGTCGATGCGGACTCCGTGGACTTCAGCGATCGAGAGCGCGAAGAGCGCGCTCAGCTGAAGTGAGGACAGAGCCTCGCCGGCCGTCAGCGCCAGTGCGACGCCCGTGCCGACGCCCGGTGCCGCTGCGGTTCCGCCGACGGCGGCGCCCGCCCCGGTCAACGCGCTGACGTAGATCCGCTCCAGGTTGCGGATCACCTCGGCTGGTGTCGCCTCCGGGTTGCGCTGGCGGGCCCGGGCGAGGTTCTTCTGCACCAGTGGGGTCTGCAGGGCGATTGCCTTGTCCAGCAGGTCGAGGACCCGCTGCCCACGTGCGCCCGCCTCCGGCGCCGGTAAATCGAGGGCGTCGTCTGCCATGCCTTGAACTCCTTGGTTGTCACGTCTCAACTGGGCTGCCACTCGACCAACCGATCGGATCTTGCGTCACCTCATTGACCGGTGGACGCCCTACTGGGTGGGCGAGTTCGTTCCTTCAAGGCGCATTACTCAGCGAGGTCGGCGAGCATGCGCTGGTACGCGATGGGGTGCACGACCGGAACGGCGTACTGGCGGGCCTTCTTGGCCTTGCCGGACATCGAGTCGGGGTCAGCAGCCACCAGGAGGCGGGTCTTCTTGGTGACGTTGTCACCGACCTGGAGCCCTGCCGCCCGAGCATCTTCTTCCCAGGACCACCGCGGTGGTTCCATCGCCCCGGTGAAGACCACCACGTCGCCGGGTCGAAGCCGCCAACTCTTGGTCTGAGGCCGGGCCGGGCCGACGTCACGAGCGGCCTTGAGGGCATGGTCGACGTCGGAGGCTTGTAGCCCGAGCAACGAGGCAACCTGGTCCAGGTCGTGGCGTTCGGCCGACGTGAGGACGTTGTCCTCCAACGCCACGGCCGCCAGACTCGCCAGATAGCTGCGGTGCAGGTGGTCGACGTCGACTCGGGCGAGGCCGAGCTCTTCGGCCGTGGCGACGAGCGCGTCCGCTTCGCTGGCCGAGATATGCCGGTCAAGCAGTGCCTGGTCGAGCAGATCGAGGTACGCGTCCCCCTGTGGTTCACGGAGCCGCGGGAGCCGGTCCACCAGCCGAGCCAGGAAGTGCTCCTCCCGGTGCCCAGGCTCTCGGCGAGGCACCGGCACCACTGCTTCGGTAGCCAAGGGTGGCCAAGGCGCGGCCGCAGCGGCGTCAATGACGGACGTCCACGGCGGTGGCGTTCCTACGTCCCGCAGATAGCGGGCCAGAAGCTGCGAGGCTGCCCTCGCGTCATGCAGAGCGGAGTGGGCCTGGTGCGGCGGCAACCCCGCCGCGCGACAGCAGTCGTGCAGGCTGCGGCCGGCCGACGGGAGGAAGTGCCCGGCCAGCCGCATGGTGCACAGCCCCTCGGCCAGGCTGATCGGCAGTTCAATCCCCAACCGGCGGTACTCCGCGATGAGGAATGCGGCGTCGAAGTGCAGGTTATGAGCGACCAGCACCCTCCCGCGAAGGAGGCTGGCTACGTGACCTGCGAGCCGACCGAACTCCGGTGCGCGCCGTGCTTCGGCGGCCGAGATGCCGTGGATGAGTTGTGGACCGAGATCCCGGCCGGGGTTGACCAGGCTGCACCACTCGTGCGTCCCCTGCCCGGCGTCGTCAAGGTGGATGACGGCGACCTCGACCACGCGGTCGTGCCAACTGGTGCGCAGGCCCGTCGTTTCCAGGTCGATAACTGCGTACACGTCGGGTCGACTCCTTAGATCGTGGCCTGAGCGGAGTTGTCGGCGGCAGCACGCAACCAGGCCAGCCACCGTGGAGGCAACGGCTGTGGCTCGCCCAGAGCGCGCAGGTACTTTCGGCGATACCGTGCCTGTTCCGTGTCCTGCCAGAGCTGAGCGGTCATGGCGACAGCCGACGTCAGGGCCAGCGCCGACCCCGCGACCGGCGATGCGGCGCGGGGCTGCGCGGCGAGCCGGATCGCCAGATCCTCGTGATCCGGCACCTCGCTGGGCCAGGCGAGCGGGGCCAGCTTCGACTTGGACACCGCACGCTGCCGGTCGACTGCGTCGCTGTAGGCGGACCGGTGCTCGGTGATCTCCGCGAGTAGGTCGGAGACGGTCAGCACGTTCCCCCGCAGCATGTTGACCAGTTCCTGCGGCAGTACGTGAGCGATCCTCTCCAGGATCGCGACCGGAGCCTCCCGGTTCCACCCCACCAGGCACCGCCCCTGCAACATCCACATGATGCGAACAAGTTGGTCGTCCTGCGCGGCTTCATCGAGGCGTACCAGCCACGCCCCGCCGGCGCGTCCGGTCGGGCTGAGCCGCCACACCGCTACCGCCTCGACGCCGTCCGCGTCGGGGCCGACGGCGAGAACAGCATGACCACGCGCACCGGGCACGTAGTCAACGGAAATGGCCAGTTCGCTCTCGGATTCCTCAGGTTCTGCCATCCCACGTCCTTCATGATCGAAATCGGGAGCATCACAGTAGGTGTCAATGTGCTCACCCAGGCTCAGCCGGAGCGGCACCTCATCGCGCGTAGCGTCCAGACGCGAGTGTCTGAACAGATCACACGCGCGGGGTGAGCGGTTCAAGTCGCGCGAGCAGGGTGCTCACCTCGGCGTGCAGGCGACGCAGCTCCGCAGCCGTGGGGGCCAGCTCGTAGCAGTGGTGGTGCGTGGCGGCGGAGAGCGTCGCCCAGGCGAACGCCACCCGGCGGGCGGTTTCGCCGCCCGGACCGAGCCGGCCGCGCAGCATCAGCTGCTTCGCGCGGCCCTGCCGGCACGCCGCCACGGTCGGCTTCACCCGCCGCCAGTAGGCGTCGATGCCGCCTTCGAGGGCGAGCCGGATCAGGCAGGCGCAGGCCCGCGGCCACCAGCCAGCGGTCACGGCGGTGGCGCCGAGCAGACCGGACCCGCGCAGCAGTTGATCGGCCGCCGCCAGGCAGCGCTGTGGCGTCGGCGCGGTCACGACAGCGCCGCCGCGAGGAGGCGGGCGTCCGCGACCAGGCCGGGCAGGTCCGCCAGGTACGCACCGTGCACGCCTTCCCGACACGCCTGGTACGCGTTCACCGCACGTCGTCCGTGCCGGCGGCCGAGCCAGCCGAGCACGTCACCACCCTTCTCAGCGTCATCGAACACCGCCAACGCGACGGTGGTGGCGACCCGGCGGGACGCGTCCTCGATCGCCTCCTCGATGTCGGCGTGCCGGACACCCCGCGCCACCCGGTTCCGCCAGACCGAGCGGTGGCAGGCCGCTTCGACAGCAGAGCGGCACAGTTCCGCGACCACCGGTCCGCGTACCTCTGCGGGGATCTCCTCGTTGCGCGACAGCGCGTACGCGTCGTCCAGATAGCGGGTCACCGGGTCGGAGCCGGCCCGCAGCGTCACCACCGACCTCTCCGCGCGGGTCACCCCGATGATCCGCGCCTTGCCCAGGTCGAGCCGGCGCACCGCGTCCGGCAGGCGGGTGTCGTGGGTGAAGACGACCACCTGCCGCTGCTCGGCCAGCTCGGCGAGCACCCGCGCGAGACCATCCACCTTCGACGGATCCATGCTCTGCACCGGATCATCGACCACGATGAACCGGAACGGGCTCTCCGGGGCGCAGCTTCGCGGTAGGAACGTCGCCAGCCCGAGCGCCTGCATCTCACCCTGACTCATCACACCTAGCGCCGTGCCGTTGTCGGCGCCGTCCACGCTGACCGGGAAGACCACCCGCCGCCGGGTGTTCGCGCCTTCCAACGTCATCGACCCCAGCTCGACGTTGCTCTCCTGCCGCAGCTGCGCCCAGATGTGCTGCGAGTGCCCGGCGAACGGTGCTACCCGCTCGTTGCGGATCTCCGTACCGGCGTCCCTCAACCAGGCGCGCGCGGCCTTCAACCGGGCCACTGTCACCTCCCGCGCCGGCAGTGCGCCGGCGGCGGCCGTCCACTCGCGCACGTCGGCCGCCGCCGCCCGCCAGCCGGTGTCGCGTTGCCGCAGAAACCCCTCGGCGTACGCGCGGGCCGCGTCGACCGCCGCCACCACCGCCGGGTACCGCGCCGCCAGGTGATCGGCCAGGTCGGCCGGCTCCCCAGGTACGCGCCGCAGCGCGGCCACGGCGTCACGCAGCGCCCCGACCGTCGGCTCCGACCCGGTGCCCTCGGGCACAACCAGGTCATCGATCAGGTGGTGCGTCTGCCGCAGCAGGGCCGTCAGCCGGGTCGTCGCCGTCTGGGCGGCGACACTGCGCTGCCGAAGATCGCTGAGCGACTGCGCGGCGGCGGCACGCCAGCCACCGTCGAGGGTGCCGGTGGCACAGACCGGGCACGACCCGTCGCCCTCGTCCTCGTGATGTTCGAGGGCGAGGCGGAGCAGCTCGGCGCTCCGCAGCGCGGCCCGGGACCGACCACCGTCGTACCGCTGGGCCTCGACCGCCGCCTCCCGCAACTGACCGGCGAGCCGGGTCGCCTCGTCGACCGGCGGCGGGGCGAGGGCGGTGAGCTCCCGACAGAGCAGCACCTCCCGGTCGGTGGTCGCCTCGTCCGGCTCGTCGAGGATCGCCGTCACCGCGCCGAGGTCGACAGCGCCCCGGCCACGCAGCAGCACGGCAGCCCGCCCGGCCCGGTCGTCGACGATCCCGTCGAGCGTGCCAACCAGGGCGGCGCGCTGTGCGCGTACCTCCTTGATTGCCGCTTCGTGCGGCCGGATGGCGCGCAGCAGACGCTGGTCGGCGTCGCTGAGCGCGTCCAGCCCGAGGATCGCGAAGAGCGCGTCGAAGAGCTGACTCTGCGTCCCGGCGGCGAGCTTGCCCAGCTCGGCCGCGGTGAGGAACGGCCGATACAGCTCCAGGGGGCGGGCCAGACCCAGCTCGGAGAGGCCCGCGTGCCGGCCCTGTGCGCTGGTGACCGTCACCTCGGCGTCGGCCAGTTCGGCCCCGACCGGCCAGGCCCGGTTGACCCGGGTCGGGGTGGACACCCCGTCGACGCGCAGCTCCACGCCCACCCAGCACGGGTCCGGGTTGTGCAGGTTGCGCCACCCCGTACGCCACACGCTGGTCTTGTCGGCCCACCGGGCGCTGTCACCGGTGAGGGCGAGTTCGGCGGCCTCGGCGAAGCTGGACTTGCCGGAGCCGTTGCGACCCACGACCAGTGTGAAGCCAGGGCCGGGGCCGATCTGGATGGTCCGTTCCGGGCCGACGCCACGGAACCCGGCGACGGTCACCGACTTCAACCAGATCCGATCCGCCGGACCCTCATCGGCGGGGGAGCGGGGGGCGAGCCGGGTAGGGGCGCCGGCGAGCGCGGCGGTCAGGTCCTCCTCGCCGGTGAGGGCGGCGAGGACCAGCTCGGCCGTCTCGGTCGGTACGCCGTCAGCGGCGGCGAGGCGGTCGAAGATCAGCTCGATCAGCGGGGCGGCGGTCTGTGCGGGCTGGGTCATTGTCGTCTCCAGGCGTGTGGTGTCCGCGGGTCGACTGCATGTCGGCCCGCCCGGGGTGAGCGGTGGAAGTGCGGGTTACCGCGGTCGCGCGGTCAGACCGTGGCGTTCGCGTGCCAGTCGCGCAGGAACGCGTCGACCAAGGTGTGCGCACGAGGACGCAGGTCGAAGGACTCCTCCCGCCGGCGGCGGGCCATGTGCGACAGGCCGTCGGCGGCCTCGTTGAGGGCGTGGCCGCTGTGCCCCTTGACGTGCGCGAACGTAAGGTCGGGGCGGTGGGCCACCTGCTCGGCGAGCCGGACCAGGGTCGGTTTGTCTGACCAGCGCCGCTGCCGCAGGCTGTAGCCGACGGGCATCGCGTCGGTCTCACCGGCCTGCCAGCGGTGCAGATACCGCACGGCTGTCAGGCTGTCCAGCAGCACGGCCATGCCCGCTGGCACCTCGTCATACCCGGTGAGCAGATAGTCGACCGCACGCAGTTCGTCGACGAGCACCCGGGACCTGCCGGTCGGGTCGAGGCGGCCGGTGCCCCGCCCGAGCAGACCGTAGTGGCCGTCGCTGACCACGTACCCGATGCCACCGGCGCGGCCCTTCCAGCTGGCGTCGGTCGCCGCCACCAGCGGACCGGCCGCCTTCGCCCAGCGGAGTACCCGGCCGCGCCCGCGCTGCTGGTCCGAGCGCGGCGGCGCGTGCCCGGTGTGCTCGGTGTGCTCGGCAGCGCGCCGCTCGGCGGTGTCGAGCAGTTCGGCGGCGGAGGTCAGCTCGTCGTAGTGGGCTGCGGTGAGGGCGAGGTGGACCGCATCACCGATGCCCTGGCAGTCGTCGCAACGGGTGGCGCGGGTGTAGGGACGAAGGATGAGGACGCGGTCGCGCAGGGGCGGGGGGAGCTGGGTCAGGGCGCGGAGGAACTCATCGGGGCGCACGACGCCTCCTGACGTCCGGTGATGGGGACAGGCTCATCTCACAGCTCCGACACGTCGGTCGCGACGGCGGTCAGCTTGTCGCCGGAGCGTTTCGTGCTGGCCGTCTCCTCCTGCTGGACGGAGGCGGAGTCGCCGGTCACCTCAAAGGTGTTGATGATCGGGTCCTCGGCGCCCTTGACCTCGTACGTCACCTCATAGGTGCTGGACGGGTCGAGGCCGTCGCCGGTGTAGGTGACGTCAATCCGGTAGGTGATGTTGCATCCGGCGCTGCCGAAGCACTGCTTCCGCAGGGTCTTGACCTTGAGCTTGAAGTCGCCCTTCGTCGGGGTGTCGTAGACGGGTGCGGGCGGCGCCTTCGTCGCCGGCGCGGTGGTCGGCGCCGCAGCACTGGTCGGGGCGGACGTGCTGGGGCGCGACTGGGATGCGGCGGTGGGGGCGGCCTTGCCCTGGTCGGGCGACTCCTCACCGTTCGTCGTCGCCAGCAGCACGCCGCAGCCGCCGAAGCAGAGCAGCAGCACCAGAACGGCAGCACCGGCGATGACCCAGCGGACCTGGGACCTTTTGCGGATGACGGGCTGCGGGCTCGTTGCGCCCACGGTCTCGGGCTGAGCCGGGGGCTCGGCCGACGGGTCCGGCTGGTGGTGGGGCTCGGTCATGGTTCTCTCCTTTGTTGAGCGGGATGCTGTGGAGCTGATGTCGTGAACGGATCAGGCGGACGGGATGCCGACGACCTCGACCTCGACGCCCTCGTTGCGCAGGGACTTCATCGCCCGGTAGAGCGCGACCTGGGCGAAGGTGAAGAGCGACTTCACGGTGAGCGGCTTGCCGGAGCCGAGAGCGATCGCGTAGATGACCTTGCGGGGCCGGAAGCCGGGGTCGATGACGCGCGCCGACGGCTGCTGACGGACCATCTCGGCCAGAGTGGTGCGGGCGTCGGCCTCGTACCGCAGGGCGTCGACCGACACCTCGCCCTGTGCGAAGATGTGGCTCAACGCCGAGCTGCCCTTGGCCCGCTTGACGTGGATCAGTTCGTCGTCGGGTCCGAGCAGGTCGCAGGCCTCGATACCGCGGTTGTGCTGGCTCGTCCGCAGCAGCCGCCGGTCCAGCAGGGTCAGACCGCAGACCCGCGCAGCGTGGACGTTGTACTGCTCCTCGTCCGCGTGGTCGGTGGTCCAGGCCGGGAGTGCGATGCTGGCCGGCCTGGCCAGGATCTGCTCGATCTCGTCGCGGAGGAACGCGCGGTGCCGGTCGCCGATCTCGTACCAGCCGCCCTCGTGCAGCAGGAGCTGACTCGCACCGTGCGCGAGCTGCGCGGTGATCCATCGCGACACTGCCGTGGAGCCGATCTCCTCCTCGCCGGCCGCATCCGCGTAGAGGGTGACGCGTCCCTTGCAGAGCGACGTCCACCGCTCGCCGTCTGGGACGCCCTCGGTCTGCGCGAGCACGTCTGCCAGCGTGAGTTCCGTTAGGTGCACCGGGCGGAGGCCGGACTTCGGCACCCGAAGCTTGTACGACTGGATCCGCTCGATCTCGCTGACGATCCGGCCCGGTACGGCCAGCCCCACCTCCGCTGGATCCGGCAACCGGAGCAGCCGGTCCAGCTGCTCCTCCACTGTCGACAGCCGAGGGTCCCGGGCCGGCACCGGTCGGATCTGGGTGATGAACTCCAGGTCAGCGAAGGGTGCTTCCTGCTTGGAGACCCGGTCGATCTCCCGCAGGTCGGCGAGCAGGCTCGCGGGCTCGACGCCGAGGTGGATGCGCAGGGTGTCGCTGCCCTCGACCGGGGTGGCCTTGCCCGTGGACCGGCAGACGGTGAGGTTCGGGTTGAACGTCCGACCGCAGACCTGGCCGACGATCTCGCCCCACTTGTCGATGCCGTACATCCGGATGTGCTGACCGCCCGGGACCATGTTGCGGTCCACCCGGCCGGAGGTGCCGAACACCCGCCGGCGTACCTGCTTGATCTCGTCGGGGGCGAGCGACCGCACCGCGAAGCCGATCCCGAAGCCCGAGTTGGCCAGGTCCAGATCGACCATGTGACGGCCCACGGTGCCGTAGGCGAGGGCGTAGACGTGCTCGTCGACCGCGACGAGCAGCGCGGCACCGCCACTGCTGAAACCCAGGTCGATCGTCTCCCCGGTCAACGAGGCGAGCACGTCGCACCAGTCGGCCCGCTCGCGCGGCACCGTCCCGTGTACCAGCAGCGCCGGTGCACCGGCGACCAGGCGCTCCTCGACCATGAAGTCGTGCTGTCGCACGTAGCGGTGGTTCACCGCCTCATGCAGACCTTCGACGGTCGGCGTCACCCGTTCCAGCTGGTAGACCGACGTCAGATAGGTGCCCTCCGGCCGCTCGGGCAGGTCGAGGGCGAAGAGGGTAGGCACTTCGTAGGGCGGACGGGTGACGTCCTTGCGGACGACACGACGGTTGGTCGGTCTGGTCGTGGTCGGCTGGCTCGCACGGCGCACGTCGATCTCCTCGCGTTGAGAATCGGGGTGGCGGTGGCGGTGGTGCGGGGGAGGGGTGCACCGAGGGCGGCTTCGCGGGTCCCGCCCTCGGCGCGAGCGGTCAGCTCAGGGCGACGTCGACGCCGCCGGAGAACATCGAGTCGTGCAGCTCGAGCTTGGTGAGCTTGACGTTC
Organism: Micromonospora alfalfae; assembly: GCF_022230925.1. Classification (GTDB taxonomy): domain Bacteria; phylum Actinomycetota; class Actinomycetes; order Mycobacteriales; family Micromonosporaceae; genus Micromonospora; species Micromonospora alfalfae. The sequence goes on along the minus strand of NZ_JAKKFH010000019.1, from coordinate 183,028 downwards.
TTGGGGATGTCGAAGACGACGACGCCGTTGACCTGGTTGCCGGGGTTGATGTCGTTGAGGAACGTCTCGGCGTTCTTGTTCGCGTAGATCGCCGCGCCGGAGTCGGCGGAGTACTCGGTGCCGTCGGCCGCGTACGCCTTCTGGCTGCTGCCGTCGAACATCTGCGCTTCCTTGCCGATGTTCTTCACGTTGAGCGTGACCAGGCAGAACTGGCCCTGCGCCTTCTGGTCGAGCGGGGCGCTGCCGACCTTGGCCACGCCGCACTTGGACGACTTGACCGTGAACTCGAACTTCCCGTCCCGTGCAGGCTCGCCGACCTTGGCGGTCTTCGGCTTGTCGTCGCCCTTGGCGCCGCCGGCGGTGTCGCTGGCGCCGCCCGCGTCGTTGCTGGAGTCGCTCGCGTTGTCCGTCGAACCAGCGCCGCAGCCGAGGGCGACGACAGCGGTGGCGAGCAAGGCGAAGGTGGTCATCTTGCGCATGGGGGTGCTCCTGTCGTTACGAAAAGGGGGATGCCGCGGCTCTGTGCCGCCGGCTCGGTGATGCCGCTGAATCAAAACAGCTACGAATGCGTCAGCGCGAGCAAAAACCTTCCGAACCACTGATAACCCGGGTTACCAGAGATTCGGGTAGACCGACGAGGAGCAGGCGTCTACTGTCGACGCGACCGTAGAAGGCGTTCCGAGAAGGAGGTGACGGCCGTGAAAACCCTGCTCACCGACCTGATCTCGCTGCCTGAGGTCGCGGCCTTGGCGGGCGTACGCCGCCCGGTCGTCACCACCTGGCGTCGCCGCCACCCAGCGTTTCCGGCACCGGCTGAGGTCGAGGCGGGGCGCCTGCTCTTCAAGGCGCGCGACGTCGTCGAGTGGTTGGTGGGGACGGGACGGGCGGAGCGCTCCACCATCGAACCCGACCTTCGGCTCCACCTGCTCGCGTGTCTTCCACTGCAGGCCGGCGTCTCGACAGGTATTGGCCGTCGCCGCAATCTGCGTCGCCATGAGCTGGTTGGCGCGATGACCGCGCTCATCTGCTTGTACCACCTCGATGACGAGCCGCTGCGTCCCGACGGCTACACGGACCGGCAAATGATCGACGCCCTCCGCGAGCGAGCGGCCGAGGCCGACTGGGACGACGAACTGCTGCGGAGCGAGATCGACACCCTCCCCCCGGACGCCGGCTGGCTCGCCGAGGTCGTCGACGAGCTGATCGAGGCCGCGTGGGGTTGCGCCCAGGCATACGAGCGGGTCCTCGCCGCCCGGCAGCGGTTCGGTATACCGGAGCTCTACGAGGACGCGATCACGCCGCAGCTGGCTCGATTGATGGCGGGCCTCTCCGGTGCTCGGGATCGTGCCGACGAGCACGGGCACCTTCAGGTGGCCGACTATCGGGCCGGTGCTGGTGATCTGCTGATGGCGGTCCGGCATGAGCTCGGCGACCACGACCCATTGGCGCTCCACGCGGCCGATCCCGACCCGTTCCTGGCGCGCGTCCTGCGCCGTCGGCTGGTCGTGCAGGGTCTGTCACGGGGCAGTTGGCAGGTGGAGATTGGCCCCGGCCCGGCGACGAGCACCTCGCCCGCCGACGTCGTGCTCCTACACCTGCCGTATCGACCGGCCGAGTCGCGCACCGACACCAACCCGTTCGCCGAGGTCAACAAGGTCACTCATGGGCTCGCTCCGGGCCAGACCGCCGTGGTGCTCGGGCCGGCGGAGCTGCTCGTGGACGCATTGCCGCCCTACCATCCGGCGGCCCGGTCTCGTAATGAACTGCTGACCACCGGTCGGGTGGAGGCAGTCGTGCAGCTTCCCGGCGGCCTCGTTTCCTTTCGGCCCGGCTACCGGACCGCGCTCTGGGTGCTCCGCAGGGAGGAGCCGTCACCGTTGCAGGGTCGGGTGCTGCTCGCCGACGTTTCGGATCGAGCCTTGACGGACCGTGTCGTGGACGAGCTCGTCGTCGACATCGTGACCTGGCGGCGGAACGGGCATCGTCCCGAGGAGCACCTGCGGGCGTACGCCAGCCAGGTGAACATCGCCGACCTCACGCCGCCCCGCCGCCCCCTTACCGCCCGGCGGCCCGCCCGTGTGCGGGACGTCGTACGCGATGGTCGGCTGACGGTCGCCGAGGTCGCCGAGATGGAGGTCGCGCTCGACGATCTCGCGGGCCCCCGACCGCGCCTGCGCAGCCGCCTGGCCGCACGAGACGAACGGGAGCAACCGGTCACGAGGTCGATCGGTGCACTGGTCCGCGAAGGGCACCTGCACATCCTTTCCGGGGTGCGCATCGCTGGTGACGATGCGGTGGCAGAGGGTCATCATCCGCTGGTCGGCCCGGACGAGATCAGCGGGCTGGCGCCGATCGGTTCCCGCCTGATCGACCGGGCGGTCTTCGCCGAGCGATACCCACGCGCGCGCCCGACCGAGCCGGGTGACGTGATCGTCAGCCTGACGCCCACACTTCGGGCCCATCACGACGCTGAGGGGTTCTCCGTTGTCGAGTTCCCGGCCCGGGTGGTTCGGATCCGACCCGACGGACGAGCCCGGTTCACGCCGCGGGTGCTCGCAGCCCTGATCAACGCCGCGCCGCAGCGACGGGCACCCGGCGCGGTACGACCCTCGTCCCGACTCACCGACCTACAGCTCCCACTACTGCCGCCGGCCGACGTCGCGCGCCTCGACGCGCTGCTCACTGCGTCGGAGGTGCGTCGTAACCTGGCACGCCGTGAACTCGAACTACTTGACGAACTCGGCCGCCGCGCTGTGGCCGGGCTCACCGACGGCATTCTGACCATCGCGGAGGGGGCGCTGGCTGGACCGCCTCGGGCCGAAGAGCAAGACTGACCGCACCGCAACGAACGCAAGGAGCAGCATGCCCCCCAGGAAGAGGGCTGCCGGGCAGAACGCACTGCCCGGCATGCCGACCATGGCCGACCTACGCGACACCCTCTGGAAGGCCGCCGACAAGCTGCGCGGCTCGATGGACGCCGCGCAGTACAAGGACTTCGTCCTTGGGCTGGTCTTCCTCAAGTACGTCTCCGATTCGTTCGAGGAGCGGCGCGAGCAGATCAGGCAGGAGGTGCTCGACCAGGGCATCCCTGAGGATCGGGTCGAGGCATTCCTCGACGACGCCGACGAGTACGCCGGGCAAGGTGTCTTCTGGGTGCCGGAGGAGGCGCGATGGACATACCTGGCGGAGAGGGCCAAGGGCGGCGAGATCGGGCTGCTGCTCGACCACGCCATGGACGTCATCATGAAGACCAACTACTCGCTGCTCGGCGTGCTGCCAAAGATCTTCAACCGAGACAACGTTGACCAGCGGCGCCTCGGTGAGCTTGTTGATCTGATTACTGACGCCCGCTTTACCGGCCACGGAGATCGCCCGGCTCGGGACGTGCTCGGCGAGGTGTACGAGTACTTCCTGGAGAAGTTCGCCCGCGCCGAGGGCAAACGCGGCGGCGAGTTCTACACCCCGCGCAGCGTCGTGGGTCTGCTGGTCGAGATGCTGGAGCCGTACTCCGGCCGTGTGTACGACCCATGCTGCGGCTCCGGGGGCATGTTCGTGCAGGCCGAGAAGTTCGTGCTCAACCATCGGGGCCGACGCGACGACATCGCCGTCTACGGCCAGGAGTTGAACGAACGCACCTGGCGGCTGGCGAAGATGAACCTTGCCATCCACGGCGTCACCGGCAACCTCAGCACGCGCTGGGAGGACACCTTCCACGCCGACAAGCACCCCGACCTGCGCGCCGACTTCATCCTGGCTAACCCGCCGTTCAACATGTCGGACTGGGCGCGCAGCGTTGAGGACCCGCGCTGGCGGTACGGCGTGCCACCGGCCGGCAACGCCAACTTCGCCTGGCTGCAGCACATCGTCTCGAAGCTCGGCGAGCGCGGCACCGCCGGTGTGGTGCTCGCTAACGGTTCGATGTCCTCGAAGCAGTCTGGGGAGGGCGAAATCCGAGCGGCGATGGTTGAGGCGGACCTGGTGTCGTGCATGGTGGCGCTGCCGCCGCAGCTCTTCCGCACGACGGCGATTCCGGTTTGCCTCTGGTTCTTCGCCAAGGACAAGGGGCCGCAGGGAGCGAAGAAGCTCGCTGACCGTCGCGGCGAGGTGCTCTTCATCGACGCCCGCAACATGGGCGCGATGGTCGACCGTACCGAGCGCATCCTCACCGACGAGGACCTTGCCAAGATCGCCGGGACGTACCACGCCTGGCGCGGCACAGCGTCCGCCCGAGCCAAGGACCGGAAGTACGAGGACGAGCTGGGCTTCTGCTATTCAGCAACGCTCGACGACATCCGTGAGCACGATCACGTACTCACGCCGGGTCGCTACGTTGGCGCGGCCGAAATCGACACCTCGGGCGATGAGCCGATCGCGGACAAGATTGATCGGCTGAGGAAGGAGCTGCACGCGCACTTCGACGAGTCCGTTCGACTGGAGCGCTCGATCCGGCAGCATTTGGAGGGCCTTGATGTCTGAAACGATCATCGGTGCCGTCCCGGACGAATGGCGTCTCACGACCCTCGGTGATCTTTGTAGATCGGGCGGCGGGGGCATTCAAACGGGGCCATTCGGTAGCCAACTACATGCATCGGATTATGTTCCGGCCGGCATCCCAAGTGTTATGCCGCAGAATATTGGGGACAACGTCATCCTGGAAGATGGCATCGCTCGCATAAATAACAATGATGCCCAGCGGCTATCACGCTATCTCCTGAGTGAAGGAGATATCGTATACTCACGGCGGGGCGACGTTGAACGTCGGGCACTTGTGAGGAGTCACCAAGATGGGTGGCTATGCGGTACAGGGTGTCTACGGGTGCGCCTCGCGGGATCGGCGGAACCGAAGTTCATTTCCTACTATCTTGGACATCCAGAGGTGCGTTCGTGGATTGTGCGCCATGCTGTGGGTGCCACAATGCCAAATCTGAACACGGCGATCCTTTCTGGCGTTCCTGTCGTCGTCCCGCCAGCAAATACACAGCGAGTTGTCGGTGAGGTGCTCGGGGCGTTAGAAGACAAGATCGCGGTCAACTCTCGGATCCTCGCAACTGCGACCGAACTGGCCGTCGCGCATGGGCAGCGATTGCTTTCGGAGGCGGGCGGGGCTGAGGTGTCTCTCGGAGATTACGCGGAGATCACCAAGGGGGTGTCCTATCGAAGCGCTGACCTTGGGGCTGGGGAGAACTTCCTGGTCACTCTGAAGTGCGTTGGGCGCGACGGGTCGTTCCAGCAAGTGGGCCTTAAACCGTACTCGGGCGAGCACAAAGGTTCGCAGGCTCTAGAGAGCGGCGATATCGTTGTAGCTCAAACCGATCTGACGCAGCGAGCAGAGGTCATCGGTCGTCCCGTGCGGGTGGTGCCCCTTAATCCAACGGGCCGACTTGTCGCGAGCCTCGACCTCGTGATCGTTAGGCCGGGCCCTGCCCTCTCGCGAGAGGTGCTTATTGCCCTTCTCGATAGCCAAGATTTTCGTGATCACGCTCTTTCCTATTGCAATGGAACGACCGTGTTGCACATGGGCGCGCGTGCCCTTCCTGACTATCGGTTTAAGATGCCGGACGGGGTGACGGTGGCAGCCGCTACCGAGTTCATGTCTCCTCTACTCCTGAAAGGTGATAGCGCAGCACGGGAGAATCGGACCCTTGTCCAGATGCGCGATACGTTGTTGCCGGGACTGCTGTCCGGGGCGATTCGGGCGCGGGATGCCGAGAAGATCCTGGAAACGGCGACATGAACGGCGAGGTTTTCGAGCCTGGGCCTGACCTAACGGAGGCGCAGTGGGAGGCCCTCGCGCTGGAGGCATTGGCCGAGCTCGGCTGGGAGCCCGTCGCCGGATCGTCGATTGCGCCCGGGACAGGGGAGCGTGAGTCGTGGTCGGAGCTGATCCTGCTCGGCCGGCTGCGTGACGCCATCGCTCGCCTCAACCCGCAGCTTCCTACGGCGCAGGTCGACGAGACGGTGACCCAGGTGCTCACCGTCCGCTCGCGGGACGCCGTGACCGAGAACCGGCGGCTGCACGAGCTGATGGTCAAGGGCCTCCGGTCCGTGGTCTACACCGACCAGCACGGCGCCGAGCACAACCCGACCGTGCGGCTCATCGACTTTCGGGACGAGGCGGCCAATGACTACCTGGCCGTCAGCCAGGTGTCCGTTACCGAGGGCGACCACAAGCGTCGCTTCGACGTCGTCTGCTATCTCAACGGGCTGCCGGTCGGGCTAATCGAGCTGAAGAAGGCCAGTGACGCGTACGCCGATCTGCGGGGTGCTCACCGACAGGTCGGCACCTACGTCGAGGAGTTGCCGTTGGCCTTCCGGGCGAACGTGGTCTGCCTGGTGTCCGACGGGATCACCGCCCGTTACGGCACCGCCTTTACCCCCTTTGAGCACTTCGCCCCCTGGAACGTTGATGACAACGGCGAGCCGGTGTCACAGCCGCCAAAGCACGACGACGACCTCGCGCTGAACCTGGCCCTCTACGGCCTGTTCACGCCGCGCCGGTTCCTGGAGCTGCTCCGCGGCTACGTCGCCTTCGCCGACGGCGGAGGCGGCGCGATCAAGCGGATTGCCAAGCCCCACCAGTACTTCGCGGTGGAGAAGGCCGTTCGCAAGACCATCGAGGCGACCCGTAGCGACGGCAAGGCCGGCGTCGTTTGGCACACCCAGGGCTCCGGCAAGTCGATGGAGATGGAGTTCTACGCCCACCAGGTCGCCACCCATCCGAGCCTTGGCAACCCGACCATTGTCGTCATCACCGACCGTACCGACCTGGACGAGCAGCTCCTGGAGGCGTTTGTCGCGAGCGAGTTGCTGCCGGAGCGACCGGTGCAGGCCGTCACGCGGGAGGGCCTCCGCACCGAGCTGACGAACCGCCGCACCGGAGGCATCATCTTCACCACGTTGCAGAAGTTCGGGCGTACGCGGGATGAGCGCGAATCGGGTCGCCACCACCCGCTGCTGTCGGATCGGCGCAACGTCATCGTCATCGTCGACGAGGCCCACCGCAGCCACTACGACAGCCTCGACGGATATGCACGTCACCTGCGCGACGCGCTGCCGCACGCGACGCTCATCGCCTTCACCGGCACGCCGATCTCGCAGGCGGACCGCGACACCCAGGCAGTGTTCGGCGACTACATCGACATCTACGACCTGACCCGCGCCGTGGACGACGGCGCCACCGTCCGCGTCTACCACGAGAGCCGACTCATCCCCGTCGACCTGCCCGCCGACATCGACCCGGAGACCATCGACGAACGGGCCGACACCGTGACCGCCGGTTTGGACGACGCCGAGAAGGCCCGCATCCAGCGCACCGTCGCGGTGATGAACGCCGTCTACGGCGCCCCTGACCGGGTGGAAGCCCTCGCCGCCGACCTGGTCGCGCACTGGCAGACGCGATCCGAGCAGATGCGTAAGTACATCGGCGGGCCCGGCAAGGCGATGATTGTCTGCGCCACCCGCGACATCTGTGCTCGCGTCTACGACGAGATGATCGCGCTGTTGCCCGACGGTTGGCACTCGGACGCCGACGATCTGGGCAAGATCAAGGTCATCTACACCGGTGGACCGGACGACGAGCCGCACATTCGTAAGCATGTCCGTCGGCCGTCCCAGACCAAGGTGATCCGGGCCCGGGCAAAGAATTCCGACGACGAGCTGGAACTCATCATCGTCCAGTCGATGCTCCTCACGGGTTTCGATTCTCCGTCGCTGCACACGCTCTACCTCGACAAGCCGATGCGCGGCGCGGCACTGATGCAGGCGCTTGCCCGGGTCAATCGGACCTTCCGCGGCAAGGAGGACGGCCTGCTGGTCGGGTACGCCCCAATCACACAAAGCCTGCACGAGGCGCTCGCCGAATACACCAAGAGCGACCAGGACACCAAGCCCGTCGGGCGGGACACCGACGAGGCCGTCGCCAAGCTGCGGGACCTGCACGACGTCCTCTGCGGCACGATCCTCGCCGGGTACGACTGGCGGGGTGTGTTGAGCTCAGGCGCCAAGAACGCCTTCATGAACGCCGGGTTCGGCACCATCGACTACCTGCGTGACCCGAGCCTACCGGAGAATCAGCCAGAGCCGGGCGAGCCGAACCTGGCCGAGCGCTTCCGGCGAGCCGCCGCCACTCTCGACCGGCTCTACGCGCTCTGCTCCAGCAGTGGCGACATCAACGACCTCCGTGACGACATCGCGTTCTTCCAGGCTGTACGCGTGTGGATGGCCAAGTTCGACGTGGAGGACCGCCGCTCGCGTGGGCTGCCCATCCCGGCGGAGGTGGCGCTATACCTGCGGCAACTGACCGCCGGCGTCATCGAGGCCGGTGGGGTTACCGACATCTACGCCGCCGCCGGCATCGACCGCCCGGACCTGTCTCACCTGGACGAGGCGTACCTGGAGCAACTGCGCGCATCCAAGACGCCCAACCTGGCGATCGAGGCGCTCCGGCGAGCCATCGAAATGACGATGCGCAAGGTGACCCGGCACAACATCGTGCGGCAGGAGGCCTTCTCCGCGCGGCTGCTCGAGCTGATGCGTCGCTACACCAACCAGAACCTGACCTCGGCGGAGATCATCGCGCAGTTGGTGGCGATGGCGAAGGAAGTGAGCGCCGAGGCCGAGCGGGGTCAGCAGTTCAGCCCCGCGCTCACCGACGACGAGTTGGCCTTCTACGACGCGGTGGCAGAGAACGAGTCGGCCGTCGTGGTAATGGGAGAGGGGCAACTCGCTGCCATCGCCCGCGACCTGGTCAAGTCCGTCCGCCGGTCCATCACCATCGACTGGACCTCCCGCGACGACGTACGCGCCAAGCTCCGCTCTACCATCAAGCGTCTGCTCGCCGTGCACGGCTACCCACCGGACGCCGCCGAGGAAGCCATCCGGCGTGTGCTGCTGCAGACCGAAACCTTCGCCGAGGAGTGGTCACCCGAGGCGCTAAGCTGACCGGTCTCTCCAACACCATCGAGAGGGCACCCTTCATGCCATCGCGTCCTCGATCAACGCCCGTTAAGGCCTTGTGGTTCCGTGAAGACTGGCTCGCCTTCAAGGCGGTCGCCGATGAGTGACCTGCGTGCCGTCGTCGAGCAGTGCGTGGAACGGCAACGGCGCTACCGCCGACCCGGTCAGCGGCTCAACGAGCAGAACACCAAGGCCGCGCTAATCGACCCGGTGATCCGGGCACTTGGCTGGGATCTCTTCGACACCGACGAAGTTCACCGTGAATACAAGCGGAGTGGTCACGAGAATCCGGTCGACTACGCCCTACTGCTGCTGCGTACCCCGCGGCTATTCATCGAGGCGAAAGGGTTAGGGGAGAACCTCGACGATCCGCGCTGGGCCAATCAGACCATCGGCTACGCGACGATGGCTGGCGTGGAGTGGGTCGCCCTGACCAATGGCGCAGAGTGGCGGGTCTACAACGCTCACGCCCCAGTGCCGATCGAGGACAAGCTTTTCCGTTCGGTGCGGCTGGAGGACGACATCGATGCCGCGCTCGAGTTGTTGTGTCTGCTCAGCAAGGAAAACATGGGGGACAACCGGATCGAGGAGCTGTGGAAGAGCTACTTCGTTGACCGGCAGGTCCACGCCAAACTGACGGATCTGTTCGCCGGATCGGATCCCGCGCCCGGACTGGTTGACCTGCTTGACAGCCGAATGCCGAGGCTGAGCCGCGAGGAAATCCGCCAGAGTCTTGTCCGGGCGCGGGCCACCTTCGACTTTCCGACGTCGGTGGCTGTAGCCGCGCAGGCCCAAGGGTCAGCCTCTCCGCCGCAGGGGTACGCGCCTCCCCTGCAGAGGCTGGCGCCCGAGCCGGACCGGCCGACGCCGGCGTATCAGTCACCCCCGACCAGAAGCTCGAAACGAGGATCGCCGGTGACGCCGGACGAGCGGAGGCTGAAGCTCGTGGATCTTCTTGCGGCTGGGCGGCTGCGGCCGGGGACTACGCTCTTTGGCCGCTACCTCGGTGAGCAACACACAGCGGAGCTGTTGGCGGATGGTCGGGTTCGCTATCGGGAAGACGTTCACAACTCACCCTCCCGCGCGGGGGAGGCGGTGAAGATCGCGATTCATGGCCGGGACATCGCCGATACCCGCAAGGCGACTGACGGGTTCGACTTCTGGCAGGCACAGGATGCGGTGGCGGGTGACGTGGTCAAGCTCAAGGAAATCCGCCGTCGCGTCGCCTCGAGCAGGTAGCAATGCCACCCGGTTGGCTTGCACTGTCCGACATCATCGCTGTGCTCGATGACGAGCGATCGCTCGACGATCTGCGGCGGTACTTCGCTACCGGCCCGAAGTTTTGCTTGTTCACCGGCAGTAAGTTTGAGGCGCTGGGCGGCGACTCTAAAGGCATGTTTCGTGACGTGGTGACCGCCGAGGACCTGATCGCTGTCGAGATGTTGAGCGTGCGCGTCCCTCCCATGGTCGCGCTCGAACTCCTGCAGGGTGAGCTCGGTCAGCAGATCAGTGATGAGCTACGCGAGATACCGATCGCCGTGGACCTGAGCGATGAAAGGGCAAAGCGGTACATCGACGACAGCGGACCGGCAGACCGTGCGTGGCACCTCCTTGTGGGCTGTCATGGCGTGAACAAGACCATCGCCGGGAAGCTCCTCGCCCGCAAGCGACCGAGGCTCATCCCGGTCTATGACAATGTTGTGGCCTGTGCCCTGCGCGGCCGCCGTGGATTCTGGCTCTGGCTGTACGACCAGCTCCGGGCCGACGGCTTCAGCCTGACCCATCGGTTGCGGAGACTTCGCGCCGAGGCCGGTATCCCAACTCTGGTTTCTGACATCCGAGTACTCGACGTCGTGATCTGGATGCGCCACCAGCCTCAACACCAGCGCAAGAACTGTCCTGGCATGACGGTAACGAGTAGGGCGGCGGAGTTGTGACGCTAGAGGAAGAGGACGAGGACTACACCACGAAGTCTGCGGATGCCAGTCGGATGGGAAAGGCCGCTGAGCATCTCGTGGCAGCGTTTTGCATCCTGGCCACCCGCGGGATGCTCAACGTGTCCACAGCGCTGGTCGACGACGAAGGGGTCGACCTCGTCTTTCACCGTCGCAACTCCACGGCGACGCTCGCGGTACAGGTCAAGGCCCGGATGTCGGACAGCAAGCGAGTGCGCTCCGAGGGCTTCGTCGCGTTCGTCCGTGCGCAGACCTTCACGCCTCGGCCGGCACTTGATCTGCTCTTCGTGGCGGTCGACGTTGCCCGCGGTGCGGTGATGAAAGCGTGGCTCGTGCCGAGCGAGATCTATGCGGCCACACTCACCGCACCCAACAGCCGGGGCCGGTACCGGTTTGTAGCCTCGATGAAGCCAGAGACCAACGATCGATGGCGTCCGTACCGTCTGGAGGCGGAGGAGTTACCCCAAGCCGTCCTCAAGCGCTTGGAAGAACTGGCGATGCCTAGTATCGCCTAGGAGGACGCGAATGCTGTAGCGGCGCGCGTCCTGCCTTTTATATGGCTGTCATCCCAGTCGCGCGATCATCGCGCAAGGCCCTCGCGCTTGATCGCGGCGAGGAACGATGTCCATGACCGAGAAGGATAGGACAATGCCGGGCCAGCGGGGTCCTTGGAGTCGCGAACGGCGACGAAGCCGGGGAGATTGTCGGCAACCTCGACACAGTTGCCGCCGTTGTCGCCGCTGCGGGTGCTCTTGCGCCAGACGGCGCTGGTCAGGTCAGTCATGCCGCATTTCTCCGACGGTTCGTTTGATCATGTCCCTTGAGTCTGCCTGACCGAGGGCGAGCGCATCCAGACCCTTCCAGACGTCTTCATAGGCCCGAAGCTCGTCGGGCTTGTCGAGGTAGAGCGCCCCGGTCAGCGACTCGCTGTAGACGACCGACGGTTCCGGTGTGGCCCGCCCGCCCTTGGTGGCCGGGAAGTCCAAGAGCACGAAGGATCCTGCGACCGCACCGGGATGTGGCCCTGCCGCGAGCGGCACGATACGAACCGACACGTTGGGCAGCTCCGAAGCTTCGAGCAGGTGGGCGAGCTGCTCACTCATCACGGTCGAGCCGCCGACGACACGGCGTAGCACCGCTTCCGAGAGAACGGCATCCAGGTGTGGCGGCTGTGGAAGCCGACGAGTGAGCAGGATCTGACGCTGCAGCCGCACCTCAACCGCCCGCTCGCGCTCCTCGATGCTCAACCGGCTCGTCGGTCGGAAAAGACCGAGTGCGTAGGCACGGGTCTGGAGCAGTCCGGGGATCAAGTTTTCACCGTACTCACGAAGGTGGGCGGCTGCCGATTCCAGCCCGACGTACAGCTCGAACCAGTTCGGCACCGCATCGCCGTACGCGTGCCACCAGCCCTTCGACTTTGTCTCCACGGCCAGCCCGCGCATCGCCTCGGTCATCTCGGGCGACACCCCGTACAGCTCGCACATCGCCTTGACGTCGAGCACCCGGACCGAGCCCTGGCCGCATTCGAGGCGCCAGATCTTCTGCCGGCTGTATTCGAGGGCTTCGGCGGCGGCGTCGAGCGTCACCCCGGCCTCGTCGCGGAACTGCCGCAGCAGCCGGCCGAGTTGCCGACGCGGCACTGTCGATCCGATGTCTTCGGGCATCCGCACACTCCCTGGTTCCAACACGCAACACCGCGTGACCTGCTCCTGCAACTCCTACGGGTTTCTGAAAAGAAAGTCAATGCACAACAGCGAAATTGCGTTGTGGAACGTTGCGCTTCCGCTCCGGACTGTCGCAGGCTGGTCACAGCACGGCGGCCGTCCGGTCCCCCCGAACGGCCGCCGTGCTCCCGGAACACCCCTTGTCCCTCCGCATCCGGAAGGCAGGCAGCGTGAACGCCAGAACCCAGCGACCGGAGCCGCCGAGCGGTGGCGCGACCTACCGCTCCGGCGCGTACATCGGTCTGTTGCCATGGCAGGTGCGCGAGCGCCGCTTCCCGCCGACCAGGCTCGGACGTCGCGGTCTGAACCCCGACGACGTGTACGCCTTCCTCGACCGCGTCGCCGGCGACATGGCCGCCGTCTACGCCGCCCTCGCCGAGAGCCGCCGTGAGACCGCCCGGATCAAGGCCGGCCTGCGTCGCTGGCAGACCGATCAGGCCCGCGCCCGCAACGAGCGGGACCAGGCCCGATGAGCCAGCGGTACGTCATCCACCTGCCGGTCGTTGCCACCGACCTGCCTGCCGCGCAACGCCTGGCCCGGGTCATCGGCCGGTGGATGCTGGTGCTGCCGATGACCGACCCCGGGGAGACCACCGTTTCCGAAGAGGACCATCAGCTCGTCCGGCACCGGGTCTTCTGTGACCTGCGCATGCCAGGCGGCCGGCGTTGCCTGCTCCGTGACGGCCACGACGGTGAGTGCTCGCGCCGCCTGCGCCGGTGACGTAAAGAACACCAGGGACGCCCGATTCACGGCGGCTCCCATAACCGGGTCGCACCACCAGCGTGACGTCATTCGCTACCGAGGTCACTCGAAGCCGCAAACCCGGCTGAGTAGGTTGCGTCCACCAGTTCCTGAAGGTGGCGAATGACGTCGATCTTGTGTTCGGTCTCCGGCAGCTGTTGCTGGCCAGTCGCCACCAGCCCGTTTCGCCAGTGCCTGATGATCTCCTGCTGCGCTGCGGCAGGCAAGCCGTCGATCCACAGTGATCCGAGGTTGTTGTCGACGATCTCCTGCAGGTGGTTGGCGGTCTGCCGGTCCGAGAGGCGGGAGATCAGGAACTCCAGTGTCCAGTCGAACAGCCCTCCGGTTGCGGTCCAGTCGACGCCGGGCTTCAGCACGATGAGGCCTGCCATTATTTCCCCACGATGAATACTCGTGGACCGAGGCTCCGGTCCGTAATGAACTGCTCGATTCGGGCCACCTGTTCCGGGTTGAACTGCGCGACGTCCACCGGCACCAGGTCTGCTTTGTCTAAATGTCGCTCAATCTGATACTGCAGTTGTGGCCACTGACGGTCAAAGAACTGGGCCGGAAAGTTGCCCACCGCATCGTAGGTCCGCCCGGCCTCGTCGACCCAGTCGGCAGAGGAGTCCGCTGGAGCGCGCTGCAGCCGTACGCCCACTTCCTGCTCCAACCGGACCGCCGTCTCTGCCTCGCCCGGACGAAATCTCCCGGTGGCCGGATCCATGCCGAGATCGTGGACTCGTTGCTGCTCCGTCACCGTATGGCCTGGAGTCTCGCGAGGCGGCTCAGGCTCTGGCGTGTTCCGGCTCGGCGGCGGCCCACCTTTCAGCAGTCGGCCCAGCGCCTGCTTGAGTTTCTCGATGAGGTCACCGAGCCGGCGCATCTCCGGAATCAGCCGTCGCAGGCTGGTCAGCAGCCCTCGCAGCAACCGCGCGATCCGCGCCCCCCACGACGCCACCAGGGTCGTCACCTGCTCCACCACCAGCGGCGCGGCCAGCCCGCCGGTGATGAGGAGTTCGCCCGCGTACACGATGATGCGGGACACGCAGGTGGCGATGGCGTCGCGGACCAGGAGCCGGACGGCGGCCACCAGGCCGGCGGCGCCTTCGGTGATCGTGGCCATGGTGTCGGCGCCCTGGGCGAGGCCGCTGATGGCTTGGCACTGTTCGTTGGCCCAGGCCCGGTAGGCGGGTCCGGCACTGCCGCCCCAGCGGGCGACGTCGGTGCGGACGGCGCGTGCCAGTTCGGCGGCGTCGTCGCGGAGCGAGCCGGCGACGTTGCGCCAGGTTTGGGCGTGCGCGGTGATCTGCGCCGGGTCGCCGGCGAGCCAGTCCAGCGCCTCGCTGAGTGGCTTGACGTGTTCGATGAGCCAGGCGATCCCGTACTGGAGCAGGGCGCCGACCGGGTCGGAGACGAACGCGAGAGCGTCAAGGCTGGCGCTCACGACGCCGATGCTGCCGTCGATCCAACTGCCGTTGCGGACGCCCTGGGCGATGAGTTCGATGTCCTCGCAGATCCACACGCCCGCCCAGGCGCTGGGCGGGGTGTCCACAGCGGCGGCGACGAGCGGGTTGGCCGTCACGGGCGCTGCCGCACTCCGTCGAGCAGGTGCTTGGCGTGGGCGTCGGACTCTCGGTACCGGTCCGCGCCGACCCGCAGCCTGCCGGCGGTGTCCCGCACCGATGCGGCGGCGCCGCCGATGCTGTCGACAAGGGTTCGTTGCAGGCCGTCGAGCAGCACCGGCATCATCGCGCAGAGCTGCCCGTAGGCGTCGGTGCCCAATCGGACGTGTTGGCCCGCCTGCTGGGCGGTGTCGAGGCTGCTGGCGCAGCGATCGAGGCGTGCGGCGTGGGCGGCCAGGTCGTCCGGGTCGACCTGGATGCCGTCACCGCCGGGCATCGTTCGATCCCTGGTCGGGGAGAAGCCGGCTGCGGTACGAGTCGACGATGGCCTGGGTGCTCGGGTCGTCGCCCAATGACTGTGTGGCCGCGTCGCTGACCTGTCGGAGCAGGTCGGCGCGCGCGGCAGTGGTGGTCTCCAGGATCTGTCGGGCGGTGTGCGCCGCGGGTTGTTGCCGGATGCGCTCGTCGAGCCGTAGGTCGATCAGTAGGCCGGCGGAGTCGACTGTGACGTCGACAGTCCGATCGGCATTGTGGGCGGCGCCGGTCAATTCGCGCATCGTCGCCGACAGCGTTTTCGCGTGTTCCGCCCGCTCGGCGAGCGATGACTCCCACTCGTCGAGTCGGCGCTCCGCCGCGTCCAGCGCAGCGTCGTCCGCCCACATGTCGACCCTCCCCGGGGGACCACTGCCGGCGGCAACCGGCGCGACATCACCGGCACGCTACCAACCGGTCGCCCTGCGTGCATGCCCTCGGGGTGAACGCCAAGGACGTTGCGCCAGGTGCAGCGAAGCGGCCACAGGAGTGTCGTCTTCGCCGAGGAGGAGTGGCAATCCGAACCACGTGACGGTCAGCTCGACGAAGATTGTCCCGTGACGAGCGACAACACGCAGCGGGGGTGGTCCGCCCGAACCATCTGGGACAGGCGGTTCGACGCCCCGCTGCGCTCGTTCCTGCGTACCGAGACCGGCGGCGCGCGGGTGGTGTTGATCGCCGCGGTGGCGGCTCTCGTCTGGGCGAACCTCAGCGCATCGTCGTACGAGTCGGTCTGGAGCACGTCTCTGTCGGTCCGGCTCGGCGACTGGCAGGTGGAGCATGACGGGCGTACCTGGATCAACAGCGGCCTGATGACGTTCTTCTTCCTGGTCGCGGGGCTGGAGTTGCGCCGCGAGTTCGACATCGGTGAGCTGCGGGAGCGGCGTCGTCTGGCGTTGCCGATGCTGGCCGGGGTCGGCGGCATGCTGGTGCCGATCGCGATCTACCTCGCCATCAACGCCGGGCACACCACGGCGGCGGGCTGGGGCGCGGTGATGGCCACCGACACGGCGCTCGCGCTCGGCGCGCTGGCCGTCTTCGGGCCACGCTTCTCGGAACGGCTGCGGGGTTTCCTGTTGACCGTCGCCGTCGTCGACGATGTGGTGGCGATCGCGGTGCTGGCCATCGCGTACCCGCATCACCCCTCGCTGACGGCGCTGGTCATCGCGGCGGCGATCTTCGGCGTCGTACTGCTCGTCCGGGGCCTCGGGGTGCGGTTCGGCCCCGTCTACGCGCTGCTCGGGGTGGCGGCCTGGCTCGCCGTCTCGATGTCCGGTGTCGACCCGGTCGCGGTGGGCCTGGTGATGGGGTTGCTGAGCTACGCCTACGCTCCCGGCCGAGGCGACCTGCAGCGGGCCAGCGACCAGTTTCGCCTCTTCCGGGAACAGCCCACCCCGCAACTCGCCCGGATGGCCCGGGCGGGGCTCACCTCTGCGCTGTCGCCGAACGAACGGTTGCAGACGCTCTACCACCCGTGGGCGAGCTACGTGGTGGTGCCACTCTTCGCGCTGGCCAACGTCGGCATCGTGATCGACGGCGACCTGCTGGCCAGGGCCGTGACCTCTCCGGTCACGCTCGGGGTCGTGCTCGCGTACGTCGTCGGCAAGCCGGCCGGGATCGTGGCCACAGCGTGGTTGGTGACCCGGCTCAGCGGCAACCGGTTCCGGCCACCAGTCGGTTGGGTTGCCGTCGTGGGGGTCGGCACGATCTCCGGCATCGGGTTCACCGTCGCGCTCCTGATCGCCACCCATGCCCTGAGCGGCCCGGCCCTCGACGAGGCGAAGTTCGGCATCCTCGTGGCGACGTTCGGCGCGTCACTCGTCACCTGGCTGGTGTTCCGCTCCGTCGGACGGCTCTCGCCAGCGCGGCGGACCCGCGCGCTGTTGGGCGTCACCGAGGGGATCGTCGACCTGATGCTGCCGGTCGACGGGGATCGCGACCACATGCGGGGGTCGCTTGAGGCGCCGGTGACTGTGGTGGAGTACGGCGACTTCGAGTGCCCCTACTGCGGGCAGGCCGAGCCGGTGGTCCGGGAGTTGCTGGCGGACTTCGCCAACATCCGGTACGTCTGGCGGCACCTGCCGCTCACCGACGTCCACCCCCATGCCCAACTCGCCGCCGAGGCCGCCGAGGCGGCGGGGGAGCAGGGCGCGTTCTGGGAGATGCACGACCTGCTGCTCGCCCACCAGGACGCGCTCAACCCCACCGACGTGCTCGGTTACGCCGAACAGCTCGGCCTGGACCTGGACGGGTTCCGGGAGCACATGGTGAAGCGTATGGGCGTGGACCGGATCGCCGAGGACGTCGACTCCGCCGACCTCAGCGGCGTCACCGGCACCCCGACCTTCTTCATCAACGGCCGGCGGCACCACGGCGCGTACGACATCACCGCGCTCTCGGCGGCGGTGAAGTCGGCGTTCGCGAGCGCGAAGCTCCGCCCCGAGTACCACCCTCGGGATCCCGGCCGCCGCGAGGGCGGGCCGGCGAGCTAACCGACGGGCACCGCGGTCGGTGCCGCCACGACCGCGGGTACGGGTGGACGCCTCGCTCACCCGCCGGCGGTCGCGGCGCCGTCGCTGGATCAACGGGGTCCGCCGCCGTGACCTCCGATCCGCCGCGGCGTCGCGGGGTGCGGAGGTGTTGGTCGGCTCCTTTGGAGCTGAATCGTTTGCGACATCACCGACGGGGCGGTGCTGCCGACTGCGGGTTTGCAGCCGGGAGGCGGAAGCGGCAGGCATTCGGTCTGATTCGTTTACGGCATCAGCTCCAAAGGCAGCGCGCCACAGCCCAGCCCTCACAGCCCAGCCCCCACAGCCCAGCCCCAGAGCTCAGCCCCAGAGCTCAGCCCCAGAGCTCAGCCCCAGAGCTCAGCCCCAGAGCCCAGCCCCAGAGCCCAGGGCCGTGCAAGCCGGGGCCCGGCAGCCAGGGTCCCGGCAGCCCCGCCGCAGCCCTCGCGGCCCAGGCGCCGCGGGCGGTCAGGTGACCGGGAGGGCGGCCAGCCGGTGGGCGCGGCGGCCCGCGACGGCCACGACGATCGCGAGGGCCAGGGCGATCAGGAAGAAGACGTCCGCGCCGGTGAAGGCCGCGTGGAAGCCCGCCGTCGGGTCGGTGGCGGAGCTGGCACGGGTGTACGCGATGGTGAGGATCGCGATGCCGAGTGAGCCACCGAGTTGGTGGGCGACGTTGACGAGGCCGGACGCGGCACCGGCGTCCTGCGGTTCGACTCCGGCGACGCCGCCCTGGGTCATCAGGATGATGGCGATGCCCTGGCCGATTCCGATCACCAGCAGGGGCAGCAGCACGTCCGGGAAGTAGCTGGAGCCGGTCGAGATCCGCGACAGCCACGCCATGCCGACCAGCGCGACGACGAGGGACGCCACCAGCAGGACAGGCCGGCCGAGCCGGTTCTGCAGGGGCCGGATGGCGTACACCATGGCGAAGAACATGCCGGTGATGGGCACGTACGCGAAGCCGGTCTGGAGGGCGCTGAGGTGCAGGACCTCCTGGAGGTACTGGCTGAGGAAGTAGAAGGTGGAGAAGGTCGCGCCGACGATGAGGATCCGCCCGGCGTACGCTCCGGAGCGCTCCAGGCTGCGGAAGAGTCGCAGTGGGGTGATCGGCTGCGGTGCCCGGTGTTCGATCAGCGCGAAGGCGCTCAGGAGGATGACGCCGAGGCCCAACGGGACAACGGTGCCCGGTGCGCTCCAACCGGTCGCGGCGGCCTGGATGAAGCCGTACACCAGGGCGGTCATGCCGCCGGTGGAGGTCAGCGCCCCGCCGAGGTCGAACGTGCCGGCGCGGCGTTCGGTCTCGACCAGGAACCGTGGGGCGAGCAGCGCGATGGCGATGCCGATCGGAACGTTGACGAGCATTCCCCAGCGCCAGGAGAGCAGGTCGGTGAAGACGCCGCCGATGACGATGCCGACGCTGCCGCCGGCGCCGATGACCGCGCTGTAGAGGGCGATCACTTTGGCTCGGGCCCCTGGTTGGGGGTGGTCGGCGACCAGCAGCGCGAGCGTGGAGGGCACCGCGAGCGCGGCGGCGAGACCCTGCACGACGCGGGCGGTGATCAGCCAGCTGCCGCTCTGGGCGAGGCCGGCGGCGAGGGACGCCGCGGTGAACACTGTGATCCCGGCGAGGAAGACGCGGCGGCGGCCGAGCAGGTCACCGGCTCGGGCGCCGAGCAGGAGCAGGCCGCCGAACGCCAGAACGTAGGCGTTCTGCACCCAGGAGAGCCCGGACTGGGAGAAGCCGAACTGCCGCTGCACGTGCGGCAACGCGGTCGTGATGATCGAGGTGTCCAGCGTCATCATCAGCTGCGAGCCGAGGATGAGCGCCAGGGCGATCCCGCGTCGGGAAGCGGGAGTCGGGGACATGGTCCGCCTTCTTTCGGGGCTAGACTGATAGGAGACCTCCGAATAAGTGGAGGCGCACTATCACTCTAGTGATAGTCGCCCTCCGGTTGCTAGCGCTGGGAGACATCGGCATCGTGACGGCCCTCACCCACCTGCGCGTGGCCCGCCCGCACCGGGCCGACGCCGCCCGCAACTACGACGCGATCCTGGAGGCTGCCCGGGTCGCCTTCGCCGAGCAGGGCGCGCAGGCTCCGCTGGAGGAGATCGCCCGCCGGGCCGGAGTGGGCATCGCGACGCTCTACCGCAACTTCCCGACCCGGGAGGTGCTGATCGAGAACGTCTACGTCACCGAGGTCGAGGCGGTGTGCGCGACGGCCGGGGAGGCCGAGGGGCTCGCTCCCCGCGACGGCCTGTACGCGTGGCTGCGGCGCTTCGTGCAGTACATCGGGGCGAAACAACCCCTGGCCGCCGGCCTGAACCGGGAGTCCACCGCCTACCTGGAGTGTCGGCGGGCGCTCTACGCCGCCGGTGGGCCGCTGCTGGATCGGGCCCAGCGGGCTGGCGAGGTGCGCGCCGACGTGACGATCGACGACGTCATGCGCCTGGCCAGCGCCATCGCCTCCGGGCACTTTCCCCGCGCCGACCAGCGCGATCACGTGCTCACTGTCGCCCTGGACGGGCTGAGTACGCAGCCGGAGTGACGAACCCCGCGCGTCGATGTCCGAAGTGGAACAGTCGCGGAACGTGTTCGGGGAATCACGATGGACTCGGGACCTTGACTCTCGGGAAACATCGGGCCACCATCTGACAACGTTGTCACAGACCCCCGCCATCTGACAACGTTGTCATGTCTGGAGGCAAGATGTCCGAGCCATCGCCGATCTCACGGCGTACCTTCCTCTCCGCCGGCGCGACGCTGCTGGCGTCGGTCGGGGTGACCGCTGCCCTCCCGGACGCCCTCGCGTCCGCCGCCGTGCCGGCGCCGACCGCCACCCCCACCGACCTTGCCCGGTACCGCCCGGTGACGGTCTCCTCGACCGACTACGCGCCGACGCCGGCCACCTTCGCCGTGGACGGCCTGCCGCAGGTGGGCGTCCGGGGGAGTGGATGGCGCGCCGCCAACGGCGATCCACAGTGGATTTCGGTGGACCTCCAGGCGCTGTGCCGGATCGAGGCCGTCTCCCTGGTCTTCGAGGCCACCCTCACCGACGGGCCGTTCGACGGCAACTACACCGACACCGACGGTGACGAGATCCTCTCCAGCGCCGCCACGGCGTACCGGATCGAGGTCTCCACCGACGGCAGTGCCTGGCGGTCGGTGTACGAGACCAGCGAGGGCCAGGGCGGCACGCAGACCATCAAGCTTCCCGAGCCGGTCACCGCCCGGTGGATCCGGATGACCGTCACGAAGCGCTCGAACAGCAACCCGGTGGGCCTCAACGGCTTCCAGGTCTACGGCGTACCCCTGGCGGGCCGGCCGAAGGCCGAGGGCTGGACCAGTTGGGAGGGTGGCAACACCGGCCCGGCCCCCGAGTTGAGGGTCGCCGCCGACGGCACTGTGCCGCTGGAGTCGGGCTGGTCGTTGACGATGGACGACTTCGCCGGCACCGCCGACGGCGCCGAGCTCTCCCGCGCCGGCGTCGACGTCCGGTCCTGGCTGCCGGCGACGGTGCCCGGCACCGTGCTGGGCACCCTGGTCGAGCAGGGCCACCTGCCCGACCCGGTGGCCGGCTTCAACAACATGCGCATCCCGGAGGCGCTGTCCCGGCACACCTGGTGGTACCGGCGCGCGCTGCGACTGCCGCGCGACCTGGACACCTCGGCCGGCCGACGGATCTGGCTGGAGTTCGACGGGATCAACCACGAGGCGACCGCCTGGGTCAACGGCGTGCAGGTAGGCAGCGTCAAGCACCCGTTCGCGCGGGCTGCCTTCGACATCACCGACGCGTTGGCCGGTCACCGCGGCGAGCATGTCCTCGCCGTCCGGGTCACCCCGATGCCCCACCCGGGCACCCCCGGCGACAAGGGCCCCGACGGTCGTACCTTCCTCCAGTCGGCCCACCACTACCTTGACGCGCCGACCTACCTGGCGGTGTCCGGGTGGGACTGGATGCCGGCCGTCCGCGACCGGGTCACCGGCCTCTGGGACCACGTCCGCCTGCGCAGCACCGGCGCCGTGGTCATCGGCGACCCGCACGTGCAGACCACGCTGCCCGACCTGCCCGGCACCGACACCGCCGAGGTCACCATCCGGGTGCCGGTCCGCAACGCGGCGGCCAGCGCCACCACTGTCACCGTCCGCGCGGAGTTCGACAAGGTACGCGTCGAGTCCACAGTGACGGTCCCCGCCGGCGGGAGCACCACAGTCACCTTCACACCGGAGCGCTTCCGCGCGCTGCGGCTGCGCAACCCCCGGCTCTGGTGGCCCAACGGCTACGGCGACCCCCACCTGTACGACCTCACGCTCACCGCCACCGTGAAGCGCTCGGTGAGCGACCGACGTGCGCTCCGCTTCGGTGTCCGCGAGTTCGCCTACGACTGGCACCAGCCGATCGTCATCTCGCCGCCCGGAAAGCCCGCGCTGGAGTTCGTCGACGGCGCGGCGACCCAGACGGTCACGTTCGACCGGCAGCACGCCCAGCACGTGCGCATCCAGGCCGGCCAGCGTGCCACCGGTTGGGGAATCTCGATGTTCTCGCTGTCGGTGGCCGACGGCGCCGGCCCGGATCTCGCCCTGCGCCGCGACGCCACCGCGTCGTCCTCGGAGAACGACGGCAACGGTCCCGGCAAGGCCGTGGACGGCGACGCGACGACCCGCTGGGCCTCGCAGGCCGAGGACAACCAGTGGATCCAGGTCGAC
This sequence comes from Micromonospora alfalfae, assembly GCF_022230925.1. Taxonomy (GTDB): domain Bacteria; phylum Actinomycetota; class Actinomycetes; order Mycobacteriales; family Micromonosporaceae; genus Micromonospora; species Micromonospora alfalfae. The sequence continues at coordinate 160,500 of NZ_JAKKFH010000019.1, read as the reverse complement.
CTCGGCGCGGCGGTCGACTTCGACCGGGTCACCATCGTGTGGGAGCAGGCGTACGCGCTGGACTATCGCGTCCAGGTCTCCGCCGACGGGGACGCCTGGACCGACGTGACGTCGGTCAGCAACGACACCCCGCTGGGCAGCCGCGCCACCCAGGTCGAGACGTTCGCCAGCCAGACCGCCCAGCACCTGCGCATCCAGACCGGCGCGCGGGTGACCTCGTGGGGCGTGTCCATGTGGGCGCTCTCCGTGCAGCGGCAGGCCGAGCCGGACGTCGACCTGGCCCTGGGCGCAACCGCCACCGCGTCGTCGTCCGACAGCGACTCGAACGGCCCGGACCGGGCCGTCGACGGCAACCCCCGCACCCGCTGGTCGTCAAAGTTCGAGGACAACCAGTGGATCCAGGTCGACCTGGGCGCTCCGGTCAGCTTCGACCAGGTCAGCATCGTCTGGGAGCAGGCGTACGCCCGCGACTTCGTCATCCAGGTCTCGGCCGACGGGCAGCGGTGGACCGACGTGAAGTCGGTCAGCAACGCCGTCACCCAACTCAAGATCAGCGTGAACGGTGTGCCGGTGTTCGCCCGGGGCGGCAACTGGGGCTGGGACGAGCTGCTGCGTCGGGTGCTGCCCGACCGGCTGGCCGACACGGTCGAGATGCACCGCGACATGAACTTCACGATGATCCGCAACTGGCTCGGCAGCAGCAACCGCGAGGAGCTGTACCAGGCCTGCGACGAGCAGGGCATCCTGGTGTGGAACGACTTCTGGCAGGCGGGCGCGTTCCTGCCCAACCCGCCCGGTTACGTCGACATCGCCGCCGACACGATCCGGCGGTTCCGCCACCACCCGAGCATCGTGGTGTGGTGTGGCGCGAACGAGGGTGACCCGCCGCCGATCGTGGACGCCGGGCTCAAGCAGGCAGCGGCCACCGAGCACCCGGAAATCCTCTACATTCCCAACTCGGCCGGCGGCATCGTCAGCGGTCACGGCCCGTACCACTGGGTGGAGCCGGCGACGTACAACAACAGGAACACCTACGACACTGGCGCGTTCGGTTTCCACACCGAGATCGGCATGCCTGTGGTGTCGGTGGTCGAGAGCATGCGCAACCTCGTGGGTGACGCGCCGCAGTGGCCGATCGGTGAGGTGTGGAACTACCACGACTGGTCGACCATCGGTAACCAGCGTGTCGGCACGTACCAGGCGGCGATCGACGCGCGGCTCGGTGAGTCCGCCTCGCTCGACGAGTTCGCCACAAGGGCGCAGTTCGTCAACTACGAGAGCCACCGCGCGATGTTCGAGGCGTGGAACGCCAACCTGTGGCAGGACGCCACCGGTCTGCTGCTGTGGATGTCGCACCCGGCGTGGCACAGCACGGTCTGGCAGACCTACGACTACGACCTCGACGTGAACGGCGCCTACTACGGCGCCCGCAAGGGGTGCGAGCCGGTGCACGTCCAGGCCGACCCGGGCACCTGGCAGGTCCGGGTGGTCAACCACACCGCCGCGCCGCTCAGCGGGGTCACGGTGAGCGCCCGACGCTACGACCTGAGCGGCAGGTCGTTGGGTTCGCCCCAGCGGCAGCGGGTGGACGTGGCCCGCTCGGCCACCACGGCGGTCTTCCCGCTCGCCGCTCCGGACGGTGGTGGGCTGCACCTGGTGCGACTGGAGCTGCGGGACGGCCGGGACCGGCTGCTCGCGGAGAACACCTACTGGCGCTACGACAAGGCCGAGCAGGTGCGGGCGCTCAACGACGTGCCGAGCACCCGACTGTCGACGTCGTCGAGCACCGTACGCGTCGTGGACGGACGCAACACCGTCACCACGACGGTCCGTAACCAGGGTCGTACGGTCGCCGCCCTGGTACGGCTCGCCGTGCGCGACCAGCGCGGTGAGCGGGTCCTGCCGGCCCGCTACGACGACAACTACTTCTGGCTCCTGCCGGGGGAGAGCCGCGAGGTGCGGATCTCCTGGCCCGCCCGGTCGGGCCTCGCCCGCCAGGTCACGGTGACCGCGCAGGCGTACAACTCCTAGGGGTACGCGGTGGGAAGCGGCGCGGCGCGGGCCGCTTCCCACCGCGTCCCCACCGGCGGGGAGGGTCACTTCTTCTTCATGACGGCTTCGCGCCAGATCAGACCGGCGATGCTCGGCCTCACCTCGGTGGTGATCACCGCCATCGCCCGCCGGACGTACCGGTCATCGGTCAGCTGCGCCACCATGCTCGCCGCCAGGTCCGCGCGCGCCGTGAACAGGCCGTCCGCGACGTCCTGCGCCACCTCGTAGCGGGTGACGGTCGGGTGGTCGAACAACCCGGACGGCCGGGTGATGGTCCAGTCCAGGTCGCTGTCACGAACGAGGGACTCCATCCGCCGCATGTCCTCGTGCGCGGTGCGGCCTGCCCTGCGGTTGAACAGCGGGTCCAGCACGTTGTTGAAGAAGAACTCGCCGGTCGGGCGCCAGGTGGGGTCCAGCACGCTGGAGCTGACGGTGATCAGGCGCTTGATCCCGTGGCGGTGCATGGCGGCCATGATGTTCGCGTTGCCCCGGGAGTAGACGGTGATCGGCCTCGGAGTGAGGGGGACGCCCAGGCTGGACAGGACGGCGTCGCCGCCGGCCACGGCCCGGTCGACGGCGTCGGGGTCCGCGACGTCCGCGCTGACCACTGTGAGGCCGGGGCGGGGTTGTACGGCGTGCGGGCGGCGGGTGACCGCGACGACCTCGTGGCCGGCGGCCAGGGCCTGCCCGGTGATCTGACGGCCGGTGGGGCCGTTGGCGCCGAAGACGACAGTGCGCATGTGTTCGCTCCTCGCTGTGGTTGACGGCGTTGACCGTGCCAGCGGGGGAGAGCATTATTCAACCGTGTTGAATAAAACGCGGGGTCGGCCCCGCGGCAACCCCGACACCAAGGCCCGCATCGCCGAGGCCGCCCGCGAGCTGTTCCTGAAGCACGGTTATCCGGGCACGACGGTTCGGGCCATCGCCGCCGCCGCTGGCGTCGACTCGGCGTTGATCAGTTACCACTTCGGCTCCAAGCAGGGCCTCTTCAGTCAGTCGCTGAACCTGCTGTGCGTCGATCCCACCGCGCTCGACCAGGCTCTGCGGGGCGACCGGGACCAGCTGGCCGACCGCCTGCTCGACTCCGTCACCGGCCTGTGGGACGCCACCGGGCCGGTGCAGAGCCGGATGGCGGTGCAGGATGACGACACGATGCGCGCCCTGCGGGACTACCTGGACGGTGAGCTACGCCTCCGCATCGCTGAATTTCTCGGCGGGCCCGACGCCACGCGACGCGCCACCGCCGCTGTCGGCGTGCTCGGTGGGCTGATCTTCACGCGCTACCTGAACCCGATCCGTTCGATCGGTGGGCTCTCACCGGTCGACGTCCGGCGGGTCTTCGGGCCGGCGCTGCGTGCAGCCCTGTCCGGCCGAGCCCTGGGCTGAGCGCGCGGCCACCTGATCTGGTCGTTTCGGGCTGTTACCGCATCTCCGCCAAGGTCGAGACCCATGCTGTACGCGGGCAGGGAGCCGCGACTCGGAGGGTGCGGGAGTCGGCGGCGCGCAGGCAGGGGTCCGATCCCGGGGAGACTGGTCATGTCCGACGCGAGCCGCGCCGGGGGCGCGACGCCTCGGTCGACGTCCGGCGCGGTGCGGGTCGCGTTCGCGTTCTGGATCACGCTCGTGGGCACCACGGTGCCGACGCCGCTCTACCCGCTCTACGAGGAGGAATTCGGCTTCGCGTCGTTGACAGTGACAGTGGTCTACGCGCTGTACGCGCTGGGAGTCGTCGTCGGGCTGCTGGTCTTCGGTCGGCTCTCCGATCAGATCGGTCGACGCCCGGTCATCCTCATCGCGCTGCTGCTCTCGGTCGCCGCCGACGCCGTGTTCCTCGCCGCCGTGGACCTGGCGATGATCATCGTGGGTCGGATCCTCGCCGGGCTGTCGGCCGCGCTGATCATCGGCACGGCGACGGCGGCGTTGGCGGAGCTGATCGACCCTCGGCACCCGAAGCGTGCCGCCACCGTGTCGATCTTCGCGAACCTGGGCGGCCTGGCCACCGGCACCCTGCTGTCCGGGATCGTGTCGGACGTGGCACCCGAACCGCTGCGGCTGCCCTGGGTGATCGTGCTGATCCTGGCGTTGATCGCGATCGTTGCGCTGCGCGGGGTGCCGGAGACGGTCCGGGAACGTTCGCCGGTGACGGTGCGGGTGCAGCGGTTGTACGTGCCGGCGAGCATCCGCGGCGCCTTCGTCCGCTCGGCGATCACCGCTGGCGCGGGCTTCGCCGCCCTCGGGGTGCTCACGTCGGTGAGCGGGCTTTTCCTCGGCATGGTCCTGCACGAGACCTCACACACCCTGGCCGCGCTCGTGGTGTTCGTGGCGTTCACCGGCGCGGCGTTCGGTCAGCTGCTGACCCGGGTGTTGTCCTCGCGCGCCGCGCTGGCCAGCGCCTGCGTCGGTCTGGTGGTGGGGGCGGGCCTGCTGGCGTTCAGCATGTGGATGACGTTGCTGGCGACGCTGCTGATCAGCGCGGCGATCATCGGGGTCGCGTCCGGGGTGGCGGTCGGCGACGGCATCGCGACGATCACGATGAAGACCGAACCGCGGCACCGGGCCGAGACGGTGTCGACGTTCTTCGCCATCCTGTTCGCCATGCTCGGTGTGCCGGCGGTCGGGGTCGGTCTGCTGATCCAGACGATCGGGCTGCGCCCGGCCGGCGAGGTCTTCAGCGTGGTGGTGGCGGTGCTCGCGCTGGTCGTCCTGCTCAGCCTGGTTCGGGGCGGCCGGACCCGGCCCGCGAACTGATCACCGGCCGGGCCTGTTCAGGGTGCCCGGGGTGCCTGGCGAGCCATTCACTGAGGTCTTGCGGCGGTCATCGTATACAACATACGCTCCCCGAATCGCCCACTCGAGGAGCTCTCCATGACGAACCTCTCCGTCCGCGACACGAACCTGCCCCGCCGCCGGGTGCTCCGGGCCGCCGTGGCGGCGGCCGCCGTCGTCTGCACGGTCGTCGCCTGCTCACCGGTGTCCAAGAACGACGGCGGCGACCCGTCCGGCGGCGACCAGGCGGCGGGCCAGGATTCCTTCGGTACGCCCGCCGACCCCGCCGCCGTGAAGCAGGGCGGCAAGCTGGTCATCGCCCTCTCCGCCGAGCCCGACGCGCTGGACCCGACGCTGTCGAGAAGCCTCTACTCCCGCTACGTCTTCCAAGCCATGTGCCAGAAGCTCTACGACGTCAACGAGCAGGCGCAGGTCGTACCGCAGCTCGCGACGGCCCTGCCCACCACGAGCGGCGACGGCCGGACGGTGACCATTCCGCTGCGGCCCGGTGTGCGTTTCGCCGACGGCACGGCGTTCGACTCGGCGGCGGTGAAGGCGACCCTGCAACGCCACCTCACCAACGAGCGGTCGGCGCGTAAGAGCGAACTCGGTCCCATCGACGGCGTCGACACCCCGGACGCGCAGACCGTCGTCCTGCGGCTGAAGCAGCCGTTCGCGCCGCTGCTCGGGGCTCTCGCCGACCGGGCCGGCATGATCATGAGCGCCAAGGCGTTGCAGAGCCTCGGCGACGACTTCGCCTCGGCGCCGGTCTGCGTCGGCCCGTTCAAGTTCGCCAAGCGGGTGCCGCAGAACTCCATCGAGGTGGTGCGGGACCCCAACTACTACGACGCGAGCAAGGTGCACCTGGACGCCATCTCGTGGCGGATCCTCACCGACGCCAGCATCCGCGCCGCCAACCTGCGCTCCGGCGACGCCCAGGTCGCCGACTCCGTCTCCACCCAGGACGTCGCCTCGCTCCGGCAGGACGCGGCGCTTACCGTCCTCCAGTCACAGTCCCTCGGCTACCAGGGCCTGACCATCAACGTCGGCAACGTCGACGGTGTCGGCACCGCCCCCAAGCCGATCAACCGCCCCCTCGCCCAGAACGCCAAGGTGCGGCAGGCCTTCGAGCACGCGATCGACCGCAAGGCCCTTGTCGACGCGGTCTTCAACGGAGTGCACACCGCCGCCTGCTCGCCCATCTCACCCGCCAGCCCGTTCTCGTCGCCCGAGGCGCAGACCTGCCCGGCGCACGACCCCGCCAAGGCCAAGCAACTCCTCACCGAGGCCGGCGTGCAGACGCCGTACCCGGTCTCGATGCTCGCCTCGAACACGCCCGACACGCTGCGCCTCGCCCAGGCGTTGCAGTCCATGGTCAAGGACGGCGGGTTCGACCTGAAGATCAACCCGGTGGAGTACTCGTCGCTCCTCGACGAGCAGGACCGTGGCAACTTCGAGCTGCTGCAGCTCGGCTGGAGCGGGCGGATCGACCCGGACGCCAACATCACCAACTTCGTCGGCACCGGCGCCAGCCAGAACGTCGCCGGCTACAGCAACCCGCAGCTCGACACTCTGCTGACCCAGGCCCGGCAGGCCGGCGACGTCGAGGAGCGCAAGAAGCTGTACGGGCAGGCGGTCACGCTGCTTCAGCAGGACGACGCCCTGATCTACCTCTACCGGCAGCGCAACCTGACCGCCGTCAGCAAGCAGATCCAGGGCCTGCAGGTCTACCCGGACGGCGTGATCCGGGCGGCCTTCGCCGGCTTCGGCAAGTAGGCAGTAGTGGCCCGCTATCTGCTCACCCGCGCCTGGCAGTCGGCGCTGACCCTGCTGATGTCGACGATAGTGGTCTTCGTCGGCGTACGGGCGCTGCCCGGCGACCCGGCCCTCGCCCTGGCCGGCGAGGACCGGTCGCCGGAGGCCCTGGAGGCCATCCGGCGGCACTACGGGCTGGACCAGCCGCTGCCGGTGCAGTTCGCCCAGTACGTGGAGCGCATGGCACAGGGTGACTTCGGGGTGTCCATCCGCACCGGCACCCCGGTCTCGTCGATGCTCACGACCGCCCTGCCGGTGACAGTCGAGCTGTCCGTCCTGGCGATCCTCATCGCGGCGGCGCTGGGCGTCGGCGCCGGGGTGCTCGCGGCGGTCCGTCGTGGACGCCCGGCGGAGTGGCTCGCCAACGGCCTGGCCCTGATCGGCCTGTCGGTGCCGCACTTCTGGCTGGGGCTGCTGGCGATCCTCTACCTGTCAGTGGCGACCGGGCTCTTCCCCGCCTCCGGCTTCGTGCCGATCCTGGAGGACCCCGTGGACAACCTGCACCACATCGTCCTGCCGGCGGTGATCCTCGGCACCGGCCTGGCCGCCATCATCATGCGACAGACCCGGTCGGCGATGCTCGACTCGCTCTCCTCCGACTACGTGCGGACGGCGAAGGCGAAAGGCCTGCGACCGCGCGCCGTCATCACCCGGCACGCCCTGCGCAACAGCCTCATCGTGGTGGTGACCGTCGTGGGTCTCCAACTCGGCGGGCTGATCTCGGGCGCTGTCGTCACCGAACAGATCTTCGGGCTGCCGGGCTTCGGCAAGATGACGATCGACGCGGTGTTCCAACGGGACTACCCGGTGATCCAGGCCGTCGTCCTGCTCACCGCGGCTGCCTACATCGTGATCAACTTCTTCGTGGACCTGCTCTACTCGGTCATCGATCCACGCATCCGGGTGACGGGAGATCCGGCATGACCGTCCTCACCGTACCGATGGCGGAGACCGGCACCGCCAGCATCACCCGGCGTACCCGGGTGCTGCGGCGGCTGCGGCGCAACCCGCTCGCCGTGGTGAGCTTCGTCGTGCTCGCGCTGGCGGGCGTCATCGCGCTGCTCTCGCCCTGGCTCGCGCCCTATTCGGTCGACCAGACCGACTTCGCCCGTACGTTCGCGCCTCCGGGCACCGCCGGGCACCTGCTGGGCACCGACGACCTCGGTCGGGACGTCCTCTCCCGCATCATGCTCGGCGCGCGGGCGTCGTTGCAGGTCGGACTCCTGGCGGTGGCCACGTCACTGGTCATCGGGGTGCCGCTCGGGCTGGCCGCCGGCTACTTCCGGGCCTGGGACGCGGTGATCTCACGCTTCACCGACCTGCTGCTGGCGTTCCCGTTTCTGATCATGGCGGTGGGGTTGGCGGCCATCCGGGGCGCCAGCCTCGGCAACGCCGCGGTGGCCATCGGCATCGCCCAGATCCCCGGGGTGATCCGGGTCGTCCGCTCGGACACGCTGCGCCTCAAGTCGCTGGACTTCGTAGCGGCGGCCGTCGTGGACGGCGCGAGCGACCTGTGGGTGCTGGCCCGGCACATCCTGCCCAACGCGACCTCGGTGATCCTGGTGCAGGCCACTGTCGCCATCCCGGCCGCGATCCTCGGCGAGGCGGTGCTGTCCTTCCTCGGCCTCGGCATCCAACCCCCGGCGCCCAGTCTGGGCACCATGCTGGCCACCGCCCAGCAGTTCGCCGCCCGCGCACCGTGGGCCGCCGTCTTCCCCGGCGTGGTGATCATGGGTCTGGCGCTGGCGTTCAACGTCTTCGGTGACGCCCTGCGCGACGCCCTCGACCCGAAGGGAGACCGGCGATGACCACCGCCTCCGCGCCCGTGTTGGAGATCCGCGACCTGTCGGTGTCGTTCCCGACCGAGACCGGCACCGTCTCGGCGGTCGACGGGGTCAGCCTTGACCTCGCAGCCGGGGAGATCGTCGGGATGGTGGGCGAGTCGGGGTGCGGAAAGAGCGTCACAGCGATGAGCCTCGCCGGGCTGCTCCCGGGCAGCGCCCGGGTCACCGGGTCGGTCCGCCTGGACGGCACCCAACTGGTCGGGGCCCGCGAGTCGGCACTGCGCCGGGTCCGTGGCCGGGAGATCGCCTACATCTTCCAGGAGCCGATGACGTCGTTGAACCCGGTGCTCAGCGTCGGGCGGCAGATCGGGGAGGTGCTCCAGGTCCACGAACGAATGTCCCGACGGGCGGCGCGGGCCCGCGCCGTCGAACTGTTGACGCTCGTCGGGATCCCGTCCGCAGCCCAGCGGGTCGACAGCTATCCGCACCAACTCTCCGGTGGCATGCGCCAGCGCGTGATGATCGCGATGGCGGTGGCCTGCGGCCCGAAGGTGCTGGTGGCCGACGAGCCGACCACCGCGCTGGACGTCACCGTCCAGGCCGGCATCCTCCAGGTGCTGCGGGACCTGCGCGACCGGCTCGGCACGAGCGTCCTCATCATCACCCACGACCTCGGCGTGATCGCCGACATCGCGGACCGCGTCGTCGTCATGTACGCGGGCCGGGTGGTGGAACGGGCGCCGGCGGACGACCTGTTCGCCCAGCCCCGGCACCGGTACACGGCCGGGCTCCTGTCGGCGTCACCGCAGCCGGGCCGGCACGCCGGCACCGACCGGTTGACCGAGATCCCCGGGCTGGTGCCCGTTCTGGCCAGCCAACCCGACGCCTGCACCTTCGCGGATCGCTGCCCGGCCGCCGACGAGCAGTGCCGGGCCGCCGCCCCGCCGTTGGAGGACGTCGGTGGCACCGACCATGTCGCTGCCTGTTGGCACCCCTGCGCGACGGCACCGACGGCAGCTCAGGAGGCGAACCGATGACACCGCAGCCGAACGCCCTGGAGATCGCGGACCTGGTGATGCACTTCGGCCCGGTGCGTGCCGTGGACGGGGTGTCACTGACCATCCCGCGAGGCCGGGTCACGGCCCTGGTGGGCGAGAGCGGTTCCGGGAAGTCGACAGTGGGCCGATGCGTGGTGCGGCTCGTCGAGCCGACAGCGGGAACCGTCCGGATCGCGGGCACCGACGTCACCCACCTGTCCCGACGGCGGCTGCGTCCCCATCGCGGCGCGGTGTCGATCGTCTTCCAGGACCCGGCCGCGTCACTGGACCCGCGCATGCTGGTGGGCGAGATCGTGGCCGAGCCGCTGCGGCTGGCCGGCAAGAGGATCTCCCGGCGCGAGCGGGACGCCCGCGTCGCCCCCCAACTCGAACGGGTGGGCCTGCGCGCCGAGGTGGCCCGCCGCTACCCCCACGAGCTGTCCGGCGGGCAACGCCAACGCGTCAGCATCGCGCGGGCCCTGATCTCCGAGCCCATGTTGCTCATCGCCGACGAACCCACCAGCGCGCTCGACGTGTCAGTGCAGGCGTCGGTGCTCAACCTCCTCGCCGACCTGCAACGCGACATCGGGTTCGCCTGCCTCTTCATCACCCACGACCTGTCCGCTGTCGAGTACCTGGCCGACGACATCGCTGTCATGTACCTCGGTCAACTGGTCGAGACCGGCAGCCGCGAGCGGATCTTCGCCCGCCCCGCACACCCGTACACGCAGGCGCTGCTCTCCGCCGCGCCGGTGGCCGACCCGGTGCGTCAGCGCCACCGTCAGCCGGTGCTGCTCGGCGACGACCTGCCGTCCGCGCTCGACCCGCCGTCCGGCTGCCGGTTCCGGACCCGGTGCCCGCTCGCCTTCGACAGGTGCGCGACGGAGGTGCCGGCGCAGACCGCCATCGGCGACGGCATGGCCGCGTGTCACCTGGTCCGGCCGGACGGCACCGGTCCCGACGTTCGTACCGCAGATCCCAGTGAGGTGTTGTCATGACGTTCACCACCCGACCCACGTTGCAGGGCACCTTCGGCATGGTGTCCTCCACCCACTGGCTCGCCAGCCAGTCGGCGATGGGCATCCTGGAACGCGGGGGCAACGCCTTCGACGCCGCGGTCACCGCCGGTTTCGTCCTGCACGTCGTCGAGCCGCACCTGAACGGGCCGGGCGGCGAGGTGCCGACCATCGTGGCCACCGCACGGGACCCCCGACCGAAGGTGCTGTGCGGGCAGGGCCCGGCCCCGGCCGGTGCCACCATCGCGCACTTCCGGTCCCTCGGAATGGACCTCATCCCGGGCGCCGGGCCGCTCGCGGCGGCCGTACCCGGCGCGGTGGACGCCTGGCTCCTGCTGCTGCGCGAGCACGGCACGCTCACCCTCGCCGAGGTGCTGGAGCCGGCGATCGGCTACGCCGCCGCCGGGCACCCGCTGGTGGGCCGGGTCGGTGACACGGTGGCGGCCGTCCGGTCGTTGTTCGAGGAACACTGGCCCACCTCCGCCGCGCTCTGGCTGCGCGGCGGCCGACCGCCGGCCGCGGGGGAGTTGGTCACCAACCCGGCGTACGCGGACACCCTGCGCCGACTCGTCGAGGCGGGACGGGCGGCCGGTGCCGACCGGGAGGCCCAGATCGAGGCCGCCCGCCGGGCCTGGAGCACGGGTTTCGTCGCCGAGGCGATCGACGCGTTCAGCCGGCGGCCGTTCCAGGACTCCAGTGGCCGCCCGAACGCCGGGCTGGTCACCGGCGACGACATGGCCGCGTACTCGGCGAGCTGGGAGACGCCCGCCACCCTCGACTGGCACGGCTACTCGGTGGCGAAGACCGGTTTCTGGGGTCAGGGCCCGGTGCTGCTGGAGTCCCTGGCCACCCTGGACGCGCTCGACGACCCGGGCGCGTACGACCCGGCGACCGCGGCGGGCGTGCACGCCCAGGTCGAGGCGCTCAAGCTCGCCTTCGCCGACCGGGAGGCCTGGTACGGCGACGGGGCCGACGTGCCCGCCAAGGCGCTGCTCTCGCCGCAGTACGCCAGGGAGCGGGCCGCCCTGATCGGCGATCGCGCGTCGGCGGAGTTGCGGCCGGGGCACCCGGACGGGGCGCAGCCGCGCCTGCCCGCCCACGTCCGACCCGGTGCCGGTCGGCGTACCGGGCCGACGGATGCCACGACGGGAGAGCCGACGGTCCAGTCTGACGGGGTCACCCGGGGCGACACCTGTCACGTGGACGTGGTCGACCGGTGGGGCAACATGATCTCCGCTACGCCCAGCGGCGGCTGGTTGCAGAGTTCCCCGACGATTCCTGAGCTGGGATTTCCGCTGGGCAGCAGGTTGCAGATGTTCTGGCTGGAGGAGGGGCTCGCCTCGTCGCTGGCGCCGGGCCGCCGCCCGCGTACGACGTTGAGCCCGACGATGGTGCACCGCGACGGCGAGCCGGTGCTGGCCTGCGGCACCCCCGGTGGCGACCAGCAGGACCAGTGGCAGTTGCCGTTCCTGTTGCGGCACCTCGTCGGTGGGCAGAGCCTTCAGGAGGCCATCGACGCGCCGGCGTGGCACACGGTCAGCCTGCCGGGGTCGTTCTATCCCCGCGACATGGAGCCCGGTGTCCTGGTGGTGGAGGACCGGCTCGACGAGGGTGTGCTGGCGGCCCTGCGGGCGTACGGGCACGAGGTGCGGGTCACCGACGGGTGGAGCCTCGGTCGGCTCTGCGCGGTGACCCGTGATCCGGCGACGGGCGTGCTGGCGGCCGGTGCGAACCCCCGGGGGATGCAGGGCTACGCGTGCGGTCGTTAGCGGGCGCCGTAGCCGCCTTCGGCGTTCTCGTACGCCGCTGCGGATGCCGCGTCGAGGTGGTCGAGCGCGGCCCGCTCGGCGCGGTCACCGTCGCCCGACTCGATGGCGTCGACGAGTTGGATGTGCTCGGCCCACGAGTGTGGCGCGCGTTCGGCCGCGCCGAGCCGGAAGACCCACTGGACATGGAGGTAGAGCGACTTGGCGATCGACGACAGCCAGGGGTTTCCGCTGATCTGGAGGATGCGCAGGTGCAGCGTGCTGTTCAGTTCGGCGACGCGGGCCAGGTCGTGGCGCTGCGTCGCCTCGCGGCCCTGGTCGAGCAGGGCGCGCAGGGACGCCACGTCGGCTGCTGTGGCCCGCTCGGCGGCCAGCCGGGCGGCCAGTGTCTCCAGCCGCTGGCGCACGGCGAACATGTCGGCGATGGTCCCGCTGCTCGGTGAGGCGACGACCGCTCCCCGGCGGGGGAGGATCACGACGAACCCCTCCGCCTCGGCGACGCGCAGCGCCTCCCGGACCGGGTTGCGGGAGACGCCGAAGTCCTCGGCGAGCCGGTCCTCGGTCAGCCGTTCTCCGGGAAGGTAGTCGCCGTCGATGATGGCGGTCCGCAGCGCGGCGAGGACCTGATCGCGTAGCGGCAGGTGTTGCGCGCCCAGCTTGTCCCGTAGGTCTTCAGCCACCTGGTTGCCTCTCCGTGAACGTGTCCGGACAAAGTGTATACGAAGAACAATTATTGGAAGGTGGCCGACAGTGTCGAGCACAGCGCCCCGCGTCACCCACCCCCACGTCGCCCCGCGCCGAGACGAGCGCCTGCTGCGGCGACGGCAGGCGCTCGTCGTCGTCCTCACCTTCCTCACCGGGAGCGCCGACGCTCTCGGTTTCCTCGCCCTCGGCGGCGCCTTCGCCAGCGTGATGACCGGCAACATGGTCCTGCTCGGGCTCTCGGCCGGCCGGGGCGAAGCCGACCTGGCTCTGACGTCGGGCTGCGCCATCGCCAGCTTCATCGTCGGTGTCCTCGCGGGCGCCCGCGTCGTCGGCTCGGCACAGCCCGACGATCCGGTCTGGCCCCGGCGGGTCACCTGGGCGCTGGTCCTGGAGCTGTCGGTGTTCGTGGTGTTCGCCGTCGTCTGGGAGGTCACCCTGCACACCCCCGACGCGGCTGTCCACCTGGCGTTGCTGATGCTGTCAGCGGTCGCGCTGGGTGTGCAGAGCAGCGCGATCCAACGCTTCGGGGTGTCCGGCCTGTCCTCCACGTACCTGACCGGCACGCTCACCAGCCTGATCGCCGGGGTCGCCGCCCGCAGCCCGTGGGCCAGCCTGCGCCCCAAGGCCCAGGTGCTGCTGGCCCTCATGGTCGGCGCGGCGGTCGGCGCCCTTGTCGCCGTGCACCTGCCGGTCGTCGCCCCGGCACTGCTGATCGTGCCGCTGGTGCTCGTCATCGCCGTGTCCGCGCGGATGCGGGCGTGAGCGTCAGACGCCGCGAGCGAACAGGGCCAGGCGTACCCGGTTCGGGCTGTCGGTCTTGGTCATCAGGCTGGTGATGTGGGTCTTGACGGTGGTGACACCGATGTGGAGCTGGTCGGCGATCTCGGTGTTGGACAGGCCCTCGGCGACCAGGTCGAGCACGTCCCGTTCCCGGGCGGTCAGGCCCGGCAGGGCCGGCGGTGACCCCGGGCGGGCGTGCACCGCGCGCTGCACGAGGCGACGCAGCACCTCCGGACTGAACGGGCTGTCACCGACGGCGGCCCGGCGGATGCCGTCCAGCAGCTCGGTCGGGGGCGCGTCCTTCAGCAGGAACCCGCACGCTCCCGCGGTCAGCGCGGGGTAGAGGTGGTCGTCGTCGCCGAACGTGGTCAGCACCAGGACTCGGGTGGCGGGGCGTTCGGCGAGGATCCGGCTGGTCGCGGTGATCCCGTCGACACCGGGCATCCGCAGGTCCATGACGACGACGTCGGGGAGCAGCCGCCCGGCCAGCGGAATCGCCTCCCGGCCGCTGTCGGCCTCCCCGACGACCTCGATGTCGGGTTGGGCGTCGCAGAGCATGCGCAGCCCGGCCCGGATGAGGTGCTGGTCGTCGACCAGCAGCACCCGGATCACGCCGGCTCCGGCGCGGGCGACCCGGCCGGGGCCTCCCGCTCGCGGGGCACCGACCCGACCGGCGCGGCGGCGGCCACTGCCGGAAGGACGGTCCGTACCCGCCATCCGGTGCCGGTAGGGCCCGCCTCCAACCGGCCGCCGAGGACCTCGACACGCTCGCGCATCCCGGTGATGCCGTGCCCGCCACCGACCGGCACGCCCGCCGGCACCCCGTCGCGCCCGTTGTCGGCGACCTCCCAGTGCACGGAGCCGTCCCGGACAGCGACCACGAGGTGCGCGAGCGCCGACGTCCCCGCGTGTTTGGCCACGTTGGTCAGCGCCTCCTGGGTCAGCCGCAGCACCGCCATGCCGCGCACCGCGTCGAGTGAATCGATCGCCGGGTCGAGATCGGCCTCCACAGTGACACCCGCCTGCCGGGCCCGGTCGATGGACGCGCCGATCGCCGCCGGCAGCGCGGACGGTTCGATGGCGGTCAGCGCCGCGTCGCCGCGTACCCCGTCGGGGTTGCGCAGCACCGCGACCAGCCGGCGCAGTTCCGCGAGGGCCGCAGTGCCGGTGCCGTGCACGTCGTCGAAGACCTCGCCCACCCGCGGGTCCAGGTCGGTGAGCACGTGCCGGGCCACGCCGACCCGCAGCACCATCGACGCCACATGGTGCGCGACGACGTCGTGCAGCTCGCGGGCGATGGCGCTGCGTTCGTCGGCGCGGGCCGCGCGACTCTCCGACTCGTGCTGGCGTTGCTCGGCCACGGCCCGTTCCACGGCCTGCCGACTCAGCTCCCGGTTGGCGCGGATGACGAGGCCGAGCAGCACCGGCACGCCGACCTCCAGGGCCAGGCCGACGACGCCCGAGGCGACCTGGCGGGCCGTGTCGCCGACCGAGTCGGTCAGGTCCACCACCACCAGCAGCACGGCGGACAGCCAGATGGTCCGGGGGCGGCGCGCCCGCATGGTGATCTCGAGCAGTGCCCAACTCGCGCCAACCTGGTTGATGGTGAAGTCGTCGACCAGGCAGATCGCGACAGTCAGCAGGGCGGCCTGCGCCACCAGGTTGACCACCGGTCGACGGTGCGCCGCCAGCGCCACGGCGAACGCGAGCACCGCGAGGATCCACTGTGGTGTCGTGGGCGTGCTGGTGGAGTGCGGAACGAAGAGCAGGTAGCACAGCCCGCTGAGATCGAGCAGCACCATCCGCACGAGGGTGTCCCGCACGTCGAACAGTCGCCCCGGCCAGCTCACGGTGGTCAGCCTAGGTGCTGCGGGCCGGTGGCGACGGCCGCCGGCCGCCGCCACCGGGTCCGGACCGCGAGGTACGCGGCCAGACCGAGCGGTCCGAGCAGGATGGTCAGCAGCAGCACCGGAGCCATCACCAGCGCCGGCACCCCCCGATCGCGGCTGTCCAACCACGCCCACCGCCCGACGAACAGATCGAACGCGATCATGTGCGCCCAACCCGCCGCGGCCCCGTCGGAGGTGCCGAGCAGGTCGCGCACCCCGGCCAAGGTCGGCGACCCCACGGCCGGCAGCACGTCGCCGAACGCCGGCAGCACCAGCAGCGCATAGATCACCACGACCGGCGCCACGATCAGCGGCGAGGCGATGATCCGGGCGGTCCACGACCAACGCGGCAGCAGGATCATCAGCGCCCAGAACGGCGCGGCCACCGCGAACGTCAGGGAGAACAGCGTCGCGGTCACGCGGCCAGCGCCAGTTCCGGGCGACGTCGGCGGGCCAGCACCAGGCCGGTGGCGCTCGCCGTCGCGACCACCAGTGCCGCGAGCGCGGCGAGCGTGACGGCGTCCGGCCGCAGCAGCGGCTGTTCGCGCAGGGCCTGCCAGGTCAACAGCACTGTGAGTACGCCGTACGCGCCGCCCGCGACGACCAGCAGCCGGGCGCGGGTGCGCTCGTTCAACCGTGTCGCGAACCGGCTCAGCAGGATCGCCAGGATCGGCAAGGCCTGGAGGGCGTGCAGCCCCACGAAGTGCCCGATCCGCAGGTCACCGCCGGTGGTGCTCCATCCCACCAGTGGCAACCCCGGCCCACCGTCGGGCACGCCGACGCTGTGCGCCCCACCGATGCCCTCGATCCCCGGGTCCTGCATCGGCAGCGCCATCGGCACCGCCGCGAGCATGCCCAGCAGGGACAGGCCGAGCCCCCATCCGACGGCGGTTGCGGCGACCCGATCGGGGATCCGCTGGATCAGGACCACGATCCCGATGACGAGGTGCGCGAAGAACAGCACCATGATCGCCGCGCCCATCGCCGCGAACAGCGCGGTGTTCACCGGGGTGCTGTCGTTGAAGTGGCTGGTCTGCCCGCGGATCACCTGACCGACGATCACCGCGTTCTCGACGACCGCCACCGCGACGATGACGACGGCCGCCCTCTCGACGGCTCGGCTGCGTCGCGGCAGCAGGGAGAGCATCCAGGCGAGCGTGGCGCCGTAGAGCACGAACGACACGGCGAACTTGAACGGCTTGAGCCAGATCGGCGCCCCGGTCAGGACGCGCGAGTCGACGAGGATGCCGACCACGGTGATGACGGTGAGCACCGCCATCACGGATACCAGGAACATCAGTGGGCGGTTCCAGCGCGTCGCCCGGCGCACAACGGTAGTCATGTCTGTAGATGGTCGTAGCCGCGTCCGCCGATCGCGTCCGACCCCGAGCCCCGGTTGCGGCCGCTGGTCGGAGCCCGCCTCCTCCCTGGGTAGGAGACGAAACCCGTCGAGGTCGCTCGGTGGTGCTGGCACAATGGCCGGCCTGCCGACCGGACGGGGATCGACGATGACGACCAATGCGGACCGTGTCCAACCGAACGAGACCACAGTGCCGCTGCTGCACTGCCCGGCCCCGGAGGAGACCCTGGCGTTCTGGCGGGCGCTCGGCTTCGAGGTGGCCTACGAGCAGCTCAAGCCGTACGTGTACCTGGCCTTCACCTGGAGTGGGTTCCAGCTGCACTACGGCCCGGCGCCCAAGGACCTGGACCCGGCGAAGGAGCATTCCGGCGGCTGCCTGGTGATGGTGGACGCGGTGGCGTCGTACCACGCGGTGTTCACCGAGGCGATGCGCCGCAGCTACGGCAAGGTGCTCGTCAAGGGCCTTCCCCGGATGACCCGCTACCGCGCCGGGGCGTCGCGGTTCAGCATCGTCGACCCGTCGGGCAACACCATCGTGTTCATCCAGCGGGACGAGCCGATGGAGGTGGAGTACGGCGGGTCGCAGGAGCTTGACGGGCTGGCCCGGGTGCTCGACAACGCGCGGATCCTGCGCGAGTTCAAGATGGACGACCGGGCGGCCTACCGGGCGCTCGACTCGGGGATTCGCCGCCGCGCCGAGGACGCCCCGGTGGTCGAGCGGGCGACGGCGCTGGCCGGCCTGATCGAGCTGGCAACCGCGTTGGGCAAGGCCGACCGGGTGCCTGAGTGGGGTGCCCGACTCCGGGCGCTGTCCCTGACCCCGGAGCAGCGGACGCAGGTGGCGCAGTACGTCGCCGACCCCACCCTCCTCGAACCGTGGTGGCCCGACCCGAGCTGACCCCTGACCTCCCCGCGCCTCACGCGCCGTCGGTGCAGAGTTGGGAGGTCAGGGCGGTGCGGGCCCACTCCTCCCACGCGTCCGGTGACCAGTCGCGGTCGCGGACGAAGATCAGGTAGAGCTGCGGGCTGAGCAGGCCGAACAGCAGGTCCGCGGCCATCTCGACGGAGAGGCCGGGACGGGTGTCGGGCTTGCCGACCAGGGCTTCGGCCGCCGCGTACTGCACCGTGTAGCGCGGGTCGGGGCCGTCCGGCCACTGTGCGGCGATCTCCGGGTCGGTGGCTGCGGCAGCCGCGATCAGCGGCATGATCGGGGCGACCCGGCCCAGGATCTCGCGGGTGCCGTGGACGTGCGCGCGCAATTGCCCGGCTGCGGTGGGCTCGGCGCACGCGGCGCGAAACCACTCCCGATCCATTGTGGCGACCGGCTCGGTGTCCCCGGCGATGGACGTATCGACGACGTCCTTGAACAGCGTGCGCTTGTTGCGGAAGACGAAGTAGACAGTTTGGACGGCCACGCCCGCCCGGTCCGCGACCTCCTGCAGGCTCGTCGCCCCGTAGCCCTGCGCGATGAACAGCTCGCGAGCCGCCTCGACGACCTTCTCGCGGGTGCGGCGGGAGCGCTCGGCTCGCTTGTCGGGCCGCTTGACTCTGTCCATATTGCGAGCCTACCTTTAGAGTCAGTCACTAGAGTTGCACTCTAAATTCTTGGAGGAGACGATGAACCAGCCCCACGCCACCCCGAACCCGGGACCGGACCTGGCCTCGACGCGGCGCGACACGGAGGAGGAGTCCGTCCACCGCGCGCTGGAGGGCTACTACCGCACCGGCAAGCCACCGTGGGACACCGGCGTGACTCCGCCCGAGCTGATCGACCTGGTGGAGGGGCGCGGCGCACTACCGCCCGGCCGCGCCCTCGAACTCGGCTGCGGCACGGGGACCAACGCCACCTACCTCGCCCGGCACGGCTGGGACGTGGCGGCCGTCGACCTGATCGACCGCGCCGTCGACCAGGCCAGGGAGAAGGCCGCGGCGGCGGGAGTGGCCGTACGGCTGCTGCACGGAGACGCCACCCGCCTCGACGAGCTGGACCTGCCAGGCCCCTTCGACCTGTTCTTCGACCTGAGCTGCTACTGCGGGGTCCCACTGCACCGCCGCGACGCCTACGCCGCCGGGCTCACCCAGCGCGCCGCCCCCGGAGCGCTGTTGCTGATGTTCGGGTACGGCCCCGAGCCGCTCGGCAGTCCGATCCCCGAGGTCACCTCGTGGGCGGCGGGCGTCACCGCCGACGAGCTCCGAGCCAGGTTCACCGGCTGGGAACTGATCGACGTCACGCCGGGCACCAACTCGGTGCCGACCTTCTGGTTCACGCTGCGCCGCGACGCCTAGCACCCTGCGGAATTCCGCCCCGACGCGCCGAAGGTCCGCTTCGCCGTAGGCCAACGTCCGCCTGCCCGCCCGGGGATTCCACAGAACGGCACGAAATTACCGCTTTAGGGTAAGTATGGCCAACCCGCCTAGCTGCTCCGATACCTTTTGAAGGAGAGGAAAACTCGTATTCCTCCCTTCGGGTGCATAAGGAGTCAGAGATGAAGCGCAGCGTCGCGCTCGCGGCAGCCCTCCTGGCAGGCCTGACCAGCGTCGGATCGATCCCGGGGACCGCCTTCGCCGATGGCGGCGGCCCTGGGTACCACGACGACCGCAAGGGGGGTGATCACCACCACGGCGACGAGGGCGCGGTCTTCGTCCAGACCAACAAGGCCGAGGGCAACACCATCAAGGTGTACGACCGCGACGAGGACGGCCGTCTCACCAAGGCCGGCGAGTACGAGACCGGCGGGCTGGGCGGCTTCACCATCGGCGCGCCACTCGACGCGCTGGCCTCGCAGGGTTCCCTGACCTACCACAAGGGGCTGCTGTTCGCGGTGAACGCCGGCAGCAACACCGTGACGGTCTTCCGCGTCGAGGGCACCCGGCTGCACAAGCTCCAGGTCATCTGGTCCGGCGGTCTCCTGCCGGTCAGCGTCGCGGCCCGTGGTGACCTCGTCTACGTGCTCAACGCCGGTGGCGAGGGTTCTGTGCAGGGCTTCGAGCTGCAGAAGGGGCGGCTGTCCCGGATCGAGGACGCCAACCGGTCGCTCGGGCTGCACAACGGCAACCCGCCCGCGTTCGGAACCGCCCCGGCCCAGGTCAAGATCGACCCGGACAGCGAGTTCGTGCTGGTGTCCACCAAGGGCGCCAACGTCATGTTCAGCTACGAGATCGGTCGCCACGGCGAACTGTCCCGCAACCCCGTCATCAGCGACGCGGGCAACACCCCGTTCGGCTTCACCTTCGACACCGAGGACTCGCTGCTGGTCACCGAGTCGGGCGCTAACGCGGTGAGCCGGTTCGAGCTGGAGGACGACGGCGCACTCGACCAGGTCGGCCCGTCGGTGCCCAACGGCCAGCAGGCGCCGTGCTGGATCCAGCGCGTCGGCGACTACTTCTTCGTCGCCAACGCCGGCAGCTCCACCATCAGCTCCTACCGGGTCAACGACGACGGCAAGCTGGAAATCGTCAAGAACGTCGCCGCCGACACCAACGGCGGGTCGATCGACATGACCACCAGCGACGGCTTCCTGTACGTGCAGAACGCCACCGCCGGCAACGTGCAGGGCTACGAGGTCAACGACGACGGCTCTCTGAAGCTCGTCACCACAGTGGAGGGTCTGCCGAAGTTCACCGACGGCATCGGCATGGAGGGCATCGCCGCCTCCTGAGCACGCCACCCGCTGGTCCCGGTCGCTCGTCGACCGGGACCAGCTCCTGTCGGGGGCCGCTAGTCGAGGCTGGCCAACTCGTCAGGCGACAGGACCAGCGCCCCGGCGGCCAGGTTCTCGACCAGGTGATCGGGGTTGCCGGTACCGGGGATGGCCAGCAGGTGCGGGCCGCGGCTGAGGGTCCATGCGATCCGCACCTGTGCCGGCGTCACGCCGTGCGTGCGCGCGATGGCCTCCACTGCCGTGTTGGCGGCCACGCCGCCGGTCTCACGTCGGTCGCCGGCGATCGCGAAGAACGGCACGAATGCGACGTTCTGTTCACCGCAGGTACGCACGAGCTGATCCTGCGTACGTCGGGTGTCCACACCGTACGTGTTCTGCACGCAGACCACCGGGGCGATCGCCTGCGCCTGCGCGAGGTGGTGCGGACGGATGTTGGACAGGCCGAGATGCCGGATGAGGCCGGCGTCACGGAGTTCGGCCAGCGCGCCGAAGTGCTCCGCCACCGAGTCCAGCCCGTCCTGGCGCAGGTTCACGACATCCAACTGGTCGCGGCCGAGTTGGCGCAGGTTCTCCTCGACCTGCCCACGCAGCTGATCCGGCCGGGCCAGCGGCTGCCACTCGCCCGAGGGGTCGCGGCCCGGTCCGACCTTCGTCGTGATGACCAGGTCGTCGGGGTACGGCGACAGCGCCGTGTTGATCAACTCGTTGGCCGACCGGAGCGGCGAGAAGTAGAACGCGGCAGTGTCGATGTGGTTCACCCCGAGGTCGACCGCCTGGCGTAGCAATCCGATGACCCGCGCGCGGTCGCTCGCCGCGCCGGCGCTACCCGTCAGGCGCATCGCGCCGAATCCGATCCGATTGACGGTGAGATCGCCGAGCGTCCAGGTGCCAGCGGATTCCGCACTGATTGTGGTGGTGGGCATTGGGCGAACCTAGCCACCGCCGCTGACCTGCGCAGTCGGGCGTCTGCCCGATACCGATCGGGAAGGATCGCTGTTAGGTTATCTATCGTGGGAAGCGCTTTTCCGGCGGCACAGTGACAGCCTGCGGTTCAAACGGATCCTGACCGCATTCGCGTTTGGCGCTGGCGACAGGCCGTCGCGCGCTAGGAGGCCAACCGCTCGCGCGCGGGGCGCGTCGGTCGAGGCAGTTCGGCACCGCCGTCCGGCTTGTTGATCTCCGACCAGACGGCGTCGAGGGAGAGGCCGAGGACGTCGGCGATCGCCGCGATGGTCGGGAAGGCGGGGGTGGCTATCCGGCCGGACTCGATCTTTCGAAGGGTCTCTGGTGAGACGCCCGCGTCCAGCGCGGTGAGGAGCATCGAACGCTCTCCACGGGCTCGACGCAGGAGCGCGCCGAGGCGCTGTCCGCGTTCGAGCTCTTCGGGAGTGAGCGGCAACCTGACCATGTCCCGATTCTAGTACCGGGATAATATGGCCGGGATACTTATTGGTCGCCCGAGGAAGGCGCTGCATGATCGAGATCCTGAGCCCCACCGACGTGCTGCGAGCGAAGGACACCGGCGCGCTGGTCGCCGGCATCCTGCAGACGTTGAAGAGCCGCTGCGTGGTCGGCACCAACCTTCTGGACATCGACCGGTGGGCGCAGGCCATGATCACCGAAGCCGGGGCGCAGTCCTGCTACGTCGACTATGAGCCGTCCTTCGGGCGGGGGCCGTTCGGCCACTACATCTGCACGTCGGTCAATGACGCAGTGCTGCACGGGTTGCCGTACGACTACCCGCTCGCCGACGGCGATCTGCTCTCGCTCGACCTCGCCGTCTCCCACCGTGGGGTCGTCGCGGACTCGGCCATCAGCTTCATGATCGGCGACGTCCGACCACCGGAGAGCGTCGCGCTGATCGACGCGACCGAGCGCGCGTTGCGGGCGGGGATCGCCGCCGCCGGCCCCGGCGTTCCCATCGGTGACATCTCCCACGCGATCGGCTCGGTCCTCAACGCGGCGGGATACTCGGTCAACACGGAGTTCGGCGGCCACGGCGTCGGATCGACGATGCACCAGGACCCGCACGTCTCCAACACCGGGCGCCCCGGTCGCGGCTACCGGCTACGCCCGGGGCTGCTGCTGGCGCTGGAACCGTGGGTGATGGCGGACACCGCCACGCTCGTCACCGATGCCGACGGCTGGACCCTCCGCAGCGCGACGGGCTGCCGGACGGCGCACAGCGAGCACACCATCGCCATCACCGACGACGGTGCGGATGTGCTCACACTGCCGACGCCCTGACCCGTACGGCACGATCGACGCCCTCATCGGTGAGCCGACGACGGGCCACCCACGATGGGCGATTAACCGCCCGTCGAAGGGGCACGTCCTCCGTGGCGCCCTGCCGGGTCGCGTTCAGAATGAACCGATCGGTCATATTTTCCGTGATGACGGTCAGGGTCACCCACCAGAGTCACGGAGGCACGATGTCAACGGTTCGAACTGGTCCGGTCATCGGACTGCTCGTGCAGATCGTCCTGCTGGCGGTGCTGGCGGAGACGGTCGGTCTGGGCACGGCGGGCTGGGTGGCGGGTCTGGCGTACGGGATGGTCCTGTGCGCCCTGCTCAGCAAGGGGATGTCCCGCTCGGGCGCGGGCGCGCTCAGCCCGGCGGACCGGGTGACCCTGAGCCGGGCGATCCTCGTCGGCGGCGTGACGGCCCTGGCCGCCGACTCGTTCGGCCGGTCGGCGCCGGTCACAGTGATGGTCGTCCTCACCAGCGTGGCGTTGGCCCTCGACGCCGTGGACGGATACACGGCCCGCCGCACCGGGACCACCAGCGAACTCGGCGCGCGCTTCGACATGGAGATCGACTCCTTCCTGGTCCTGGTGCTCTGCCTGCACGTGGCACCCACGGTGGGTGCCTGGGTGCTCGTGATCGGCGCGATGCGCTACCTCTACGGCGCCGCGACCTGGGTGTTGGAGTGGATGCGGGGATCCGCGCCACCGCGGTACTGGAACAAGGTCGTCGCCGCGACCCAGGGCGTGGTGTTGACGGTGGCGATGGCCGACATCCTGCCCGCGCCGCTGACGACCCTGGTGCTTCTGGCGTCGGTGGCACTGCTTGTCGAGTCGTTCGGGCGTGACGTCGCCTGGCTCTGGACGACCCGGCGCCTCCGCCACACCGTCATCCACTGCGCCCCGGACGCGACTGTCCAACCGGCCAGCTCGGCGAGCCACAGCACCCCGAGGGCCGCAGCAGGCCTGGCCGAGCTGACCCCGGGCCAGACCGATGGGCTGCAGTGGTCGGACCGTCCCACTGTCACGGTGGCCCGACGCGGGATCGCCCGCGTCTGAGCCGCCCGGACGCCGCGCCCAACAAAGATCATGGAAGGATGCCCGGGTTGTCGCTCTTGACGCGCGTACGGCAGCTGCCGAGCCAGGGACGGAGGGCGATGACTGGCGGAACCTCCGGCGGGACCGCCGACGGCACCGATGTCGAGGAACGGCCGAGACGCTCCGTCCCCGCCCGGCTGACGACAGTGCTGGCCGCGCTGCTCGTCCTCCTCGTCCTCACCGTGCCGTACGACTTCGGCCGGCTCAGCCCGGCGGCGTTCGCGCGGATCCCCCTGGAGGCGCTGCTGGTAGTGGCCCTCCTGCTCGCTCTGCCCGCTCGCGGCAGCCGACTGGTCGCGACGGTGGCCGGCGCGGCACTCGGCCTGCTCGGCCTGTTGAAGCTGCTCGACCTGGGCTTCACCGCCGCGCTGAGCCGGGCGTTCGACCCGGTGCTCGACTGGGCGCTCCTCGACGAGGGGTTCGCCTTCCTCAGCGAGTCGTACGGCCGACCGGCCGCCATCGGCGTCGCCATCACCCTGGCGGTGGTGCTCGTGGGCCTGCCCACACTGGTCACGCTGTCGATGCGGCGACTGCGGCGGCTGGTGGTCCGGCACCGCACCGGGACCACCCGGATCGTGGCCGCGCTGGTGGTCGTCTGGGTGGCCTGCGCCGCGTTCAACGTGCGGGTGGTCGAGGGCGTGCCGGTCGCCGACACGTCCGCGACCACACTGGCCAACGGTCACGGCTTCCAGGTGCGCCTGCGCCTCGACGACCGCGAGACGTTCGGCGCGCTGATCGAGGCCGACAGGTACGGTGACACCCCCGGTGACCAGCTACTGACCGCGCTGCGCGGCAAGAACGTGGTCGTCGCCTTCGTGGAGAGCTACGGCCGGGACGCCGTCGAGGACCCGGAGTTCGCGCCGCAGGTCGGTGCGGTGCTCGACAGTGGCACCAGCGAGCTGAGCGCGGCGGGTTTCGCCGCGCAGAGCGGCTTCCTCACCTCGCCGACCTTCGGTGGCGGCAGTTGGCTCGCGCACGACACGCTGCTCTCCGGCCTCTGGATCGACAACGACCAGCGGCACCGCACCCTGCTGGCCAGTGACCGGATGACCCTCAACGGCGCCTTCCGCCGGGCGAACTGGCAGACCGTCGGCGTGATGCCCGCCGTCACCAGGGCCTGGCCGGAGGGTTCCTTCTTCGGCTACGACCGGTTCTACGACGCCAGGAAGCTCGCGTACCGTGGCCCGAAGTTCAGCTTCGGCACCCCGCCCGACCAGTACACCCTGGCCAGCTGGCAGCGCCTGGAGCAGGCGAAGCGCGACGGCAATGTGATGACCGAGCTGGCACTGGTGTCGAGTCACGCGCCCTGGACACCCGTCCCGCCGCTGCTCGACTGGGCCGACGTCGGCGACGGCGCGGTCTACCGTGGGGCCGGCGTGGGCAGGTCCGACGACAAGCGCCGCAACACCGCCCAGATCCGGGCGGACTACCGAAAGTCCATCGAGTACACCCTCGGCGCGCTCATCTCCTACGTGCGGACCCACGGAGACGACGACCTCGTGTTCATCGTCCTCGGTGACCACCAACCAGCCGCAGTCGTCACCGGCGAGAACGCCAGCCACGACGTCCCGATCTCGATCATCACCCGGGACCGGGCCGTGTTGGACCGGATCTCCGGGTGGGGCTGGCAGGACGGGCTGAAGCCCGGGCCGCAGGCGCCGGTCTGGCGGATGGACGCCTTCCGGGACCGGTTCCTGACCGCTTTCGGACCGTAACCCGGCCACCTCTCTCACGGACTGGACCCCAGACAGATGACGGCTACCACCGACACCAGGATCGCCGCGCTCCGGACCGACCCGACACTGTCGCTGCTGCACCGGTCCCTTGACGTCTACTACGGCGATCCCGAGCGGGACGCGAGGATGGACGCGTTCTACTCCCGCTTCGTCAGCGGCGGGGACCTCGTCTTCGACATCGGCTCCCACGTGGGCGACCACATCGCCAGCTTCCGTCGCCTCGGTGCCCGGGTCGTCGCTGTGGAACCGCAGCCGCTGTGTCTGCGCGCCCTGCGGGCGATCTACGCCGACGACGACAAGGTGACAGTTGTGGACGCAGCGTGTGGCGCGCTCTCTGGGCGCACCCGGTTGCACGTCAACTCCGCCAACCTCACCGTCTCGACCGCCTCACCGGACTTCGTCCGCGCCGCGAGGGGCGCGGGCGGATGGGAGGGCGAGGTGTGGGACACCGACATCGAGGTCGCGGTGGTCACCGTCGACGCGCTGATCGAGACGTACGGCGTGCCGACCTTCACCAAGATCGACGTTGAGGGTTTCGAGGACGAGGTGCTGGCCGGCCTGAGCCGCCCGCTGCCCGCGTTGTCGTTCGAGTTCACCACCATCGCGCGTGCGGTCGCCGACAGGTGTCTCGATCGCCTGACCGCGCTGGGCTTCGACGGGTTCGACGTCGCGATGGGCGACGACAAGTCGATGACGTTCCGACGCTGGATGTCAGCGGCCGACCTGGCGACGCACCTGCGCGACCTGCCGCACTCCGCTAACTCCGGCGACGTGTACTGCGTGGCGCGCGACAGGCAGACCATCACCACGCCGTAGCCGTACCCGACGTCAGATCATGCGCAGGACGAGCGCGGCGGAGACCGCCAGCTCACGATCGAGCACCTCGTCCCGGGGGACGAACACCATCGCCTGCCCCTCACCGAGGACCACGTCCTCCTGACGGGCCGTGGTGGTGCCACGGAACACGTGGACAGTCACGGTGTGCGGGAAATCCGCCTCGTACGGGCGCGGTCCGCTCCACAGCGGGTGCAGCTCACCCACTGTCAGACCAGTCTCCTCCAGTAGTTCGCGGCGGGCCGCCTCCTCCGGTGACTCGCCGGGCTCGACATGGCCACCCGGCAGGCTCCACTGGCCCGGCGAGACGGCCACATCCTCGTCGCGGTGCTGCAGGAGCACCGCGCCCGACGGATCGACGAGCAGCACGAGGGCGACGCTGTAGGTGGCCATGACGAAACCGTGCCACGTCGCCGCGAGCATGTCGACGACGGCCACGCCCGGGTCGCGTAGGCTCCGCGGATGGACCTCGATGATCTTCCGCTTGCCGAGTTCGCGTTTCCGGGGCCACTGCGGGACAGGCTCGTTGACGCGATCCTGTCCGGGGCGAAGACGTCGACGACCGGTCTGCTGGTCGGGTACGAGTGCGCGAACGAGCCGCTGCCCGAGGTGGGTCAACTGTCCGCCGTGGTGGACTCCGCCGGCCGCCGGGTCGGGGCCATCGAGCTGACCGATGTACGGGTGGTCCGCCTCGCCGACGTCGACCTGCCACACGCGCTGGCCGAGGGGGAGGGCGACGAGTCGCTGGCCCAGTGGCGTGCGGGGCACGAGGAGTTCTGGCACAGCGCCGAGGTACGCGCCGAGCTGGGCGATCCGGCGTTCACAGTGGACGATGACACGCTGGTGGTGACCGAACGCTTCCGGCTGCTGCACGTGGCCTGAGGGTGTCCGACCGCTGTGGAGGTCCGAGCAGTGGGCCACGCCGTCGTGCACTGTCACCTATGCTCGGCGCGTGATCCCCCCGGCACTCGAGATCCGTGGCCTGGTCAAGACCTTCGCGGCGCATCGCGCTGTGGACGGCGTCGATCTGACCGTGCACCCCGGCACCTTCCACGGCATTGTCGGGCCCAACGGCGCCGGCAAGTCCACCACCATCGGGATCGCAGTCGGTCTGGTCACCCCGGACTCCGGGCAGATCCGGATCCTCGGCCACGACGCGCTGCGCGACCGCCGTAGGACCCGCGCGCTGACCGGCGTGCTGCCCGACGGCCTCGACTTCCCCGAACGCCTCACCGGCGCCGAACTGCTGCGCTACAGCGCCGGCCTGCGCGGGCTGCCCCGGGCTGCGGCCACCGACCGTGCCGCCGAGCTGATCGAGGTGCTCGGCCTGGCCAAGGGCGCCGGCACCCCGTTGGCCGACTGCTCCACCGGCACCCGCAAGAAGCTCGGCCTCGCCCAGGCGCTGCTGCACGCGCCCCGGCTGCTCGTGCTCGACGAACCGTTCGAGGCGGTCGACCCGGTCTCCGCGGCCACCATCCGCCGGGTGCTGCGCCGGTTCGTGGCCGGCGGCGGCACCTGCGTGCTGTCCACCCACTCGATGCTGCTCGTCGAGCAGATATGCGACGAGGTCACCGTGATCCATCAGGGCCGGGTGGTCGCCGCCGGGACGGTCACCGAGGTCGCCGCCGGCAGCAGCCTGGAGGACCGGTTCGTCGAGTTGGTCGGCGCCGAAACCTCCGGCAGCGCCGGTCTGGACTGGCTGACCGGGGCACGATGAGCGCGGAACTGACCGCCCCCGACCGGTTGGGCGGCACCCTCGGCGCGATGGCGGTACCGGCCCGGATGCGCGCGACGATGCTGCGTCGCTCGTTGCGCGAGCACCCCGGCCCCACGGTGGCCGGTCTGGTCGGTCTGCTCGCCGCCGCCTGGTTGATCCGGTACGCGCTCCGCGGTGACCAGCACACACTCGGCCTGCTCGCCGGGGCGTGGGTTCTCGGCTGGATCGTGTTGCCCCTGCTGCTCGGCGGCGGTCGTGGCCGGGTCCGCCCGGCCCACCTGCGGTTGGAGCCGATCGGCGGGGTTCCGGCCGCGATCGGTCTGCTCGCCGCGTCGGCGATC
The DNA here is from genome assembly GCF_022230925.1 of Micromonospora alfalfae. Classification (GTDB taxonomy): domain Bacteria; phylum Actinomycetota; class Actinomycetes; order Mycobacteriales; family Micromonosporaceae; genus Micromonospora; species Micromonospora alfalfae. The sequence continues at coordinate 131,899 of NZ_JAKKFH010000019.1, read as the reverse complement.
GGTATCGGTCCGGCTGTCTCGCTGGTGGCACTCGCCGCGCTGCCGGTGCACGCCACCCGGTACGGCACCGTCGCGGTCCTCGTCACCGCCGGCGGCGCGGTGCTGCTCTGGCTGCTCGGGCTGATCGGCTCGGCCATCGCGCTGGAGGTCGTCGGCCACGCCGGCGGTCCGGCCGGGGCGCTGCTCACCGGCGTCTTCACCGGTACGGCGATGGGTGTCGCCGGGTCGCTCTGGGCGGTCTTCCCGTGGGTGTCGGTCCTGCTCGTGGCAGCGCCGGGAGAGGTGGTCCGGGCCATGGCGTACGTGCCGAGCGCCTGGCCGGTCGCCGCCGTGACCGGGCCAACCGGGCAAGGGGTGCGCCTGATGGCGACCCTGGTGGGAATCGTGGCGCTCTGCGCCGCCGCGTACATCATGCTTGTCCGAAGGGTGATCGCCGCCGGCGCGGCGTTCCGGCCGCGCCGGACCGTGGCGGCGTCGACGGCCGCGGTTGAGCGCGAGTGGTGGGCGTGGGTGCCGGCCGCGACGCGGGCGGTCGCGGGCCGTGAGTTGCGGGCCTGGACGCGGCATCCGCTGCGGTTGCAGTATCTGGCGTTCGCTGTGGTGTACGGGGCGCTGCTCGCCGGGCTGCCGCTGCTGTCCGACGTGGACCTCCTGCTGCCGTGGGCCGGGCCGCTCGCCGTGCTCGGCGCGGCGGCGATGTCGGCCGGGCTGGTCGGGCTGGACGGCACCGCGCTGTGGCTGCCGCTCACCACACCGGGCGGCGAACGGGCGGAGGTCCGGGGACGGGCAGTGGCCTGGCTGGTGCTGGTCACCCCGATCGGGGTGCTGCTTGCCGTCGCCGGTGTCCTCCTCGCGCCCGACGTCGACCCGCTGGCAGCACTCTCCACCCTGCCGGCCCTGCTCGGCGCGGGCGCGTCGGTGCCGGTGTGGGTGTCGTTGCTGCGCGTACGCCCGGTGGCCGACCCGCGGCATCCGACCGCGGCCGACAACCCGACCGACATCGTCAGCGTGCTGGTTGCCACAGCGGCCGGGCTGCTCGCCGCCGCGCCGGTGCTCGCCCTGGCCTTCTGGGGCCCGTCGGCGGTGGCGCCGCTGTTGCCGCTGGTCGGGCTGCTCGGAGGCGCCGCCGCCTGGTGGGGTGGCGTGTGGTTGGCCGACGAGCGGCTCGCCCGGCGCGGCACGACTGTGCTCGCCGCGGCCGGTCAGCGGAGCCGCCCCCCGGAGACGGCGCTCCCGCTGACGTGGGACGCGCAGTGGTATCGGGAGAACAAGTCGACAGCGTGGGCGCTGGGGTTGCTGACCGTCGGGTGGATTCCGGTGATCCCGCAGGGGTTGATGCCGCTGGCGTTCGGAATCGACAGCGGGTGGATCGTGGCCGGTCACCTGGGCGGGAGCGCGCACACGGCGGTGGGGTTGGCAATGGTCGGTCTGGGCGTCGCGATGCTGCTCACCGGCCTGGTGCTGTGGGATCGTCGAGCGCAGCCCGGCGGCTCCTGATCCACAGCTCTACCACAGCGCCAGTTGACCCTCGACCTCGTCCGTGTGTGGCTCCCGGAGCTGCCAGAGGCGGAGCACCCCGAGGCGGGCGTCGTGCGTCATCCACCGCCCGTGTCCACCGGCGGACCGGATCGAGTTCTGGGGCATGTCGACGCCGTACTCCAGCACGGTCTGCGGGCGCAGCGTGCGGGTGGAAAGCAGGAGATGCTGCTCGGCGTCACCCTCGTCGGTCGCGACGCCGACAATGACCCAGTCGTCGGATACGACGGCCGCGGTCTCGTGCATCCGGTAGTCGTCGGAGTCGCCGAACTCCGGGATGTCGTCGTAGCGGCGCTCCACCCGGGCACTGTCGTCGGCGACATCGCGTATCGCGATCCGGCCGCTGCCGTGCGGCATGGAGAGGTAGAAGCTCCCGCTGGCGTTCATGTCGGCCAGACAGCCGTTCAAGCTCTGCCCGGCGGCCAACCGCCGATCGCCAGTCGTCCAGCGGTAACTGAGGCAGGTCTCCGATCCCACAGCGACATGCAGCCCGACGTGCTGTCGATTGGCGTCCAGGATGAATGTGGCGAAGCCCTCAACGGTCTGAAGGGGGCGCCGGTCCACCTCGGACCCGCCCCCGGACGCGTCCAACACGACGAGTTGGTCGCCGGCAGCGTCGGGCAGAAACAACCAGAGAAGGTCGTCCCCGGCCAGGTGACAACTCGGCCGGGGCCAACCTGTCGAGAAGACAGTGCCGTGGTCGACCTCCCACAGGACCCGGCCATCGGCGCTGCGGACCTGCACCTGGCGGGGTCCCACGAGCGCGAACCGCGACAGGTCCGCAGCCACGCCGACGGCCAGGCTCGGGTCCTCGTCGGAGGACTCCCACGCCAGCGCGACGGTCAGGTCCGAGTGCAACACGCGCAGCGAACGATGGCTCCACGCCAACAACCCCGTGCCGGTCAGCCACTCGACGACGGTCGGCGGCGTCATCACTGTCTCGGCGATCAGCAACGGGCGCACAGCCGTGAGCCTACGCACGACGAGGAGCTGTGGTCGTGCTCGCAGTCAGGAGCCATGGCAGTGGATGCCGCAGGCGTTACAGCATCGCCAGAGGGGCCAGGGGTACGCCGTCGACTCCGTCGAGCCTCATCAGCTCGCCCACGCCAGATCCTTGTCCGTTCAGGGGCATCTCGAACCGCCACGACTCGTGCGTCATCTGCGGTTGGAGCTGCGTGGACAGGTCACCCTTGCCCTGGCACCGCTTGCGCAGGCGCTCGTACGCCTGCTCGCGGGTTTCCAGGGACACCTCAGTGACACTGGGCATCGACCGGAGCTGCTGCTCCACGCTGCCCTTCTGCGCCACGGTCACGTCGTTGTCGAGGAAGACGGTCAACGCCACGTCCCCGGGTTCCTCTGGTTTCGAGGTGCAGGCGGGAAGGGCGAGCAGGACGACGAGTGACAGTAACGGTGCTCCGCGGCGCATGGGCGCAGATCGTAGCCATCACTCGCGCGCATCGCCGTCCCCTGACAGCTGACGTCGCCGCTGGGAGGTCGTCAGGATCTCGGTGCCGGGGCTGGTCTTCGTAACAGTGGTCCGCCAGACTGCGCGGTATGCGTGATCGGTGGCGCCGGTGGGCGTGGGTCGGAGTGCTCGTCATCGGGTTGATCCTCTATGTGGCGGTGCTGCGGACCTTGGTCAGCACCAAGAATCCGAACTTCGTACCGGCGTTGATCCTGCTCGGGTCAACGCTTGTGCCGTTGACGTTCCTGACGTTCGCGCAGGCCCGGACCGGGCGGTGGCAGGTGCCGGCGTCGGTGCTGGTGACGTCGGCGTTCTTCGGCGGTGTGATCGGCACTGTGGTCGCCGGCACCCTTGAGTACGACACCCTGCGCGGCCTCGGCACCCTGCCGATGCTGTTCGTCGCGTTGATCGAGGAGTCGGCGAAGCTGATCGTTCCGGTGGTGCTGCTGTTCACGGTGGTGGCCCAGCGTCGCCGCCGGGTGCCCTCCGACGGGCTGATCATCGGCATCGCCGCCGGCATGGGGTTCGCCGCGCTGGAGACGATGGGCTACGCCTTCAGCGCGCTGCTGAGTTCGCAGGGCAACATCGGCGCGGTGGAGCAGACGCTCTTCATCCGGGGCCTGACGGCGCCCGCCGGTCACACCGCGTGGACCGGGCTGACCGCCGGCGCGCTCTGGGCGTTGCTGGCGAGCCCGAGCGTCGCTCGGCTCTTCGGGTTCATCGGCACGTTCGTGGGTGTCGTCGTCCTGCACACCCTTTGGGACACGTTCTCCGGTTCGCTGGTCTTCGTCGTGTTGGCGATCATCAGCATCGGCTGGTTGTTCTGGGAGCTGCGCCGCTACCGGACCTTCAGCGACCAGCTGCAACCGCACTGACCAGCGCCGTACTCCCATGCCTCTCCCGGCCCTCGCACCACACTGCCGGGGGAGGCATGACTGTTGGTGATCTCGCTGCGACCGGGCCGGCACCTCATCTAACGTCAGAGTGTTCATATTTGGCGGGATAGGTCGGGAAGGTGCGGCGATGGGGGTGCGCAGCTGGTTCGAGGGCTGGCCGGTCTACCGCCAGCTCACCGGCACGGACCCGCTGGGCCGGGGTGCCGCGGCGAAGTCCGACGGGTCCCGCGCGCTCACCGCCCGCACCGATACCGCCGATTCGATGGCGCGCTCCGTCTGCCCGTACTGCGCTGTGGGTTGTGGTCAGCGGGTGTTCGTCAAGGACGGGCAGGTCAGTCAGATCGAGGGTGATCCGGACAGCCCGATCTCGCGGGGTCGGCTCTGCCCGAAGGGTTCGGCGAGCAAGAGCCTGGTCACCAGTCCGCTGCGGCAGACCACTGTCCGCTACCGCCGGCCGTACGGCACCGAGTGGGAGGACCTCGACCTCGACACGGCGCTGAACATGATCGCCGATCGGGTCCTGGCCGCCCGGGACGAGACCTGGGAGGACGTCGACGCCGAGGGTCGACCGCTCAACCGGACGCTGGGTATCTCCAGTCTGGGTGGGGCGACGCTGGACAACGAGGAGAACTACCTCATCAAGAAGTTGTTCACCGCGATGGGGGCGTTGCAGATCGAGAACCAGGCCCGTATTTGACACTCCTCCACCGTCCCCGGTCTGGGGACCAGCTTCGGTCGTGGCGGCGCCACCCAGTACCAGCAGGACCTGTCGAACTCCGACGTCATCGTCATCCAGGGTTCGAACATGGCCGAGGCGCACCCGGTGGGCTTCCAGTGGGTGATGGAGGCCAAGCGTCGGGGGGCGAAGGTCTTCCACGTCGACCCGCGGTTCACCCGTACCAGCGCGCTGGCTGACTCGTACCTGCCGATCCGCGCGGGCACCGACATCGCGCTGCTCGGCGGGGTGGTGCGCTACATCCTCGACAACGAGCTGGACTTCCGGGAGTACGTCGTCGCCTACACCAACGCCGCGACGATCGTGACCGAGGAGTACGCCGACACCGAGGACATGCACGGCCTCTTCTCCGGCTTCAACGACGACAACGCCACCTACGACCAGGCCAGTTGGCGGTACGAGGGTCACTCGCAGAACCAGACGACCCGCGACAGCGAGACGCAGCGGGAGACGGCGGCCGGACTGGAGAACGAGTCGCACGGCGCGCCGGTCGGCGGCGAGACCCAACGTGACGAGACGTTGCAGCACCCCCGCTGCGTCTACCAGATCCTCAAGCGGCACTTCGCCCGCTACACCCCGGAGATGGTGGAACGGGTCTGCGGCATCCCGCAGGAGAAGTTCTTCGAACTGGCCCGGGCGTGGACCGAGAACTCCGGCCGGGACCGCACCGGCATGCTCGTCTACTCGGTGGGTTGGACGCAGCACAGCGTCGGCGTGCAGTACATCCGCACCGGCGCGATCATCCAGCTCCTGCTGGGCAACATGGGCCGCCCGGGTGGCGGGGTGATGGCGCTGCGCGGGCACGCCAGCATCCAGGGCTCGACCGACATTCCGACGTTGTTCAACCTGCTGCCGGGCTACCTGCCGATGCCCCACCACGCCGAGCACCCGACCCTGGACAAGTGGGTGGACAGCATTGCGCACCCCGGGCAGAAGGGCTTCTGGGGCAACGCCCGCACCTACGGCGTCAACCTGCTCAAGGCGTACTGGGGTGACGCGGCCACCGCCGACAACGACTACTGCTACGGGTACATGCCGCGGATGACCGGCGACCACGGCACCTACCAGCAGGTGCTCGACATGATCGACGGGAAGATCAAGGGCTACTTCCTGCTCGGGCAGAACCCGGCTGTCGGTTCGGCGCACGGCCGGGCGCAGCGTCTCGGCATGGCTAACCTCGACTGGCTGGTGGTCCGGGACCTGTTCATGATCGAGAGCGCCACCTTCTGGCAGAACGCGCCGGAGATCGAGACCGGCGAGATCGCACCCGAACGGTGCCGCACCGAGGTGTTCTTCCTACCGGCCGCGTCGCACGTGGAGAAGGAGGGCACCTTCACCCAGACCCAACGGCTGTTGCAGTGGCGGGAGAAGGCCGTCGAGCCGCCAGGCGACGCCCGCTCCGAACTCTGGTTCTTCTACCACCTCGGTCGCGTCATCCGGGAACGGCTCGCGACGTCGACGAAGCCACGCGACAGGGCGCTGCTCGACCTCGCCTGGGACTACCCCACGCACGGCCCGAACGTCGAGCCGAGCGCCGAGGCGGTGCTGCGCGAGATCAACGGGTACGACGTGGCCACCGGCCGGCCGCTGGCGTCGTTCACCGAGATGAAGGACGACGGCTCCACCGTCGGCGGTTGCTGGATCTACACCGGGGTGTACGCCGACGGCGTCAACCAGGCGGCCCGCCGCAAACCCGGCTCGGAGCAGTCCCTGGTGGCGCCCGAGTGGGGTTGGGCGTGGCCGGCGAACCGGCGCATCCTCTACAACCGTGCCTCCGCCGACCCCGACGGCAACCCGTGGAGTGAGCGCAAACGATACGTCTGGTGGGACGCGGACAAGAGCGAGTGGACAGGCTACGACGTGCCGGACTTCGAAAAGACCAAACCGCCGTCCTACCGACCGGAACACGGCGCCTCGGGTGTGGCGGGCATCGCCGGCGACGACCCGTTCATCCTCCAGGGAGACGGCAAAGGCTGGCTGTACGCGCCCACCGGCGTGCTCGACGGACCGATGCCCACCCACTACGAGCCGGTCGAGTCGCCGGTGCGCAACCCGCTCTACCGACAGCAGGCCAACCCGACCCGCAAGGTCTACACCCACCCGATCAACACACTCAACCCGAGCCCGCCGGAACCGTACAGCCAGGTGTTCCCGTACGTGTTCACAGTCAGCCGGCTCACCGAGCACCACACCGCCGGTGGGATGAGCCGGACGGTGTCGCCGCTCGCGGAGCTGCAACCGGAGATGTTCGTCGAGGTGTCGCCGGAGTTGGCTGCCGAACGTGGTCTCACCCACCTGGGGTGGGCACACCTGGTCACCGCCCGTGCGGCCGTCGAGGCGCGGGTGCTGGTGACCGACCGGCTCACCCCGTTGCGGGTGGACGGTCGGGTTATCCACCAGGTGTGGTTGCCGTACCACTTCGGTTTCGAGGGTCTGGTCACCGGTGACTCGGCGAACGACCTGTTCGGCATCAGCCTGGACCCGAACGTGCTGATCCAGGAGAGCAAGGTCGGCACCTGCGACATCCGATCCGGGCGGCGCCCGCGAGGCGCCGAGCTGCTGGCTCTCGTCGTCGACTACCGGCGACGGTCCGGCGACCTCAACCCGCACTATCCACCGCAGGTCACGACCGACTCCGCGGACAGCGGCCCGGACCAGGAGGTCTGACCATGCCCCACACCAACGCCCTGTACGGGCCGCTGGACCCCGCACCGGACGCCGGCTACGAGAACCCGCCGCCGCGGATGGGGTTCTTCACCGACACCAGCGTCTGCATCGGCTGTAAGGCGTGCGAGGTGGCCTGCAAGGAGTGGAACGGTGTCCCGGAGAGCGGGCTCGACCTGCTGGGAATGTCGTACGACAACACTGGCGCGCTGACAGCGAACTCGTGGCGGCACGTCGCGTTCGTGGAGCAGCCCCGTTCGGCCGGCTGGGCGACTCCGGCGTTCGCGGGGGACCCGGACGGGCCGGCGATCAGCCCGGTGACGGCGGCGGCCGGTGCGCGTACCAGCACCGACACCGGAACGGACCCCGGCCTGCCCACCGGCTCGCCCGCCGCGGCGGCCCGCATGTCGGGCGGACCGGAGTTTCTGGGGATGCCGGGTGCGCAGCCACCGGGGAGGGGCTCGGGCGCGGAGGGGCGGACGGATTTCCGCTGGCTGATGATGTCGGATGTGTGCAAGCACTGCACCCATGCGGCCTGCCTGGATGTCTGCCCGACGGGTTCGCTGTTCCGGACGGAGTTCGGCACAGTGGTGGTGCAGGAGGACATCTGCAACGGCTGCGGTTACTGCATCTCCGCCTGCCCGTACGGCGTCATCGATCAACGCAAGGATGATGGTCGGGCGTGGAAGTGCACGCTGTGCTACGACCGGTTGGGCGCGGGCATGACCCCGGCGTGTGCGCAGGCGTGTCCGACGGAGTCGATCCAGTACGGGGAGCTGGACGAGTTGCGGGAGCGGGCCGCCGCGCGGGTCGCGAAGCTGCATGAGCGCGGAATGCCGGAGGCCCGGTTGTACGGGCACGACCCGAACGACGGTGTCGGTGGTGATGGTGCGTTCTTCCTGCTGCTCGACGAGCCGGAGGTGTACGGGTTGCCACCGGACCCGATCGTCACCACCCGCGACCTGCCGGCCATGTGGAAGCGCGCCGGCCTGGCGGCGATGACGATGGCGGCCGCCACGGCCGTCGCGTTCCTGGGCAGGCGGCAATGACCCGCGGCGGCGAGCAGCTCACCGTGCCGCCAGCCGACTTCGCCTCCTACTACGGCCGCCCGGTGCTGAAGCCGCCGGTGTGGAAGTACGACATCGCCGGCTACCTGTTCACCGGAGGCCTCGCCGCCGGAAGTGCGCTGATCGGCGCGGGCGCCCAACTGACCGGACGACCCGGGCTGCGCACTGTGGGCCGTTGGACAGCTCTCGGCGGTGTCGCCGCCAGCACGTACCTGCTGGTCCACGATCTTGGCCGACCGGCCCGGTTCCATCACATGCTCCGGGTGGCCAAGGTGACCTCGCCGATGTCGGTCGGCACCTGGATCCTCGCGGCGTTCGGCCCGCTGGCCGGTGTGGCCGCGGTCGCCGAGCTGGCGCCGCTACTCCCGCAGCACGGTGTGCTCGGCCTCGCCCGTCGGATCGCACCGCCCGTCGGCAACGTCGCCGGCCTGGCTGCCGCGGCAAGCGCGCCAGCGCTGGCGACGTACACCGGGGTGCTGCTCGCCGACACGGCCGTGCCGTCCTGGCACGACGCCTACCCGTCGCTGCCGTTCGTTTTCGCTGGCAGCGCGCTCGCCGCCGCGTCCGGGGTCGGCCTGATCGCGGCACCGGCCGCCGAGACCGCCCCACTGCGACGACTCGCCCTGGCCGCCGCCGCCATCGAGTTTGGCGGAGGGCACCAACTGGAGCGACAGGGCCTCACCAGCGAGCCCTACAGGCACGGACGCAGCGGCCGGCTGGTCAAGGCGGGACGCGTCCTGCTCGCCGTGGGCACCGCCACCGCGCTGCTCAGCCGACGCAGCCGGGTCCTGGCGGCGATCTCCGGCGCCGCCCTCGTGGCATCGTCGGTCGCCACCCGGTTCGGCGTCTTCGAGGCGGGCCGGGTGTCGGCCCGCGACCCGAAGTACACGGTCGTGCCACAACGGGGGCGGCTCGACGAGAAGCGGTCGGCTACCCAGCTCTGAGCGGATCGGCGCAACGGAAGGCGCCCCCTTCAAGGGGACGCCTTCCGTTGCGTTGCAGGAGGTCTGGCCGCTATGGGCCACCGCGCTTCAGCCGGTGAACAGCTTCGCGGCGGTGATGGCGGTCTGAACGATGCCGTACCCGAGCAGCACCGCGACCAGCAGCCACGACAACCAGAGCCGCCCGGTCTGGCTACCGACGCGCGGCGGCGCGGGCGGCTGGCTGTCGCGCCCGAGAGCGACAGGCTCGGTGATTGTCGCCTTCGCCACGGGCGAGGTCGGTCCCCGGTTCGGTTCGTGGAACCGCTCGGGCACGGAACGCACCAGCAGGTTCGCGATGAACCCGATGGCGAGGATGCCGACCATTGTGAACAGCGCGGGCCGGTACGCCGCCGCGGTGAGGGTGCCGGGCTTGCCCTGCGTGTCGAGGATCCCGTTGACGATCAGCGGACCGGCGACACCCGCAGCCGACCAGGCGGTCAGGATCCGGCCGTGGATCGCCCCGACCTGGAAGGTGCCGAACAGGTCACGCAGGTAGGCGGGCATGGTGGCGAAACCGCCACCGTAGAAGGAGATGATCGCGGCGGCGATCAGCACGAAGACCGCTGTCGCGGAGTGGCCAGCCACGGCGAGCAGCAGGTACAGCACCATGCCGACGCCGAGGTAGACCATGTAGATGGGCTTGCGGCCGATGAGGTCGGACGTCGTCGACCAGACGAACCGCCCAGCCATGTTGAACAGCGACAGCACTCCCACGAAACCGGCCGCCGCCGACACCGAGACAGTGGTGGCGGTCCCGTTGTCCCGGAAGAAGTCCTGGATCATCGGGCTGGCCTGCTCCAGGATGCCGATGCCCGCTGTGACGTTGCAGAACAGCACGATCCACAGCAACCAGAACGACCGGGTACGCACGGCGTTCGACGCCGACACGCTCGCCGTCGTCACCAGCGGTTTGGCGGCGACGCTGGCGGGGTCGAACCCGGCGGGCCGCCAGTCCGGTGCCGGAACCCGGACGTTGAACGGGCCGAACATCATGATCACGAAATAGCCGATGCCGAACGTGACGAAGAGCGCCACGAGGGCATGCCCCGACGCGACGGCGGCCGGGTTGTCGGGGTTGTAGCCGGAGTCGTAGAGGGAGAGCAGTTGGCGCGCGAGCGGGCCGGCGACCAGGGCGCCGCCGCCGAACCCCATGATGGCGAGCCCGGTGGCCAGGCCGGGGCGGTCCGGGAACCACTTGATCAGGGTGGAGACGGGCGAGATGTAGCCGATGCCGAGCCCGATGCCGCCGATGACGCCGTACCCGAGATAGAGCAGCCAGAGCTGCTGGGTCGCGATGCCGAGCGCGCCGACCAGGAACCCGACGGCCCAGAAGCACGCCGAGACGAACATCGCCCGGCGCGGTCCGTTCCGCTCCACCCAACGGCCGCCCACCGCCGCTGACGAGCCCAGCATGACGATGGCGATACTGAAGATCGCCCCGATCGCCGTCTGGCTGGTGTCGAAGTGCGCGATGAGGGAGTTCTTGTAGACACTCGTCGCGTAGACCTGGCCGATGCACACGTGCACGGCCAGGGCCGCGGTCGGGATGAGCCAGCGGCTGTATCCCGGGGGAGCGACAGTGTGCCGAGGATCGAAGACCGACAGCATGGGCATCGTCCACACCTCCTGCGGCCGAACAGGCCGCGACGTTGCCGAGCTGTCGACCCGGCAGTTGGCCGAGCGGCGCCGCCGCAGTGGCGGCCCGGCGCACGTCTGGCGTCAGCCGTTGACCGGCTCAATCTCACGTTACGTGGCAAGACGTTCACGTCATGTCGTTACCGGGAAACGCGGAACCGGAGACGTCGGCTCGTCACCGGCGGCGGCCGGTGGGTCAGCTCGCACGCTTTGCTCTGCTTCAACCGACGCAACAGTCAGGGCCCGAAACCGCTGCGCGGGCTGAAGCAGAGCAAAGGTGGCGGCAGGGAGAGTGCCCTCGCTGATTCGCCAGTTCCGGCCTGGGCGCAGAGCGGGGGCGGGCCAATCGGCCCGCCCCCGCCCTGCTGGCGTACGGCTCAGTGAATCGCGGCTTTTGCCGCCGCCTCCTCCTGGGCGCGTCGTTCGTCCCCGCTGAGGGTGTGCAGCGGCTTCTCCTTGATGAACAGCACGACGATCAGCGCGAGCAGCGCGATCGGCGCGCCGACCAGGAAGAGGTCCGCGGTGGCGATGCCGTACACGTCCTGCACGATGCGCAGCACCGGCTCGGGCAGGGTGGACAGGTCGGGCACCTCGGCGGAGCCACCGCCGGCGGTCGCCGCCGGGCCGAGCCGGTCGGTCGTCAGCGAGGTCACCCGACTTGCCAGGACCGCGCCGAGGGCGCTGACCCCGATCGCGCCGCCCATGCTGCGGAAGAACGTCAGCACGGAGGTGGTGGCACCGAGTTCGTGGGCCGGCACGTCGTTCTGCGCGGCGAGCACGAGGTTCTGCATGAGCATGCCGACGCCGACGCCCAGCACGGCCATGTAGATCGACAGCACGAGGACGCTGGTGTTGGCGTCGATGGTGCCCAGCAGCAGCATCCCGACGGTCATCACCGCGGCGCCGGCCACCAGGTACGCCTTCCACCGGCCGTACTTCGTGATGAGCTGGCCGGCCACCGTCGACGAGACGAGCAGACCGAAGATCATCGGAAGGCTCATCAGGCCCGCGACGGTGGGCGACTTGCCCAGCGAGATCTGGAAGTACTGGGACAGGAAGACGGTGCCGCCGAACATCGCGACACCGACCAGCACGCTGGCGATGGTGGCCAGGGAGACCGTGCGGTTGCGGAAGATGCTCAGCGGGACGATCGGCTCCGCCGCCCGCGACTCGACGAACACGGCCAGCGCCAGCAGGACCAGACCGCCGATGACCATCACTGCCGTCCAGCCGGAGGCCCAGTCGAACTTGTTGCCGGCCAGGGACGACCAGATCAGCAGCGTGGAGACGCCCGAGGTGATGAGCAGGGCCCCCAACCAGTCGATCTTCGCCTTACGACGGACGACCGGCAGGTGCAGGGTGCGCTGAAGCAGGGCGATGGAGATGATGCTGAACGGGACGCCGATCAGGAAGCACCACCGCCAGCCCAGCCACGACGTGTCGACGAGCAGGCCGCCGATCAGCGGGCCGGCGATGGTTCCTACACCGAAGACCGCGCCGAAGATGCCGGCGTAGCGGCCCAGCTCACGCGGCGGGATCATCGCCGCCATGACGATTGTGGCCAGCGCCGTCATGCCGCCGGCGCCGATGCCCTGGACGACCCGGCTGAGCAGCAGAACCTCGACGTTCGGCGTGAAGCCCGCGATGAGTGAACCCACCACGAACAGTCCCAGCGACAACTGGATCAGCAGCTTCTTGCTGTACAGGTCGGCCATCTTGCCCCACAGCGGCACCGTCGCCGTCATGGCGAGCAGTTCGCTGGTGACGATCCACGTGTAGACGGTCTGGCTGCCGTTCAGATCCGCGATGATCCGCGGCAGCGCGTTCGCCACCACTGTGGAGGCGAGGATGGACACGAACATGCCGACCATCAGGCCGGAAAGGGCCTGGAGAACCTCCCGACGCGACATGCGCGTGCCGACCTCGGCGGTGTCGGCGGGCGGGACGGTGGTGGTCATTGACGCTCCCTTGTCGGGTTTCTGGCGGAGTGGCTGGCCCCGGAGCTGATGCGGCGGGGAGGAGACTGGCGGGTCAGGAGGGGGACGGCGGATCCGGCAGGCCGGCGGCGATCGCGGCGAACGCCTCGTCGACGAAGTCGTGCAGCGGCCGGGCGTCGTCACCGGCGGCCCAGCGCAGCATCGCGGTGCGGAAGGCGGCACCGGCGACAGCGACGACCAGCGGCGGATGGCCGTGGTCGAGGCCGACGCCGAGGCGGGTGGCGACGACCGCCACCATGGCCTGCTCGGTGGCGCTGTTGCCGGCCACCAGCCGGGGCAGCAGCGCGGGGTTCTGGGTGATGACAGCCAGTCGCAGCCGCCACAACTCCCTGTCGGCCTGGATCGAGTCGACCGCCTCGTCGAGGGCGACCCGCACTGCCTGCAACGCCGACACCTGCGCGGGGGCGGCCGCCAGACGCGCCACTACCGGGTTGCCGTCGAGCGCCGGATCGTCGGTGAGCGCCTCGTCCTTGCAGGTGAAGTAGTTGAAGAAGGTCCGTGAGGAAACGTCCGCGGCCTCGCTGATCTCCTCCACCGTGACGTGCTCCAGGCCGCGTTCGGCGACCAGCCGCAGCGCGGCGGCCGTCAACGCCGCCCGCGTCTGCGCCTTCTTGCGGTCGCGACGCCCGGGCGCAGCGTGGTCGGTGTCGGTCACGCTGGCGAGGTTAGGAGCGAACTTGCAGAGTCTGCAAGTTTTTAAAGTGTGAAGTGATCTTCCTGACTCGTGACCTGGACGGAGACCGAGGGAGCCGGTCGTTCGGTGTGGGGCACGGCGCCGGTGGTCTCCAGGATGAGCGCGGCGACCAGGTCCGGGTCGTCGCTCATCGGCACGTGCCCGCAGCGGGGCAGCGTCACCACCCGCGCCGCCGGCAGGCCCGCGCGGGCCCGCTCGGCCTGGTGGACGCCGAAGATCCGGTCGCGGTCACCCCAGCCGATGGTCACCGGCACCGTCGCGTCGGACAGCCGAAGGCAGTCGAAGCGATAGTCGCGGGCGGCTCGGGCCACGGCGTTGAAGCCGACCCCGCGTCGCAGGGCGAGCGCGTCGCCCAGCGCGCGCTCGACATCCAGCAGTGTCGGGCGGGCCATCAGCGGCGCGAAGCACAACGCCCGCAGGTACGCCGAGCGCAGCGCGACCCGCATGATCGGCGTGGGCAGGTACGAGTTGGCCCGCAGCATCCGGAGGATGGCCAGCGCCCGGCGGCGCTCCGCCGGGGTGAAGAAGCCGGCGGGGGAGAAGGCGGTGGCCGAGGCGACCGCCCCGGTGGCGGCAAGCTCCAGGGCGATCGCCCCGCCGAGGCTGTAGCCGGCGACGTGCGGACGCTCCAGCCCCCACTCGGTCAGCGCCGGCAGGACCCCGGCCACCGTGGCGGCCATGTCGGCGGGCATGCCGGTGCCGGGCACCGGGGAGTTCCCGAAGCCGGGCAGGTCGAGCGCGATCACCTCGTGGTGGGCGGTCAACCGGTCGAACACCGGCTCCCACGCCTGATGGCGGTGACCGATGCCGTGGATGAGCACGAGCGGCTCGCCGCTGCCCGCACGGCGGAAATGAATGCTCATGGCCGCTCTCCCACCGAGGTCCTGCCGAAGGAACGCCCGAGCTGGCGTACCTCGTCTTCCATCTGGCCGACCATGGTTTCGCCGCCGAGACGGGTGATCAACGCGTCCGAGAGGCCGCTCAGCACCACCGGCCGCAGCGCCTGCACCAGGGCGAGCGCCCGGGGCACGTACACAGTGCGCTTGCGGCGCTCGATGCCGTGCAGCAGGGCCTCGACGCACTGCTCGACGGGTACGACGGCGGACAGCGGCCACGGCAGCCGGCGCAGCGTGGTGCGGAACGACGCGAGGTCGGCACGGATGTCGCGGACCAGGTCGGTGTCGGTCCAGATCGGATGCGCCGTGCCGACGGTGACGCCGCGTGAGCGGGTCTCCAGGCGCAGCACGTTGGCGAACTGCTCCACACCCGCCTTGGACGCGCAGTAGGCGGCCATGCCGGGCATCGCCGTGAAAGCGGCAGCCGACGAGACGATCAGGACGTGACCACGGGCGGCGGTGACGTGGGGCAGCGCCGCGCTGACAGTGCGGATCGCGCCGCAGAGGTTCACCTCGACGGTACGGACCAGCGCGTCGACCGGTCCCACGGCGACTGTGCCCAGGTTCGCGATGCCCGCGTTGGCCACGACCACGTCGATGCCACCGAAGCGATCCACAGTGGAGGCGACGGCGGCGTCCAGCGCCGCCTGGTCGGTGACATCACACTCGTACCAGTGCGCGTCGAGGTCGGCGCTCAGCTGCTGGAGCAGCTCGCCTTCCAGCCCGACGAGGGCGACCCGGGCTCCACGGGAGACGGCCGCACGGGCCAGTTGCGCCCCGATGCCGCGCGCCGCGCCGGTGATGAACAGGGTCCTGCCCGTCAGGTCATACCGCATCGGCGTGCTCCCGCTCCGATTCGTTGGGGGTGCCGCCGGTCGAGGCGACCTGGTAGTCGGCCGGGCGGAACCGGCGCAGCCGCATCCGGAAGCTGGTGGCGAAGCCCGGCCAGATGGTGGCGTTACGGCCGGTGGCGTCGAGGTACCAGCTCGAACAGCCGGTCTGCCAGACGGTGCCGGCCATTTTCTTGTCGACCCGCTCGGTCCACCGTCGTTGCGCCAGCGCGGTGGGCTCGATGGCCTGGATGCCAGTGGCCCGCATGTGACGCAGGGCCGCGAGCACCAGATGCAGCTGCGCCTCGATCATCAGCACCACCGAGGTGTGCCCGAGCCCGGTGTTCGGGCCGAGCAGGAAGAACAGGTTGGGGAAGCCGGCGATGGTGGTGCCCCGGTACGCGTGCATGCTGGGGGTCCACGCGTCGCCCAGGCTGCGCCCGCCCCGACCGTGGATGCGCCGGACGACGGGGGAGTCGGTGACGTGGAACCCGGTCCCGAGGATGATCGTGTCCGCTCGGTGGTGGACGTCGTCGTCGGTGACGAGACCGTCCGGCACGATCCGAGCGATGCCGGCGGTGACCACGTCGACGTTCGGTCGGGTGAGCGACGGCCAGTAGTCGTTGGAGATCAGGACCCGCTTGCAGCCCATCGCGTAGCGGGGGGTGAGCTTGTCGCGCAGGTTCGGGTCGGGAACCTGGCGCCGCAGCGTACGCACTGACAGGCGCGAGGCGAGGCGGTTGACCGCCGGGTGCAGGAAGCCCAGGCCCATGCTTTCGCGGACCAGATAGAGCCCTGCCCGGGCGGCCCGCTGCGCACCGGGCACGGTGCGGAACGCGGCCTGCTCGACCCCGCTGATCCGGCGCGACAACCTCGGCATGATCCAGGCGGGACTGCGCTGGAAGAGCGTCAGCCTCGCGACAGTCGGCTGGATCTGTGGCACGAACTGGACCGCCGAGGCGCCGGTGCCGATCACCGCGACCCGCCGGCCGGTCAGGTCGTGGTCGTGCCGCCACCGGGCGGAGTGGAACATCGTCCCGGCGAACTCGTCGATCCCGGGCAGGTCGGGGATGGCCGGGTCGCTGAGCGGGCCGGCGGCACAGATCAGTACCCGGGCGCTGTGGTCGCCGCCCGAGGTGCGCAACAGCCAGCGTTGGCGCTGGTCGTCCCACCTCGCCTCGTGCACCTCGTGGCGCAGACGCAACTTCGGGCGGATGCCGAAGCGGTCGACGCAGCCCCGCAGGTAGTCCCAGATCTCCGGCTGACTGGAGAAGGTGTTCGACCAGCCGGGGTTGGGGGCGAAGGAGAACGAGTAGAGGTGCGACGGGACATCACAGGCGCAGCCCGGGTAGCTGTTGTCCCGCCAGGTGCCGCCGACGTCCGCACCCCTGTCGAAGACGAGAAAGTCGGTGAAGCCGGCCCGCTGTAGGCGGATGGCGGCACCCAGGCCACCGAATCCGGCGCCGATGATGGCGACGTCTGTTTCCATTCACTCCTCCGTGGGCTCGGGCGCGGCAGGCGGGTCGGCCTCGGGCGGCCAGGGCGGATCGCCCACGCCGGTGATGCGTACGCCGCCCCACGGATCGACCTCGGCCAGTCGGGCCGCCCGAACGCGGTCGGCGATGCGCACCTCGACGTCGCGCCGGCCGGAGCGCAGCAGGTGGGCCACCCGCGGCTCGGGCTCGATCCGTCCGCCCCAGTGGAAGCGGCCGTCGACGGGCTCCCACCGCCCGCTGAGGTGCACCCGGACCGGGGTGCCCTCGACACCCGCCGGGCCGTGGTAGCTCACGGCACGATCCGCTCGTGGGCGCGGGTGAGCTCGTGCGGCAGGTCGGCGCTGGCCCGCACTCCCTCGATGCCGCTCCACAGCAGGGTGGTCAGGTAGTCGGTGAGGGCCGCCCGGCTGATCGGCTGGCCGTGTGTGGTCCACCAGTCGCCGACCGCCTGCACGAAACCCACCAGGCCGTACGCCCAGGGCTCGGCGGGACCGGCGTCCAGGCCCAGCGTGCGTAGCCGGTCGCCGATCACCCGGGCGAGCCCGGCGGCCACCTGCCGGCTGGTGCCCGCGATCACCTGGTGGATGCCGGGGTCGCCGGACTGGTGCATCAGGAACCGGTAGAGCCTCGGCTCCGACTCGATCACGCCCAGGTAGGCGTCGATCGTCGCTTCGACCAGGCCACGTTCCTCGCGGACCTGTTCGATGGCGGGCGCGATGGTGTCGACCATCCGGGCCGCCACCACCTCGCTGACCGCTACCCAGAGCTGCGACTTGTCGGCGAAGTAGCGGTACAGAACCGGTTTGCTGACGCCAGCGGCGGCGGCCACCTGTTCCATGTCGACCTCCGGCCCGTGCCGCAGCAGCGCCTGCATGGCGGCCCCGACCAGCTCCTGCCGTCGTTGCTCACGATGGTCTGCCCAGCGGTCTCGGCGGCCGTTGCCCTTCGCCTTCGGGCTGCCGTCGGGAGGGATGGCCGATGGGTCGGACGCATTGACATCGGTGAACGGCGATTGCATGCTACTACTCGTAACAGTTACCGATCGTCACGTCAATATGGAGGAACCATGGAGGCGGCGGAAACCGAGCGTGCGGCGGTCGCCGAGCGACTACTCACGTCCTCGCTGCGGACCAGCTACGACCCCACCGTCGAGATCGACTGGGACGCCCCGCACACCCCCGGCGCCTACTGGCTCCCGCCGCAGCGCAGCAGCCTCTACGGCACGCCACTGTGGGAGCAGCTCGGCGAGGAGCAGCGCGTCGAGCTGACCAAACACGAGGTGGCCAGCGCGGCCAGCGCCGGGCTGTGGTTCGAGACGATCCTCATGCAGATGCTGATCCGGGAGTACTACCGCGCCGACCCGACCAGCCGGCAGGCCCAGTACGCGTTGACCGAGGTCGCCGACGAGTGCCGGCACTCCATCATGTTCGGCCGGCTGATCGAGGCGATGGGTTGTCCGGTCTACCGCGCCAGCGCCACCGACCACCACCTCGGGCGCTTTCTCAAGGCCACCGCCAGCGGCCCCAGGATGTTCGCCGCGATCCTCATCGCGGAGGAGATCCTCGACGCGTTCCAACGCGAGATCATGGCGGACGAGTCTCTCCAGCCGCTCATCCGGATGGTCTCCCGCATCCACGTGGTGGAGGAGGCGCGGCATGTCCGGTTCGCCCGCGAGGAGCTGGCCGCCGCGGTCGCGGCCACCGGCCCGCTGGGCATGGCGTACGCCCGACTGTTGGTCGGTCGTGCCGCCTACACGATCGCCAACCGCCTGGTCCATCCCGACGCGTATGCGGCGGTGGGCATCCCGCCGGCTGTCGGTCGTGCCGCTGCCCGCGCCAACCCGCGCTGGCGTGCCACCCTGCGCTGGTCGGCGGCGCGGGTGCACGCCAACCTGGCGGACGTCGGCCTGGTGGCGGGGCCGGGGCGTCGGCTCTGGGCCCGGGCCGGGCTGATCTGATCGTCGCCCCGCGCGCCGAGCGGCATGGGGCGGCCCGTCTCCGGCCGGACCCCACGCCGCCCGTCTGGGCTCACTAGCTGCGAGCGAAGCCACCCTTCGGCGCGATGATCTCCAGGTTCGTCCCGTCCGGGTCGTTGAAGTACGCGACAGCGGTGCCGACCGCCGCCGGCGGCTCCACCTCGCCGGACGCGAACGTGTACGGCTGGCCGAGGAACTCGAACCCGGCCTCGCTCATCCGGTCGTAGACCGCGCGTACGTCGTCCACGTGGAAGCACAGGTGCATCGAGCCGGGCCGGTTGGCCGCCACCTGGGCGGCGTCGCCGATCGGCTCCTGGAACTGGATCAGGTCGATGCCGAGGTTGTCGAGGTTGAACGTGGCGTACCGCAGCTTCGTCGTCGGCAACCCCTGTGACTGCGCGAACCCCGCGCCGTGCATGCTTTCGTCCCGAACGACCGGTTCCGCGCCGAGCAGGGCCTGGTAGAACGCGACCGAGCGGTCGAGGTCACTCACCGCGATCCCGACGTGCGCGGCCTTCTTCAGCCCGATGGACACGGTCGAGGGATTGGGGAATGCCATCCTGACTCTCCTTACCAGCGCTCTTCGTCGCCTGTGTTGTTGCTGATCTTCCTGGCGTACCCAGGGCGAGATCAGTTCATGCGACGTGGCTGTCAGGCCCGCTCGACCCGCGCCTGCTGGTGATCTGTCAGCCGCAGCCCCACCCCGCGCACGACATCGATGGTGGCCCCGGTGCCCAGGTCGTGCAGCTTGCGGCGCAGCCGCTTGACCAGCGACTGCACGTCCGCCTTGCGTTCGCGCCCCTCGTCACCCCAGACCGAGCGGTGCAGCTCGGCGTAGCTCCAGACCCGGGCCGGCTCGGTGATCAGGCAGGTCAGCAGGTCGTGTTCCAGGCGGGTGAGGTCGATCTCGCGTTCCCCGCAGCGGGCGCTGGAGCGGGCAGAGTCGATCACCAGGGCGGCGACCGGCGCCGGTTCGGACGGGGCGGCCACCTGCTGAGGAGCGGCGATCAGCCGGCGCAGCTCGTCGAGGTCGGCGACCAGCAGCAGCGGCGCGATGCCGTCGAGAAGCTCAGCGAGCCGGATGCGCTCGGCGGGCGACGGGGTCACCGCGATCAGCAGTGGGAACGGCTCGTCGGCCGGCTCACTCCTGTTCACCGTTGCCTCGTCCTCGGCCACCGCACCACCCGGGATCGATGGGCATCCCTGCCCAACTCTCGTCACGGTCCTGACAATGATTGGCAAGCGTGCCGCCAGCCAGGGCAACTCTTAGCGACAAGTTGCTCACGGCAAGTTCTTGATCGTCCGTTCTTCTCGATCATAGTGTCCAGTCGGGCAACCGGCGTGACCCGCGCGGTGCATGGGGAGGTCCACCATGGCCCACTACACCCTGGGTCGTTCTGAGGGAGGCAGCACCGATGTTCAGACGTCCACAATGGCGGCGCGCGGCCAGATCGCTGGTGAGCGCCGGCGCGGCGACGATCCTCGCCGCGACATGCTTGGCCACTGTCAGCTCCGGCGCGCAGGCCGCGCCGGGCGGTGCGATGGGGGCGGGCGCCCCGACCGGGGACAAGATCCGACCGGAGCTCGCCAAGCAGCTCCAGGCCAAGAGTGAAGGGGACTTCTGGATCCGGTTCAAGGACCGGGCGGACCTCAGCAAGGCCAGCGCCATCAAGGACTGGTCGAAGCGTGGCACGGCGGTGGCGGACGCGCTGCGCAAGACCGCCGCCGCGAGCCAGGGCAAGATCCGGGCCGACCTCGACAGCTCGGGCACCAGATACCAGACCTTCTGGGCCACCAACGCCATCAAGGTGAACAGCGGTTCGCTGGCGATGGCCCAGAAGTTCGCCGGGCACTCGGAGGTCGAGGGCCTCTACGCCCCGGTCGCGTACAAGGTGCCGGAGACGACCAAGGGCACCGACGAGAAGACGGTGAACGCCCTGGAGTGGGGCATCGCCAACATCAACGCCGACGACGTCTGGTCCCAGTACGGAGTCAAGGGCGAGGGCATCACCATCGCGAACATCGACACCGGGGTGCAGTTCAACCACCCGGCGCTGGTGAACTCCTACCGGGGCAACAACGGCGACGGGACGTTCGACCACAACTACAACTGGTTCAACGCCGCCAACGCTACCGGGGCCTGCGCCACCGCCCCCTGCGACGGTGATGGCCACGGTACGCACACCATGGGCACCATGGCCGGCTCCGACGGCGCGAACCAGATCGGTGTCGCCCCCGGGGTCAAGTGGATCGCGGCGAACGGTTGCTGCCCCAGTGACGCCGCTCTTGTCGAATCCGGTCAGTGGATGCTCGAACCGCTCGACCTCAACGGTCAGAACGCGGACGCGAGCAAGCGACCGAACATCATCAACAACTCGTGGGGCACCCAGGACCCGTCCAACGAGCCGTTCATGGAGGACGTGACGGACGCCTGGGCCGCGTCCGGAATCTTCGGCACCTGGTCCAACGGCAACAGCGGGCCGGCCTGTCAGACCAGTGGCTCGCCGGGCAGCCTCGTCAGCAACTACTCGACCGGTGCGTACGACGTCAACAACAACGTCGCCGGCTTCTCCTCCCGCGGGGCCGGTCAGAACGGCGAGATCAAGCCCAACATCTCCGCGCCGGGCGTGAACGTCCGGTCGAGCATCCCCGGCAGCGCCTACGGCAGCATCAGCGGCACCTCGATGGCCGCACCGCACCTCGCGGGCGCGATAGCGCTGCTGTACTCGGCGGCGCCGTCGCTGGTCGGCGACGTCAACGCCACCCGCGCGCTGCTCAACGGCACCGCGATCGACAAGGCCGACGACCAGTGCGGTGGCACCGCCGCCGACAACAACGTCTACGGCGAAGGTCGACTGGACGCCCTCGCGTTGCTCAACGCCGCCCCGACCGGCGACATCGGCACGCTGGCCGGCACGGTCACCGACGCGACCTCCGGCGCCCCTGTCGCCGGCGCGACACTGACGCTCACCGGCGCGTCCGAGCGTGAGCTGACCACCGGTGCCGACGGCAAGTTCTCCACCCAGCTCCCCATCGGCGACTACCAGGTCGCCGTCGCGGCGTTCGGGTACGCCAGCACCACCAGAACGGCAACGGTCGCGAAGGCCGCGACCACGACGCTCAACGTCGCCCTCACGGCGGTGCCGAGTGTCAACGTCACCGGAGCGGTCACCGACGGCTCCGGCCACGGCTGGCCGTTGTACGCGAAGGTGACAGTGACTGGCGTGTCCGGTGTCTACGACTACACCACCCCGTCGAACGGCCGCTACAGCATCAAGCTGCCGGCCGGGCAGACGTACACCCTGAAGTACGAGCCGCAGTACCCGGGCTACCAGACAGTCACCAAGCAGGTGGTGGTCGGCTCGGGCAACGCCACCGCCAACGTCGCCGTGCCGGTGGACAGCAGCGTCTGCACCACCGCGCCCGGATACACGACCGGCTCCGACGGTGAGTACGAGACCTTCGACGCCACGACCACGCCGGCCGGCTGGACCGTCGTGGACAACGCGGGCAGCGGTCAGGTCTGGAAGTTCACCGACGACGGAGACCGGGGCAACCTGACCGGTGGCACCGGCAACTTCGCGATGGTCGACAGCGACGCCTACGGAGCGGGCACCAGCCAGGACACCGCCCTGGTCAGCCCGGTGGTCGACCTGACCAGCGTCACGGCCCCGGTCATCCGGTTCAACCAGGACTTCAACCAGCTCAACGACGACACGGCCGACGTGGACCTGAGCATCGACGGCGGTGCCACCTGGACCAACGTGCTCCGGCAGGAGACCGACGTCCGGGGACCGAAGCTGACCGAGATTCCGATTCCGCAGGCCGCCGGCCAGGCGCAGGTGCAGGTCCGCTTCCGCTACTACGACGCCTCGTACGAGTGGTGGTGGGAGGTCGACAACGTCCTGATCGGCAGCCAGGTCACCTGCGTGCCGGTCGACGGTGGTCTGGTCGTCGGCAACGTCCGCGACAAGAACGACGGCAGTTACGTCAACGGCGCGACCGTCACCAGCAAGGACCGGCCCGCCGAGAAGGCCGTCACAGTGGCGACCCCGGACGACCCGGGGCTGGCCGACGGCTTCTACTGGATCTACTCGTCGCTCACCGGCGAGCACCCGTTCACGGCGACCGCCGGCAACTACGTCAGCCAGACCAAGTCTGTCGACGTCGAGGCCGACTGGGCGACCACCGCGAACTTCCAGCTCGCGGCCGGTCGACTGGCGGTGACGCCGACGCAGCTGAGCGCGACGCTCCAGATGCCCAACGGCAAGACCAGCAAGTCGTTCACGGTGACCAACACCGGCGGCGCGCCGGTGGAGGTCAAGTTCGGTGAGCGGGACAACGGGTTCGAGCTCCTGCGGGCGGACGGTTCCACTGTCACCCGGCAGCAGGTGCTCGGGTCCGCTGGAGCGCCGGAGCAGCGGCTCACCGTCCCGACGTCGTTCGCCGCCAAGGCGTCCGGCAAGGAGGCCAAGGCGGCTGCCGCGGCGACCGGCCCGCAGGCGGCGCCGTGGACCGACATCGCCAACTACCCGGCCACGATCATGGACAACCGGGTGGTGAACCTGGACGGCAAGGTGTATTCGCTCGGTGGCGGCGACGGTGAGGCCTCCACCACCAAGAACTATGCCTACGACCCGGCCGCGCAGACCTGGACGGCGATCGCCGACCTTCCCGGCGCGCGTAACGCAGTGACCGCCGGCGTGGTGAACGGCAAGATCATTGTCACGGGCGGCTGGGGCGACGCGGGCCCGGACTCCGCCACCTGGTCGTACGACCCGGGGGCCAACACCTGGACCGAGCTGGCCGACAACCCAGCACCGCGGGCCGCGGCCGGTCAGGCAGTCGTCGACGGCAAGCTGTACGCGGTCGGTGGCTGCACGACGGCGGCCTGTCTGCCGATGTCGAACAGCGTCGTCCGCTACGACCCGACCGGTGACAAGTGGGAGACGCTGGCCAACTACCCGAAGTCGGTGGCCTTCGCCTCCTGCGGCGGGATCGACGGCGTCCTCTACTGCACCGGCGGCAATGACGGGTCCGCCGCGCAGAAGTCCAGCTACGCCTTCGACCCGGGTGCCAACACCTGGACCGCCATCGCCGACGCGCCGACCGACAACTGGGCCAGCTCGTACGCGGTCGCCAGCGGCAAGCTCCTCGTCGTCGGTGGCTCGCAGGGTGGGGCCATCAGCAACGCCGGCTTCGCCTTCGACCCGGCCGCCGGGTCGTGGTCCAACCTGCCCAACTCGAACACCGCGCGGTACCGCGGCGGCGCGGCGTGCGGCTTCTACAAGATCGGCGGCTCGTCCGGCAACTTCAACGCGGCTCCGGACAGCGAGGTGCTCCCAGGCTTCGAGGGTTGCTCCGAGTCGGCGGCCGACGTCAGCTGGATGACCATCGACAAGTCGGCGGTCACCCTCGCACCGGGCGCGAAGGTCACTGTCACCGTCGGGCTGACGGCGAACGTGGACCAGCCGGGCACCTACTCCGGCGCCGTCGCGATCTCCGAGAACACCCCGTACTCGGTGGCGCCGGTCGCGGTGACCATGACCGCGAACCCCCCGAAGACCTGGGGCAAGCTCATGGGTACGGTCACCGGCACCAGCTGCCAGGGTGCGACAGCGCCGCTCACCGGTGCTGTCGTACAGGTCGACTCGTGGGCGGCCTCGTACACCTTCGCCACCGACGCCGAGGGCAGGTACGCCTACTGGGTGGACCGCCGCAACAACCCGCTCACCATGATCGTGGCCAAGGACGGCTGGAAGCCGCAGACCCGTCAGACCCGGATCGACACCGCCACTCCGACCGTGGAGAACTTCGGTTTGGCACCCATCAGGTGCTGACGCACTAGCCGATAAGGTCCGGCCCGCCTGGTCCCCGACCAGGCGGGCCGGACCGCGCCCGGGGGTGATTCAGACGGGAGCGAGCCGGAAGCCGACGCCGCGTACCGAGTGGATCGTCGCCGCGGCGTTGAGACTGGCGAGCTTGCCGCGCACCCGGCGGATCACCGAGTGCATGTCGGAGCCCCGGCCGAGGTGCCGGTTGCCCCAGACCTCGAGGTGCAGGCGCTCGTAGGTCCAGACCTGACCGGGCGCGTGCACCAGGCAGAGCAGGACGTCGTGCTCCAGTCGGGTCAGGTCGATCTCCTGGTCGCGCCAGCGCAGCACCCGGCGGTCGGAGTCGACGGCCAGATCCGGTGGCGGTGGCTGTGGGCTCGGCGCCACCTCGGCGAGCGCCACCCGGGTCGGGGGAGCCGGGGCGGTAGGCGCCTCGACCACCCCGAGGAACTCTCGTGCCTGGTCGACTGTCGAGACGATCAGGAAGGCGTCACTGCCGCCGAGCAGCCGGGCCAGATGTCGCCGCTCGGCCGGCGAGGATGCGATGCCGATGACCAGGCTGGCCACTGGGATTTCCTGCATGTGCCAACACCTTCCGGTTCCCCAACTCACTCCGGATGGATTTTTCGTACCGCCGACCGAAACATCGATCGGCGTCCTGACCCTAGTGGTGGCTGATCTCGGCTGGGTAAAACATAGTTGCATGGAAGCATGTGAATCCCATCGCGCCGTCCAGGTCCACCCGGTCCCACCGCCGACGATCCGCTTTCCGGAGGCGGTGGGGGTGGTTGTGACAGAACCAAGACAATCCGAGGACGGGGTACGGACCTGGCGAAGCGAGCATGGTCGCCATGTCCATCGGATCGTTGTACCTCGTAGGGCGATCGACGCCCGGTCCGGCGCGACCGCTGCCCCACGCCCGCGCGGCGGTTCCACTGGGCCTGCGGCTGCTCGCGGCGGCGCTGTGCGCTCTGGTTGCCCTGACCCTCACCGCCGCCGTCTTCGTGCGGACGTACCCCGGGCAGTGGCTGGACGGGGAGCTCCTGCCGCGCGCCGAGCGAGGCGGAGGGTACGAGCAGCAGACCGTGCTGGTGGGCCCGGCCAAGACGGTGCTGGCCACTTTCGGCAGCCCGAGCCTCATCGCGGCTCTGCTCGGTGTGGTGCTGCTGGTGGGTGTGCTGCGCCGGCGGCTGGTGGCGGGGGCCGTGGGTGTGGGCATGGTCGTCTGTGCGGTGCTGCTGGCCGGCGCCGTGAAATCGGAGCTGCCCCGCCCGGATCTGCAGGTTCTGAGCTCCACCACCCACAACAGCTTCCCCAGCGGTCACGTCGCTGCGGCGACCGCACTGCTGCTGGCGTTCATGCTGGTCCTGCCCGGGTGGGCCCGGCGCTGGCTGGCGGCGCCGGGCGCTGTGGGGGTGTCGGTGATCGCCTCCGCCACGATGATCGCGGGCTGGCACCGGTTCAGCGACGTGCTCGGTGGCGTACTGCTGGGGGTGACGGTGTTCTGCCTGGGCGCGGCCGCGTTGGCGGCCTGGTCCGGCGACGGCGACACGACCGGCGGTTCGGACGGCGGCAGCCTCTGGCGCAGGCTGGCCGAGGCGGGAGTCGGGCTTGTCGGGCTGGTCTGGGCGCTGCTGGTGGTCGTGCCCGGTCTGGCCGCGTCGGTGCAGCGGGGCTTGTTGATCGCCATCGTGGCCGCCGCCGCGTCGACGATGTTCCTGGTGGGCGCTGTCGTGTTCCTGGTGCGTTCGACGGAGTTCGCGGTTCGGGTTCCCGCGCGGAGCCCCGCGCCGCCGCCGTCGACGGGAACCCGAAACATCTCATGATGGGATACTTGACGACATGTCCCAGGTGCTGTTGATCGAAGACCACCAGACGGTGCGCGACGGACTGCAGTTGGCGCTCACCCGACAGGGCCACACAGTGCATGCCGTGGGCACCGGTGAGCAGGGGTTGGAACGGCTGCGCACGACCCCGTCCGATGTCGTGGTCCTCGATCTCATGCTGCCCGGGATGGACGGGTTCGAGGTCTGCCGTCGGATCCGGCAGCTCGGCGACCTGCCGATCATCATGCTCACCGCCCGCAACGACGACATGGACGTGGTGGCCGGCCTGGAGGCCGGCGCCGACGACTACGTGGTCAAGCCCGTGCAGGCCCGGGTGCTGGAGGCGCGCATCCGCGCGGTGCTGCGGCGGACCGGTGGCGACTCGCGGCGAGGCGGCGACCGGACCGGCCTGGAACAGCACGGTGCGTTGACCATCGACCGGGCCGCGCTGGTGGTCAGCAAGGACGGAACGCCGGTCAGCCTCGCCCCGACGGAGCTGCGGCTGCTGCTCGAACTCTCGCACACGCCGGGCCAGGTGCTCAGCCGCCAGCAGCTGCTGGAGGCCGTGTGGGAGCACGGGTATCTGGGCGACTCGCGACTCGTGGACGCCTGCGTCCAGCGGGTACGCGCCAAGATCGAGGCCGATTCGTCGGCACCGCTCTACATCCAGACAGTGCGTGGTTTCGGATACCGGTTCGGGCCGCTGTGACACTGTGGCGCCGGGTCGGCGCGTGGGTCTCGGGTCTGCGGGTCCGACTCGTCCTGGCCTTCGCGCTGCTGGGCGTGACCACGACGGTGGCGGTGGCCAGTGGCAGCTACTTCCAGGCTCGGACCGTCATCCTCCAACAGGCGCAGGACGCCGCTGTGACGTCGCTGACCGACCAGCTCACCAAGGTCTACCCGATCGTCCAGCTTCCGCCGACCCAGGACGACCTCGAACTGTTGGCCCAGCGCCTCAGCGACCGGGAAAGCTTCGCGGTGGTCGTCTACCGGGACATGCGGACACAGAGCGGCTCCAAACTCGCCGACCCGCTCACCCCCGAGCTGCGGCAGGAGGTCCGTGACGGTCGCATCGCCTGGCAACGTGTCTCGCTCGCCGGAGAACCCGCGCTGCTCATCGGTACCCAGTTGGCGCTGGACAGCCCGGACGGCACGTCCCGCCCGTCCGGGGTGGAGGTCTACTCGGTGCGCAGTCTCGTGCCCGAGCAGCAGAGCATCGACCAACTCGCCAGCAGGGCATGGCTGACCGGCGGGTTGTCCCTGCTCCTCGCCGTCCTGCTGGCCCTGCTGTCCGCCCGCGGAGTCCTGCGGCCCGTCCGCGACCTCAGCCAGGCGGCGCGCCGCCTCGGTGAGGGCGACCTGAGCACCCGGTTGACGATCCGGGGCGCCGACGAGTTGGCGGATGTGGCACGGACCTTCAACGACACCGCGGGCACGCTGGAGCGGCAGGTAGGCGAGCTGCGGCGACTGGAATCCGACGCCCGCCGCTTCGTGGCCGACGTCTCGCACGAACTCCGGACTCCGCTGGCCGCGATGACGGCGGTCACCGACGTGCTCGACGAGGAGGCGGAACACCTGCCCGGGGACGCGGGCCGGGCCGCCCGGCTGGTCAGCCAGGAGACGCAGAACCTCACCCAACTGGTCAACGACCTCATCGAGATCAGCAGGTTCGACTCCGGCACCGCGCGGCTCGCCCTGGACGACGTGGACGTGGCCGCGGCGGTGACCGCGACCCTGCGCATCCGCGGCTGGCTGGACCGGGTACGAACGGAGTTGGCACCCGGCATCGTGGCTCGACTCGACCCCCGCCGACTGGACGTCATCGTCGCCAACCTGGTCGGCAACGCCTTCCGGCACGGTGCCGAGCCGGTGTCGGTACGGCTCAGCGCCGACCAGGACTGGGTCACCATCGAGGTGGCCGACCGGGGACCCGGACTGGATCCGGAGGTGTTGCCACACGTCTTCGACCGCCTCTACAAGGCCGACACCGCGCGAACCCGCTCCGAGGGCAGCGGCCTCGGTCTCGCCATCTCCTGGGAGAACGCGCGCCTGCACCGTGACGGCGATCGACGGGGGAGTCTCGTAGCGGGCAACGGCCACCACGGCGGCGCGGTGTTCACCCTCCGCCTGCCCCGCGAAACGGTGGACACCGGAGGTGCCCGGTGACCGGCCGACGGACGGGCCGCGCGCTGCTCGCCAGCGGCCTGCTGCTGACGCTGGTCGCGGCGGGCTGTGGGGTACGACCCAGCGGGGTCATCACCGGTCGCCCCCCGATCAGCGGCCCCGCCCAGGGCACGTGGCTCTACCTGCTCGCGCAGGGCGAACTGGTGCTGGTCCTCCGCCCGGTCAACGCGGACCCGTCGCCCACCGCCGCGCTCTCGCTGCTCGCGGCCGGTCCGCAGGAGAACGAACGCGCCCAGGGTTTCACCAGCGACGTTCCGGCTGGCCTCGACCCGGTCACCGTGACGGCCGGAGCCGGTCGGTCCGGTGACCTCACGGTGCGGGCGAACATCGCGGCGCAGGCGTTGTCAGCGCGCGCGGTCGACCAGATCATCTGCACGAGCGTCGCTGCCGCGGCGCAGGTCAGCGCGGCGAACACCGCCACCACTGTCACCATCGTCGGGTCGGACGGCGCCCGAGGGCCCCGGGCGTGCCCGATCAGGTGACCGGGCACCGAGCGCCGACTCACACCAGGTGGTCGACAGCGCGTTCCGGCCGGGGCAACCCGCTGTGGTTGCCGTGGTCCTGATCGGCCAGCGCGCCGGCGATCAGGATG
Source organism: Micromonospora alfalfae (assembly GCF_022230925.1). Lineage (GTDB taxonomy): Bacteria > Actinomycetota > Actinomycetes > Mycobacteriales > Micromonosporaceae > Micromonospora > Micromonospora alfalfae. The sequence goes on along the minus strand of NZ_JAKKFH010000019.1, from coordinate 102,593 downwards.
TCGATCAAGGCGGCGAAGTCGATGCCGGCCTGCTGCCAGATCTGCGGGAACTGGGACGCGGCGGTGAAGCCGGGGAACGTGTTGACCTCGTTCACTATGGGCTCGGTCGATCCCTCGGTGGGCAGGAAGAAGTCGACCCGCAGCAGCCCACGGCAGTCGAGGGCCTGGAAGGCGCGGATCGCACGGTCCTGAAGCACCTCGGTGGTCGCCGCGTCGAGCGGGGCGGGAATCTGGAAGATCGCCCCGCCGTCGTACTTCGCGTCGTAGTCGAAGAAGCCGGCACCGGTCACCCGGATCTCCAGCGGCGGGCCGGCCTGCACCCGGCCGTCCGGGTGCTGGAGCACAGCCACGTCGATCTCGCGCCCCCGCGCTCCCTGCTCGACGAGCACCTTCGGGTCGACCTGGCGGGCCTGCTCCAGCGCGGCGGGAACTCCCGCCCAGTCGTCCACCCTGACGACGCCCAGGCTCGACCCGGCCCGGGCCGGCTTGACAAAGACCGGCAGCTCCAGCCGACGCTGGTCCTCGGGGGACAACTCCTCGCCGGGACGCAGTGTCACCCCCGGGCTGACCCGCAGGCCCTCGGCCGCGAGGAGCCGCTTGGTGACCCCCTTGTCCATGCCGGCGGCGCTGGCGAAGACGCCGTTGCCGACGTACGGCACACCGAGCCACTCCAGCAGCGACGACACCGTGCCGTCCTCGCCGTACGGGCCGTGCAGGGCCGGGAACACCACGTCCTGGGCACGCAGGACGCGCAACGCCGCGGGCAGGGGCGTCGGTCGGCCGCCGACGTGCCACAGGCCGTCGCGGTCGATGAGCACCTCGGTGACCTGGTACCGCTCACGGTCCAGGTGGGCGAGGATGCTCGCCGCCGAGCGGCAGGACACCTCGTGCTCGCCGCTCTGCCCGCCGTACAGCACTGCCAGTCGGGTTGTCATGAGTTCCGTGCCCTTCCGTGGAGGTGCTCGCGGGCCACCCGGGCCCCGATACCGGTCAAGATCTCGTGTGGGTTGGTGTCGGCCCAGCGGGCCCACTCGACGACAGTGGGAGGGTGCTGGTCGCCCTCGGCCGGGCCGAACACCACCACCGGGTCGCCGATCGTCACGGGAAGGTCCCCGGCGTCGACAACGCACTGGTCCATCGCGATGCGCCCGACGATCGGGCACCGCCGGCCGCCGAGCCACACCGAGGCGTGGCCACCCGCGGCCCGGGGGAGCCCGTCGGCGTAGCCGAGCGGCAGCAGCGCGAGCGTGGTCGGTGCGCCGGTCACGTGCTCGGGCCCGTAGGAGACGCCAGTGCCGGCCGGCACCCGCTTGACGTTGACCACGCTCGTCCGCACTGTCATCGCGGGGCTCAGCCCGAACTCGCCCGGACCGTTCACGCCGAACGGGTCCACGCCGTAGAGGGCGATCCCGATCCGGCAGAGGTCGAATCGGGTCCGCGGTGCGGAGAGCGCGGCGGCCGAGTTGGCCAGGTGGACGAGGTCGGGGCTCAGGCCAGCAGATCGTGCGGTCCGCAGCGCCTCCTCGAAGATCGCCACCTGACGGGTGAGCGCGGGGGCGCCCGGCAGGTCGGCGTCGGCGAGGTGGGACCACACCCCGCGCACCCGGATCCCACCCTCTCGTTCGTACTTGCGGGCCCAACCGACCAATTCCGGCCAGTCGTCCCCGGCGGCCCCGTTGCGGGACAACCCGGTGTCCGCCTTGAGCTGCACCATCGCCGGCACGCCGAGCAGACGGGCCGCGTCGGCGACGGCGTGCAGGTGCGTCGTCGTGGACACGCCGACGTCGACGCCAGTCTTGATCAACATACCGAAGTCGTCATCCGGGCCGTGCAGCCAGCTCAACGTGGGCGCTGTCACACCCGCCTCGCGAAGGGTCAGCGCCTCGGCCGTCGAGGTCACCCCCAGCCAGGAGGCGCCGGCGCGCAGCGCGGCCCGGGCCACCTGCACCGCACCGTGGCCGAACCCGTCGGCCTTGACCACCGCCATCAGTCCGGTGCCGGTGACCGACGCGATTGCCCGCACGTTGCTGGCGATCGCGTCCAGGTCGATCAGGGCTTCGGCGAGGGCGCTCATCCGGCCGCCTCCACGCGGCGCGCGCCGGGCAGCGCGAACAACCAGCCCGCGCGAACCGCCAGCAGCCCGCGGTGAACGGCCAGGCTCAGACCGATCACCAGCCCGCTCAGCAGAATCGGATAACCGAGCACTATCAGGCCCTGAGCGGACCCATCCAGCCCGGAAAGCGGTACGAGCAACAGCCGGTGCAGCAGGGCCAGGACCGGCATGTGGATGACGTAGATCGGCAGTGTGATGCGGCCGAGCCTAGCCAGCGGTTCGCTGAGCGCCGACCACCGCGACAGCCGGGCAGCGGCGGTTATGCCGAAGATCACTGCCAGCACGGAGACCGCCGGCCATACCCCGAACCACTGCTGGGCGCCGGTCACCGCCATCGCGGCGAGCGCCAGGACGTAACCACCAGAGGTCAGCAACAGCCGGCGGCGGCTGGCGGTGGCGGCCCACCGCTGGATCTGCGGCCGCAGGTACAGGCCGGCGAGGAAGAAGACCAGGTTCTGGTAGAGGCCGGCGCGGTTGCCCGGGGTGTCGAGCAGGCCGGCGGCGGCCACGGCGGACAGCGCGGCGGCGGGGACCAGGACCAGCGCCCGGGGCGCCCGGCGGGTCACCTTGGCGATCGTGAAGTAGAGCGCCAGGGCGTACAGGTACCAGAGGTTGGACGGCGTGACGGTGAGCTGCTCCAGCAGGCCGAGCGCCGAGGTGGCCCGGTCGGTAGGCAGTTGCGGCGCGGCGGCGAGGACCACTGTGTGGATCAGCAGCCAGACGGCGTACAGGTAGAGGAACCCGGCGATCCGGCTGCGGGCGACCACCCGCCACTGCCGCTGGGCGGCGTTCGCCGCGAAGACGCCCGAGATGGTGAAGAACAGCGGCATCCGCAGCGGGAGGAACTGCTCACCCAGCGTTCCCCAGAAGCCCGGCACCGGTACGCCGACGTGCCAGTCGATCTGGAGGTAGTCCTTCACGACGACGTGCCACAGCACGACGAGGATGATGCAGACGCCCTTCGCGGCATCAGCCCACTGCGCCCGGTGTGACCCGGCGGCGGGTGCGGGCGCGGAGGCAGGGGTGGGTCCGGTCCGGTGGCGGTGGCGGAACCGGACGCGCGTCGCGTCGGGCTTCAGCTCGACGGGCCGGGGCTCGGTGGGAGACAGCTGTTGGATCACTCACCGAAAGCTGCCAGCCGGATATCCCCGCGTGATCCACGAATTGTCATGGTCCGGTAATGGACGCCGCCGGAGCTGATTCGTAGGCGGTTCCGAGCCGCCTCCGGCAGACGCCGGGCGGCACTAGGCTCGTTGCGGAGGTGCCAACATGAAGCTCGGGCTGCACTACTGGAACTACTCGACTCCGGCCGACCCGGCCGCGATCGCACCGACCCTGGCGCAGACGGCGACAGTCGCCGAGCAGGCCGGCGTCGCGTCGTTCACGGTGATGGACCACTTCTTCCAGATGGACGCGGTGTTCGCGGCCGAGGAGCCGATGCTGGAGGCGTACACCACGCTGGGCTACGTCGCGGCCATGACGCAACGGATGACGCTGGGCGTGCTGGTCACCGGCGTGATGTACCGCTACCCGGGGTTGCTCGCCAAGACCGTGACGACCCTCGACGTGCTCTCCGGCGGCCGGGCCCGCCTCGGCATCGGCGCCTCCTGGTACGAGCGGGAGCAGCTCGGGCTGGGCGTGCCGGTCGTCCCGGTGGCCGAGCGGTTCGAGCGGTTGGAGGAGACGCTGCGCATCTGCCTTCAGATGTGGAGTGCCGACGACGGCCCGTTCAACGGGCAGCACTACCAGCTCGCCGAGACCATCAACTCGCCGCAGCCGTTGAGCCGCCCGCGCCCGCCGATCATGATCGGTGGTGGCGGCGAGAAGAAGACCCTGCTGCTGGTGGCCCGGTACGCCGACGCCTGCAACCTGTTCGGCCGCGGCGGCATCGACGACATCGCGCGCAAGCTGGATGTGCTGCGCGGGCACTGCGCCGCCGAGGGCCGTGACTACGACACCATCGAGAAGACCGTGGTCGCCGCCCAGGCGCCGCTGGACGACACCGACGCGTTCCTCGCCGAGGTGTCCGAGTACGCAGCGCTCGGCGTGCGCGAGGTGCAGGTGACGCCGGATCGGGACCCTGTCGAGTTCGCCCGGCGGCTCGGCGACGAGGTGCTGCCCCGGTTGGCCGACATCGGCTGATTCCACAGCGCCAGGACACTGACCAGGGCCGTCCTCCCGGTGGTGCGGAGGACGGCCCTCGTCTGTGCCTGGGTCAGGCGACCGCGGCGGGGAACCGTTCCCAGACCCGGTGTGCGGCCATCAACTGCTGCACGGCGGTCAGCGCCTCGGCGCCCGAGCCCGCCGCCACGACGCCCGGGGTGCCGGCGACGCCGACCTGCTCCAGCACTGTGACGCCGGAGCCCCAGGCGCCGATCGCCTTGGCGTGCCGCCAGCACTCCTCGACGAGAAGCAGCACGCGGGGGTCCACGGTGGTTGGGGCCGGCGTGCCCGCCTTGGCGTCGCGGGCGGGCAGGGCATCCGGTGCGGGTGCCGGCGCGCCGGCCAGGAGGACCGCGTCGAACTCGACCGACCGGCCGGTGGCGAAGGTGCGCTGCACCGGCAGGTCGCCGACCATGCCGCCGTGCGGGGCGATCAGCAGCGGCACCATCCCGGCGTCGAACACGGCCCTGCGGACCTCGTCGACGCCGTCCAGGTCGCCGTCGGGGTCGACGACGATCCCGACCATCCGGCCGTCACTCGGCCACTCCCGACCGACCTGCGACAGCGCCGGGCTGGGCGTGACGTCGGGAAGCGGCACTGTCGGCTGGGGCGCGGGCAGGCCCAGGCCGGTGGCGACCTGTTCGCACAGCACCGGGTCGATGTTGGCGAGGCTCTGCAGCTGACGCTCCTTGATCGCCTGGTGGTAGCACTTGCCCAGCTCGAAGGTGTACGCCCTGATGATGTGTTCCTTCTCGACCGGCGACATGCTCAGCCAGAACAGGCGGACCTGGCTGTAGTGGTCGTCGAACGAGGCAGGGTTCGCGCGTACCTTCGGTGCCTGCGCCACGGTTACCGGCACGTCGACGAAGGCGTGCTCGGCGTCCCCGGCGGGGAACGGGTTGCCGCCGTCGAGCGAGTTCGGTCGGTACGGTGCGACGCCTGCGTGCACGGCGTGCTGGTGGAAGCCGTCACGCAGCATGTCGTTCACCGCGGCGTGCGGGCGGTTGATCGGGATCTGCGTGAAGTTGGGCCCGCCCAGCCGGGTGAGCTGGGTGTCGAGGTACGAGAAGAGCCGGCCCTGCAACAGCGGGTCGTTGGTGACGTCGATGCCCGGGGGCAGGTGACCGAGGTGGAAGGCGACCTGTTCGGTCTCGGCGAAGAAGTTCGTCGGCGTCCGGTTGAGCACCAGCTTCCCGATGGGCTGCACCTCGGCCAGCTCCTCCGGCACGATCTTCGTCGGGTCCAGCAGGTCGATGTCGGCGAAGGTCTCCTCGGGAGTGTCCGGGAAGACCTGGATGCCCAGCTCCCACTCGGGATACGCGCCGGCCTCGATGGCGTCGTAGAGGTCGCGTCGGTGGAAGTCCGGGTCGATGCCGCCGATCAGCTGCGCCTCCTCCCAGGTCAGCGAGTGCACGCCCAGCTTCGGCTTCCAGTGGAACTTTGCCAGCACCGTCTCCCCGGCCTCGTTGACGAGGCGGAAGGTGTGCACGCCGAAGCCCTCCATCGTCCGGTACGAACGCGGAATGCCCCGGTCGGACATGTTCCAGATGGTGTGGTGCTGCGCCTCGGTGTGCAGAGACACGAAGTCCCAGAAGGTGTCGTGGGCGCTCTGCGCCTGCGGGATCTCCCGGTCGGGGTGCGGCTTGCCGGCGTGGATGATGTCCGGGAACTTGATCGCGTCCTGGATGAAGAAGACCGGGATGTTGTTGCCGACCAGGTCGAAGGTGCCCTCGTCGGTGTAGAACTTCGTGGCGAAGCCACGGGTGTCGCGGACCGTGTCGGCCGAACCCCGCGAACCGAGCACCGTGGAGAACCTGACGAAGACGTCGGTCTCGCGCCCCTTCTTGAGGAACCCGGCCCTGGTGACCGCCTCGGCGGTGCCGTACGCGGTGAACACACCGTGCGCGCCGGCGCCCCGGGCGTGCACCACGCGCTCCGGAATGCGTTCGTGGTCGAAGTGCATGATCTTTTCGCGTAGGTGGTGATCCTGAAGGAGCACCGGGCCGCGCGGGCCGGCCTTGAGCGAGTGGTCGGTGTCGCGCAGCCGCGCGCCGTTCGCGGTCGTGAGGTAGGCCCCCTGCTGACCGTTGGCGATCGTCGGCGCGCCGGTCTCCGCGCCGGTTGGCGTGCGCGTCTGCGGTGCCCCCTGTTCGGGCTTCGGCGGTAGCGGGTCGTGCGGCGTCGTCGGCTCCTCGAGCGGCGGTGGCGCGCTCCCCGGCGCACCGGGGACATCCGGGGTGAGGGCGTCGACGATCTTTCCTGAGGCGGTCTTCACGACGTTCTTGACCGCCTCGGCGGGCTTGCTGGAATCCACTGAATGAACCTCTCGATGGCGCGTGTGCGGGCCGGCGTCTGCCCTGCTACCCCAGGTCAGAGGGTCGAAACACCATTCATCTCGGCATCCCGCGCCGGGACTGGTGATTTCGCCGATGCCGAGATCGGCCAAGCAGCTAAAACTGACACACGTCGATATCCCTCGACTTTAGGGAGTGCCCGACGTGTCCTCACCAACCACCACCCGTCCCCGTTCCGTCGCAGCCCGTGCCACCCGGTTCGCGTTGGCCGCCGTCCTGGCCGCCAGCGGCGTACTGGCCGGATCCTCCGGTGCCGCCCAGGCCGCCGGCCCGTACGAGCGGGGCCCCGCCCCGACCACCGCGATCCTGGAGGCCAGCCGCGGCCCGTTCGCGACGGCCTCGCAGAGCGTGTCCTCGCTGAGCGTCACCGGCTTCGGCGGCGGCGTCATCTACTACCCGACCAGCACCAGCGAGGGCACCTTCGGCGCCATCGCCATCTCGCCCGGTTACACAGCCGCCTGGTCCAGCATCAGCTGGCTCGGACCGCGCATCGCCTCGCACGGGTTCGTGGTGATCGGCATCGAGACCAACACCCGACTGGACCAGCCGGCCAGCCGGGGCCGGCAGTTGCTCGCCGCCCTGGACTACCTCACCCAGCGCAGTTCGGTGCGGACCCGGATCGACAGCAGTCGACTCGCCGTGGCCGGCCACTCCATGGGTGGCGGGGGCAGCCTGGAGGCGGCATCGTCGCGGCCGTCGTTGCAGGCCGCTGTGCCGCTGGCACCGTGGAACACCGACAAGAGCTGGTCCGAGCTGCGGGTGCCCACCCTGATCGTCGGTGGGGAGAGCGACAGCGTCGCGCCCGTCGCGACGCACTCGGTGCCGTTCTACAACAGCATCCCGGCCTCCGCCGAGAAGGCGTACCTGGAGTTGAACGGGGCGAGCCACTTCTTCCCGCAGACCACGAACACGCCGACCGCGCGGCAGATGGTGGCCTGGTTGAAGCGCTTCGTCGACGACGACACCCGTTACGAGCAGTTCCTCTGCCCCGGCCCGAGCGGCTCGCAGATCCAGGAGTACCGCAACACCTGTCCCAGCGCCTGACGGCGGTCACGGGGCGGTCGCCGCTGGCGGCCGCCCCGTCCACGTGCGCGAAGGGGCATTGAAGGTCTTGACGCCAAACCCGAGAAACGTACACTGCGAGTGTAAATAAACACCCGCCACGGCAGAGGGATGGGTGATGGAGCGCGGCCTCGAACTGCACCACATCGGCGTCCGTTTCGGCGGCCTCACCGCCCTCGACGACGTGTCAGTGCGGGTGCCACCCAACCGGGTGGTGGGCGTCATCGGGCCCAACGGCGCCGGCAAGACCACGCTGTTCAACGTGATCTGCGGCTTCGTCGCACCGGAGACGGGCTCACTCACCCTCGACGGCCGGCCGCTGCGGCCACGGCCGCACCGGCTGACCCGGCTCGGCATCGCCCGGACCCTCCAGGGCACCGGACTCTTCGCCGGGCTCAGCGTGCTGGAGAACGTGATGACCGGCGCTTCGCACACCGCCCGTGCCGGCTTCGTCCCGGCGCTGCTCGGGCTGCCGGCCAGCGACCGCGACGAGCGCCGGCTGCGCGGGGACGCCCTCGCCATCCTCGACGAGCTGGGCATCGCCGAGCACGCCGGGGCCGCGCCGACCACACTGCCCTTCGCCGTACGCCAGCGGGTCGCCCTGGCCCGCGCGCTCGCCGCGCGGCCCCGGCTGCTCCTGCTCGACGAGCCGGCCGGTGGCCTCGGAGCGGACGACATCGCCGAGCTGGCGGAGCTGGTCCGGCAACTGCCCCGGCGGGACACCGCCCCCTGCGCCGTGCTCCTGGTCGAACACCACATGGACCTGGTGATGGCCGTCTGTGACGAACTCGTGGTGCTCGACTTCGGCCGGGTCATCGCCGCCGGCACCCCGGACGAGATCCGCGACGACCCCGCGGTCACCGACGCGTACCTCGGTGTCACAGTCGAGGAGGCATCCCCATGACCGCGACCGACCTGCTCGTCGTGCGGGGGCTGGTCGCCGGTTACGGTGCCGCGCCCGTGTTGCGGGCCATCGACCTCACCGTCCCGGCCGGCACCATCGCCGCTGTCGTCGGCGCGAACGGCGCCGGCAAGACCACTCTGCTGCGCGCGCTCTCCGGCATGATCCGCCCGGCCGCCGGCCAGGTCCTGCTGGCCGGGGAAGACCTTCGCGGTACGCCGGTGGAGCAGCTCGTCCGACGCGGCATGGCGCACGTGCCGGAGGGTCGTGGCGTGATCAGCGAGCTGACCGTCGACGAGAACCTGCGGCTGGGCGGGCTGTGGCGACGCGACCGGGCCGACGCCGGGCGGGCCCTCGACGAGGTCTACCAGCTCTTCGAGCCGCTGGCCCGACGCCGCCGGCACCTCGGTCACCAGCTCTCCGGCGGCGAGCGGCAGATGCTCGCGCTCGGTCGGGCCCTGGTCGGCCGACCCCGTCTGCTGCTGCTGGACGAGCCGTCGCTCGGCCTTGCGCCACGGGTGGTCGCCCGGACCATGGCCCTGCTCCGCCAACTGCGCGACCGCACCGGGCTGACCGTCCTGCTGGTCGAGCAGAACGTGCGCAGCGCGCTCGCCGTCGCCGACCAGGGCGTCGTGATGTCCCTCGGTCGGGTGGTGATCGCCGCCCCGGCGGTGCAGCTACGCGACGACGTCGACCTGCGCCACGCGTACCTCGGTTTCTGACCACCACCTCGTCCCCCGGAGGGAGGACTGTTGGACCGCTTCGTGTTCCTCACCGTCGACGGCCTGTCCCGGGGCGCGGTGTACGCCGCGTTCGCGTTGGCCCTGGTGCTCATCTGGCGGGCGGCGCGGGTCGTCAACTTCGCCCAGGGAGCGATGGCCGTCGCCGCCGCGTACGTCGCCTACACGGTCAGCACCGCTACCGGTTCCTACTGGCTGGGTTTCGTGGTCGCGATCGTCGCCGGCCTGCTGCTCGGCGCGCTGGTGGACCGCGTGGTGATGCGGCACGTCGATCACGCCTCACCGCTCAACCCGGTGATCGTCGCGCTCGGGCTGGTGCTGCTGATCCAGGCCGTACTGGGCATGGTGTACGGCAGCGAGTTCCGCCCGGCCGAGGCCCCGTTCAGCCGGTCCGCCCTCACCGTGGGTGGGGTCGCCGTGCTGTCCCCGTACGACCTGTTCGTCTTCGCCACGATCGGCGTGGTGGTCAGTGGCCTGGCCTGGATGTTCGCCCGTACCCCGGTGGGGTTGCGGATGCGCGCGGCGGCCTTCGCTCCGGAGGTCTCCCGGCTGCTCGGGGTCAACGTCGGTGGGATGCTGACCCTCGGCTGGGCGCTCGCCTCCGGGGTGGGCGCGCTGGCCGCCATGCTGGTCCTGCCGACCGAGTTGGGCCTGCACCCGCACGCGATGGACCTGGTGTTCGTCTCGGCGTTCACCGCGGCGGTGGTCGGCGGGCTGGACAGTCCACCGGGGGCGGTGGTCGGTGGGCTGGTGGTGGGGCTGCTGCTCTCCTACGTCAGCGGTTACGCCGGCAGTGACCTCACTCCGCTCGCGGTGCTGGTCCTGCTGCTGGCGGTGCTGCTGGTCCGGCCCGGTGGGCTGTTCGCCCCGGTCGCGGCGAGGCGGGTGTGAGCGCCACGAGGGCGGCACTGCCGCCGAGAGAGCAGCTGGACGACCGGGGCGGCCGACCGGTCGACCGGCGACGCGGCTCCACACTGCTGCGCCACCTGGCTGTGGTGCTGGCCGCCGGGTTGCTGTTGGTGGCGGTCAGCTACTCCGTCGAGCCGTTCCGCAACTTCCAGCTCGCCACTGTGGCCGCCTACCTCTGCGCGACGGCTGGGCTGACCGTCCTCACCGGGCTCAACGGTCAACTGTCGCTCGGGCACGGCGCGTTGATGGCCACCGGGGCGTACACGGTGGCGCTCTGTCAGACCGCGTTCGCCGACCGGGGGATGACCGGCGGCTGGCTGTTGCCGCTGTCGTTGGGTGCGGCGATCGTCTGCACGGTCGCGGTCGGCGCGGTGGTCGGTGTGGCCGCGGCCCGGCTGCGCGGCCCCTACCTGGCCGGGGTCACCCTCGCGGTGGCCGTGGTGGTGCCGGCGCTGGCGGTCACCTTCGACGGCGTGTTCAACGGCGAGCAGGGGCTGTCGGTGCCGGTGGAGCCGCCGCCGTTGTCGCTCGGCCCGTACTTCCCGTACGAACGGTGGCAGCTCTGGGTCACCGGCGCGGCCACCCTGCTCGCGTTGCTGCTGTTGGCGAACCTGATCCGCAGCCGGTACGGGCGTACCTTCCGGGCGGTCCGCGACGACGAGGTGGCGGCCCGCCTGGCCGGCATCCACGTGGCCCGCACCCAGGTCCTCGCGTTCGTGGTCAGCGCCGCCACCGCCGGGCTCGGCGGTGCGCTCCTGGCGGTGCTCGCGCAGAGCGTCTCGCCCGGCGCGTTCTCGCTGACCCTGTCGCTGTTCCTGCTGATGGCAGTGGTGATCGGTGGCCTGGGTCGACTGACCGGCGCGTTGTGGGGAGCTGTCCTGCTGGTCGCCCTGCCCGATCTGACCCACTCGGTGACCGAGATGCTCACGCTCTCGCCCGCGGTGGCGCAGCGGCTGGAGGGCAACCTTCCCCTGGCGATCTTCGGGCTCACCCTGATCGTCGTCATGATCGCCGCCCCCGGCGGTGTGCAGGGTCTGCTGTCGCGTCTCGGCCGGGCGTTGCTGGCCAGGCGGCCGACCCGGCGTTCCTGAGCTGTCCTCGGTCCGGCCTCGGCCGGGCGCCCCACCACCACACCGTTCCCCGACAACCGGACCGAGAAAGGTCGGTGTTTCCCATGCACCGTAAAGCGCATCGCGGCCTCGCGATCGCCAGCACCCTTGCCCTGCTCATCACCGCAGCCGGCTGTAGCGGCGACGACGGACCCGGCTCCGGCGGGGCGTCGGTGCCGGGTGTCACCGCCACCGAGATCCTCGTCGGCACCCACATGCCGCTGACCGGGCCGGCCTCGGCCGGCTACTCGAAGATCGCCCCGGCGACGAAGGCGTACTTCGACTACGTCAACGCCAACGGCGGAGTGCACGGCCGCAAGATCACCTACAAGATCATGGACGACGGCTACAACCCGGCGAACACCCAGCAGGTGGTCCGTCAGCTCGTCCTCCAGGACAAGGTCTTCGCCGTCCTCAACGGCCTGGGTACGCCGACGCACACCGGTGTGCTCGACTTCCTCAAGAGCAACCGGGTGCCAGACCTGTTCGTCGCCTCCGGCAGCCGCAGCTGGGACCAGCCGGACAAGTATCCGGGCACGTTCGGGTTCAACCCGGACTACACGGTCGAAGGCAAGATCCTCGCCAACTACGCGAAGCGGGACCTGGCCGGGCAGAAGGTCTGCTTCCTCGGTCAGGACGACGACTTCGGGCGGGACAGCCTGGCCGGCGTGGAGAAGGTGCTCGGCGCCACGGCCGTGGCGGTCAAGCAGACGTACGTCACCAGCAACACCAACGTGGCGCCGCAGATCGGCGCGTTCAAGGCGGCCGGTTGCCAGGTCGTCGTGCTGGCCACAGTGCCCGGCTTCACCGCGCTCTCCATCGGCACCGCGGCGCGGCTGGGCTTCAAGCCGCAGTGGCTGGTCTCCAACGTCGGCGCCGACCACCCGACACTGGCCAAGCAGCTCGGCGCCGCCGCGCCGCTGTTGGAGGGCATGGTCGGCACCAACTACCTGCCGATGCAGAACGACACAGCGAACCCGTGGATCCAGCTCTTCACGAAGGTCAACAAGGAGCACAACGGCGACGCGCCGTTCGACGGCAACACCGTCTACGGCATGTCGGTCGGCTACCTCTTCGTGCAGGTGCTGCTCGCCGCCGGCAAGGACCTGAGCCGGGAGAAGGTGCTGGAGGCAGTGCAGAAGGGCGGCTTCCAGGGCCCCGGGCTGGTGCCGCTGCGCTTCTCCGCGAAGGACCACTCCGGGTACGGCGGCCAGCGGTTGAGCCGGGTGAGTGGGGGAGTGCAGAGCTACTTCGGGCCGGCGTACGAGACGGACGAGGCGGACGGGTCGGTCAACGAGTACACCGCCACCCCGGCCGCGCCGCCGGCGAACGGGGTGCCGACCGTCTCCTGAGGCCCCGCAGCCCCGACGTCCGACCGGGCGTGGTCCCGCCCGACCACGCCCGGTCGGACGACTGCGCGCGTGCTGTCGGCTCGGCCTGCCGACCGGTCGCCGGAGGCGTTGACCGATACCGATCGACGCTCCTACTATCTGCACCGTGAATGCATATTCGGACCGACTCGCGGGCCGGGTCGCCATCGTCACCGGCGCCAGTCGGGGGATCGGTCTGGCCATCGCCCAACGCCTCGTCGCCGAGGGCGCGCGGGTGGGTCTGACCGCCCGCCGCCCGGAAGGGCTGGCCGAGGCGGTCGCCACCCTGGGCGGTCCGGCGCACGCCCTTGCGGTGCCGGGCCGGGCCGACGATCCCGAGCACCGGGCCGCCGCGGTGCGCCAGGTGAGCGCGGCGTTCGGCCCGGTGGATCTGCTGGTCAACAACACCGGCATCAACCCGGTGCACGGCCCGCTGGTCGAGCTGGACCTGGCTGCGGCCCGCAAGATCCTCGACGTGAACGTGGTCGCCGCGCTCGGCTGGGTGCAGGAGGTCTGCGCCGCCGGCATGACCGAGCGCGGCGGCTGCGTCGTCAACGTCTCGTCGATCGCCGGGCTGGGCCCGTCCCCCGGCATCGCCTGCTACGGGGTCAGCAAGGCTGCGCTCAACCACCTCACCGCCAGTCTCGCCGTGGAGCTGGGGCCGATGGTCCGGGTCAACGCGGTCGCCCCCGGCGTGGTGAAGACCCGCTTCGCCGCCGCCCTCTACGACGGGCGGGAGGCCGAGGTCGCCGCGCGGTACCCGCTCGGACGCCTCGGTCTGCCATCGGACGTGGCCGGCGCTGTCGCCTTCCTGGCCTCCGACGACGCCAGTTGGATCACCGGGCAGACCATCGTCTGCGACGGTGGCGTCTCGCTGACCGGCCGGGCCGGATGACGACGTCGGCGGAGCGTCCGGAGCCGCTGATCAACGGCTGTCTAGACTCGGCGGTGCGTCGGGGGACGCCATGGCGGTGAGGGGGCGAGGGCGGATGGACGGGGTCGATGTGGCGGGCCGGGTCGACGGGCGCACCGCCCGCGCCGAGCGGACCCGCGCGGCCATCGTCGAGGCGCACCTCGCGCTCATCTCCGAGGGTGACCTCCGCCCGACCGGGGAACGCATCGCGGAGCGGGCCGGGATCTCGTTGCGCACCCTCTGGACCAACTTCAAGGACATGGAAACCCTCTTCGAGGCCAGCGGCGCGGAGGTGCTCCGTCAGCAGGACGCCGCCTACCGGCCGATCTCGACCGGGCTGCCGTTGGCGAAGCGGGTCGACGCGTACTGCCGGCAGCGGGCCCGGCTGCTCCAGCTCATCGCGCCGTCGGCGCGGGCCGCCCAGATGCGTGAGCCGGTCTCCGAGCAGCTGCACCGCAACAAACTCAAGCACATCGAACGGGTCCGCGACGAGGTCGAGGAGCTCTTCGCCGTCGAGCTGGCCGAGGCCGGGCCGGGCCGGGAGCAGTTGCTCAACGCCCTGGTGGCGGCGAGCACGTGGCAGGCCTGGTCGATGCTGCGCTACGGGCTCGATCTCGGCGTGGACCAGGCCCGCGCGGTGATGTCCCGGACCGTGGGCGCCCTGCTGGCCGAGGTCGCGCCCGACTGATTCCGGCCCGGCCCGATATCGCCCCCTCTTTCCATTCGGTTTCCGATGGGTAACACTGGCAAGCATGGTTACTGCATCAAGAGTGCAACTAACCGTGCTGCGTGGCCGGGACGACGAGTGCCGGGCTGTCCGGAGCCTGCTCGACGGCATGACCAACGCCGGCGGTGCCCTGCTGTTGCGCGGAGAGCCCGGATCGGGCCGGACTGCGCTGATCGGCTACGCCCACCGGCACGCCGAGGGTGGCTGCACCGTGCTGGCCGGCAGCGGGCTCGCCGAGGAGGCCGCACTGCCGTACGCCGGCCTGCAACGTCTTGTCGACCCGGTGCTCGACCGGGCCGCCGCGCTCCCCGGTGAGCAGCGCCAACTGCTGCGGCGCGCGCTGGCTGGGGAGAGCTGCCCGGCCGACCGGCGGTTGACCCTGTCGATGGCGGTGCTCGGGCTGCTCGCCGCCGCCGCCCGGGACCGGCCGCTGCTCGCCACCATGGACGACATCGACCGGGGTGACCCGCAGACCGCGCAGGTGCTGGCGTTCGTGGCCCGCCGACTGCGGCACCTGCCGCTCGCCGTCCTGCTCACCGCGGACGTCACCGCCAACCTCGACGGGATACCGGCGCACCGGCTGCGCGCGCTGAGCGAGCACGAGAGCCGCGCCGTCCTCACCGATCGACTCGATCGGCTGACCGAACGCGAGGGCGTCAACCGGCTCCCCGACCGGCCAGCCACGTCGGCCCTGACCGCCTTGGCCGCGATCGGCGGCGGCAACCCGCAGGCCCTTGTGGACCTCGCCGAGGTGCTCACCGCGGGGCAGTGGCGGGGCGAGGAGTCACTGCCCGCCGCGCCACCGGCGGACGGAGCGCTGGGTCGCGCGTACCGTGCCCGGCTGGACCGGCTGCCCCCGGAGACCCGGCGGGTGCTGTTGCTCGCCGCGCTCGATGAGGACGGCGAGCCGGGCACCCTGATCCGGGCCACGGCAGCCGCCGGCGCCGAGGTCGAGGCGCTCGCCCCGGCGGAGGTCGCCGGCCTGGTCCGCGTCGAGCAGCGCGGCGTCACGTTTCCGCAGCCGCTGGTGCGCACGATGATCGCGGCCAGCGCGCCGATCGCGGAGCGTCGCGCGGCGCACCGACTGCTCGCCGAGGTGCTGGTCGCGGACGGGCAGCGGCTCCGCCGGGCGATGCACCTCGCCGCCGCGACCGCCGGTGCCGATCCGGCCCTCGCCGCCGAGCTGGAACAGGCGGCGGTCGGCGGACCCGACGGCTGGGTCGCCGCCTCGGTGGCCCTGCGGTGGGCCGCCGAGCTGAGCGACCAGCCGAGGCTGACCGCCACCCGCCTGCTGACCGCAGCCCGGTACGCCTGGGCCGGGGGACAACCCGACGAGGCCCGGCTGCTGCTCGACCGCCTCCGCGCGGTCTGCGTCGACCCGGTCGTTCGAGGCCGCGCCGATCTGCTCCGCGGCGAGCTGGAGCTGCGCTGCGGCACCGCGATGAGTGCGTCGGCCACGCTGCTGGCCTCCGCCGCGGCGGTAAACGGCACCGACCGTGCCCTGGCGTTGACCGGGCTGGTGCGGGCCGGGGAGGCGGTCTGCTTCACCGGCGACCAGTACCGGTACGCCGAGATCGGCCGGCGGGCGCTGGCGTTGCGGCGACCGGACGACCCACCGGCCATCGAGGTCATGGGCTGTCTGGTCGCCGGGGTGGCGGCGACCCTGCGGGGCGACCACGAGCGAGCCGGGCCCGCGCTGCGCCGCGCCGTGGTGTTGGGCGACCGGCTGACCGGTTGGGCGTTGACCCCCACCGCGCTCAGCTGCGCCGCGGCGGCCGGACTGCTGGTGGCAGTGGACGGCGCGGCCCACCGGCTCGCCGAACGCGCCGTCGAGCTGGCCCGGGAACGGGGTGAGTTGTCCATGCTGCCGCGGGCGTTGGAGCTGCGGGCGGTCGCCGAGTACTGGCTGGGTCGGCACGAGGCGGCGGCGGAGACCTCCCGCGACGGGCTGCGCGTGGCTCGGGCCACCGGGCAGGTCAACTGCGCCAACGTCCATCTGGGCATGCTCGCCGTCCTCGCCGCGATCCGGGCCGATCGGGAGACCAGCCTGCGGCGGATCCGCGAGATCGGCGAGTCGCCGACGCCGGGCAGCCGCCCGCATGCGCTCGCCGCGTGGGCCCTGGCGGTGCTCGACCTGGTTGACGGCCGGCACGCCGAGGCGGCGGAGCGGCTGGCGTCGCTGGCTCGGCTCGGCACGCGCCGAGGCCAGGTCCTCGTGCAGGTGATGGCCACCCCGTACCTGGTGGAGGCGGCGGCGCACCTGGCGCACCGGCCGGCGGCGACGGCCGCGCTCGCCGCGTTCGACAGGTGGGCCAGCAGCACCGCGAGCCCGTTGCGCCGGGCCCTGTCCGCGCGGTGTCACGCACTGCTCGCTCCTCGGGGCGGCCCCGAGGCGGAACGGGACTTCCAGGCGGCGCTGCGTCTGCACCCGACCGAGGCCGGCACCTTCGAGCGGGCCCGCACCGAACTGCTCTTCGGTCAGGAGCTGCGCCGCAGTCGACGCCCTCGCGACGCGCGGACGCACCTGCACCAGGCCCGCGAGATGTTCAGCCTGCTCGGGGTGGAGTGCTGGGCCGAGCAGGCCACCACGGAGCTGCGGGCGGCCGGGGAGTCGATCGGTCCGCCGGACCTGCCCGCGGCGCGGTTGTTGACCGGCCAGCAACTGCGGATCGCCGAGTTGGTCGCCGAGGGCGCCACCAACCGGGAGATCGCCGCCCGGATGTTCCTCTCCACCCGCACCGTCGATCACCACCTGCGCAACGTGTTCCACCGGCTGGGCATCCGTTCGCGGACCGAACTGGCCCGCGCGTTCACCGCCGAACGGCACGTCGGTCTGGCCTCCGACCGGTGAACGTCCGGTCTGGACGCGTTTAACTATCACCGCTAGTTTGAGCGTCATGGACCTCACCCTCTCCGCCGAGCAGGCGGCGGTCCGCCAGCTGGCCGCCGAGTTCGCCGACCGCGAGCTGCTGCCGCACGCGGCCGTCTGGGACCGCCGCGAATCGGTCGACCCCGCCATCGTCGGCATGCTCGGTGACCTGGGCTTCCTCGGGCTGACCATCGCCGAGACCGACGGCGGTTCCGGCGGCGACCACCTCGCGTACTGCCTGGTCCTGGAAGAGTTGGGCCGGGGCGACTCGGCGGTGCGCGGCATCGTCTCGGTCTCCCTCGGCCTGGTCGCCAAGTCGATCGCCGCGCACGGGAGCGCGGAACAGCGGGCCGAGTGGTTGCCGAAGCTCTGCGCCGGCAGCGCACTCGGCTGCTTCGCGCTGACCGAGCCGGACAGCGGCTCGGACGCGGCCGCACTGCGCACCCGCGCGATCCGCGACGGCACCGACTGGCTGCTCACCGGCACCAAGATGTTCATCACCAACGGCACCACCGCCGACGTCGCGCTGGTCTTCGCCCGCACCGGCGGCCCCGGGCACCGCGGAATCACCGCGTTCCTGGTGCCCACCGACAGCCCGGGGCTGACCCGGCGGGAGATCCACGGCAAGCTCGGCCTACGCGGTCAGGCCACCGGCGAGCTGGGCTTCGACGAGGTGCGCGTGCCGGACACGGCCCGCCTCGGTGCCGAGGGCGCCGGGTTCCGGCTGGCCCTGGCCACCCTCGCCAAGGGGCGGATGTCGGTGGCCGCCGGCTGTGTCGGCATCGCCCAGGGTTGCCTCGACGCGGCAGTCGGTTACGCCGGGCAGCGCACCCAGTTCGGCAAGCCGATCGCCGCACACCAGCTCGTCCAACAACTGCTCGCCGCCATCGCGGTCGACACGGCCGCCGCCCGGCTGCTGGTGTGGCAGGTGGCCGACCTGATCGACCGCGACCAGCCGTTCGCCACCGAGGCGTCGACGGCCAAGCTCTTCGCCAGTGAGGCCGCCGTCCGCGCGGCCAACAACGCGGTCCAGGTCTTCGGCGGGTACGGCTACATCGACGAGTATCCGGTCGGCAAGTATCTGCGCGACGCCAGGGTGGCAACGCTCTACGAGGGCACCAGTCAAATTCAGCAACTCCTCATCGGACGCGCGCTCACCGGCGTCAACGCCTTCTAACAGCTGTAGGGAGATCCGGCATGAGAGTCTTCACCTCCGTCGAGGAGTTGGCCGCCGCGACCGGCGAGAGCCTCGGGCCCGGTCCGTGGCAGCGCATCGAGCAGAGCCGCGTCGACCTCTTCGCCGACGCCACGGACGACCACCAGTGGATCCATCTCGACCCGGTCCGAGCCGCGGCGGGGCCGTTCGGCGGGACGATCGCCCACGGGTACCTCACCCTGTCGCTGCTGCCAGCCCTGGCGGGCGGGCTCTACCGGGTCGAGGGGGTGGCGATGGGTGTCAACTACGGGCTGAACCGGGTGCGCTTCCCCGCGCCACTGCGGGTCGGCGCCGCCGTACGCGCCACCGCCACCATCGTCGACGTGTCGCCGGTGAGCGGCGGTGTGCAGCTGGTCGTGACGGTCACAGTGGAGAGCGACAGTGGCGGCAAGCCCGTCTGCGTGGCCGAAACCGTGAGCCGGCTCTACCGCGCCGTGGAGCAGTGACCGACGAGTTCGGCGAGGGTCGCGAGGTGCTCGGTGCTGCGTCCTACCCGGCCTCCTGAGCACCTCCGCAGGCTGAGGGGCGGCGACGGGATCCCGTCGCCGCCCCATCGCTGCGCGTCCTAGCAGT
The DNA here is from genome assembly GCF_022230925.1 of Micromonospora alfalfae. Lineage (GTDB taxonomy): Bacteria > Actinomycetota > Actinomycetes > Mycobacteriales > Micromonosporaceae > Micromonospora > Micromonospora alfalfae. The sequence goes on along the minus strand of NZ_JAKKFH010000019.1, from coordinate 83,574 downwards.
CGACGCGGAGCGAGCTGGCCCTGTTCCTTGCGCTCGTCGCCAGATTGACGTTCTTGCTGTTATTCCAGATCGATTGCAGCGGTGTCCCCGTTCCGCTGGCATTGTCGAAGAGGCGCATCGTGCCTCCGCCGCGGTTCCGTACCGACTCGATGTTGTTGTTCATGCCGGACGGCATAGCCAGGTTGGGCTCACAGCGGGCCAGGATGTACATGGTTCCCGTCGCGTTGAGGCCGGTCCACAGGCAGGCGTAGCCGGCCGGACAGTCGCCCCAGGCCTGGGTTCCGAAGTCGACCGCGGTCAAGCCGCTGCTCGTCGCGGTCTGCGGCCGGGCGTCGGCGGACGCTGCGGACGCCGGAGAGCCCGCCAGCGGCACGAGCAGGCCGACGGCGACCGCGAGGGCCGCGAATCGGTGCCGCACCGAAAGTCGGGGTCGCGACAGACCGTTTTCAGCTGCCGTAGGGGTGATATTCATGTCTACCTTTCCTGGACTGCTGACGCTTCAACAATTGACGTTGCCTCGGTAGCGAACTCGTAATCGAATACCCCCTCTTCCATTCGGGGATTGCGTGACACCCCCCGTACCCAGGGCGGCCATCAGTGCTGTGGGTAACAACGCCGATGCCGTTTCTGGCGTGCATCACACACCCCCTCCAGTTCTCCTTGGTGTCGTCGATCGACTCGAGTCGTCGAACGTGGCCGTACGCCTGGTTGCGCGGTGGCTGCTATCCGACACTCGTCGATCGGCGTTCACGGAACTAGATATAGTCGCCAATGGATTGTTTGCCAATAATGTCGCCAGGCTGACAAACAACTCTGTGACGGGGGACAACGTGGGAAGACCTGAGCGGCCGCTCGACCCGGAGGCAGGCGAGCTGGAGCGGTTCGCACTCGACCTGCGTCAGCTGCGGACAAAGGCGGGTTCGCCGACCTACCGTCAACTGGCCAGACGCGCGCACTTCTCGGTGACCACCCTGGCGAAGGCGGCCAGCGGAGAGACCGTGCCAAGCCTTCAGGTGACACTGGCGTACGTGGCCGCCTGTGACGGCGATCCAGCCGAATGGACCGAACGGTGGCACAGCCTGATCGCGAGCATGACGTCCGCCGAGACGGTGGGGGCCAGCCGCGGGCCGTACTGGGGAATGGCAGCGTTTCAGCCGGAAGACTCAGAATGGTTCTTCGGACGTGAGCGCATGGTGGCCCAGCTCTGTGAAATGCTCACCCGCCTCCGGTTCGTCGCGGTTTTCGCCCCGTCTGGTGCGGGCAAGTCGTCCCTACTGCGAGCGGGCCTGATAGCGGCTGTGGTCGATAATCCGGTGAAGGGTCTGCCGACCTGGGCCACACTGCTGATGACGCCCGGCGAACATCCCATCGAAGAGCTCGCGTTCCAGCTCGCCAATGAGCAGGACCTGGCTCGTGACACGGTCCAACGCCAACTGACCGATGATCCGGCCAGCATTCGCGAAACGATCGAGCAGATTCGTGATGCCCGCTCATCGGTCGCGAACATGCTCATCGTGGTGGACCAGTTCGAGGAGCTCTTCACGCTCTGCCGGGACGAGGAGGAGCGATCGGGCTTCATTGCCGCGCTGCTCGCCGCAGCGGAGATCCCCAGGGTTCGCGTGGTGCTGGGAGTGCGGGCCGATTTCTATGGTCGGTGTGCCGCCTATCCGGCCCTGGTGGCCGCTCTCCACGAGCACCAGCTGTTGATCGGCCCGATGGACGATGAGGATCTGCGTCGGACGATCACCGGCCCCGCCGAGCGCGCCGGGTTGCTCGTCGATCCGGCACTGGTGGAGATGGCAGTGGCAGACGTCGGCGGTCAGACGAGCGCGCTGCCGCTGCTGTCCCACGCGCTGTTGGAGACGTCGCGCCTGCGGCAGGGTAAACGGATCACACTGGCCCACTACCGCGAGTCAGGCGGCGTGAACGGCGCCATCACGCGTACCGCCGAGGGGGTGTACGCGCAGTTCGACGAAGGGCGGCGAGGGCTGGCACGGGACATCTTCCTGCGCCTGACCGCCCTCGGTGACGGCACCGAGGACACCCGACGCCGGGCGCCCCTCGCCGAGTTGGTGGGTGGGTCGGACCCGTTGGCCGCGGCTGAGGTGCTGGGCAGGTTGACGGCCGCGCGGTTGGTCACGGCCGATGAGAAGGGCGTCATGGTGGCCCACGAGGCCCTGATCCAGGAGTGGCCCCGGCTGCGTCGCTGGCTGACCGAAGATCGGGAGCTGCTGCGCTCCCATCGCAGGCTGACGGGGGCTGCCGCCGAGTGGGATCGGCATGACCGTGTGGACGGATTCCTGTATCGGGGGGTCCAGTTGGCGCTCTGGGGAACGCACCAGGTGATGGACCTCAGTGACCTGGAACGGGACTTTCTGGAGACCAGCCGTGCCCGAGAGAGCCGGCGCCGGGCAGCCCGACGGCGGCGGACCAGCGTGGCGTTGACCGCGCTCGCGGCGACCGTTGTCGTCGTGAGCGTCCTCGCCGCAGTGGCACTGGTGCAGGCGAACAGGGCGGCCGCCGAACGAGACCTCGCTGTTTCCCGGCAGCTGACGGTCGAGGCCAACAACCAACTGCAGATCGATCCACAGCAGGCGCAGCGCCTCGCCCAACGCGCTCTGACCACACGCCCGACCGTCGGCGCGGAGATGGTGCTGCGCCAGGCCGCCGCCGATGACCGACTGCAGGCGATTGTGCCGATGAGCGGCAAGAAGGCATTGGGGGTGGCGTTCAGTCCGGACGGAGGGCGGGTGGCGGCCACCGGGACCGACGGCGAGGTGCGGGTGTGGACCTGGGCCGGGCACGGCGTCTCCGGCCCGGGCCTGGCTCTCACCGGCGGACCCGAGGGACAGGTCTGGAGCCCGATGTTCAGCCCGGACGGGAAGCGACTGGTCACCGCCGGGTCGGACGGCACCGTCCGGATCTGGCAGGTCGATGGAACCACCGGTGCCATCGTTTTACGCGGGCACGAGGGCCCGGTCTGGGGAGCGGCCTTCAGCCCCGACGGACGGTTGGTCGCCAGTGCTGGCGAGGACACCACCGTTCGGGTCTGGGATGCCCGCGGCGGCTACCCACCGGTGGTGCTGCGTGGGCACAGGAAGGTGGCGGTCGGTGTGGCCTTCAGCCCTGACGGGCGCCAGTTGGCCAGCAGCGGCCACGACGCGACGGTGCGACTCTGGGACCTGGCCACGCGATCCACCAGAACGATTCTCACCGGGCCACGCGAGGCCACCAGGACACTGGTGTTCAGCCAGGACGGCACCCGCCTGGCCTGCTCCAGCGCCGACGGTACGGCCTGGGTGTGGCCGCTGACCGGGCCGGAGGCCCCGGTGGTGCTGCGCGGGCATGAGGGCACTGTGGAAGGGCTCGCGCTGAGCCCGGACGAGCAGTGGGTCGCGACCACCAGTGACGATCTGACCGTACGGATCTGGAACGTCAACGGCGCTGGCGACCCGTTGGTGCTGCGCGGCCACACCAACCGGGTCTGGGCGTTGGCGTTCAGCAGGGATGGATCCCGGTTGGTGAGCGCCGCCGATGATGGCACGTTACGGATCTGGGACCCGGGCAGCGATCGTCTGATCCTGCGGGGCCACAAGAAGGCCACCTGGTCCGCCGCGTTCACCCCGGACGGGCAGCGGGTGGTCAGCGGCGGCGAGGACGGCACGGTGCGGGTCTGGGAGCTGGCCGCACCCGCCGAGCCTCGGGTGCTCGGCAGCCACGACGGCGACGTCTACGGTCTCACTGTGAGTTCGGACGGGACGAGTGTGGCCACCGGCGGCCGCGACGGCAGCGTACGGGTCTGGGACCTCGCCGGCAGACACGATCCGGTGGTGCTCCGGGGGCACGAGAAGCAGGCGTGGACCGCTGACTTCAGCCCTGATGGCCGCCGGCTGGCCAGCGTCAGCAACGACCGGAGCCTGCGAATCTGGGACCTCAGCGGTCAGAGTGCCCCGGTAGTCCATCGGGTCGCCGAGGAGATCCGGTACGCCGCCTTCAGCCCGGACGGCACGAAGGTCGCCACAGCCGGCGCGGAGGGCACCCTACGGATCTGGGACGCTCTCCGCACTGCCGAACCACTACTACTTCCCGGTCACGAGGGACTGGTGTGGGCCGTGGCGTTCAGCCCGGACGGACAACGGGTCGCCAGTGCCGGCTTCGACGGCACCGTGCAGATCCACTCCGTCGCGGGCGGCAGCGCGCCGATCGTGTTGCGAGGGCACGAGGGTCCCGTCTGGCACGTGTCGTTCAGCCCGGATGGGCAATGGGTGCTCAGCTCTGGAAAGGACGGCACCGCTCGGCTGTGGCGCGCTTCGGAGGCCGCGCAGTCAGTGACCTTCGGGGGATTCGGCGCCTCCGTGGAGACCGTCGACTTCAGCCCGGACGGCGAGCGGCTCGTCTCGACGCATGACGACGGCACCGTACGCGTCTGGCCCTGCCGTGCGTGTGTTCCGGTCCAGAACCTGATGTAGCCGTGAGGGCCACCGTTCACGGCGTTGACGCGGGGTCTCGCCGACCAGCGGGTGCCGGGGGCGGTGCCGGGCCGCCGGGCCCGGCACCGCGAGGGCCGGTGTCAGGCGACCGCGCAGGCGGTGCCGTTGAGGGTGAACGCGGCCGGCCGGCCGGTGCCACCCGTGTGGGTCGCCTGGAAGCCGATGTCGACCGAGGTGTTGGGCGCGATCGTCGCGTTGTAGGAGACATTGCGGGCGGTCACCGCTCCGCTGGACGGGGAGTAGGTGGCGTTCCATCCGCTGGTGATGGCCTGCCCACCGGGCAGGGTGAACGCCAGGGTCCAACCGTTGACCGGCGTGCTGCTCGTGTTGGTCACCGAGACCGACGCGGTGAGACCGCTGTTCCAGGCGTTGACCGTGTACGTCACGCGGCAGTCGCCGGACGGCGGGGGAGTGGTCGGCGGGGGCGTGGTGGGCGGGGGAGTGGTGGGCGGGGGAGTGGTCGGAGGTGTGTCGCCCCCGATGCTGCCGGGCACGGTACGGAGAGCGTCGTACCAGGCGGCGGCCATCTTGCGGTAGCCAGTGGCGTTAGGGTGCACCCCGTCGGCCAGATCGCTGAGCGTCAGGGCGCGGTACATGTCGACCAGGTGTACGCGTTTTCCGGCGGCGGCCCGGCTCTGCACGATCCCGGGGATCGCGGCGTTGTAGCCCCGGACCTGGTTGTCAGCGCCGGACTTCGGGATGATCGTCGCGACGAACACGTCAGCGTTCGGGGCGGTGTTGGTGATCCGGTCGACGAGCGTGGCCAGCCGCGACGGAGCCCCGGACGTGTCGCCGTACATGTCGTTGGTGCCGATGTGCAGCAGCACGGTCCGCGGGTTCGTGGCCCGCAGCCAGTTCACCACGTTGGCGTCGATCTGGGCGATCGTCCAGCCGGAGTGGCCCTGGTGGTCGTGGTCGCCGAGGCTGGCTGGCCCGTTGAACTGGGAGCCGACGAAGTCGATCCGGTAACCACCGGACGTGAACCGCTGCCACAACTCGATCCGGTAACCGCCGGGGACGTTGAATCCGTCGGTGATCGAGTCGCCCAGTGGCATCACGCGTATGCCGCCGTTGGACTCCGCGCTGGCGGGAGTCGTCGCGACCGGCACGGCGGCGATGATGGCGGCGACGGCGGCCAGGGCCGTCCACCACCGGCGGGCCCGCCGGGGTCTCGACGTCCGTGCGCTGGCGGTCGGTGCGAGGGGGACGGGTTGAACGAGGGCTGGACTGCGCATGGGACTTCCTCTGGTGGGGGTGCGCGACGTCAGCGGCCACCGGGAGACGGTTGCCGCCACGAACGCGGTACGCGGAGGTGGGGTGCTCGGCACGACCAGGAGCCCGGACGTCTGCACTGGTGGTCGTGGCGGTTCGGGGTGGGCACCGGTCGTCGAGGGTCTGGCGCGACGGACCGATGAGCCGTGGCGGAAGTGTGCCCTGCACCTCGCCTGACGCACCATAGCGTGTTATCGCTAACACCGGCAATGCATCGGCGTTCAACGATGCCTGGGCTGCTACTCCCGGCCTGGATGGAGCACGGAACGCAGCCAGCGAAGCTGACGCCGGACGTGCACGGCCTCGCCGCCCTCATGGCCGTTGAACGGGTAGACGTGCATCTCCCGCTCGGGCGGGACCGGCCTCCCGTTCGCGGCGCCGTAGTGGTTGTAGGCGGCGAAGGCGGTTCGCGGCGGGCAGACCGTGTCGCGTTGGCCCACCCCGAAGTGCGCCGGAGCCGTCGCCCGACGCGCGAAGCTCACCCCGTCGACATAGGACAACGTGCGCCACACCGTCTGCTCGGCCTCCCGGTGCACAGCGAGGTACCGGGCGATCTCTCCGTACGGCGCGAGGTCGGTGAGCGCGACGGCCCGGCGCATGTCGCACAGGAACGGGGCGGTGGTCAGCACCGCGCTGAGATCCTCGACGAGACCCGCCACCGCCAGGGCGATGCCGCCGCCCTGGCTGTTGCCGACCACAGTGACCCGGTCACCGTCGACCCCCGGCAGCGCGCGGACCGCCTCGACAGCCCGCACCGCGTCGGTGATCAGACGGCGGTAGTGGTAGTCGCGCGGATCGAGGATCCCCCAGGTGGCCGGCCAGGGTCCGCCGGGCGCGCCGTGCGGGTCGGGGGTGTCCCCGGCGCCGTGCTGCCCCGCCTGGCCCCGGTTGTCCATCAGCAGGTGCGCGTACCCGGCCACCGCCCAGGTCGGCCGCTCGTGGGGCAGGCCGCGCCCGCGTCCGTAGCCGGCGTACTCGACCACGGCCGGCAGCGCCTCTCGAACCCCGGCCGGGCGCGTGTACCAGGCGCGGACCGGGTCACCGCCGAAGCCGGCGAACGAGACGTCCCAGGAGTCGAGCAGCCGCAGGTCGGTGGGTTCGGAGCGGACGTCGACGAGCACCGGTACGGCGGCTGCCTCGGCGAGCGTGTCCCGCCAGAACTCGTCGAAGTCGTCGGGTTCGGCGACCTCGGGTGCGTACCGCTGGAGCTCGTCGAAGGTGGAGGCGGAGTGGGGCACGGGTCCTCGCAGGGGCCGGGGTCAGTGCGGGTGGGCGGGGGGCGCGGTGCTCTCCCGGACGACCAGCTCGGTCACCAGGTCGATCCGGCTGGTAGCCGGCTCGTTTCCCCTGGTCAGGTCCAGCAACATCTGGGTGGCGATGCCGGCCATGTCGCGCAACGGCTGGTTGATCGTGGTGAGCGCCGGGTCGGTCCAGGCCGAGACCGGCAGGTTGTCGTACCCGATCACCGAGAGGTCCTCGGGCACTCGCAGGCCGCACTGACGGGCGGCCCGGAGCACTCCCATGGCCTGGATGTCCGACCCGGCGAAGATCGCCGTGGGTCGGTCCGGCCGCTGGAGTAGTTGCAGCCCGTGGGCGTGCCCGGCTCCGGCGGAGAAACTGCCGTAGCGGATCAGCTCGCGGTCGACCACTATCCCGGCTTCGTCGTGGGCCGACTGGAAGCCGGCGGCGCGGGCTCGGCTGCACAGCACGTCGGGTGGCCCGGAGATGATGGCGATCCGTCGGTGCCCCAGCTCCAGCAGGTGCCGGGCGGCGAGCAGGCCACCGTTCCAGTTGTTCGACCCGACGGTCGGCACGGAGGCCGAGGTGGCACTGTCGGTGTCGACGACGACGAACGGAATGCCCTGCCGGCGCAGGTGCTGTTGTTGGGCCTCGGCCAGGTGGGAGAGGACGAACACCACGCCCAGGGGGCGGTCGGCGAGTAACGCCTCCAACCATCGTGTCGGCGGGCGGTGCGCGCCGTCGAGCTGGGCGATCGACAGCCCGATGCCGGCCGCCGAGGTCACCGCCTCGACGCCCCGCAGGATCTCCATCGCCCAACCCGTGTCGAACTCGTGGAACACGAGGTCCACCCGGCCGCCGCTGGTCGCGTGTCGCCGGGCGCGGCGCTGGTACTGGTGGCGGTCGAGGCTCGCCTCCACCCGGGCTCTGGTGCCGGGGGCGACGTCGCCGCGTCCGTTGAGGACCTTGGACACGGTCGCGACCGAGACGCCGACATCGTTGGCGATGGTCGCGATGGTGGTGGAGGCGGGTGGGTCGAGCGGGCGGTGCTCTGTCATCGCGGCCTCATACAACATCCGAAAGTTTCGGGCGACCTTAACATGATGAGACATTCACGCCAGTGTGTGCGGCAGCCGGACTGCGCATTCACGGACATTGCGCGGCTTGTCGACGACGGAGCGCCGATGATGGGGTCACCGTGTGCAGGAAACACCCTCTGGTAGTCCGATTGAGACTCTTGACAGGCATCGATGGGCCACTTAGGTTGCCGAAAAGGTTACGCAGGTTTCCGGAAAGTTTCGGATCGTGAGAAAGGTCCGCCACCGAGCCGGTTCCACCAGGGCACGGGGATGTGGCCGGAGCTAAGGGGTCAGGGCATGAGCAGTCAGTCGCTCGAGGACGGCGGCACCGCGCCGTGGCGAGATCAGCGGCTGTCGCCGACCGAGCGAGCCGAGGCGCTCCTGCCGATGATGTCAGTCGAAGAGAAGATCGCCCAGCTCGTCGGGGTCTGGGTCGGCGCCGACGCCAGCGGCGAGGGCGTCGCACCGCACCAGTCGGACATGATCAGCGAGTTGCCGCAGTGGAGCACTGTCATCCAGTACGGGTTGGGCCAGTTGACCCGCCCGTTCGGCACCGCCCCGGTCGACCCGGTGTCCGGCGCGCGGTCGCTGGCGGCCTCGCAGGCGCAGATCGTTGCCGCCAGCCGGTTCGGCATCCCGGCGCAGGTGCACGAGGAGTGCCTCACCGGGTTCGCGGCGTGGCGGGCCACCGTCTACCCGACTCCGCTCAGCTGGGGCGCGTCCTTCGACCCCGACCTGGTCGAGGCGATGGCCGACCGGATCGGGCGGTCGATGCGCGCCGCCGGTGTGCATCAGGGCCTCGCCCCGGTGCTGGACGTCACCCGGGACTACCGCTGGGGCCGCACCGAGGAGACGATCGGCGAGGATCCCTACCTGGTCGGGACGACAGGTGCCGCCTACGTGCGGGGCCTGGAGCGGGCCGGCGTGGTGGCCACGCTGAAACACTTCGCCGGCTACTCCGCCTCCCGAGGCGGACGCAACCTCGCGCCGGTGCCGATGGGTCGGCGCGAGCTGGCCGACGTCATTCTGCCGCCGTTCGAGATGGCGCTGCGCCTCGGCGGCGCCCGCTCGGTGATGAACTCCTACGCCGAGATCGACGGCCTGCCCGTCGCGGCCGACCGTGGGCTGCTGACCGGGTTGTTGCGTGACGAGTGGGGCTTCACCGGCACCGTGGTGGCCGACTACTTCGCCGTACGGTTCCTCCAGACCCTGCACGGAGTCGCCGAGGATGCCGCCGACGCGGCCCGGCTCGCCCTGCGGGCCGGAATCGACGTCGAGTTGCCCACGGTGGATGCCTTCGGCGACCCGCTGGTGCAGGCGGCTCGCCGCGGCGAGGTCGACGAGGCGCTGATCGACTGCGCGCTGCGTCGGGTGCTGATCCAGAAGATCGAGCTCGGTCTGCTCGACGAGGGCTGGCGGGAACTGCCCGACGACGTGGCGTCCCTGCGCTTCGACGACGAGGCCAGCCAGGACGTGGCCCTTCGCCTCGCCCGGGAGTCAGTCGTCCTGCTGCGCAACGCCCGCGTCCTCCCGCTGTCAGTGGGTAGCCGGGTCGCCCTGGTCGGTCCGCTCGCCGACGACCCGATGGCCATGCTCGGCTGCTATTCGTTTCCCAACCACGTGGGCGTCCACCACAGCGACTACGGGCTCGGCCTGCGCATCCCCACCCTGCGCGACGAGTTGGCCCGACGCGTCCCGCTGCTCACTCACGAGCCGGGCTGCGCCATCACCGGCGAGGACACCTCGGGTATCCCGGCCGCGGTCGCCGCGGCCACTGCCGCCGACGTGTGCGTGCTGGCCGTCGGCGACCGGGCGGGAATGTTCGGCCGGGGCACCTCCGGTGAGGGCTGCGACGCCGTCGACCTGCGACTACCCGGCGTGCAGAGCGACCTCGTCCGCGCCGTCCTCGCCACCGGCACCCCGGTCGTCCTGGTCTCTCTGGCCGGCCGCCCGTACGCGCTCGGTCCGGAGTTCGACGGCGCGGCGGCCGTGGTGCAGGCGTTCTTCCTCGGTCAGCTCGGTGGGCAGGCGCTCGCCGAGGTGCTCACCGGCGCGGTCGATCCCTCCGGGCGGTTGCCGGTCAGCGTTCCCCGCGACGCCGGCGGGCTGCCGAGCACCTACCTGGCGCCGCCGCTCGGCCGACGCAACAAGGTCTCCTCGATCGACCCGACCCCGGCGTACCCGTTCGGCCACGGGCTGAGCTACACCACCTTCGAGTGGTCCGACGCGACGGTGGTCGAACCGCGCGAAGATCCGACTGCCTGGCCGGTCGACGGCGAGGTGCGGGTGCGGATCACCGTGGCCAACACCGGTGAGCGGGCCGGCACCGAGATCGTGCAGCTCTACCTGCACGACCCGGTCGCGCAGACCACCCGTCCGGTGGTCCGGCTGATCGGCTACACCCGGCTGCCGTTGGCGCCCGGCGAGGCGGCACACGTGACGTTCGGCGTACCGGCCGACGTGGCGTCGTTCACCGGGCTGACCGGCCAACGGATCGTCGAGCCCGGCGACGTCGAGCTGCGGTTCGGCCGATCGAGCGGCGACGTGGCGGCGGCCCTGCCGCTGCGACTGGTCGGCACCGAGCGCCAGGTCGGCTACGAGCGGGAACTGCTCACCTCGGTGCGGGTCGAGCCCCTCGTGGCCGTTCCACAGTCGGCATAGGAGGGTCGAGGATGACATCCACCCTGCGGCCACCGCCGCCGGCGCCGCCGAGCTCTCCCAAGCAGGCGCAGAGCCCTGCCCCGCGCTCGCCACGACGCGGTCGCAGTTGGCGACAGGCACTGCGCCGGGACTGGCAGCTCTACTCCCTCACCATTCTGCCGCTGCTGTTCTTCCTGGTCTTCCGGTATCTGCCGATGCTCGGCAACATCATCGCCTTCCGTCGGTTCAAACCGGGCGGCAACATCTTCGGTGAGTACTGGGTCGGGTTGCGCTACTTCCGGATGTTCCTCACCGACCCGACGTTCTGGGAGGTGTTCACCAACACCCTGGTGCTCGGGACGCTGACCCTGCTGTTCTGCTTCCCGCTGCCCATCGTGTTGGCGCTGCTGCTCAACGAGGTCCGGGCCCGCCGCTTCAAGCGGTTCGTCCAGTCCGTCTCCTACCTGCCGCACTTCCTGTCGATAGTGATCGTGGCGGCGATGGTCATGCAGCTGACCTCGATCGAGGGCACGGCCAACCAGCTCGTCAAACTGTTCGGCGGCGACCCGGTGGCGTTCCTGCAGAGACCGGAGTGGTTCCGCACCATCTACGTCTCGTCCGAGGTCTGGCAGACCGTCGGCTGGGGCACGATCCTCTACCTCGCCGCCCTCACCACCATCGACGAGGACCTGTACGAGGCCGCCCGCATCGACGGCGCCGGCCGGCTGCGCCAGACCTGGCACGTCACGTTGCCCGGCATCCGTCCGACGATGGTGACGTTGCTGATCCTCAACATCGGCAGCTTCCTGGCGGTCGGGTTCGAGAAGATCCTGCTGCTCTACAACCCGTTGACGTACCCGACCGCCGACGTGGTCTCCACCTATCTGTTCCGGATGGGCTTCCAGTCGAGCAACTTCAGCTACGCGGCCGCCATCGGCCTCTTCGAGGCGGTGATCGGGCTGGTCCTCGTCCTGTCGGCGAACGTCATCTCCCGGCGCACGGTGGGGACGAGCCTGTGGTGATCCTCGGTACGAAGACCGACGCCCCGAAGACCCGCGGGCCGGATGACAGCCGGGGTTACCGGGTCTTCCGAGTCGTCAACACGGTCGTCCTGATCGGCGTCGTGGTGGCGACGCTGTACCCGTTCCTCAACATCGTCGCCCGCTCGCTCAGCGAAGAGGCGTACATCATCGCCGGCAAGGTGACCATCTTCCCGCGTGGGTTCGACCTGACCGCTTACAAGCTGCTGATGTCGGACGCGTTGTTCTGGACGAACTACCGCAACACTGTGGTGTACACCGTGGTCGCCACGCTCATCTCGATCGTGCTGACCACCTGTTACGCCTACGTGCTGTCCAAGCCGCAGCTCAAGGGGCGCACCTTCCTCATCGGTGTCGCGCTGTTCACCATGTTCTTCTCCGGCGGCCTGATTCCCAACTACGTGCTGGTCACCAGCCTGGGCATGAAGAACACCATCTGGGCCGTGGTGATCCCCAATGCCATCAGCGTGTTCAACCTGCTGGTCATGAAGGCGTTCTTCGAGAGCCTGCCGAGCGAGTTGGAGGAGGCCGCGGCGGTCGACGGGCTGAACACGTACGGCATCCTGCTGCGGATCGTGTTGCCGCTGTCGAAGGCGATCATCGCGACGATGGTGCTCTTCTACGCGGTCTCCTTCTGGAACTCGTGGTTCACCGCGTTTCTCTACATCGACCAGCAGGATCTGCTGCCGGTCACCGTGTACCTCCGCAATCTCATCGCGGGCGCCACTGACGCACAGCAGTCTGGCGCCGCCGCCGCCGACGTCGTGCAGGCCGCGGCAACCCTCCAGGCCGTGACGATCGTGCTCACCACACTGCCGATCCTGGCGGTCTACCCCTTCGTTCAGCGGTACTTCGTCCGCGGCGTCATGCTCGGCGCGGTCAAGGGATGACGGCGAGCGCCGCACCGCTGCACCTCCGAACCCCACCACCGAAAGGACGAGCCATGCTCCACAAGACGTGGCGCCGCGTGGCGGTAGCCACAGCGGGTCTGCTCGCGCTATCCCTTGCCACCGCCTGTTCCGAGGACCCCGGTGAGTCGACGGACCTCTCCGAGAACCGGGTCGGCGCGATGGCCAACTACGGCATCGGCGACCAGTTCAAGGCCACCGAGGCGCTCTCCTTCTCCACCCTCTACAACAACCACACGTTCTACCCGCTCAAGGAAGACTGGCTGTTCTGGTCGGAGCTCACCAAGCGGACCAATGTCAAGATCGATCCGGTGGCCGTGCCGCTGAGCGACTACGAGCAGAAGCGCAGCCTGCTGATCGGCGCCGGCGACGCTCCGCTGATCATCCCGAAGACGTACCACCCGCAGGAGGACGCGTTCGTGGCCTCCGGGGCGATCCTCCCGGTGAGCGACTACCTGGATCTGATGCCGAACCTCAAGGACAAGATCAGCAAGTGGAACCTCCAGCCGGAGATCGACAACCTGCGGCAATCCGACGGTAAGTTCTACCTGCTGCCCGGCCTGCACGAGAAGCCCACGCAGGACTACACGGTGCTGGTGCGCACCGACATCATGCAGGAGCTGAACCTGGCCGTCCCGAAGACCTGGGACGAGTTGTACACCGTGATGAAGGCGATGAAGGCGAAGTACCCGAACGTCTACCCGTACTCCGACCTCTTCAGCAAGCCCAATCCGACCGGCGCGCTGCTGAACATCCTCGGCTCGGCTCACGGCACCTACGCGGGCTGGGACTTCCAGCACGCCACCTGGGACCCGGCGGCGAAGAAGTTCAGTTACACCGGCTCGTCCGACCAGTACAAGCAGATGGTCACGTTCCTGCACAAGCTCGTCGCCGAGGGTCTGCTCGACCCGGAGAGCTTCACCCAGACCGACGACCAGGCGCGCCAGAAGCTCGCCAACGGCAAGTCCTTCATGGTCACCGGCAACGCGCAGACCCTGGTCAACAACCACCGGCCCGACCTGGCCAAGACCCTGCCGAACGCCAAGATGGCCAAGATCCCGCTGCCGATCGGCCCGGCCGGTGAGGTCAACCCGTTCCCCCGCCTGGAGAACGGCATCATGATCTCCACGAAGGCCCGGGAGAGCAAGAACTTCGTGGCCATGATGCAGTTCATCGACTGGTTGTGGTATTCGGACGCGGGCCTGGAGTTCGCCCGCTGGGGCATCGAGGGCACCACCTTCACCAAGGACGCGTCCGGCAAGCGCACGCTCAACCCCGGCGTCGACTTCCTCGGCCTCAACCCGAAGGCGCCCAAGCACCTGCAGAAGGACTTCGGCTTCCAGAACGGCGTCTTCGCCTACGGCGGCAGCCCCGACCTGGTCCGTGGCTTCTTCTCGCCGGAGGAGCTGGAGTTCCAGAAGGTGATGGACGCCCGCAAGCCGAGGGAGGTCCCCCCGCCGCGCCCGTTCACCGACGAGGAACGCGAGCAGGTGTCGCTCTGGGAGACCCCACTGAAGGACTTCGTCACCCAGAACACCCTGAAGTTCGCCCTGGGCCAGCGCCCCCTCAGCGAGTGGGACGCGTACGTGGCCGAACTGAAGGCCAAGAACGCCGACCAGTACATCGAGCTGGTCAACAAGGCGTACGAGCGGTTCCAGAAGAAGAACGGCTGACCAGCGGGGGTCCGGTCGGGCGGCCTGTCGCGGCCCGACCGGACCCCCGGCGACCACGGATCAGCTGAGTCGACCGGAGGGAGCGACAGTGAGTGGCGCGACTCAGACCCGGCGACAGTTCGGCGACGGACCACTGTCGCGGATCACCTCGCGCGTCTACATCCTGCTCGTGGTCGAGCTGCTCCTGCTGCTCACCACACTGCCCGCCCTGCTCCCGCTGCTTCTGCTGGGCCGTGACCCCAGCAACCTGCCCCTGGCCGCGCTCCTCCTGGTACCGGTCGGCCCGGCGGTCTCCGCCGCCCTGTACGCCCTGCGCCACCAGCGGGCCGACCTGACCGACCTGCATCCGGCCAGAGTGTTCTGGCGTGGCTACCGGGCCAACGTGCTCGGTGTGCTGCGCGTCTGGGTGCCGACGCTGCTGTGGCTGACAGTGCTCGCCGTGAACCTCGCCTACCGCGGCGCGGTCGGCCTGTCGAGCTGGTGGGCGGTGCCGCTGGTCCTGATCGGAGTGGGCGTGACGCTCTGCGCGGCCAACGCCCTGGTGATCACCTCGCTGTTCGACTTCCGCACCCGGGACGTGCTCCGGTTGGCCGCGCACTTCCTCGTGCGTACCCCGGCTGTCACCGTCGGTAACGGCCTGCTGCTGGCCGCGGCGGCCGGGATCACCGCGGTCTTCTCCGAAGCGGTGTTGATGCTGCTCGCGTCCATCGCGGCGCTGGCGTACCTGCGCGTCAGCGACCCGATGATCCACCTGATCCGGAAGGAGTTCACCGCATGAGCCTGCCCCTCAGCGCCAAGGTGCCCTTCGGGGGCGACTACAACCCGGAGCAGTGGCCCGAGGACGTGTGGAAGCAGGACTACCGTCTCTTCGACAGCGCACGGATCGACCTGGTCACCCTCGGCGTGTTCGACTGGGCGCTCACCCAACCCGCCGAGGGCACCTACGACTTCGCGCTGCTGGACAGGATCGTCGAACGGGCCAGTGCCGAGGGACGCGGGATCTGCCTGGCCACCGGCACCGGAGCCCACCCACCGTGGCTGGCGAGGGCGTACCCCGAGGTGACCCGGACCGACTTCGAGGGCCGCAAGCACCGCTTCGGTCAGCGACACAACTCCTGCCCCAGCTCGCCGGTCTTCCGCCGGCTCTCGACGGAGCTGGCCCGCCGGGTAGCCCGCCGCTACGCCGACACACCGGCGGTGCTCGCCTGGCACGTCGGCAACGAGTACGGCGGCGCCTGCTACTGCGCGCTGTGCGCGGACGGCTTCCGGGGCTGGCTGCGCCACCGCTACGGCACCCTCGACGAGCTGAACGAGGCCTGGTACACCACCTTCTGGTCGCACACCTTCACCGACTGGGACGAGATCGAGCCGCCGTCGGCGTTGACCGAGCACTGGCGCGGCCCGGACCACACCGCGTTCCCGGGCATCACCCTCGACTACCTGCGGTTCACCTCCGACGCGATGCTGACCAACTTCCGCGACGAGAAGGCGGCCATCCGGGAGTCCAGCCCGACGCTGCCGGTGACCACGAACTTCATGGGCATGTACCGGCCGATCGACTACCACCGCTGGGCCCCTCATCTGGACTTCGTCTCCTGGGACAACTACCCGCCGGACGACGAGTCGGCGGCCCGGATGGCGCTGACCCACGACCTGATGCGCGGGCTCAAGGACGGCCAGCCGTTCTGGCTGATGGAACAGACCCCGAGCTTCACCGCGTGCCGCGACGTCAACCCGTTGAAACGCCCCGGCCTGATGCGGCTGTGGAGTTGGCAGGCCGTGGCGCACGGCGCCGACGCCGTGCTCTTCTTCCAGCTGCGTGCCTCCCGTGGGGCCAGCGAGAAGTACCACGGCGCTGTCATCGGGCACGCCGGTCGCTCCGACACCCGGGTGTTCCGGGAGGTCGCCGAGCTGGGCGCCGAACTGGAACGGCTCGGCCCGGCGTCGTTGGGCGCGCGGACCCCGGCCCGGGTGGCGCTGCTGTTCGACTGGGACAGCTGGTGGGCGTTGGAGCTGTCCGACGGCCCGTCCCGGCTGGTCCGCTACCAGCAGGTGGTGCTCGCCTACCACAGGGCACTCTGGGACGCCGGTGTGGACCTTGACGTCGTCGCGGTGACCGCCGACCTGTCCCGCTACGACGTGGTCGTGGCCCCGGCCCTGCACCTGCTCAAGGGTGACCTGCCGCAGCGGCTGGAGGCGGTGGCGACGCGCGGCGGGTCGGTGCTGACCACCTACCTGTCCGGCCGGGTGGACGAGAACGACCAGGCGTTCCTGATGGACGTGCCGGGCCCGCTCGGGCAGCTCATGGGTGTCCGGGTCGACGAGTGGGACGCCCGCGGCCCGGAGGTGGTCAACCCGGTCCGCCTCGGCGACGGCGTGGATCAGGTGGACGTCGACGCGCGACTGCTGTTCGAGCTGGTGATCCCGCAGGGCGCGCAGGTCGTCGGCACCTACCGGGCCGACTTCTACGCGGGTACCCCGGCGGTGACCCGCAACTCCTTCGGCGCCGGTGACGGCTGGTACGTGGCCGCCGGGCTGGACCAGGCCGGGGTGTCCTGGGTGGTGCGGCAGGTGCTCGCCCGGCACGACCTGCTCGGGCCCTACCCGGACGTGCCGGACCTGGAATCCGCCGTCCGGGTCGCGGTGGACGGGTCGCGGCTGCTGTTTCTGCTCAACCACCGCGCCGAGCCGGTCGAGGTGACCGCCCGGACCGGCGGCGTCGACAGGCTCACCGGCGACCGTGTGGCGGCCGGCGGTGCCCTGCGGCTGCCGGCGTACGGGGTTGTCGTGCTGGAGGAGGACCGGTGAACGCCGAAGAGTCGGTGGAGTTGGAGCAGCTGATGTTCGTCGAGGAGCCGATGGACGGTGACGAGCCGCGCGTCCATCCGGCCTGGCTGCCCCCGGAGGCGTTCCGGTCGCTCGGCGCGCGTCGCATCCTCCTGCACGGCGAGGGGTTGCTCGTCGACACCGTCCTCAACGAGGTCTCCCGCGCCTGCGCCCGTTACGGCGGACGGGTGTGGCACTCCCCGTCCTGGGACGTCGACGTCGACCTGGTGCTCGCCCTGCGCGACGCCGCTGAGCTGCCCAACCCGGCGGTGGAGGCGGCACGCGCCGCCGGCGAGGCGGCGCTGGTCGAGCTGGGCGACGGCGGGACGCTCGGCGACGAGGGTTTCGTGTTGGCGCGGGCCGGCGACGTGACAGCGGTGCTGGCCGACGCGCCCGCGGGCCTGCTGTACGGGCTCTTCCACGTGGTCCGGCTCTGCGCGGCGGCCTTCGACCCGGCCCGACCCCCGGAGCGGCACCGGCCGGCGCTGCGCCGACGAATGCTGAACCACTGGGACAACGTGGCGGTGCACCCGGTGATGGGCCAGGTCGAACGGGGGTACGCGGGCGGCTCGATCTTCTGGCAGGACGGCCGTCCGCGCGGCGACCTGGCCCGGGTACGGGAGTACGGGCGGCTGCTGGCCTCCTGCGGGGTCAACGCGATCTCGGTGAACAACGTCAACGTGGCCCGCACCGAGGCGCTGCTGCTCACCGAGCGGCTCGGCGACGTGGCCGAGATCGCGGACGCGCTGCGCCCGTACGGCATCCGGGTGCACCTGTCGGTCAGCTTCGCCGCTCCGGTGGTCCTCTCCGGCCTGCCGACCGCCGACCCCCTGGACGAGACTGTGCGGGCCTGGTGGGCTGCTGCCACCCGGCGGGTCTACGACCGCATCCCGGACTTCGGCGGCTATCTGGTGAAGGCCGACTCGGAGGGGCAACCAGGCCCGTTCACGTACGGCCGCGACCACTCCGACGGGGCGAACCTGCTGGCCGAGGCCCTCGCCCCGTACGGGGGAGTGGTGCACTGGCGGGCGTTCGTCTACAACCACCACCAGGACTGGCGGGACCGGTCCACCGACCGGGCCCGGGCCGCGTACGACCACTTCGCCCCGCTCGACGGGCGGTTCCGCACCAACGTGGTGGTCCAGGTGAAGTTCGGCCCGGTGGACTTCCAGACGCGGGAGCCGGTCTCGCCGGTGCTCGCCGCGATGCCGGCGACCCGACTGGCGGTGGAGTTGCAGGTCACCCAGGAGTACACGGGCCAACAGCGGCACGTCTGCCACCTCGGCCCGTTGTGGAGTGAGGTGCTCGGCTTCTCCCCCTGGGGGCCGGGTGGGCGGACGATCGCCGACGTGGTCACGGGGGAGACTGCGGCCGGCGGCGGGATGGTCGCCGTCGCCAACGTCGGCGACGACCTCTTCTGGACCGGGCATCCGTTGGCACAGGCCAACCTGTACACGTTCGGCCGGCTGGCCTGGGACCCTCGGCGGGACCCGACGGCGATCCTCGACGAGTGGATCACGCTGACCTTCCCGCCGTCGGCGACCGCCGACGCGGAGCTGGTGCGGCGGACCCTGCACGAGATCATGGACGACTCGTGGCGCACGTACGAGCGCTACACCGCCCCGTTGGGCGTCGGCTTCATGGTCAACCCCGGCGACCACTACGGTCCCGGCGTCGACGGGTACGAGTACAGCCGGTGGGGCACCTACCACTTCGCCGACCGTGACGGCGTCGGCGTGGACCGCAGCCGCGCGTCGGGCACCGGCTTCGCCGGCCAGTACCCGCCGTACTGGGCCCAGGTGTACGAGTCACCCGAGACCTGCCCCGACGAGCTGTTGCTCTTCTTCCACCACGTGCCGTACGGGCACGTGCTGCACAGCGGCTCGACAGTCATCCAGCACATCTACGACACCCACTTCGCGGGGGTCGAGGAGGTGACGGCGATGCGACGGAGGTGGCAGACGTTGACCGGCATGATCGACCCGAGCGTGTACGAGCGGGTCGCCGAACGCCTCGACGAGCAGGTGCGCTGCGCCACCGAGTGGCGCGACCAGATCAACACGTACTTCTTCCGCAAGTCCGGGGTGCCGGACGAGCGAGGACGGGACATCTACTGAGCGGCGGCGAGGGCGGCCCGACCATCCGGTCGGGCCGCCCTCGTGACCGTGCGCCCCGGCGGCCTCGCAGGTTCCGAAAACGTCCCGATAATTTATCGCCACCCATCGGCGCTGATCATGCCCGCCGATGCCCATTGTTGCGCAGGTGACCGCCGGAACCGTTGCGGCGAAAGGTTTCCGGAAGTCTTGACAATCGAGTGTGCTCGATTGAAGCTGACATGGTCACGCGAGCCGCGGTCAAGGTCGGGCGAAGGGCAGTCCTCGACTTAAGTCCCCTTCCACGCGCCTTTTTCGCAAGGGATCGCGACGATGACACTGAAGACAAAAATGCTTGGCGTCGTCATGGCGGCAGTGACACTGGCCGCCGCCGCGTTGACGTTCGCCACCCCCGCGTCGGCGGCGACGCTCACGCAGGTGACCAACTTCGGCACCAACCCCACCAACCTGCAGATGCACCTGTACGTCCCGGACCGGGTGGCCGCCCGACCGGCGATCCTCCTGGCCATGCACTACTGCACCGGAACGGGCCCCGCGTTCCACTCGGGCACCCAGTACGCCTCCCTCGCGGACCGGTACGGGTTCATCGTGATCTACCCGTCGGCAACCCGCAGCAGCAAGTGCTGGGACGTCTACTCACCGCAGGCGCTACGCCGTGGCGGCGGCAGCGACCCGGTCGGGCTGATGTCGATGGTCGACTACGTGCGGCAGCGCTACTCCGCCGACCCTGCGCGGATCTTCGCCACCGGCACCTCTTCCGGCGCGATGATGACCAACGTCATGCTGGGCGACTACCCGGACGTGTTCGCGGCGGGCGCCTCGTTCGCCGGGGTGCCGTTCGCCTGCTTCGCCACCGGTGGCACCTCGGAGTGGAACAGCCAGTGCGCCAACGGGCAACTCATCCGGACCGCGCAGCAGTGGGGTGACCTGGTTCGGGAGGCATACCCCGGCTACACCGGCCAGCGGCCCCGGATGCAGATCTGGCACGGCACCAACGACGAGACGCTGCGCTACCCGAACTTCGGTGAGCAGGTCAAGCAGTGGACCAACGTGCACGGGCTGAGTCAGACCCCGACGTACACCGACTCCCCGCAGTCCGGCTACACCCGCACCCGGTACGGCAGCAGCGGCCCGATGGCACCGGTCGAGGCGATCAGCATGCAGGGTGTCACGCACAACGTGCCGGTCGACGCCGCGCAGGTGATCCGCTTCTTCGGGCTGGACGGCACCGCGCCGCCGACCACCCCGCCGCCGACGACGCCGCCCCCGACGACGCCGCCCCCGACGACGCCGCCCCCGACGACGCCGCCCCCGACGACGCCGCCCCCGACGACGCCGCCCCCGACGACGCCGCCCCCGACCACGCCGCCCCCGACCACGCCGCCGCCGACCGAGGGCGCCTGCCGGGTCGGCTACACGGTCAACGCCTGGAACAGCGGCCTCACCGCGAGCGTGGCCATCACCAACACCGGAGCCACCGCCGTGAACGGCTGGGCGCTGACCTTCACGCTGCCCAGCGGACAGCGCATCACCAGCGGCTGGAACGCCCAGTACGCCCCGGCGAGCGGTGCGGTGACCGCCCGCAACGTCTCCTACAACAACACCATCGCCCCGAACGCGTCGGTCGAGATCGGCTTCCAGGCCACGCACGAGGGTGGCACCGGCAAGCCCACCTCGTTCGCCCTCAACGGTGCCGCCTGTTCGGTGTCCTGATTTCCCTTCCCACCCCACCACCCCTAGAAGGAGTCACACGATGAGAAGTACGAGATGGAAGGCGGCATCCAGAGCCGCCATCGCGCTCGCCGGCGCGGGTGCCCTCGCCGCCAGCATGGCGCTGTTCGCGACGGCACCCGCCTCCGCCGGGACGACGCTCGGCGCGTCCGCCGCCGAGAAGGGTCGGTACTTCGGTACGGCGGTGGCCGGATTCAAGCTCTCCGACAGTGCGTACACCACGATTTTGAACCGTGAGTTCAACATGGTGACCGCCGAGAACGAAATGAAGATGAACGCCACCGAGCCGCAGCAGAATCAGTTCAGCTACGGGGCCGCCGACCAGATCGTCAACCACGCCCGCAGCCGCGGGATGAGCGTGCGGGGTCACACCCTGGCGTGGCATTCGCAGCAGCCCGGCTGGATGGAGAACATGAGCGGCAGCGCGCTGCGCCAGGCGATGCTGAATCACGTGACGCAGGTGGCCACCCACTTCCGCGGTCAGGTGGTGGCGTGGGACGTGGTGAACGAGGCGTTCGCCGACGGCAGTTCCGGCGGCCGTCGCGACTCCAACCTCCAGCGCACCGGCAACGACTGGATCGAGGCGGCGTTCCGGGCGGCGCGTGCCGCGGATCCGGGCGCGAAGCTCTGCTACAACGACTACAACACCGACAACTGGACGCACGCCAAGACCCAGGGCGTCTACAACATGGTGCGCGACTTCAAGGCCCGTGGCGTGCCGATCGACTGCGTGGGCTTCCAGTCGCACTTCAACAACGATTCCCCGTACGTGAGCAACTACCGCACCACACTGTCGAGCTTCGCGGCGCTCGGCGTGGACGTGCAGATCACCGAGTTGGACATCCAGGGCGCTTCGGCGAACACCTACCGCAGCGTCGTCGAGGACTGCCTGGCCGTGGCCCGCTGCAACGGCATCACTGTGTGGGGGATCCGCGACAGTGACTCCTGGCGCGCTTCGCAGACCCCGCTGCTGTTCAACAGCAACGGCTCGAAGAAGCCCGCGTACGACGCGGTTCTCGCCGCGTTGAACAACGGCACCACGCCCACTGACCCGCCCACGGACCCGCCGACCGACCCGCCGACCGACCCGCCGACCGACCCGCCCACGACTCCGCCTCCGGGCACGGGTGGCTGCACGGCGACGGTGTCGGTGAACCAGTGGACGGGTGGCTTCGTGGCGAATGTTCGAGTGACGGCCGGCTCGTCCGCGCTCAACGGCTGGACGGTGACGATCGCGCTGCCGTCGGGCGCAACGGTCACCAACGCGTGGAGCGCCGACCGCAGCGGTAACAGCGGCTCGACAACCTGGACGAACGTGTCGTACAACGGCCAGGTCGGCGCCGGACAGTCCACCGAGTACGGCTTCCAGGCCAACGGCACCGCCGGCAGCCTCAGCCCCACCTGCTCGGCCCGCTAAAGCCCCACCGGCCGGTGCGGAGGCCCACCGCCTCCGCACCGGCCCCTCACAGCCCTCGTTGATCAAGAGGTTTGCGTCATCCGGCCTGGCGTGTCATGACGCAAACCTCTTGATCACCGGAGTGGGGGGGGGAGGGGGAGGGGGAGGGGGCGCCTGGGTGTTGGCGGTCACGCTTGGGCGGCGACGAGGAAGATCGGCACGACGACGAGGATCCGGTTCGCGTGGGCGCGTTCGACCTGCTCGGCGAGCCAGGTCTCCTCGTCGGTGATCCGTCTCAACAGGTCGAGTGCGGTGTCGTCGGTGAACACGGCGGTGTGCACCTCGACGATCGGGTCGGTGAACCCGGCGTCGAGCAGCAAATTGCGATACCTACGGGCAACGCGTGGCGACGGGAGTGAGTCCGCCTTCGCGTGGACCAGCCGACGGGTGGTTTCCGACTCGTCCGAGTCGATGGCGATCATGTCCCAGTCCTGGCCGAGCAGCACGGCCCGGCCGCCCGGTGCGAGCACCCGCCGGGCCTCGGCGACAGCTCGCGCCGGTTCGTCGAGCACGTGCAACACCTTGTCGGCCCGGTAGTAGGCAGCCGATCCGGTCTTGAGCGGCAGCTCGGTGGCGTCGCCGACGTGGAACTCGCCGGCCGGCCAGCGCCTTCTGGCCGCGGCGATCATCTCGGGGTCGAGGTCGACGCCGATCGCGTGGGCTCCGCGCTCGGCCAGCTCGGCGACGGCGCGGCCACTGCCACAGCCGGCGTCGACGACAGTTCGGCCAGCGAGGTCGCCGAGCAACTCGTAGGAACGGGTGCGCAGGTCGACGGCTGCGGGCTCGCTCTCGATGGCATCGAGGACAGCTAGAAGACTGGACATGCCCGCCATGCTCGGACTTAATGTCGACATGAAGTCAAGCCCGATGACGATCGGTGAGGTGGCCGACCACTTCGGCCTGCCGGCGCACGTCCTGCGGCACTGGGAATCGGTGGGTCTGCTCTGCCCCGCCCGGGTCACCGGCAGCCGTCGCCGCTACACCCGCGACGACCTGTTCCGGGTGGCTTCGATCCTGCGCGCGAAGCAGGCCGGCCTGCCGCTGCCGGACATCCGGGCGTTCCTCGCCGCGGGTGACCCGGCCGCCCGCAAGGATGTGCTGCGCCGCAACCATGGCGCGCTGCAGGCCAGGATGGCGGCGCTGCGGTCGGCGCTCGATCTGCTGGAGGCCGGGCTGTCCTGCTCACACGAGGACATCTCGACCTGCCCGAACTACCGCACCCATCTGGCGGAGTTGGTGGAGGCCGGGGGACGTGGCTAGCCGTCGATGCGGACGATGTTGCGGATCTTGTTGGACGCGTCCAGGGCGGCGACCTTGTACGCCTCGGCCAGCGTCGGGTAGTTGAACACCGCGTCGACCAGGTAGTCGATGGTGCCGCCGCAGCCCATCACCGCCTGACCGATGTGGACGATCTCGGTGGCGGCCGTGCCGAACACGTGCACCCCGAGCAGTCGGCCGTCGTCGGGGGAGACGAGCAGCTTGAGCATGCCGTACGAGTCGCCCACGATCTGACCCCGGGCCAGTTCGCGGTACCGGGCGATGCCCACCTCGAACGGTGTCGAGCTCTCGGTGAGCTGCGCCTCGGTCTGCCCGACGAAGCTGATCTCCGGGATCGTGTAGATGCCGATCGGTTGCAGGCCGTGCATCTCCCGGATCGGCTCACCGCAGGCGTGTTGCGCTGCCAGCCGGCCCTGCTCCATCGAGGTGGACGCGAGCGCCGGAAAGCCGATCACGTCGCCGACGGCGTAGATGTTCTCCACACTGGTGCGGTAGTTGGCGTCCACGGCGATCCGGCCGCGTCGGTCCGCCTCCAGCCCGGCCGCCTCCAACGCCAGGTCGTCGGTCTGGCCCTGCCGCCCGGCCGAGTACATCACAGTGTCAGCGACGATCTTCTTGCCGCTCTTGAGGATGCACAGCGCCGCCGTCTGGTGCTTCTCCACGGCGGCGACCTCCTCGCCGAAGCGGAACGCCACGGACAGGTCGCGCAGGTGGTACTTGAGTGACTCGACGACCTCGTCGTCGCAGAAATCCAGCATCCGCTCACGGCGTTCCACCACCGTCACCTTGGTGCCGAGGGCGGCGAACATCGAGGCGTACTCCATGCCGATCACGCCGGCGCCGACCACGACCATGCTGCGGGGTACGGCCTGAAGGTTGATGACGCCGTCGGAGTCCACGATCGTCCGGTCGTCGAAGTCGACGCTGTCCGGGCGGGCCGGGCGGGTGCCCGCCGCGATGACGATCTTGTCGAAGGTCACCCGGGACTCGCGGCCGGAGCCGCCGTCGACCCAGATCGAGTGCGCGTCGGCGAAACGCCCGGTGCCGGTGATCATCGTGACCCGGTTGCGGGCCAGCTGATTGCGGATGACGTCGGTCTGCCGGGTGATGACGTGCTGGGTTCGGGCGGCCAGATCGCTGACCGTGATCTCCTCCTTGACCCGGTAGCTGCTGCCGTACAGGTCCCGCTGGCTCAGGCCGGTCAGGTAGAGCACTGCCTCGCGCAGGGTCTTGGAGGGCACGGTGCCGGTGTTGATGCACACCCCACCGATCATGTCGCGGCGGTCCACGATGCCGACCCGCCTGCCGAGCTTGGCGGCGGCGATCGCGGCCTTCTGACCGCCGGGTCCGGAGCCCAGCACCAACAGGTCGTAGTCATACACAACCGCTAGCGTCGCAAGATGTCGTGGCTAGCGCCAGACCCCGGAGTCGAGCGTTATTCGTCTGCCACAGTGCAGAGGCCGCCGTTCAGCGTGATCTCCTCCGGCAGTTGCGTGCCAGAGGCGACGAGCCCCAGCGACACAGTGCCGCCGGGCGGGATCACCGCGTTGCGACCGGTGTCGCGCACCCGCAGGTAGCTGTTGTTGAGCCGGTCGACCACCTTCGCGCCCCAGATGCCGTGGACCTGCTGGCTGGCCCAGAACCGCCACGTCATCGTCCACCCGTCGACCGCCGTGGTGCCGGTGTTCTCGACGACGAGATGGGCCACGAAGCCGTCCGGCCACTGCCGCACGACGGATCGGACCGCGCAGCTCGGCGGCGGCGGCAGGGTGGTCACCGTGACCGGTGCGGACAGTGGGGACAGGTGTCCGACCTCGTCGCGGGCCTGCACCACGAAGGTGTACGTGGTGTTCGGCGTCAACCCGCTGATCTGGGCACTGTTCACGGGCGGGTACTGGTACACCTCACGGACCCGGGTGAGAGTGCCGACGGCGTCGACCTGGAACACCTCGTACCGGTCGAGCGCGACGTTCTCCACCGAGTGTGCCCACCGCAGCCGGACCACAGTGGCGGCGACGTCGTACGCCACCGGTTGACCAGGCGCGCCCGGCGGCTGGTCGTCCCCGGGCGGCATGGTCAGCCGCAGGCTCGGGTTGGACACCGAGCTGTTGCCGGCCGCGTCCAGAGCCCACACCGAGAAGGTGTACGTGCGCGAGGGCCGCAGGTTGGTGATCCGGATGCTGTTGGTGTCTGTCGAATACTGGGCGCCGGAATCCTCGAACTGCGCGCCGACCGGGTAGCGGACCACCCCCACGTTGTCGGTCGAGGCCTCCCAGGTCAGCTCGACCGAGGTGGTGTCGATGGCGACGACGGTGATCGGGCCGGGTGCGGTGGGCCGTTCGGTGTCGGCGGCGGCGGCGCGCGCCGGGGTCGCGCCGGCAGCGAACAGGGTTGCTGTCAGTGCGCACGCGACCAGCGCGGCGGCCTTCGAGCGAATTGCTCGACTTCGACGATCACGCACGATGAATCCCCCGCCTCCGGTCGTCCACCACTCCACCAATTCATCTACATCGATACTAGGTCACTGTTGCTCGGCAGAATGCCCCGTCGGATTCGGACGCCGACCTTGGCACGCCGGTCGCCCCAGGGCTGGTGGACGGTGTGGCGGTCGTTGCCTTTGGAGCTGAATCGTCTGCGACATCGGTGGCCGCCGGTGCCGCTGATTCGTTCACGACATCAGCTCCAAAGGCAACGAACAAAACATCAGGCCGCCCGCGAGCCGCCGCCCGCGAGCCGCCGCCCGCGAGCCGCCGCCCGCGAGCCGCCGCCCGACCTAGCCGACGAGGCGGCGTTCCCAGGCCCAGGCGGCGATCTCGACCCGGTTGCGGGCCTTGAGCTTCATCTGCACGCTCGCCAGGTGGGTCTTGACGGTGCCCACGGCGATGAAGAGCTGGGTGGCGATCTCGGCGTTCGTCAGGCCGCGGGCGACGAGCTTCACCACGTCGAGTTCCCGTGGGGACAGGCCACCGTCGTCGCGCGCCGGAGCGGGCGAGCTGAGGTGCTCCAACAGCCGTACCGTGATCGAGGGGCTGATCAGCGCGTCGCCGGACACGGCCGCGCGGACCGCCTCCACCAGCAGGGCCGGGCCGGAGTCCTTGAGCAGGAAACCGCACGCGCCGTTGGAGAGCGCGGTGTGCACGTACTCGTCGAGGTCGAAGGTCGTCACGACGACCACCCGGATCGGGTCGGCGACGCCCGGCCCCGCCAGCAGCCGCAGTGCCTCAAGACCGTCGAGGCGGGGCATCCGGATGTCCAGCAGCACCACGTCCGGGCGCAGTCGTCGGGCCAGCTCGACGGCCTGGACGCCGTCGGCGGCCTCGCCGACCACCTCCATGTCCGACTGGGCGCCAATGATCATGCCGAAGCCGGTCCGGACCATGGCCTGGTCATCGGCGATCAGCACCCGGATCACCGGGCCACCGCCGCTTGCAGCGGGAACGCCGCGTCGAGCACCCAGCCACCGGCGACGCCGGGCCCGGCGGTGATCGTGCCGCCGAGGGCGCGTACCCGCTCGGTGAGGCCGATCAGGCCGAAGCCGTGCCCCCGGGCCGGCGCTGTCCGCGGCGACGTGCCGTCGTCGGCGACCCGGACCAGCAACCAGTCCGGGGTACGCCGTACCGCCACGTCCACTGACCGCGCGTCCGGCGCGTGCTGGCGGGTGTTGGTCAGCCCCTCCATCACTACCCGGTACGCCGACGTCGAGACCTCCACCGGCAGTCCGTGCAGGTCGCCGTCGACGTGCAGTCGTGCCGGCGCGTTCGCCGCGCCGTTGAACCCGGTCAGCAGCGGCTCCAGCTCGGTCACCCCGGCCAGTGGGGCCAGAGGCGCGTCCGGTGGGGCGTCCGGGTTGCGCAGGATGCCGACCATCCGCCGCATCGAGGCCATCGTCTCCGCGCCGGCCCGCTCGATCTGCTCCAGGGCGACGATCACCCGCTGCGGGTCCTGCTCGGCGACGAACCGGGCGCCCTGCGCCTGCACCACGATGCCGGTGACGTGGTGGGCGATGAAGTCGTGCAGGTCCCTGGCGAACTCGGCACGCTGCTCGGCGCGGACCAGCGCGATGGCCCGCTCCCGGCCGGCTGCCATGATCCGCAGGTAGAGCCCCACCCCGGCGGCGCCGGCCGCGGCGAGCACCTGGAGCAGGCCGAAGATCACCAGCAGGTTCTCGGTGCCGACGCGCAGTGGCATCGCGGCGACGGCGAGCCCGGCGGCCGCCGCCGCCCACGGGGCGAGCCGGGCCGCGCCCCAACGGCTCACCACGAAGACCACGCCGATCAGCCCGGCCGACTCGGCGAGCCCCCAGGTGCGGGCGGGCAGGAGGCCGCCGCCTCCGGAGACGAGCACCACCCCCGCGGTCACGGCCAGTGAGGCGGTGGCGAGGGCCAGCGCGGCCACCGGCAGCCGCCGGGAACCCGGCCGGTGCACTGGCAGCCAGAGTGGCACGGTCGCCACCGCCAACCCCACCGGCACCAGCAGGAGCACGAGAGCGGCGAGGCTTCGTTCATCCGCCGTGCTGGCCGCGAAGTCGAAGAAGGCGAGCAGGCCGAAGGCCACCAGCCCGGCCGTCTGGGCCAGGCGTACCCAGAAACGTCGAAGATCCGGCGCGCTCATGATGACCCAGCGTAGCCAACCGGACGGAGGTGGCAGATCGGCCAAAAGGCAGACCCGACGACGGCGATACCCGGCCCCGGGCCGATGCGCCCACCCGCCGGTCGCGGCGACGCTGTCCGGGTCACCACGCAGCCACTGGAGGAACGATGACAACCCACGCCCCGCCGGAGACCAGCCACGCCGCGGTCGCCGCGGTCAACCTGGTGAAGGTGTACGGCAGCGGCGACACCGCCGTCCGTGCCCTGGACGGGGTCTCGGTCGGCTTCGGCCGGGCCGAGTTCACCGCGATCATGGGCTCGTCCGGGTCCGGCAAGTCGACACTGATGCACTGCCTCGCCGGCCTCGACACCGCCACCTCCGGTCGCGTCCTGCTCGGCGGCACGGAGCTGACCGGCCAGTCGGACCGGACGCTGACCCGGGTACGCCGGGAGCGGATCGGGTTCGTCTTCCAGTCCTTCAACCTGCTGCCGCAGCTCACCGCCGCGCAGAACATCACGCTGCCGCTGGACCTCGCCGGTCGGCAGCCCGACGCTGAACTCCTCGCCCACCTGGTACGGGTGCTGGGCCTCGGCGACCGCCTGAACCACCGGCCCAGCGAACTGTCCGGCGGCCAGCAGCAGCGGGTGGCGTTGGCCCGGGCGCTGGTGGCCCGGCCCGAGGTGGTCTTCGCCGACGAACCGACCGGCAACCTCGACTCCCGCTCCGGGGCGGAGGTGCTCACCATCCTGCGCGACTCGGTACGCGACCTCGGCCAGACCGTCGTCATGGTCACCCACGACCCGATCGCCGCCGCGTACGCCGACCGGGTGGTGCTGCTGGCCGACGGCCGGCTGGCCGGCGAGATCGACAAGCCGAACCAGGTGTCGGTCACCGACGCCCTGCGTGACCTGGCGGCCAGCCGATGAGGGCGACGGTGCTGCGTACCCAGACGACAGCCGCGGCGCGGCGGCCCGGCCGGCTGATCCTGACCGGCCTGGCGATCCTGGTCGCGTCGTTCGTCGTCTTCGGCACCGTGCTGGTGCAACAGATCACCGAACGGACAGTGCGGGACAACCTCAGCGGCACCCCGGCCGTCACCGATCTGGTGATCGGCACCCCCGGCGTGCCGCCACCCACAGTGACCGACGTGCGGCAGGTCCGGGCCGTGCCCGGGGTGGCCGAGGCGGTGGCCCGGGTGGCCACCGGGGTCTCCATCGGAGAGGGATACCTCAACCTCCAGTCCGACCCGGGCACCGGTCCGCTGACCACGGTCCGGGTGATCGAGGGCAGCTACCCGGACCAGCCCGGCGAGATCGCGATCACCCCGCGCACCGCCGAACGGCTCGGGCTCTCGGTGGGCACCACCACCAGCGGCACCGGCGGTGAACTCACCACGCCCGCCCCGCTCACAGTGACCGGCATGGTGGAGACCGGCGCCGACGCCGGTTACGACGCGTACGCCCCGGACAGCGCCGTGATCGCCTGGGCGCGCCTGACGGCCGTGGAGCGCATCGACCTGCGGGTGGCCCCCGGCAGCTCGGCCGAGACCGTACGCCAACGGGTGACCGCCGCGGTCGCCGGCCAGCCGATCCGTTCCGGCGCCGAGGTGCGCGAGGCCGAGGCTCAGGCGGCGGCCCAACAGGTCGGCAGACTCTTCATCCTGGTCGGCATGTTCGTCTCCATCGCGGTCGTCGCGGCGGCACTGGTGGTCACCTCGACCTTCCGCATCGTCTTCGCGCAGCGGATGCGGCAGCTCGCGCTGCTGCGGGCGGTCGGCGCGAGTCGGGGCACACTGGTGGGTGCCCTGACCGCAGAGGGAGCCCTGACCGGGTTGGTCGCCGGCGTCGTCGGGGTCGCCAGCGCCCTCACCCTCGGGTACGCGCTGCCGGCGATCCTGCGCGCCACCGGCCACGCTGTCTCCTCACCGGGCCTGCCACTGGCGGCTGCGGTCGCTGTGGTGATCGGCGCCGTCGTGATCACCGTGCTGGCCGTGCTGGCACCGGCGCTCTCCGCCGCCCGGGTCTCCCCGCTGGAGGCGTTGCGCGCGGCGAGCACCACCGCCGGCCGGCGCGGCATCGGCGCGCTGCGTCTGGTCCTCGGGCTGCTCCTGGCCGTCGGCGCGATCCTGGCGGCGGTCGGGACGATCAGTCAGTTGCCGAAGCCGGAGCAGTCGGACTACGACCCGTCGATGCCACTGCTCATGCTCGTCGGGTCCGGCGGGTTGGCGTTCTTCGCGCTGGTGGCCCTCGGCCCGCTACTGGTGCGTCCGGTGCTGGCCGTGGTGGGTTGGCCGCTGCGTCAGCTCGGGCCGCTCGGGCGGATGTCGGTCGGGGGGATCGGCGGGGCGCCGCGCCGGGCCGCCGCGGTCTCCGTCGTGGTCGCGCTGGGCGTGACACTGATCTCCGGGGTGGTCATCGGCGGCGCGTCGTTGCAGATCCTCGCCGACCGCGAGATGGCCCTCTCGGCCCCGTCCGACTTCGAGGTCACCAGCAACGGTGGGACGCTCCCGCCGGCCGTGGTGACCCGGGCCGAGGCGGCACACGGCGCGCTGGCGAGGGTGGTGCCGTACCGGATGGTCGACGACGCCCGGCTGCTGCGCGGCGCGGACAAGCTCGGCGACGTCGAGTCCGGTTATCCGACCAGCGACCTGGACCTGGCGGCGTTGCCGAGCACCGGTGCCCTGGACGTGGCCCAGGGCACCCTGACCGATCGTGGCCCCGGCCGGATCGTGCTGAACAGCTGGGTCGCGCGGGACGCGGGTCTGCGGGCCGGCGACACGGTTACGCTCGCCGTCGCCACCGGCACTGTCGACGTGCGGGTGGCCGCCGTCCTGCCCGGTGACGGGCCGCTGCACGCGGGCATCCTCGCCGATCCGGCCGACCTGGACCGGCTCGGTGTGCCGAGCGCGTACACCGGTCTGCTGGCCGACGCGGCCGGTGCCGGCGAGGACGGTCGCACCGTCGGCGTACGGGCGCTGCGGCAGGCGATCGGAGGCAGCGACGGGGTGGGCCTCGCGGTGCTCGCCGACGAACGGGACCGCAACGACGCGTTGGTGCGCACCCTGATCTGGATCGCCGTCGGTCTGGTCAGCCTGACCGTCCTGATCGCGGTGGTCGGCGTGGGCTCCACCACCGCGCTCTCGGTGGTGGAGCGGGTACGCGAGTCCGGCTTGCTCCGGGCGATCGGGCTGTCCCGGACCGGCCTACGCACCATGCTGACCGTCGAGTCGGGCCTGTACGGGGTGATCGGCGCGACCATCGGCCTGGTGCTCGGCATTCCGTACGCCTGGTTGGCGGTCCAGACCCTCGGGATCGAGGCGCCGCTGACCACGCCGCTGCTGCCGCTGGCCGGGCTCTTCGTGGTGCTGGTCGGGTTGACCGCGCTGGCCGGGGTGCTGCCGGCCCGTCGGGCGTCGCGGGTCAGCCCGGTGGTGGCACTGGGGGCCGACAACTGAGCACCGCCGTGGGGTGACGCCGTACGTTCGGCGCCACCCCACGGCGGCCTGGATCAGTTGGGGTTGTTGGCGTGGGTCAGCGTTTCCCAGGCGACGAAGAGGTTGTTGGTGCCGGCCGGACGTTGTTGCAGCGTGAGGGTCTGGGTGTTGGTCATGACGTTGCCCAACCGGGTGCTCATCGCGTTGAAGCCGACCTCGGTGATCGGTCCGAGGCCCCGGGTGAGGCTGCCACCGCAGAGCCAGGAGGGCGGCGCCTCGCCGAGCTGGTAGCGCGAGTGGAAGCCCAGCGCCTGACGCAGCCGTTCACCGACCTGCGGGTACAGGTCCCGTCCCTGGATCCGGGAGGTCTCCGCGACGTGCGAGATGGCGGAGATCCCGTACCCGGTGTGGACGAAGTCGCGGCAGGTTTCCTGGGCGAGGCCGGCGACGAAGGTGGACTGGCCCTGCCAGTAGCCGATGATCTCCGCGCTGGTGTCCAGGCCGCTGCCGGGCATCGTGTACGGCAACGCGCCGTCGCTGGGCAGGTAGACGAAGGCCCGGGCGCGGTTGAGGAAGCGGGTGGTCGCCGCGTCGTACACGGCCCGGTCGTCGAGGAACACCGCGATGCCGACGGTGGCCTCCATCATCGTCAGCTCCCAGTTGCCGTTGCTGTTCGATCCGTTGCGCACCATCGGCAGGTAGACGTTGCGCAGCATGCTGGCGAAGCGGTTGGCGTTGGGCCAACTCGTGTACGTGTACTTGATGATCTCGGCCGCCCGGGGCCAGACCGAGGCGGCCCAGCCTGTCTGCAGGGGAGCGTTGCTGCCGGTGTGCGCGGTGATGGTGGCCGACCACGCGTCCATGATCTGGATGGACTTCTGCGCGTACCGGGCGTCCCCGGTGACGTACCAGGCGAGCGCGTCGGTGTACGCCGCGATCGCGTCCTCCCGCTCGTCGGTGCAGCCGTTGTTCGGGTTGGAGTAGGAACCACACTCGACCACCGAACGGGGCGCCGGGGTGCGCGACAGGGAGGCGTACCGGCTGCTCATCATCTGGTTGTGGGCCGCCGCCCACGGCTGCGCGCCGGCCTGCACCCGGCCGCGGACGAAGTCGAGCTGGCCTTTGCTGACCAGCACGCCGGGGTGGGTGAAACCACCAGAGGGCGGTGGTGTGGTGCCACCGCCGGTGGGCAGCGTCCAGGTCTGGTTGGCGGTGCCGGTGCAGCTCCAGAGCTGTAGCGGGGTGCCGTCGGCCGAGCTGGGGCCGGTCGCGTCGAGGCACTTGCCCGATGTCGGGTTGACCAGTTGCCCGGCGCTGGGCGACCACTGCTGCGCTCCGGTGCCGTTGCAGTCGTAGATCTGCACCCGGGCCCCGTTGGCGGTGCTGGCGGCGGCGATGTCAAGGCACTTGCCCAGCGCCCGGATCGTGCCGTCGTCGGCCACCGTCCACTGTTGCGCTGTGGAGCCGTTGCAGGTGAAGAGCTGCACCGGCGTGTTGTTGGCCGGGTTCGCGGCGGCCACGTCGACGCACTTGCCGCCGTACCCGGTGATGGGGCCCGTCGTGGCCGCCATCGCTGGCGATGCGCCGACGACCAGGCCGGTCGGTACGGCGAGCAGGGCCGCGGCGAGCGCGGAGGTCAGTCTGATGCGGGGGCGGCGGGGCGGGAGCCCGGCCAATCGTCGCGCCATGTGGGGGTCCTTCCGGGGCGGCGAAACAACTGTAAAGTGTGTTAATCATTACAGTCATACACACCGATATCAATGTCTTCGTCGCCACGGATGCCGTTACGGGTGCATGGACGCACCCTTGAGCACCTTGTCCACCACGTTGCGCGGCGCGTGCAGCGCCAGGCCGACCAGGTCGAGCTTGTCGCGTCCGACCGCCTGGACGGCGCCGCGGTTGTCCCGGTCGTTGCCGGTGGCGAACAGCTCGGAGGTGAAGATCGCCAGCCGTAGTCCACGGGTGAGGGCGCGCGAGTGCGCGCCGACCAATGTGGCCTCGTCTCCGGCGAAGACCAGCACCGGCTGACCGAACATCGGCAGGTAGCTGGTGCCGTCGGCGTCGCGGTACTCCTCGCCGACCAGCTCCGGCAGCGTGCTCGCGATGCCGCTGACCAGGAAGGCGGTGACGTTCAGCCGTTGCCAGCTCGCCAGGTCGTTGCGGAGCAGCACGGCGATCTTGGTGGGAAAGCGGATCGGTTCGGTCATGGCGTCGAGCCTGCCCGCCCCGACGCCTACCGGTCTTGTACGTTCTTAGCGTGGCCACCCGCCCGGCGGGCTCGCACGTCAGCGCGTGGCGACCCGCGGTAGCCGGGGTCGCCGAGGTCTTCCACGCCCATTTCGTCGACCACGCCTACCCCCGGCACATCCACCAGGTGTGGACGCTGTTGATCGTCGACGACGGCGCGGTCCGCTTCGACCTGGACCGGCACCGGCACGGCGCGCTGCGCACGTCGGTCACCCTCCTTCCGCCGTACGTGCCGCACGACGGCAGCTCCGCCACCCCGGACGGCTTCCGCAAGCGGGTCCTGTACCTCGACACCTCGGCGCTCGACGCGGAGCTGGTCGGGCGGGCCGTCGACGAGCCGGACCTGGCCGATCCGCAGCTGCGCGACCGGGTCCACCACCTGCACCAGGTGCTCACCACACCCGGCGACGAGTTCGAGGCCGAGAGTAGGCTCGCGTTCATTCTGGACCGGCTACGCCGCCAGCTCCGCCAGCGTTCCCCGGCCGGTGGCCAGCCTCCTGGACGCGGCCTCGCGGTGCGACTACGGGAGCTGCTGGACGCGCGGACCGTCGAGGGCATCACGCTGGGAGAGGCCGCGGAGCTGTTGCACGCCCACCCGACCCACCTGGTCCGAACGTTCACCCAGGTGCACGGCGTGCCACCACACACGTACCTGACCGGCCGTCGGGTCGAGCTGGCTCGTCGCCTGCTCCTCGCCGGGCAGCGGCCTGTCGAGACCGCCGTCGCGGCCGGGTTCTTCGACCAGGCGTACCTGACCCGCCACTTTCGGCGCTACCTGGGCGTCAGCCCAGCCCGCTACCCCCGCCCGAGCTGACAGCGGTCAGACGAGCTGGCCGCCGATGACGGCGAGCAGGCGCAGCTTCTCGTCGCTCGGCGACCCGGGCACGGCGGTGAAGACCAGCAGTGTCTGTGACTGGTCGGGATCCACAAGTGTCTGACAGTGCAGCTCCAACGCCCCGACCTCCGGGTGCACGAAGTGCTTGGGCGGGCAGTAGCCGGCGGGCACCGGGTGCTCCCGCCACAGCTGCGCGAATTCCGGGCTCCTGGCCAGCAGGTCGTCGACGAGCGCGGCGGCCCGTGAGCCGCGCCCGTCGCGGGTGTACGCCGCGTGCAGGTGCGCCACGAGCAGGCGACTCTGCGTCTGGTGATCCTGCGCCGGGTGCAGTTGCCGGGCTCTTGGGTCGGTGAACCAGCGGTGGTGCGCGCTGCGCGCCAACCCGGTGTACCGGGTCTCGTCACCGAGCAGGGCGACGGCCGGCGCGGTCTGCGCCAGGGTCTCGCCGAGGTGGTTCACCACCTGGGCCGGGGTGTCGTGCATCCGGTCGAGGATGCGCATCATTCCCGGGTTCACGTGGTCGGCCCGCATCGCGCGGCGCGGAACGGCGTGACCGGCGAGCTGGAACAGGTGATCACGTTCGGCGAGGGAGAGCCGCAGGCCCCGGGCCAGGGCGGCGAGCATCTGCTCCGAGGGGTGCGGCCCGCGCTGCTGCTCCAACCTGCTGTAGTAGTCGGTGGACATCCCGCTCAACGTGGCGACTTCCTCACGCCGTAGCCCTCCGGTGCGCCGGCGCGGGCCCCGGGGCAACCCGACGTCCTCGGGCTGGAGCGCCTCGCGGCGGGTGCGCAGGAAGCTGGCGAGTTGGGCGCGGTCCACGGTGTCTCCGATCGGTG
This sequence comes from Micromonospora alfalfae, assembly GCF_022230925.1. Taxonomy (GTDB): domain Bacteria; phylum Actinomycetota; class Actinomycetes; order Mycobacteriales; family Micromonosporaceae; genus Micromonospora; species Micromonospora alfalfae. Next base: position 47,887 of record NZ_JAKKFH010000019.1, on the reverse strand, counting down.
GGGCCGGCTGGATCGGCACGTCGTATTCAACAGGCAGGTCCGGCTGCGATGTTCCGCCGCCGGGTCCGGATCCCGGACGGGGCGGCCTCTGCAGCGCGCCCTTTGCTCTGCTTCAGCCACGGCAACACCGGATGTCCGATATTCGGACGCCGGGCGTTGCCTCCGGTGCAGCAGAGCAAAGGACGCAGCGGGTGGTGGCGGGGCCTTGCCCTGGGACGCGTTCGGGCCGGGCCAGGGCCGTCCCGCGCGGTCAGCGCTGGATGGACTTGGTCTCCAGGAACTCCTCCAGGCCCATCCGGCCGAACTCGCGGCCGTTGCCGGAGCGCTTGTAGCCGCCGAACGGGGCGAGTGGGTTCCAGTGGCCCGCGTTCACGTCGACCTGGCCCACGCGCAGCCGCCGGGCGACGGCAAGGGCGTGCTCCGGCTCACCGAAGACGCCGCTGGTCAGGCCGTACAGCGTGCCGTTGGCGATGGCCACCGCCTCCTCCTCGTCGGCGTAGGGGATGATCGTCAGCACCGGGCCGAAGATCTCCTCCTGGGCGATAGCGGAGGCCGGGTCGACGTCGGCGAAGATCGTCGGCTGGACGTAGGCCCCGACGGGCAGCCCCTCGGGCCGCTGCGGGCCGCCGAACACGAGCCGGGCGCCGTCGGTGATGCCCCGCTCGATGTAACCGACGACCTTCTGCCGGTGGGCCTCGGACGCCATCGGGCCGACGCGGGTGGCCTCGTCGCCAGGGTCGCCGACGGTGTACTGCTTCGCTGCCTCGACGGCCAAGGCCACGACCTCGTCCTGGCGGGCGGCGGGCACCAGCATCCGCGGCCACGCGCCGCAGACCTGACCGCCGTTGCTGAACGCCATCATCAGGCCCCACTCGACAGCGGTGGGCAGGTCGGCGTCGTCGAGGATGATGTTCGCGCCCTTGCCGCCCAGCTCCAGCGCGACCCGCTTGACGGTCGCCGCGGCCACCGCGGAGATCCGCTGACCCGCCCGGGTGGAGCCGGTGAAGGAGATCATGTCGATGTCCGGGTGGGCGGAGATCGCCTCGCCGACGGTCGCGCCGGTGCCGTAGACGACGTTGAAGACCCCCGCAGGTACGCCGGCCTCGGCGGCGACCTCGGCGAGGACGCGCGCGGTCAGCGGGGCGTTCTCGGACGGCTTGAAGACGATCGTGTTGCCGGCGAGCAATGCCGGCGCCAGCTTGGAGACGATCTGCTGAAGCGGGAAGTTCCACGGCGTGATCGCGCCGACCACGCCGATCGGCTCGCGGACGATCAGCGAGTTGCCGACCTCCTCGGTCCAGGCGAAGTCGTCTGCCAGGCCGGCGATGGACTCGACCACGGCGGCCGGGAACGCGACCTGGGCGGTCCGGGACATGCCGATCGGCGAGCCCATCTCGGCGGTGATCGCCTGGGCGATCTCCTCCGTGCGGGCGGCGAGGCCGGCGCCGAGGCGGCGCAGCACGGCCGCCCGGTGTTGCGGGGTGGTCGCCGACCAGGCCGGGAAGGTGGCTCGGGCGGCGGTAACGGCGCGCTCGACGTCGGCGGCGGTGCCGGCCGGGGTCTCGGCGACGACCTCGCCGGTGGCCGGGTTCACCACGGGAAGGGTGCCGGCGGAGCTGGTGACGGTCTCGCCGCCGATCCAGTGGCCGGTGACGGTGTAGGTGGAAGGTGTCATGGACCGACCGTCGCACCGCTGCCGAACCCCAACCAGGTGCGGTTTATCCAGGGTCCCGCGATCCCTGGGTGGGGCCCGGCCCGCTCAGAGCGTGAGGACGATCCGGCCGGCGGTGGTGCCCGCGTCCTGCCGGGCCCAGGCGTCAGCGATGCCGTCGAACGGCACGATCTCGTGGTCGACGGTGAGCCGGCCGGCCGCCGCATGCCCGGCCACCACTGTCAGCGCCGCGGCCCGCTCGGCGGTCGACAACCCGTTGTTGGTGTAGCCGATCATCCGCAGTGCCCCGCTGCGCAGCACGGCGGACTCGATGGGTGCGCTCGCGCCGGCCGCGGCACCCAGGTTGACCAGCCGTCCACCCGGGCGCAGCACCCGCAGCGCCGCCGCGGCCGGGACACCGAAGACCGGGTCGAGGACGAGGTCGACCGGCCCGTCGGCGGCGTCGCGCAGCCGGTCGGCCATCGACGCGACATCGTCGTCGGGGAGCAGCGGAACCGCGACGGCGGCGCCGAGCTCCTCGGCGCGGGCCCGCGCCGCTGCCGACCGGGCCACGGCGATGACCCGGCGGGCACCGCCGAGCAGGGCGAGCTGGACGGCGGCCTGGCCCACCACGCCCCCGGCCCCGAGCACGACGACCTGTTCGCCCGCCGCCAGGCCGCCGGCCTGGGTCAGCGCCGCGTGCGCGGCCACTGCGGAGAGACCGAGGGCGGCGAGCAGTGTCAGCGGTACGCCGGCCGGCAGCGCCACCACGTCGGCGGTCGGCACCGTGACAGTGCTCGCCATGCTGCCGTCCACACCGGAACGCATCCCGGCCGACGTGCCGAACCAGACAGCGGTGCCGTCGGCGAGCCGACCGACCCCCTGCACACCCGGCACGTACGGGGTGCTCGGCGGGCCGAAGTAGCTGGTGCCGCTGGCGCAGAGCACGTCCAGCGGGGTGATCGGCACGGCCTCGACGGTGACCGCCACCGCACCGTCGGCCGGCACGGGCGTCGGCCGTTCGGTGATCGCCGGGACGGCGCCGCAGGCGGTGAGCACTGCCGCGCGGATCACGTCGCGATGTCCGGGTAGGGCATCGAGAAATGGGCAAGCCTCGCGCCGTAGGACTTCTGGTATTCCAGCGGCTCGGTGTTGTCCCGCTCGAAGAGGGCGATGAAGAGGGTCAGGGTGAGGAACGGGTGCGCGCCCAACTCGAAGAGCTTCACGTGGTCGTGGGTGGCCAACGCCTCGCGCTCCACGTCGTCGAAGCGCAGCCAGGTGCTCGCCTCGCCGGTGTGGCAGTTCAGCACGGCGTTGGCGCGTTCGGTTTCCCACCAGGCGACCAGCTCGCGCGGCTCGCTGCGGTAGCGCTCGACCAGCTCCGGATCCCGGTCGACGGTGAAGAGGAACTTGTTCAGCAGGTATCTGCTCATGCCGTCGGCGCTCCGTTCGGGTACCAGGTGAAGTACGCCTCCATGGTGTGGAACAGATCGAGGGTGTCCACGTAGTCGGCCTTCACCCCGGCGCCGGCCACGCCCATCATCAGCATGAAGTCCATGAAGCCGTGGGTGGCGTTGCCCGGTGAGTGCAGGCTGTCCAGGGTGACCTCGCGCAGGCACTCGTCCAGGTCGCCGTTGGCGATCCACTCGACGGCCCGCCTGTCGAACTCCGGGTCCGGGCCGTGCGGGCCGAACTGCCGGGGGCCACCCAGCTCCAGTGAGAGGTGACCGGTGCCGATGACGGCCACCCGCAGGTGCGACGGCCACGACTCGACGATGTCGCGGATGCTCTGGCCGAGCTGGACGAAGCGCTTCGGCTGCGGCAACGGTGGCGCGAAGATGTTGGTGTAGATCGGCACGATCGGCAGGTCGGCCTCGGGCCGCAGCGTGATGATCGGGCAGGTGATGCTGTGGTCGATGCGCAGCTCGTTGCTGAACGCGAGGTCGAAGCCGGCGTCGAGCCCGGCCCGCAGGATGTGCCCGGACAGGTCCTCCTGGCCCGTGAGCAGCATCCGGGGCAGCCCGAACTCGCGCTCCTCGTTGTACCAGTTGGCGTCGTAGTGGGGCGCCTTGCCGACCAGGAACTGCGGCATGTTGTCCAGCCAGAGCTGGTGGAAGTGGTCCGAGCCGACCATCACCAGCACGTCGGGTCGGGCTCGGGTCAACGTCTCCCGGAACGCCAGGATCTTGCGGGTCCACTCGTCGGCGAACGGTGGCCGATCCTCGCCTGTGGCGGTGCTGGCCCGGTAGTAGAAGGGGTGGTGGGTGGAGGCGATGACCGCGACGATGGAGGCCATTCCCACTCCTTTCGGGGGTGGAGGAGGGGATCAGGGTTCGTAGACGGCGTTGCGGTCGACGGTGCGGTAGATGTCCATGCCGAGCGGTCGTCGTCGCTCCTCGGCGAGGTGCCCGAGCAGCCCCGCCGCGCGGGCCAGCAGGGCGAAACCGCGCAGCATCTCGACCGGGAGCCCGAGGTCGGCGAGGGCCGCCCCGCAGACACCGGCGCCGTTGAGCGGCAGGGTGCGGCCGAGCACCTGCGGGTGTACGCGTCCGATCGCCTCGAACAGCAGCAGGTGCGGGCCGTGCAGACCCTCCTCGGTGGCGATCCTGATCAGCACTGGGGTGCGCGGGTCCTGCTCCTTGTGCACGGGGTGCCCGAGCCCGGGGACCAGTCGACGCTCCCGCTTGGCCCGGGTGACCGCGTCGAGCGCCACCGCGTCGTAGTCGGTCACCTCGCCGGCCTGGGTGAGCGTGTCGGCGAGGAAGCGTCCACAGTCCTCGGTGACGCCGAGGAAGCGAGAGCCGCCGCCGAGCAGGCCGGCGGCGAGCGCGCCCTGCAACGACTCGGGCGCGGACAGGTACGTCAGCCGGGCGGCGATCGCCGTCGGGGTGAAGCCGTGGTCGGCGAGGGCCACCAGCACCGCCTCGAAGACCCGTACCTCACCCGGGGTGGGACGGCGGCCGGCGACCAGCCAGTACGCCAGCTCGCCGAAGCCCACAGTGCCCATCAGGTCGGCGGCCAGGTCCTGTCCGAGCAACGAAATGGTGGTCGGGTCGGAGGTGCCGATCCCGGTGGGGAAGCTCAGTTCTTCAGCCACGCGCGGATCTCCTCGCCGTGTTCGTCGAGCCCCGGCGGTGGCAGCTCGTACCGGGCCGGGGTGTCGGAGAAGGTGATGGGGTTGCGGACACCGGGCACGTCTCCGACGGTGACGACCGGGTCGAGTCCCAGTTCCTCGGCGAGCGCCACACCACCGTCGATGGTGTTGATCGGCGCGCACGGGACGCCGGCGGCGAGCAGGTCCCGAAACCACTCGTCCTTTGTCCGCCTGGCGAGGCGTTCGACAAGCAGGGGCCGCAACTGTTCGCGGTTGGCCGTGCGGTCCTGGTTGCGGCCGAAGCGCGTGTCGTCCGGCAGGTCGGGCAGGTCGAGCACCTGGCAGAGCTTGCGGAACTGCCCGTCGTTGCCGGCGATGACGATCAGCTCGCCGTCGGCGGTGGGCAGTGGCTCGTATGGGAAGAGGCTGGGGTGCGCATTGCCCATCCGGAACGGGACGGTGCCGCCGGCGACGTAGCCGCTGGAGTGGTTGACCAACCCGGACAGTGCCGAACTGAGCAGGTTGACCTCGACGTGCTGGCCTCGTCCGGTCTCGCCACGGTGGTGCAGCGCGGCGAGGATGCCGATGCTGGCGTGCAGCCCGGCCATTACGTCGAAGACGGAGATGCCAGCCCGGTACGGCGAGCCGTCCGGGTCGCCGGTGAGGCTCATCAGGCCCGAGATGGCCTGCACCATGAGGTCGTAGCCGGGAAAGTCCTTACCGGCGCCGGTGCCGAAGCCGCTGATGCTCGCGTACACGATCTTGTCGTTGTGCGCGGCCACGGTGTCGTAGTCGAGGCCGAACCGGGCGAGGCCACCGGGCCGGAAGTTCTCGATCAGCACGTCGGCGCGGCGGGCCAACTCCTGCGCGGCGGCCAGGTCGTCGGGTTTCCTGAGGTCCAAAGCGATCGACCGTTTGTTGCGGTTGATGCCGAGGTAGTACGTCGAGACCCCGTCACGGGTGGGCGGCATCCAGGTGCGGGTGTCGTCGCCACCGGGGCTCTCCACTTTGATCACCTGGGCACCCAGGTCGGCCAGGAGCATCGTCGCGTACGGCCCGGCGAGGATCCGGGAGAAGTCCGCGACGAGCAGGCCGGCCAGTGGGCCTGTCGAATGCTGCACCATGTTTCCGCCCGTTCTGCGGACACCTGTCCGCCGGGACAGCTTGCGATACCGCACCGTGCGTGTCAACGGTGCTTTTATCGAACGGGGCCACACTCTTGACACGCTTTGTGGCCGGGACCACACTTGCGCCACTCGGGCCGGCCGCACAGCGGACAACGGTCCGGATTCCCCTCGTACTCCGAAAGGAATGGGTGGCGAATGAGCGCAACCGACCGGCCGGTGGTCTTCCGTAACGGCCTGGTTCTCACCATGGACGACGCGCGCACGGTGCTGCCCGGCGCCGACGTGCTGGTCGTCGGCGGCCGGATCGCGCAGGTCGGTGTCGGCCTCACCGCACCCGACGACGCCCTGGAGATCGACGCCACCGACGGCATCCTCATGCCCGGCATGGTCGACACCCACCGGCACCTGTGGCAGACCGCGATGCGCGGGTACGGCGCCGACTGGACCCTGACCCAGTACTTCGTCTGGTACTACCTCGAGTCGGGCAAGCTGTTCCGGCCCGAGGACGTCTACGCCGGCAACCTGCTCGGCGCGATCGAGGCGATCGACGCCGGCGTCACCACCACTGTCGACTGGTCGCACGGGTTGCAGACACCCGAGCACGCCGACGCCGCAGTGGACGCCCTGGAGGCGGTCGACGGACGGTTCGTGCTCGCCTACGGCAACATCCAGCAGGGGCCGTGGGAGTGGGCCACCTCGCCGGAGTTCCGCGACTTCCACCGCCGCCGCATCGACGGTGGCAAGCTGGCCGGCTTCCAGTTGGCGTTCGACGTCACCGGCGACCCCGCCTTCCCGGAACGGGCCGCGTTCGAGGTGGCCCGGGAGTTGGGCGCCGCGGTCACCACCCACGCGGGCGTGTGGGGCGCCACCAACGACGACGGTATCCGGCTGATGCACGAGAACGGGTTCATGACCCCGTCGAACGTCTACGTGCACGCGGCGACGCTCACCCAGGACTCGTACAACCGGATCGCCGCGACCGGCGGCTCGGTCTCCGTCTCGACCGAGAGTGAGCAGAGCGCCGGCCAGGGCTACCCACCCACCTGGCAGTTGCGCCACCACGACATCCCGGTGTCACTGTCGATGGACACCAGCGTGTGGTGGAGCGGCGACCTCTTCTCCGCGATGCGCAGCACGCTCGGCGCGGACCGCTCCCGGGAGCACCTGGAGGCGCACGCCAAGCAGGAAACCATCACCCACTGCCACCTGCGCGCCGAGCAGGTCGTCGAGTGGGCCACCCGGGGTGGCGCCCGTGCGCTCGGCATGGACGCCACAATCGGCGCGCTCACCCCCGGCCGCCAGGCCGACGTCGTGCTGATCAAGAACGACGCCTCGCCGGCGATGTTCCCGATCCTGAACCCGCACGGTCACGTCGTCTTCCAGGCCCAGCGTGCCGACGTGCACACAGTGCTGGTGGGCGGCCGGGTCGTGAAGCGCGACGGCCGCCTCGTCGGCGTCGACCTCGCCGCAGCGCGGGCCACTGTGGCGGCGACCATCGACCACCTGCGCGAGACGATGGGGGAGCAGGCGTGGCAGCGGGGAATGAACCCGGACATCCCCGAGACCGCGATCCTGGAGAACCCGTACCAGTACACCGAGTGGGACGCCGGGTCGGCGCAATGGAAGCATTAAGGACATGAGTGACAACGGAAGGGGCGCCGGACCCGACTTCATCGAGGCTCTCGCCCGTGGCCTCGACGTCCTGCGCTCCTTCCGTCCGGCCTGCCCCTCGATGACGCTCAGCGAGATCGCCACCGCCACCGGCCTGGCCCGCCCCACCGTCCGGCGCATCCTCATCACGCTCGAATCGCTGGGCTACGTCCGCGCGGTCGGCCGCGGCCACACCCTCACCCCGCGCGTCCTGGAGCTGGGGATGGCGTACGTCAACGCGCTGAACATGTGGGACGTGGCCCGGCCGCACATGGAGAAGCTCGTGGCGCAGACCAACGAGTCGACCTCGATGGCCCAGCTCGACGGCAGCGACATCGTCTACGTCGCCCGGGTGGCCGTCCCCAAGATCGTCACCCTGGGCGTCACCATCGGCACCCGCTTCCCGGCACCGGCGACGTCGATGGGCAAGGTGCTGCTCGCGGCCCTCCCACCGGACACGCTGGCGACCGTTCTCGCCGAGCCCAGCCGCTCCGGCATCACACCGCGCTGGCAGCCCGCGCCGGGCGACCTCGACGCCGTGCTGCGCGAGGTCCGGGCGAAGGGCTGGGCGCTCGCCGACCAGGACCTGGCCCCGGGCATCCGGTCCGTCGCCACCGGCGTACGCGACGGCGACGGGCGGGTCGTCGCCGCCATCAACGTGACAGTGCACGCCGCCGAGACCTCGCTGGAGACCCTGCGCGAGGAGCACCTTCCGCGGTTGTTGCGCGCGGCCGCCGACATCGGGCACGACTGGGCGCTCACCGCCGCCGTGCCGGTGGTCACCGTCTAGGGCGTTCCCTGTCGATCATGGTGTTCCGTGGATCGTCCGGGGCAGCGCCGACACCCGACCGGATGCCATAGTGCCGCGATGAAGGCGGACCTGCACAGTTACTTGAAGGGCGGCCGCGAGTCGCTGCTGTGGAAGCTCGACGGGCTCGGCGAATACGATATTCGGCGTCCGTTGACCCCGACCGCGACCAACCTGCTCGGTCTGGTGAAGCACTCGGCGGCCATGGAGATCCTCTACTTCGGCGTCGTGTTCGGCCGACCGTTCGAGCAGGAGCTGCCGTATGTCGGCGACGGCGCGGAGACCAACGCCGACATGTGGGCGAGCGCGGACGAGACCCGCGAGGAGATCGTGGCACTGTACCGTCGCGCGATCGCCCACGCCGACGCCACCATCGAAGCCCTTGCGCTGGATGAGATCGGCCGCGTGCCGTGGTGGGGCGATGTTGCTGTCACGTTGCACCACGTCCTGGTCCACGTCATCGCGGAAACACAACGGCACGCGGGCCACGCCGACATCGTGCGCGAACTCATCGACGGCGCGGTCGGGCTGCTGTCTGAGAACGACAACCTGCACCCGGCCGACGAGTCGTGGTGGCTGGACCACCGCCAGCGAGTTGAGCAGGCTGCCCTCGACGCCAGCAAACGCGGCAACTAGGTTCGCTGCCGATCGTTCACCCGCGCTCAGGTTACGGGCGGCCTGCCTGCCTGCCCGCCTGCCCGCCGGCACGGTCTGCGGCGGCGGCTCATGCGGCGGCCCAGGCGGCGGGTCCGGCCGACGAACGGAGACTCCGCGCGGACGCCCCCGACGCCCAGGCCGGGCCGATCGAGCATTGATCATGGTGACTGAAAAGTGTCGTACACCTGTTCTAGTCTCGGGTCATGGTCGAGGAGTTGGCGCAGGCAGACGACGCGGTCGCCGCCTGCGTCGACGCCGCCACCTGGGCCCTTACCGAGCACGACCTGATCGCCGCGCTCGACGCCGCGCACCGCCTCGAGCAACGCCTCGCCGCCGTGAAGCTAGCCCTGATCCGTGAGCTCGACGGCCGCGGCACCGCCACCGCGCAGGGCGCCTCGTCGACCGCGGTGTGGCTGCGCGAACGGTTGCGCCTCACCATCCCCGCCGCCCGTCGTCTCGTCGACCTCGCCACCGCCCTCGACACCGGCAACCCAGGGGTACGACAAGCGCTAGCCGACGGGCAGATCAGCCTCGATCAGGCCCGGGTCATCGCCTCCACCGTCAACACCGTGCAGACCACCGCTGGTCCCGAGGCGGCCGACAAGGCCGTCGGTGTGCTCACCGACTGGGCCGGGCAATTCGACCCCACCCACCTGCGCACACTCGGCACCCGCATCCTCGATCACGTCGCCCCCGACCTCGCCGACGCCGCCGCCCGAGCCGCCCTCGAAGCTGACGCACGGCGGGCCACCCGCGACCGACACCTCACCCTCTCCGAGCAGACCGACGGCCGCCTGCGACTCACCGGCATCCTCGATACCGAAACCGCCGGGCTGTTCCGCGCCGCCATCGACCCGTTGAGCACGCCCTCGGGCGCGGATGACTCCCGGTCCGCCGGGCAACGCCGCCACGACGCCCTCGCCGACATCTGCCGGCTCGCCCTGCGGACCAGCGAGCTGCCCGAGCACGGCGGCGACCCCGCGCAGATCGTCGTCACCGCCACCTACGACGAACTGACCCGGCAGTTGGGCGCTGGCACCCTCGACACCGGCCTGCACCTCACCCCGGAAACGGTTCGCCGCCTTGCCTGCGACGCCACCGTCCTCCCCGCCGTCCTCAGCAGCACCGGCCAACCACTCGACGTCGGCCGACAACGCCGTCTCATCTCAGGGCCGCTGCGACGCGCCCTCGTGCTGCGTGACCGCGGCTGCGCCTTCCCCGGCTGCGACCGACCACCACGCTGGTGCCACGCCCACCACATCCACCACTGGGCCGACGGCGGCACCACCAACCTCGACAACAGCGTGCTGCTCTGCGGCCACCACCACCGACACCTGCACCACAGCGACTGGACCGTGCGACTCGCCGGCGACGGCCACCCCGAATTCGTGCCACCCGCCTGGCTCGACCCCGAACAACTCCCCCGCCGCAACCACTACCACCGACGAACGTGAGCACCAGCAGCGTCCAACGATCATGTGCCAGCAGGCCAGCCCAGTACGCCCTACTTCCGTGCGGTTCACCAAGGCGAAGCGAGGTGCGCGGCCAGGGCTCGGCACGCCCCACTCTCAGCCAGTCACTCGGGGCGGAATGCGGCCCTGCCGCACGCCGCGCCTGTGGTTGACGTGCCAATCGTTACGACGGTGATCACGTAGTCGCCAGCCAGCCAGCCAGCCGTTGGCCGGTGCCGCGTTGGCCCGTGCCGTGCTGGTCCGTGCGGCGTTGGCCGGTGCCGTGCTGGTCCGGGCCGCGTTGGCCGGTGCCGCGTTGGCCGGTGCCGTGCTGGTCCGGGCCGCGACCCGCCGCCGGCTCGCGGTTCTGCCGTCTGATCGACACCCCGACGTCCAGTCACAGTCGTACGGCCGTTCGGATGCGACGCCCGGCCGTCACGAAATCCGGCGGCGAATCGTCACAGCTGGCGGTTAGTCTTCCTCCGCGCGTCGTCGTCCTGGCACGACGCGCCCCCGCGCCCGGTTGGCGCGGCATCGCCGCCACCGCCCACCGTCGGCCGGCTCAATCGACTTCAGGAGAGTTAGTGACACAGCAATCCATCGCGACATCGGACAAACTCGACGCTGCGGTGCTCAAGGTGGCGGGCGTCGTCGTCCTTGGCGCGATCATGTCGATCCTCGACGTGACGGTGGTCAGCGTGGCGCTGCCCAAATTCCAGAGCGAGTTCGACGCGTCCTACGCCCGCGTGGCCTGGACCATGACCGCCTACACCCTCGCGCTCGCCACAGTGATCCCGCTCAGCGGGTGGGCGGCGGACCGGTTCGGCACCAAACGGCTCTACATGGTGGCGCTGGCCCTGTTCACTATCGGGTCGGGGCTCTGCGCCATGGCCGACACGATCGGCGAGCTGATCGGCTACCGGGTCCTGCAGGGCCTCGGTGGCGGCATGCTCATGCCGCTGGGCATGACCATCATGACCCGGGCCGCCGGGCCGCACCGGATCGGCCGGTTGATGGCCGTCCTCGGCATCCCGATGCTGCTGGGGCCGATCGGCGGCCCGATCCTCGGTGGTTGGCTGATCGACACCGCGAGCTGGCACTGGATCTTCCTGATCAACCTGCCGATCGGCCTGATCGCCCTGGTCTACGCGCAGGTCGCGCTGCCGAAGGACGCGCCCGAGCCGTCCGAGTCGTTCGACTTCGTCGGCATGCTCATGCTCTCGCCGGGTCTCGCCCTCTTCCTCTACGGCATCTCGTCCCTGCCGGAGGCGGGCACCTTTGCCGAGACCAAGGTCTGGGGCCCGATGCTGGTCGGCGGCGCGCTGGTGGTGGCGTTCGTGCTCTACTCGTTCAAGCCCCGGCACCCGCTGCTCGACCTGCGGCTGTTCCGCAACCGCAGTCTGACCATCGCGTCGGTGACGATGTTCGTGTTCATCATCGCGTTCATGGGCGCGGGCCTGCTGTTCCCGAGCTACTTCCTGCAGGTGCGCGGTGAGTCGACGCTGGCCGCCGGCCTGCTGATGGCCCCGCAGGGCATCGGCGCGATGATCACCATGCCGATCGCCGGCACGCTGGCCGACCGGGTGCCGATCGGGCGTACCGTCCCGTTCGCGCTGGGTCTCATCGTCGTCGGGTTCTTCGGTTTCACCCAGGTCGACCCGCAGACCTCGTACTGGCTGCTCGGCGGGTCGCTGTTCGTGATGGGTCTGGGCATGGGCGGCACGATGATGCCGATCATGACGTCGGCGTTGCGGACGTTGCAGGCGCAGGAGGTGGCCCGCGGCTCGACGCTGGTCAACATCCTCCAGCAGATCGGCGGCTCGGTCGGCGCCGCCGTGATGTCGGTGATCCTCACCAACGAGCTGAACGGCTCTCGGCCGATCCCCGGCCTGGTGGACGAGAACGGCAAGCCGGTCACCGAGGCCGGGCTGGCCATCGCCTCCCAGCAGCGGCCGGAGCTGCTTCAGCAGATGCCGGTGGACCCGTCGCTCATCGAGCGGGGGCTCGACTTCGCCGCCAAGTCGTTCGCCAGCACGTTCTGGGTCGCGTTCGCGTTGGTCGTGCTCACGCTCATCCCGGCGGCGTTCCTGCCGCGTCGGCGTCAGCCGGCGCAGCTCGACGACCCGCAGGGCGAGCAGGTCAGGACGCCGGTCGTCATCCACTGACCGGTCCCGCCGCGCCCGGCACCCACTGAGGTGCCGGGCGCGGCGGGTACGGCGTCAGCGCAACGGACCGTCGCCGGGCCCGTCCGGGTCCTCGACGACGTGGATCGCCGCTTCCTCCGCGCTGGCGGCACCCGCGTCGATGCCGGCGTCCCACGCCACCGACTCGGCCTCGTCGTCCTCGCGGACACCCTCGTCGTAGGCGACGAGACGGCCGGCGCGTGCCTCCGCCTCGTACCCCCGGCGGGTCAGCTCGTCCTCGTCGTCGCCACCCTCGGCGTACGGGTCGACATCCGGCACCTCCTGGGCGAGGTGTTGCTCCAGCGATTCGCCCGCGCGCTCCTCGGCTGGCGTGGTGCCGAACCGGTTTGCCGCCGTCCAGTGGTCCTCGGCGATGATGCCGGTGTCGAGGGGGTCGCCGACCCGGTCGTCGTCGAGGGTGTCGGAGGCGTCCAGGACGCCGTCGTCCTCAACCACGTTCCACTCGTCGACGGAATCCATCCGTTCGGTCTGGCTCACGGTGGTCTCCTCTTCGTCACGGTGCAGCAAAGCGCTCAGCCTATGACCGTGCAACGCGCCAGCATCCCGAGGCCTGCCCGTTGTGACGAACGAACCTCGGGGCGGGCGGCGCCGCTGTGGGTCAACGCTTCAGCAGCTCCGCCACAGCGTCGGTGAACTCCACCGGCTGCTCGATGTGCGCGAAGTGTCCGCTTCGCTCCAGCGTCACCAGCCGCGAGTCCGGAAGCCCCGCGTGCAACTGCTCGGCCCAGCGGGGGCCGCAGATGAAGTCGTACGTTCCGACGATCACCACGACGGGCACGGTGATCTCACCGAGGTTCTCCCGCACGTCGAAGGGCGTGGGGTCCTGCGCGCCGGCCGGCGTCGCCCAGATCCGGACGGCCGCCTGAAACGGGGCGAACTCGTCCTGTCGCCCCCAGAAGTCGGCGAAGTACACAGGCAGGGCGGCGCGCAGAGCGGCCCCCAACGACTCGTTGTCAGTCGCGCCGCCGATCTGCGCGAAGGCAGCCGGGACCGCCGCCGCCTCCGGCCGGTCCGGGTGCCGCTGCGGGTAGGCGGCGAGGCCGGCCATGGCCTCGCCCCAGAATTCGGCTCCGGTGACGGGCGAGGTGTCGTACAGGGCGAGGCCCGAGATCCGATCCGGGTGGGCCAGCGCGTACCGCTGGACGACGAAACCACCGTGCGAGTGCCCGAGGAGGTATACCCGGGGTTCGCCGAGGTGCTCGACGACGGCGTGCAGGAACCGGACATACGTGTCGAGACGGTAATCGTCGGGATTGTCGAGCTGCCCTGACGCGCCAGTGCCCACCGGCTCGACGTAGACCATCGTGAAGTGCGTCTCAAGGCTGGGCGTCCGCAGGTACTCCCACTCGATGCCCGGGCCGCCGGAGTGCGCCACGCAGACCGGGCCGGTGCCGGCGACGTGGTAGACCTGCCGAACGCCATCCACTGTGAACGTGTGGGCACCGGGTGCGAGGGCGCTGACGTCGTGGCTGGTGAAACCCATGAACTATCTCCCGATCCGAGACCCGCGCGGCGTCCGCCGACACGGCGACTGGTGCATGACGCGGACCAGATGCGCGGGGCGCGGGAAAAGTTCGCTCGGTCGGAGAAGTTTCTTCAGACCAGCGCGGGGACGGGGTGGAAGAGGGTGAGTTGGCGTACCCGGCCCTCGCGCAGCACCTGCAACCACAGTGCCGCCGGTGGGCAGTGCTGTGGGTCGTCGGGTGGGCTGATCAGGTCGGTTTCCCAGATCAGCACGTCGCCGCTGGCCACCACGTTGCGCAGCCGCTGACGTACCCCGGCGGTCAGGTCGCGGTTCATGCCGTTGATCGCCAGATCACGGCCACCGCGCGGGCCGCCCGGCACGATCATCTCGGCGTCCGGCCACCAGCTCTCGCGGACCACCCGCTCGAAGTCGCCGCCCATCGCCGTGGTGATCATGTCGTGGCCCGCCCGCCACCGCGAGTCGTTCGAGGCGGTGACGTCCGTGTGGGCGGCGTCCGCCGCCGCCCGCAGGCCGCCGGCGAGCGCCCGGCGGGCGTGGCTGAGGCGGCTGCGGACGGTGCCGACCGGCACACCACACACTGCCGCGATCTGGTCGTACGAGGACGCGTCGCTGAAGTACCGCAGCAGGGTGACGAGCCGGTCAGGTTCGGACAGTTGCCCCAGGGAGTGCCACACCCAGTCGCGCATCGCGGCCTGGTCCAGTGCCTCCTCCGGGGTGGGTGTGTCGGCGGGGCGGGTGAACCACTCGGGTTCGGCGACCGGGACGGCTCTGGGCCCACGCAACGTCATCCGGCTGTTGTTGCGGACGATGGCTCGCAACCACTGGCCGACGGCGTTCGGGTCGCGGACCTCGCCGATGCGACGCAGGGCGACGACCATCGTGTCCTGCACCGCGTCCTCGGCGTCCGGTCCGTAACCGAGGACGCTCAGCGCGACGGCCCGCATCCCGGCCTCGTGCCGGGCCAGCAGTGCCCCCAGCGCAGCCGCGTCTCCCGCCTGCGCGAGTACGACCAGCTCTCCGTCGCTCTGCGTCACGCCCAGTTCCTCCCCGAAACGCCTGTTCTGAACGCTTGTGCTCCACCAAGCGTACGGCGGGCCGGCGTGCCGATGCCCCGGGCCGTCGACCGTCCTACGCTGCGGACGGGCTGGCGGCGCGGGTCGCCCGGGAGCCGATCTGCCGCAGGTGCGCGATCAACTCCGGAGGCTCGTGCACCTCCATGTCGTAACCGAGGGTCAGCAGGTGCCACGCCAGCCACTCCAGAGTGTCGGCGTTGCTGCGCAGGCTGACGCCGAGCCGGGTCGCCAACTCGCTGCCGGGCCATTCGCGGGGCGTCTGCAACAGCGACAACAGGCCCAGCAGTCGGCCGGGGGTGTCGGACATGATCCCAGAATGCCAGCGATGTGTGCCAGAAGCTGTCCTACATGGGCCGTAGCGTTCGGGGCATGACGCCATTTCGCAGGCCTGGAACGACTCGCCGGTCGGGCTGCTGGCCTGGATGATGCAGACGTTGAAGGAGTTCACCATGACGGTGTCGACGCCGGAACAGGCCATCGACCGGGACCACCTGCTCACCAATGTGAGCCTCTACCCGGGCAGCCACTTCGTGGCGATGGACGAGCCGCTGGCGCACGCGGCGGACATCCGCGCGTTCTTCGCGGGCCTGCGATGATCGAGCTGACCTGGGCTCAGGTCTCCGCTCGACGTCTTCAGCGGCACCGGCTCGACCCGTCGGCCGCGCCGACGGCACCGGACGCCGCGCGCGTCGCCGACGTGGTGTCGGCGATCTGCGGCGCGCACGCCCAGATCGCGTCGGCCGCCGAGCTGTCCATCGGGCTACGGCTGCCGGGCGCGACCCGCGCCCTGGTGCGCCGATCACTGTGGACCGATCGCACAGTGGTCAAGACCCGGGGGCCACGCGGGACGGTGCACCTGCTCGCCGCGGCGGACCTGCCGATGTGGGTCGGCGCGCTGTCCGCGTTGCCGGCCCCGTCGTGGGAGCGAAGTGTGGTCCTGCTGACGCCCCGGCAGACCGAGCAGGTCCT
The DNA here is from genome assembly GCF_022230925.1 of Micromonospora alfalfae. GTDB lineage: Bacteria > Actinomycetota > Actinomycetes > Mycobacteriales > Micromonosporaceae > Micromonospora > Micromonospora alfalfae. The sequence goes on along the minus strand of NZ_JAKKFH010000019.1, from coordinate 31,717 downwards.
CGCGGCCATCGCCGACGCGGTCGCCGAGGCCGACCTGACCACCGCCGAGCTGACCGAGGAGATCGTCGCCCGTACCGGACCGTGGGCGGGTGACCTGGTCATGGAGGCGTTTCAGGACAAGTGGCCCCGGTGGGTCGCGGCGATGACCGCCGCCACCCGGGCCGGAGTGGTCTGCTTCGGCCCGAATCGCGGTCGGGCCAGCACGTACACCAGCCCAACCCGGTGGCTGCCCGACTTCGCGCCGATGCCCGGCCGGGCCGCTCTGGCCGCCCTCGTCCGCGGCTACCTGCACGCGTACGGGCCGGCCACCCCGGCACAGTTCGCCCGGTGGCTGGCGGTGCCCCCGGGGTGGACGACGGTGCTGTTCGACTCGCTCGACCTGACCGAGGTGACGGTGGAGGGCACCCGGGCCTGGGTGGCCACCGACGACACCGAGTTTCCCGACGACCGGCCGTCCGGGTTGCGGCTGCTGCCCTACTTCGACGCGTACGCGGTCGGCTGCCACCCCCGCGAACGGCTCTTCCCCGGTGCCGCCGCCGAGCGGGCGCTCGCCGGTGGTCAGGCCGGCAACTATCCGGTGCTGCTGGTCGACGGGGTGGTCGCCGGTGTGTGGCATCAACGCCGCTCCGGCCGGTCGATCCGCGTCACCGTCGAGCCGCTGCGGCCGCTCGATGCCGCGAAGCAGCGGGCGTTGGGGGAGGAGGTCGAACGGGTCGGCGAGATCCTGGAGGGCACGGCGTCGCTGACCATCGGCACCGTCAGTGTCGGCCCGCACGCCTGAGACCACGCTGGCCAACCGGCTGAGTCAAGATGAGGGGGTGCACCCCGAACCGGTCGACCACGCGCCCCGGCAGACGTTCCCCTGGGCGCTCCTGCGCCAGCGCTGGGATGACCTCACCTTTCTGCACTGGGCCGTCGCTCCGGAGGCGGTCGCGCCGCTGCTGCCCGCCGGCACCCGTCCGGACACCCTGGACGGGGTCAGCTACGTCGGCCTGATCGGTTTCCGGATGGTCGGGCTGGGCCTCGGCCGGGGGCCGGGGGTGCCGTACTTCGGCACCTTCTGGGAGACAAACGTCCGGCTCTACTCCGTCGACGACGCCGGCCGCCGAGCTGTCGTGTTCCGCTCGCTCGACGCGTCCCGCCTGCTGCCGGTGCTGGTGGCGCGGGCGACGCTGCGCCTGCCGTACCTGTGGTCGTCGATGCGGTTGGATCGCGACGGCGACCGTCGCACCTACCGCTGCCGGCGACGCTGGCCGGGGCCAGCGGGCGCGACGAGCCGGATGGTGGTGCGGGTGGGGGAGCGGATCGTCGAGCCGACCCCGCTCGAACACTTCGTCACCGCCCGCTGGGGGCTGCACACCCGGGCGTACGGGCGCACGCTGCACCTCCCGAACTGGCATCCGAGCTGGCCACTGCACCGGGCCGAGATGCTGCACCTGGATGACGAGTTGGTCGCCGCCGCCGGGCTACCGGCACCGGTCGGGCCACCGGTGAGCGTGCTCTACTCGCCCGGTGTCGGGGTCAGGTTCGGCCCGCCGGTGGCGGCCCGGCCACGCGGTGCCGGGCCGCCGGAGCCTCAGTAGCGGCCACCCTCGGGTGCGGGCAGCGCGTCCAGGTCGGCAAGGTCCTCGGCGCTGAGCCGCACGTCAGCGGCCAAGCAGTTGTCCACCAGGTACTTCGGGGTCTTGGTGCCGGGGATCGGGATGACCTGGTCCCCCTGGGCGACCACCCAGGCGAGGGCGACCTGCGCGGGGCTGAAGCCGGCCCGGTCGGCGATCTCCCGGACCCGGGCGACGATGGCGAGGTTGGCGCGCAGCGCGTCCTGCTGGAAGCGCGGCAGGCCGCGCCGGAAGTCGTCGGCGGGCAGGTCGTCGAACGAGGTGAACCGGCCGGCGAGGAAGCCGCGACCGAGCGGGGAGAACGGCAGGAAGGCGATGCCCTGCTCGGCGCAGTACGGCAACACCTCGGTCAACGGGTCGCGCGTCCACAGTGACAACTCGGACTGCACCGACGCCACCGGGTGCACGGCCTGGGCCCGCGCGATCTGCGCGACAGTCACCTCGGACAACCCGAGCTGCCGGGCCTTGCCCGCCGCCACGACTTCGGCCATCGCGCCCCAGGACTCCTCGATGGGCACCTCCGGGTCGACCCGGTGCAGTTGGTAGAGGTCGACGTGGTCGGTGCCGAGCCGGCGCAGGCTCTCGTCGATCGCGGCGCGGATGTGCTCCGGGCGGCCGTTGTTGCCGATCTTCGGCAACTTGCCGGTGTCGCCGGTGGGGGAGGTGGCCACCAGGCCGACCTTCGTGGCCAGTACGGCCCGCTCCCGGTGACCGCCGGCCAGCGCCCGCCCGACCAGCTCCTCGTTTGTGTACGGCCCGTACACGTCCGACGTGTCGATCAGTGTCGCGCCCAGGTCCAGTGCCTGTCGGATGACGGAGATCGACGTGTCGTCGTCGTGAGGGCCGGTGATGTCGTAGGCGTGGCTCATGCCCATGCAGCCGAGGCCGATGACGCCGACCTCGGGTCCGGTGCTGCCCAGCGTGGTGGTTCGCATGCGCCCACGCTACGACTGGCCCGGCCGACCCGCATCGCCGAGCGGGGCATTGATGTTCCCGGGCAGGTGACGACTCTCACCGGATGTGGACTCGGGAGTCCGGTACGGTGGGAGCTAAGCGGACCTGCGAGTCCGGATATGCCTGAGAGTGACCCACGAGGAGCCCCATGACCTACGTACGGATCAGTGACGCCCTGCGCGCTGTGGTCTTCGAGCCGACGCGCGACCTGACCGAGGCGCTCGACGAGTTCTACGCCCCCGACTACACCCACCGCAGCGACGGCGAGACCCTCGACCGGGCCGGATTCGTCGAGATGGTGACCCAGGTCCGCGGTCAGATCGTCAGCGGCACCGTGCGGGTCCTCGACGAGCTGCGCGACGGTCTGCGCTACGCCGAACGACACGTCTACGAGATCACAGTGGCCGACGGGTCGACCGCCCGGCGGGAGATCACCATCTTCGGGACGTACGCCGAGGACGGCCGCTTCCGCCACCTCAGCGAGACGGGTTTCGACCTGCCCGCCTGACCCCACCTCGACCACCAACAAAGAAGAGAGAGCCATGCCCCGCCTTACCGACCCCGACCCGAACACGATTCCGGCCGACGTCCGCGCCGTTCTGTCCGCCGTGCCGCCCGACCCGATGGTCAAGATGCTGACCCACTCGACCGGCACCGTGAACCTCTTCATCCAGCTCGCGAGGGCGCAGTTCACCTCGTTGGAGCTGCCCGCCCGCTCGCGGGAACTGGTCATCCTCACCGTGGCCGCGCACACCGGGTGCGAGTTCGTGGCGGCCCAGCACGGCCCGATGTCCGCGACGGCCGGCGTCGACGAGCGCACCCGGGGGATCATCAGCAGTCGGGACATCGACAACCCGCACCTCTGCGCGTACGACCGCACGCTCATCCGGTTCGCCGCCGAGGTGGTGCGGTCACCGCGCGTTCCCGACGACCTCTTCGACCAGGTGCGGCACATCCTCAGCGAGCGCGAGATCGTCGAGGTGCTCCAGGTGATCGGCTACTACTGGTCGTTCGGACGGGTGGCCACTGTGCTCAACGTCGAACTCAGCACCGTGTACGGCGACGAGCCGCTGCTGACCGACGAGACCGAGCGGGCAGACTGAGGCGATGACCGCGCCGACGCCGAGCGACCCGGATACCCCCCATCGGCGGCTGGACGCCCGTCGCAACCAGGAGCGGGTCATCGCCGCCGCCCGGGAGCTCTTCAGCGAGCAGGGTCTCCAGGTGACGGTGCCGCAGGTGGCGGAACGGGCCGGGGTGGGTCGCGCGACTGTGTACCGCAGCTACCCCAGCAAGGAAGACCTGATCGTCGCTGTCGTCCAGCGGCAGTTCGAGGAGTTGGAGCAGCGCATCCGCGCGGCGCTCGACGGCGTCGACGCGTACCGGGAGTGGTGTTCCTTCGTGCCCGACCTGTTCGGACGCCTCGCCCGCGACCGGGTCCTCGCCGACGCGTTCTTCGAGGGCAGGCTGGTGCCCGCCGCGCGCATCCTGGAACTGATCGGGCAACTGGTGGCGGCAGCCCGAGCGTCCGGCAAGATCCGCCCGGACGCCGGGGAGCTGGACATCCGGGTAATCCTCTGCGGAGCGGTCCGGCAGCTCATCGTGCTCGACGAGCGCGACCCGGCGGTGTGGCGCCGCTACGCCGACCTCGTGCTCAACGCGCTGCGCCCCTGACGGCCACGGCTGACACTGGGAGAAAGCTCGGCCGACGTGTCGAGGACGGTAGCGCGGCTTCGACAACGTGTTGAGGGCCGGAGACAGCCGGCCTCGCCGACAAGCCGACACCCCACGGACCGAGGAGCGGATCGATGACGAAGGTGACGACCGGAGCGACGATGTCGTTGGACGGCTACATCGCGGACGCGTCCCACGGCGGCTTCGAGTATCTCTTCCAGTGGTACGAGAACGGCGACGTCGAGACGCCGACGGTCGACCCCGAGCTGACCTTCCGGACGTCCGCCGCGAGCGCCCGGCACCTGCGGGCTCGCACCGAGCGCACCGGCGCGCTCGTCGTCGGCAGGAGGCTCTTCGACATCACCAGCGGGTGGGGTGGCCGGCATCCGTTGGACGTGCCGGTCGTGGTAGTCACGCACAGCGTGCCGGAGGGCTGGGCACCCGAGAACGACTCCTTCGTCTTCGTCACCGACGGCATCGAGAGCGCCATCGCCCGGGCGAAGGCGATCGCCGGCGACAAGGAGGTCGGCGTCAACGGCGGCACCATCGCCGCCCAGGTCGTCGAGGCCGGCCTGCTCGACGAGGTGCACGTCGACCTCGTCCCGGTCCTGCTCGGCGCCGGCATCCCGCTCTTCGCCGACCTGAGGATCGCGCCACTTCAGCTGGACGGTCCGTTCAGCGTCGTCGAGGGCGATGGCGTCACCCACCTGGCCTACCGGGTACGCCCAGCGGCCTGAGCGCCGCGGGGGCCAGCGCCCCCACCTTGCTCCCATAGTCATTGATCGATATTGTGCGCGCAGGCGCCGCCCCGCCTCAGACCACCACCGTCGATCCGAAGCGGGTTCCGCATGCGCACACTGAGACTTGTCACGACCCTGGCCGTCGCCGGCCTGCTCGCCGGTGGGGTGGCAGTGGTCGCCGCCACACCGGCCAGCGCGGCGAGGGCCGTGTTCTCGGTGACGAACAACTGGGGCAACGGCTACCAGGGGCAGGTCACCGTCACCAACGACACCTCCGCACCGATCACCAGCTGGCGGGTCGAGTTCGACCTGCCGTCCTCCTCGGCGGTCAGCCAGTCGTGGAACGCGCAACAGACGACCTCGGGCAGCCACTACACCTTCGCCAACGTGTCCTGGAACGGCACCCTCGCCGCCGGCGCCTCCACCTCGTTCGGCTTCCTCGTCAACGGCACCGGCACCCCGGTCAACTGCACGGTGAACGGCGCGTCCTGCGCCGGCGGCCCGCCCCCGACCACGCCGCCGCCCACCACCCCGCCCCCGACGACCCCGCCGCCGACCACCGGCACGCCGGTCGAGCGACACGGGCAACTGCGGGTCTGCGGCACCACGATGTGCGACAGGTCCGGCGCGCGGGTGCAGCTGCGGGGCATCAGCAGCATGTGGCTCAACTGGGAGACGGCCCCGTACGCCGAGAACCTCTCCGCGTTGACCTGGATGCGCGACAACTGGAATCTCCAGGTGATCCGCGCGGCCATGGGCGTGGAGCCGGCGGGGGCGTACCTCAGTGACCCGGCCAAGGCGCGCGCGCAGGTGGAGACCATCATCAACAACGCCGTCACCGCCGGGGTCTACGTGATCGTCGACTGGCACGCGCACGAGGCGCAGAACAACCAGTCCCAGGCGGTGGCGTTCTTCGGTGACCTGGCCCGCCGGTACGGCCACCTGCCCAACGTCATCTGGGAGCCCTACAACGAGCCGCTCCAGGTGAGCTGGACCAATGTCATCAAGCCGTACCACCAGGCGGTGGTGTCCGCGATCCGCGCCGCCGACCCGGACAACATCGTCGTGCTCGGCACCCCGACCTGGTCACAGGACGTGGACGTCGCGGCGGCCAGCCCGGTCACCGGCACCAACCTGATGTACACCCTGCACTTCTACTCCTGCACGCACGGGGCGTCGCTGCGCGCCAAGGGCGACGCGGCGATCCGCGCGGGTCTGGCGCTGTTCGTCACGGAGTGGGGCGCCAGTAACGCCGACGGCGGCCTCGACGGCCGGTCCTGTCTGCCGGAGGCGCAGTCCTGGATCGACTGGATGAAGGCGAACGGCATTTCCTGGACGGCCTGGAAACTCGACGTCGGCACCGACACCACGAACCTGCTCAGCCCGGGGGCGCCGGTGACCGGCGGGTGGACCAACTACCTGCACGGCCACGCGCCGTTCGTGGTGGCGAACATGAGGTGATCCCGGCGGCGCCTTGACCGGGATTGTTCGAATCGAGACTGCTGATGTCGGGGTGTCCAGGCCGGCGGGACACCCCGACATCACCGACCCCCAGCACGACCACCGTCGCAGGGTCAGGGGGTGAAAGCCCGCCGGTACGCGGTAGGGGTGGTGGCGAAGGCCCGCTGGAAATGCGCACGGAGGTTGGTCGCCGTGCCCAGGCCGGTGCGCCGTGCGACCTCGTCGATGGTGATTCCGCCGTCCTCGAGCAGAGTGCAGGCGGCGCGCAGCCGTTGCTGGATCAGCCAGGCTCGTGGGCTCATCCGAAGCCGACTCTGAAAGGCACGGTGCAGCGTACGGCTGGACATCACACCCTGCCGGGCAAGGTCCGCGACGGTGATCGGGCGGTGCAGATTGCCGCTCGCCCAAGCGGTGACAGCGGCCAACTCGTCGTCCGGACCCGTTACGTCGACCGGAATGAACTGGGCCTGACCGCCGGCCCGGTGCAGTGGTGTGACCATGTGCCGGGCCCGTTGGATGGCGACAGCCTGCCCGTGGTCGCGGCCGACGAGGTAGAGGCACATGTCAAGACCGGCGGCGAGTCCGGCGCTGGTGAGCACCTTACCTTCGTCGATGTAGAGCGCACCCGCGTCCACTGACACCAGTGGGTGCTCGTGGGCGAGCGCGTCGGCGTGCGCCCAGTGGGTCGTCGCGCGGCGGCCGTCGAGCAGACCGGCCTGGGCCAGCGCGAAGGCGCCGGTGCAGATCGACGCGATGCGAGCGCCACGACGGTGGGCGAGCCGTAGCGCTTCGAGGGCGCGCGTCGGTGCCGGGCCACGGCGGAACCCGGGCACGATCACCGTGTCGGCATCGTCGAGGGCGTCAAGCGTCGCGGCGACGGTCAGCTCCAGGCCGGCGGTGGTGGTGGTGACCGAGCCACCGTCCAGTGCGCACACAGTCATCGCGTACCGACCGTGGCCCTCGTGGCCGAACACCTGCGTCGCGATGGTCAGATCGAAGGCGACGACTCTGGGCAGGGCGAGAACGGCGACCTGATGCGTGGCGGAACTCTTACGCATGATGGCAAGGATGCCACTCGTCGCCGCCCGCTCGACGGGAGATTCTGGGCCGTATGCGAATCGAGATCGTGGTGTTCGACGGCTTCGACGAACTGGACGTCTTCGGGCCGTTCGAGGTGTTGTCGATGGCCGGTTTCGACGTGGCGCTGGTCGCCGTCGAACGGTCGGGGCTGGTCACCAGCATGCGGGGCGTCCAACTCCAGGTCCCCGAGGTGCTGGGTCGGGCCGACGGTGTGATCGTCCCGGGTGGCGGATGGCTGAACCGGGCGCCCGAGGGTGCCTGGGCGCAGGCGCAGCGCGGTGTGCTGCCGGCGAGGCTGGCCGCGCTGGCACCATCGGCCCGGTGGATGGCGTCGGTGTGCACCGGTGCGCTGGTGCTCGCGTCCGCCGGCCTGCTGACGGGTCGGCGGGCGACCACCAACCGCAACGCGTACGACGAGTTGCGCGCGCACGACGTCACAGTCCTCGACGAGCGGGTGGTCGACGACGGTGACCGGGTCACCGCCGGCGCGCTGTCGGCCGGACTCGATCTGGGCCTGTGGCTCACGGAACGGGAACTCGACGCCGCCACCGCCGACCGGGTCGCTGCGGCCATCGAGTACCGGGCTGCGCGACGCTGAGCAGCGCGAACAGAACGGGCGCGTCACCTTAACGCGCCGGAAACACCCCCGGTACCAACCCTGGGAACGCTCGTCGGACAGCCAGACCACCGACACGCGAACCGGGGTGACAATGGCCGACAACACCACGAACGCGCCGACGTACGACGAGCCGGTGGGCCGGTCCGGCAACGGCCGGACGCTGCCCACCCCCCGTACGAATCCGGTCCTGTCGCTGGACGACGGCGACCCGGCGGACCTGGCCACGATCGGGGTGGAAGAGGAGTTCCACGTCGTCGACCTGCACACCCGGGAGCTGGTGCCCCGCGCCGGGGAGTTGCTCGACCGGTTGCCGGCGGCCTCGTTCACCGCCGAACTGCACCGCAGCGTGGTGGAGACCAACACCGCTGTCTGCCGCACCCTGGACGAGATCCGCGCCGAGCTGACCCGGCTGCGTCAGGCGGCCGTCCAGGTCGCCGACCGGGCCGGTCTGGGCATCGTGGCGGCCGGTACGGTGCCGCTGCGCGCCGACGGCGACCCGAGTGTCACCCCCACCTCCCGCTACCGGCGGATGCTCGACGAGTATCAGATGCTCGCCCGGGAGCAGTTGATCTGCGGCGCGCAGGTGCACGTCGGTGTTTCCGACCGGGACCTCGCGGTGGCGGTCACCCGCCGGGTCCAGCCGTGGCTGCCGGTGCTGCTCGCCCTCTCCACCAGCTCGCCGTACTGGATGGGTCAGGACAGTGGCTACGCCAGCGTCCGCTCCCTGGTCTGGCAGCGCTGGCCCACCGCCGGTGACCCGGGCGAGGTGACCAGCGCCGCCGACCACGAGGCGTTGGTCGCCGAGCTGATCTCTTCCGAGACCATCACCGACCCCGCCATGATCTATTTCGACGTCCGGCCGTCGGCGCACGTGCCCACGGTGGAGCTGCGGATCACCGACGCCAACCCCGACGTCGAGACCATCGTCCTGCTCACCGGTCTGTTCCGGGCGCTCGTCCGACGGGAGGTCGCCGCCCTGCGCGCCGGTGTGGAACGCACTGCCGTGCGACCACCGGTACTGCGCGCCGCCGTGTGGCGGGCCGCCCGCTCCGGGTTGGAAGGTGACCTGCTCGACCTGCCCCGGTCGGCCCGACCGGTGCCGGCCGCCCAGGCGGTCCGCCGCCTGGTGACCGACCTGCGCCCACAGCTGGTGGCGACCGGGGACTGGGAGCAGGTCAGCGAGCTGACCCGGTACGCGCTGGAACGTGGCAGCTGCGCCGCGCGGCAGCGGCGGGCGTACGAGCGACGGGGTCGGTTGGCCGACGTGGTCGACCTGCTGCTCGACGAGACCCGGGGCCGGGTCCGTGCTCCGCTGCCGGGTGCGCCGACACCGCCGGCGCTGCCCACGTACGTCGACGCCGGCGACGAGGTCTTCGGACCGGCCGGACCGCAACCGGCGTACGCCCCGATGCTCGCGGCCCTGCGCCAACTCGGCGCCGGGGCCCTGCGTCAACGCGAACACGACCGGGACGAGGAGCAGCGGGCCCGAGGCGTGACGTTCAGCGTGGCCGGCGAGGCGAGCACCCGGCTCTTCCCGGTCGACCTGGTGCCCCGGGTGGTGCCCGCCGCCGACTGGCGGACCCTGCGGACCGGCCTGGTGCAACGCGCCCGTGCCCTCGACGCGTTCCTGCGCGACGTCTACGCCGACCGTGCCGTGGTGGCCGACGGTGTGGTGCCGGCGTGGGTGGTGGAGTCCTCACCCGGGCTGCGCCCGACAGGCGCGCTCATGGGCCGTCGGGGCACCCGCGCCCAGGTGTCCGGCACCGACCTCGTCCGGGACCCGGACGGCGGCTGGTACGTGCTGGAGGACAACCTGCGGGTGCCCTCCGGGATCGGCTACGCGGTGCAGAACCGTCGACTGACCCAGGCGGTGTTGCCGGAGCTGCCGGTGCCGGAGGATCTGCTGCCCGCCGACGAGACGCCGGCGATGCTGTACCGGGCGCTGGTCGCCGCCGCGCCCGCCGCTGCCGACGACCCCGCCGTGGTGGTGCTCAGCGGCGGCCCCGGTGACCCGGCGTGGTTCGAGCATCGGCTGCTCGCCGACGAGATGGGTGTGCCGCTGACCGAGACCAGCGACCTGCTGGTGGAGGAGGGCCGGGTCCGACTGGTCCGCGAGGGCTGCCGCCGCGAGGTCGACGTGATCTACCTGCGGATGGACGAGGAGGCGCTGCTGCACGCGCCCGGCGCGGACGGGGTGCCGCTGGGCTGGCCGCTGCTCGCCGCAGTGCACGCCGGGCGGCTCACGCTGGCCAACGCGCTGGGCAACGGTGTCGGTGACGACAAGGCCCTGTACGCGTACGTGCCCCGGCTGATCGAGTACTACCTGGGCGAGAAGCCGCTGCTCGGGGACGTGCCGACGTACCTGTGTGGGCTGCCCGAGCAGCGGGCCGAGGTGCTGAGCCGGCTCGACGAGCTGGTGCTCAAGCCGGTCGACGGGTACGGCGGTGACCGGGTGGTGATCGGCCCCCGCGCCGAGGTGGAGGAGTTGGCCGCCGTCCGGGAGCAGATCCTCGCGGCCCCGCACCGGTGGATCGCCCAGGAGATGATCGCGCTGACCACCCACCCGGTCTTCGACGGCACGGCGCTGGCTCCCCGTCACGTCGACCTGCGGGCGTTCGTGTTCCTGGGTGACACCGCCGAGGTCGCGCCGGTGGCACTGACCCGGGTGGCGCCGGCCGGCAGCATGATCGTCAACTCGTCGCGCGGCGGCGGGTCGAAGGACACCTGGCTGCTCGGTGGAGCCGACGAACAGTCGGCGTAACCGACGCTTGACCCACCCGTCATCGGGACGCAACCCGGGCCGCCAAGCCTGGACCGGTCAGCGGCCCCCAGCGGATCCAGCCGATGAGAGGTGTACGCCATGTGCGGTATCGGAGGCGAGTTCCGCCTCGACGGAGCGCCGCCGGACCTGGCCGCCGTCGAGCGGATGCTCCCCGCCCTGGCCTCCCGGGGCCCGGACGGCGAGGGTCGGTGGCAGCACGGGCCGGTGGCCCTGGTGCACCGCCGGCTGCGCATCATCGACCTGTCCGACGCGGGCGCCCAGCCGATGGTCGACACCGAGCTGGGTCTGGCCACTGTCTTCAACGGCTGTATCTACAACTACCGGGAGCTGCGCGACGAGCTGACCACCGCCGGCTACTCCTTCCGGTCCACCTCGGACACCGAGGTGATCCTCAAGGCGTACCACAGGTGGGGGGCGGCCTGCGTCGAGCGGTTCTACGGGATGTTCGCGTTCGCCCTGGTCGAGCTGGACACGCACACGGTGGTGCTGGCCCGGGACCGGCTCGGCATCAAACCGCTCTACCTGGCCGAAGGGCCGGGCCGGGTGCGCTTCGCCTCGACAGTGCCGGCGTTGCTCGCCGCCGGTGACGTGGACACCGACCTCGACCCGGTGGCGCTGCACCACTACATGAGCTTCCACTCGGTGGTGCCGCCGCCGCGCACGATCCTCGCCGGGGTCCGCAAGCTGCCGCCCGCCACCGTGCGGGTGATCACCGCAGACGGCCGGAGCACGGACACCACCTACTGGCGGCCGGGGTTCAACCGGGCCGCCGTCCCCGCCATGTCCGCCAACGAGTGGCAGGAACGGCTCATGGCGGCGTTGCGCACCGCCGTACGACGGCGGATGGTCGCCGACGTGCCGGTCGGCGTGCTGCTCTCCGGCGGTCTCGACTCCAGCCTGATCGTCGCCCTGCTGGCCGAGCAGGGCCAGACCGGCCTGGCCACCTTCAGCATCGGCTTCGAGGCGGCGGCGGGGGAGAGCGGCGACGAGTTCCACTACTCCGACCTGATGGCCCGCCACTTCGACACCGACCACCAGCAGATCCGCATCGGCGCGAAGCGGTTCGTCCCCGCCGTGCACCAGGCCATCGCGGCGATGAGCGAGCCGATGGTCAGCCACGACTGCGTAGCGTTCCACCTGCTTTCCGAGGAGGTCTCGCAGCGGATCACGGTGGTGCAGTCCGGCCAGGGCGCCGACGAGATCCTCGCCGGCTACGACTGGTACCCGCCGATGGCCAACGTGGCCCGCGCGGACGCCGTCGAGGCGTACGCCCGGGTGTTCTTCGATCGTCGCCACGACGCGCTCGGCGGGCACCTGGCGCCCGAGTGGATGCTCGACCATGACGCCAGCCTGGAGTTCGTCGCCGCGCACTTCGGCGCGCCCGGAGCGGACACCGCGCTGGACGCGGCGCTGCGCCTGGACAGCCTGGTGATGCTCGTCGACGATCCGGTCAAGCGGGTCGACAACATGACGATGGCCTGGGGGCTGGAGGCCCGGGTGCCGTTCCTCGACCACGAGGTGGTCGAGCTGGCCGCGGCCTGCCCACCGGCCCTGAAGCTGGCCCACGGCGGCAAGGGGGTGCTGAAGGCGGCGAGCCGGGGCATCGTCCCGGACGAGGTGATCGACAGGCCGAAGGGCTACTTCCCGGTGCCCGCCATCCGGCACCTCTCCGGTCCGCTGCTCGACGACGTGCGGGACGCGCTGACCGCCGGACCGGCGCGCGAGCGGGGCCTGTTCCGCAAGGACTACCTGGAGGAGTTGCTGGACGCGCCGAACGCCCGGCGGACCACGCTGGGCTCCAACGCGCTCTGGCAGCTCGGGCTGCTGGAGCTCTGGTTGCAGCGGATCGGGGTTTAGATGAGCGTACGGATTGAGCCGCCGCGCACCACCCGGCGGCCCCGACCCGCCAGCCACCGGCCGGTGTCGCCGCCGGTGCCGATCAGCGAGGAGTTCGCCCCCGCGCCGTCCCCCGACGGCCGTCGGGTGGCGTTCCTCTCCGACCGGGCCGGCACGCCCGGCGTCTGGGTCTGCCAGGTCGACGCGGGTGCGCCCGTCGCGGTGCCAGTCGGTGACGAGCCGGTCCTCGCGCTGAGCTGGTCCCCGGACGGCCAGTGGTTGGCCTGTGTCGTCGCCCCCGGTGGCGCGCCCCGCACCGAGCTGTGGGTGTTACGCCCCGACGGCACGCGACGCCACCAGGTCGCCGGGTTCGGTCGACGCAGCGCCGCGCTGGCCGGCTGGCTGCCTCACGGCGCGGCGCTGGTGGTCACCGAGACCGACGAGCACGGGCAGGCCCTGCTGGTCGACGCGGCCACCGGTCACCGGCGGGTGCTCGCTGAGGGCGACCTGCTCACCCTCCTGGACGTGACCCCGGACGCCGCTGTGGCGCTGCTGCGCCGCGGCCCCCGTAACGCCCGCTGGCTGGAGGTGCTCGACGTCGCCACCGGCGTTCGGCGGCGGTTGTTCCCGGACACCGGGCGGGGCAGCACCGACCAGGGCTGGTTCGGCCCGGACGGAACGAGCGTGCTGGCCCGCACCGACGCGTACTCCGAACTCGCCGCGTTGGTGCGGGTCGACCTGACCCGACCGGAACAGCCGCCGACCCGGCTCGCCGGGCGACCGGACGCCGAGCTGGAACACGTCACGCCCAGCGCGGACGGGCAGCGCGGCGCGTTGCTGTGGAACACCTACGGCGGGCGCAGCGAGCTGAGCCTGCTCGACTTCGCCAGCGGTGTGCAGCGGGCCGTCACCGCCCCCGGCGAGGTGCTCGGCGACGCCGTCTTCGCCGCCGACGGCGGCCTGCTCTGCCTCACCGCGCAGGGGCCGGTGCAGCCCCGGGAGCTGTGGCTGGTCGACCCGTCGACAGGGGTGCCGCGCCCGCTGCGGCCGGCCACCGCCCCGCGCTCCGACGATGCCGGTGTCGCACCGCAACTTCTCGACCTGCGCGCCCGGGACGGGCTGCCGCTCTCCGGCTGGCTCTACCGCCCGGCAGGGCCGGGCCCCTGGCCGACCGCGATCAGCCTGCACGGTGGCCCGGAGGCGCAGGAGCGTCCCGGCTACAACCCGCTGTTCCAGGCCCTGGTGGCAAAGGGCATCGCGGTCTTCGCGCCCAACGTCCGTGGGTCGTCCGGGTTCGGCCGCTCGTTCGTCGCCGCCGACAACCTCGCCGGCCGCTACGGCGCGATCGCCGACGTGGCGGCCTGCGCCGACTTCCTCGTCGACGCTGGCGTCGCCCGGCCCGGCCAGCTCGGCGTTCTGGGTCGCTCCTACGGCGGATACCTGGTCCTCGCGGTGCTGGTGAACTTCCCCGGGCTGTTCGCCGCCGGGGTCGCCGAGTGCGGCATCTCCGACTTCCGGACCTTCTTCGCCGGCACCGAGCCGTGGATCGCCGCCGCCGCCGTCAGCAAGTACGGCGACCCGCACCGGGACGCCGATCTGCTGCGCGACCTCTCCCCGCTGACCCACATCGACCGGCTGGACGTGCCGGTGCTGCTGATCCACGGCGCCAACGACACGAACGTGCCGGCCGGCGAGTCCGCGCAGGTCGCCCAGGCCCTCGCCGACCGCGGTGTGCCGCACGGGCACCTGGTGCTCGCCGGGGAGGGGCACGACTTCCTGACCCGGACCAACGCCGAGGCGGCCCGTGCGGCCACCACCGGCTGGCTGACCCGGCATCTCGCCGCGACCGCGAGCGTCTTCGGCTGAGGCGTTATCCTGCGCCGGTGGAGGTCGCGGCGCAGGACGAGCGGTTGGCCGCGGACCTGGGTCGCTGGCTGGCCGAGGTGACCTTCGTCGACCTGGACACCGACGAGGTCACCGCGCGGGTGATCGACGCGGTGGTGCGGTGGGCCGAGGCCCAGGGCTGGCGGGTCTACCGGCGCGCGCCAAGCGTGCTGCCGTTGCCGCCACCCCTGGAGCAGCGGCACTCGGTGCTCGACGTGGCGTGTGCCCGTCCGGACGGCCCACCCGTCGTGGTGGAGGTCGACCACACCGACCGGGCCCGTACGGTGCAGAAGCTGCGCGCGGAGGCGGACGCCGGCCGGATCCCGATCTGGGTGCGGTGGGGTGTCGGACGTTTCACAGCGCCGCCACCGCCGGTGCGGATGGTGACCGTCGAGGTGACCCGGCGGGCCGGCCCGACCGGGCGCGGGCGGCTGCACAGCCGCGGCGGTGACCGCCCCGCCCCGGCCCACTCGACCGGCGGCGGCACCGTCACCCCGCAGGCGCTGCCGATCCCGTCGACCGACCGGGCGCAGGGCCCCGTCGACGACGGGCGTAAGAGCACCTGAAGCGAATCGTAAGCGGGCTCCGGCAGAGTTCTGGGTGTCACCGGAGAGCACGACAGACACCCAGGAGATCCCGATGCGCAAGCTCATCAACTCGACCTACATCACCCTCGACGGCGTCATCGAAAACCCGATGTGGACCATGCCGTACTTCGGCGAGGAGGCCGCCAGCCTGGCCGGGGCGCAGACCGAGGAGGCCGACGCGATGCTGATGGGCCGGGCCACCTATGACGGCATGTCCGCCGCATGGCCGACCAGGGACGAGAGCGACCCGACCACTGGCGCCGCGTACTTCAACAACGTCAAGAAGTACGTCGCCTCGACCACCCTGACCAACCCCACCTGGAACAACACAGAGGTGCTCCAGGGCGACCTGGTCGAGGCGGTCACCGCGCTCAAGGCCCGGCCGGGCAAGAACATCATCCAGTACGGCTTCGGCTCGGTCACCGCCGAGCTGCTCCGGGCGGGCCTGGTGGACGAGGTCCGGTTCTGGATCCACCCGGTGCTGGAGGGCGGCCCCAGCCTCACCACGCCGCTGGCCGACGTCAAGGCGTCGTTCGACCTGGTCGACACCCGGGTGCACAAGAGCGGCGTGATCGTCGCCTCGTACCAGCCGAAGGTGTCCTCCTGAGCACCGGTCAGAGCTGGGCCCGGGCCTCGCCCGGGCTCAGCTGCGCGCCCTCGGCGAGCAGCGCGTCGAAGCGTTCCGGCCCGAGTTCGGCTCGCAGTCGTGCTGTCGTCCGGTCGGTGTCGTCGCGTTCGGCCGGAGCGGCGGGGGACTGCGTGGCGAGTCGGGCGGCGGCTGCGGCGCCCAGCAGTCGGGCGGCGACCTCGGGGGAGCGGACGGCCGCCGCCATCCCCTCCAGCGGTCCGACCGCGTCGCGCATCGTCGCCATCGCCTCGGCGGCCTCGAACGCCTCGATGTGCAGGGCCAGTGCGGCGTCCGGGTCGCCGCCCTGCTCGACCGCGTAGCCCAGCTCGACCAGCACCATCGGCAGGTAGAGCGCGGGTTGGCTCTCGCCGCGGCCCAGGTCGGCGAGGTGGCTGAGGTGGGTGACGGCCAGATCGAGCTTGCCGTCGCGGCGGGCGGCCAGCCCGAGGCTCATCTCCGCGAAGATCAACGCTCCGGGCGAGCCCTGCTCCACCGCCAGGTCGTAGGCGCGTTCGGCCAGTTCCCGACCCTGCGCGTAGTCGCGGGTCTGTACGGCGAGCCAGGCCAGCCAGGACAGCTCGGCGCAGACCTGCGGCCACAGCGCCAGCTCCTCGGCCCAGCGCAGCCCGTCGCGGTGCAGCGCGGCGGCGCGCTCGTGCTCGCCGCGCATGTCGGCCAGCCCACCCACCCACTCGGTCGCCCGGAGCCGACCCCACCGGTCGCCGAGGTCGGCGAAGAGCGCGGCGCTGCGGGTCGCGGTGCGCTCCAGGGTGGCCTGGTCACCGTTGGCGTGGGCGATGTGGGCCAGGGAGGTGAGCACCGCTGCCTCGGTCCACGGATCGGCTGCGGCGGTGGGCAGCAGCTCCGACACCAGGGCCAGGTCGCCGTGTTCGATCACCGCGTTGGCCGCGAACCACGCGGCGTGGCTGCCCGGGTCGGCGGCCACTGCGGCGCGTACGTCGTCCGGTGCGATCACTTCACCCTGCGACAGGGCGAAACCGACCCGCCAGGGTGCCGCGCGGGCCTCCTGCTCCGGGTCGCCGGGCACGGCCAGCGCCCGCCGTGCCTCGGTGAGCCGGCCGCGCAGGAACCAGTACCAGCTCAGCGCGACAGCCAGGCGCAGCCCACCACCGTGCGCCAGCGCCGACCGCAGGTTCGCCAGCTCGGTGTCGAGAAGCGCCAGCCACCGCTGCTGGTCGGCCCCGCGCAGCCCGGGGTCAGCCCGTTCGGCCAGCTCCGTGTAGTAGGTGGCGTGCCGCCCGCGTACCTCGTCGGCGTCGGTGAGGCGGTCCAGGCAGAACGCGGCCACCGATTCGAGCAGCCGGTAGCGGGGGGCCGCACCGGAGTCGTCGAGCACCACAAGCGACCGGTCCACCAGCCGGGCGAGGACGTCCAGGTCGGTTCGGCAGACCTGTTCGGCGGCCTCCGGGGTGCAGCCGTCCGGGAACACCGCCAGTTGGGCGAGCACCACCCGGTCGGACTCGTCCAGGAGGTCCCAGCTCCAGCCGATCACCGCGGTGAGTGTCCGCTGTCGAGGTGGCACGTCCCGCTGCGCGGTGGTGAGCAACCGGAACCGGTCGTCGAGCCGGTCCACCACCCCGCGTACGCCCAGCGCGCGGACCCGGGTCGCGGCCAGCTCCAACGCCAGCGGTAGACCGTCGAGGCGGCGGCAGAGCTGGGCCACCGCCGTCGCGGTCTGTCCGTCGAGGCGGAAACCGCGCTGCTGCGCTGCGGCGCGGGCGACGAACAACCGGGCCGCCGCCGAGCGCCGGACCGCCTCCAGGTCACCGTCGTCCGGCACCGGCAGTGGGGGTACCTCCCAGATCAGCTCACCGGTCAGCCCGAGTGGCTCTCTGCTGGTGGCCAGCACGCTCACCCCGGACACGTCGCGCAACAGCCGGGCGACCAGCTCGGCGACCGGTTCGATGACGTGTTCGCAGTTGTCCAGCACGAGCAGCAGCTGCCGGTGCCGCAGGGCCGTGACCACCCGGTCGGCGGGGGACTGGGTCGTTCCGGCGGCCTCGTGGGCGCCCAGGGCGCCGAGCACCTGTTCGGCGACGCGGGCGTCGCCGGCCGGGAGTGGTGCCAGCTCGACCAGTCGGACACCGTCCGGAGGAGACGCCGCTCGGGCCGTCTCGGTGGCCAGCCGCGTCTTGCCGACGCCACCTGGCCCGACCAGCGTGACCAGTCGCTGCCGGGGCAGCAGCGCCAGTAGCTCGGCCAGCGCCTCGTCCCGCCCGATCAACTCGTCGAGCGGGGCCGGCAGGTTGTTCCGGATGGTCGCCGCCCTCGGCGGGGCGTTCAGGCCGGCGTCCTGTTCGAGGATCCTGCGGTGCAGGGCGACCAGCTCCGGGCCGGGGTCGAGGCCCAGCTCCTCGGCGAGCCGGGCCCGCAGCTCGGCGTAGCTCTCCAATGCCTCGGACTGGCGGCCGGCCGCGTACAACGCGCGCAACTGCACCGCCCGCAGGCCCTCGCGCAGCGGATGCCTGGCGACCAACTCGGCCAGGTCCGCGGCCACCAGGTCATGCTCGCCCCGGGCCAGCCGGGCCTGCGCCAGCCGCTCCTGAACGACGAGGCGCTGCTCGCCGAGGCGGGCCGCCTCGGCGCGCACGAACTCGGCGTCGGCCACGTCGGCGTACGCCTCGCCGCGCCACAACGCGAGGGCCTCGGTCAGCCGTTCGACATCGGCGCAGCGGGCCAGCTCGTCGAAGCGGCCGACGTCGACCGCGTCGACCCGCAGCAGGTAGCCGGGTGGCCGGGACTCGACAAGCTCGCGGGCGCCGGGCTCGGCATCGTTCAGCGCCTTGCGGAGCTGAGACACCCGCACCTGGAGTGCTCCGGCCGGATTGGCGGGGGCGTCGTCACCCCACAGGTCGTCGATGAGGCGGTCCGCCGAGACGACCTGGTTGCGGTTGGCCAACAGGTCGGCCAGCAACGCCCGTACCTTGGTGCCGGGCACCACCACCGGCTCGCCGGCGTCCGTGGTCACGGCGAGCGGCCCGAGCACCCCGAACTGCACGGCGGTCATCCTAGCGCCGGCGAGCAGACCTGAATCAGACTGTGAACGGGCGGAAGCCTGGGCATGCACCACCACAACTCCATGATCGACGGAGTGGAGGGAGAGACCCTCGCGCGATCTTGCACTTTCGGTGGCGGCATCAGTCGCAAAAGCCGCATGGCGGCAGCAGGGAGTGCAAGATCGCGGGGTTGGGGCCCAGGAGCGTGGGAACGGAACTGCACTCCTCAGCATCGGGCGCCACAACGGGGCTCTCTTGGACATGCTTGCGTCGGTGCTGCCTGGCTGACAGCGACTCGGTCCGGGTCACCGCATGACCGTTGTTCCCACCCGCTCGGCTTGAAGTTCGCGTGTCCGTGGTCATGGCGCGCGGCCGGCTCAGGGGGTAGAAACATGTCAACCCTTCGGTGCGACCCCACCTTCGACCGCAGGGATCAGAGAGCGCTCTCACCGCCCCGAGCTGCGCCGGAAGTACGCCCCGGCCAGCGGAGAGGACGAACCACATGACAACCCCGTCCCGAGACGTGCGCCGGAGATCCGGTCGTACCCTCCTGCTCGCTCTGGTCTTGACCACCGCCACCACGATGACCAGCACGGCGGCCAGCGCCGGCCGCCCGACGCACGGCGCACCCGACTTCGGCCCGAACGTGACGATCTTCGACCCGTCGATGCCGGTCGGCGAGATTCAGCAGACCCTCGACGCGGCGCACGCCCGCCAGGTCGACAACGAGATGGGCACCGAGCGGCACGCGTACCTGTTCAAGCCCGGCACGTACGGCACGGCCGCGCAGCCGTTGCAGGCCAAGGTCGGCTACTACACCGAGGTGTCCGGCCTGGGCGCCTCGCCCACCGACGTCACGGTCAACGGCAAGATCGAGGTCTACAACCGCTGCCTGGCCGACGGGGGCACCGGCAACTGCCTCGCGCTGGTGAACTTCTGGCGTACCCTGTCCAACCTCTCGCTCACCATCAATGCGGCCGGTCAGGACGACTGCCGGTCGACGGCGAACTTCTGGGCGGTGTCCCAGGCGGTGTCGATGCGCCGGCTCAACATCACCGGCGGAGGCCTGTCGCTGATGGACTACTGCACCGCGGGCCCGCAGTACGCCAGCGGCGGGTTCATCGCCGACTCGCGGCTGCCGGCCACCACCAACGGCTCCCAGCAGCAGTGGCTGACCCGCAACAGCGAGGTCGCGAGTTGGTCCAACGCGGTGTGGAACCAGGTGTTCGCGGGGGTCGAGGGCGCGCCCGACGACGCCACCTTCCCCGACCCTCCGTACACCACACTGGAGGCCACCCCGCTCAGCCGGGAGAAGCCCTACCTCTTCGTCGACGGCAAGGGTCGTTACCAGGTACGGGTGCCTGCGGCGCAACGCGACAGCCGGGGCGTCTCCTGGGCCGACCGCATCACGCCGGGGCGGACCATCGGGATCGATGACTTCTTCATCGCCAAGCCGTCCGACCCGGTCCGCGTCATCAACAGCCAGTTGGCGCGCGGCAAGCACCTGCTGCTCACCCCCGGCACCTACGACATCGCCCGCAGCATCGAGGTCCGGCGCCCGAACACCGTCGTGCTCGGGATCGGGCACGCCACGCTCACCGCCGTGAACGGCGCGATTCCGCTGGATGTGGCCGGTGTGCCAGGGGTGATCGTCGCCGGTGTCACTATCGACGCCGGCACCGTCGAATCACCGGTCCTGCTGCGGGTCGGACGCCAGCACGGCCACAACGCGAGCAGCCCACACAACCCGACCACGCTCTCCGACGTGTACTTCCGGGTCGGCGGCCCGCACATCGGACGGACGAACACCGCGCTGGAGGTCAACAGCGACAACGTGCTGATCGACCACACCTGGGTGTGGCGCGGTGATCACGGCGTCGAGGGCTTCACCGAGGGCGTCAACGGTGACACCGACCGCTGGCGTACCAACACCGGTCGCTACGGCGCCGTCATCAACGGCGATCACGTGACAGCGACCGGCCTGTTCGTCGAGCACTTCCAGCGCTACAACACGGTCTGGAACGGCGAGCACGGCACCACGATCCTCTACCAGAACGAGCTGCCGTACGACCCGCCGACGCAGGCCGACTGGATGAACGGCCCGGTCGAGGGTTGGGCCGGGTACAAGGTCGGTGACCGGGTGCGTCACCACACCCTGTACGGCGGCGGGGTGTACGTCTTCAACCAGAACAACCCGTCGATCCACACCGAGAACGGCTTCGAGGTCCCGGACCGGCCTGGGGTGCGGCTGCACCACATCATGACCGTCAACCTCAGCGCCGGCACCATCGACCACGTGGTCAACGGTGTCGGCGAGGCGGCCGACATGACCAAGGTCGGCGCTCCGGTCTACCTGGCCCGGTACCCGACCCCGTAGCGGGACCGGGCGTACCGACGGGGCCGGAGCCGGCGACGGCTCCGGCCCCGCACGGATGGTCTGCCACGGCCCGCCTGATCTGTCGCGGGCGCTTGCCTAGCTCGACCGGGACCCGGCGGCCGGTCGATAGTCCGGCAGCGGCGGGAGCCTGGGCTGTAGGCGTCGTTCCACTCCCGCCACGGCTCCGAGCAATGGAAGTCGGGCCATCGTGTTGCGAGCCCAGATGCCGGCCCGGCTCTTCGGGGCGAGCATGCCGATGAAGAGGTTAGATTGACTCCGCTCGACCATCTTTCGATGACCCTGCTCGTACCGGTGGAAGGCGATCCGATGATCCCCGCCGACGGATGCGAGTTCTCCCGCGAGTCGGTAGGCGCCGATGAGAGACAGCGTCGCCCCGGCGCCGGCAGCCGGTGACGCACAGTGCGCGGCGTCTCCGAGGAGCGCGACCCGCCCGGACGACCACGACGCCATCCGCACCTGGCTCAACGCGTCGAAGTAGAAGTCAGGATCGGTGAGTGCGCCCGCCAGCAGTTGCGGGACGTGCCATGGCAGGTCCGCGAACGCCTCCCGCAGCAGACGCTTCTGCTGCTCGACGTTCCGGTAGTCGTACGTCAGGGGCTTGCTGCGGAACAGAAAGTTCACTTTGG
This sequence comes from Micromonospora alfalfae, assembly GCF_022230925.1. GTDB lineage: Bacteria > Actinomycetota > Actinomycetes > Mycobacteriales > Micromonosporaceae > Micromonospora > Micromonospora alfalfae. The sequence continues at coordinate 9,812 of NZ_JAKKFH010000019.1, read as the reverse complement.
CCCCGGCATGGGTGCCCGAACGATAGATGCCCGCCGCCCGACCCGGTCGGTTGTAGAGCGTCACCCACCGCTGCTCACCCAGGTCAGGGTCCACGTTCGAGGATGCGAAGTAGTGCCCCAGATGCCGGAGGAACTGCGACTCTGGGCCGAAGGCCAACTGCCGCACCGTGGAGTGTGTGCCGTCAGCGCCAACGATCAGGTCGAACCGGCGGGTCGGGCCGTGCTCGAAGGTGACAGTCACGCCATCGTTGTCCTGGTCGATGGTGCGGATCGAGTCATCGAAGATGTACTCGACGTCGTCCTTTGTCGTCTCGTGCAGGATCGCCGCCAGGTCGCCGCGCATGATCTCGACCTCGGTGCTGGCGGCTCTGCCCTGGATCGCCCGCATGTCGATGCGAGCCACGCTGCGATTGTCCGCGTCCACGAAGGACATGCCGATCACGTCCGCCGCCGCCGCGCGGATTCGCGACATGATCCCCATCCGTTCGACGACGTCAACGGCCTGCCCGCGTACGTCGACACCGTTGCCGCCCTCGCGCAGGCGGGGCGCACGCTCGACCACTGTGGGCGCAAAGCCATACCTGGCCAGCCAGAAGGCCAGGGTCGGCCCCGCGATGCTGGCCCCGGAGATGAGAATCCGCTGGTTCATTGACTCCTCCTTAGTGGCGCAGCGAGGAGCACGCCAGTGGCACGTGCGCCGCTTGCGTGTTCCGGGGAGTTTTCGTAGGCTAAATGAAATACGCGTTCCACTTGACGATATGGAATGGTCGTTTCAGATGTCAACCCCTGCCGCCGATGGCGTGACCCGACGCAGGGCGGACGCCGTCCGCAATCGCCAACGTGTGCTGGCGGCGACGAAGGCCCTCTTCGCCGAGGGGCGCGTCGCCATCACCGTCGACGCAATCTCGCAGCGGGCGGGCGTGGGAGCGGCCACTGTCGTGCGCACCTTCGGCAGCAAGGAGGCGCTCATCGACGCGGCCGTGGCCGAGCTGCTCGAACCGCTCATTCAGCGTGGCCGGGACGCGCTGCTTGAGCCGGATGCCGAACAGGCTCTTCGAGGCTTCCTCGTCGAGGTGATCGCGTTCCAGTCCGCGCACTGGATCATGGGTGAACGGCTCGGGGACATGGAGCTACCGAGCACGACGGCGCAACGAGCCGCTCTGAACAAGGTCGGGCTCGATCTGATCACCAGGGCCCGGGACGGCGGTGCGATCCGTACCGACATCGACGCCACCATCGTTACCGTGTTGATCAGCGAGGTGACCTACGCGATCGCGAGGTCGAAATCCGCATCACCGGCACTCGCCGAGAATTACGTCTTGGTCATCATGGACGGGCTCCGCCCGCAGCAGGACAGGGTCTGAACTGGTCTGGAGGTATGGGTCGCGTCGGGCACCCGTGCCCGCTGCCGGTCCTGTATCTGGGGGAAGGCCAGGGCAAGAGCAGGAACGCACCGGCACACAGCACTCCGATGGCGGCGGCCAGGCCGACCGGCCCGGGCAGCAGGGTCACCACGGTCACCACTCCGCCCAACCCGACGCCGGCGAGCAGCACACCGGGTGCGACGACCAGCACTCTCATCGCGGCGACGCCTCCAACGGAAAGTGCGGCTGGACGCCCCGTGCCGTCCAGCTTCTGCGGGGGGCGACCTCCCGGCATCGGGTAAGGGTCCAGTCCGTTCCGGCCGCCGGCCGCGGGGTGGTGCGCTCAACCACGGCCCGACCGCTCCATCGGCCGTGGCGCTCCGGCGGGCAGCAACTCGTCCTCGCCCAGCCAACCGAGCACCGGGCGGGCGCGTTCGTCGTCGAGTCGCAGCAGGCGGGCGCCGGCGTGCCGGTCCAGCCAGCCACGCAGCGCGCCGGCCGCGATCCGCCGGTTGATCCAGTTGACCAGCGGCACCGAGTCACCCAGCGGCAGCGCGGTCGGTGCGATGGCGTGCCAGGCCGCCGAGCCGATCGGGCTCACCTCGCACCGCCAGCGCGGCCGGCGTCCTGGTGGGTCGACGAAGAGCAAGCGTTGCCCGGACGCCAACTGCCCCAGCATCGTCGGATGCCCGTCGACAGACCAGCGGGTACGGCTGAACAGCACCACCCAGTCGCGGGTGTCACCGGCGGGCAGCGGGCCGACGTCGCCGCGCAGCGTGGCGAGCAGGTCACCCAGGCCCAGCCGTACGGGTCGACCGAGGAGTCGCCTGACCAGGTGGTCGGCGAGCAGCGTGGCCCGGAACACCGGCAACCGGTGCCGGGGCTGGGTCATCCGCAGATATCCGACCAGGCTGCCCAGCAGGTGTCGAGAGCGGATGGTCGGCCCGAGCAGCCGGGTGGACGCGCCACGGCTGTGCGTCACGACGGCGTCGGGAAGCATCCACATCTCATGACCGGCCTGGTCGAGCTGCCGCGCGAGGACCACGTCGTTCCAGTAGACGGGGAACGTCTCGTCGAGGATCGTCTGCTGCCCGAGCACCCTGCGGCGTAGCAGCACGCAGCTGCCCGAGGCGAGTTGCCGGGGACGGGTGAAGTCCTCGCCCCGCAGCTGGAACCGGTGCAGCGCCTGGCGGAACCCGGGCAGTCGGCGCAGCGCGGTCACCAGTGCGATGGTGGCGGCGAAGCTGGGCTGTTGGGCGTAGTGCGCTTGGACGGTGCCGTCCGGGTTGAGGTACAGCGGGCTGACCCCGGCGACCTCCGGCCGCTCGCGCAGATGGTCGACCATCCGGGACAGCGCGCCCGGGTGAAACCGGATGTCGCTGCTGAGCAGCAGGACCAGCTGTCCGTTCGCGCGGCGGTACGCCTGGTTCACGGCGGCGGCGAAACCGTTGTTGTGTTTGTTGCGGATCAGTCGGACCCGTGGTTGGTCGGCGAGCAGGTCGGCAGAGCCGTCGGACGAGCCGTTGTCGACGGCCACCACCTCGTAGTCGAGATCGGGGTCGGCGGTCGACGCCAGCGAGTCCAGGCACTGCCGGGTCTGCTCGCGGGTGTTCCAGCTGACCAGCAGCACCGACAGCAGCGGAGCGCCCATCTCGACACCGCCGGGTCGTTGCGGTGGCGGACCCAGAGTCTCTCTCAACGGGCCGTCCTCCCTCCTCTTCGGGTGGTCCCGGGCATGCCGGTGGCCACCTCCGGGAGAAGTTACCCGCGAGAAAGGGCCTAACAATGATGAATAGCGAGATACAGCACTTTCCACCACGAAACACGCATATCTACACGAGACATTGGGTCAAGTGTCCGTTTGGTGGCCCTTCGGTGGGTTACCGTCGTGGCCGGCCGTCCGGTTGCCGCAGCGGGCCGACCGTACCGTCGTTGCGAGGAGTTCCAGATGGACCTGCCCGGTTCCGCCGTCGGTGCCGACCCGTCGACGACCCTGACACCCCGGCGCATTCTGGTGACCGGGGGTGCCGGCTTCATCGGCAGTCACGTGGTCGCCCGGCTGATGCTGATGGGCAGCCAGGTCCGGGTGCTCGACAACTTCTCCACGGGCCGGATCGAGAACCTGGCCGACGCCGCGTCCGGCGGGTTGACCGAGGCGGACGTCGTCTCGGGTGACATCCGTACGCCGGAGGGTGTCGAGGTCATCCACCAGTGGCAGCCGGACGTGGTGGTGCACCTCGCCGCGCAGCCGAGCGTTCCCACGGCCCGTCATTCACCCCTGTACGACGCGGACGTGAACGTGTTCGGCACCGTGAACGTGCTGGACGCCTGCGCCCGCGGCGGCGTACGCCTGCTCGTCAACGCGGCCAGCAGTGACATCTTCGGCAGCGTCGCCGCCGACGAGTTGCCGGTCCGCGAGGACCATCCGATCGCGCCGGTGAGCCCGTACGGCGTCAGCAAGGCCGTGGGCGTGCACTACGTCGACTGGTACGGGCGTCAGCACGCCCTGTCGTACACCTCGATGGTGTTGGGAAATGTCTACGGGCCCCGGCGGGAGGGCGGCGACTGCGGCGTGGTGTCCCTGATGGCCGACGCGCTTCTCGGGGGCCGACAGGCGGTCATCTACGGCGACGGTACGCAGACCAGGGATTTCGTCTACGTCAGCGATGTGGCCGAGGCGATCGCTGTCGCCTGTCACCACGACGGGGTGGGGATGGTCAACATCGCCTCGGGCCGGCAGACGAGCGTCAACGAGGTGTACGACACGGTCCGGGAGGCGTCCGGCGTCGGCGACGCGGCCCGTTACGAGCTGCCGCCCTGGCCGGACGAGGTGCGCAGCATGGCGCTGGACACCAGGAAGGCGCGCGAGCTGCTCGGGTGGTATCCCAGAATCGGCTTCACCGAGGGCGTGCGGATGACGGTGCGCGACGCGCGTCGCCGCCAGGCCGGCAGCCAGAACCTGTCCCCGGTGTGGGCGCTCAGCCACTGATGACGAACCGCATAATTCCCGTCGTCTGATCGGTAATTTCATCGATCAGTCTAACTCTTGCGGGTCGGCATCCACTACTGCCACGATGGCCGTCAATGCCTTCCGTCCCGAAGGAGTGGTCGTCATGGCGGTGTCCCGCCGCAGGTTCGTCACATCGGTGCTGGCCGGGTCCGCCCTCGCCACCGCCTCCACCACCGAACTGCTCACCGCAGTGGCCAGCCCCGCGCACGCCGCCAGTCCCCCCGGGGACGTGGTCGGCAAGGTGACGGTCGGCTACCAGGGCTGGTTCAGCGCCCCCGGCGACGGCGCGCCGATCGGCGGATGGTGGCACTGGGGCCGCGACCGGTTCCAGCCGCCCTCACCCGCCAACACCACAATCGTGTCCTGGCCGGACATGCGCGAGTACACCCGCAGCTATCCCACCGCGTACCCCAACCTGGGCAACGGCCAGCCGGCCACCCTCTTCTCCTCGTACGACCAGCAGACCGTGGACACCCACTTCCGGTGGATGCAGGAGAACGGCTGCGACACCGCCGCGCTGCAACGGTTCAACCCGATGGGCGACGAGGGCCCGACCCGCGACGCGATGACGCAGAAGGTGCGCTCCGCGGCCGAGCGTCACAGCCGCAAGTTCTACATCATGTACGACGTCACCGACTGGCTGAGCTTCCAATCGGAGATCAAGACCGACTGGACGACGAAGATGGCCGCGCACACCGCGTCCTCCGCGTACGCCCGGCAGAACGGCAAACCGGTCGTCTGCATCTGGGGCTTCGGCTTCAGCGAGCCCAGCCGTCCCTTCACCCCCGGGCCGTGCCTGGAGGTCATCAACTGGTTCAAGGCGCAGGGCTGCTACGTCATCGGTGGCGTGCCCACCTGGTGGCGGCAGGGCATCGAGGACTCCCGCCCCGGCTTCCTCGACGTCTACCACGCGTTCCACGCGATCTCGCCGTGGATGGTCTACCGAGCCAGGACCGTGGAGGAACTGGACTCCTACTACAACAACGTCAACGTCGGCGACATGGCCGACTGCGCGGCGCGCGGCATCGACTACCTGCCCTGCGTGATGCCCGGCGACCTCGCCGGGGGCCACCGCAAGCACGGCGACTTCTACTGGCGGCACATCTACAACATGGTCCGACTCGGATCCCAGGGCCTGTACGTGTCCATGTTCGACGAGTACAACGAGGGCAACCAGATCGCCAAGACGTCCGAGACCCAGGCCACCACCCCCGCCGGGGCGAACATCAGGGCCCTGGACGAGGACGGCGTGGCCTGCTCCTCCGACTACTACCTGCGGATCACCGCCGACGGCGGCCGGATGCTCAAGGGGCAACTCGCGCTCACCGCCGTGCGCCCCACCCCACCGATGGTCGGCACCCCGCCACCGGTCAGCGGCAACCTGGCCGCCGGCAGACCCACGGCGGCCAGCAGCCAGGGCGGCGGGTTCCCGGCGTCGAACGCTGTGGACTCGAACGCCGGCAGCTACTGGGAGAGCGGCGGCGGTGGGTTCCCACACTGGTGGCAGGTCGACCTCGGCGCCAGCCACCAGGTCAACAAGCTCGTGGTCCGGCTGCCCGCCGGCTGGGGAGCGCGCACCCAGACCATCGCCGTGCAGGGCAGCGTCGACGGCAACTCCTTCGCCACCATCGCCGGGGCCTCCGCGTTCGCCTTCGACCCGGCCACCGGCAACAGCGTCACCCGCACGCTGACGACCACCACGGCCCGCCACGTCCGCCTCAGCATCAGCGGCAACACCGGCTGGCCGGCCGCCCAACTCGCCCAGGTCGAGGTGTACGCCGGCAGCACCGTCCCGGACAACCCGCCGACCGCCCCGAGCGGCCTCACTGTCACGGGCAAGACCTCGACGAGCGTGTCGCTGGCGTGGACGGCCTCCACCGACGACACCGGCGTGACGGGCTACCAGGTACGCCAGGGCGGCAATGTCGTCGCCACAGTCGCGGGCACCACTGCGACCGTGAGCGGGCTCAGCGCGTCCACCGCGTACACCTTCACTGTCACCGCCCGCGACGCCGCCGGCAACACCTCCGGTGCGTCCTCGGCGGTCACCGTCACCACTGACGCCGCGGCCAACGCGGACCTCGCCCGGGGTCGACCCACCAGCGAGAGCAGCCACGTCCAGAGCTACGGGTCGGGCAACGTGGTGGACGGGGACGCGAACAGCTACTGGGAGAGCGCCAACAGCGCGTTCCCGCAGTGGGTGCAGGTTGATCTGGGTTCGTCGCGCACTGTCGGGCGGGTGGTGCTGAAGCTGCCGCCGTCGTCGGCCTGGGGGAGTCGGACGCAGACGCTTTCCGTGCAGGGCAGCACCGACGGAGGGAGCTTCAGCACGCTTGTCGGATCGGCGGGGCGGACCTTCGACCCGGCCAGCGGTAACCAGGTGACGCTCACGTTCAGTGCCGCGCAGGCGCGCTACGTGCGCATCACCGTCACGGGTAACACGGGGTGGCCGGCAGGACAACTGTCGACGCTGGAGGTCTACGCCAGCTGATCAGGGGTGGGGCGGCCGCCGGGGGAGCGGCGGCCGCGCCACCGGGCCGTCGACGCAAGTCGCACCTGAGGCCACCGCGTTCGGAGACCCCCGAACGGCCTCCTGCCGGGTGCCGAGACGGACCGAATCGAGCTGACGACCCCTTGACCCCCAGACCTCGGCAAGGTGGTCGGGTGAGGTCCGCACCGCTGTATGACAGCCGGATCGACGTCGTAGCGGCCCCATGCGGTTCTGTCGGTTGCTGTACATCGCTGCTGTACTACCGAAAGTCAGCCGACGTCGCACCACTCCCCCGCCAGCCCTGCCATCGTTTCTACTGGGGCGGGGTTTAAACCCCATACACCTGCGACTTTAGGAGATCATCTTTTAGGAGGCACCTTCGGCCAACCCTGCATAACCCCCGTTAGCGCCTCCACGGGGGTCGGAAGTAGGCCCAGGTATGACCGCATGAGGGGTTCCTGAGCGCTCTCGATCTTCGATAGCGTCTGCCTCTACTTTCAACGTGGGGACTCCGGAGGTACTCAGTGGCGGCTCGGCAGCCCAAGCGGCGGATTCGAAACGAGTTCACGTTAGGTGAAGGTGCCGCCGAGTACGACGGCCTGCTTCGCGAGGCGTTCTACGAGACGTGGCTATACCGGGCAATCGTGTCCCGTGATGATCAGCGGTGCTTCCTGATTGGACGCACCGGAAGCGGCAAGTCTGCGTTGTTTCGCCAGATGGAGTTTGAACATGGCGATCACCTAATTCGGCTTAGCCCAGAAGATCTATCATTGACTTACATCGCAGAGCTGCAGGTGGTGCGCTTCCTGAAATCACTGGACGTTCACCTGGATCCACTATTCATTGCGCTCTGGAAGCACGTCCTAATAATTGAAATCGTCAAACATCGCTATCAGGTAGACTCGCCCGAAGCAAAGCAGCGCTTCCTGCACGGACTTATGGATAAGATTAAGCGAGACAAGAGCAAACAGGAGGCTCTCAAGTACCTAGAGGACTTCGACGGAAAATTTTGGCAGGAAACGGACGAGCGCGTCAAAGAGATCATCGAGAAGTTCGAAACGCAAGTAAAGGCCGAAGCCGGCGCGAAGATCGGGGCCGGATTAGCGAGTTTCAGCGGAAACGTGGGTGACACGGTGATGGAGTCGGGGGAAAAACGAAGGGAGCTAGTCAATCGCTTCCAGCGCCTGGTGAATGAAACGCAGCTACCTCGCCTAAACAAAATGGAGCGCGTCTTAAACGAGGACATCCTCGACTCCGCCCAGCATTACACTTATATCGTCATTGATGACCTTGACCGCGATTGGGCGGACGAGCAGATCACCAATGATCTCATTCGGTGCCTTTTTCGTGCGGTAATGGATCTCAAGCGGGTTGAGAATCTCAAAATTTTGGTCGCACTTCGAACAAACATCTTCGAAGCTCTCGATTTTGGCAGGACCGGCGGACAGGAAGAGAAGTTCCGCGGCCTCAGCCACACGCTTAGATGGTCGAAGAACGAGTTGCGCGACCTTCTGGATAATCGTGTCAGTACGGCCGCTCAACGCCACGGCCTGACGGACGTGAAGTCGATGGATGAACTTCTTCCCCGCACGAACCCCACTAGAGGAAACCCACTCGACTACATCCTCAACCGAACACTGCTTCGGCCACGTGACGCTATCGCGTTCCTGAACGAATGCTTTACGCTATCGAACGGGAAAGAAAAGCTAACTTGGGCGGCAATCCAGTCGGCTGAGTCCGCATACTCTAAGAACCGGCTCCTTGCGCTACGGGATGAATGGAAGCCAACCTATCCCGGCATCGAAGAGCTACTTGCTGCATTCACTCGCTCCTCCAACACGCTCGACTGGGATGAGATGAGGAGACGACTGGCCGAGTGTGCCGTCCTGATTGCGGAGCCCGATTTCCCCGGACGAACTTGGTTAACCCCCATCGCAGAGCCGCTTTGGTCGGCTTCCAGCTCGGATGATACTGCCGAAGTCCACCAGCCGCTAATCCGACTTCTTCACAACATCGGATTTATCGGATGCATTACCACTGTAGACGAGGTAATAGGTTCTGAACGTCGACAGGTAGACGAGCCTGCGATTTACAATAACGATCAGCCCAGTTTTGCCGACCACGTCAGCAATCTGCGCAGAGTCTCGGCGTTCACGGTCCATCCGGCCTTTCGGCCCGCCCTGGATATCAGAGACTGAGCATCGGCCGGGCAGTCAATTAGACGCCGCGACGCCGACTCAACCTTCAGTACGACGCACCTTGGGGAATCACTCCTGCCCTCACCATCCCGTCGGCCTTCGTCCGCACACCTACTCGGCTTCGCCCGGACGAAGGTTGCCGGGATGGCGCCAACCATCCCAGAGCGCCCGAGCGCCCCGCCGGAGGCACGCCCTGGTCGTCACTCCTCAACATCGAAGCCCCGGACCAGCCATCGCTCATGGCGGCCCGGGGCTTCTTCGTATGTCGCGCCGCCGGCGGGGCTGCAACCGTTCGGGGTGCGCCCCGTGCGCTTGCGCTAAGGGGCGCGGGGTCCCCGATCGGCGAACCGTGTGGGTCGGCCCCTGGTCGGCGGCGCGAGCGGCCTGCGAAGCGGGCCGCCTTGATCTCGTACAGAAAGTTCTCACATAAACCCTCGTCGCGCGTCTGTCCGACTCCGGATGATGCGTTACACGCTGGTTTCAGTTGATGCGTGACACTCCGCCGAGTGTTGGTGGAGATGAGCGTGACAGAACAGCGGTATCGGGCCGTGTTGGAGGTTCAGGCTGGGCTTGCGGTGACGGAGGTGGCCGATCGGTTCGGCGTCTCCCGCCAGGCGGTGCACCGGTGGTTGCGCTGGTATGCCGAGGAGGGCTTGGACGGATTGCGGGACCGCTCGCACCGGCCCCAGGGGCACCCGGCCCAGACCTCGGCAGAGGTCGAGTCGGCTATTTGCGAGCTGCGCCGTGGC
>NZ_JAKKFH010000018.1 GCF_022230925.1 Micromonospora alfalfae | reverse complement strand
CCGCGGACCGTCGGCGCACCTTCGGTGTACGGGGGGTACGGTCGCCGCTGATGTGGTGAGCTGTACGGGTGTCGGGGCTGGGACTTGTGCTGCACCCCACCCGGGATGTCACCGAGGTGGTCGGGATCATCGAGCGGTGGGCGACGCGTCACCACAAGACGCTGATGGTGCGCGAGGAGGACCAGCACCGTGTCCCGTCCGGCGTCGAGCCGGTGCCGGCGGGTGAGGTCGCGACCCGCGCCGACGCGTTGATCAGCATCGGCGGTGACGGCACCATGCTGGGTGCGCTGCGCTCCGCCATCGGCGACCCCAAGCCGGTACTCGGCGTACACCTGGGTCGTCTGGGGTTTCTCGTCGAAGTCGAGCCGCCGGAGTTGCCCGAAGCGCTGAGCCGGCTGCTGTCGAAGGATTTCACCATCGAGTCGCACGCCTGCCTCGCCTGCGACGTCTGCGGCGACGACGTGGTGGCGTTCAACGACATCGCGTTGGTGCGTCAGCCGGGCGCCGGCTTCGTCAGCGTCACGCTCGCCATCGACGGCCAGCAGTACGGCTACTACCGCAGCGACGCCGTGGTGGTCAGCACTCCGATCGGCTCGACGGCGTACAGCTACGCCGCCGGTGGTCCACTGATCTCCCCGGCGGCGGACTCGGTGGTGATCACGCCCGCCGCGCCGATGGCCGGCATCTCCCGGGCGGTGGTGCTCTCCCCGGACGAGAAGATCCGGTTGGAGCTGCAGCCCAACTCGTCGCCGGTGGTCGTGGAGATGGACGGGTTGGTGTTCCGCGACGCGGCCACGGAGGGGACGGTGGACATCTCGTACCGCCGCGATGCCGGTCTGGTGGTCCGCTTCGACCCGTTGCGCTACCAGGAGCGCAACCAGTTGAAGATGACGCTGCTCGACCTGCCGTTCCTCCCCGAGCAACTCCGCGAACTGCTCCCCGAAGAGCTGCGCCGACGCGGCCAACAACTACCTCCACCCGCCGACCCCCCACCCTGCTGACCCCCACCCTGCTGACCCCCCACCCTGCTGACCCCCGCCCCCGGCGCCGTTGATCAAGAGGTTTGCGTCACGACACGCCGGTCGGCATGACGCAAACCTCTTGATCAACGGACGGGTGGAGGGGTGCGTGGGGGGGTGGGGGGTGGGGTTAGGCCTGGGTTAGGGCTTGGTCCACCAGGGTTTTGGCTTCTTCCTGGATCTGCTTGAGGTGGTCGGGGCCCTGGAAGGACTCGGCGTAGATCTTGTAGACGTCCTCGGTGCCGGACGGACGGGCGGCGAACCAGCCGGACTCGGTGCTGACCTTGAGGCCGCCGATCGCCGCGCCGTTACCGGGGGCGGTGGTCAGCGTCGCGGTGATCGGCTCACCGGCAAGCTCGGTGGCGGTGACCTGCTCCGGGGAGAGCTTGCCGAGCACTGCCTTCTGCTCCCGGGTGGCCGGAGCGTCGATCCGGGCATACGCGGGCGCGCCGAAACGCTCGGCCAACTCCGCCCAGTGCTCGCTCGGGCTACGGCCGGTGGTGGCCTGGATCTCGGCGGCGAGCAGGCAGAGCAGCAGGCCGTCCTTGTCGGTGGTCCAGGTCGAGCCGTCGCGCCGCAGGAACGACGCCCCGGCGCTCTCCTCGCCACCAAAGCCGACCGCCCCGTCGAGCAGGCCGGGGACGAACCACTTGAAGCCGACCGGCACCTCCAGCAGCGGCCGACCCAGGTCGGCGGCGACCCGGTCGATCATCGACGAGGAGACCAGTGTCTTGCCCACCGCCGCGTCCGGCCCCCACTCGGTGCGGGTGCGGAACAGGTGACGAATCGCCACCGCCAGGTAGTGGTTGGGGTTCATCAGCCCGGCGTCCGGAGTGACGATTCCGTGCCGGTCGGCGTCGGCGTCGTTGCCGGTGGAGATCTGGTAGTCGGCCCGCGCGGCGATCAGCGACGCCATCGCGTTCGGCGAGGAGCAGTCCATCCGGATCTTGCCGTCGCCGTCCAGGGTCATGAACCGCCAGGTCGGGTCGACAGTCGGGTTGACCACTGTCAGATCCAGGCGGTGCCGCTCGGCGATCTCACCCCAGTACGCCACGCTCGCCCCGCCCAACGGGTCCGCGCCGATGCGGATCCCCGCAGCGCGGATCGCGTCGATGTCGATCGCCGCCGGCAGGTCGTCGACGTAGTTGGCGAGGAAGTCGTACTCCCCTGTGGTGTCGGCGGCCCGCGCTCGCGCGTAGGTGATCCGGCGGACCTCCTTGAGCCCTGCGGCGAGGATGGCGTTGGCCCGGTCCTGGATCCACCGGGTCACGTCGGTGTCGGCCGGCCCGCCGTTTGTGGGGTTGTACTTGAAACCGCCGTCGTCGGGCGGGTTGTGCGACGGGGTGATGACGATGCCGTCGGCGAGCCCGCTGGTCCGCCCACGGTTGTGCGTGAGGATCGCGTGCGACAGCGCCGGGGTCGGGGTGTAACCGTCGCGGCTGTCCACCAGCACGGTGACCCCGTTTGCGGCGAGCACCTCCAGGGCGTCCACAGCGGCCGGCGCGGAGAGCGCATGGGTGTCCCGGGCGAGGAAGAGCGGCCCGTCCAACCCCTGCTCGCGCCGGTAGTCGCAGAGCGCCTGGGTGACCGCCAGGATGTGGTCGGAGTTGAACGCGTTGCGCAGGCTGGAGCCGCGGTGGCCGGAGGTGCCGAAGGAGACCTGCTGGGCCGGGTCCGCGGGATCCGGATGCTCGGCGTAGTAGGCGGTCACCAGGCGCGGCACGTCGACCAGGTCGGCGGGCTCGGCGGGCTGGCCGGCACGGGGGTGGGTCACTGCGGGATCCTCCTCGGGGAGTGCCTGTCGGTCACGGCACGACCTTCTGGCCCTTGCCGATCACCACGATGCCGTTGTCGGAAACGGTGTAACGCTGCCGGTCCTTCTCCAGGTCGACGCCGATCTCGACGCCCTCCGGGACGAACACGTTCTTGTCCAGAATGGCCCGCCGGACCACAGCGTGCCGGCCGATCTCCACACCCTCCATCAGCACCGAGCCCTCGACGTGCGCCCAGGAGTGAACCCTCACCTTCGGCGAGACGATCGAGTTCTCCACCAACGAGCCGGAGATCACCACACCAGGGGAAACCATCGAGCCGACCGCCCGGCCGATCCGCTCACCCCACTGGTGCACGAACTTCGCCGGCGGCCACGGCGGCTGCTCCGTGTAGATCGGCCAGTCGAAGTTGTACATGTTGAAGACGGGGTGCACGTTGATCAGATCCATGTGCGCGTCGTAGAACGAGTCCAGCGTTCCCACGTCCCGCCAGTAGCCGCGGTCACGGTCGGTGCTGCCCGGCACCTCGTTGTCGCGGAAGTCGTAGACGTTGGCCTCGCCGCGTTCGACGAGCATCGGGATGATGCTGCCGCCCATGTCGTGCTTGCTGGACTTGTCGGCGGCGTCGCGCTCGACCGCCTCACAGAGCGCCCGGGTGGTGAAGACGTAGTTGCCCATCGAGGCGTAGATCTCATCCGGCGCGTCGGGCAGACCGACAGCGTCGGTGGGCTTCTCGCGGAACGCCCGGATCCGCTTGCCGTCCTCGCCCACCTCGATGACGCCGAACTGGTCGGCCATCGACAGCGGCTGACGGATGCCGGCCACCGTCACCGCCGCGCCGGAGGCGATGTGGTCCTCCACCATCTGCCGCGGGTCCATCCGGTAGATGTGGTCGGCGCCGAAGACGATCACGTAGTCGGGCTGCTCGTCGTTGATCAGGTTGAAGCTCTGGTAGATGGCGTCGGCCGAGCCGGCGAACCACCACGGGCCACGACGCTGCTGCGCCGGCACCGGGGTGACGTAGTTGCCGAGCAGCGTGGACATCCGCCAGGTCTTGGTGATGTGTCGGTCGAGGGAGTGGGACTTGTACTGGGTCAGCACGACGATCTTGAGATAGCCGGCGTTGGCCAGGTTGGAGAGGACGAAGTCGACCATGCGGTACATCCCGCCGAACGGGACGGCCGGCTTGGCCCGATCCGTGGTGAGTGGCATCAGGCGCTTGCCCTCCCCACCCGCCAGGACGATCGCGAGCACCTTGGCAGCCATGCCCCGACGCTATCCACCCGCGTCCCACTTCACCACTCGTACGGGGAGTCTTCTGCACTAGGGTGCGCACATGACCGACTCCTCCCCGGCCACCGGATCCCTGCGCGTCGATCTGCTCACCCGCGAGTACCCACCGGAGGTCTACGGCGGCGCGGGCGTGCACGTCGAGTACCTGGCTCGGGAGTTGCGCGGCCTCGCCGACGTACGGGTGCACTGCTTCGGCCTGCCGCGCACCGAGCCGGGCGTCACCGCGTACGCCGAACCGCCGGGCCTGACCGGCGCTAACGCCGCGCTGAGCACGATGGGCGTGGACCTGGAGATGGCCGCCGGCGTGGCCGGCACCGACGTGGTGCACAGCCACACCTGGTACGCGAACCTGGCCGGCCACACCGCGAAGCTGCTGCACGGGGTGCCGCACGTGGTGACCGCGCACAGCCTGGAGCCGCTGCGGCCGTGGAAGGCCGAGCAGCTCGGCGGCGGTTACGCGCTCTCCTCCTGGATCGAGCGCACCGCGTACGAGTCGGCCGACGCGATCATCGCGGTCAGCGGGGGGATGCGCAACGACGTGCTGACCGCGTACCCGCAGATCGACCCGGACCGGGTCCGGGTGGTCTACAACGGCATCGACACCGTCCAGTACGCCCCGGACCCCGGCACCGACGTGCTCGCCCGGCTCGGCATCGACCCGTCCCGCCCCAGCGTCGTCTACGTGGGAAGGATCACTCGGCAGAAGGGGCTGCCCTATCTGCTGCGCGCCGCCCGGGAGTTGCCGGCGGACACCCAACTGGTGCTGCTCGCCGGCGCGCCGGACACGGCCGAGATCGCCGCCGAGGTCGAGGAGCTGGTGGCCGAGCTGCGGGCCAACCGTTCCGGGGTGGTCTGGGTGGCCGAGATGCTGCCCAAGCCCGAGGTAATCCAGGTGCTCACCCACGCCACAGTCTTTGCCTGCCCGTCGGTCTACGAGCCGATGGGCATCGTCAACCTGGAGGCGATGGCCTGCGAGACGGCGGTGGTGGCGACCGCGACCGGCGGCATCCCCGAGGTGGTGGCCGACGACGAGACCGGCCTGCTGGTGCCGATCGCGCAGGCCACCGACGGCTCCGGCACCCCACTGGACCCGGACCGCTTCGTGGCCGACCTGGCGGCCGCGATCAACACGCTGCTCGCCGACCCGGTGCGCACCGAGCGGTTCGGCCTGGCCGGCCGGCGGCGGGCGGTGGAGCACTTCTCCTGGGACGCGATCGCCCGGCAGACCCTGGACGTGTACCGCTCGGTCGGCGCGGCGGGCTGACCCGCCCCGGTCATCCCGCGGAGGCTCGGGTGTCGTACGTCGCCCGGTTGTCGAGCACCTCGTCCATGTGCGTCTCGGCCCAGCCCTTGAGGCCGCGGATCATGTGGTGCAGCGAGAGGCCGAGGTCGGTCAGCTCGTAGGTGACCGTGACGGGCACAGTCGCCGTCGCCGTGCGCGTGATCAGGCCGTCGCGTTCCAGGGAGCGCAGCGTCTGGGTGAGCATTTTCTGGCTGACGCCGGCCAGAAGGCGCGACAGCTCGGAGTAGCGCAGCGGGCGGGGTTCTCCGGCGCAGTCGGCGCCGAACCGGTGGGAGCCGTCGCTGCCCAGCGCGGCCAGGATCAACGTGACCCACTTGTCGGAGATCCGGTCGAGCAGTTTGCGGCTGGGGCACTCGGCCAGGAATACGTCGTACTCCGCCCTGGTCTGTGCTCTCTGCTGGGCCGCCGTCGTCGTCGCCATCCGCGCCACTCCCCCACCTGTCGGTGTGTTACGCACTTTGAGGTGCCTACTTCCCAGCAGGAAGTTACCCGACCAGAGTGAAGCAGGCACCTGCGCGGCACCGATCGCGCCGCACTCCACTGAAATCCGAGGTCTGCACATGCGCTCCACGTCCCATCCAGACGACGCCCGTACCCTTGCCGGCAGCGCTTCCCTTGCCAGCAGCGCTTCCCTTCCCGGCGGCACCTGGATGCTCGGCGATCTGACCGTCACCCGCTTCGGCTACGGCGCCATGCAGCTCGCCGGCCCGCAAGTCATGGGGCCGCCCGCCGACCACGACGGCGCGCTCGCCGTCCTGCGCGAGGTCGTCGAACTCGGCATCACCCACATCGACACCAGCGACGCCTACGGGCCACGCATCACCAACAGGCTGATCCGGGAGGCTCTGCACCCGTACCCCGAATCGCTGCACATCGTCACAAAGGTCGGCGCCACCCGCGACCAGCAGGGCGGCTGGCCCCCCGCCCGCAAGCCCGACGACCTGCGCCGGGCGGTCCACGAGAACCTGGAGAACCTCGGCGTCGAGGTTCTCGACCTGGTCAACCTGCGGCTCGGCAACGCCGAAGGCCCGCAACCCGGCTCGCTCGCCGAACCGTTCGAGACGCTCGTCGACCTCCAGCGGCAGGGCCTGATCCGGCACCTCGGCGTGAGCACCGCGACGGCGCAGCAGATCGCCGAGGCGCAGGCGATCGCGCCGATCGTGTGCGTGCAGAACATGTACAACCTGGCCTTCCGCCAAGACGACGAGCTGATCGACACGCTCGCCGAACAGGGCATCGCCTACGTGCCCTACTTCCCGCTCGGCGGCTTCAGCCCGCTCCAGTCCGCGGCCCTGTCGGCCGTGGCCGCCAGGTTGGCCGCGACGCCGATGTCGGTCGCCCTGGCCTGGCTGCTGCGGCGCTCGCCGAACATCCTGCTCATTCCGGGTACGTCGTCAGTCGCGCACCTGCGCGAGAACGTCGCCGGCGCGGGGCTGTCGCTCTCCGACGAGGACCTCGCCGACCTGGACAAGATCGGAAGGTGACGATGCGTCCGCCGCACGGGGCGCACGCCGCCTTTCTGCCGGGGCACACGGCCGCCTCTTGTCGGGTGCCCGGCGCCCCGTGCGGTGGTCTCGTTCACTGACCCGAGCGCGCTGCGGTAGTCAGGCTTGGCGGGCTAGAGCAGGCTGCCGATCCACAGGCCGAGCGCGGCCAGCACGAGGCTCGCACCGAGGCTGCCGAGCACGTTGAACGCCTCGACGGCGGCATTCTTCCGCAACAGTCCCAGGGAGTGCCACTCCTCCGTGGAGAACGTCGTGTAGGCGCCCAGGAAGCCGACCCCGACGATCGAGGCGAAGTCCTGCGCTCCCCCAGCGACGTTCTTCACGGCGTAGCCGGTGACGATGCCGAGCACGAAGGCGCCCGAAACGTTGATCAGGAAGGTGCTCGCCGGGAACGCCTTGCTGGGTCCGGTGGCCCGTCTACTCCACCACGGCTTCACCAACGCATCGACGCCGGCGCGGCTCAGCGCCCCGAGCCCGCCGGCCAGGAACACCCCGATGCCCACCCACATCAGGCGCCCCGTCCCGCCGGATGCCCCACCCGCAGTTCCGCGAGGCGAGCCCCGAGCGCCGCCGCGAGCACTCCACCGACGATGGACACCACGAGATAGGCGATGCCGATCCCACTGCGCAGTGCCCCGATCAGCTGATCGCTCTCGACGATGAAGTGCGACCAGGTGGTGAACCCGCCGATGAGCCCGGTCGACAGAAACGGCTTGCCCCACGGGCCGGGCAGCCGGTGTGCCGCCAGCAGCGTCATCACGGCGCCGAGCGCGAAGGCGCCCACCATGTTGATCACGAAGGTGACCCAGGGGAAGTGCGGTGGCGTGGCCGGCGCGAGGCCGAGCCCCAGCAGGTAACGCAGGGTAGCGCCGATACCACCGCCGACGACGATCGCGAGGATTGTCATTCGCCCATTCACTCACCGCCAGCCCCCGCCGCCGCCCCGGGTCGAGCGGCCCTCACCCGTACGGTCGACACCCCGCCCGCGCGGTCCTGGTGATGACGCCGCGCGGTGGGCCCGCTCAGATCGCCGTTCCAGGTGGAGATTTCAGCAACGAGGTCGCCTCGGCGCAGTGACCACCACGTCCGTTCCGTAGCGCGCTGGCGGCGAGGCGGATGAGGTCGATGTTGACCCCCGCGGCGCCGCTGGGATCGTGCACCTTCAGTTTCACGTCGAGGCTCACCGCTGTCTCGCCCCAGCCCTGCGCCTCGATGTTGAGGTGAGCCACCTTCTGCGACGCGAGATGCGGGAGGTAGCCGAGCGGAGCCACCTCGACGCGGTCAGCCCCCGACAGCGCGTTGAGCTTCGACTGCTTCTTGGAGTCGGGGTTCTCGACCAGGTTGCGGAAGTCTTCGGTGCCGCCCAGATTGACCTGGTAGGAGCTGATCAGCGTGAGGCCCCGCTCCTCCAGCAGCCGCAGCAACATGTTGTGCACCACCGAGGTGCCGAACTGGCTGGCCAGGTCGTCGCCGAGCAGTGGCAGACCGGCAGCTTCGAAGGTATCCAGCAGCTGTGGATCGCAGGCGACGGGGTCGGCGGTGGTGTTGATGAAGGCGACACCCGCTGTGTGCGCCGCCACGGCGTACGCCCGGGCGGTCTCCGGCCGACCACTCGGTGCCGAGTAGAGCAGCACCTCAGCCCCGGCCAGCGCCGCTGCCACCCGCTGCACCTCGGTCGCGTCGACGAGGCCCTTCGTGACCGGCACACCCGCTCTGGGCAGGTCGCAGTTGAGCCGGGGGAAGTTGTTGGGCGGCAGGAAGATCGCCTCGGTCAGGTCCCTGCCGATCTTCTCCTTGGAGGTGGCGAAGGCCGCGACGACGTCGATGTCACCCACCCCGAGCCCGTCGATCGTCGGCCTGCGGATTCCGACCAGGCTGCCGCTCTCGCGGTAGAGCGCGAGCCCCTGCACCAGTGCCGACGTGTTGTTACCGACCCCGACAACCGCGACCCTCACCCGTTCGATCATGGCGAGAGGCTACGTCACCTCCTGGGTCACTCGGGTTTCAGGAAACCGCCGCATCCGGGCCGCGTCGACACCGCGCTTTCAAGGAAGTCGTGTGGATCTTGGCCCGCGGCCCAACGTGCGGGGCGGACCGGCAGGCTTGGCCGCGCGCGAACGGATCTCGCGCAGTAGGTTGGCGGGGTGACTGGACGGTTCCCGATCGAAGACGTCTCCCCCGTCGTCTCGTGCGGGCGATACCCGGCCAAGGCGGTGGTCGACGAGCCCGTTCCGGTGTCGGCACGCGCCTACCGGGAGGGGCACGACGCGCTGGGCTGCAACGTGGTGTGGGCTGGTCCGGACGGCGCGAGCCGGCCGTTCACCCGGATGCGCCCCGGCGAGCCCGGCCAGGACCGCTGGCACGCCAATATCGCACCGGACGCCGTCGGCTCGTGGACCTTCACCGTGGAGGCGTTCCAGGACCCGTACCTGACCTGGCAGAACGCGGTGACCAAGAAGATCGCCGCCGGGCAGGGGCCGGAGGACCTGGCAAACGACCTGGCCGATGGCGCGCGGGTGCTCGCCGCCGCCCGGGGTCTCGTCCCGACCGCCGACCGGCCCCGGGTCGCCGAGGCGCTCACCGCTCTTGTCGACACCGACCTGCCGCTGGCGCAGCGGGTCGACCCGGCACTGGCCCTGGCCGACCTGCTCTGGGAGCACCCGGTACGGGAACTGGTCACCGCCGGTGACACGTACTCGATCTGGGTGGACCGCAAGCGGGCGCTCTACTCGGCCTGGTACGAGTTCTTCCCCCGCTCCGAGGGAGCGGTGGGCGGCCGGTCCGGCACCTTTGCGACCGCCACCGAGCGGCTGCCCGGGGTTGCCGCGATGGGCTTCGACGTGCTCTACCTGCCGCCGATCCACCCGATCGGCCGGGTCAACCGCAAGGGTCCGAACAACGCGCTCACCGCCGGGCCGAACGACGTAGGCTCGCCGTGGGCGATCGGGGCCGCCGAGGGCGGCCACGACACCATCCACCCCGATCTGGGTACGCTGGCGGACTTCCGGGCCTTCATCCAGGCGGCGGCGGCACAGGGCCTGGAAGTGGCGATGGACCTGGCGTTGCAGTGCGCGCCGGACCACCCGTGGGTCACCGAGCACCCGGAATGGTTCACCACCCGGGCCGACGGCAGCATCGCGTACGCGGAGAACCCGCCGAAGAAGTACCAGGACATCTACCCGGTCAACTTCGACAACGACCCGGAGGGCATCCGGGCCGAGGTGCTGCGGGTGGTGCTGCACTGGGTCGGCGAGGGCATCCGGATCTTCCGGGTGGACAACCCGCACACCAAGCCGTTCGACTTCTGGCACTGGCTGATCGCCGAGGTGAAGGCGGTCGACCCGGACGTGTTGTTCCTGGCCGAGGCGTTCACCCGGCCCGCCATCATGCACGGCCTCGGCAAGATCGGCTTCACCCAGTCGTACACCTATTTCACCTGGCGCACGACGGCCGCCGAGATGCGGGCGTACTGCGAGGAGCTGATCGAGGCGGCCGACTACATGCGGCCGAACTTCTGGCCGAACACCCCGGACATCCTGCACGAGGCGTTGCAGCACGGCGGCCCGCCGATGTTCAAGATCCGGGCGGTGCTGGCCGCGCTGCTCTCCCCCTCCTGGGGCCTGTACGCGGGCTACGAGCTGTTCGAGCACGTGGCCCGACCGGGCGCCGAGGAGTACCTGGACAACGAGAAGTACGAGCTGCGACCGCGGGACTGGGCCGGCGCCGAGGCGCAGGGCCGCTCGCTGGCGCCGTTCCTTGCCACCCTCAACCGGGTACGCCGGGACAACCCGGCCCTGCACCAGCTCCGCAACCTGCGCTTCCACGAGATCGACAACCCGGCGTTGCTCTGCTGGTCCAAGCACGACCCGGAGACCGGCAACACCGTCATCGTGATCTGCTCGTTCGACCCGCGCGTCGTGCAGTGGGGCAACACCACGCTCGACATGCCGGCGCTCGGCTTCGACTGGCACGAACGGTTCACCGTGCACGACGAGCTGACCGGCACCAGCTACGACTGGGGTCAGCGCAACGCGGTACGGCTCGACCCGTACCTGCAACCCGCGCACGTGTTGACAGTGCGTCGCCCGACCCCGCCGACCGCGCCGCAGCCGGCGGGCGCCGAGCCGGCCGACCTCACAGTCGCCGAGGTGCCGGACGACCTCTCCGGCGGCACCGCGCCGACGACCCCGGCCACGACGACCCCGGCCACGACGACCGCTGCCGCGACGACCCCGGCCACCGTGGCGTCCCGGCTGTCCGCCGCCCGTTCGGCTGCCGCCCGCTCGTCCCGTTCCGCGCCGACCGCTCCCGCCCCGAAGGACGACCGATGGACCAGCTGATCTCCGGCGCGACGCACGACCCGCACGCGCTGCTCGGCGCGCACCCCGCCGACGACTCGACGACGATCCGCACGATGCGCCGGGGCGCCGGCGACGTCGCGCTGCTGGTCGGCGACGAGCGGTACCCGATGAAGCGGGTGCACGACGTGGGCGTCTTCGAGGCGCAGGTCGACGGCACTGTGCTCGACTACCGGGTGGAGGTCGACGGCACCACCCACGACGACCCGTACCGCTACCCGCCGACCCTCGGTGAACTGGACCTGCACCTGATCCGCGAGGGCCGGCACGAGCGGCTGTGGGAGGCGCTCGGCGCCCGGGTCTTCGACGAGGGCGTGGCGTTCAGCGTCTGGGCGCCCAACGCCAGTGGGGTGCGGGTGATCGGCGACTTCACCGGCTGGGGCCCCGACGACGGCTGGCCGATGCGGTCACTCGGCTCCAGCGGGGTGTGGGAGCTGTTCGTCCCCAACGCCCGGGTCGGGGCCCGCTACAAGTACCGGGTGCTGGGCGCCGACGGGCAGTGGCGGGACAAGGCCGACCCGCTCGCGGCGTACGCCGAGGTGCCGCCGGCCACCGCCTCGGTGGTGCACCACTCGACATACCGGTGGAACGACGGGGACTGGCTGGCCCGGCGGGCCGAACGGCAGCCGCACCAGGAGCCGATGAGCGTCTACGAGGTGCACCTCGGTTCGTGGCGGCCCGGCCTGGGCTACCGCGAACTGGCCGAACAACTCACCGCGTACGTCACCGAGCTGGGGTTCACGCACGTGGAGTTCCTGCCGGTGATGGAGCACCCGTTCGGCGGCTCCTGGGGCTACCAGGTCACCGGCTACTACGCGCCGACCTCCCGGTTCGGCGACCCTGACGAGTTCCGCCACCTCGTCGACCAACTGCACGCCGCCGGCATCGGCGTACTCCTGGACTGGGTGCCCGCGCACTTCCCCAAGGACGAGTGGGCCCTCGCGCGCTTCGACGGCACCCCGCTCTACGAGCACCCCGACCCGCGGCGCGGCGAGCACCCCGACTGGGGCACGTACGTCTTCGACTTCGGCCGCAACGAGGTCCGCAACTTCCTGGTCGCCAACGCGCTCTACTGGTGCGACCAGTTCCACGTCGACGGGCTGCGGGTCGACGCTGTCGCCTCGATGCTCTACCTGGACTACTCCCGCAACCACGGTGAGTGGGCCCCGAACAAGTACGGCGGCCGGGAGAACCTGGAGGCCATCGCGTTCATGCAGGAGGTGAACGCGACCGTCTACAAGCACCACGCCGGCGTCGTCATGATCGCCGAGGAGTCCACCGCCTGGCCGGGTGTCACCCGCCCCACCGCCGACGGCGGGCTGGGCTTCGGCTTCAAGTGGAACATGGGCTGGATGCACGACACCCTGCTCTACACCTCGAAGGACCCGATCTACCGCCAGCACCACCACCACCAGCTCACCTTCTCCCTGGCGTACGCCTGGAGCGAGAACTACGTGCTGCCGATCAGCCACGACGAGGTGGTGCACGGCAAGGGCTCACTGGCCGGCAAGATGCCCGGCGACACCTGGCAGCGGCTGGCGAACGTGCGGGCGCTGCTGGCGTACATGTGGGCGCACCCCGGCAAGCAACTGCTCTTCATGGGCTCCGAACTGGCCGACGACAGGGAGTGGAGCGAGGAACGCGGCCTCGACTGGTACCTGTTGCACGACCCGGCCCGCGCCGGAGTGCAACGACTCGTCGGTGACCTCAACCGGGTCTACCGGGACACCCCGGCGCTCTGGGCACAGGACACCGAACCGGCCGGGTTCCGCTGGATCGCCGGCGACGACGTCGCCAACAACACAGTGTCGTTCGTCCGGATCGCCCCGGACGGCTCGACGCTGGTCTGCGTGGCGAACTTCTCCGCCCAGCCGCTGCACGACTACCGGATCGGCCTGCCGGCCGGCGGGACGTGGCAGGAGGTGCTCAACACCGACGCGCAGCACTACGGCGGGTCGGGAGTGGGCAACCTGGGCGAGGTACGCGCCGAGGACGTGCCGTGGCACGGGATGGTCGCCTCGGCGGCCCTCCAGGTCCCGCCGCTGGGCGCGATCTGGCTGCGCCGAAGCTGACGCGGCCGGACCGTCAGACCAGGCCGGCGTCGCGCAGCAGCTGCCACAGGCCGGCGCCGTCGGGGGCGGACAGCCACTTCTGCCCCACCGGCCCCGACGACGGGCGGCCGGCTGGGGCGGGCAGGGTGCCGGCCAGCACCGACTGGGTCGGGGAGAGCCTGCGGATCGCCACCCCGGCGACGTTCTCCGGGTGGGCGGCGGCGAACTCCCGGTAGATCTCCTGGTCGTGCTGGCCGTCGTCGCCGACGAGCAGCCAGCGCACGTCGGGGAACTCCTTCGCCAGCCGCGCGAGGGTGACCCGCTTGTGTTCCATGCCGCTGCGGAACCAGCGGTCGGCGGTCGGGCCCCAGTCGGTCAACAGCAGCGGCCCGGCCGGGTAGAGGTGCCGGGACAGGAAGCGGGTCAGCGTGGGCGCCACGTTCCAGGCCCCGGTGGAGAGGTAGAAGACCGGTGCGCCGGGGTGCGCGGTGACCAGCCGCTCGTAGAGCACCGCCATGCCGGGCACCGCGTTGCGGGCGTGCTCGTCGAGCACGAACGTGTTCCATGCGGCGAGCAGCGGCCGGGGCAGCGCGGTCACCATCACCGTGTCGTCGATGTCGGAGATGATGCCGAACTTGACCTCCGGGTCGAGGATGCGCACCGGGGCGTCGACCGGCTCGGCGTCCGGGACACTGAGCCGGACCGTGCCCCAACCGGGCGGCAGGTCCGCCTCGACCAGCGTGTCGACGAAGCCGCTGCGGTCGGCCCGCGTCTCGTGCCGCACCCCGCCGGCCTCGATGGTCACCGTGACGTGCTTGTTCGGCAGCGTCGTGAAGCTGCGCCAGCCGCGGACCTTGTCCAGCCGACCCCGTTGGCGGGTGTCCGGACGGCCCAGCAGCACCCGACACATCACCCGCACCCAACCCGGCGCGCCGTAGCCGGTGTACGCGACGATGTTGACCCGCCAGCCGGTGCGCCGCAGCCGGCGCTCGACGAGCTGGTGCACGGCGTCCTCGATCCGCGCAGCCCGGTGCAGGTTCGGAACGGCCAGTTGGCCGGCGGGAGTGGGTGGCACGCGCCAACCCTGCCACACGTCGACAGCCACGGCCACGCGAGCCGACCCCGGCCGCGCCGCTGCGGCCCGCCCGCCGTGGAGTCGGTCCAGCCCCACCCCGGCTGCGCCGATCCACCTCGGCGACCCGGCCGAACGTGAAACACTCCGGTCGGGACGACGACGGGGGCGCTGGTCGTGTCGCATCCAGAGCAGCACAGTGGGCGACGGCGCCCGCGACTCGATCGGCCGGCGCTCGTCGCGCTGCTGTTCGGGCTCGCCGGTGTCGTCTACCGGCTGGTCCTGACGCTGTTCACGGTGCCGGTGTCGAACAGCGACGAGGCGACCTTCGGCCTCGCCGCCCTGCACATCGGGCAGGGTCGGGAACACCCGGTCTTTCTCTACGGCCAGCACTACATGGGGATGTTGGAGTCGTACCTGGCCGCTCCCCTGGTGGCGCTGGCCGGGCCGAGCTGGCCGGTGCTGCGCCTGCCGATGCTCGCGCTGTACGCGATCTTCCTCTACCTGATCCACCGGCTGACCCGCCGGCTCGGCACCCCGTGGTTCGCCGCCTTCGTGGTGGGTCTGCTCGCGCTCGGGCCGGAGCGGGTGGTGCGCGACCAGCTCACCGTCGTCGGCGGGAGGCCGGAGGTGAAGCCGGCGGTGCTGCTGATGCTGCTGATCACCGTGGGGCTGGCGGCCGGCACCGTGCACCGCCGTCGGCTCGCGATCGGCCTGTTCGGGCTGCTCGTCGGACTTGCCGTCTGGTCGGACTGGCTGATCCTGCCGTACCTCGCGGTGGCCGGGTTGGCACTGGTCTGGGCGGTACGGCGGGAGCTGCTCGGATGGTCCGGTCTGCTGCTGGTGGCGGGGGTGGTCGTCGGCGTGGCCCCGATGATCGTCGACAACCTGCGGGCCGGGCCCGGTGAGGACTCGCTGTCGGTGTTCCGGGAGGTCAGCACCAAGGCCGGGCCGCAACCGCAGTGGTCCGACCGGATCCGGGGCGGCCTGCTGGAGGGGGTGCCGCTGGCGCACGGGCTCTGCCCGGTGGACGGCTGCGGACGCTGGCAACAGTGGTTCGGCGTGCTCTACCCGGTGCTGCTGCTGGCCGGCGCCGCACTCGCTGTGCTCGCGTACCGTCGCGCCGCCGGGGCACCGCGCGGGGAGCGGGCCGGACGCGGGGCCGGAGGGCTGCGTGGGGACCGGGTCGGGCCGGTCGTGCAGCTCGCGCTGATCGCCGGCGCGGCGTTGACACTGCTGTCGTACGTGCGCAGTCCGCTCGCCGCGACCAGCCCGCTGGACAACGCCCGCTACCTGTCGGTGCTGCAACTGTCGTTGCCGGCGGTGCTCTGGCCGCTCTGGGTGGCGGCGCTGACCGCCTGGCGGGGCACCAGCAGCGTGCTGGGGCGGTTCACCGGCGCGCTGTCCGCCGCCGTACTGGCCGCGCTGACAGTGATCACCCTGGTGACCACCGTGCTGTTCGCGGCCACCGGCACCGCGGCGTCGCGGACCGAGGAGCGCCAGGCCCGGGAGTTGGCCGCCGCGCTGCGCGCCGACGGACCCCACGAGGTGTACGGGGACTACTGGACCTGCAACCGGTTGATCTTCAACACGGATGAGTCGGTGGTCTGCGGGGTGCTCGACGGTGACCTGTCGCCGGGGCAGAACCGCTACCGGCCGTACTGGCGGCAGGTGGGGCGGGCCGAGCGGCCGGGCTACGTGGTGGAGATCGACTCGCCGATGGACCGGCGGTTGCGCAGGCTGCTCGCCGACCGGGCCGACGCCGCGCCGGTACGGGAGGTCGGCGGCTATCGCGTGTACCACCCCGACACCCCGGTGCGGCCCTGGCGGTAGGGGCTGGTCGTACGCTGGCCGGGCCGGCGCGTGGGGCGCCGCCGCTTCGCCAGTCGAGGAGACCCATGCTCATCCTGTTGCCGCCCTCGGAGGGGAAAGCCGACGCCGGCACCGGACGGCGCTGGGCCCCGGACCGGCTCTCACTGCCCGAGCTGAACCCGGCCCGCCAACGGGTTCTGGACGCCCTGGTGGCGCTGTGCGCCGGGCCGGACGAGGAGGCCGCGCGAGCGGCGCTCGGCCTCAGCGAGGGCCAGCGGGGCGAGCTGCGGCGCAACGCCCGCCTGCGGGAGGCGGCCACCGCGCCGGCCGAGCGGCTCTACACCGGGGTGCTCTACGAGGCGTTGGACCTGGCCTCGTTGCCGCCCACTGCGCAACGGGCGGCCCGCCGGTCGATCCTGATCAGCTCCGGGCTGTGGGGCGCGGTCCGACTGGCCGACCGGATTCCGCCGTACCGCTGCCCGATCGGCGCCCGCCTGCCCGACGTCGGGGCGCTGTCGACGTACTGGCGCAGGGAGCTGACGCCGGCGGTGGACGCCGCCGCCGGGCGCGGCCCGGTGCTGGACCTTCGCTCCGGCGCGTACGCGGCCACCTGGACGCCGCGCGGTGAAGCGGCCGAGCGCACTGTCACAGTGCGGGTTCTGCACGAGCGGGAGGTCGACGGCGTGCCGGTCCGCTCCGTGGTCAGCCACTTCAACAAGGCGACAAAGGGGCGTCTGGTCCGGGACCTGCTCGTCGCCGGCGCTCGTCCGCGCACCGCTGCGGAGCTGGTGGGCACCCTGCGGGAGTTGAAGCACACAGTGCTGGAGCAAGCCACCGCCGCGGGCCGGGTGCGCCAGGTGGATCTGGTGGTCACCGATCTTTAGCGGCACCCCAGCCGCAAGATTTGCTCAAGGCTGGGCCGGAGGAGTTCCGAAACGGCGTGCCAGGGGCCACGGTAGGGCAACCCAGACTCCGACAAGGGAGCCTCCGTTGACCCACGAACCCGCCCTGCTCGACCGGCCCCACACCCCGACCACCCCATCCCCGCTGGGCTGGCTGACGCTGGGCGACGCGTTCGAGGCCGCCTGCCTGCTGCGGTGCACACCGCCACCGACCGCCGCCCGGCCCAGCGCGGTACGCGCCGAGCACACCGCCGGGGTGGAGTTCAACCGGGAGGACGCCGCGCAGCGGATGCGGCAACTGCTCAACCGGCTGGACATCCCGGTCACCCACGAGGTGGCCGTCGGCGGCCTGCGTCGCCGCTACGAGCTGCACCGGCTGTGGGTGCCCCGGGAGCACCAGGGCGCGTACACCCGGATGTTGGACGCGGGCTGGTGGCAGGGGCGACGCGAGCTGCTCGGCGGGCCGCTGCCCGGCGCCTCACCGGCCCGCCGACGGTTGGTGACCCGCCTGGCGGAGGCAGCCTGGCGCTCGGCGTTGCTGGCCGCCGGACGGCACGTCCGGCGGCACATCCTCGGTGTGCGGCTCACCGACCGGGAGCTGGCCGCTGTGCTGATCCGGGGCGCGGCAGTGCTCGACGTGCCGGCCCGGCTCCGCCCCGGCACCGGTTGCTTCCTGGTCAGCGTGGCCGACGGCCCGGACCGGCAACGGATCCTGCGCAGCGCGGCGTTGGAGCCGGCACGCGCCCCGATGGCGGAACCCGGGACGGCGACGGCGCGCGGGGTGACCCCGGCGTCAGCGCGGGGCGCGGGCCTGGCACCGGCAGCTCGCGCGGCGTGTTGATCGGGTTCCGACCGTCCGGCGCATCGCCGACCCGGGCTTGCGCGCACCCGCCCGACGGCGCACAGTGCACCGCGTGAGTCGTACCTCGTCCCGCCGCGCCGGCCTGGCCGCCCTGTCGACGGTGCTGCTGATCGCGAACCTGGCCGTCGCCAGCTGCCGGGACACCCCGATCGACCCGACGTCGATCCGGATCGCCACCGGTAGCCCCACCGCTGTCTACTACGCGTTCGGGCAGTCCCTGGCGGCCATCCTCAACCGGGAACTCCCCGACGTGCGGGCCAGCGTGGTGATCACCGCCGCCTCGGCGGAGAACGTTCAACTCGTCGGCTCCGGCGGGGCCGAGCTGGGCTTCACCCAGGCCGACGTACTGCCCGCCAGCACGGCGGGAAGTCCCACTGTCGACGCC
The DNA here is from genome assembly GCF_022230925.1 of Micromonospora alfalfae. Lineage (GTDB taxonomy): Bacteria > Actinomycetota > Actinomycetes > Mycobacteriales > Micromonosporaceae > Micromonospora > Micromonospora alfalfae. The sequence continues at coordinate 168,294 of NZ_JAKKFH010000018.1, read as the reverse complement.
GTCGCCCGGGTGTACGACGACCAACTGCACCTGGTCACCACGAGCGGCGGCCCGGTCCGCACTGTCGCCGACCTGCGCGGCCGGCGAGTCTCCGTCGGCGCGGCCGGCTCGGGCACCGAGATCACCGCGACCCGGCTGCTGGAGGTGGCCCGCCTCGGTGGCGACGACGTGCGCCGGGAACGGCTCGGACTGGACGACTCGGTGGCGGCGCTGCGCTCCGGACGGATCGACGCGTTCTTCTTCTCCGGCGGGTTGCCGGTGCGGGGCATCGAGGAGTTGGCGGACGCCAGCGCCATCCGGATCGTGGACCTCAGCGAGTGGACCGAGCCGCTGCGTTCACGCTACGGCCAGGTCTACGTCTCCCGGGACATCCCCCGCTCGGTGTACGGGGTGGACGCGGTAACCACAGTGGCCGACCCGAACTACCTGATCGTCCGGGCCGACCTGCCGGAGCCGTTGGTCCGTGACGTGACCCGGCTGCTGATGGAACGCCGGGCCGAGCTGGCCGCCGCCCATCCGGCGGCGGGACGGATGAGCCCCCGCTCGGCGATCGTCACCGCGCCGCTGACGCTGCACCCCGGCGCCGCGTCCTGGTACCGCGCCACCAAACCGTGACGGCCGACCCTCACCGCGCCGGGGAGGGTCGCAGGTCAGCGGCAGGTTCCTCCTCCGCCGGCTCCACCGGAAGGGTCGGCGTCGGGAACCACAGGGCGGCGATCAGCCCCCGCGACTCCCCCGGGCGCATGGTGAGCCGCCCGTCCGAGGCGTCCACCAGCACGGCGGCGATGGTCAGACCGAGCCCCGCGCCTTCCACGTTCTGCGCGTCCGGGGCCCGCCAGAACCGCTCGGTCGCCTGACCGAGCTGACTCTCGGTCATGCCGGGGCCGGAGTCGCGGACCTCCAGCGCCACCCCGCCGTCGCGGCGCGCCACGGTCACCGTCACCGCCCCGCCCGCCCCGCTGAACTTCACAGCGTTGTCGATGAGGGCGTCCAACGCCTGGTCGACGGCGGTCGGCACTGTCTGCGCGTACGCCGGGGCGTCGGTCGTGGCCAGCCGCAACGCGACCGACCGGTGCCGGGCCAGCGGCGCCCACGCGGCCACCCGGGAGGCGGCCACCGCGGCGGCGTCCACTGTGACGCGCTCGTTCTCCTCCCGTTCGGCCCGGGCGAGGGTCAGCAGCGCGTCGAGCACCAGCGCGAGCCGGTCGGTCTCCTCCAGGGCCAACTGGTGCTCGGACCGGCCGTCCGGGTCGGTGAGGCTGGGCCCCAACTCCTCCACCCGCAGCCGCAGCGCGGTGAGCGGGTTGCGCAGTTGGTGGCTGGCGTGCGCGACGAAGGCACGCTGGCGGTCCATCACATCGGAGACCACGTCGGCCATGTGGTTGAAGCTGGCCGCGAGGCGCCGCAGCTCCGGCGGTCCCAACCGGTGCTGCACCCGGGCGCCCCGGTCGCCCTCGGCGATCTCGTGGGTGACCGCGTCCAGTTCGGTGACCGGGCGCAGCACCCAACCGGCCAGCCCGAACGCGGTGAGCACGCACGCCAGCACGGCGAGCAGGCCGGCCAGGGCGAGCAGCAGCCACCACGCGACGACGGCTCGGCGGATCGGGCCGGCCGGGGTCACGATCACCACCGCTCCGAGCACCTCACCCCCGTCGTTGATCGGTACCGCCACCACCACCGGGTCGGTCGTCCAGGGCCAGACCGACTCGGGGGCGCTGGTCTGCTGCCCGGACAGCGCGACGTCCAGCACTGTCGTGGTCCCCGGGCTGGCCTGCCACCTCGGCGACGAGACCGGGATGTTCCGGTCCCGGTCGACGATCGCGGCGGTGATCGCGTACAGGTCGTCGTAGCTGGTCAGCTCCGACTCGATCGGGCCGGGCCCGCCGTCCCGCAACGCCGGGCCGGCCAGCGAGGCGAACCGGGTCGCGTCGGCGAGCCGGTCGGCGCGGACCCGTTCGGTCTCCCGGCTGGCCATGGTGGCGGCCAGTGGGGTCTCCAACGCGATGAGGACGAGGACCATCAGCAGCAGATAGCTGATCACCAGGCGACGGCGCACGTCAGCTCCTCACGCGTCGCGCAGCCGGTAACCGACGCCGCGTACGGTCTCGACCAGGCGGGCGTCGCCGAGCTTGCCGCGCAGCGACCCCACGTGCACCTCGACGGTGTGCCGGTCGGCCCAGGTGGTGCCCCAGGCGTCGAGCAGGATCCGATCGCGGGGCACCGCCACCCCGGGCTGGCGGGCCAGCGAGAGCAGCACGTCGAACTCCTTGCGGGTCAACGTGACGGCACGGCCGTCGACTGTCACCGTCCGCGCGGCCACGTCGATGCGGACCGGCCCGGCCTCGATGAGGTGCCGCTCGGGCGCGGCGTTCGCGGCGCGGCGCAACACCGCCTCGATCCGGGCCTGCAACTCCACCATCGAGAACGGCTTGACCACGTAGTCGTCCGCGCCCAGGCGCAGACCCAGCACCCGGTCACGTTCCTCACCCCTGGCAGTCACCGCGATGATGCCGAGCTGACTGCTGCGCCGACGCAGCTCCCGGCACAGGTCCGTCCCGTCCCCGTCGGGCAGGGTCAGGTCGAGCAGCACCAGGTCACAGGGGGCGGCGGAGAGCGCGGCGGCGACGGTGGCGGCGTGCTCGACCTCGTACCCCCGGCGGGTGAGGGCGGAGGACAGCGCAGCGGCCACCCGGCGGTCGTCCTCCACCAGCAGGATCCGCACCCGTGCCCCCGTCCGTCGCAGCGCTGTTCTGCGAATGGTGGCAGAAGTGCGCGCGGACCGGGAGGCCGCCCACCCGCGCCGGGTGGGCTACAGGCCGAAGGTGTCGTCGGCGATGGCGTCCCGGACGCCGTCGGTGAACCCGCGGAAGCCCGGGTCCTCGTGGCTGGCCGGCACGCTGGTGACGTTGACCCCGCTGGCCTGGGTGACCGCGTCGACCAGGGCCGGATAGTCGATCTCGGCATCCTGGAAGGCGTCATCGTCCGCCTCGGCCAGGTTGATCACGTGCTGCACGTCGTCGGACGACGTGTCCGGGTCATCGGCCCACTCGCCGCCGGCCCGGTAGCACTCGTCGTACAGCGCGCGCTGGCTGTCGGTCCAGTCATCGTCGTAGCTCTGCATCGCCCATCCCTCCGCGGCCCTTGACCTGAGCATGCCCGGCGGGAGGCGACGGGCGCGGCCGTACCGGCGAAAACCGGGCGGGCGCGCCGACCACGGCACCGTAGGCTGCCGTGGTGATCTACAAACTGCTGTCGAGCGCCGAATGGGACGACGCCCTCGCCGCCGGTTCCTTCACCGGTTCCGCTGTCGACCGGCAGGACGGGTTCATCCATCTCTCCGGGGCCGACCAGGTGGTCGAGACGGCGCGACGGCACTTCACCGGGGCGACCGGGTTGACTCTGCTCAGCGTCGAGGAGGAGCGACTGGGTGACGCGCTGCGGTGGGAGCCGTCGCGCGGCGGTCAGCTCTTCCCGCACGTGTACGGCCCGCTGCCGGTCGCGGCGGTGGTGGCGGCGCGGGCGTTGCCGGCGGGCCTTCCGGCCGCCGACGCGGTGGCCGCCCTGCTGGGCTGACCCGGTGGGCGCTCTGCTGGCCTGATCCGTGGCGGCCCTACCGGCTGACACGCACGCGCCCGACCCGACAGTGTCGGGCCGGGCGCTGTGCCGCACCGACGGGGCTCAGTGGCAGAGCCGGTCGATCTCCTGCTGGAACCGGTCCATCGGGTTCGCCTCGGCGGGGCCGAGCAGGTAGGTCTTCAGCTCCCGGCGGGCCTCGGTCATCGGGTCGTCACCAGCCCGGGTGACCGACACGATCTTCTCCAGCTCGCCGCAGTCCTTGGAGAGCAGGTACGCGGCCCGCGCCGTCGGGTACTCGCGGCGGAAGTCGTCCTCGGACAGGCCGGCCGGGTTGGCCACCACGTACGGCCGCTGGCTCTGCACGAAGTCGGACACCACACTGGACACGTCGCTGATCAGCAGGTCGGTCTGGTTGAAGCAGTCGAACAGCGCCGGCGTGCGGCCGGTGACCACCAGGTGCTCGGTGCCGTCCAGCGAGGACGCGTCCGGGTTGCCGCCGGCCGCGCGGATCGCCGTGACGACCCGGTCGTGCACGGCCTTCGCCGCCCTGGACCGCGAACCGGTGAGCGGGTGCGGCTTGTAGATCAGGCGGACCCGCGGATTCGTGGCGAGCAGTCCCTTGACGATCCGCTCACCCATCAGCACCAGCGAGGTGTGGTACGGGTCGTCGTCGAGCCAACCCTCCCAGGTGGGCGCGTAGAGCACTGTGAACGGCCGGTCCACCGACTCGGCGCCGAAGGTGTGCACCCCGGCGAGCTGCGGCCGACCGATCTCGACGATGTCCGAGTCGAGCACTCCCACGCCGGCCCGCGCGTAGCGCTCCCGGCCGGCCAGGCCGGCGACCCAGACCTCGTCGTACACCTTGCTGTAGGGGTTGACGCTGGCCTGCTTGTCGCTGTCGCCGTGCCCGACGAAGACGTGCTTCGTGCCCGGCTCGCGGAGCATGTGGATGTTCGCGCCCACGTTCGCGGCGTAGAGCGCCGCACGGATCCCGCCGAGGTCGAGGTTCATGAAGTCGACGCCGGCCGGTACGCAGATCACCGGCAGCCGGGTGTCGGCCAGTTCCAGGAACGCCTCCCGGCTGCGCATCAGCACCACCGCGCGCTGCTGGAGCGCCTCGGCCGGGGCGAGCCACATGTTCGCCTGGTAGACGTCCTTGGCCGGGCCGGCGAAGTAGAGCGCCACCTCCGGCCGGTAGTTGTCCAGCCAGCGCTGGACCGCCGGCAGCAACGGGCCCTGCCCGGCGCCCCGACCCCGCAGCCAGGTCAGCGCGATGATGGCGCCCACCAGACCGGTCGCCACGACCGCCACCGCGCCGGCCACGAAGAACGGCGTCGGATCGTGCTGCACCGCGGCGGCCACGCCGGCCGGCACCAGCAGCAGGTTGAGCAGGGGCATCCGGTCACCGGCGACCGCCGCTGCCCAGGCGGGCGGCTGGGGGGCGCTGGACAGTGGACCCAGCTCGATGTTGCGCACCATGGCGGAGAGCGGGTTACGACGCTCGATCATGGTGGAGAGCGCACCCGCGAAGACCGACACGACCCAGACCGCGGCCGGCAGCACCAGCAGGAGGGTCAGCTCGCCGCCGCTGAGGCGTACCTCGGCGACGACCAGCAACACGGCGGCGAGGTCGCGGGTCAGTTGCCGGTACGACCAGTGCAGGCCCACCTTCTCCAACAGCAGTTGCGATGGCGGTGACCAGCGGGCGACGGCGAACTCGCCGAGAATGGCGGCCAACCCGGCGACGGCGAACAGGCCGACCCAACCGAATACGCCACCGACGAGCATGACCAGGTAGGCCAGTACCAGTAGCGCACTCTGGGCGGCCACCCCGAGGCGTCCTGTCAACGTGCCGAACAACGAATTTCGCTCCCTACTAGATCGGTTACGGGCAGGGCCTGGATTCGTCACGGCTTAACCCGACGAGGACAAACTGAGGCGTCGCGCCCGGTTCGCCGCCCATCACCTTGAGTGACTGTTGCGGAACTGGACAGCTGTCGACAGTTGGCAGCCTCAACCCATGTCTGAACTCCCGCATCACAGCCCGCACGGCGGTGACCACATCCCCTACGTGCCGCTCGTGCACCTATGACCTTAACGCGAGGGGACATCGGGACGCCGCTCAGGTATCAATGCCCTTTCCGGTCAGAAACTCGGTAGCCGTACGGTCCGGCGCGCCTCGCCACGCGCTGTGCACGAGGGGTGGGCGCCAGACCTCATCCGCGCCGGAAACAGGTCATCGCTCCCGGCCGCTTGCGGGTGGCGAACTGCTGGAAACCCAGCTGCGGAGCCAGGTCCCGGGCCACCTGGTTGCCCGAATAGACACAGATGGTGGTGACATTGAGCCGCTCGATCGCGCCGGCCAACTCAGAGACCGGCGCGAGCTCCGGCTTGCCGTTGGCGAGCGCCACCAACTTCAGCCGGTCCTGGGCGAACGGCGAGTCGATGCCGTAGTCGGGCAGGTAGCGGTCGTTGGGGCTGACCACCCGCATCCTGCTGGTCACCATCGGGGCGGTGTGCATGAGGGTGGACGGGGCCAGCACCACGCCGTCGGGCCGGTCGAGCCGCGTCATCCAGAAGACGATCAACTTGCGCTGCTGGGGCAGCTTCCAGACCGGCTGTTCGTGCACCGTCACATAGCTCTTCGGCGACCACATGGGCGTGCCGAGGACGGCGAAGCCAGCGACCAGTGCCACAGCGATCGCGGCGCTCCCGAACGCCCGCAGGCGCGGCAGGTCGACGGTGCAGAGGATGCCGATCACCGCCGGGAGGGCGAACATCCACGGCATCCGCCAGAGCACGACGCCGATGCCGGTCAGGCTGTTGAGCGCCTCGAGGACACCGGGGAAGAGCAGCACGCTCATCGCCAGTGTGCTGCCCGCGACGAGCAGTTGGGGCGTCCGCCGACGAGTGACCAGGGGGCCGAGCCACAGGGCCAGGCCACCGATCACGCCGAGCACACCGAACAGGATGGTCCGCCGGTAGGTGACCTCAGCGTCGTAGAAGGCCGCGGCGGCGTTCTCGGTGATGGGGCCGGCGTTGAGCCGCGACCAGACCGTCGCGCCGAGGGGGTAGACCAGCGCGGCCGCCCCGGCCAGGATCGCGTCCCGCCAACGGCCGACCAGCATCATCGCGAACACCGCGCCGCCGACCAGCAGCGGAAGGACGATCGCGGAGGTGGTGGAGAGGCCGGTGGCCACGATGGAGAGCGCTGCGATGAGGATCAGCCCTCGGCGGGAACGCGAGTCGAACCACTCGGTCAGGTAGACCCACATCAGCGGAACGACCGCCGCCACGAACATGGTCTTGCCCTGGTGCAGCCTGGTCAGGTGGAAGGTGCCGAGGGCAGCGTCCTCGCCGGCGACCAGGTAGAGGTAGGCCACAGCGACGCTGAAGGCGAGCACGGCGCGGCGCGGCGCCCAGCGCTGCACCAGCCGCCACAGGGCGAGCACCGCCAGGACAGACATGACCGGCGTCACGATGAACCACGTGGCGGAGGCGGCGTGCAGGTGGAAGACGTGGGCAAAGGCGCCGTAGAAGACCTCGATCGAGGGCACAGGCGGCTGGGAGTTCATCGCCGGTGCGACGCCGTCGGTGAACAGGAAATCCCGCAGCGGCACCTCGTCGCGTTCGGCCACCCAGACCGACTTACCGAGGAAGAAGGCGTCGTCGACGGAGTTGCGCGCGAAGAAGAGCCCCGAGATCGCGGCCAGGACAGCAACGATCACCGCGTACGCCGACGAGAGCGGGGTCGCGGCGGCCGCCGGGGCGTCGCCGGCCGGGGTGGCGAGCCAGCGACGTCGGACGAGGAACATGGCCCCCGCCGCGGCGACAGCGCCGAAGCCACCGGGGATCCACCAGGGGATTCCGTCCCCGACGCCGTCGTTGACGGTGGTCAGCCCCGCCGTGACCGCGGCGACCGTGCCCGCGCCGAGCACCACTGCGAACAGCGGACGCGGATACGTCGGGGCGGCGCCCTCGACGACCTCCTGATCAGCAGGACCACCAGCGGCGGAAGACGTACGGCCCCGGCGGCGGCGCCACAGCCAACCCGCGAGCACCACCAGGCAGCCGCCGACCCAGATCAGGAACGTCGCCGACGGCGCCAGGCCGAACAGGAAGGCCAGGTGGTAGAGAACGGTCCAGAGCGCGAACGCCACCACGGCGCCATCGGTGAGCAGCACCGGGGCGGCCGCGACCAGCGCGCGGACCCGGGCCGTCGGGGCCCGGCCGGTGCCGTTGGAGGGCTGGGGAGCCTGGTCGGACCTCGGTGCCGGGTCCGAACCGGTGGGCGCGACGGCGATGCTGTCGACGTTGGCCACGGGTGTCCTTCTCATCTGGGGAGCAGGGCGGGCTTCGGCACGGTTACGGCCGGGTGTCAATGGGGCAGCGTAGCGGAGACCGGTAGCCGAACCATTTTCCGTGTGGTGGGGTGTCGCGGGCGTGGTCAGCCGGAGACCGGGGCCGCCCGGGGACGGGGCAGCGCGCTGTCGGCGCCCAGCCCGGCCGCCACTGATTCGACAAGATTGTCGAGGTAGCCGTCGGTGAGTGGGAGACGGGCGATGGCGAGCCGCCAGTAGAGCGGCCCCACGATGAGGTCGACGGCGGCGTCCAGCTCCGTGTCGGCGGGCAGTTCGCCACGTTGCACGGCCCGGGTGACCAGGTGACCGCCGATCTCCTGCTGCCGGGCGTGCAGCACCTGACGCAGTGTCGCGTCGATGCTGGGGTTGCGCGCCGCCTCGGCCAGGAGATCCGGAATGATCTGCGACGCCAGTGGGTGGCGCAGCGCGTGCGCCACCGCCTGGAACAGCAGCGCGAGGTCACCGCGCAGCGTGCCGGTGTCCAGTGCGGGGAGCTTGCCGTGTGCCGCAGCGGCGACGACCTCCAGCACCAGGTCGAGCTTCGAGCTCCACCGTCGGTAGATCGCCGTCTTGCTGACGCCGGCCCGCCGGGCCACCGCCTCGATGGAGAGCCGGCCGTAGCCGACCGCGGCGAGCTCCTGCATCAGTGCCCGGCGGATCGCCGTGGTGATCTCGTCACGCAGCACCGCGGCGCCGGCCGGCGCCCGCCTCTTTTCGGTGGTCATCGAGGGCTCTTATCGCAGGTCACGCCGGACAGCGTAGCGCAACGACGGTACGGTTGCGTCCCGACGTGTTTCGGACTACTGTCCTCGCAGCGACGAGGCGGCGCCCCGCGCAAATTTCCCACTAGGATTCGATCGTCGCGAGCAACCCCCGTCTGCACGAAAGATCGGAGCGCCATTTCCATGGCCACCACCGCGCTGGTCGACCCCGACACGGGCCTGACCCAGGCGCAGCTGGCCGCTCGGCACGGGCTACGGGTCGCCGGTGAGCGACCCAGCCTCGTCGAGTACAGCCGCCGACTCTGGGCCTACCGGCACTTCATCGCCGCGTACGCCAACGCCAAGCTCGTCGCCTCGTACAGCAACGCCAAGCTGGGTCAGCTCTGGCAGGTGCTCACCCCGCTGACCAACGCGGCGGTCTACTACCTGATCTTCGGGGTGGTGCTCGCACAGAACAGCATCCCGAACTTCATCGCCTACCTGACCACCGGGTTGTTCATCTTCAACTTCACCCAGAGCGCGGTCCTGGCCGGCACCCAGTCGATCAGCAGCAACCTCGGGCTGATCCGGGCGCTGCACTTCCCCCGGGCCAGCCTGCCGCTGTCCACCACGATCACCCAGTTCCAGCAACTGCTGGCCTCGATGGTGGTGCTGGTCGGCATCGTGCTGGTCACCGGCGAGCCGCTCACCTGGGAGTGGCTGCTGCTGGTGCCGGCGCTGCTGCTGCAGGCGGTGTTCAACGCCGGCGTGGTGCTGCTGGTGGCCCGGCTGGGCGCCAAGTCGAGCGACCTGAAGCAGGTCATGCCGTTCATCATGCGGACCTGGATGTACGGCTCCGGCGTCCTCTACAGCGTCAGCCTCTTCGACCGGCTGCCCGGCTGGGCGACGACCCTTGTGCAGTACAACCCGCTGCTGGTCTACATCGAGCTGGCGCGGTACGCGCTGCTCGAGGAGGCGCCGCTGCTCAACGAGTCGCTGGCCCAGCTCTGGCTGGTCGGCGCCGGTTGGGCGCTGGTCGCCGGCATCGGCGGTTTCATCTACTTCTGGCGCGGCGAACAGGAGTACGGCCGTGGTTGATCACTTCGACGCCCCCACCGAGGCGAGCGCGACGATGACCCGCACCCAGGAGCGCATCCCGACAGTGGTCGTGGACGACGCGCACATCATCTACCGGGTGCACCAGGGCGCCGCCGGTGGCACCACGCCGGTGGCAGCGCTGCGCCGGCTGGTCAAGCGCACCCATGCGCCGAACGTCCGGGAGGTGCACGCGGTCAAGGGCATCTCCTTCACCGCGTACCGGGGTGAGGCGATCGGGCTGATCGGCAGCAACGGCTCCGGCAAGTCCACAATTCTGCGGGCCATCGCCGGTCTGCTGCCGGTGAACCGGGGCGCCATCCACACCCAGGGGCAGCCGTCGCTGCTGGGCGTCAACGCCGCCCTGCTCAACGACCTCTCCGGCGAACGCAACGTCGTCCTCGGGTGCCTGGCCATGGGCATGCACCCCGACGACGTTGCCAAACAGGCCGCGGGGATCATCGACTTCTCCGGGATCAACGAGCGGGGTGACTTCGCCAGCCTGCCGATGCGGACGTACTCGTCGGGCATGGCGGCCCGGCTGCGGTTCTCCATCGCCGCCGCCAAGAAGCACGACGTGCTGCTCATCGACGAGGCGCTGGCCACCGGCGACAAGGGCTTCCGTAAGCGCAGCGAGCAGCGGGTGCGGGAGCTGCGGGAGGGCGCGGGAACGGTGTTCCTGGTCAGCCACCAGCTCTCCTCCGTACGGGACACCTGCGAACGGACGATCTGGCTGGAATCGGGCGTCATCCGGATGGATGGCCCCACCGACGAGGTCATCCGGGCGTACGAGGCGTACGCGAACAGCAAGTAGAGTTCCGCCGAACGTCCAGCGCCGACATGGCACCCGAGGACCGCGTCGCCCGCGTTGGGGCGACGCGGTCCGCGCGTTAAGGTTCATTCCGTCGCCGCTCGGGCGGAACCTTCCGTTAACGCATCCCTGAGAGTGAGGATCCGGCAATGACGCAGGACCAGACCCCTGGCCCGGACGCCGAAGCGGAGACCCCGACACCGTGGCGGCCCGCACGGACAGTGGCGGTGGTTCTGGCCGGCGGCACCGGGACCCGACTGGGCCTCGGCATCCCGAAGCAGCTGCTGAAGATCGCCGGTAAGCCGATCATCGAGCACACCCTGGCGGTCTTCGAGGCGGCACCGGAGATCGACGAGATCATCGTGCTGATGGCCACCGGCCACCTCGAGGACGCCCAGCAGATCGTCGAGAAGGCCGGCCTGCGCAAGGTCACCAAGGTGATCGAGGGCGGTGACACCCGCAACGCCACCACCCGGATCGCGCTGGACGCTGTCGGCCCGGAAGACTGCAACATCCTCTTCCACGACGCGGTGCGCCCGCTGCTCAGCGGCCGGATCGTGCGCGAGTGCGTCAACGCGCTCTGGAGCTACGACGCCGTGGACGTGGCAATCCCCTCCGCGGACACGATCATCCAGGTCGACGAGAACGACTGCATCACCGACATCCCGGTGCGCTCCCGGCTGCGCCGTGGTCAGACCCCGCAGGCGTTCCGCTCCCCCACGATCCGCGCGGCGTACCAGATCGCCGAGGACGACCCGGACTTCGCCGCCACCGACGACTGTGGCGTGGTGCTGCGCTACCTGCCCGGCACCCCGATCAAGGTGATCGACGGTTCGGACGAGAACATCAAGGTCACCCACCCGGTCGACGTGCACCTGGCGGACAAGCTCTTCCAGCTCGCCGCCGCGCAGGCGCCCCGACTCACCGACCACCGCAGCTACAGCGAGGAGCTGACCGGCCGGACCATCGTGGTGTTCGGCGGCAGCTACGGCATCGGCCACGAGTTGACCGAGCTGGCCCGGCGCTACGGCGCCCAGGTCTTCCCGTTCAGCCGTTCCAGCACGGGCACCCACGTGGAGCGGGCCGAGGACGTCGAGGCCGCGCTGACGACCGCCTTCGAGGCCACCGGCCGGATCGACCACGTGGTGGTCACCGCCGGCATCCTGGAGAAGGGCGCCCTCGCCGAGATGGACGAGGAGACCATGGACCGGCTGCTCCAGGTCAACTTCGTCGGCCCGGTGACCATCGCCCGCCAGGCCCTTCCGTACCTCCAGCAGACCAAGGGCCAGTTGCTGCTCTACACCTCCAGCTCCTACACCCGGGGCCGGGCCCGCTACGCGCTCTACTCGGCCACCAAGGCCGCCCTGGTCAACCTCACCCAGGCGCTCGCCGACGAGTGGGCCGACGTGGGCGTCCGCGTCAACTGCATCAACCCGGAGCGCACCGCCACCCCGATGCGGACGCGGGCCTTCGGCGAGGAGCCGGAGCACACCCTGCTCGCCGCGGAGGCCGTCGCCCAGTCGTCGCTGGACGTGCTGATCTCCGACCTGACCGGTCAGGTGATCGACGTACGCCGGGCGCCCGGCGACGGGCCCACGCCGAGCGTGCCGACGCAGTCCGGGTCGGGTCGGGTCGAGGCACCGGCCGGCGCGACGTCCACCAACTGACGTCGACGGCTGCGGAACCACGAACGGAGCGACATGCGCGGCGACCTGGTCCGAAAGCTGGCCGCCCGGTGCCTGACCACCGGGTTGGCAGTGCTGGCCTTTGTCGTGCTGGCGCTGACCGGCGCCACCGGCTGGGGGCTGGCGTTGGCGGTCGCCGCGCTGGCCGCCTCGGCCGCCGAGCAGCGGATCCGGCCCAGCGCCGACCTGGTGGCGGAGACCGCGTTGATCGCCGCGGCGATCCTGGTCGGTTACTCCCGGCGGCTGGACGACGGGCTCGACCTCGCGCTTGTCGCCACCGGGCTGGTCCTGCTGGGGCTGGTGCTGCTGGTGGGGCCGCTGCGCACCGCCGGTGCTCTGGAGATCCGGGCGGCCAACCTTCCGGTACGCGCCTGGACGCCACTGATCGCCGACCGGCTCGGCACGGCCCTGCTCGGGCTGCTCGCCGCCGTGGCGCTCGCCGCCGCGCTCGCCCTGCCGGCCGGTGTGGCCCTGGCCGCCAGCCTGCTGGTCGGCGCGGGCGCCGGTGCGGTCGCTCTGGACCTCGCCCGGCGACGGTTCCGCCCACGGTCCGGGGGCGGGTCGGTGGCCGCCGCGCTGCGCCGGCACCAGCCGGAATTCCTGCTCTACTTCTCCGCGCCTCCCGGCTCGGAATACCAGGTCACCATGTGGCTGCCGTATCTGCAACGGATCGGCCGGCCGTTCCTGGTCGTGCTGCGTGAGCCGGAGTTCCTGGCCCCGATCGCGGCGGCCACCGACGCGCCGGTGGTCTACTGCCCCACCCTGGGGGCGCTGGACGAGGCGTTGGTGCCGACCCTGCGGGCGGCGTTCTACGTCAACCACGGTGCGAAGAACAGCCACTGTGTCCGCTTCACCCAGCTCACCCACATCCAGCTGCACCACGGCGACAGCGACAAGGCGCCGAGCGCCAACCCGGTGTCGGGGATCTTCGACCGGATCTTCGTGGCCGGGCAGGCGGCGATCGACAGGTACGCCCGCGCCGGAGTGCAGATCCCGGCGGACAAGTTCGTGGTGGTGGGTCGCCCACAGGTCGAGTCGATCGACGTACGCCCGGAGCCGGCAAGAGGGTTGGCGCACCCGACCGTGCTCTACACGCCAACCTGGACCGGGCACAACGCCGACGCCGACTACTGCTCGCTGCCGGTGGCCGAAAGCCTGCTGCGCCGACTGTTGGAGCGCGGCGCGACGGTGATCCTGCGAGCCCACCCGTACACCACGCAGAACCCGGCGTCGGCCCGCCAACTGGGCCGCCTGACCGAGCTGCTCGTCGCCGACCGGGCCCGCACCGGCCGCCAGCACGTGGTCGGCGCGTCGGCTCGGAAGCTGAGCCTGACCGAGTGCGTCAACTCCGCCGACGCGCTGGTCTCCGACGTGTCCGGCGTGATCTCGGACTTCCTCTACTCCGGCAAGCCGTACGCGGTCACCGACATGGGCGACGAGGGCGACCGGTTCGTGGAGCGGTTCCCGCTGGCCGGGTCGGGTTACGTGTTGCGTCGGGACATGTCCAACGTGGACGAGGTGCTGAGCGCACTGCTGGACACCGACCCGCTGGCCGAGGCCCGCTGGGCCACCCGTCGCCGCTACCTGGGCGACTTCCCGGCCGAGGCGTACGCCGAGGCGTTCCTGACCGCCGCCCGCCGGGAGCTGGCACCGGCTGAGACACTGGCCGCGTCCACACCGGCGTAGCCGCTCAGCGGTACGCGTCGAGCAGCGCCAGCACCGCCGCCGGGTCCTCCACGTGCGCGTTGTGCCCGAGACCGGGCAGCGTGGCTACCGGTACGCCGTACTCCTTGAGCTGTTCGTCGGTGACCATCGGATCGTTCTCTCCGCGCGCCAGCACCACCGGCACGTCGGTCGCCGCCAGCAGCCCGGCCAGGTCGGGCTCACCGACGGCGAAGGCGGTCGGGTCCATGGCGAGGCGCCACCGGCCGTCGACCTGACGCAGCCCGGCGTCCACCACCGGGTGGTCCGGCGAGGCCAGGCCGGCCAGCCCGGAGACCCGCAGGTAGCGGCGAGCCGCCTCGGCCCGGGTGGCGAACCAGCTCACCGGCCGGGCGGCGAGGTCGGCGGCGCGGGTCAGCTCGTCGGGTGACCAGACGGCCTTGATGCCCAGCCCGACCACTGCGTCCACGGGCGTACCGGCGGCGCGGGCGGCCAGCGCGAGGCCGACCACCCCGCCCAGCGAGTGCCCGAGCACGACGAGCCGGTCGCCGGGTGCCAGGCCGCGCGCTATCCGGTCGGCGAATCCCGCGAAGGTGTACGACTGAAGTGGTGCCGCCCAGCCATGGCCGGCGAGGTCCGGTGCCAGCCACCGCCCCGCCCAGCGCTGCTCCAGCAGCGGCGCCCACGGCAACCAGACGTCCCCGGTCGTGCCCATCCCGTGCAGGAGCAGCAGGACCCGCCCGCGACCGGTTTGACCACCCGATTCATCCACCACGGCCGCAGTCTCCCACGGTTCACGACCTGGTACGAGAGCCGTCATCCACACCGCCCCCACCAAAGGTTGATCCACTGTAAAGTTCCGGGCCGGACGGAGAGAGTCACCTGTCGATTCCGTCCGGAGGGGAGCCACTGTGTACAGGATGTACGGGTTGGCGCTGGTCGCGGCACTGGCAGCCGTCACGCTCGGCGTACCGCACCGGGCGTCCGCGACGCCATCGGACGTGGCCGCACCGAACGGCGCAGCGCCCGCGGCGGCCGACCGGGTGCTGCGGGTCTACAACAACAACATCGAGAACCTGGTGGTGAACAACTCCGACGGGAGCTGCACCCGGATCTCCGGACCTGACCACCTGACCTCGATCCTGGTCGACGACGCCGGTCGCACGGGCACCAGCGGCGTGGTGGCACCCGACATCCTGATCGTGCAGCAGGTGCGCGGCACCGGCCAGGCCGAGGCGTATGCCGACCAGCTGTCGGCGAAGTTTGGCTACCCGGCGGGCAGCTACGGGGCGATCGTGGCGTGGAGTGACCCGGAGCCGTGGGGCAGCACGCACAAGTGCAGCTCGCAGTCGCTCGGCGACCTGAAGAAGAAGCAGACCAACGCCATCATCTGGAACAAGCGCACGCTCAACCTCGCCAGTGGCGACATCTCGAAGTACTGGAGCGCCGGCTGGCTCAAGCCGGGCACGGCGTACGCGAACGGCGCCGGGTGCACGCTGTACAAGCCGCCGAACAGCGACCCGGACAGCACCGACTATTACAAGTGGAAGCGGACCAGCGCGATCGCGGCGCGCTTCACCATCAAGGCGACCGGCACCAGCGTGTTCGCCGCGACGATGCACCTGCCGCAGGAGAATCGGCAGAACGCCTGCGCCGGCGACGGCGACCGGGGCATCGCCAACAGCGGCATCCACCTCGGTGCGGACGCGACCACGCTGTTGAACGCGTCGACGATCCGCGTGGTGGGCATCGACGCGAACCGCACCGGCATCGCCCCCGGCACGCTCAGCGGCTACGGCATGACCGGGTACGGATCGGCGGCCACCAACGGTTCCAGCAAGATCGACTACTTGTTCGTCAGGGGCGGTGTGCAGTCGTCCGCCGTCGACCACACTGTGGTCGGGACGAAGTCGAACCACAAGGCGTTGTACGGCTTCATCACCTACTGACCGCACAGCCGAAGACGCCGCGGGCGCCGGCCCCTTGTGGGGGACGGCGCCCGCGGCGGTCAGCGTGCCCGGGTCAGGCGGAGTAGCCCCGGCTGGTGATCCAGTTGGCCAGGTCGATCGTGGTGATCCAGTACGACGGGTCGGCCGGGTTCGCCGAGTCGGCGATCCGCACGGTGCGACCGTTGTCCTTGTAGCCCACGACGGCGATGTAGTGCCCGCCGCCGTAGGAGTGCCAGCCGCCGTCGGTGTCGGTGGCGTCCCCGACGACGTTGGCCACCACGCCCCGGCCGTCGGTGATGGCCTTCACCACGTCGGCCTGGAGGCGGTCCATCTGGGCCGGGCTGGGCGCGCCGGGGAACATCCGGGTCCGGTACGGGGAGCCCTTCACCTCGGCGTTGAGCACCCGGGTGGTGTCCTCGGCCGAGTTGGTGCCCATCTCGGTGGTGCCCAGCTTGGCGCCGAGCTGCTCCTGGGTGCGGTCGATGCCGGCGGCGCTGAGCGCGTTGCGGGTGGCCGCCGGACCGCAGTTGTAGTAGGTGTTCTGCGCCTCGTAGTCGTAGTCGAGCACCTTCGTCGCGGGCGGCTTCGGCGGCGTCGGCTTACGGGTCAGGTCCGGGTTGCTGCTGGCCTTGGCGGCGGGGGACGCGGCGCTGGCGGCCGGGGCGGCAGTGGTCGGGGCGGCGCTGGCCGAGGGGGACGCGTCCCGAGCCTCGCCGCGGGAGGCGGCGACGTCGCTGCGCATCTCGGCGACAGTGGTCGCGGTGCGCTGGCCGGCCGGGGCGTCGTCGGCGGTGGTGAGCAGGGCGCCGGTGGTGGTGGCGATCGCGAGGGCCGCGGCCGAGGCGGCGACGATCTGGTACGGGCGCTCGGTGGCGAGGCGGCGGAGCTGACGCTTCAGGGTGTGCTTCACGGGGTCCTCCACGGATCGGGGGGAGAGCGGCACACCGGGGCCGGACCGGTATCCGGGCAGGCGCCAGCGCGCGGACCGTGGTCCGCGGATGGTGAACCGCTCAGGGGAACGCCCGGCGCGGCCGGGCGGGGAAGGCGATGACCCGGGGGGTCAGCTCACCGTCACTGGACGAATGAGCGGGTGCATCGCCGCGCCGTGGAGGCGAGGGAACAACCGAGGGGTGGAAAGGTGCTGCACGAGGAGTTGACTCCTTCCGACACCGCCTACCGGGTTAGCTGACGGATTCGGGCGGGAAGATCGCCCTACCGCGGGCCGTGGCTCGCGGATTCACCCCGGACTTACTGGTGGGTCCCCGGTTCGTTGATCACGATTAAGCGGGTCGATGCGGCGTCGCCTCTTGCGATCGGTTACCGCATCGGACAGGACGACAGTACTGGCGGCTCCGCGCCCTGCCAAGCCAGGTTCACCTGCGTAAACCCCAATCGGTGAGACAATTTCTGCGCGTATTGCCGATGATGTGACTCGATGGGACAACCGGTTACGGCGACGCCTATGGGCGACAACCGGACAGGCCGCAAAGAACGCGACCACAATCGCGGGAACAATCCCGCCGATCGCGTCGGACGTCCTAATTCACGATTGGGTGACCGGCCTCACATCACGGATTGGGCTCAACCCACCCGGGCCGGGCGCCACAGCGCCACGACGGCGGGACGCAGCGCCCCGGCCACAGTGCGGCGCGCAGGGACCACTGGCGGGCGGAGCCGGGCCACCGCCGCGTACGCCTCCTCGGCGAGGGCACGAGCCGACTCGGCGGCCAACTCCGCGTCGCGCCAGGCGGCCCGCTCACTGTCGGCGGCCACCTGGTAGTCGGTTAGCCGCGCATCCCTGACCACCCGGCTGATCAGCACCTCCTGCTCGACCGGGTGTCGCCGGGGATCCCAGCAGCGCCGGTGCCCGAACACGTCGCCGAGCTGGGCCATGGTCAGGTCGCCCCGCCAGTACGCCGCCATCGCCGCCCGGTGCAGATAGCGTTCCCGGGCGGCGTACTCGGCGGGGGTGTGCGGGGTCTGCGGGGTGGGCAGCGCACCGGCGCCGGCGAAGCGACGCGCGGCGGTGTCCGCCTCGTCGTACCCGATCCAGGCCCGCTCCAACTGCTCCTGAGCGGTCAGCCAGGCGGCACGTCGCCGCTTGGCTGTGGTGGCCGCGCCTGCCGCGGCGACGGCCACCTCCTCGGCGTAGCGGCGCCTGTCGACGGCCTCGGCGGCGGCCAACTCCCGAGCAGTGGGCCCGGCCGGGAGCGGGTCGTCAGTGGGCCGGTCCCGTTCGGGGCGGGCGGCCAGCACGGTGAGCAGGCCCAGGGTCAGCAGAAACAGCGTCGACCAGATGGCGGCGGCCCGCGGCATCTCGGTCACGAACTGGTAGAAGACGACGGTCTCCATGGTCGGCACCTCGGGGAGAGAGCAGTGCGATGGGGAGCCACGCCGACCTGCGGGCCACTGTGGCCACGGGTCGGCGGGTCAGAGAGCGGGTGGGTCGACAGGGCGCGGTGACGGGACGGTCGTCCCGGTGGCTCAGCGCCCGGGTGGGGCCCGGGAAGCCCGACCGCTCGCGGCATCGACGAGGGGCGGCAGGTCAGCTTTGGCCGCGCGGACCGGCAGGGCGTCGGCCACGATGGTGTTCTGATCGCCGGGGAGCGCCACCGGCGCGTCGATCGACCATGTCGGGATCGCCTCTTCGGCGGCCTGCGGCGCCACCGCCAGGGCCGGGCGGGCCGCTCGGGGTGCCCCGGGGTGCCGGTAGGAGGCCGCCAGCGAGCCGGCGGCGACAGTGGCCGGCACCGCGCTCGACGTCGGCACCGGGCCGGGTGGTGGCGTGGCGGCCGTGGCCGGGCCTGCGCCGAGCGCCAGGGCCGCGACGACGGCGAGGCTGGTCAGCACCCGGGTCGCCCAGCGCGCCACCCACCACAGCGGACAGGTGAACGCGACCGGAAGCACGCCCCAACGCTACCGTCGCGCCGACCCGGGCGCACCGACCACGGGCGTGTCGGATCACGCCGCGCCGACCCTGTTGACCAGGGTGGACGTTGTCAGCGCAGGTCGACGTACGTTGATCGTCCGCCGGCCTGACCGACCTCGTCGACAGGTCCGTCGACCTCGCCGCGGGCGCTGCGTGCACTGCCACGTGCGTCGTCGTCGCCGCCCGCACGTTGTCGGGGGACGGGCGCCGGACGGGCCGCGCGGCGCGGCGCGAGCCGGCGCATCATCGGGGTTTCGACGAAGCGGTGCAGCAGCCCGGCGAGGATCAGGTTCGCCGCCAGGAAGCCGAGCACCACGGCCGGGCCACGCCAGCCCGCGAAGCCGATCCCCCAGGTCCCGCTCCAGCGCAGCACGCTCGTCATCACCAACACGTGCACCAGGTAGAAGGCGAACGACACCTCACCGAGCCAGACCAGCGGCCGGTACCGCCACGGCGAGCGCCGACCCCGCACGTCAGCGTCCGCGGCCGCGGTGATCACCAGGAGGTACGCGACAGCGAGCAGCGTGGTCCACAGCTCGGCGCGGATCCACTGCGCGGCCGCCACCCAGGTGACCACGAAGATGCCGCTAGCCACTGTCAGACCGGGGCCGCGCCAGAGCCCTCGACGCATCAACTCGGCCGCCACCGCGCCCAGCCAGAACTCCAGCGACCGCACCGGCGGGAAGATCTGGGTGAACCACCAGCGGCTCACCTCCGGCACCAACTCCTGCGCCGGCCAGAGCGCGAGGATCAGCAGCGGCAGCGCGACGATCAGCGCCCAGAGCAGCTTCGGTTTGGCCCGGCGCAGCAGTGGCAGCGCCAGCGGCAGACACAGGTAGAAGAAGAACTCACAGGACAACGACCAGCTGACGGTGTTGATGCTGTAGAACCAGCCCGGACGGGGGTCCCACGCCTGCAACAGCAGCAGGTTCTCCAACGCCGCCGCCGGCAGGACCGGGTCGGCGAACCACCAGGCGACCGCAACCGTCGCCACAAACAGCACCAGGTGGTTCGGGTAGATCTTGGCGATCCGTCGCCGCCAGAAGGTACGCCGGGAATCCCCCTCGCGGGCCGACCAGACCAGCACGAAACCGCTGAGGATGAAGAAGAACTGCACCCCGGAGAGACCGAGGGTGAACAGCGCGTCGACGACGGCCTTGTAGTCCGGCTCGGCGATGATCCGCATGGTGCCGGCGTGAAAGCCGAAGACCAGCAGAGCGGCGATCCACCGCAGCCCGGTCAGCGAGGGCAGCCGGGACAGGGTCGGCGCGGGCCGGGCGGCCGACGTCGCGGCGACGCTCGTCATGCCGGGATCCCGGCGCTCGGCAGGGTCACCAACACGGTCGTAGCCTCCTCGTCGCGGCGTCGGACGGCGCGACGGCGACGCCCACGACGACCCGGCAGGGCCGCACCGAGGCACCCTACCGGGTCAGTCCCGGGTGAACCGGACGCATCCCACCCGCCCCACGAGCCCGCGTTCCCCGGGCCGGAAACCGCCCACCGGCCCGGCGTTAACCTTCCGCTGGGCGGGAGTTCAGAGAGTCCACCATCGGCGGCAACGTCAGGTTCCGGGGCCGGCCACCCGGGTCGTCGAAGGTGGCGGACGTGGTCAATGAGCCGACGCACGCACCGCTGCTGAGCATCGTCGTGCCCGTGTACGGCGTCGAGGCGTACCTGTACCAGTGCCTCGAGTCGATCCGGTCCGACATCCCGGCGGGCGAGTCGGACGCGGTCGAGCTGATCGCCGTCGACGACGCCTCCCCGGACGGCTGCGGCGACATGCTCCGCTCGTACGCGGTCAGCCGCGACCGCGTACGTGTCGTGCACCTGAGCAGCAACGTGGGTCTGGGGCTGGCCCGCAACGCCGGGCTCGACGTGGCCACCGGCAGGTACGTCTGGTTCGTCGACAGCGACGACTGGTTGCCACCCGGCACGATCGCGGCGGTGCTGGACCGGCTTCGCCAGCACCAGCCCGACGTGCTGATGCTCGACCACCTGCGGGTGCACGAGGACGGCCGGCGGGAGGTCGACGCGAGCAGCCCGCTGCTGGGCGGGATCACCGGCGTGACCCGGTTGGTCGACCAGCCGCAGCTGCTGCGGGTGCAGCACACCGCCTGGAACAAGGTGGTCCGCCGGGACTTCATGGACGAGCTGGAGCTGCGGTTCTTCCCCGGCTGGTACGAGGACATCCCGTTCAGCCACCCGCTGCTGATCGGGGCCGAGAAGATCTCCGTGCTGGACCGGGTCTGCTACCTGTACCGCCAGGGCCGCCAGGGCGCGATCACCTCCACCCGCAGCGGACGGCACTTCGACGCCTTCACCCAGTACGAGCGGCTGATGGACTGGGTCGCCCGGAAGCACCCTGACGAGCGGTTGCAGGCCGAGCTGTTCGAGTTGATGATCAGCCACTACCTGGTGGTGGTGGGCAACGACGGCCGGCTGCACCCACACCTGCGACGCGACTTCTTCCACCGGGCCGCCGCGCACTACCGTCGCTACCT
This sequence comes from Micromonospora alfalfae, assembly GCF_022230925.1. Taxonomy (GTDB): domain Bacteria; phylum Actinomycetota; class Actinomycetes; order Mycobacteriales; family Micromonosporaceae; genus Micromonospora; species Micromonospora alfalfae. The sequence goes on along the minus strand of NZ_JAKKFH010000018.1, from coordinate 147,024 downwards.
GCCCACCGGTGGCTACCCGCTGCCCCCGGGCGTGACCGGGCTCAAGCACCGCCTCGTCGGGCGGGGTGACTGGGTGGCGTACTCGGCGCTGCGCCGGGCCCACCGGGTCGCTGGTCTCCTGCGTCGGTCCGCCCCGGTGGGTGGCGCCGAGGGCGGTTCACTCGCCGCCGACGAGGACCCGGGGCGAGGGGCCAGCGCCGGGCCGACGCGCGAGGGTGGGCTCGCGCCGGAGCGGCGCGACGCGCTGGCCGTCGGCCGGTTGCCGTGATCGACCCCAGGGCGGAGCACACCGGGAGCCCTGGCGGCTCCCGCCGCCCTGATGTCCCAGGTCGTCCGCCCGCCGGGTGGACGACGACAGCACCACCGCACCCCGGTGCGGGCGTACCTGAGCAGAGGTCGGAATGACAGCGACAATCAAGATCGGACCGCACGCGGTCGGTGCCGGGGAGCGACCGTTGGTGGTCGCCGAGATGTCCGGCAACCACAACGGCGATCTGAACCGGGCGCTGGCCATCGTCGACGCGGTGGCCGCGAGCGGGGCGCACGCGCTCAAGCTCCAGACGTACCGGCCGGACACCATCACCATCGACGTCGACACCCCGGCGTTTCGGATCTCCAGCGGGCACGAGCTGTGGGGCGGGGAGAACCTGTACCGCCTCTACGAACGCGCGCACACCCCGTACGAGTGGCACGCCCCGATCTTCGAGCGGGCCCGCGAGCGTGGCCTGACCGTCTTCTCGTCGCCGTTCGACGCGACAGCCGTGGAGCTGTTGGAGTCGCTGGACGCGCCCGCGTACAAGATCGCCTCGTCGGAACTGGTCGACCTGCCGCTGATCCGACTGGTGGCCAGCACCGGCAAGCCGATGGTGATCTCCACCGGGATGGCGACCGTCGCCGAGATCGACGCCGCCGTACGCACCGCCCGAGCCGGTGGCGCGGCGGGCATCGTCCTGCTGGCCTGCACCGCGTCCTACCCGGCGCCGCCGGCCGACAGCAACCTGCGCCGGTTGCCGGTGCTGGCCGGCGCGTTCGACGTGCCGGTCGGGCTCTCCGACCACACGCCCGGCATCGGGGTGGCGGTCGCCTCGGTGGCGCTCGGTGCCTGCTTCATCGAGAAGCACGTGACACTGGACCGGGCCGACGGTGGCGTGGACTCGGACTTCTCCCTGAACCCGGCGGAGCTCACGGCCCTGGTCGCCGAGTCCGGCCGCGCCTACGACGCGCTGGGCGGCACCGCTGTCGGACCGACCCCCGCGGAGCGGGAGGGGCTACGGTTCCGCCGGTCGCTCTTCGTGGTCGAGGACGTCCGGGCCGGCGATCCGGTGACCGCGCACAACGTCCGCTCGATCCGGCCGGCCGGCGGGCTGGCGCCCGTGGAGATCGACCGGGTCCTGGGCCGCACCTTCACCACCGACGTCCCCCGCGGCACCCCCCTGACCTGGAACCTGATCTAACCCACCCCACCCCGCCCCGCGATCTTGCGTTTACTGTCCCGGCGAAGGGCGCGTAAGCCGCGATTCGCCGTCAGAAAGTGCAAGATCGCGGGGTGGGAGGGTCGGGGCGAAGCCGACGGTGACCACCAGGTCGTCCACCGCGAGGGTCCGCCAGATCGCCGATCCGCCGGCCGGCGAGCCCAGACCATGGCGCCGCCACCAGGCCATCACCGACACATCGGCCAACTTGCACCAGCATTCGGCCCGGGTCCAGCGGGCCCAGAAGTCAGCCGTGCCGAACCGGCGGGCCAGCGCCGGGGGCACCGGGGCGTCGGCGCGCTCCGCGTCGATGGCCACCCGCCAGCCGGGCGCCGGTGGGCCGTACCAGCCGACGCACCGTCCATCGTCGAGGTGACTGCGGGTCACCGCATCGGCCATCGCGGCCGGCGATCCGATGCGCAGATGCTGCTCGGCGGCGGCGAGCAGCCCCGGCACCGGACGCGGCACGGCCGCCCCGCTGTGCCGTGCCGGTCGCACAGGCAGGGGAACCGGCCGCAGGTCAGATGGCGGCGGCACCGTCCACCACGATGACCTGGCCGTTGATGTTGGTGTGCTCGCGCAGCAGCATCCGCACGACCGGGGTGACCTCCACCGGCTCGGTCAGGTGACCGGTCGGGGTGCGGCGCACGATCTGGTCGAGTTGGGTCGGACCGAGCACGGCGGACATCTCCGAGGCGAAGAACCCTGGCGCGACCGAGTTGACAAGCATCCGGCCGCCCAGTTCGCGGGCGAGCGAGCGGGTGGCGGCGTCCATGCCGCCCTTGGTGGCCGAGTACGCGACGAGGCCGGGGAAACCGCGCTGCCCGCAGATCGAGGTGATGTTCACGATCCGCCCGCGCAGCCCCTTGGTGAGCATCCGGCGGATCACCAGCCGGGTCAGCTGTAGCGGGGCCGTCAGATTGGTCTCGATGATCCGGGCGATGTCGTCGGTTGCGGTGTGCGCGTGCAGAGAGTCCTGCCCCATGGCGGCGTTGTTGACGATGCCGTCGATCGGGCCGAGGCGCTGCTCCACCTCGCGGACGAAGCTCTGCGCGGCGCGCAGGTCGGTGACGTCCACCGAGCCGACGTGCACCCGGTCCGGGTGCTCGGCGGTGAGCTTCTCCAACTCCGGGGTGATGGTGCGGGCGAACGCGGCCACGCGTACGCCCGCGTCGAGCAGGTCGGTGACGATGGCCAGGCCCAGGCCACGGGAACCGCCGGAGACGAGGACCACGGAGCTGGGCGGGACGAGCTGGGTGTCGGCTGGCTCAGACATCGCTCTTCAGGGTCTCCTTGACGGGAATGTCGGTCAGGACGCGAATGCGGCGCGGCACCGCGTGCTCGGGGAGCCGGTCGGCGCACCAGCGGACCAGCGCTGCCTCGTCCGGCACACCGGTGTCGGCGCCGGACGGGCCGACGGCGGCGAGAACCACCTCGGCGACAACCATCCGCCCGAGCACCGGGGCGCGGCGGCCGGTCACCCGGGCCCAGGCGACCGCCGGATGACCGGCGAGCACGCCGCGCACCACGCCGGCGGAGACCTTGCTACCACCGACGTTGATCTCGTCGGAGTCACGTCGGCCGGTGATCAGCACCCGGCCGTCGAGCACCTGCACCCGGTCCCCGGTGCGGATCGGGCCGGCGAGACCGGCCCCGTGGTACGGGGAGGTGACCACCAGCTCGTCGTCGCGGACGGAGAGCGTCGGCCGGCCCGGGGTTTCCCGGTCCAGCCAGTCGACAGGGAACCCGGCCCGCCCGTCGTGCACCACAATGGATGCCCCCACTTCGGAGGACGCGTAGATCCAGGAGATCCGGGCCGTCGGGAAGACCTCCCGCAGTTGGTCCAGGATCGCCTGGTCCACCGGTTCCCCGCCGAGGGTGATCTGGCGCAACGGCACTCGGGCCAGCGCCGCGGCGTCCCGGTAGAGGGTGCGCCGCCAGAAGGTCGGGGTGCCGGAGGCCGCGTCCACCCGGTGGGTGGCCGCGACAGTGGGCCAGTCGTCCAACTCGTCGGGCTCGACCACCACCAGGTGCTGGCCGGGCTGGGTCAGCGACAGGGTGACGACCTGCCACCAGGCGTACGTGCCCGGGGCGTACGGGCAGAGCCAGGTCCGCTCAGGCTGGTCGGCCCGCACCGTGGTCAGCGTGTCGAGGGTGTGCCCGACCCGCTTCGGACGCCCGGTGGAGCCCGAGGTCAGCAGCCAGAGCCGGCCCGGCTCGGCGGCTCGCGGCCGGGCCGGTGCGCTCGGGTGCACGCCGTCGTCCTCGAGGACGCCGACTGTGAACCCGGCCTCCAGCAGCTCGGTGCGCAGCACCGCGTCGACCCGACCCGCTGTGCTGAGCAGCAGCTCGGTGCCGTGCACGGCGTGCTGCCGCGCCGCGGTGAGCGCGTGCACTGCGGAGCGGGCGAGCACCGCCGCCGGGTCGGGCAGGTTGGGCGTCGGCAGCGAACGCCAGGTCACCGCCGCGCCACCGATGACGAGCCGGTTGTCGACACCGGCTGGCTCCGGGCTGGCGGGGGTGGGGTGGCGCGACGTCGCGACGGTCACTGGTGTTGAAGCTCGACGAGGAAGTCGAGGACGTCCCCGACGGTGGCGATGCGACGCAGCCCGGGGGCGTCGAAGTTGAGCTCCTCCCCCGTCTCGTCCTCCACCCGCAGGGCCAGTTCGGAGAAGTCGAGCGACCGGAAGCCGATCTCCCGCAACTGCGCCGCGTCGTCTGCGGGCAGCTCCTTGTCCTGATTCTTCAGCACCTGAGCCATGAGGTCGCGGATCTGCGCGCGACTCAATTCGTTCATGCGCCGCAGTCTACAACCCAACGAATGCATATCTGATTTCCCGGTGGGCCCGGGTAAGGTGCCGGAACCCGATGTGAACAGCCAGGAAAGCGAGACGCGCGTGCTACGCGAAGCGACGACGGACGACGTTCATCTGATGTTGTCCTGGCGTAATCAGGAAACCAATCGGCAGGTCAGCAAGACCAGTCACGAGATCACCGCCGACGAGCATGACCGGTGGTGGGCGGCGGTCCGCGACGACCCGTCCCGGCGAGTGCTGGTGTACGTCCGCGACGACCGGCCCTGTGGTGTGGTCACCTTCTTCGACCTGCGGTTGGACGGCCCTCGCACCGGCGCGTGGGGCTTCTATCTCGACGCCGACGGGCTGGACGGGCGGGGCGAGACACTGCCCGCCTGGCTGGGGGTCATGCGGGAGGCCGTCGAGTACGCCTTCGACGGGCTGCACCTGGACCGACTCGACGGCGAGGTGCTCGGCCACAATACCGTCGTACGACAGATGAACCGGCGTTTCCGATTCGTCGAGGGCACCCCGCGGCAGGAGCTGTCCGGCGGCCGGGAAATCACCGTCATCCCGATTTCCCTGGCCCGGGCGGACCGCCGCCAACGCTGATTGTCGAATCCTTTCCGCAATAGACCGAAACGATTAACCGGCAGTGCTCCCGGTGGACATCCGCCGTTAACGAACAACGGTGTCCACCGGGATGCGGTGGGTCAGGCCCGCCGCCAGGCGGCCCAGTGCTGCTCCGGGTTGCCGCCGAGTCGGACGAAGCCGTACGCCGCGCCGTCCCAGTCGTCGACCTGCCCCGGTGCCCAGCGGGCGAACACGACCTGCGCCGCGGCCGGCGGCTGTTTGTCGCCGAACCACCGGACGTCGCTCCAGGTCACCTGGTGGCTGAGGTTGAACCGGAGGACGTAGTGCACGCCGGTCGAGGCCCACACCCGCTCGCCGGGGCGTACGCCGACGTCGGCCACCCGGGGTGTCGGGGCGGTGCTCGCAGCAGTCGGTCGCACGATCCGTTGGTCGATCACCTGCATCGTGATGAGGTTGACCACCACGAGGGCACCGAGGACGGGCAGCCGCAGGCGGGGCAACCGGACCGTGGCGACGAGCAGCACGCAGCCGGCGACGCCGACCAGCGACCCGACCACCGGTCGTAGCTCCCGCCAGCCCCCGGTCAACGCCGCCAGGTCCGATGCGCTGAACCCGCCGTAGCGCAACCGGTGGCCCTGGCCGGCCACGTACGCGAGTCGGGCCGCGACCAGCGCGCCACCACCGACCAGCAACGCCACCGCGACCGCCGCCCGGCGCAGCACCACCCGCCACCCGGCGGTGAACAGCACCCCCAACCCGACCAGCAGCCAGAACGGTGCCAGCATCTGCACGTAGCGGCCGTAGATCGCGTCCAGCGGCTTGCCGGTGATGCCGGACAGGATCACCGACGCGCCGCCGGCCACCCCGACGGTCACCGCGAGCGCCACGCCCATCGTCCAGCGGGCCGCGTCGCCGTGCCGTGGACGCCACAGCTCGCGGACGGCACCGGCCCAGGCCACCCCGGCCGTTCCAAACGTGATCACGACGAGGTACCAGAGCTGGGTGGTGACCGCGGCGCTCACCCGGACCACGCCCTGGGCGGAGGCGACCGCGTCGAGGGTGCTGCCGCCGGGGGTGCTGCCGAGCAGGTAGACCTTGCCGCCGAGGTAGCGGATGGCGGCCTCGTTGACGAGCGCCATGGCGAGCACCGGCAGCAGCGCCGCGAGCACCACGGGCGGGCTGATCCGGCGGCGGACGAACAGCAGCAGGACCAACCCGGCGTGCACTGCCACGATCACCAGGCCGCGGGAGTGCAGCAGGTGGAACCCGCCGACGAGCAGGCCAACGGTGGCGGCGGCGAGCGGGCCGGGCCGGGTGATCCAGCGGTGCACGGCGAGCAGCCAGGCGACCACCAGCGGCGCCATCACCGCATCGATCATGGCGACGCCAGCGTAGAAGGCGGTGGCCGGCAGGGTCGCCGCCGCGACCGCGCCGAGCAGCGCGTACGAGCGGCGCAGCTGAAACAGGCGACGACCGAACAGGTACGCCAGCGGCAGCAGCGTCGAGTTCACCATCGCGTTGATCAGCTGGACGACCCGGTAGCTGTCGGTGAAATCCCGGTCCCCGAGGAACGCCGGCGAGATCAGCATCGGGTAGCCGACCCGGCGCAGCAGGTCGTTCTCGCTGCTGAAGCCCCCCGGACCGCCGGCCAACGCGCGGGCGGTGTTCAGGTAGCTGTCCTCGTCGGTGTGCGCGATCGGCAGCACGATGTGCCGGGACCACCACATGCGCCAGGCCACGCTGAGCACCCAACCGACGAGCAGCAGCAGCGGCACCAGCCAACGTCGGGCGGGCGGGCCGCTCGGCGTCTCGACCACCACCGCCGGCCGTTCGGTCACGTCACTACCGGGTGCCATGAACGCCTCCAGAATTGCCGGCCGTACCGGGCCCGCGCTGATCCGACGGGCCTACCGGCCGGCGTCGGTGACGCCCGCTGTGGCCCGTTCGCACCGAGCCGGTGTGGATGTCGGGTGAACGTGGGTACCGGCTGCGCGCCGGGCCGCCGGGTCGTTCGCGCGGTCACTGTAGCGGCCCGATCCGGCCAGGTCAGCCCACATCCGGGGCGGTCGGAAGTGTTCGCCTACGCGGTGTTCGGCATTCACGGGAGCAGAGGTTGTGGTTCACCCGCGAGCGCCGGGGAGTTAACCCGCCATGGCTAGCGTGTCACCCCGGTCGGCCGGCCCAGGGCCGCTCGTTCATCCACGAACACGGGAGCACCACATTGAGTGAGTTGAATGGATCGTCCATTCTGATCACCGGGGGAACGGGTTCCTTCGGCAGGACGTTCCTCCGGCACATCCTCAACGAGGCCGACCCCGCCCGCGTGGTGGTGTTCTCCCGCGACGAGCTCAAGCAGTACGAGCTGCGCCAGCAACTTGGCGACGACCCGCGGCTGCGCTGGTTCATCGGCGACATCCGGGACCGGCACCGCCTCACCCGGGCCATGCACGGCGTCGACCACGTGGTGCACGCCGCCGCGCTGAAGCAGGTGGACACCGCGGAGTACAACCCCTCGGAGTACATCGCCACCAACATCACCGGCTCACAGCACGTCGTCGACGCGGCGATCGAGGCCGGTGTCAAGAAGGTCATCGCCCTCTCCACCGACAAGGCGTCCAGCCCGATCAACCTGTACGGCGCGACGAAGCTGGTCGGCGACAAGCTGTTCGTCTCCGCCAACCACTACGCCGCCCAGCACCCCACCCGGTTCTCGGTGGTGCGCTACGGCAACGTGGTGGGCAGCCGCGGATCGGTGGTCCCGCTGTTCCGCCGGCTGGCCGCCGAGGGCAAGAGCCTGCCGATCACCGACAAACGGATGACCCGCTTCTGGATCACCCTGGACCAGGCCGTGCAGTTCGTCATGGACTCGTTCGACCAGATGCAGGGCGGCGAGCTGTTCGTGCCGCGCATCCCGAGCATGCGCATCCTCGACCTGGTCGAGGCCGTGGCCCCGGACGCCACCACCCACGAGATCGGGATCCGGCCGGGCGAGAAGCTGCACGAGGAGATGATCGCCCCCGACGACAGCCGGCGGACGCTGCGCGCCGACGGCCGGTTCATCGTCCAGCCGACCATCGCCACCTGGGGCTACCAGGCGCCGGTCGACTGCGACCCGGTCCCGGACGGCTTCGCCTACCAGTCGGACACCAACGACGAGTGGCTCACCGTCGAGCAGTTGCGCGACATGCTCGGCATCAACGGATGACAGAGATGCTCCCGTACGGCCGGCAGTCGATCAGCGAGGACGACGTCGCAGCCGTCGCGGACGTGCTGCGCGGCGACTGGCTCACCACCGGTCCGCAGGTCGACGCCTTCGAGGCCGACCTCGCCCGGTGGACCGGCGGGGTCGGTGTCGCCGCCGTCTCCAACGGCACCGCGGCGCTGCACGTGGCGTACGCGGCGGCCGGGGTGGGGCCGGGCGACGAGGTGGTCGTCCCACCGATGACGTTCGTGGCGACCGCCAGCAGCGCTGTCGCCCTCGGCGCGAAGATCGTGTTCGCCGACGTCGACGACGAGACGTTCTGCCTCGACCCGGCGGCGGCCGCCGCCGCCGTCACCTCGCGGACGACTGTCGTCGCCGCTGTCGACTACGCCGGCCACCCCGCCGACTACGACGCGCTGCGCAAGTCGGTCGAGGGCAGCGACGCGCTGCTGCTCGCCGACGCGGCGCACTCGATCGGCGGGACGTACCACGGTCGGCCGGTCGGTTCGCTCGCCGACCTGACCACGTTCTCGTTCTTCCCCACGAAGAACCTGACCACCGCCGAGGGCGGCGCCGTCGCGGCGCTGGACCCGGAGATCCTGAAGCGGGCCCGCCGGTTCCGTGGCGTCGGCGTGGTCCGCGAACGCGACGACCTGCGTTTCCCGGACGAGGGCGGCTGGCACCAGGAGGTGCACGAGTTCGGGCTGAACTACCGACTGCCGGACGTGCTCTGCGCCCTGGGTCGCAGCCAACTGCGTCGGCTCGGCGAGTTCACGGCCCGCCGCAGCGCCCTGGTCGCCCACTACGACGAGGCGCTGGCCGACCTGGACGGCGTACTGCTGCCGAAGCGCAGGTCGTGGGCCGACCCGGCCTGGCACCTCTACCCGATCCGGGTGCTCGACGGACGACGCCGCGAGGTGTACGACCGGATGCGGGCCGCCGGCATCGGCGTGCAGGTCAACTACATCCCGGTGCACTGGCACCCGGCCTTCGCCGACCTGGGCTACCGGCGCGGGTCCTGCCCGGTGGCCGAGTTGTTCTACTCCCAGCAGCTGTCGCTGCCGCTCTACCCGGGGCTCAGCGACGCCGACCAGGACCGCGTCATCGACGCGCTGACCGCCGCGCTACGAGGCGGCTCGGTGCGTCCCGCCGCCTGATGGGAACCTGATGCACCACGCCAACCACTTCTACGGCCACGCGCACGTACTGGCCCGGTACGCCGGCCTCGGCGACCGGCACCCACCCCGGATCAACGGGTACGTGCAGCACGGCTGGAACATCGGTGACGGCCTGGCCCCCGGCCACCCGTACGCCGAACGCACCCCCAGCCTGCTCTGGTCGGAGCAGACCCGCCGCCGGGCCTGGTCGGTGGGGCGACGCAACGTGGTCGTCATCGGCGCGCCGTTCAGCTACCTGTTGGCCATGCGACCCGAGGAACCACCTGTCGAAGAGCGGAAGGGCACGATCTGGTACCCGTTCCACGGCTGGGAGGGTCAGCACGTCAAGGGCGACCACCGCAAACTGATCGCCCTCATCCAGGACACCGAGCCCGGCCCGGTCACTGTCTGCCTCTACTGGCACGAGTACCGGATGCGCAACGTGCGCCGGCTCTACGAGCGCGCCGGGTTCCGGGTGATCTGCCACGGCTACCGGGGACACTGGTGGAAGGACACCGATCCGGAGTTCCTCGACCGACAGCTCACCGAGCTGCGCCGTCACCGCCGGGTAGCTTCCAACCGGCTGACCAGCGCGATCTTCTACGGCATCGCGGCCGGGTGCGAGCCGGCGGTCTACGGCGACCCGATGATCCTGTCCAACGAGGACCCCACCTTCGGCGGCACCGCTCGGATCCGACGGCAGTGGCCGCAGCTGCACGGCACCACCGTCGACCTGCCCACCGCTGTCGAGATCGCCCGCGCCGAGTTGGGTACCGACCACCGCTGCACGCCGGCCGAGCTCCGCGAACTGCTCGGTTGGGTGAACCTCCAGGAGGAAGAGGAAGACAGTGACGACTGAGACGGCACCCGCCGACCGGATCACCCTGCCGGGCGGCGAGATGCTGGCCTGGTCGGATCTGCCGCAGGAACGGCTGGCCAACGGTGGGCCGCTCGCCGCGCTGGCAGCCCGGTTGGTCCCGCCCGGCGCCCGGGTCCTGGTGGCCGGTCCACACGACCCGGCGCTGCTCGACCAGCTCACCCACGCCGAGGTCACCTGCCTGCTGCGCAGCCACCCGGACGCGGTGGCGCTGGCGCACCGGGCCGCCCGCGTGGTGGTGGGTGGTCCGGCCGGGCTGCCCGACGACGAGACGTACGACGTGGTGATCGCGGCTGCCGGGCTGGACCCGGTGGAGTCGGTGGAGGGCACCCGGCTCGGCTGGGACGGTGTGCTGGCGCGACTCGTCGCCGCGGTGCGACCGGGCGGCGCGTTGCTGCTGCGCCTGGACAACCCCCTGGGCCTGCACCGGCTGGTCGGCACCACCCCCTGGTACGCCCGCCGCGACGACTCCGCCTGGGTGATCGGCGGCGTGCTGGACCGAGCCCACCCGGCCAACCGGGACCAACTGCGCGAGCGGCTCGGCGCGGCAGGGCTACGGCCGGCCGCGTGCTGGGCCGCGTACCCCGGTGTCAGCACCCCGACGGCGCTGCTGGACGCCGACCACCTCGACCGGGACGCGGGCTCCGGCCTGTTCGACGCGGTGCTGCACGGCGCCTGCGCCGGGGGTTTCACCAGCGCCACAGTGCTCCAGGACCCGGCCCGGCTCGCTGTGGACGCGCTGCACGCCGGGCGCGCCGCCGACCTCGCACCGGGTTGGCTGACCCTCGCCCACCGGCCCGCCGAACCCACGGACCCGACCACGCCGACCGTTGAGGCGGACCTGCCGGTGGCCCTGGTGCAGACCGGTCGTCCCGGGATCGGCGTGCTGGAGGTGCTGCACGGCCCCTCCGGTTGGCGCTGGGGACTCGTCCCGCCCACCGACGCGACGACGCCGGCCGTCGCGCCGTTCGCCAGCCGCGAGGCCGCGTACCGGGACGCCGACGCGCTGTCCGGACCGGTGCCGTCCGGCCGGCTGCTGCGTACGTTGCTGCTCGACGCGGCCCTGCGCCGCGACCTGGCTACAGTGCGCGCGCTGCTGCGCGGGTACGCGGGCTGGCTCGCCGACCAGGCCGACAGCGACGGCCGGATCGCCGGCGCGGCGGCGCTGGCCGGCACCGACAACGTGGTGGTCGACGGCGAGCGGTACGCGGTGCTCGACCCCAGCTGGCGGGCCACCGCCGAGCTGCCCGGCGACGTGGTGCTCGCCCGCGGGCTGTGGCGCTTCGCGGCGGGCCTGCTCACCGGCGGGTACGCCCATCCGTGGTCGTCCACTCTCGACATCGCGGGCCTGACAGTGGTGCTCGGCGGACTCGCCGGCCACGACCTCGACCGGGCGACAGTCAGCGAGGCGGTCGAGGTTGAGGCGGCCATCGCCGCCGCGCTGCACGGGCTGGACGCCGACGCCACTGTCGGCCTCGCCACCGAACTACAGGCCGTCGCGCCGACCGACCCGCCGCTCGGCGGGCACAGCTACCAGCAGCTACGCGAGGCGTGGCTGCGCCAGCGCGAGGAACTCACCCGCTTGACCGCGCTGACCGCGTGGACCGAGGAGTTGCTCACCTCGCGGGAACGGGCGCTACGCCGGGCCGAGACGACGATCGGCCTGCTCAGCGGGTCGCTCAGCTACCGGGTGGGCCGGCTCGCCATCACCCCGGCCCGGCTGGCCAAGCGTGGTGCCCGCGCGGCCAAGCGTCGGGCCACCGCGGTGCTGGCCCCGAAGCAGGAGGAGCAGCAGTGACCGACATACCGCCGCCCGGAACCGCCGCGGGGCCACGGATCGTCGGCATCGTGCAGGCGCGGATGGGTTCGTCCCGACTGCCCGGCAAGGTGCTCCGCCCGCTCGCCGGACGCTCCGTGCTGGGCCGGGTCGTCCGTGCCGCCCGGGACAGCGGCGTCCTCGCCGACCTGGTCGTCGCCACCAGCACCGACGCGGTCGACGACGCGGTGGCCGCCGAGTGCGCGCGGCTCGACGTACCGTGCCACCGCGGGCCGGTCGACGACGTGCTGGACCGGTTCGTGGGCGCCCTCGCGGCGCACCCAGGAGACGCCGTCATGCGGTTCACCGCCGACTGCCCCCTGCTCGACCCGGAGATCATCACAGTGGTCGCGTCGGTGTACCGGGCGGTCCCCGGGCTGGACTACGCCAGCACGTCGATCGCCCGGACCCTGCCCCGAGGGCTGGACGTCGAGATCATCCGCGCGGAGACGCTGCGCACCCTGGGCCGGCTCGCCACCGACCACCACCGGGTGCACGTGACCTCGTACGCGTACACCCATCCGGAGCTGTTCCGGGTGCTCGGGGTGACACTCACCCCGGACCGCTCCGCGCTGCGGCTCACCCTCGACACCGAGCAGGACTGGGCGCTGGTCAGCGCGATCATCGACCACTTCGGTGACGTCAGCGTGCCGCTGGCCAAGCTCGCCGACTGGCTCGACGGTCAGCCCCGGCTGCGCGCACTCAACGCCGGCGTACGACAGAAGCACCTGGAGGAGTCCTGAGCGCCCTGAGGGTCGGATTCCGCTGCGACGCCGGACCACGGCGCGGCGTCGGCCACCTCGTCCGCTGCCTGGCGCTCGCCGAGGAGTTCCTCGCCCGGGGCGCCGACGTCACAGTCTTCGGCACCGTCGAACGGCTCGAGTGGGCAACCGCGGAGCTGGCCGCGCGGGGCATCCCGCTACTCCCCGGCCCGGACTCGGCGGCCGAGCTGGTCGAGGCGGCCCGCCGACACCACCTGGACGTGCTGGTCCTCGACTCCTACGAACTGGACCCGGCCGGAGCCGGCGCCCTGCGCGCCGCCGGCGTCTACACCCTCGCCATCATCGACGGCGACAGCCGAGGCCAGGTCGCGGACCTCTACCTCGACCAGAACTTCGGGGCGGCCCTGCCCAGGCTGGGGCCCGGAGCGGAACTGCCGGGGCTGAGGTCCGGGGCGGCCCTGCCGGGGCTGGGATCCGGGGCGGAACTGCCGGGGCTGAGGTCCGGGGCGGAACTGCCCGGCCGGCTGCTCGCCGGGAGCGGATACGCCCTGCTGCGTGACACCGTGATCAGCGCCCGGCCGCCGGTCGCCCCACCCGCTGCGGCGGTCAGTCGCCCCCGGGTGCTGGCCTTCTTCGGCGGCACCGACGCGGTCGGCGCGGCCCCGGTCCTGACCCGGGTGCTGGCGGCCACCGGTCACCCGATGGACCTCACGGTCATCGTCGGGCGACCCGAGATCGAGGCGGAGGTCGACGATGTCACCCCCGGCCGGGGGCAGACCATCCGACCGGTCCCGCCCACCACCTCGCTGCCGGCACTGATCACCGAAGCCGACCTGGTGGTGAGCGCAGCCGGCACGTCCACCTGGGAACTCTGCTGCCTCGGCGCACCCAGCGCACTGGTCTGCGTGGTCGACAACCAACGCGAGTCGTACACCCGGGTGGTGCGGCACGGCCTGGCCGCCGGCCTCGGCGAGCTGCCGGAGCTGACCGCCGCCGGCGTCGCCGGACGCGCCGCCCGCGCGACGGCGGCGCGGACCCTGCACGGGCTGCTCAGCTCGCCGCAGCGGCGCGCGACCCTCGCCGCCCGCGCCTGGTCCACCGTCGACGGGCAGGGCCGGGCGCGGGTGGTGGACGCGGTGTTCGACGCCGTACGCGCCGCCACCGTCCCGGGCTGACCGCGCGGCAGGCCAAGATCACGCCCGATCCTGGAAACAGTCCCCACGAAGGCGCGGCAGGCCACTACATCCAGGATCAAGCACGATCTTGCCGAGAAGCAGCCGGCCCGCACGATTCACCGCTAGCACGGGTGTACGAAAGTGCTGCTAGGGTGGCCGTATGACGCAGGCCGCCTACCAGCCGTCGATGCTCGACCTGGCCGACGCCGGGCCGACCCTGGGGCCGCTGCCCGGCCAGATCCGCCGGCACCAGCTCAGCCGGGGCGCCTGGGTCGACCACCTCCCCGGCTGGGTGCGCGGCTCCGACACGGTCCTCGACACACTGCTCACCGAGGTGTCCTGGCGTGCCGAACGGCGCACCATGTTCGACTCCGAGGTCGACGTGCCCCGCCTGCTGTGCTGGTACGACGCCGCGAGACCACTCCCCCACCCCGTGCTCACCGCCGCGCGGGCCGCGCTCACCGGGCACTACGCGCCCGAGTTGGGCGAACCCTTCGTCACCGCCGGCATGTGCCTCTACCGGTCCGGGCGCGACAGCGTGGCCTGGCACGGCGACACCATCGGCCGCTCGGCGCACACCGACACGGTCGTCGCGATCGTGTCGTTCGGAGCACCCCGACCGCTGCTGCTGCGCCCACGCGGCGGTGGCGAGAGCCTGCGCTTCCCGGTGGGCCACGGCGACCTGATCGTGATGGGCGGCTCCTGCCAACGCACCTGGGAACACGCCATCCCCAAGACCACCCGCCCCGTGGGGCCCCGGGTGAGCGTCCAGTTCCGCCCCCACAACGTCGCCTGACTGTGGCCCCTGACTAGGGCGAAATCAGACGTTCGAGGCGGCGGCGGACCTCCTCGGCTGCGGGGTCGCCCACGTCCTCATAGATTCGCGCAGCCAGGCGCCACGCGGCAGCGGCAGCGTCCCGGTCACCCATCCCCTCCCGGGTGTCTCCGAGTCGGATGAGGGTCTCCGCCTCGTGATACCGGTCCGCGGAGTCGCGAAAGAGTGTGATCGCCTGCTCGTAGCAGTTGGCCGCGCGGTCGCGTTCACCGAGGCGGTCGTAGGCGAAGCCGAGGCTGTCCAGCGTCGCGGCCTGACCGTTGCGGTCGTCGGTCCGTCGTTGCTGGTGGAGGGCCTCGGTGCAGCTGGCGATGGCCTGGACGTAGTCGCCGGTGGTGGCGAGAAGCCAACCGATCGCGTTGAGCGTCCGGGCTTCGCCCGCGTGATTGCCGACCAGCCGGTAGAGCCGCAGTGCCTCGCGACCGTGTGCGAGCGCCTCGTCCAGCCGGCCGTCCAGGTAGCAGAGTTCGCAGTAGTTGTGCAGCGTCTGGGCCTGGCCGATCGGGTCGCCGAGACGTTCGTGCAGCTCAAGCGCGCGCTTGAGCCGGTACTCGGCAGTGGTGCGGTCGCCCAGTCGGATCAGCGCGCGGGAGACCAGGCGGTTGGCGACGGCCTGACCGGCGAGGTCGTCGATCTTCTCCGCGGCGCCCAGCGCGACCTCTTGGATGGCGAGCTGGTCCTGCCAGAGGCCGCGCGGCGCCACGAAGGTGGTCAGCGCCCACGCGATCTGCCAGGCGTACGTTTCGAAGCCGTTCTCGGCGGCCTGTCGGACCACCCGGACCAGCACCCGATGCTCCGCCGTGAACCAGGCGAGCGCGCCGTCGTGATCGGTCACCGGTCGCCTGGCGGGTACGGGCAGCGGCGGCATCGGCTCGATCGTGGGCCACTGCGGCTGGAGTAGCCGGGCGGCCGGATAGGCGGAGTGCAGGTAGTGGTCGTACAGGCGCTGTCGGGCTGCGACGTGTTCGTCGCCGCGCTCCGACGACTGTGCGAGCTCGGCCGCGTAGGCGCGCAGAAGATCGTGGAAGGCGAACCGGCCGGGCGCGTGCTCCGCCAGCAGATGGAGCCGAGTCAGTTCCCGCAGGATCGGCGTGACGGCAGCGGCAGGCACACCGGCGAGCGCCGAGGCCGCAGTGGTGGTCAGGTCCGGGCCCGGATGCAGCCCCAGCAGGGTGAACAGCCGGGCCGCGTCCGCCCCCAGGGCCAAGAACGACCACGAGAAGACGCGCCGGACGTCGCCGTCGGCCAGGGCGTCCAGCCTCGCCTCGGCCGAGTGCAGTTCGGCGGCGATCGCGCTGAGCGGAAAGGTGGGATGGGTCGCGACGCGCGCCGCGACTATCGACAGTGCCAGCGGAAGCCGGCCTGCGGCCTCGATGATGTCGGCCACCGCCACCGACTCGGAGGCGAGCCGGCTGGCCCCGAGACGTCTGGCGAGCAGGCTTCTCGACTCCTCCGCCGTGAGCACGTGCAGTGTCAACGGCGTGGCACATTCGGCGGCGATCAGGCCGCCCAGCCGGTCACGGCTGGTGACCACGACCATGCAGCGGCCCGCACCGGGCAGCAGGGCGCGCACCTGGGCGGAGTCACGAGCGTTGTCGAGCACCAGGAGCATCCGCCGGGAGGCCAGCAGGCTGCGGTAGAGACCAGTCCGGGCCTCCATGTCGGAGGGTATCCGGGCGTGGGGCACGCCGAGCGCTTCGAGGAAGCCGGACAGGGCGTCGGGCGGGGACACCGCGCCAGCTTCGTCGTAACCGCGAAGGTTCACGTAGAGCTGGCCGTCCGGGAATCGGTCGGCAACCCGGTGCGCCCAGTGCAACGCCAGGGCGGTCTTGCCGACTCCGGCCATGCCGGACACCACAGAGATGGCGCCGCTCGTCGACCCCTCGGCCCCGCCACCCAGAAGCCCGTCGAGGCCCGCCAGCTCGGTGCTACGTCCAACGAACTCCGGCACCGCACGCGGCAGTTGCTCGGGGCGCTGGATGAGCGGCCCCACTCCCGTGTCCGGCGCCGGCCGGTCCGACCCCGTTGGCGGTTGCGCCGTCAGGCCCGGGCGGTGATGCAGGATGTCGTCGTACAGCGTGACGAGCTCGGGTGCGGGATCGAGGCCGGTCTCCTCGGCCAGCGTCTGTCGGGCCTGCCGGAAAGCATCCAGTGCGCCGGCTACGTCTCCGATGCGGTACAGGCCCACCATCAGTTGGCCCCACGCCCGCTGCCGCAGCGGGTACCGGTCGAGCAGGCCGCGCAACCGGTGCACGACGTCGGCCGACGCGCCGAGGGCCAGCACCGCCTCGGCGTAGTCCTCCTCGACGAGCAGCCGACGTTCCTCCAACTGCGCCACCCGCCGAGCCAGCGTCGAGCGCAGCGGCAGATCGGCCAGCGGTGCACCACGCCACAGGCGCACCGCGGCGGAGAGTTCGGCCTCGGCCCGGTCCAGATCGGAGGTGGCGAGCGCCTCGCGGCCCCGCGCCGCCGCGGCGTCGAACAGATCCACGTCCCGTTCGTCCGGGCCCACCCGAAGCAGGTAGCCGCCGGCCGCAGCGGTTATCCCGTCCCAGGTCGCCCCACCGCCCAGCGACCGCCGCAACCCGCGCACATAGGTGCGCAGGTTCGCGGCGGCCGACGCCGGCTCTTCGTCGCCCCACAGCATCGCGGCCAACTCGTTCGTGCCGACGACCTCATTCGGGCGCAGCAGCAGGGTCGCCAGCAGGAGACGCTGCTTCACCGAGCCCAGTGGAACCGGCTGGCCGTCGCGGTACACCCGGAACGGGCCAAGGAGTTCGAAACGCAACCAGGCACCTCACATGTGGGCGCTGCCATGTGCCGCCGCGCGTACAGCACCCGGACAAGCGGGCGAGTGGACGAGCTGTGCGTGAGTTGTGCGGCGGTTGTACCGGCCCCACCGTACCTTCTCCATGGGGGGACCCGGAGCGGTGAGGACGGTTCTACCGTCCTCACCGTCTCATCCAAGAGCACCAATCGCCAGACCTGGTCGCACGCCGATGACGCGAGGCCAGACGGGACCGTTCGTCCACAGTGGCGCGAGGCCACCTCGCCTCGTCGTGCCAGGTCTGACACCGCCGGCCGGCGCAACGCCCCAGCACCGTTGCGCCCTCGTGAATCCCGACCAGAGGAGATACATGTCGTCGCACCGATCCACAGGCCGCGTCCTCAAGAGAGTCGCGGTGCCCGCCATCGGCGCGGCACTGGCCATCGGCATCAACGTCACCATCGCCACGCCGGCCGCGGCCAGCGGCTCTTACACGGGCCGGGCGTTCGTCCATGGCACCGGCGCGGTGTCTGACGACTTCGATGACGAAGGCGTCACCAACGTCACCACGCACCGCAACTCGAACGTCGCCTGTCTCTGGCAGACCATTCTCTGGGCGAATGGTTACCTGCCCTCGTCCGGGGTCGACGGTGTCTTCGGCGACCAGACCGATGCCGCGACGAGGAACTTCCAGCGCGACAAGGGCCTCTCAGCGGATGGCTCCGCAGGCCGGAACAGCTGGACGAAGGCCGGCGACAAGCTGGTGCAGCACGACAACCAGAACGGGTGGCTGTACGTGGTCTACCACGGGGCGACGGGTTCCCGGAGCCCGTACGGCTCGCACCAATTCGTCCTACAGCGTTCGCCCGACGGGAACTACCGGTTCTACCCGCCGCAGGGCAGCGGCCCCTACTGGGCCGCCTACAACTCCCGCACCTGCTGACCTCGCCCAACCCGGCGGTCTGGCCAACCGAGCATCATCGCGAGTGGCCCGACCCCGCGTGGTGACCAGCGACCCGCACGGTAGGTCCGGACGCGACAGAACCGTTGTCCGGACCTACCGTGCGGTTCTCCGGCCTGATCGCCACTGCTCCAGCGGCGACCGGGCGCCGTACTAGAGGAGGCCGGCCAGTTTGTAGAGGACCAGGGAGCCGGCTACCGCGACGTTCAGGCTGTGGCCGTGGCCGACCATGGGAATCTCCACCGCCGCGTCCAGCTGATCGAGCGCCTCGGGCGGGATGCCTGTCGCCTCGTGGCCCAGCAGCACCACGGTACGGCCCCGAGCGGCGGGCAGATCACCGAGCCGGACGGCCTCGTCGGCCAGTTCCACCCCGAGAATCCGGCTGCCGGCGGCCCGTTCGGCGGCCAGCCAGCGCAGCGGGCTGCCGACCCGGTGGACGCAGCCCGGCCGCCGTAGCGTGTTGCCTCGGGCCACGGCCTCGTCCACCCAGCGGAACGGTGGCACGGCGAGGCAGGCGCCGACCGCGTCGCACGTACGCAACAGGGTGCCCAGGTTCGCGCCGTGCAGCGGCCAGAGTGGCGCGGCGATCAGGTGACCCCAACAGCGGTGTGGCCGGGGACGGCGGACGGCCCGTAGCTCACGCCTCGGCCGGACCCGGATGGCGGCGCTCACGCCGCACCGGCGACTCCGCCGGACAGAGAAGAAATCATGTTGAGGGGCGCTTCGCGGTGCACCCGGACCCTCACCGACAACAGAGGGCACCAACATACCGCGCTGACGGACGCCCCACCCCGCATGATCGTGCTCGATCCAGGATCGAGTGGCATCACCGCGTCGGTGACACCATTACGTCCAGGATCGAGCACGATCTTCGACCGACCTGGCACGCCGGACATGACCGGGCGACGGCGCAGGTGGGCGGGTCAGTCGCGTTCGATCAGGTGGCCTACCACCGTCGGGCCGAGCATCACCGCGAAGCCGCTGCCGTCGCGGCGTGGGTCCGCGGCGGGCAGCTCCACCGGGTCGCCGGTGGCGGTCGCGCCGACCGGTCGCGGTCCCACCCAGGCGACGGCGACGTCCGTCTCACCCTTGAGGAAGCGGTGCGCGCGCACGCCGCCGGTCGCCCGGCCCTTCGCCGGGTACGCCTTGAACGGCGTCACCTTGACCGTCGCGCCGGTGGAGGTGACCACCATCGGCTCACCATGCCCCGGGTCGTCGGTGCGCACCGCGCCGAAGAACGCGACCCGCGCCCCGGCCGGCAGGTTGATGCCGGCCATACCGCCGCCCTTGAGGCCCTGCGGCCGGACCAACCCGGCGGGGAAGCGCAACAGCGACGCCTCCGAGGTGACGAAGGTCAGCGTCTCGGTGCCGTCGGTCAGCCAGGTCGCCCCGACCACCTCGTCACCATCGCGCAGACCGATCACCTCGAACTCGTCGGAGCGCACCGGCCACTCCGGTGAGCAGATCTTCACCGCGCCCTGCCGGGTGCCCAACGCCAGCCCCGGTGAGCCCTCCGCCTGCCCGCCCAGCGGGGCCAGGCCGACGACGGTCTCCCCCGCCGCCAACGGCACCAGCTCGGCCGCTGACATACCGCCACGCAGTGACACGGTGCCCGCCTGCTCGGGCAGCACCGGCAGCGGCAGGACGTCGACCTTGAACGCCCGACCGGCGCTGGTCAACAGCAGCACCCGACCTCGGGCGGTGGAGTGCGCGATGGCGCGTACCGTGTCGTGCTTGACCCGGCCGTTGCGGCGACGCCCCTCGGAGCTCTCCTCCGACTCGGCCGCGGTCCGGGCGACCAGCCCGGTCGCCGAGAGGATCACCTGACACGGGTCGTCGGCGACCTCCAGCGGGCCGGCCGGCGCGGACGCGGCCAGCACCTCCTTCAGGTCACCGTCGACAAGCGTCGTCCGACGTTCGGTGCCGAACTGCTTGACCACTGCCGCCAGCTCGTCGGAGACCACTTTCCGGAGCACCCGCTCGTCGTCGAGGATCTTGCTCAGCTCGGCGATCTCGGAACGCAGCCGCTCCTGCTCGGCCTCCAGCTCGATGCGGTCGAACTTGGTCAACCGGCGCAACGGAGTGTCCAGGATGTACGTGGCCTGGATGTCGGAGAGGCCGAACCGGCTCATCAGCCCGTCCTTCGCCGCCTGCGCGTCGTCGCTGCCCCGGATCAGCCGGACCACCTCGTCGATGTCCAACAACGCGATCAGCAGACCGTCGACCAGGTGCAGCCGCTCCTGACGCTTGCGCCGACGGTACGAGGTGCGCCGGGTGACCACCTCGTACCGGTGGGCCAGGAAGACCTCCAGCAGCGCCTTGAGGCCCAGCGTGCGCGGCTGCCCGTCGACAAGGACCAGGTTGTTGACGCCGAACGACTGCTCCAACGGGGTCAACCGGTAGAGGTCGGCGAGCAGCGCCTGCGGGTTGACCCCGACCTTGCACTCGACGACGAGCCGGGTGCCGCTCTCCCGGTCGGTGAGGTCCTTGACGTCCGCGATGCCGGTCAGCCGCTTGGTCTTGGTGACCTCGTTGGTGATCGCGGCGATGACCTTCTCCGCGCCGACGCCGTAGGGCAGCTCGACCACTGTGATCGCCTGACGACCTCGGCTGCCCTCGATCGGGCCGATCTCCACCTTGCCGCGCATCCGCACCACGCCACGGCCGGTCTCGTACGCCCTGCGCACCTCGTCCAGGCCGAGCAGCACCCCACCGCTGGGCAGGTCCGGGCCGGGGACGAACTCCATGAGTTTGTCCAGGGTGGCGTCCGGGTGGTTGATCAGCCAGCGGGCCGCGGAGACGACCTCCGCCAGGTTGTGCGGGATCATGTTGGTGGCCATCCCGACCGCGATCCCGGACGCGCCGTTGACCAGCAGGTTGGGGAAGGCCGCCGGCAGCACTGTCGGCTGGGTCAGCGACCCGTCGTAGTTGGGCTCGACGTCGACGGTGTCCTCGCCCAGCTCACCGACGAGCAGCATGGCCTCGCGGGACATCCGGGCCTCGGTGTACCGCGAGGCGGCAGGGCCGTCGTCGGGGCTGCCGAAGTTGCCGTGCCCGTCGATGAGGGGCACGTTGAGGGAGAAGTCCTGCGCGAGGCGGACCATGGCGTCGTAGATCGCCGTGTCGCCGTGCGGATGGTACTTTCCCATTGTATCCCCGACAATTCGGGCGGACTTCACGTGCCCGCGGTCGGGGCGGTAGCCCTGCTCGTACATCGACCAGAGGATGCGCCGGTGCACCGGCTTGAGGCCGTCGCGGGCGTCGGGCAGGGCGCGGGAGTGGATGACCGAGAACGCGTACTCCAGGTAGGAGTCGGAGACCTCGGTGACCAGCGGGTTGTCGAAGACCCGCGCGCCGGCCTGGTCGAACGAGGAGAGGTCGACCTTGTTTTCCTTACGGCGTGCCATGACTCAGCTCTCCACTGGAACGGGAACGGAAGCGGCGCTCATGCGTCGATCGCATCCCGGTCGACGCGGTCGGCGGAGTCGATGAGCCAGTTGCGACGCGGCTCGACCTTCTCGCCCATCAGCAGTTCGAGGATGCGTTCGGCGGCGTCGACGTCGTCGAGGGTGATCCGGCGGACGGCCCGGGTGGCCGGGTTCATCGTGGTGTCCCACAACTCGTCGGCGTCCATCTCACCGAGACCCTTGAACCGTGGGATGGGCGTGACGATCTGCTTGCCGGCCTTCTCCAGCTTGCGGACCGTCGTCTCCATCTCGGCCTGGGTGTAGGTGTAGACGGTCTGCGAGCTGCGCCCCTTGGTAGTGATCTTGTGCAGGGGCGGCATCGCGGCGTAGAGCCGACCCGCCTCGATCAGCGGCCGCATGTACCTGGCGAACAGGGTGATCAGCAGCGTACGGATGTGCGCGCCGTCCACGTCGGCGTCGGCCATGATCAGCACACGGCCGTAGCGCAGCGCGGAGAGGTCGAAGGTGCGCCCCGAGCCGGCGCCGAGGACCTGCACGATGGCCGCGCACTCGGCATTGTCCAGAACCTGCTGGAGGTTGGCCTTCTGCACATTGAGGATCTTGCCGCGGATCGGCAGCAGCGCCTGGTATTCCGAGGAACGGGCCATCCGGCTCGTACCCAGGGCGCTGTCACCCTCGACGATGAACAGCTCGCTACGGTCGATGCCGGTGGCCCGGCAGTCGACGAGCTTCGGCGGCATGGACGCGCCCTCCAGGGCCGTCTTGCGCCGGGCGGCGTCCTTCTGTTGCTTCTGGGTGAGTCGCACCCGGGCGGCGTCGACGATCTTCTGCAGGACGGTGCGCGCCTCGGCCTTGGTGCGCCGGTCCTCCAGCCAGGCCTTGATGTGCGCGTCGACCAGGGACTGGAGAACCTTGGTGATGCCGGTGGTGGAGAGCTCGTCCTTGGTCTGCGAGGTGAACTGCGGCTCGGGGATCCGCACGTGCACCACCGCCGTCATCCCCTCCAGGACGTCGTCAAGGGTGGGCGGCTCCTCCTTGGCCTTGAGCAGACCACGGGTGTTGCGGATCGCGTCGGCGAGCGCACGGACGAGGGCCCGCTCGAACCCCTTGCGGTGGGTGCCGCCGTGCGCGTTGCGGATGGTGTTGGTGAAGCACTCGACGGTGCGCTCGTAACCGGTGCCCCACCGGAACGCCACCTCGACCTCGGCACGCCGCTGCACGTTGGACTGCATGACGCCGTTGGCGTCGGCGGCGTTCTCCCGGTAGGTGCCCTCGCCGTTGACCAGCAGGGTGCCGGAGACCGGCCGGTCGCCGGCCGGGGCGAGGAACTCCACCATGTCGCTGAGCCCGTTGGGGTAGTGGAACCGCTCCTCGGCGGGAGTCTCGCCGGTCAGGTCGCGCAGCAGGTAGGTCACGCCGGGGACCAGGAACGCGGTGTTGCGGAGCTTCATCCGGACGGCGTCGACGTCGAGCGCAGCGCCGGTCTCGAAGTAACGGGCGTCGTGCCACCAGCGGATCGAGGTGCCGGTGCGCTGGCCGCGCTTCATGGCACCGGTCACCTGGAGCCCCGGGCCGGCGGTGAAGAGGGCGTCCGGCCCGTCGCCGTCGAAGATGCCCGGGACGCCGTGCCGGAACGACATCGCGTGGACCTTGCCGGCCCGGCGGACGGTCACGTCGAAGCGGCGGGACAACGCGTTGACAGCCGATGCGCCGACGCCGTGCAGACCGCCGGAGGTCTTGTAGCCGGAGCCGCCGAACTTGCCGCCGGCGTGCAGCCGGGTCAGCACCAACTCGACACCGGAGATGCCGGACTTGGCGTGCACGTCGGTGGGAATGCCCCGGCCGTCGTCGTCGACCTGCACCGAGCCGTCGGCGTGCAGGATCACCTCGACGTGGCTGGCGTGACCGGCGACACCCTCGTCGGTGGAGTTGTCGAGGATCTCGTTGACGAGGTGACCCACGCCACGGCTGTCGGTGGAACCGATGTACATGCCGGGCCGCTTGCGGACAGCGTCCAGCCCCTCAAGGTGGGTGAGGTCATCGGCCCCGTACAGGGTGTCAGGCTCTGCGGTCAACTGGTCGTACTCCCCGGTCTCGGCGGTGTGCTGCCGGTCACCGGCGACATCAGCCGGCGTGGCGCGCCGCAGCGAGCCTAGCCCGAGGCTAGGACAACCACCGGAGGACCTACGCGACCCGCCGCGCGCGCCCCTCCGGACGTGAGCCAACGAACAGCCGGCGGGTGATCACGGGACCACGCAGAGACAGCGTCACCGATATGCTCGCTCATGATCGCGGCCGGTTTGCGCGCGGGGTGCACGCCGTCCGGGTCGAGGAGATCAGGAGGCGGTCGAGATGGACGTGACGATTCACGACGCCCTGCAACGCTCCCTCGGCACCTGGACCCGACGGTGGCTGCTGGTGGGCACCCTGGTGGCGGGGCTGCTGGCCGCCGTGGCGCTGGTCGCGGCGGCGGCTCCCGCCGACCGGAGCTTCACCGAACTCTCGCGCACTGTGCAGAGCCTGATGTCGGTCGCGACCCCGCTCTTCGGCATCCTGCTGGTGCGTGACCTGCGCCGGGCGCCCGTCCGCCTTCCGGTCCTGCCCACAGTGCTTGCGGTGGGGTTGCCAGCGGTCGTCATCGGCGTGGCCGGTGTGCTGATCTGCGCCGCGACGCTGGCGCTCACCCCGGCCGATGTCGCCGACGACCCGTGGCGGTTCGCCGGGACGACCGCGGTGGGCGGTGTGCTGGTGCAGATCGCCGCCGGCCTGGTGGGCACCGGCCTGGGCCTGCTGCTGCGCTCGGTGGTGGTGGCGTTCCTAGCCACGATCATCCTGCCGCTGGGGCTGTTCACGCTGCTGGGTGCCGTGGACGCCCTCCGTCCGGCGCAGCCGTGGCTCACCCCGTTCGGCAGCGTGCGCAACCTGTTCTCGGGGCAGATGAGCGCGCTGCGGTGGGTGCAGTGGCTGTGCGTACTCCTGGTCTGGGGTGTCGGTCTGAACGCCGTGGGCACGGCCCTGCTGCACCGCCGCGACCGCCCGGCCGGTCACTGACTCTCCGCGCCGACGGGCGCGGGTCGGTGGGTTCGGCAACCCGGAGCGCGGGTCCACTCTCGACGCCGTAGACCCTCCTGCCTACGTGCGCGTGTCGTTCGTCGAACGAATCTGTTACGGGCCATTGACGCCCGTCGCGCCGGGGTGATCTGATCGCGCTCTCAGAGAATCTTTCATCTTTCGATGGATGGGGGCCCCATGCCCAGGTTCCGGCGTACCGCGCTCGCCGCGGGACTAACGATCGCCATGGCCGCGTTGTCGACCGCCGTCGCGCTGCCCGCACCCGCGTCCGCCGCGTTACCCACCGCCGCGGTGGCACTCGGGGACAGCTTCATCAGCGGCGAGGGCGCCGGGGCGTACACCCCTGTCGTCGACGTCAACGGAGTCAGCCAGGGCTTCCCCGGCTGGACGGCGGCGAACAACAACGCGTACTTCTGCCACCGTTCGGCGAACGCCTCGCTCAACCAGGCCAACCTGCCGGGCATCCAGAACCGGTTCAACCTGGCCTGCTCCGGTGGGCAGCCGCACGACATCGCCAACGCCTCCCAGGCGCGGACCAACGGTCGTACCGTCGCCTCGCAGCTGAGTCAGCTGCGCGCCGTCGCGCAGACCCAGGACATCGACCTGGTGCTGGTCGGCCTCGGCTCCAACAACAGCTCCTTCACCTTCGGCAGCGTCGCGGAGAAGTGCGCCAACCGGTTCATCGCCGACGCCTGGACCGGCTGGTGGGAGTTCTGGGCGTACCTGAACGGGCCGGTCGAGCAGAAGCCGTGCAGCGACGCCGACCTGGCCACCGCCGCGCAGCTCAGCGCCGCGACCGCGGAGACCACAGCGGCCGTACGCCAGATCCTGACCACCCTCGACCAGGTGGACGCGGACGGGCAGCACCGGGTGGTGTTCCAGGACTACACGAACCCGCTGCCGCTGGACCTGAACCAGCAGTTCCACGAGGAGGACAGCCGGGACGACACCCGGGACAAGTTCCGTGACCTGGGGGCCGAGCGGTACGCGGCCGGATGCCCGATCCACCGGGCCAGCCTGGCGCCCGGGCACCGCTTCTCGCAGGGTCTGGGCAGCATCGTGAAGTCCACCCGGGACACTCTCGCCGCCGAGTTCCCCGCCGACGAACTGGTCTACCTGAACGTGCAGCAGGCCTTCAACGGCGCCCGGCTCTGCGAGCAGACCAGCAGCCCGAGCGGTGCGCTGGCCACTCCGATCCGGCTCCAGGACGGTGCGACCGGCACCTTCGTCACCAGCCTCGCCGGTAAGGACAAGATCGCCATCCAGCGGATCGCCAACACCTGCGTCAGCTACTTCCAGACCTGCCAGGAGTCGTGGCACCCGAACGCCACCGGGCACCAGGTCCTCGGTCAGTGCCTGAGCGGCGCGGCCTCCACCAGCGCCCGTTCGGTGGCCTGTGTCCGGGCCAGCAACGGGGCGATCTCGGTCTCCTGACCACAGCGTCCATCGGAGGGCTCCGCCGGTCGGCGGGGCCCTCCGTCGTGTCCGCGGAGCGCGCGGCGCAGCCGCACAACGGCCGCCGAGCCGGTGGCCTGCTGCTACCCGGCGGTAACGTCAGGCCGTAGGCTGGGCCGATGAACGGGGATGCGGAGTACGCGCAGGAGTTCGTCGAGGTCGATGGCGGCCGGCTGGGTGTGCAGGTCTACCCGGAGCCGGCCGGAGCGCCGGGTGCGCCGATGGTCGTGATCTGGCCCGCGATGGGTGTCCGGGCCCGGTACTACCGGCCCTTCGCCGCCGCGCTGCGCGCCGCCGGGCTGGGCGTGGTCGTGGCCGACCTGCGCGGCACCGGGGCGAGCACGCCCGCGCCGAGCCGGGCGGACCGGCACGGTTACGCCGAACTGGCCGACGACGTCGGCGCCGTCCTGGCCGCCCTCAAACCACGACTGGACGGACGCACCCGACTGCTTCTCGGGCACTCGCTCGGCGGGCAGGCCGCGCTGCTGCACCTCGCCCTGCACGGCGGCGACGAGGTGGACGGGTTGGCGCTGATCGCTGTCGGCATCCCGTACTGGCGGACCTACCCGGGCCGACGGGGCCTCGGCGTGCTGCCCTACACCCAGGGGATCGCCGCCACCGCCGCGCTGTTCGGGGTCTGGCCGGGCTGGGGCTTCGGCGGTCGGCAGGCACGCGGCGTGATGCGCGACTGGGCCCACACCGCGCGGACCGGCCGATTTCCCCGGCTCGACGGTACGGACACCGAGGCGGCGGTCCGCGCGGTGCGGACCCCGGTGCTGGCAGTCAGTGTGGACGACGACCAGTTCACCCCGCACGAGACCATGGATCACCTCTGCGCGAAGCTCGCCGGCGCGCCGGTGACCCGGGAGCGGTACTCAGTGGCGCAGGCCGGTGCGACGTTGGACCACTTCACCTGGGTTCGCGCGAGCGTCCCGCTGGCACGGCGGATCGCCGGTTTCGCCGGCGACCTGCCGCCCCGCTGAGCCGTACCGACCGGTCGGCTCACTCGTCCTGGTCCAGCGGCACCAGTTCACCGTCGCGTTCCACCTGGATCTCGCCGTGCTCCTTGCGGGGCGCGACCTCTGCGGTGTTCCGGTGTGGGTCGTTGTCGGGGTGCATGAGCACCGCGTCTGTTTTGGGGGTCTTCTCCCGGCTCTCGTCCGGCTGCGACATCGCGTTCCCCTCTCGTCGGCGTCGCTCGGGATCTACCCGCCACCGGGCGAACGACTCCTGCCCGGGCCATGCCGACCCACCGACGCCACCGATGTCCGGTAACTGCCCGCCACGGGCCGCATCGGCCCAGGCGGGGCGGGGTTAGCTGCCCGACCGGCGGGTAAGCCGCACCGCCCGACACGGCGGAAGGGGATCACATGTCCGAACGGCACACCGCACTGCGCTCGATGCACGATCTGGGCCTGGCGGCCTGGTTTGGCGGCTCCCTCATGGGTGCCTTCGGCGTCAACGGCGCAGCGGCGAAAATCAGCGACTCGACCCAGCGGCTCCCGGTCGCCTCGGCCGGATGGTCCAAGTGGACACCGGTCAACGCGGCCGCGATCGGCGCCCACCTCGCCGGCGCCGTCGGTGAGTTGGTGACCGAGAGCCCACGGGTGGCGGCCCAGTCCGGCGTGGGCCGGGCCAGCGCCATCAAGACCGCGTTGACCATCGGCGCGCTGGCGGTCACCGGCTACAGCCGGTTGGTCGGCATGCGGCTGGAGAAGGCGGGCGGTCCGTCGGTGAGCGGCGCCACCGAGCCGAACCACCAGACCCCGGCCAGCGTGGCCTCGTCGCAGCGGCAGATGAAGCTGCTCCAGTGGGCCATTCCGGCGCTGACCGGGACCCTGGTGGTGGTCACCGCGTACATGGGTGAGCAGCAGAAGCCCGGCCAGGTGTTCCGCGGGATGCTCGGTCGCGCCGGTGGGATGAAGGGCGCCTCGAAGACCATGATCAAGATGGCGGGAATGAGCAACGGCAAGCGGCCGATGGCGATGGCCGGACGCTGAACGTCGGGCCGGCCGGCGTCCCGCCGCCACCTCGACGGCGGGGCGCTGGTCGGCCCTACGCGCGCACCGGAGCGACGACGGATCCCGCGCGCGGCGGCGTGCCGGCGACCTGTCGTACGCCGCACTCGGGCCGGCTGTCCCGGCCTGGGCAGGGCACATCGTCCGCCGGCGGCGGCGGACCGACGAGCGGGGTGGCCATGACGGCGCACAAGGGACGCAGCGGTGACAACGACCGGCTGGAGCCGGAGGCGACCAAGCCGTGGGGCACCGGCGACGGCTTCGACGCCGACGCGCCCTGGGGCACTGGCGACGACTCACCGATGGACGAGGGCAGCGAGGAGACCGCGGTGCCCGAGGGGCGGCGCGGAGAGCGACGCGCGGGTGCTCCGGCGGGCCGGTCCGACCCGGCGGGACGACACGGCTTCGGGTCGGTGGAGCCGACCCGTACGACGATGGCCGGGCCGGGTGCCCCACCCGATCCCGCCCCCAGCGGTCGGAGCTTTCCCGACGACGCGGACATCGGCGAGTCGACCCAGGACGCCCTGCGCAGCCGGGGACGACGGTCCTGAGCGGACCGGTGCCCGGCCGGGCGGCCCGTGCCGCGATCAGCCGGTCGCCGGGACGGCCTGCTCGACGAGCATCGTCTCGGCGAGCACCTGCGCCAGCCTGGTGGCATCGCGCTGGGCCTGCCCGGCGCAGCAGTTGTTGAACAGCACGTGCAGCTCGTCGGGGGCATCGGCGAACTCGGCCAGCAGCCCGGCCCAGTGCCGCAGCTCGTCCTCGGCGTACGCGTACCGGAACTTCTCCTGCTTGTCGCCCTCGCCCCAGGCGTCGCTGTGACCATGGAACCGGACGATCGCCGGTTCCGCCGTCATGGTCAGGATCGGTGGCACCGACGACGGGTGCCCCTGTGGCATGTCGACGCAGACCACTGACAGGTCGTGGGCGCGGAGCAGGTCCAGAGTGTCCGCCGCGCCGTCGTCGTCCAACCAGGAGCCGTGCCGCAGCTCGACAGCGACCCGCCACGGCCGGCAGCGCTGCGCCAGCTCGACGATCCGGCGTTCCGCCGCGGGGCTGCGCACCAGCCACGGCGGGAACTGCAACATCACCACGCCGAGCTTGCCGGCGGCCGCGATCGGGTCGAGGGCCGCGTGGAACCGGGCCCACAGCTCGTCGTACGCCGGCTCCGGCAGGTCTCGGCGGCGGATCCGGCTCGGACCGCTGGCCGGTCGCAGGTCCCGGGGCAGCACGGCGACCGGTGTCGGGTGACCGGTGAAGAGGCTGAACGCCTTGACGTCGAAGGTGAAGTCGTCAGGTGTGGCGTCCACCCAGCCCTGGGTCGTCTCCGGCACCGGTATGGCGTAGTAGGACGTGTCCACCTCGACCATCGGGAACTGGCTGGCGTAGAAGCCCAGTCGACGGGCCGGCGTGCTGGCCGAGCGTGGGTACCACCCGGAGCGCAGCAGGGACTGGTCCGCCCAGGACGACGTGCCCACCTTAATCACACCCATGTCATCCAGTGGACCGCCGCCGGCGCCGATCGGCAACCGCTGGCGGGTCGACCGGTGTCGTGCCCGCAAAGTGTCGGTGCCGCGCCCTACGGTGGCACCGGGTGGACATCAACGAAGGGTGGCGGCATGACCAGCACTGAGCAGCTCACCGGTGAGCGCACCGACCTCCTGCAGACACTCCGCAGGCACCGCGGTTTCCTCCTGCAGACGGTCGACGGGCTCACCGACGAGCAGGCGGCCAGCCGCCCCACCGTCAGCGGGCTCTGCCTCGGCGGCCTCATCAAGCACGTGTCCGGCGTCGAGCACCGGTGGATGCTCTTCGCCGTCGGCGGCGCGGAGGCGATGGGCCGCGAGGAGATCGACTGGGTCGGTCAGTTCCAGATGTTGCCGGGCGAGACCCTCGCCGGGCTGGTCGAGCGCTTCCAGGAGGTCGCCGCCCAGACCGACGAGTTGGCCGCCACCCTGGACCTGGACGCGGCGCACCCGCTGCCGCAGGCGCCCTGGTTCGAGGCGGGTGCGAGCTGGACGATCCGCCGGGTGCTGCTGCACCTGATCGCCGAGACGGCCCAGCACGCCGGGCACGCCGACATCCTGCGGGAGTCGATCGACGGCGCCAAGACCATGGGCTGACTCCGACACCGACCGTCGCCGGGCCGAGCGCTGCCGCACCGCCTCACCGCAGACCGTGCCGGCGTTCGGTGGTCCGGTCTCTCGCGTAGGCGTCGGAGTGACCCCAACGGCCCGGGATGTCCAGCAGTTCCAGCCGACCGAACCCCTCCGGCACCGCCGGGTTCACCAACAGGTTGTCGCCGGTGGGTCGCAGGCCCAGCATGGTGCCGAGCAGCATCAGCAACGCTCCCGACGACCACGCCTGCGGGCGGCAACTCGTCGCCAACTGCACGGGGTAGGTCGTCAGGCTGCGCTCGTAGCCGGCGATCATCTCCGGCGCCGCGCCACCGAGCGTCTGCGCCATGTCGAAGATGCCGTCCGCGATCCGGGCCGCCTGCACGTCGAGGCGGTAGCGGCGCAAACCGGCCGCGATCAGCGCGTTGTCCGACGGCCACACCGCGCCCAGGTGCGTGCCCACCGGGTTGTACGTGCGCTGCCCCGTGGCGAACGTGCGTACCCCCCACCCGTTGAACAGCCGCGGCCCGACCAGGTGCCCGGCGACCGCCTCCGCCCGGTCGTCCGCAACGATCCCGCTCCACAGCAGATGCCCGATGTTGGAGGCCAGCGCGTCGACCGGTTCGCCGTACGGGTCGAGCGCCAACGCGTAGTACTCCCGGTGTGGCAGCCAGAAGTCAGTGTTGAAGCGCTCCTTCAGCGCTTCCGCCTCCCGTTCCAACCGGTCGGCGTACGCGGGGTCGCCCCAGAACTCCCGGGCCATCCGGGCGCCACGCCGCTTCGCGTCGTACGCGTAGCCCTGCAACTCGCAGGTGGCCCGGGGGAAGGCGGGTTGCCGACCGTGGGCGTCGACGATGGCGTCCGGGGAGTCCTTCCAGCACTGGTTGATCGTGCCGTCGCGCTCGTTGCGGCGCTGGTAGCGCAGGTAGCCGTCCCCGGTCAGGTCGCCGTACTCGTCGATCCAGTCCAGCGCCATCCGGGCCGGGTGGCGCAGCTCGCGGACCAGGTCCGCGTCACCGGACCAGCGCTCGTACTCGTCGAGCAGCACGACGAAGAGCGGTGTGGTGTCCGCCGCACCGTAGTAGAGCGCGCTCACCCGGTCGCTGAACGCCCCCGTCTCGCCGTACCGGAGGTGGGCCAGGATCTTGCCGGGCTCCTCGTCCAACGCGTCGTCGAGTTGGCCGCCCTGCATGAGCGCCAGCATCCGTAGCGTCGCCGGAGCCAGTTCGGGGGTGAAGGCCACCGTCTGGAGGCAGGTGATGAGGGCGTCCCGGCCACACAACCCCATCGCCCACGGCAGACCACCGATGGGCACCCGCTCGCGGTATGACAGCGGCTGGTAGCGCAGCGCCGCCAGGTCCGCGAGGCTGCCCTGGTAGAGCTCCTCCAGGCCCTTGCGTTCGGCCACCAGCTGCGGCGCCCGGTCCAGCCACTGCGCCAGGTCCTCGCGCATCCCCGTCCGTACGGTCTGCTGGTGCGACTGCAGGTCGGTGCGGAGATCCCGGCCCTCCGCGCCACCCATTGTCACGCTGACGTGCAGATCGGTCTCCCACTTCCCCTCGGGTTCGATCCGGATCCGGAACGTCATCCCCCGCTCGTCCACCTCGGCGGGGACGGTGCTGCGCACTGTGGTTTCGCGAACGAACCGGTCCCGCTGGTAGCGCAGCACGAGGCGGTGACGCGCCGGGTCGGCGGTGACCTCGATGGCCCGCTGCCGGAGCTGCCCGAGCTGCCCGACCTCGACGATGTCGGTGAAGTCGCTGGCCATCTCCACCCGGACGGTGAACTCGGCGGGCTGCGACGAGTGGTTGAGCACCGTGATGTTCTCGTGGAAGCAGTCGTGCACCGAGCGGTGCCTGATGATCGACACGTCGGCGTCGACGTAGTGGCTCGCCGCACCGGGGACCAGGAAGAACCGGGTTTCGAAGTAGGTGAGGTCGTCGCGGGAGAGCGCGTTGATCCGTTCACCGTCGATCCTGAGCACCCAGTGGGACAGGAATCTGGTGTCGTACGCGAAGAGTCCGGACGGAGCCTGCGGTTCGGCCTCGATGTCGCCCTGGGCGTCGCTGATGGCGAACACGTTGCCCGCGATGAGGTGCACCAGTTCCTGCTTCACGACCGCTCATCCCGAGCGGTCGTCTCGGGCCCAGCGTGCCCGGCCCGGCCGGCCAGCGCGGCCCGGCCCAGCTCGTGCGGATGACGGGCGCCGTCCGGCCCGGGGAAGATCCGCCGCAGCAGCATCAGCAGTTGCATGTTGCCCTGCACGGTCAGCTCGTTGCGCAACAGGCCCGCGCCCGGGTGCAGCCCGCCGCGGGCCATCCGGTCGAAGACCGCCCGGTCGGCCCGCACCACCAGCTCGGCGTCGTCGGCCGAGCGGGTCACCCGGACCTGCTGGTCGGCGATGGTCAGGTACCAGTGATTGGTGCTGCCGTCGTCGCGGACATCCAACCGCAGCGTCCCCGCTGTGGTCTCCGGCAGGTCGGGCCGCCGACCGGTGTCCAGCTGTCGCAGGTACTGCTCCGCCGTCGCGCCCATCGGGTCCCCTCCCCACGGTTTCCCGCAGGATCACCCGCGTCGGGGTGAGCCCGGTTCACCCGGAACGGGTGAGGTGCCAGATCTGTCCTGGCCTCGGCTTGTTTGTTCTGGAACGAGGTGGGCAGCCCATGGTTCAGTCGAGACGGACGGGAGTAGCGGTATGCGCGCGCTGCGGTTGCGGGAGTGGAGGTCGGAACCGGAGTTGGTCGAGGTTCCCGATCCGACGCCGGGGCCGGGTCAGGTGGTGGTCCGGGTCGGCGGTGCCGGCGCCTGCCATTCCGACCTGCACCTCATGGACGAGTTCGAGCCCGGCACGATGCCCTGGAACCCACCGTTCACCCTCGGGCACGAGAACGCCGGCTGGGTGCACGCCCTCGGCGATGGGGTGACCGGGTTGTCCGTCGGCCAACCGGTCGCCGTCTTCGGCGCGTGGGGCTGCGGCACCTGCGCCCGATGCCGGGTCGGGGTCGACCCGTACTGCGAGAACCCGTCCGCCGCGCCGGTACCGAGCGGGGGCGGCGGGCTCGGACTGGACGGCGGCATGGCCGAGTTCGAGCTGGTCCCGGACGCGCGGCACGTCGTGCCTCTTCCGGAGGGCCTGGATCCGGCGCAAGCCGCACCGTTGACCGACGCGGGACTCACCCCGTACCACGCCATCCGGCGTTCCTGGCCGAAGCTGCCACCGGGCAGCACGGCAGTCGTGATCGGGGTCGGCGGGCTGGGGCATGTGGGTGTGCAGATCCTCAAGGCCACCACAGCCGCGCGCGTGGTCGCCGTGGACACCCGAGCTGAGGCGCTGCGGCTGGCCGAGGAGTGCGGCGCCGAGCGCACCGTGACCGCCGGACCGACCGCCGCCGAGGAGATCCGGGACGCCACCGGGGGGCGGGGCGCCGACGTGGTGCTGGACTTCGTCGGCACGGACACCACCCTGGCGCTCGGCGTGGCGGCGGCCCGCACCGTTGGCGACCTGACCATCGTGGGGATCGGCGGAGGCAGCGTGGGGGTGTCGTTCTTCTCCGTGCCCTACGAGGTGAGCATCGCGACCACCTACTGGGGCAGCCGCCCGGAACTGGTGGAGGTGCTCGACCTGGGTGCCCAGGGCCTGGTCCGTCCGAAGACCACCACCTTCGCGCTGGACGACGCTCTGGACGCGTACCGCCAGATGCGCGACGGCACACTGGAGGGCCGGGCGGTGATCGTGCCGTGACCCCGGCGTTCAGTCGGCCTCGATGAGGCCGCGCACGTAGGCGGCCTGGCCCACGTGTTGCAGGTCGTCGTCAACGATGCTGACCAACCTGACGCCGAGAGTGACCGGCGGGTCCCACGCCTCGTCGACCACACGGTCCAGGTCCGCCGGACCCAGGCCGGCCAGGAAGCGTCCGGTACGCGCCGCGACCGCCTGGTAGTAGTCGATCAGCGCCTGTGCGCTCTCCGGCCGCACCGCAGCGACCTGGGCGGGCGAGTGCCCGTAGCCGGTGTTGTCGGGGTCGGCGGCGAGCCCGAACCGACCCGCCCAGTCGCCGCTCACCCAGATCTGCTCGGCGTCGAGCAGGTCGGCGACGTGGTGGTCCTGCACCCGGGTGAGGTGCCAGACCAGCCAGCCGACCGAGTTGGCGCCCGGGGCGGGCTGGTGGCGCAGTTGCTCGGGGCTGAGGCCGTCGACGGCCGCGCGGACGAGGTCGGGCAGCCGGTCATACGCCTCGGTCAGCAGGTCATTCACGTCCACGGGTACGCCTTCCTGGTCGGTTCCCTCACAGGTACCGCCGGCCCCGGACGGGCAAACCTCGGCCGCTACGGTGATCGAATGGTCGCCGCGGTGGAGTTGTACCTGGACCCGGACGCCACCCGCCGGATCCGGGTGCTCTGGGACGCCCTGGAGGCCGAGGGCGTGCAGAGCATGCGCTCGCTGCTGGAGCAGCGCCACCGCCCGCACGTCTCGCTCATGGTGGCACCCCGGTTCGACAGGGAGCAGGTCGCCGAGGCGCTGAAGGGGACGGTGGTGGCCGCCCCGCTGCGGCTCGACTTCCAGTACGCGGGCCAGTTCGTCGGTCGGGTGCTCTGGCTCGGCCCGGCACCCACACCGGAGTTGCTGGCGCACCACCGGCTGGTGCACGACCGGCTCGCCGCCGCCGGCATCGCCCTCGCCGAGCACTACCAGCCGGGGCGGTGGGTGCCGCACTGCACGCTCTCCATGCGGGTGCCGAACACGCTGATGGCCGCCGCAGTGCGCCGCTGTCTGGAGGTGTTGCCGCTGGCCGCGACAGTGGTCGGCGCGGCGCTCACCGACCACGCGCGCGGCATCGCCTACCCGCTGCCTTGACCGCGCCTCGATCGTCGAGGCGTAATGTCCGGTTTGGCGGGCGACAGTCGGAAACCCGAAAACAAGCGGTGCGGATGTGGCCGGGCGTGGGAAGGTTCGAGTGGCTGTCGTACCGGTGGTGGGCTGCTCGTAGGCGGTCCGCCCGGCCGGTGTGGCGCGGGGTCACCCCGCGCCGCCCACGGCGGCTTCGACGAGGAGAGGCAGGGCCCATGCAGGCTCAGCGCAGGCCACCGCGCACGGAGCGGAGCCAGACCCGGGACGACCGGACCGGCGGCGGAATGACCGGGGCGGCCACGCCACTGACTATCTGGGCGGCGGCCGTACTGCTCGGCCGGATCGGTGCCGGCGACGACGACGTCGAGGACGAGCGGCACATCCTGCGCGGCATCGAGTGATCCCGGCCGCGCGGCTCAGAGCCAGCCGCGCCGCTTGAAGATCACATAGAGGGTGCCGCAGACCAGCAGCATCAGCAGCAGCGCGAAGAGGTAACCCAAGCGCCAGTTCAGCTCCGGCATGTGGATGAAGTTCATGCCGTACACGGTGCCGATGAGCGTGGGAGCGAAGAGGATCGCCGCCCAGGAGGAGACCTTCTTCAGCTCCTCGTTCTGGCTGTAGCTGGCCGCGGTGAGGCTGCGCATCTCCTCGTTCTGCTGCTGCGAGACGAGGGTGGCGTTGACGGTGAGGATGTTCTGCAACAGGTGCCGGAAACCGTCCACCCGCTCCACCACCTGGGTCAGGTGGTCGGTGACGTCACGCAGATAGCGGCGCAGTTCCTCGTCGGCGCTGGCGCTGCCGGCGCCGTCGGCCAGCGCGTCGAGCACGCTGAGCAGCGGACGGGCGGCCCGCTGGAACTGGATGACCTCGCGGCTGAGCCCGTAGATGCGCCGGCTGGCGTTCGGGTCGCCACCGAACACCTGGGTCTCGATCTCGTCGATGTCGTTCTCCAGTCCGGCCACCACCGGCGCGTACCCGTCGACGACCTGGTCGAGGATCGCGTAGAGGACCGCCTCCGGCCCCCGGGCGAGCATCTGCGCCTCGGTCTCCAGCCGCCGCCGCACCGCGGCCAGGTCGGGCGCCTCGCCGTGTCGCACGGTGACCACGAAGCCCGGGCCGATGAACAGGTGCAGCTCGGAGAACTCGACCTCCTCCCGGAGGTCGTCGTAGCGGGCGGCGCGCAGCACCACGAACAGGGTGTGCCCGTACCGCTCCAGCTTGGGCCGCTGGTGGGCGTTGATCGCGTCCTCGACCGCCAGGTCGTGCAGCCGAAACTCCCGCGCCAGCGAGGTGATCTGCTCGATGTCCGGCCGGTACAACCCGATCCAGGCCATCGCGCCGTCCTGCTCCTGGAGACAGCGGTACGTTTCGGCGAGGCCGGACGGCGAGGCGAACCGGTGCCCCCGGAGGTAGACCGCGCTGTCCACCAGGCCGCCGTGGGACGCGCCGGGTGACTCCGCGGACGGCGCCACGCCGACAGTCGTCTCGTACTCGTCGAGTTGGCGTCCGAAGCCATCACCCGGGCGGAAGCGACGGCCGCCGACCATGCCCTGTCCCCTCCCCCGGGTGCCGTCCCATCCAGCCCGGGGCGCTGCTTCCCCAGTGTCCTGGGCCCTGAAACCCGCAGTGGCGTCGGCTGGGTTCCGCACACCGGCGGACGGGGCCGGCCCGGCGGGCGGATACTCACGGTGACCGGGGTTGGGATGACGGGGGACGCGCCGGTGACTGTCGACAGACGCGCCGGCCGGTTGCGGGGGTGGCTGCTCGACGCCGGCTCGGACCAGGCCGTGCAGCACCCGGGGCCGCACGGGCGCCCGCCGGAGCACCGGCACCACCCGTGGTGGAAGGTGATGTGCCTGACCGGCGTCGACTACTTCTCCACGCTGGGTTACCAGCCGGGCATCGCGGCGCTGGCCGCCGGGGCGCTCTCACCGGTGGCGACGGTGGTGCTGGTGCTGGTGACCCTGCTGGGGGCGCTGCCGGTCTACCGGCGGGTGGCGGTGGAGAGCCCGCACGGTGAGGGCTCCATCGCGATGCTGGTACGCCTGCTGAGCTACTGGCCGGGCAAGTTGCTGGTGCTGGTGCTGCTCGGTTTCGCGGCCACCGACTTCATCATCACCATCACCCTCTCGGCCGCCGACGCGACGGCGCACATCGACGAGAACCCGTTCTGGCCGAGCGGGCTCAAGGGTCACGAGGTGCTGGTCACGCTGCTGCTGCTGTCGCTGCTGGGCACGGTGTTCCTCAAGGGATTCGCCGAGGCCATCGGGATCGCCGTCGTGCTGGTCGCGGTCTACCTGACGCTGAATGCCGTGGTGGTGGCCGACGCGCTGTGGCGGGTGGTGACGCACCCGAGCGCGGTAGGTGACTGGACCACCGCGCTGACCACCGGGCACGGCGATCCGTGGCTGGTGGTCGGGTTGTCGCTGCTGGTCTTTCCGAAGCTGGCGTTGGGTCTGTCCGGCTTCGAGACCGGGGTGGCGGTCATGCCGAGCGTACGGGGTGACCCGCAGGACTCGGAGGCCCAACCGCTGGGCCGGATCCGTGGCGCCCGCCGGCTGCTCACCACCGCGGCGGTGATTATGAGCGTCTTCCTGATCACCAGCAGTGTGACGACCACAGTGCTCATTCCGCCGGAGGCCTTCCAGCCGGGCGGGCCGGCGAACGGGCGCGCGCTGGCCTACCTGGCGCACGCCCACCTCGGCGAGGTGTTCGGCACCATCTACGACCTGTCCACCATCGGAATTCTCTGGTTCGCCGGGGCATCCGCGATGGCTGGTCTGCTCAACCTCGTGCCGCGCTACCTGCCCCGTTACGGCATGGCGCCGACCTGGGCGCGAGCCGTCCGGCCGCTGGTGCTGGTCTTCACCGCCGTGGCGTTCCTGATCACGATCATCTTCGAGGCCAGCGTGGACGCGCAGGGCGGCGCGTACGCCACCGGGGTCCTGGTGTTGATCACCTCGGCCGCGACGGCGGTGACGCTCGCGGCGCTCCGGCAGCGTCAGCGCGGCCGCACCATCGCGTTCGGGGTCATCGCGGTGATTTTCGTCTACACCACGCTGGCGAACGTGGTGGAGCGCCCGAGCGGCGTCAAGATCGCGGGCTGTTTCATCGGCGGGATCATCCTGGTGTCGGCGCTGTCCCGGCTGAGGCGGGCCTACGAGCTGCGCGTCGACCACGTTGAGCTGGACCACGCCGCGGCCCGGATGATCGACGAGCGCGCCGGACGGCGGATCCGCCTCATCGCGCACGAACCCGACCGGCGCGACGAGGCGGAGTACCACGCGAAGCTGGCGCAGACCATGGCGGACAACGACTTTCCCGACGACAGCGACGTCATCTTCGTCGAGGTCACTGTCACCGACCCGTCCGACTTCGAGACCGAGCTGCTGGTCCGCGGCAGCGTGGTCGACGGCCGCTTCCCGGTGCTCAGCCTGGCCAGCTCGTCGGTGCCCACCGCGCTCGCCGCCCTGCTGCTGGAGATCCGTGACCGCAGCCGTCGCCGCCCCCACATCTACTTCGAGTGGTCCGAGGGCGGCCCAACCCGCAACTTCCTGCGCTACCTGGCGTTCGGACAGGGCGCCATCGCCTCGGTGACCCGGGAGATCCTGCGCCGCCAGGAGCCCGACCCGCACCGTCGACCGCACGTGCACGCCGGCTGACCTGCGAGTCGACAGCCCGTCGCGCACAGTGAGCGTGGTCATACCGACTGGACGATCCACCCGTTCGTGCTGCTAGCCTCGGCGCAGGTCATGAGCGCCAGCGCGAAGCCCCGGCTCGCTGGCCGGCAACCCTCCTCCGCGGTGGGGTGCCCCGGGTGAAGACCAGGCACCGGCAGGACGTCGGTGCAAGCGTGGCCTGGCACCCAGGTCAGCACAGACCCGGGAGAACCATGCGCATCCTCAGCACCACCCCACCGACCGACGTCGCGGACTCCCGCACCGGTCGACCCTCGCCCGCACTGATCCGGCGGCGGCACGTGGACATGATGCGAATGTGCAGCGCCGCCTGTCGTCGCGGCACCGCGCTCTAGCACCCCCTTCCCCAGCTCGTTTCCCACCGGTACGCCCATCGGGCGTGCCGTCGGTGGCGCACGTCGATACGCGCCCAGACACCACATTCGGAGACACCAGTGCGATTCCTTCCTGCCCTGACCCGTGCCGCCGCCCTGGGCGCGGCCACGATCCTGGCCGCCACCACCCTCACCGCCTGCGGCGACGACAGCTCGTCCGACGCCACCGCCAACCCGTACCGCCTGGCCCAGGCGGGTGTGCTGCGCGCCGGAACGCTTACCGACGCCCCGCCGAACGTGTACCTCAAGGACGGCAGGTTCACCGGCTTCGACAACGACCTGCTGACCGCCGTGGCCGGCAAGCTCGGCCTCACCGTCGAGTTCGTCGGCACCGACTTCTCCGCGCTGCTCAGCCAGGTGAACAACCGCAAGTTCGACGTGGGCAGCTCCTCGATCACCATCACCGAGGCCCGCAAGAAGACAGTCGACTTCGGCAACGGCTACGACTTCGGCTACTTCGGCCTGGACGTCCCGGCCGGCTCGCCGATCACCGGCTTCGACCAGCTCACCGGCAAGCGGGTCGTGGTGGTGCAGGGCACCGTCCAGGACGACTACGCCACCGGCAAGCAGCTCAACCCGGTGCGGGTGCCGGACTACAACGGTGCGATCAACCAGCTCAAGGCGGGCACCGCCGACGCCTGGATCGCCCCGGCGGAGATCGGCGAGAAGTCGGCCGCCGACAGCAACGGCAAGATCACCGTGGCGGCCAAACAGCTCAGCCCGGCACCGACCGCGTACGCGGTGGCCAAGGGGAACGACAAGCTGCGCGAGGCGCTGAACAAGAGCCTCGACGAGGTCATCGCCGACGGCACCTGGAGCCGGTTGCAGGCGCAGTACTACCCGGGTCGGCCGATCCCGGCGGACTTCACACCGGGCAGCGGCACTGTGAACGCCCCGTCCGCGTCGGCCACGCCGTCGGTGTCGGCTGTGCCGACGGGGCCGTCGGCGTCCGCGTCGACCGCTTCCTGAACCGGTGACGAGCGAGCGGGGCGGTAGGAGCGACCGATGGATCCGTTGAGCACCCTGTGGGAGACCTTCTTCGACGCCGACGCGATGCGCGAGGCGCTGCCCGAGATGCTGACGGTCGGGTTGCCCAACACGCTGATCCTGGCGGTCTCCGCCGCCCTGCTCGGCTCGGTGCTGGGCCTGCTGCTGGCCGTGGCGGGCATCTCCCGCAGCCGCTGGTTGCGCTGGCCGGCGCGGGTCTACACCGACGTGTTCCGGGGACTGCCGGCCGCGGCGACGATCCTGCTGATCGGCGTCGGGCTGGCCCCGCTGGGCATGCAGGTCTGGGGGCCGGATCCCTACCCGTTGGGCATCCTGGCGCTGTCGCTCATCGCCGCCGCGTACATCGGGGAGATCTTCCGCTCGGGCATCCAGTCGGTGGAGGCCGCCCAGTTGGAGGGCTCCCGGGCGCTCGGCTTCTCCTGGGCCGACTCGATGCGGCTGGTGATCATTCCGCAGGGCATCCGGCGGGTGTTGCCGGCCTGGGTGAACCAGCTCATCGCGCTGATCAAGGACTCCAGCCTGGTCTACTTCCTCGGCCTGGTGGCCAGCCAGCGGGAGCTGTTCCGGATCGGGCAGGACTACGCGGCCACCACCGGCAACGAGTCGGCACTGCTGCTGGCAGGGCTCTGCTACCTGGCGTTGACAGTCCCGCTGACGCACGTCGTCAACTGGATCGACAGACGGCTGCGCAACGGTCGGCCGGCCACCGTGTCGACCGAAGAGGACGACGACGACATCCCGTCGTACGCCGCGACGGAAGGAGATCGACGATGACCACCGCCACGACGACCTCGGTCAGCCTCGACGTACGCGACGTGCACCTCGCCTTCGGACCGAACCGGGTGCTGCGCGGCGTCGACCTCTCGGTGCCGCGCGGCGCGACGGCCTGCGTCATCGGGCCGTCCGGGTCGGGCAAGTCCACACTGCTGCGCACCATCAACCGACTGATCGAACCGGACCGGGGCGACGTGCTGCTGGACGGGCGCAGCGTGCTGGGCGACGACCCGGACGCGCTGCGGCAGCGGGTGGGCATGGTGTTCCAGCAGTTCAACCTCTTTCCGCACATGAGCGTGCTGCGCAACGTCACGCTGGCGCTACGCCGGCTGCGCAAGCTCGGTGCGGACGAGGCGGAGACCGTCGCCCGGGCCCAGTTGGAGCTGGTGGGGCTGGCCGGCAAGGCGAACTCCCGCCCTGCGCAGCCCTCCGGTGGTCAGCAGCAGCGGGTGGCGATCGCCCGCGCGCTGGCGCTGCGGCCCGAGGTGATGCTCTTCGACGAGGCCACCTCGGCGCTCGACCCGGAGTTGGTCAAGGGCGTCCTCGGGGTGATGGCCGACCTGTCCGCCGCCGGCATGACGATGGTGGTGGTGACCCACGAGATGGGCTTCGCCCGGCAGGTAGCCGACACCGTCGCCTTCATGGACCGGGGCGTGGTGCTGGAGGCCGGCCCACCCGAGGCGATCTTCGAGCGGGCCGAGCATCAGCGGCTTCGCCGGTTCCTCGACCAGGTGCTCTGAGCCCTCGGTCACTCGTTGGATCCACGCCCCAGCAGCCGGATCTCCTCGTTGTCCAGCGCGGCCTGGAGTTCCTGGAGCACCAGGTCGTCGATCTCCCGGTTGTCGCGCAGTCGGGTGACCTCCCGCCTCTTG
Organism: Micromonospora alfalfae; assembly: GCF_022230925.1. GTDB lineage: Bacteria > Actinomycetota > Actinomycetes > Mycobacteriales > Micromonosporaceae > Micromonospora > Micromonospora alfalfae. Next base: position 104,986 of record NZ_JAKKFH010000018.1, on the reverse strand, counting down.
TGGGCGAGGACACCGAGGCGCAGTCGGCGTTCCAACCGGCGCTCCTCGGCGGTGTTCCCGCCGCTCTCGTTGAGGTCCTCCAGATGCCGCCGGTACTCGGCCTCCAGCCGACGCACCGAGTCATCCTGGGCACCGATCTCCGCCGCGACCCGTGGTAGGGCGGCCAGGCCCACCTCGGTGGCGCGCCGCCGAGCGTTGCGGGCCTCGTCGACGCGTTCCGGGTCGCCGCTGAGCCCGGCCCAGCGGACCACCAACGGCAGTGTGGTGCCCTGAAGCAGCATGATCAGCACGATCACCAGCGCGGTGACGAAGATGATCAGATCGCGTTCGACCACCGGTCGACCGTCGACCATCACCGTCGGAACGGCCAGGGCGGCGGCCAGCGAGACTGCGCCCCGGAAACCGGACCAGCCCGCGACGGTCCCCACCCGCCAGGCGGACGGCCCCTGGCTCGGGTCCATGATGCGGCGCCGCCCCAGCCTCGCGGCTTGCGCGGTCAGGTAGACGAAGAGAAGCCGGGTGCCGATCACGACCACTGTGACCACCAACACGATCATCAGAGCCCGCCCGGGCGAGGTGCTGGTGATGCCCCGGACCGCGCGGGGAATCTGCGTGCCGAGCAGGACGAACAGACCGCCGTTGATCAGGAAGGTGGACAGGTCCCAGAACGCGTACGCCAGCACCCGGGACCGGGCCCGGATCACCCGTGGGCCGGCGTAGGCCAGCACCAGGCCGGCGACCACCACCGCCAGCACCCCACTGGCGTGCACCGAGTCGGCGAGCAGGAAGGCACCGAACGGTGTCAGCACGCTCAAGGCGCCCTCGCGCAGCGGATCGTCGAGCCGCTTGCGGATCAGCACCACGGCGGCCCCCACCAGCAGACCGGCTGTCACACCGCCGACGCTGGCGCCGACGAACTCCTCTCCGACGCCCAGCACGCCCGGGTCGGCGCTGTGGCTGAGCAGACCCACAGCCACCGCGAAGACCACCAGCGCCGTGCCGTCGTTGATCAGGCTCTCCGCGTGCAGGGTGGTGAGCAGCTTCCGGGGCAGCCGCTTGGCCAGGCCGGTGACCGCGGCGGCGTCGGTCGGCGCGAGGACCGCGCCGAGCACCCAGGCGGCGGCGGGGTTCACCCCGAACGCCTGCGCGGCGAACGACACAGTGACCATGGTGAGCACCACCAGCACCACGGCGAGCAGCCCGATCACGGGCAGGTTGGCCCGGATCTCCCGCAGGCTGATGGTGAGGCTCTCCCGGTACAGGATCGCCGGCAGGAAGATCAACAGGACCAGGTCGGGTTCCAGGGCGACCTCGGACAGCGGCGGCGTGAGTCCGAGCAGTACGCCCAACGCGATGAGCAGAACCGGCGGGGCCACCCGGTACCGGCCGCCGAGAGTGGTGCCGACGAGGACTGTGACGCCCAGCGCCACGATCAGGATGAGCGCCTCCACGCCTACCCCCCCTCGGACCACTGCCGACGGTGCACGCGCCGGTGGTTCCATCTGACCGCACCCGCCGGTGGGTTCCGGCGGAAACCGGCAAGTCGCCGTGGCCTCGGATCGGATCAGGCGGTGGCGCGGGCGCGCGCGGTCACCGCACGAGCCGTACGACGGTGCTCGGCTGCCTCCTCGTGCCGACCCAGCGCGGCGGCCAGGTCGGCGAGGTGCCCGGCCACCGGGCCCACGGTGAGCACCCCGCTGCCGGCGGCCAGTTCGTCGGCGGCCGGCAGCAGCTCGGCGTGGACCCGGCTCATCGTGGCCCGGTCGTCGAGGGCGCACGCCGCCCGACCGACGAGGCAGAGCCGTACCTCACGCAGCAGATCGTGCGGCCCCTCGGGAAGCGCCAGCAGGGCGGCCGTGGCGGCGTCCCGCTCGTCGGCGGCGACCAGCAGCAACGGTCGGACCCACGGCTCGTGCGGACCCCAGTCCAGGTCCGCCCAGTCGTCCCCGCCGAGCCCGGCGGTCGGCCGGTCCCCGCCGATGGTGTCGGCCAGCCGCAGACCGAGCAGGGCCAGCGGGAGCAACCCCTGGGTCAGCCCCGGCATGCCGTCGGCGCTCACGGGGTCGGCAGCCGAGCGGTACGCCCGCGCCGCCGCGTCCGACTCGCCGTCGAGCGCCAGGCGCAGCGCGGCGTACCACCGGGTGAAGACACCGACCAACGGCAGCTCGTACCGTTCGGCGAGCCGGTCGGCGGCGCGGGCGTGCGCGTCGGCGGTGGGCCGGTCGGCCAGCGCACAGTTGGCCTGGACCAGGACCAGGTGGCCGAGCACCTCGAAGGTCACCAGGTGGTTCCGGGCGGCCAGTTCGACAAGTTCCACGCCGATCCGGGCCCGCGCGTCGGCCAGACCGACGCTGTGGAAGGCGTGCATGAAGCGGGCGTTGAGCGCGAAGGCCAACAGCCCGGGGTCACCGATGTCGCGGGCGATCGTCTCGGCCTCGGCCGCGGCGCGGCGGCCCCGATCATGTGTGGTGCCGCGCAGCTCCAGCGCGAGGGTGCTCAGCAGCCGGCTGCGCTGCGCCGAGCCGGTCGGGCCGAGCGCGGTCAGGGCGTGTTCGGCGGCTCGGACGATGTGCCCGGAGAGCAGGTCGTCGTCGTTGCGCGTCCAACTGGCGGGCACGTCGAAGCCGGCTAGGGCCTCCTGGATCAGCATGGGGTCGCCGGTGGACTCGGCGACGGTGATCGCCTCGGCACGCCGTAGCCGGGCCTCGGCCAGCTGGCCCGTCACGGCCACCGCCCGCCCCAGACCGAGCAGCGCTGTCACCCGCCCACGCGGCTCGACCCCGCTGGCGCTGTCGTACGCCTCGATCACCTGGCCCCACAGGCGGGCCGCCTCGTGCGGGTTGCCGCCCCGTTCGGCCCGCTCGGCAGCCACCTGGGCGTATGTCGACGCCTCGGCGGCGTGGGCCGGCCCGCCGGCGCGCAGCAGGTGGTACGCGAGGGCCGCCGGCTCGACGGGTTCCCGTTGTCGCAGCACCTCGGCGACGGCCGCGTGCCAGGCGGCGCGGCGCGGCGCGGACAGGTCGGTGTAGAGCGTGTCGCGGACCAGGATGTGGGTGAAGCGCAGCCGCCCGTCGGACTCTCGTTCGGTGAGGAATCCGGCCGCCAGGGCGCGGTCCACGGCGTCCAGCGCTGCCGTCGGGTCACCGGCCAGCGCACCCAGCACGTCCGGGTCGAGGTCCCGACCGAGCACTGCCGCCTGCCGCAGCACGGTACGGGTCGAGGCGGACAGCTGCGCCAACCGGTGCCGGATCACGTCACGTACCCCGGGCGGCACGGCGGCCAACCCCGCCTGCCCCGTGCTCGCGAACAGCTGGGCCAGCTCGCGGACGAAGAACGGGTTGCCGCCGCTGCGCAGGTGTATCGCCCGGGCGGTGGCCGGGTCCGGGTCCGCCCCGACGATGGCGCCGACCAGCTCGCCGGTCGCCGACGCGGGCAGGCCGGCAAGATACTCCCGGACCGGTTCCAGCCCGGCGGCGCGGGCCAGGGTGGCGGTCAGCTCCGGGCTGATCTCGGTGGCCCGGTAGGTGCCGAGGATCAGCACCGGCCCGCTGGCCGGCTGCGGGCCGGTGAGCAGCGCGGTCAGCAGGTCCAGGGTGTCGCCGTCGGCGCGGTGCAGGTCGTCGAGGACCAGCAGGACCGGCTCGCGGTCGGCGACCGTCGAGATCAGTGCGGCCACCGCGCGGTGTCGACGGAACCGCACGGTGGCGGGGTCAGCCGAACCGTCGGCCGAACCGTCTTCCGGGTCGGCGACGGCGGCGGGGGCGGCGGCGGGGGCGGCGAGCGCGTCGGTGATCTGGGTCCACGGCCACGCCGGTGGGGCCCCCTCGTATTCCGGGCTTCGCCCCCACGCGGTGACCCAGCCCTCAGCGGCGAGTCGCCGGGTCAGGGCCTCGGCCAGCGCCGTCTTGCCGGCACCCGGGTCGCCGCCGAGCAGGGCGAGCGTGGGCTGGCGGCGGCGGGACGCGGCCGCGGCGGCGCGCCGCAGCCGCTCCAGCTCGGCGTCGCGGCCGACGAACGGGCGCTGCTCCGCCTGGACGGGTGCAACGGGTTCCCCGAGGCCGGGGGTGGTGGCCCGATCGACGGCCGGGGCGAGGTGCGGCGCCTGGGCCAGGATGTCGGCTTCCAGCCGTCGCAGTTCGGGCCCCGGGTCCACGCCCAGCTCGGTCACCAGCACGTGGCGGGCCTCCCGCAGCGCGGCCAACGCGTCGCCCTGCCGGCCGGCGCGGTACCGGGCCGTCGCGAGCAGCCTCCAGGCGTCCTCGCGCAGCGGATGGCTGGCCAGGTGCTCCGGCAGGTCCGCGGCGGCCTCGTCCGGTCGACCCACCGCCAGAAGCGCCTCCGCCCGCCGCTCGACGGCGAGCATCCGCAGCTCGTCCAGCCGGTTGATCTCCGCTACCGCCCAGGACTCGTTGGCGCAGTCGGCGTACGCGGGCCCGCGCCAGAGCCCGAGCGCCGCGTCCAGCGCGGCCAGGGCCGGCGCGGGACGTCCGGCTGCCAGCAGCCGGGCCGCCTCGCCGACGGCCGCCTCGAACCGTCCGGCGTCCACCGCGTCCGGGGCGGCCTTCAGCGCGTACCCGGGTGGCTCGGTGACCAGGATGCGGGGCGGCTGCCGGGGTGGCCTGTCGGGTTCCAGGGCCCGGCGCAGGTCGGCCACGAAGGTCCGGATCGCGCCCAGCGCGCCGTCCGGCGCGACCTCCCACAGGTCGTCGACGAGACGATCCACGGGCACCACCCGACCGTGGGCGATCAACAGCCGGCCCAGCACCAGGCGCTGCCGGTGTCCCCGCAGGGGGACCGGGCCGCGCTCGGTCGCGGCGATCACCGGCCCGAGCACGCCGAAGGTCACCGCGACGGGCGCCGTCAGCTGCCTGGTCATGGCACCAATCTAGGCCGGTGGCCCGGCCGGCACTGATCCGACGCTGACCGGCTGCTGATCACCGCCGGGCAGGCTCGGTGCGGTACGACGGCGACGGGCCACCGCCCTCGCCGGCACTGCTCACCAGGAAGGTTCCCCGTGGACCCCAAGATCAACGGATTCGACTACCGACGCGTCACAGTCGCCGACGGCGTGACGCTCAACGCCGCAGTGGGCGGTTCCGGGCCGGCCATCGTGCTGTTGCACGGCTTTCCGCAGACCCACCTCATGTGGCGGCACGTGGCCGCCGATCTGGCCGCCGACCACACGGTCATCTGCCCCGACCTGCGCGGCTACGGCGACAGCGCCAAGCCCCTCGACACCGACGGCACCGGGTACGCCAAGCGCACCATGGCCGCCGACATCGTGGCGCTGGCCGGCGCGCTCGGTCACGATCGGTTCGCGTTGGCAGGGCACGACCGGGGCGCCCTGGTCGCGTTCCGCGCCGGCCTCGACCATCCGGCGGCGATCAGTCACCTGGCCCTGCTCGACGTGCTGCCCACGCTGGACATGTGGGACGTGCTGCACGGCGCCAGCGCCGCTGTGGCGTTTCACCTCTACCTGATGGCGCAGCCGCCCGGCCTGCCCGAAGAGCTGATCGCCGGCAGCCCGGACGCCTTCTTCGGTCACTTCCTGGACGTCTGGACCCGTGATCCGGAGGCCCTGCCGGCGGAGGTGCGGGCCGTGTACCTGCGCGCGTCCCGCGACGCCGTTCCCTCGATCGTCGCCGACTATCGGGCGTCCGCCGGGATCGACGTCACTCACGACGCCGCCGACCGGACGGCCGGCAACCAGCTGCGGATGCCGGTGACGGTGCTCCAGCAGGACTGGGGCGCGGCGCTGGGCTACGACGCGGCGGCGGTGTGGCGGGCCTGGGCGCCGGACCTGGACCACCAGACGGTCACCTGCGGACACTTCATGGCGGAGGAGGCCCCGGCCGAGGTGCTCCGGGCGCTACGCGCCCTGCTCGCCCGTTGATCGATCGGCGACCCGGCCCAACCCGCTCACCCTGTGCAAGATATCCGACACTCGGCGTCATGGGGCGGCAGTGCGGGCCGGGTCGCCGCGCTTCACCGCCCCGGTGTCCAAAACCAGCCAGTAACGGGCTCTGACCTGCGGGAACGCGACGTTGCACCAGGTGGACGGCAACCGGTCATCGGTGCTACACAGGCAGATACCGGCAGCCAACGACGTCGTGTCGCTCCATCTTCTCGCCCAACGACCGTCCACAGGCAACGCACCACCGGGCTTGGCCGCACGAACCGCGCCTCGACGTCGCGACCCACCGAACGGCACTGGTCCACCGAGCGCTGCCGGACGCCGGTCCTCGACCAAGGAGTTGCCGTGGGAACCCTACGAATCCGATCCCGTCACCAGCCGTACGAGATCGCTGTCCTGGCCGCAGCACCGCTCTGCGGCATCCTGATGATGACCCTCGATGTCCGGCCGACGTCAGTTCAGGTGTCGATGCCGGCGCCCATCCAGGTCGCCTGGGAGCTGGGTCTGATCGCTGTGGGCGTGGGTGGATTACTGGGCATCCTGTGGCCCGGCCGGCTCTCCACCGGGCTCGGCCTCGAACTCGCGTCGGTGCTGGTGCTCGGCACGATCACCGGCATGTACGCGGTAGCCGTGTTGGTCATGGCAGGCCGAAATTCCCTCGTCGCCACGTCGTTCGTGATAGCGGTGACCGTCGGGTCACTCTGGCGGGCCACGCAGATCGCCATCGACCTTCGTCGCCTGGCCCGTGCGTGCGAATTTGTGACCTACGAACAGTTGCAGGCAGGTGTCACGTGATTACCGCACCCGCGCCAACCGCACCGCACTGGGTGCAGGTGGCGCTCAGCGTGCTCGGCATCCTCGGCGGAGGCACCGGCCTGGCCGCGATCGCCACCGTCGTGGTGCAGCGGGGCAAGTTCAAGGCCGATGCCGCCGACACGCTCACCGAGGCCGCCCTCACGCTCGTGCAGCCGTTGCAGACCCGGATCACCCAGTTGGAGGGCGAGGCGTTCAGCGCCCGGTCCGAGCTGGGCACGCTCCGCGAACAGGTCAACCAGCTGCAGTTCGTGGTCCGGGTGCTCACCCGGACGCTGGACCGCTGGCGCACCGCGATCCGCGCCCCCGACGCCACACTGCGCAAGGTCCGGATGACTGTGGCGGAGTCCGACCGGATCCCCGAAATGGACCATTGACGGAAGTGGTGTCCCGCCACGGCCCGACTCACGGCCGGCCGGCTCAGCCGGCACCACGAAGGCGTTCGGTGAGTTCGCGCACCGCCGCCCGGAACTCGGGGTCGGTCTCGCCCGGATGGTGCCCCCGCAGCGGCGGCGCGGACCGCTCCCCCGGTGCCGCCAGCAGGTGCGCCGGGTCCCGCAACCGCCGGTCGACCTGCCCGGCCGGATCGGCCGGATCGGGGGCCGGATCGCCGGGGCGGTGTGCGGCGAAGACCCAGCCGCCGACCGGGTCGGTGTCCCGCCAGAGGTTGATCCACCGCCACTCGACCCGCTCCCCCACCTCGCGCAGCACCTTCTCGTTGAGGTAGGCCGGAAAGAGCCGGGCATACAGCCGGTCCAGCGGTGACCCGTAGGTGAGCAGTGCGACCCGTTGACGTACCCGCGGGGGCAGCCGCAGCACCGCGAGGGCGAGCAGCGCCGACCCGTGGCTGTGCCCACAGAGCAACACCCCGTCGTGCCGTTCGGCCAGTTGGCTGATCCGGTCGGCCAGTTCCGGCACCGCCCGGTCGGCGTAGCTCGGCGGGGCGAACGGGTGCGCGGCCCGGGGCCAGAAGGTGCCCAGGTCCCACAGGATGCCGACGTGCCGGCGAAACCACGCGGTCCGGTAGGCGAACACGCCACCTGCCAACAGCGTGAGCAGCAACGCGGCGAGCAGGTAGCTGCCCCAGTTGAGCCCCATCTGGACGGCGCCGGCCGGCAGCCCGAGCAACTGCCGGGTCAACTCCTCCGGTTCGCGACCGGTACTCCCCACCAGACTCGTGATCACTCCGACCACCGCGAGCGCCGCGTACGTGGCCGCCAGCAGACCCAACCACTCGGTGAACCGCGCCCGGGCGATGGTCTTCGTCGTCAGCCGTAGCCGGCCGACCGCCTCCGGTGGCACTACCGGGAAGTCACGGGCGGTGATCGCCGCCGCCGCACGCCGCCGACGCCGCCGCGACACCACTGACATCGCGCCGCAGAGCAGCACCGCCGCGACCACGTGCAGGAAGAAGGCCAGCAGCGTCCAGCGGTACGGCAGCGGTGGCCCACCGTCACCACGGTAGCCACCGAGCAACTCCCCCGTCTGGTAGACGAGGCCGGCGGAGAGCGCGCCGGTCAGGCCGACCGCGAGGGCGGCGAGGACCGCCGCGCCCAGGCCACCAGGCAGCGCGGCCCGGCCGCCCACCCGGCCGTGGTGCCCCAACACCACCCCGCTGAGCAGCGCCAGCAGGACCATCTGGCCGAGCAGCGCCCCGCCGGCGATCCCGCCGTAGCCGGGAAGTCCGCCCGCCGACGACCAGTCCCGCCGGTCGCTTGCCACTGTGATGAGGGTCGCCACGCTCAGGACGGCCGCCACCACACCCGCTGTGCGGGCGGTCCAGGTGGCAGTTCGCGCGGTAGCCGCCCGGTCGATCATCCCCGGAGTGGCGAGCAGACCGACGCAGGCCAGCAACACCGCCGCGCTGAGCGCCAGCAGCAGCGTCGTGGAGAACGTCGCGCCGGTGGCGCGACGGGCCGTGAGCAGCACGACATTGAGTACGGCGAGCGCCGCGGCCACGTGGATCGCGCGCAGTCGATGCACCAGCGGCTCCACCGCCCACAGTGGGTTGTCGGCCGGACCTGGCCGCCGGGTGCCGAGGAGGCGCAGGACCGCTATGGCGGCGATCGGCAGGAGCGCCAACACGGCCAGCCGCTGCCCGACGTGCCGGCCGTCGAGCCCGCCCATGGTGTCGAAGGGCGGGCGGCAGCGGGCCGCGCCGAGGCACCGCCAGGCGAGCAGGTCGAGGGCGACCCCGGCGATGGACACCACGTACAGCACTGTGAGGTTGAGCGCGAGGAGTCGACACAGCACGCTGACTGCGGCGGCGCGGCGGCGGCCGGTGGGGCGCATCCACACCGCCACGTTGCTCAGCATGAACGGCAGCAGGAAGACCATGGCGAGCGTCCGACCGACGGTGCCGGTGGGCAGATCACCCCAGCGGTACGCCTCAACCGTCACCCCGTCCGGACCCACGCCACCCGAGCGGGCGGCCCGGTGGAAGCCCCCGCTGCCGTCGCCGGCGACCTGCCGAACCTGCGGCTGGTCGAGGATGACAGTGGGGTCCGCCCCGGAGACGCCGTGCACCCGCAACTCCACAACGTCATGTCGTCGCTGTTGGTCGGCGTGTCGCGGTCTCTGCTCCGGCATCGGGGCAGCTATCCGGATCGCCGTTGGTCGGGCTGGTCGCTCTCCGCGGACTCGCCGATGAACCGCCACAGTCCCGGCATCGCGTCGAGGAGGACGATCAGCAGCAACACTCCGGCGACGACGGCGCTGCTGACGAGCTGCGAAAACCGTACGCTGGCCAGCCCGCCCACGATGATGGCCGGCACGCCGACCAGGCGCGCCCAGGGCCGGCTGCCGTCGACAAGCGCCGCGAGCCGGATCCGGGCGGTCAGGAACAGCGCGGGGCCGATGACGCCAACCGCCAACCGCCCCGAGTCGCGTTCGCCCGGATCGTCGATCGTCATGGCGACACCTGGAAACCGCCGTTGAGGCTGGGATCGTCGAGCAGGGCCCGCGACAACCGGGTCAGCGCGAAGATGAACGCCAGGTCGAAGAAGAGCTCCAGGAACGACGCCTTGTGCGGACTCTCCCGCCGTTGCAGCAACCGTTCCGCAAGCCCGTTCGCCATCGCCATCCTTCCGGGCCCGCAGCGGCCACCGCCGACCCAGTCGTACCACCTGCACGACCGGGTACGGGCGGGTTCCGGCGAGCCCGACCATCCGGGTCAGCGGCCCGTGGTGACTGTCCGCTCGGAGATCAGGTCGGACGCCACGCTCCAGAGCCGCTCGGCGTTGCCGGTGTCGACCGCGTACGCGGCCACGCCGCTGTAGTCAGCGGGTCGCTCGGTGACGACCGGGGCCTCCGTGCAGTCCTCGAAGTAGCGACCGCCGACGCCGTCGAGCAGCGGGGATGCCGCGAGCAGCACCGAGGTGGCGGCGCCCTGTTGCGGGGTCTTGTGCATCTCCTTGGGCGACTTGAGCCCACCGGTGTGCTTCTGCAACCCGGTGGCGATCGCGCCCGGGTTGAGCGCGTTGGCGTAGATTCCCTCGCCGGCCCAGCGGCGGGTGGCCTCCACGGCGAGCAGGGCCTCGGCGCTCTTGGACTGCCCGTAGGCCAGCAGCGGGTCGTATGGCCGGAACGCGAAGTGCAGGTCGTCGAAGATCACCGGGGAGAAGAGGTTGCCGCTGGAGCTGACCGACACCACCCGGGCGCCGCCGGCCGCGGCGAGGGCGTCGTGCAGGCCGACGGTCAACGCGAAGTGCCCCATGAAGTTGGTGGCGAACTGCATCTCCCAGCCCTCGGCGGTGCGCTCCAACTCGGGCAACGCCATGATCCCCGCGTTGTTGACGAGGATGTGCAGCGGCTGGTCCCAGCCGGCGACGAACTGGCGTACCGAATCCTGGTTGGCCAGGTCCAGGGCGCGGACGGTGACCCGCTCCGCGCCGATGCTGGCCGCGATGTCGGCGGCGGCCTGCTCACCCGCCGCGACCCGACGGACCCCGAGCACGACCTCGGCGCCGGCGGCGGCGAGCGAACGGGCCGTCTCGATGCCGATACCGGCGGCACCGCCGGTGATGACGGCCCGCTTGCCGGTCAGGTCGACCCCGGCGATGACCTCGTCGGCGGTCGAGGCGAAACCGAAGGGGGTGGTGATGCGCTCTGTCATTGCTGTCCCGTCTCTCGATCACGCTTACCCCGACACTGTCACCCCCGTGGCAGCTGCTAGCCGGTTCCCTGCTTTTCCTGGTAGTGGCAGGACCAGGCAGGGCGGTCGGTGGTGGCTCCTACGATGGGCGGGTGAGCACGGCTGGCCCGCTGGGCGAATACCTGCGTGCCCGGCGCGAGCTGATCGGGCCGGGTGACGTCGGCCTGCCCGCGCACGGCCGTCGGCGGGTGCCCGGCCTGCGGCGCGAGGAGGCCGCCCTGCTCGCCGGCATCAGCGCCGACTACTACCTGCGGTTGGAGCAGGGGCGTGACCGGCACCCGTCAACACAGGTGGTCGAGGCGCTGGCCCGCGCGTTGAGGCTGGACACGGACGCCGCGGCACACCTGCACGGTCTGGCCCGGCCGGTGCCTTCCCGCCGGGCGGCGCGACCATCGGAGCGGGTGCCGGTGGGCATCAGGCAGTTGGTCGGCTCCTGGGCCGAGACGCCCGCCTTCGTGCACGGTCGACACCTGGACGTGCTCTTCGCCAACACCGCCGCTACCGCACTCTCGCCGATCTTCAGCGCCGGGGTGAACCTGCTGCGCGCGGTCTTCCTGGACCCGAGCGTGCCGGCGCTCTACCCGGCTCTGACGGCCGTCGCGGCAAACGCGGTGGCCGGCCTGCGCGCACAGGTCGGCCCCGAGGTGGACGACCCCCGCCTGATCGAGCTGGTGGAGGAGCTGACGGCCGGCAGCGAACGGTTTCGACGGTTGTGGGCCCGGCACGACGTCACGGCCCGTGCGGGCGGCGGAGTGCGGGTGTTCCAGCACCCGGAGCTGGGCGAGCTGGCGCTGCGCTACGAGAAGCTCACGATCAGCGGCACCACCCAATCGCTGGTGGTCTACCACGCCGAGCCGGGCAGCCCGTCGGCGCGCTCGCTGGCCCGGCTGGCCCGACGGGCAGCACGCTAGCGTCGCCGGCTCCCCGACCCGGGGCCGGCTACCGGTTGGCCGCCCGCTCGGCGACCACCACCGAGATCCCGTCGAGGACGCGTTGCAGACCGAACTCGAACGCGTACTCCGGGCCGTACGCGGCACCGTGCTGCTGGCCGGCCGCGGTGCCGACCCGGGACGCGGTCGGGTAGGCGCCGGGCTTCAGGAAGGTCTCCAGCCAGGGCGCGTGCGACTGCCACCACTGACCCTCGGTCATGCCGGTCTCGCGCTCCAGGTCGACCACTTCGGAGGCGGCCCGGGCGGCGCTCTTCACATGACCCAGCACGAGGGTGAGCACCGCGTCGACCTCGACGTCGGTGAGCCCGATTTCGACGATCGCGGCGAGCTCGTAGTCGTACTTGGCCATCAGGTGCGGGCCGAGCACCGGTCGGGTCGTCTCGGCCCGCAGCATCCAGGGATGCCGCTGGTAGAGCGCCAGATTGTCGCGGGCGATCCGTTCCAGCCTGGTCCGCCAGTCGCCCTCGACGGCGGGGCGCGGCATCTCGCCGTACGCGGTGTCGATCATGACGGCGACGAGTTCGGCCTTGCCCGGCACGTAGGTGTAGACGGACATCGTGCCGACCCCCAGCGCCTCACCGACCCGGCGCATGGTCAGCGCGTCGAGCCCTTCCGCGTCGGCGATGTCGACAGCGACCCGGACGATCCGGTCGACGCTGAGCGCCGGACCGGCGCTGCGGCTGGTCGGCTCCCGGGTGCGCCAGAGAAGGGCCAGGCTGCGGGCCGGGTCCGCGGTCGCCTTGCGCTCACTAGCCATGGTGCGGCCATCCTAACAACGCAGCCGTACGCAGTACGCCCGCACGGCCGGCGGGCTGCTCCCCGGTCCCCGCGCGCTGTCAGAGCGCCTCGCTGTCGTCGGACAGCGTCGGACCGGCGGCGGCGGGCACCAGGTGTCGGACCTCCGGCTCCCCGTCGGTCAGCTCCCGGGCCCGTTGCTCGGCCGCGCGGTCCTCACCGGTCAACCGGCCACCGTGCTGGCGCAGGTGCTCGTCCCAGGACGGCACCAGGTACACCTCGACGAACCGGTCCACCGTCTCGGCCGGGCGGAACAGCCCCCAGCGCATCGCGCCGGTCCGCTGCCGCGCGCCACGCACCAGGTCCATCGCCGCCAGGAACCGTTGGGCCCGCTCCGGCCGGACTGTGTACTGCACAGTCACCAGCACCGGCCCCACCCCAGGGTCCGGCTCGCGCGCCAGGTGCAGTTGCGGCCAGTACGCCGCCGGTTCCCGGTTCACCGACCGCAGGTCCGGCAGCGGCCAGATCCGACTCGTCAGGGTGCCGATCAGCATCAGCACCGCCGCCACCAGGTACGCGGGGACGAGCCCGGCCATCTCGGCCACCAACCCCCAGAGCAGCGCGCCGACCGCCTGGCCACCGGCGAAGCACACCTGGTAGACGGCAAGGCCCCGGGCCCGTACCCAACTGGGCAGGAAGAGCTGCATCTCGGCGTTGACATTGGCCAGCACCGTCACCCAGGCCATCCCGGCGGGCAGCAGGGCGAGTAGCACCAGCGGCACGGCCCGCACGGTGCCGACCACTGTCAGCGCCACTGTGAACAGCGCCCCGGCGATCAGCAGGAGCTGGTTGGCCGACAGCCGGGTGCGGATCACCGCCAGCAGCACGCCACCCGCGATGGCGCCCACACCGAGAGCGGCCAGCAGCACCCCGTACCCGCCGGAGCCCAGCCCCAGCCGCCGACTCGCCACCAACGGCAGCAACGCCCACAGCGCGCTGGCCGGGACCACGAAGACCAGCGCACGGCGCAACAGGCGGCGAACGGTCGGCGAGTGGCGTACGTAGCGGCTGCCGGCGCGCAATGCGGCGGTGAACCGCTCGGGCACCTCGACCGCGCGGGCGTTGCCGGGCCGCCAGCGCCACAGCGCGTACGCGAAGATCCCGAAGGCGACCGCGTTGATGCCGAAGACCGGCGCGACGCCGGTCCGGGCGATCAGCACACCGGCCACCGCGGGCCCGACCGCCCTCGCCACGTTCACGCTGATCGAACCCAACGCGGACGCCGACCGCAGTTGCTCCTGCGGCACCAGCTCCGGGATCACCGCCGCCCAGGCCGGCAGGGTCAGCGCCTGCCCGACCCCGAACGCGAAGGTGAGGGTCAGCAGCAGTGCCGGCGGCATCCGGCCGGTCAGCGTGAGCAGCGTCAACGCCACCGCCACCGCCACCAGGAACAGCTGCACGGCGATCAGCAGGTGCCGGCGGTCGAAGCTGTCGGCCAGCACCCCGGCGGGCAACGCCAGCAGCAGCACCGGCAGCAGACTGGCGGTCTGCACCAACGCGACAAGTGTGGAGGCGTTGGAATGGTTGATCAGCAGCCACTGCGCGCCGACGGTCTGCATCCAGGTGCCGATGTTGGCGGCGAGCAGGGCCAGCCACAGGTTGCGGTAGACCGCCGTCCGCAGCGGCGCCCAGGCCGAGGCCGGACGGTCGGCGGGTCCGGCTGCGGCAGTCACCACCGCCCATCCGCGCGCAGCACGCGCTCACCGGAGACGTAGAGGTCGTCGGGTTCGAGCAGCAGCAGTCGGACGACCTCGGTGGCGACCTGTTCGGGCATGGCGTACACCTCGTCCAGGAACTCGGCGCCCACCCGTTCCTGTAGCCGCGTCGGCATCGGCCCGGGATGCAGCTGCATCACCTTCACCCGGTTGCTGTGCTGGGCCTCGGCCAGCGAATCGACAAGACTGTTGCCGTAGCTCTTGGTGGCCCGGTAGACGGGGATGCCGGGCCGGGGGGCGGCCAGCGCCAGCGCGCCGATGTAGACGACGTTGCCGTGACCCTGCCGGTGCAGGTGCTGCACCGCCTCCCGCAGCAGGTACGTGATGCCCAGAACGTTGATCTCCACGGCCCGGCGGATGTGTTCCACCGACAGGTCCCCCAGGTCGCCGCCCGCCCACATGGAGGCGCAGGCCGCCACCCCGTCGATCGCGCCGTAGCGCTCGACCACCTCGGCGAAGGAGTCGCGGACCTGCTCGTAGGAGGAGATGTCGCAGACGGCGCCGTCGCAACCCAGCTCGTCGGTCACGGCGGCGACCTCGGCCGGCACGTTGCCGAACACCACCACCTGATGCTCGTCGACGAGCAGTCGGGCCACCGCGAGGCCGAGACCGCTGGTCCCGCCGACCACCACGAAGGTTCTGGCACCCATGTCTCTCCAGCCGCCGCCAGCACAGGTCACGCGGGGCGCGTGACGGCGCGTTCTTCCCGTTTCCGGACCCCGCACACCCGTTCGCCGGTAGTGCTGGGCATACCCCGAAGAGTGGATCTGGACGGCTGGGGCACCCGGTCGCTCCCGATTAGCGTCTGCTGCATGACCACGGAACACCCTTCGCACCTGGCCGAGGTGCTACGCCGCCGCCGCTGGCTGGTCTCCGCGTGGCCCTGGCGCGCGCTGGCCTACCTGGTGACCACGGTGCCGATCGCCGGTGTGCTCGGCGTCGGGCTGCTCGTCATCGGCGCACCCCTGTTGGCCGCCGCCAACTCGCTGCGCCTGCACGGTCGACCGCCGAGCATCGCGCTGCTGCTGTTCCTGGCGATCGGCAGCCTCACCCTGCTGGCGTTGGCCCCGATCGTGAGCTTCCCGGTGGCCGCCATCGAGCGGTGGCGGGTCCGGCTCGTCGACAACCGTCCACTGCCCTCGTCGCCGTGGCCGGGCCTGACCGCCCGCTACCGCAGCGCCGCCACCTGGCGGGAGGTGGCGTACCTGTTCTGGCTGGGCGGGTTCACGCCGGTCGCGTACTGGGTGTTCCTGGTGCTGGTGCTGCTCGACCTCGGGATGATCTCCAGCCCCTGGCTGGCCGGCGACGCCAACCAGCCGGTGGTGATCTGGCAGCCGATCGACAGCACCGGCGAAGCCATTCCGTACGCGATCGTGGGGGTGCTGCTGATCCCGGTTCTCTGGTACGCCATCGGTCTGCTCGCCGCCGTCCAGGCAGCCGTGGCCCGGTGGTTGCTGGCCCACCCGGTGGACGCTGCGGCTCTGCGCGAGGTCACCCGTTCCCGCACCCGACTGGTCGGCGCCTACGAGGCCGAACGCCGCCGCATCGAGCGCGACCTGCACGACGGCGCGCAGCCCCGGCTGACCAGCCTCACCCTTCAGCTGGGGCTGGCCCGGCTGGACGTACCCGAGGACTCCCCCGCCTCCCGACCACTCGCCGTGGCGCACGACCAGGCCCGGGGTCTGATGGTGATGCTGCGGCAGTTGGTGCACGGCATCCGACCGCAGAGCCTCACGGACCTCGGCCTGGCCGGCGCCGTCCGCGAGCTGGCCGACGCCGCCACCATCCCGGTCACCGTGCACGCCGACCTGCACGACGAGCTGCCGGAGATAGTGGAGACGACCGCCTACTTCGTGGTCTCCGAGGCGCTGGGCAACGTGGCCCGGCACGCCCGGGCGACCCGCGCCGACGTACGCCTCACCCGGGCCGGCGGTGACCTCGTCGTCGAGGTGACCGACGACGGTCACGGCGGCGCCGACCCGGCCCGGGGCAGCGGCCTGACCGGGCTCGCCGACCGGGTCGCTGCCGTGGACGGCCGGCTACTGCTGTCCAGCCCGCCCGGCGGGCCTACAGTGGTCCGGGTGGAGCTGCCATGTCGTCGGTGACGCGGGTGGTGCTCGCCGAGGACGAGGTGCTGCTGCGGGAGGGTCTGGTCGCGCTGCTGACCCGCTTCGACTTCACCGTGTGCGCGGCCGTCGGCTCCGCACCGGACCTGCTGGCGGCGGCCCGCGACCACCAACCGGACCTGGTGCTGACCGACATTCGGATGCCGCCGGGCCGCCGCGACGACGGGCTGCGCGCGGCGGTCACGCTGCGCGCCGAGCGACAGGACCTCCCGGTCGTGGTGCTCAGCCAGTACGTGCAGACCGGGTACGCGGCGGCGCTGCTGGACAGCGGCGACGGCCAGCGTGTCGGCTACCTGCTCAAGGACCGGGTCGCCGAGGTCACCGAGTTCGTCGACACGCTGCGCCGGGTCGCGGGCGGCGGCACCGCCATCGACCCGGACGTGGTCCGGCAGCTTCTGCACCGCCCCCGCGACCCGCTCGCCGCGCTGTCCGCCCGGGAACGCGAGGTGTTGGCGCTGCTCGCCGAGGGGCGGTCCAACGCGTCGATCGCCGGTCGGTTGCACGTCAGCGAGGCAGCGGTCGGCAAGCACGTCGGCAACATCCTGCTGAAGCTCGACCTGCCCCCCAGCGACGACACCAACCGGCGGGTGCTCGCGGTCCTCACCTACCTGCGCGCCGACCCGGTGACCTGACCGGCGCTGGGCCGAGATCGGGCCCGGCCGCCCCCGGCGTAGATTCTTCTCAGCGGTACGGCGCCAGGTCAGGGCGCCGACCATCCAGACGGGGGCACGGCATGGCGAAGGCGTTGCGGGTTGGTCTGCTGGGGTACGGGCTGGCGGGCCGGGTGTTCCACGCGCCGCTGATCGCCGCGACTCCCGGGCTGCGGCTCGACGCCATCGTGACCCGTGATCCGCAGCGACGCGAGCAGGCGCGACAGCACTTCCCGGACGCCCGCCTGGTCGACGACGCCGACGAGTTGTGGCGTACCCCGGATGCCCTGGACCTGGTCGTGGTGGCGACGCCGAACCGGCAGCACGTGCCGATGGCGCGCGCGGCGCTCGCCGCCGGCCTGCCTGTCGTCGTCGACAAGCCCCTCTCCCCGACCGCCGCGGAGGGCCGCGTGCTGATCGACGAGGCGACCGAGCGCGGGGTGCCGCTGACGGTCTTCCAGAACCGGCGCTGGGACGGCGACTTCCTGACCGTCCGCCGCCTGGTCGAGCAGGGCGATTTGGGGCAGGTGCTGCGCTTCGAGTCGAGGTTCGAGCGGTTCCGTCCGACGATCAAGCCGGGCTGGCGGGAGCTCGCCGGTCCGGAGGAGGCCGGCGGTGCCCTCTTCGACCTCGGCGCCCACCTCGTCGACCAGGCGGTGCAGCTGTTCGGCCCTGTCGAGCGGGTCTACGCGGAGGTGGACCGTCGCCGCGCGGGCGCGGCCGTCGACGACGACGCCTTCGTGGCGTTGACCCACGCCAACGGGGTCCACTCGCATCTGTGGATGGGCGCGGTGACAGCTCAGCTCGGGCCGCGCCTGCGGGTGCTGGGCGACCGGGCCGGCTACACCAGCTACGGGCTGGACGTGCAGGAGGCGGCGCTGCACGACGGTGGCCGACCGGACCAGCCGGGCTGGGGCGAGGTCCCGCCGGACCGCTACGGCCTGCTCGGCGTCGACGGTGACCTGCGGCCGGTGCCGACCGAACCCGGCGCGTACCAGAGCTTCTACGCCCAGGTGGCGGCTGCGCTGCGCGACGGCGCGCCGATGCCGGTGGACCCACGGGACTCCGTCCACACTGTCGAGTTGATCGAGCTGGCCCACCGGTCGGCGGCCGAGGGCGTGGTGCTGCCGGTCCCGACCGCCTGAGCGGTTCGCACGTCCCGCCACCCGGGCTCCTGACGCGTACGCGAAAACCAGTGGAGCGGCGCCGCCGTGCGCCGTTACCGTGCTGCGCAACCAGGTCGTCTAGGCAAGGACGTGCCGTTGTACACCCTGTGAGACCTCCCGAGAGCTGATCTGTCGCGCGTCGCGCCTGTGCGCCGCGCTCCTTTTTGCTGCGGACTTTCTCACTGAAACCGGTGTACCTCTGTGCTCATTCATTGGGCCGTCGTGCCCACCTGCCTGCCCATCGTTCGCCGCCGTTGCCACGCGTGCGCTTCCCGATGCCTTCGGGCGAGCGGCAAGTTCCGGGTCAACGCCAACCACAAGCTCATCGACGTCTGGCTTCTCGTGCTCTGCACCGAGTGCGGGGAGACGGCGAAGCTCACCGTTCTGGAACGGATGACGGTGCGCACCATCCCACCCGAGCTGCTGGACCGGCTCCACGCCAACGATCGCGGCCTGATCGCCGAACTGCTTCAGGATCCGGACGTCCAGCACCGCAACCGATTCGCCCTGGACTGGGACGACGCCTGGCGTCTCGACACCGGCGGATCGGATCACCTGGACCTCGACGTGATCGACGTCGCGGTCCGCAACGCGGCGCGGATCCCGGTCCGGCCGACCCGACTGATCGCTGACGGTTTCGGTCTGTCACGGGGCGAAGTCGGTCGACTGATCACGGAGGGGAAGGTGGTTTCGGCGGTCCGGATGAGCGGGAAGCTCTCCGGCGACTTCGCCTTCACGCTCAAGCGCTGACCCGCCCGGTGGGGGCCTGTCCGGCACGACGCCGGGCAGGCCCTGGGCAGTTCCTTTAGTGACCAGCACGTTGATCGATTCGGTTTCCGTGAAGACGGGGTGTCAGACCGCCTCCAACACCGCAATTTCACCGAAGTCGAGTGGATCACGCGTGCTGTCCGGTTCGGGCCTTCTTAGTCCGCATTCCGCTCGGAGCGGGCCTCGTCCGGCGCCCGGGCGTCGTCGTCGGTCAACGCGTCATCCGAGGAGGCGGCGAGGTCGGCGAGCCGCCGCTCGGCCTCCCGGATCTCCTCGTCGAGCTTCGGGTTATCCTCGTCGGGACCCTGCGACATGGGGACCTCCATCGGGCGCGACCGGCGGACCTCCGGGTACCCCGCCTGAGGTCGGAGACACGGCGACCCGCCGCAATCCCGTGATCAAGTGATGAAAAAAAGCTCAATCCGCTGCCCGGGACCTACTTTTCATCACTTGATCACTTGATCACTTGATGAGTAGTTGAGCCGGCCCACCAGGAACTAATCCTCATCATGTGATCAGACGCTGCCCCGCCGTCATGCTGCAGAAGAGATGACCTGCGAGCTGACTTCAGCCGAGTTGGTAAGTGGCTACCGAGCGCCGGGCCGGTCGGCGGCGCGCCGGGCTGGAGCCCGGGAGCGTTGCCGACCCGGCCCGGTGCCGGATCAGCGCTGCTTTAGCTCGCGCCAGGATGGGTGGGTGCCGCGCCAGGCGTCGGCGAGGATGGCCGCCGAGGCCCGGCTTGGGCACTGCTGCACCCGCTCACGACCCGACGCCCCACCGATCTGGGCGCGGACCTCCCAACCCTGCCCGTCAGTACGGATGTACACGTCCCGGCGCCCGCGCGGGGTCGTGTCTCCGTTCCACCAGTGCTCCTCCACCTTCATTCGCCGACCGTATAGCAATTCCCGCGCCGAGGGTACGGCGCAGGTATGCCCGGACCGGGGCAAGGGCGACAATCCCGGCGCATTTCGGGCCAACCGTTGACGGTTCGAAACCATAACGGGCGGTTCTCCCGCTCCTGACTTGCGAATCAGGAACCCCGCCCCACTCTGCACCCTCCCCGCAACTCCCATCCCCAGCCGATGTCGAGACGGGGCGGGAGGTCAGGTTTGGGTTGTCAGGAGGTAGTCGTCGGCTTCGGGGCTCCAGCGCAGCTCCAGTACGCCGGCGGTGGCG
The DNA here is from genome assembly GCF_022230925.1 of Micromonospora alfalfae. Lineage (GTDB taxonomy): Bacteria > Actinomycetota > Actinomycetes > Mycobacteriales > Micromonosporaceae > Micromonospora > Micromonospora alfalfae. The sequence continues at coordinate 84,760 of NZ_JAKKFH010000018.1, read as the reverse complement.
GCGGCCTTGCAGAACTGAAGGAAGCTGCGGTAGCCGAGCTTCTTCTCGCTGAAGTCGGGGCGGGCCCGGCGTACCTGGTTCTTCAGCCCGGACAACGCGACCGGGTTGCCGCCGCTACCGAGGTCCGCCACGACGCCCCGGAGCAGGCCGAAGGCCACCTCCCGGTCGCCGTGCTCGGGCAGTGAGACCTCGGGGTCACCCTTCGCCGGACCCTCGGCCAACTCGATCACGTTGCGCTCGGCGAGGTGGCGCAGCAGCTCGCCGAAGGTGCGGAAGCCGTAGTCGGACTCGCTGAAGGTCGGGTCCTTGCGCAGCAGGGTCCGCTTGAGCCGGGAGGCGGTGACCTCACCGTTGGCGCTGCCCTGCAACCCGGCGACGGACTGCGCGACGAGCACGGCGAGCGCGTCCACGTCCCGGTCGGGCTCCGCCTCCTGCTGTCGACGGTCCACCTCCTGCTCCGGCTCGGGTGGGCGTTGCTCCGCGCCGGCCTGCCGGGTGGTAGGACGGGCGCGCCGGCCACGGGCCGGCGGGATGTCCACGCCCTCCAGCCGGTCGTAGTAGAGGAACTCGTCGCACGCCGGGGGAAGCAGCCCTGAGGTGGACCCCTCGACCCCGACGCCGATGACCCGCTTGTTCAGCTCGCGCAGCTTGTGCACCAGCGGGGTGAAGTCGCTGTCACCACTACAGATCACGAAGGTGGAGATGTAGTCGCGTTCGAATGCCAACTCGATCGCGTCGACCGCCATCTTGATGTCCGCGGCGTTCTTACGGGACGCGCCCATCCGCTGCGGGATCTCGATCAGCTCGACGTGGGACCGGGTGAGCATCCGGCGGTCCTCGTCGAAGTAGGACCAGTCGGCGTACGCCCGGCGGACCACCACCCGACCTCGTTCGGCCAGCGCGTCGGCGATGGGCCGGAAGTCGAAGGCCGCGCCGCCGCGATGGTCGCGCGCGCCCAACGCGAGGTTCTCGTAGTCGAGGAAGAGGGCAATCCGGTCTTCTTGATCCACGCGGATCAGCCTACGCCGGGCGCGAGCTGGTCGGGGCGGGCGACGCGCGACACCTCAACTCGACGACCGTCCATTTCTTGCGGCCTGACAGTCGTTTATTTTCGTTGTTCGATAGGCGTCTTGCAGTGCCCTGTTTAGTGCTGCATCATGACGATCAATGTCGGGCGTCGGGGGAACGCCGGGCGGACCTCCACCACCACCCACCCAGGAGGGTCACCGATGTTTCGCAGCCTCACGCCGGCGCGGGGACGCCCCGGCCGGCCCGGCGGCACCGCCGTCGCGCTCGCTGCCGGTCTCGCCGTACTGGTCGCCGGGCCCACAGTGGCCGCCGCCAGTCCACAGGCGTCCGCCGGCGCGCAGCCCGTGGTCACCCGGGCCGCCCTCGATCCGGCGCTGGTCGCCGGACGCGGCGCGGACGTCGACTTCCTCGAGCAGGAAGCGGAGAACGCCCGCACCAACGGCGAGATCATCGGGCCCGACCGGACCGCCTACACGTTGCCCGCGGAGGCTTCCGGCCGCCGGGCGGTCCGGCTCACCCCCGGGGAGTACGTGGAGTTCGTCCTGCCCAGCGCGGCGAACGGGATCACCGTCCGCTACAGCATCCCGGACGCGCCGCAGGGCGGTGGAATCACCGCGCCGCTGCGGGTCGCCGTCAACGGCAAACACCTGCGCACCATGACGCTCACGTCGCAGTACTCGTGGCTCTACAACCAGTACCCGTTCACCAACGACCCCCAGGCCGGGCTGCTGCACCCGGACTGGTGGATCACCGAGTGCCAGTGCGTGCCGTCGGCCACCACCCCGTACCCGAGCATCGACAAGCCGTTCCGGCCCACCCACTTCTACGACGAGCAGCGGCTGCTGCTCGGACGTACCTACCGGGCCGGCGACAAGGTCCGGCTCACCGCGCCGCCCGGTAGCGCCGCCGCCTGGACCGTCATCGACCTGCTCGACTCCGAGTTGGTAGCGCCGCCGCACGTCCGGCTGCTCGCCGCGAACGTGCTCGCGTTCGGCGCCGACCCCACCGGCCGGCGGGACTCCGCCGCCGCACTGGACCGGGCCATCGCGTTCGCTCGGCGCGCCCACCTGAAGGTCTACATCCCGCCGGGCACCTACCAGGTGAACCGGCACATCATCGTCGACGACGTGACCATCGAGGGCGCCGGCAACTGGTACACCACCATCAAGGGCCGCGAGGTCGCCCTGCCGACTCCCGCGCCGGACGGCTCGGTACACACCGGAGTCGGGTTCTACGGTCGGGACGCCGCCGACGGCGGCAGCCGCAACGTGCACCTCTCCGGCTTCGCCATCGAGGGCGACGTGCGGGAGCGCATCGACACCGACCAGGTCAACGCGATCGGCGGGGCGATGAGCGACTCCACCATCGACGGGCTCCACCTGCGCCACACCAAGGCGGGCCTGTGGTTCGACGGCCCGATGCGCAACGTCCGGGTCACCAACAACATCATCGTCGACCAGATCGCCGACGCGCTCAACTTCCACACCGGCGTGACCGACTCCCTCGTGGCGCACAACTTCGTCCGCAACACCGGCGACGACGGCCTGGCGATGTGGTCGGAGAAGACGGCCAACGCGCGGAACACGTTCGACCACAACACCGTGCAGTCACCGACCCTGGCCAACGGCATCGCCATCTACGGCGGCACCGACACCACCGTCTCGCACAACCTGGTCGCCGACCCGGTACGCGAGGGCAGTGCCCTGCACGCCGGGGCCCGCTTCGGCGCGGAGCCGTTCACCGGGCACCTGCGGTTCACCAACAACACCACCGCCCGCGCCGGCACGTACGAGCTGAACTGGAACATCGGGCTGGGCGCGATCTGGGTCTTCGCCCTGGATCGCAGCATCGAGGCGCCCATCGAAGTGACCGGCGACGCGTACCTCGACAACACGTACAACGCGATCATGCTGGTCAGCGACTGGCCGGTGAAGGATCTCTACTCGATCTCCGATGCCCGGTTCCGGGACGTCCGGGTCGACGGCACCGGCACCTCGGTGGTCAGCGCCCGCGCGGCCGGGTCCGCCTCGTTCGCCAACGTGGACGCCCGCAACGTTGGCGCGGTCGGCGTCAACAACTGCGGATCGTTCCACTTCACCCCGGCCGGTTCCGAGTTCACGGTGACCGACCTGGGCGGTAACGACGGCGGGTGGCTCGCGCCGTGGTTGCTGCCCAACACCATCACCTGCGACGACCGGCCGCCCGTGTCGCCGCCCCCGCCTCCGACGCAGTGGTGACAGCGGTGGGCGGCCCGATCGCTCGGGCCGCCCACCGCGTACAGATCAGCGCGTCCTGGCGTACGCCAGCGGCACGGCCGTGGACTGACCGTCCCATCTGCCACTCAGCGTGCCGCCGGCCGGCCCGTCCGCCCCGGGTCCCGGCCGGCGCACGACGACCAGTTCGACGGTGTCGGTCTCGATGAGCGTGCGGTCCTCGTCGACCACCCGTCGCACCGCGCCGACGGCCGGCACCTGGGCGTCGGCAACGCCGTCGACGACGACGGTCACTGTCGGCTCACGCACCTCGCGCCGGCCGTCGACCTCGAAGTACTGCTCGGCCTGGCCGCCGCCGGTGAGGATCGCGTGGGCGAGCGCGGCGGCGTACACCGGGTCGACGCAGCCGTCGTACACCCAGCGTCGGCCGAGCACCGAGTGCTCGGTGGTGCCGACCAGCCAGCCGTCGGCACCGTCGAGGGGCGCGGCACGGTAGGTGAGCGGGACATGGTGGACCGGCCCGTCGCCGGCGGCGACCAGGATCGTCTCGATGCCGACCTCGCCGGCCGGGTCGTCGAAGCGGTAGGCGCCCCGACTCACCACCTCGACGCCGGTCGGTCCGGCGAACCACTGTCGGTCGGGCAGCCAGGCCGTCAGCAGGTCCAGTTTCGTGGGGTGCAGGGTCGCCCTGTGCAGCAGTGCCATGACGGCAGCCTAGTCAGAGGCCCGCGCACTGTTGCCCGCCGATGGTGCAGCTCTCCGGTTCCCGGGCCTTCGGCCGGCTGTCGCGGACGTCGAAGCTGATCGTCTGGGACCCCCCGGCCGCCAGGGCGCCCCCGGTGAAGGTGATCACCCGCCTGTCCTGTCGCCAGTTCGCGCCGTCGACGTCGTCGACGGTGGTGCCTTCGGCGAGGGTGACCACCACAGCCCAGTCCGCCACCGGTGCGCCGCCGGGGTTGCCGACCACGATCTCGCCGGTGTAGCCGAACAGTCGGTCGGATTCGGTCTTGTAGCGGGCCGTGACGGGCGCCGGTGGCGGAGGTGGCGCAGCCGACGCGGGCGTCCGCGAGGGCTTCGCCGACGGGGTCCGGCTCGGCCGGGTGGTCGCCGATGCGGTGGCCCGGGAGCCACGCGCCGAGGGGGTCGCCGTGGGCGCGACTGTGGTCCTGGCCGCCGCCACGGTCGGTGACGGGGTCGCGGTCGGCGCGGGCGCGGCGGTCGGCTTCGAGTCGGGCGGCAACGTCACCCATGCCGCGGTCCCCGCCACCAGTACCGCCCCGGCGACCACGGCGACCAGCGTCCGACGCCGACGAGGGTTACGGCCGGCCTTGCCGCGTACGCCGATCAGCGGCAGTTCCGCTGTCATCCCACCGTCGGCCCGGCGCAGGTCGACCTGCTGGAAGGCGAGCCAGTCGAGGATGGCCGGCAGCCGAACCGTCAGCGCCTGCCGGAGCTGTTGCTCGCGCGGCTCGTGCTGCTCGGCGGACCACGCGCCGTGCGTGCTGACCTCCCGTAGCTCCAGCCGGCAGCCCTGCTTCGTCGTCGTCACCGTGCAGGTCAGCTCGCTGAGCCGACCGGCCTCGTCACAGGCCAGCACGAGCAGGTCCGGCTCCTGCCGCTCGGTCACCTCGACCTCGACGTTGGCCTCGAAGCCGGGCAGACCAGCGGTGTGCAGCAGCATCCGGTCCGGTACGCCCTCGACCATCTCGGCCTCGGCGAACCACCGGCCGAGCAACTCCCGATCGGTCAGAGCGCGCCAGACCCGCTCAGCCGGGTGGGACAGGTCGACCTGGGCACCGATCTCGATCACGGCGAGACTCTAACGGGTTGCCCGACCGGCCTGTCCCGCCCGCCCGAGCCGGTTGCCGGCGTCCTGGTCAGCCCCAGCGGCTGGATCGCTCGACCACTGTGGCCAGCGCGGCCCGGGCGTCGGCGCTCACCTCGGCGACCACCTGCGCCGCCGACACGTCCCGGGCCAGCGGGTGCGCCTGCCCGGCCCACAGGTTGGCCACCGATGCGTCCGCGTCGCGCCGGGCGGCGGCGAGCAGGGGACGGGTCAGGTGCAGCACCTGGGGGTAACCACTCGGTGCCACAGCGTCGTGCTGGCGCAGGAAGTCGTTCGCCACGCCACGGGCCCGCTTACCGGTGAACGCCCGGGTCAACGCGGTCGGCGCGGTACTGGCCACCGCCGCCCGGTGCATCGGCGAACTGCCCGCCTCCGGGCAGCGCAGGAAGGCCGTGCCGAGTTGCGCGGCGGCGGCGCCGGCAGCCAGCACGGCGGCCACCGAGGGGCCGTCGACGAGGCCACCCGCGGCCACCAACGGCCGGTCACAGCGGGCGGCGGCCAGCCGAAGCAGCGGCAGCAACCCGTAGTCGTCGTCGTCCGGCAGGCCGCCGCGATGCCCACCGGCCTCGGTGCCCTGTACCACCACCGCGTCCACACCCAGGTTGGCGGCGGCGGTCGCGGCGTCCGGGCGGGTGACGGTGGCCCACACCTCGGTGCCCCGCTCGCGCAGGGCGGTCACCGCCGCCCGGTCGGGCAGCCCGAACACGAAGGACACGACCGGGACCGGGTCCGCGAGCAGCGCGGCCAGCTTCTCCGGGTACGCGTCGTCGCCGCCCACCGGCTCGCCCAGGCGCTCGCCGCGCTGCGCGGCCTGCGGGGCGAGCCGTTCGGCGTACGCCCTGATGGCGGCCTCGTCGACGCCGCCGGGGTCGGGCAGGAAGAGGTTCACACCGAACGGCCGATCGGTACGCGCACGGACGTCGGCGACGTCGGCGAGCAGTCGGCCGGTGTCGATCATCCCGGCGGCGAGGAAGCCCAGCCCACCCGCTGCGGACACGGCGGCCACCAGCGCGGGCGTGGACGGGCCACCAGCCATCGGGGCGGCGATGATCGGGTGGCGCAACGTGGACAGGACGGACATCCCCCCATCCTGCCGCAGGCCCGGCCCGCTCACCGGCGCGCGGTGTGCCGCCACCGCAGCGCGCCTGCCAACCCGAGCAGGACCAGCAGTGTTCCCGCGCCGAGGGCCAACGGCCAGGTCCGACCGCTCCCTCCGCCGACCTGTCCGGCGGCCGGACGGACCGCAGTGGGCGACACCGGGTCGACGGACTCCGTGGCGGGCGCGGCGGTGACAGTGCTGGCAGTGGCCGGGTAGCGCAGGATCGTCGAACGGGTGCCGGCTGATTGACCGGCGGACTCGGAGACGGTGAGCAACGAACGACCGTCGCGACTGTAGGTGATCGACTCGCCCTGCGGCTCGTCCGGCAAGGGGGTGATCCGCGGCGTGCCGGTGGTCAACGCCCGGACCACGTCGCCGTCGGGCACGTCGTACTCGAAGGCGTCGGCGTAGCTGCGCAGCACCACCCGCCGTCCGTCCGGCGCGGTCGCCGCGCCAGTGATCACGCCGCGCCCCAGGAACGAGAACGGGTTGCTGGTAGTGGTCGAGGGCACTGTCACCTGGCCGAGCGCGGTCAGCGGCGTCGTCGCGTCCGGCCGTAGCGCTGTCGCCGGCGCGTACAGGAAGACAGTGCCACTGCCGCCCTTGGTGACGATCAGCGGCCGACCGGACGCGTCGAGCAGCAGCGCCTCGGCGTCGTGCGGACGGTCCGGGTAGGTCATCCGGTGCAGCACCGGCTGCTTCGCCCCTGGCGTGAGCCGCCACACCCCGACAGTCGGTCGGGAGCGGTCGTTGTCACCGATGTCGGCGACCCAGACGGTGCCGTCCCGGCCGATGGCCAGGTCCTCGGTGTCGCGGGGCCGGGACGGGAAGGAGACGGTGCGCACCACATCGCAGCGCTGGTCGAGGAAGAAGATCCGGCGGCGGGCCTCGTCGTCGGCCCCGTCGTTGATCACCACGTACCCGTCGTCGGTGGCGACCATCCCGGAGATCTCGCGCAGCCGGTCGTCGCGCACCTGGCAGACCGGCGTCCCCGCCGCCGCGCCCGCCGTGGCGGCGCCCGGCACCAGCGCCACTGCCGGCGGCACCAGGCCCGCGAGCAACGCGGTCACCACCGCACCCGCACGGGCACGCCGCCCCCAGGTCAACCGTCCGCGTACCCGCATCGCCCACCCTCCTCGTCGCGGCCGTGACCGGCCACCCGCCTATCCTGGCCGATCCCGGCCACGGCCGACGGTCAACGGGGGGACGCGCCGGAACCCCTGGTCGATGTACTGTCGCTCCGCCTGATCTTCAAGCCGGAGGGTGGACATGTCCGTGAGCGACACCGCGCCGGCCACCCGGTTCGGACGGCGGCTGCTGCGCCGCCTCGGCCGCCCGGCCGATGGCGCCGCCGTCGCGTGGGTGCCGCTCGCCGCGGTCGTCTGCGGCCTCTTCACCGGCGCACTGGCCAGCCGGGCCGCCTGGGAGACGTCCCGACCGCAACCCGACCGGGCCGAGGCCGCCGCCATCCTCACCGAGGTCTTTCCCGGCCACGACCTGGGCGAGATCGACACCCCACCGGCGCTCTTCGTCGTCTACGGGCACGCGCTGCGCCTGGGGACCGTCAAGACCCTGGTGTTCGGTGACGGCGGCGAGTATCAGGAGAGCGCCACCGGCGCCGGCGCCCTCGGCGCGCCGCCGGTGCCCGCCGAGCAGATCGTCTCAGTGGCCCGGGAGCGCCTGACGGGTGCCGGCTGGCGGGTGTACGAGCCGCAGGTGTCCGACCGGGTCAGCTGCGCGGACAAGGTGTGCGCCACCCCACGGGCGGTCACCGACACCGCGTTGACCGCCCGACGTGGCGACACCATCCTGAACGCCTCGATCTCCTCGCAGACAGCCGTCGACGCCAGCTACCTCTCGGTCGAGCTGCACCGCGCGCCACCGCCACTGGTGATCCCCGCCGGAATGCTCGGCACGGTGCTGGGCGCGGTGGCCGGCTGGCTGGTCTTCGGCTGGGCCAGCCGACGCACCGAGGGACGCCGTAGCCGCGGCACTGTGAACGGCCTGATCGGTGTGGCCACTGTGCTGTGGTGGCTGCCGGTGTTGCTGGCCGCACCGCAGTGGCTGCACCACCACCTCGGCGAGCCGCACCCGGCCTGGCACCCGTACTGGGAGTGGCTGGGCCAGCCGGCCGCCTCGCTGCTCTTCCTGGTCGGCGCGGTGTGCGTGCTGATGGCGCTGGGACTGGCCGCCGGTACCCGCCGGAACAGCGCGCCCGAGGCGACCGCCGACTGACCGCCGAGGGTTACCAGTCGGTGCGCAGACCGGTACGGTCCGAGATGTCCACTGTCGCGGCAGGCCCGGACGACGGCGCCCCTGCCGGGCCCCGGCACCGCCGGGCCGACCGGCCATGGAAGGGGCACAGGGTGCGGATCAGACCGGGATTGTGTGTCGCGGCGCTCGTCGCGGCGGGGCTGGCGGTCGGCACACCGGCCGCCGCCACACCGGCCGCCGTCCCGGTGGCCGAGGCCACCGTGGTGCCGATCCAGGTCACCGGCGACCCGGCGACGCGGTTCAACCTGGTGCTGCTGGGCGACGGTTACACAGCGGCCGACCTGCCCACCTTCCGAGCACACGTGGACCGTCACCTCAACACCCTGTGGACGATCGAGCCGTTCAAGTCCTACCGCAGCTACTTCAACGTCTACGCCGTCGAGATCGTCTCGGCGGAGTCCGGGGTGGACTGTGACCCTGGCCTGTCCGCCCCGCGGCGCGACACCGCGCTGGGCATGGGCTTCTGGGGTGGTTGCAACCCGGCGAGCGTGCAACGCCTGCTCACTGTCGACGGCACCGCCGCCAACGCGTACGCCGACCTGGCCGTCGGCACCAACCCCGGTAACCGCCAGCTGATCGCGCTCGCCAACAGCGGCACCTACGGTGGGGCCGGCGGCAGCAACGCCACCGCCTCCGGTGGCAACGCGCTCTCCGCGCTGATCAGCCCGCACGAGCTGGGGCACTCACTCGGTGGCTTGCAGGACGAGTACGACTACTACGGCCGTGGGGTGCCGGGCGACACCTACAGCGGGCCGGAACCGGACTCGGTGCACCACACGGTGCTGACCGAGCGGCAGATGCGCGACACCCGGGCCAAGTGGTGGCGCTGGCTGGGTGAGCCGAGCGAGGCGGGCGGAACGATAGGCCGCTACGAGGGCGGCCTGTACCTCCAGCGTGGGGTGTGGCGGCCGAGCCGGCACTCGATGATGAAGTCGCTGGGCTTCTACTTCGACCAGGTCGGCCGGGAGCGGATGACCGAACGGATCGCCGCCCGGGTCGGCATCGTGCAGGGCGGCACGGCCACCGATCAGGTGGTCGGCGCGGACCGGCTGCTCTGGGTGGACACCCTGCACCCGGTGAGCCACGCGCTGACCGTGACGTGGTCGGTGGACGGCAGAGCGGTGCCGCGTACCGACAACGCCCGCCATCTTGACCTGCGGAAACTACGGCTCTCCCCCGGCCGGCACACGGTGACCGCCACGGTGACCGACCCGACGGACTTCGTCCGCGACCCGGCGGTCCGCAGTTCACCGGCGCTGACCCAGACCCGCTCCTGGACCGTGGACACCGCGGTGCGTACCCCGGCGGTGGAGTCGCCGCTGGCGATCACCGCGTCCACAGCGACCGACCGGCCGGTCGGCGCGCACGACGTGGTGTACGTGCGGACCAGCCAGCCCACCGATCGGGCGCCACGCGTGCGCTGGACGCTCGATGGCCGACCGGTGGCTGACACCGGCACCGACCGGGACGTGGACCTGAGCGCCCTGCGCCTGTCGCGGGGCACCCACCGGCTGACCGCCCGCGTCAGCGAGCCGGGCACCGGAAGGGCGGTGACCCGCACCTGGACGGTCGACGCGACGCGGCCCGACGTGGCGTACGCCCTCTCCGAGCCACTGCTCACCACGACCCCGCCCGGCCGACCCACCGAGTACGTGTACAACGGCCCGTTCACCATGGGGTTGACCGGCACCGACGACGGCACCGGCCAGGTCACCTCGGAGTTCCGGCTCGACGGCGACGGATGGCACAACTACTACGGCTGGCCCACCGACGCCCGGTCCCCGTTCCTGTTCACCGCCACGGGCACCGACGTGGACGGTTTGGTCTACGGCAACCTCGGCTCGGGCGGCCTGTCAGTGTCCCCGTTCGCCGAGCGGTCTCCCGGGTACGGCCGGCACCGCGTCGAGTACCGGGGCATCGACGCCGTCGGCAACGTCGGGCCGGCCCGCGCGTTCGTGGCCACGCTGATCCCGCCACCACCGGCCTGCACCACAGTGGTCACCGGCCGGCACGCCGGCCCGCTGACCGTCGCCGCCGGTGTCACCTGCCTGCGCGCGGCCACCGTGACCGGCCCGGTCACCGTCGCGCCCGGCGCCGCACTGGTCGCCCAGGGCTCCTCGATCGCCGGAGACCTGACGGCGTCCCGCGCCACTGCCGTCGAGGTGCTGAACACCGAGGTACGCGGCGCGGTGACGCTGACCGCCACCAGCGACCACGTCACGATGGTGGGGTCCCGGGTGGCCGGGCCGCTGGCGCTGACCGGCACCGCATCGGCACCCATCCTCGCTGGCGGCGAGGTAAGCGCGTTGACCTGCTCGGTCGGCCCGACCCCTGTCGACCTGGGGGCACCCACCACGGTGCGGAATCCGGCAGCGGGCCACTGCCGTCGCGCCCTGCCGCCGGCGACATGACGATCAGAGCAGCGGGGCGGCGTGAGTGCGTCGCTGGCGGGTAGGCAGCGGCCCGGCGGCATGTCGACACCCGCCGGGTGGGAGGCTCCGATGAGCACGTACCGGGACGAACAGGGCGGAACGTTCCCTCCGCCGGAGGCGGATGCCCTGGAACAACGGCAGGACGCGTTCGACGTCGGACCGCCGGACCGGGTGTCGGGTGATGTGGACCCGGAGGCGGCCGAGGCCGACCTGGCCGAGCAGGGCGCCTTCCCGGCGGGCACGCTCGAGGAGGTGACATCGCTGCCGGCCGACGCCAACCCGGCGGACGCCCTCGAACAGCGCCAGGAGATCCCGGCCCGCGACGAAGGACGTCGCACCTGATCACACCCGCTCCAGGCCGACCCGGGCCACCCCGCCGGCTACGGCCGCCAAGGCGGTGCGGGCCTCAGTACGGGCCCGGCCACCCACACGGGGTCCGGGCCCGACATGGTCTTTCACGGGTGATGCCTGTGAGTCATAACGATGACTCACAGGCATCACGCTCGTAGGGGTGTCCGTGCCCAGGCAGCCAGACCGGCTCAACCGGCGACACTGACCAGCCGGCTCAACCGGCGACACTGACCAGCCGGCTCAACCGGCGACACTGACCAGCCGGCTCAGCCGGCGACGACCTGCCAGAGGAGGAACGCGTTGAGCGCGACCACCAGCACGGCCACCAGGGACGCGGCGGCGGTGGTGAGCGGATGGTTGACCAGGTTTCCCATCAGGTCGCGTCGGCGGGTGAAGGCGACCACCGGGATCAGCGCGAACGGAATGCCGAAGCTGAGGATGACCTGGGACAGCACAAGCGCCCGGGTCGGGTCGAGGCCGATGGCGAGCACGGCCAACGCGGGCAGCAGAGTGACCAGCCGACGCAGCAGCAGCGGCACCCGCCGACGCAGGAAGCCCTGCATGATTACCTCTCCGGCGTAGGTGCCGACGCTGGTGGAGGCGAGCCCCGAGACCAGCAGCGCGACGGCGAACCCGAACGCGGCGGCGGTCCCGATGGTCTGGCCGAGCCCGGCGTGCACCCCCTCCAGGCTGTCCGCGCCACCCGGGCCGCCGCCCCGGAAGCTGGCTGCGGCGATCAGCAGCATGGCGAGGTTGACCGCGCCGGCGGCGCTCAGGGCGAGCAGCACGTCGGTGCGCTGGCCGCGGAACAGGATCCGACGCTCGGCGTCGTCGGCGGCGGGGATGCGGTCGCGGGTGAGCGCAGAGTGCACGTAGATGACGTGCGGCATGACTGTCGCGCCGAGGATGCCGGCGGCCAACAGCACGCTGTCCGTGCCCTGTAGGCGCGGCACCATGCCGGCCATGGCCGAGCCGGGATCGGAGCCGGAGGCGAGCAGGTTGGCGGCGAAGGCCAGCACGATCACTCCGAGCAGGACGGCGATGGCGACCTCGAAGGCGCGGTACCCGCGCGAGCGCAGGGCGAGCACGGCGAACGCGGCAGTGCCGATGATGATCCCGCCGGGTAGCAGGGGGATGCCGAAGAGCAGGTACAGGGCGACCGCGCCACCGATCACCTCGGCCAGGTCGGTGGCCATGGCGACAAGCTCGGCCTGTACCCACATCACCCGGTTCACCCGCCGGGGCAGGCGTTCCCGACACAGCTCGGGCAGGCTGCGCCCGGTGGCCAGACCCAGCTTCGCGGTGAGCGTCTGCACCAGCATCGCCATCAGGTTGGCCACCACCACAACCCAGACCAGCAGGTAGCCGTAGCGGGCGCCGGCGGCGGAATTGGTGGCGAAGTTGCCGGGGTCGACGTACGCGACGGCGGCGACGAACGCCGGGCCGAGCAGGATCAACCGTCCGCGTACGCGGCCCCGGGCGCGAGCGGCCTGTAGTGGAGTCGCCCTCGACGTCGTCAGTTCGTTGGTGACCATCGAACACCTCCCGTCCACGCGGATCGCTGCCGGTCCCTTCCCCGCCGGTTGACCCTTGGGGGCCAACCGGTGGCCTGCCGGTGCCACCGGGTCGGCACCGGCGCGCCGGGCGGGACCCGATGCGCCGCCGGCCAGCACGCGGCGCGCCGAACGAGACGCGCCGTGCCCGAACAGGACCTGCCGCGCCGGGCTTGACAGCCGGTGGGTCACCGGATGAAGCTGTCTATTAGTCCTACTGTCGTAGGACAACAGGAAGGATCATCGGGAGTGATCGAGTTCGTACTGGACAGCCGGTCGAAGGTGAACACCTACATGCAGCTCGTGCAGCAGGTGAAACAGGCGCTACGGGTTGGCCTGCTGACACCGGGCGACCAGTTGCCGAAGGTCCGGGACGTCGCGCAATCCCTGGCGATCAACCCGAACACGGTGCTGAAGGCGTACCGGGAGTTGGAGATCGAGGGTCTGGTCGGCGGCCGACCCGGGGTGGGCACGTTCGTCCAACGCACCCTGGCCAGCGCGTCCCTGCCCAACCAGGCCGAGTTGCGCGACGACCTGGTCGCCTGGCTGCACCGGGCGCAAGCGGCCGGCCTCACCGCAGAGGACGTCATCGCCCTGGTCGAGACGACGCTGCGCGCCACCCTCGCCGACGACGCCCCGCAGAAGGAGCCCGCGTGAGCGAGGAGACCGAACGAACCATGAGGCACCGCAAGCGCTCGCGCGACCGCGAAGCAGTGGCGTGAACGGAACGAGAGGACAAGGGATGGACATGGTCTTGGAAGCAGACCGGCTCGGCAAGCGGTACGGCAGCACCTGGGCATTGCGGGACTGCTCACTGCATCTGCCGGCCGGCCGGATCGCCGCGCTGGTCGGGCCGAACGGCGCGGGCAAGAGCACGCTGCTGCACCTGGCCGTCGGGCTGCTCAAGCCCGACGCCGGCACGGTCCGGGTGTTCGGCCGGTCCCCGTACGGCGACACGGAGGGCCTGGCCGACATCGGTTTCGTCGCCCAGGACACCCCCCTGTATCGGGACTTCACCGCGGCCGAGCTGGTCATCGCGGGCGGCAAGCTGAACAAGCGGTGGGACGCGGCGTTGGCCCGCCAACGGCTGGCGCAGCTCGGCATTCCACCGGACAAGCCGGTCGGCAAGCTCTCCGGTGGGCAACGGGCCCAGGTCGCGCTGGCTCTGGCGCTGGCGAAGCAGCCGCGGCTGCTGCTGCTCGACGAGCCGGTCGCCAGCCTCGACCCGCTGGCTCGACGGGAGTTCCTCCAGTCGCTGATGGGCAGCGTCGCGGAGTCGGGCACCACCGTCCTGCTCTCCTCGCACCTACTGGCCGACCTGGAACGGGTCTGTGACTACCTGATCGTGCTGAACGCCTCCCAGGTGCAGCTCACCGGCACGGTCGACGACCTGGTCGCCGAGCACCGGCAGCTAGTCGGGCCACGACACGACGGCGGCGTCATCGGGGGCGTCGCCGCAGTGATCCGGGCCAGCCACACCGACCGTCAGTCCACGTTGCTCGTCCGCACCGACGGCCCGGTCACCGATCCGGCCTGGACGGTCCGCGAGGTCAGCCTGGAGGACGTCGTGCTGGCCTACCTGGCCGACGGCACCACGCAGACCAGTCACAGCGAGTGGGGGGTGGCAGCATGATCTGGCTGACCTGGCGGCAACACCGCAAGCAGGCGTTCTACACCCTGCTGGGGCTCGCGGCGCTCGCCGCCCTGCTGGTGCCGATCGGCCTGGCGATGCGGCACACCTTCTCCGACCTCGGGCTGACCGACTGCGCCAGCCAACTCGCCCGCGCCGACGTGGCGCAGGCGACCCGGGAGACGTGCGATGCGGGCTATCGGCGCTTCGGCAATCAGTACGGCAACCTCAGTCTGGTGGCCGTACTGCTGATCACCCTGCCGGTGCTGGTCGGCCTCTTCTGGGGTGCGCCGCTGGTCGCCCGCGAGGTGGAGCAGGGCACGCACCGGTTCGTCTGGACCCAGGGCGTCGGCCGGACCCGCTGGGCCCTGGTGAAGTTCGGTCTGGTGAGCGGGTCCGTCCTGATCCTCGCGACGGTCTACGGGCTGGGCATGTCCTGGTGGGTCGACCCGCTCACCAAGGCCGCGCACGAGGGCCGGTTCGGCATGATCGTCTTTGATCTGCAGGGCATCGTCCCGATCGGGTACACCCTGTTCGCCGTGGCGCTGGGCGTCTTCGCTGGCACCGTCTGGAAGCGGATGCTGCCCGCCATGGGCATCACTCTCGCCGGCTACATCGGCGTACGAGCGGCGGTGGAGCTGCTGGCCCGACGGCACTATCAGCCGGCCCGCACCCAGACCTTCCCGATCGAGGGGGAAGGGCCACCGGAGGTCAGCCGGGGCGACTGGGTCCTCGCGCAGGGCGTCCGGAACCCCGACGGCACGATGATCTCGGAGGGCGGCCGGATCCAGTGCCCGCCGGGCGGGAAGGGGCCGGACGGTCGGGTCTGCGGCGCCGAGTTGGGCCTCGAACCGGGCGCGTACAACTGGCAGCTCTACCAGCCGGCGGACCGGTTCTGGCTGTTCCAGGGCATCGAGACGGGCATCTTCGTCGCCCTCGCCGTGCTCCTGCTCTACCTGGCGGTGCGCCGGATCCGCCGGATCGCCTAGCTGGGCGACGGGTGCTCGTCGGGGAGCGGGGGCCTCGGCGATCACCCGTCAGCGCAGGCCCTCGACGGTGAACGACAGCCAGGACGCCAGGTCGCGCACCTCGTCGTGCACGGCCCGGGTCACCTCCGGGGTGAAGGGCACGTCCTCGTGGACGGCGTGCACAGTGAGCGTGCCGCGCCGACGCTCGGCCGTGGCGTCCACCTTTCCGACCAGCCGATCGCCGTGCAGGATCGGCAGCGCGAAGTAGCCCCACCGTCGGGCCGCCTTGGGCTTGTACATCTCCAGCACGTACTCGTACTCGAAGAGGTCAGCGAGGCGGACCCGGTCGTGCACCAGCCTGTCGAACGGTGACAACAGCGCCGTACGCCCGGTGAAGGGCTGCCCGAGTGCGGCCGGGTCCACCCGCCACTCCCCCGCGACGCCCTCGATGATCGCTGGCTCGCCGGCGTCACCGACCTCGGCCGGCTCGCCGGGCACGATCACCGCCCTCGCCCGCGCGATGCCCAGCGCCCGCAGCCGTCGCTCGTTGCGGAGCCGGCGCGCCTGCTCCAGCTCGATGACGGGCACCTCGGCCGGGTAGACCCGCTCGGCCACGTCCCAGAGCCGCTGTCGGCCCTGGCGGCCCGCGATCGCGACCTCGCCGCGTAGGACCAGGAACTCCAGCATCTGGGTGACGTTGCGGTTGTTGGTCCAGCCCGACGACGGCCAGGGCACGGCGCTCGTGTCCGGGATGTCGCGGGAGAGCAGCGGACCGGCACGGCCGAGCAAGTCGAGGACATCTCGCCGGAACGAGTCGTTGGCGCGCAGCCACTCGCGGTGGCGCTCATGACCGGGCGACGCCACCATCGCCGCGAGGAAGAGCCCCAGGTCGTCCATCGGTCGCACCATCGCCTGGTGCTCGAAGAGCGTCCGGTCCCGTTCGAGGGCCTCGCGCATCTGCGCTGGCTGGTACGACGAGCCGAGCCGGCTCCAGCAGACGAGGTCGGCGCTGGGCGCGACGGCCGCGGTCGGGTCGATCTGCACAAGGGTCAACTGGCGGACCACGGTCATCAGGTCGGTCGGACGCGGAGCGGCCAGCAGCTGGGCCCGGACGGCGATCCGCCGCGCCTGGGCCCGATCGAGTCGGTGCGCACCCACGCCGGTGAGCCTAACGACGACCACCGACACCGATCGGGCCCAGAGGGTCAAACCGCGCGCCCGTGCGGGCTCAGCCTGCCAGCCGTCGGTACCGGGCGACCGAGAGCGGCAGGAAGACCGCGACCAGGACGAGTGGCCAGAGCACCGCCAGCAACGGGTAGTGCTGCGCCGCCCAGGAGTCGCCGCCCCAACCGGGGTTCCCGAACAGCTCACGGGTGGCGCCGACGGTCGCCGACAGCGGGTTCCACGCGGCCACCGCCCCGAGCCAGGCGGGCATAGTGGACGGTGCGACGAACGCGTTGGAGAGGAAGCCGAGCGGAAACTCCAGGGTCTGCACGGCCACCACGGCGGTCTGCCCACGGGCGACCAACCCGAGGAAGATGCCGACCCAGATCAGGGCGAAGCGCAGCAGCAGGATCAGTCCCACCGCCGCCAGCGTGGCACCGATCCCGCCGTGTGTTCGCCACCCGATTGCGAGACCGGTCAGCAGCAGGACCCCGAGGGTGACCAGCGCGAACAGCATGTCGGCCACCGCCCGGGCCGCCAGCGGCGCCAGCGGTGACACGGGCATCGATCGGAGCCGGTCGGTCACCCCGCGCTCCAGGTCCTCGGCAACGGCGATCGTGGTGAGGCTGATGCCGAAGACCATGGTCATCACGAACATGCCCGGCATCAGGAACTCTCGGTAGCTGCCACCGCCGGGCACCTGCAACGCGCCACCGAACAGGTAGGCGAACATCAACACGATCAGGATGTTGAAGCCGAGCGAGGCGATCAGTGGGCCAGGATCGCGTCGCCACCGGGCCAGGCCGCGCCAGATGAGCGTGCCGCTGTCGGCCAGGAGGGCGGGCCGGCCGGGCGTCAGATCCACCGGCGGGGCCGGCATGGTCACCGCGCTCATGCCGCCACCTCGACGGTCGCCGCGCGGTGCCCGGTGAGGTGCAGGAACACGTCGTCCAGGGTTGGGCGGCGCAGCGCGACGTCCGCCACCGGGACGTTCACGGCGTCGAGCGCCCGCAACACGTCGACGAGTGCACCGGCCTGGTGACCGACCCGGACGCTCACCATCCGCCGGTCCACGTCGACAGTCGGTTCGTCGTCGGCCGCCCGGCGGATCTGGGCAACGGCGGCGGCGAGGTCGGTCGGTGCCGCGACGACGACCTCGATGCGATCGCCGCCGAGGCGGGTCTTGAGGTCGTCCGGAGTTCCCTCGGCGATCACCCGGCCGGCCTCGACCACCGAGATCCGGTCGGCGAGTTGGTCGGCCTCGTCCAGTTGCTGGGTGGTGAGCAGCACGGTGGTGCCGGTGCGTACCAACTCCCGGACGGACTCCCACACCTCGTTGCGGCCACGCGGGTCCAGCCCGGTGGTGGGCTCGTCGAGGAAGAGGACCGCGGGGGCCAGGATCATGCCGGCCGCCAGGTCGAGCCGTCGGCGCATACCGCCGGAGTACGTGCTGACCGGCTGTTCGGCGGCGTCGGCGAGACCGAAGCGTTCCAGCAGCTCGACCGCCCGTTGACGGGCCCGGCGGCGACCCAGGTGGAACAGCCGGCCGAAGAGCACCAGATTCTGCCGGCCGCTCAGCGCCTCGTCGAGGGCGGGATGCTGCCCCACCAGCCCGATGCGGTAGCGCACCTGGTCGGGCTGGCGGGTCACGTCGAAGCCGGCCACCTCGGCGCGACCCTCGTCGAGTCGGAGCAGGGTGGAGAGGATCCGTACCGAGGTGGTCTTGCCGGCCCCGTTCGGGCCGAGCAGGCCGCACACCGTTCCCTGCGGCACCCGCAGGTCGAACCCGTCCAGCGCGTACCGGTCCCGATACCGCTTGCGCAGCCCCTGCGCCACTATCGCGTCGGCTCTTGTCGTCACAGCGCTCCCCTCCCGAAACTGTCTTCCCGCACTACCGTACAACGTACGATAGCGCGTACGGACAGACGCATGAAGGGCCGGCGATAACCGTCGCTGTCGACTGTGGATGTAGCGGCCTTGTTGCCTGGCGCTGTCCCGCCTCGGACCGGTTCGGGGCGGCCGAACGGCGCAGACGGGCGTGATCCACTCGCGTTTCATGAAGTCGGCGTGTCCCCGGCGCCCGGACGCCGCGATTTCCGTGAACCCGAGTCGATCACGTCGTGTGGCCGCCGTGTCGGGGTCCGGGGCCGGCAGGGTGGGTGGGGTCACACGCCACCCGTTCGGAGCCGGGCCGACACCGGACGGGAAGTCGCGCGACTACGCGGGCTCGGCGGTCCCGACCTGGCCCGCGACGCCGACGTTCAACGGGTCGGCCAGGAGTTTGTCGAACGCCAACTCGGCGGCGCCGATCAGGACGGCGTCGCGGCCGAGCGCCGCCGCGCGCAACCGCAGGTGCTCGCGGGAGGCGGGCAGCGGCATGGTGTCGAGCCGGTCCCGGACCACGTCCGCACCGGCGGTGAAGATGTCGCGCAGCGAGCCACCGAACACCACGGCGTCCGGGTTGACCACGTTGACCAGGTTCGCCACGCCGAAGCCGAGCCAGTCCGCCACCTGCTCGACGGCCGCGCGGGCGGTCGGATCGCCGGCCGCCGCGGCGCGCAGCAC
Source organism: Micromonospora alfalfae (assembly GCF_022230925.1). Classification (GTDB taxonomy): domain Bacteria; phylum Actinomycetota; class Actinomycetes; order Mycobacteriales; family Micromonosporaceae; genus Micromonospora; species Micromonospora alfalfae. The sequence goes on along the minus strand of NZ_JAKKFH010000018.1, from coordinate 65,636 downwards.
CTCGGCCACCGCCGCGCGGTCGCTCGGGTCACGGCCGGCGTGCCGCAACAGCGCGGCTTCCGAGATCTCGGTTTCCCAGCAGCCGCGTGAACCGCAGCCGCAGGGCAGGCCATTGGGGTTGACGACCATGTGGCCGACCTTGCCGCTGTGACCCCGATGGCCGATCACCAGTCGGCCACCGACGATGATGCCGGCGCTGATGCCCAGGTCTCCGTGCAGGTAGATGAGGTCGTCGATGCCGACCGCGACGCCCCGGACGTGCTCGGCCAGGCCGGCGATGTCGGCCAGGTCCCCTGCCACGAAGCCGGGGCCGGAGCTGAACTCCGCCTCCAGCGCGGCGCCGAGCGTCTCGTCGATGCTGGCGATCCGGAGCCTGCCGTCCGGGTCGCGGGTGGTGTCGGTGACCGCGGCGGCGCCGCCGACCAGCAGCGCGTCGCCCGCCACCGCGCGTTCCATGTCGCGGACCAGGCCGGCGAGGGGCCCGACGGCTTCGATCGCCGACATGCCGCTGGGTCGGGGGATCTCCCGCAGATCGAGGATCTGCCCGCCGAGGCCGACCCGGGCGGCACGCAGCCGATCCGCGTCGATGCTCAACGCATGCGCGTAGACCCGGTCGGAGCGGGGGCTGACCACCAGCGAGGGACGGCCGGCGCGGCGAGCGGTGGTCGGCGCCTCCTCGGTGACCAGGCCGCTGGTGACCAGGTCGGCTGCGAGGGCGCCGATGGTGCTTCGGTTGAGGCCGAGCCGGCTGGTCAGCTCGGCGCGGGACGTCGGTCCGTGCAGGTGGACGTAGCGCAGCACAGCGCCGAGGTTCTGCCGCCGGATCTCCTCCTGGCTGGCGCCGGGGACCGACGGCAGCGGGGATTCGGCGTTGCGGCCGACGCCGGCTGGCCTGGCCCGTACTGGTGTCGCCACGGTCAGACCTCCTTCCGGGTCGAGGCCGGTTGGTGCGGGGGTGCAGGGACGACGATGGGTCCCGGTAGAGGAGACCCGGGACCCATCGGCGTTACTACCTACCGTGCGGTGATTACTTGGTGAGCGGCGCGAGCTTCGGGTCGGTGGCGTACGCCTCAGCCGCGTTCGCCTTGGTGACGGCGACCGGCGGGAGCAGGTACGTGTCGACGACCTTGCTGCCGTTGTTGTAGGACTTGGTGTCGTTCACCTGCGGCTTGTCGCCGGCCTGGAGAGCCTTGACCATGTTGATGGTCTCCTTCACCAGGTTGCGGGTGTCCTTGTTGATCGTCATGTACTGCTCGCCCTTGACGATCGACTTGACCGACTCAACCTCGGAGTCCTGACCGGTGACGATCGGGGTCGGCTTGCCAGCACCCTTGACCGAGGTCAGGATGGCGCGGGCCAGCGTGTCGTTCGGGGAGAGGACGCCGTCCAGCTCCTTGTTGCCGTAGGTCGAGGTCAGCAGCTGGTCCATGCGGGCCTGCGCACCCTCGGCCTTCCAGCCCTGGATGGCGGTCTGCTTGACGTCCTTCTGACCCGAGGCGACGACCACGTTGCCCTTGTCGATCTCCGGCTTGAGCACGTCCATCGCGCCGTTGAAGAAGACACCGGCGTTGTTGTCGTCCGGCGAGCCGGAGAACAGCTCGATGTTGTACGGGCCGTTCGGCTTCTTGGCCTTCATGCCGTCCAGCAGGGCCTGGCCCTGGAGCTGGCCGACCTTGAAGTTGTCGAAGGCGACGTAGTAGTCGAGGTCCGGGGTGTTCGTGATGAGCCGGTCGTAGGCGATGACCTTCACGCCGGCCGTGTGGGCCGCCGCGACCTGGGTCGACAGCTGCGCGGCGTCGGTCGCGCCGATGACGATGACCTTGGCGCCCTTGGTGACCATGGCAGTGATCTGAGCCTGCTGGTCGGCCACAGTGGTCGACGCGCCGGCGTACTGCACGTCACCCTGGAAGCCGGCCTCCTTGAGGCCGTTGCTGAACAGGTCACCGGCGAGGACCCAGTTTTCCGAGGTCTTGGCCGGCAGAGCGACACCGATCAGCGAGTTCGCCGCGAAGCCCTTGGCGTCGCCGCCCTTGGTGTCGGAGTCGCCGTCGCGGCCGGAGCCGCAGCCGGCGAGGGCCAGCATGGCGGCGGCGCTGATGGCCACCACCGACGTGCCGAAGAATTTACGCATGGTGAGGACTTGCCTTTCTAGATGGTGAGGCGGGTAGTGAGGTCGGTGGCCGTCAGCCGGACACCGCTGCCTTGGCGGGCTCGCGCTCCGCGTCCGGCGGTGAGGCGGGTGGGGCGGAATCCTCGCGGCGGAAGGGCCGCATCAGGCTCCCGATGATGGAGAAGCGCCCCTGGCTCTTGTTGTAGACGTCGATCGCGACGGCCAGCAACAGGACCAGACCCTTGATGATCTGGACGCGGTCGGTGCCGACGCCCATCAGCTGCAGGCCGTTGTTGAGCACGGCCATGACGAGACCACCGACGATGGAGCCGCTGATGGTGCCGATACCGCCGGCGACGGCCGCGCCACCGATGAAGACGGCAGCGATGGCGTCCAGTTCCCAGCCGTTGCCGTCCTGCGGCCCGGAGGCCGCCGAGCGGGCCACGAAGATCATGCCGGCCAGCGCTGCCAGGACGGACATGTTCATCATGACGAAGAAGTTGACCCGCTTGAGCTTCACACCGGACAGCTCGGCCGCCCGGGAGTTGCCGCCCACCGCGTAGATGTGCCGGCCACCGGCCGTGTTGCGGGTGTAGAAGGAGTACGCGATGACCAGGACCAGCAGGATGATGCCGGAGATCGGGAAGCTGGTGCCGACGCGACCGCTGGCGAAGCGCAGCGCCGCGAAGGCGATCACGCCGACCATGATGGCCATCCGCAGGATGGAGATCCACATGGGCGCCGGGTCGGCGTCCATGGCCCGTCGGGTCTTGCGGGACTGGATCTCGCGCCACACCACCGCCAACGCCGCGGCCAGGCCGAGCAGCAGCGTGGCGTTGTTGTAGCCGGTGTTCGGACCGAACTCGGGCAGGAAGCCTGAGCCGATCTCCCGGAAGCCCTCCGGCACCGGGACGGTGCTCGCGTTACCGATGAACTGGTTGCCGCCCCGGAAGAGCAGCATGCCCGCCAGGGTGACGATGAACGCCGGCACCCCGATGTAGGCCACCCAGAAGCCCTGCCAGGCGCCGATCGCCGCGCCGATGGCGAGGCCGAACACGATGGCAGCGGGCCAGGGAAGGTCCCACTCGGTCATCGACTTGGCCACCAGGATGCCGGCGAAGGCGGCGACCGAGCCGACCGAGAGGTCGATGTGCCCGGCCACGATCACCATGAGCATGCCGATGGCCAGAATCAGAATGTACGAGTTCTGCTGGAACAGCGCGATCAGGTTGTCCGACCGAAGGGTGAGGCCATCGGTCAGGATCTGGAACAGAACGACGATCGCCACCAGGGTGAAGATCATTCCGAACTGGCGAGCGTTGGAGGTGGTGCCTCCGAACAGGTTCTTCTGAAGGTCCTTCAATCGGCTCATCGTGTGGCCATCTTCTTCGTCGAGGTCATCTGCTTCATGAGGGTTTCCGGGGTGGCGTCCGCCCGGGCGATCTCGCCCGTGATGGCGCCTTCGAACACTGTGTAGATGCGGTCGCACAGTCCGATCAGCTCAGGCAGCTCCGAGGAGATGACGATGACGCCCTTCCCCTGGTCGGCGAGCCGCTGGATGATGCCGTAGATCTCGTACTTGGCGCCCACGTCGATGCCGCGCGTCGGCTCGTCGAGGATCAGCAGGTCCGGGTCGGTGAACATCCACTTGGCCAGCACGACCTTCTGCTGGTTGCCGCCGGAGAGCTTGGAGACGCTCTCGTCGACCGTCGGGGCCTTGGTCCGCAACTCCTTGCGGTACGACTCAGCCGCCTGGTATTCCTCGACCTCGTTCAGGACGCCGTGGTGCGAGATCTTGGACAGCTTGGCCGCCACCGTCGACGTCTTGATGTCGTCGAGCAGGTTGAGGCCGATCGCCTTGCGGTCCTCGCTGACGTAGGCGAGGCCGTTGTCGATGGCATCCGCCACCGATTTCAGGACGATCTCCTTGCCGTCCTTGATGATCGTGCCCGACTCGAACACCCCGTAGGAGCGGCCGAAGACACTCATCGCGAGTTCCGTGCGGCCCGCGCCCATGAGACCGGCGAAGCCGACGATTTCGCCGCGGCGCACCACGAAGCTCTCGTTCTTGCAGACCTGCCGCTCGGCGGAGATCGGGTGCCGGACGTTCCAGTCGCGGACCTCGAAGAAGACCTCACCGATCTTCGGCGTGTGGTCCGGGAACCGGCTGCTCAGCTCGCGGCCGACCATGCCCCGCACGATCCGGTCCTCGTCGACCCCGTCCGCCTTGACGTCGAGGGTCTCCACGGTCCGGCCGTCGCGCAGGATGGTGATCTGGTCGGCGATCGCCTCGATCTCGTTCAGCTTGTGCGAGATCATGATCGAGGTGATGCCACGGGAGCGGAACCCGCGCAGCAGGTCCAGCAGGTGCTTGGAGTCCGCCTCGTTGAGCGCCGCGGTGGGCTCGTCGAGGATGAGCAGCTTCACGTCCTTGGCGAACGCCTTGGCGATCTCGACGAGCTGCTGCTTGCCGACCCCGATGTCCTTGATCAGGGTGTCCGGGTCCTCTTCCAGACCGACCCGGGCCATCAGGTCCAGCGCCATCCGGTTCGCGGCCTTCCAGTCGATCGCGCCCCGCTTGCGCGGTTCGTTGCCGAGGAAGATGTTCTCGGCGATCGACATCCCTGGAATGAGCGCGAGCTCCTGGTGGATGATCACGATGCCGGCGTTCTCACTGGCCCGGATGTCGGAGAACTTGCTCTCCGACCCCTGGTAGATGATCTTGCCGTCGTAGGTGCCGTGGGGGTACACCCCGCTGAGCACCTTCATCAGGGTGGACTTGCCCGCACCGTTCTCGCCGCAGATGGCATGGATCTCGCCGGCGCGAACCACCAGGTTGACGTCGGAGAGGGCCTTGACTCCGGGAAACTCCTTGGTGATGGAGCGCATCTCAAGGAGGATGGGCACGTCGCTCATAGCTCGTACCACCTCGCCAACGTCATCGGTTGCCTCCGGAAGGTTGAACCTTCACTTGGTTTTGTTGTTGACGGCAACGTATTGCGGCCGGAGGGCCATCCGCAAGGCGAGGGACTGTTGAAAAGGTAACAATCCGGCAATATAGATGTGGCACAGTGTTCGCCTGCCACAGCGGCCACCGCAGCCCCTCCCGGCGCCCCGGCTCGAGCACAGCACCCACGCCGACCTGCGACAACGCGCCGATTGACCCGTGCCGCTACCGGCAGCTTTCCCACCAGGCAAGACGCGCTAGGGAGGATCGGGCCGGTCACACAGCGCACCCGCCGTGCCATCGAGCGATGATGATCGGCACCAGGCGCAACGTCGTACGAGCGGCGCGCCCAGGGGTCTCGGACAACTGATGTGACCCACGCCTCTGCCGGCCGGACACATCGACGGTCACCGTCACGGAGCGGCGAGCACATGACGGCGGGTCCATGCCTTGGCGTCCGTTAAGCGCGCCGGCGGTCGAAGTGGCGATACAACTCCGGGGCGTCGGCGAGGGTGCCGTGGTGGGTGACGATCATGCTGGGCCGGGCCCGGCCCGCGACGACGAGGTCCCGCAGCAGGACCGTGTAGCGGCGGTCGTGGGTACGACCGAACCGGACGGCCACCCCCTTGCTGAACAGCGCTCCCCACGGCGCGACCACATCCTCGTGACCGTCCGCACCGGGCGCGGGGTGTGGATCCTGGTCCGGGTACACACCGGCGACCGCGATCGCGCCAGCGGCGTTGACCAGCCGGGCCGCGTCGGTGATGACCTGGTTCGGACGCTCCCGGTCGGGGTGCTCCCGGTCGCGGGCCTGGAACCCGACCGCGTCGATGACCTTGTCGACCCCGCCCAGCTTCTCCTCGCCGAGCGGCAGCCCGGTCCGGGCCCGGTCGGCGCGGATCTGCTCGACCGGGTCGCCCCGTCGGAAGTCGATCGGCACGGCGCCGATCTCGCCGGCCTTGTCGAGTCGGGCGTCGACCCCGTCGACGGAGTACACGACCCGGGCCCCTCGGAGCAGCGCCGCGTGGGCGCCGAGCAGACCGACGGTGCCGGCGCCGAACACCGCCACCGTGTCACCGGGCCCGACCTCGGCGAGGGTGGCGGCGTGCCACCCGGTGACGAACGCGTCGGCGAGCAGCACGAAGTCGTCCTCGTACCCGTCCCCCGGCTCGCCCGGCAGGGGTACACAGTTGGCGTCGGCCCACGGCACCCGCAGCAGGTCGGCCTGCGCGCCCCGGTACGGACCCATCCCCGCGTACCCGTACGCCGCGCCCGGCCCCTCGGCCCGGGCCCGCAGGCAGGCCGCGGAGAGCCCGCGGGCACACATCACGCACGTACCGCAGAACAGGTGCGTGGGGATCACCACCCGGGTGCCCGGTCGGACGGTCTGCACCGCGGCGCCCACCTCCTGCACCACGCCGAGCGGTTCGTGACCGAGCACCAGGCCGGGCTCGGCGCTGGTCCGTCCGTCGTACATGTGCAGGTCGGTGCCACACAGGGCGGTGGAGGTGATCCGCACGAGCGCGTCGGTCTCCGCCTCCAGTGTCGCGTCGGGCACCTCCCGGACCGCGACCGTCCGGACGTCCGCGTAGACGACGGCTCTCATCCCTGCTCTCCTGTTCGGCTGTGGAACGGCCGGTCTTCCCCCGACTGGGCCGTTCATGCCTGCCCGACCCAGCAGCCGGTGGCGGTGCTATCTTTGGGCCCCTAAGTTTCTTCCTAGCGAAGCAAAGGTTCGATATGCCACGGCAGGGGTTGACCAGCTCGCGCGTCTCGGCCGCCGCAGCCGAGCTGGCGGATTCGGTGGGCCTGTCCCGGTTGACCGTCGCGGCCGTCGCCCGGCACTTCGGGGTCTCGGACGCCGCCCTGTACGTACACGTCCGCAGTCGCGACGCGTTGATCGAACACGTCGCAGTCCGGGCCGCGGCCACGTTCGCCGACGCGCTCGCGATAGCGGTGGCGGGGCGGGCCGGCCGCCAGGCCCTGATCGGGTTCGCCGACGCCTGGCGCGCGTTCACCGTCGCCCATCCGGGGCAGTACGCGGCCACCCAGCTTCAGCTGCCGCCCGAGGTCGGCACAGGGTCGGCCGGGCACCTACGGATGATCGAGCTGAGCTACGCGATGCTGCGCGGGTACGGGCTCGACGAGCCGGCCCTGACCGACGCGATGCGATTCGTCCGAAGCACCTTCCACGGCTTCGCAAGCCTTGAGACGGTCGACGGTTTCGGGCATCCCCGCGCTGTCGACGCGTCGTGGCAGTCGATCCTCGACGCGGTGCACACCACGTTGAGCAACTGGCCAACCCAGAAACAGGAGCAGCGGTGAACAGCCACGATCAGACGGTCGAGTCGGCCGACGGGACCCACCTTGTGGCACGACGACTGGGCGTCGGAGACCCCGTCGTCCTGGTGCACGGCTCGGGTGGCGGGCTGCACTCCTGGGCCACCGTCGCGGAGCACCTGGCCCAGGAGCACGAGCTATGGCTGCCGGCCCGGCGCGGATACGGTCCCAGCGACGTCCCGGCCGGCACCAAGTCCTTCCGGGCCGAGACCGCCGATCTGCTCGCCGTCATCGAGGCCGCCCGGCAATCCTCGGGCCAGCCGGTCCATCTCGTCGGCGCGTCCTACGGAGCGACACTGGCGTTGCACACCGCAGTGGCTGATCCGCGCGACGTACGTTCCCTGGCCATCTTCGAGCCGCCGCTCTACGCGGCCGGGGCGCAGGTCGCGCCGCTGCTCGACCGGTACCGTGCCGCCTTCGAGCGCGACGATGCCGCCGCGATGGCAGCGGCCCTGAACGACGTGACGCGGGTTCCGGCCGAGATCGTCGCCGCGATGGCCGCGGGCGCGGGCGATCGGGTGCCCGACCCGGTCGAGGCGCGCCGCTCGGCGATCGGCTGGCTGCACGATCTGGAGGCGCTCGCGCAGGACAGCACCGACATCAGCCGGTGGTCCTCGATCGCCGTGCCGACTCTCCTGCTGGCCGGCGCGGACACCTGGGAGCCGATGCCCACCACGATGAACGCCCTCGCGAAGGCGATTCCAGCGGCAAGCTACGTCGTCTGGCCGGGTCAGTCGCACTTCGTGACGATGACGGCACCCACAATGGTCGCCGACGCGTTGCGGCAGTTCTTCGCCGAGGCCCCGCCGGTCTGACCCAACCCGCCCGAACGCCCGGCGGCGGCCGGTGGCACACCGGCCGCCGCCATGGAGCCGTCCCGCTGCCGGCGCGTTGAACCCGGCCGACGAGGGCAGCGCGTCTATTCGGGCACCTGCCGCTGCCGGAACTGCTCGACCGGGAGGCCGCCGCGACCCCAGTTCTCGGTCTCGACCTCGTCGATCACCACAAAGGTCGACGTCAACGGTTTGTTCAGGACGTCGCGCAGCAGCTCGCTCACGCCCTTGATGAGGGCGGCCTTCTCCTCGGCGGTCGCCGCGGACGTCTCCGCGGTGCTGCCCTCGCGAGTGATCTGGATGGTCACGATCGGCATCGGCTACTCCCTTCTCGGTGTGGGTGGAGTCAGTGACCGGCGTTCTGCCCGCCGTCGACGTGCAGGATCTCGCCGGTGACGAACGGAGCGGACTCGAGGTAGAGGACGGCGTCGACGACGTCGCTGGTCTCGCCCATCCGGCCGACCGGGTGCAGGCCCGCGAGCGTCTGGTGCGTCTCGACCGGGTGCATCGGGGTCTTGATGATGCCGGGCGCGACGGCGTTGACCCGTACGCCGCGCGCCGCGTACTCGATGGCCAGGGACTTGGTGGCCGAGCTGAGGCCGCCCTTGGTCAGCGACGCGAGCACCGACGGAACGTGCGAACTGGGCTGGTCGACGAAGCTGGTGGTGATGCTGACGATGTGCCCCGAACCGCCGGCCAGCAGGTGCGGCAGCACGCGTCGGGTGAGGTGGAAGAAGCCGGCGAGGTTGACCCTGGTGACAGTGTCGAACTCCTCGTCGGTGTAGTCGGTGAACGGCTTGGCGACGAAGATGCCCGCGTTGTTCACCAGGCTGTCGATCCGCCCGAAGCGGTCCAGTGCGGCACGCACCACCCGCTCGGCGGTGTCGGCCTCGGCGATGTCGCCCCGGACGGTGACGATCTCCGGGTCGTCGGACGCGCCGATCGAGCGCGAGGTCGCCACGACGCCGTACCCGAGCTTGCGGTAGGCGGCCACGAGGTCGGCGCCGATGCCCTGGGAGGCGCCGGTGATCACAGCGACCTTCTGATTCTGACTGCTGTTCATGAGGGAATCACCTTCACTAGACGACTGGTCTACTAGAAGCTAGCCGACCGGTCGTGTATCGTCGAGGCATGGGTCGAACCAGTGACGCGAAGAACAAGATCCTCGACGCGGCCGCCACGCTGATCGAGCAGCGCGGCTACACGGCGCTCGGCGTGGCCGAGATCTGCGCGGCGGCAGGCGTGCCGAAGGGCAGCTTCTACTACTTCTTCGAGTCCAAGCAGGCTCTCGCCCGCACCGTCATCGACGAGCACTGGGTCACCCAGCGACGCCAGTGGGAGCAGTTGCTCGGCAGCGAGCGCGACCCGCTACAGCGGCTCCGGGACCTGTTCGAGGCCACCGAGGAGGTCCAGCGCGTCGGCCAGCAGAAGGCCGGCGTGGTCGCGGGCTGCCTGTTCGGCAACCTCGCCCTCGAACTCAGCAACCAGGCCGAGGAGATCCGCGGTCGGCTCCAGGAGATCTTCGAGGAGCAGATCAGCCTCATCGAGCAGGTGGTCGTCGAGGCGAAGGAGCGCGGCCTGGCCGGCCCGGCGGTCGACAGCCGGGAGGCCGCCCGATCGATCGTCGCGCAGATCGAGGGGCGGGTCCTGCTCGCGAAGTTGCTCAACGACCCGACCCAGCTGGAGACGCTGTGGCGCAACTGCCTCGATCTCCTCCAGGTGCCCGCGCGGGCGCGGACCACCACCGGCTGAACGGACGACGGTCGCTGACCGTCCACTCCGGGCACACCGCGCGGCCGCTCAGTAGCATCGACGAGGCACGATTTTCAGGCGGACCACTCCCCGACCGGATCGAGCACTCGACATGACGACCGAGCAGACCACGTCTCCCCCGCGTGCCGGGGTCGGCATCGCCGCTCAAGGGCTGAGCCAGAGCGTCCGGAGCGGTCGCCAGATCCTGACCGACATCTCAGTGAGCATCGCGCCGGGCGAACTGGTCGCGATCATCGGCGCCAGCGGCGCCGGCAAGACCACCCTGCTGGAGATCCTCTCCGGGGTACAGCGACCGGTGGCCGGCACCGTCACGTACGACGGCACCACCACGGCCGGCACCATCGGTGTCGTTCCGCAGGACGACATCATCCACAGCGAGCTGCCCCTGGCCCGCACCCTGCGGTACGCCGCCCAACTGCGCCTGCCCTCCACCACCGGGCCGGCCGAGATCAGTGACCGGGTCGCGGAGGTGCTCGCCGAGCTGCGGCTCACCGACCGGGCCGGCACGCCGGTCGGCCTGCTCAGCGGCGGTGAACGCAAGCGCGCCAGCATCGCCGTCGAGCTGCTCACCCGGCCCGGCGTGTTCTTCCTGGACGAGCCCACCTCCGGATTGGACCCGGCGATCGCCGTGGAGCTGCTCCGGGCGCTCCGCGCGCTCGCCGACACGGGTGCCACAGTCGTGCTGACCACCCACCAGGTCACCGACGTGGACCATTGCGACAGGGTCGTCGTGCTGACCCGTCAGGGCCGGCTGGCGTTCACCGGCGCGCCGGCCGCCGCCCGGGAGTTCTTCGGCCTGCGGTCCCTGCTCGAGGTGCACCTCCGGCTCGACGAAGCGACGCAACCCGCCGAGTGGCCCGATCGCTTCGCCGAGCAGCGCCCGGCCGAGCCGCCGCCCCGTAGCACCGACTGTGACGTCGCCGAGACGTCGCCGCGGCGCGTCGGCCGGCTGCGCCAGTGGGCGGTCCTCAGCGCGCGCAACGCGGAGATCGTCGTCCGTAACCGGCTGACCCTGGCGATCCTGCTCGGCTCGCCGCTGATGGTGCTCGGCATGTTCGCGCTGCTGTTCCGCCCGGGGGCGTTCGAGCCGACCAGACCCAGCCCGACGGTGACCGTGATGATCCTGTTCTGGATCGCGTTCGGCGGCTTCTTCTTCGGGCTGACCTACGGGCTCCTCCAGATCTGCACCGAGCTGCCGATCCTGCGCCGGGAGCGGCTGGCCGGTGTCCGGCTGGTCCCGTACCTGCTGGCGAAGGTCGCGGTGCTGCTGCCGCTGCTGGCAGTGGTGGACCTGGCACTGCTCGGGGTGCTGCGCGGCATGGACCGGCTGCCGCCGGTCGGCGGCGCCGACTTCGCCGCCCTGTACGCGACGCTGCTGCTCTCCTCGGCGGCGGCGCTCGCCCTCGGTCTGCTCTGCTCGGCGGCCGTGTCCGACGCGGCCCAGGCGACGCTCATGCTGCCGATGCTCTGCTTCCCACAGGTGCTGTTCGTCGGCGCGATCCTGCCGGTGCCGGCCATGGCGGTCGGCGGTCAGTGGCTCAGCTACGCGATGTCCAACCGGTGGGCGTTCGAGGGCTTGGGGCACACCGCCGGAGTGGAGCGGCTCTGGCGCGACGGTGGTTCCCCGCTCGGCCCGCCGCTGCTGGCCACGTACGGTGACAGCTTCTCCCGGCCGGTGTGGATCGACTGGCTGGTGCTCGGCGGTTTCGTGCTGCTCTTCCTTGGCGCGGCCTGGGCGGTCCTGCTCCGACGGGATCCCCGTCGTGCGTCCTGACCCGACGCCGCACGCCTCCCCCACGGGGCTGCCGGGATACGCCGCCACCGGCCGGATCGACGAGCTGCGCGCCACCGAGTACCGACACCTGGACACCGACGGGCAGGTGTACCTCGACTACGCCGGGGCCGGGGTGGCTGCCCAGGCGCAGGTTCGCGCCCACCACGACCGGTTGCTCGCCGGCCTCTACAGCAACCCCCACTCGGAGAACCCCACGAGTGTGGCGGCGGGCTCGCTGGTGGAGTCGGCGCGACGCGCGGTGCTCGACTTCTTCCGCGCCGACCCGGCCGAGTACGCGGTCATCTTCACAGCGAACGCCAGCGGGGCCTGCCGGCTGGTCGGCGAGGCGTACGACTTCGGCAGGGCCGCGCCGCTGGTGCTCACCTGGGACAACCACAACTCGGTGAACGGCATTCGCGAGTACGCCCGGTCGGCTCGCGCCTCAGTGCGCTACCTGCCGCTGACCGGGCCGGAGCTGCGGGTCGCCGAGTCGGACCTGGTCGCGGCGCTCGACGCCGGCAGTGGCGGCCTGGCCCGTCGGTGGGGTCGGTCCGGTCGGCGCGGGCTGTTCGCCTACCCGGCGCAGAGCAACTTCTCCGGGGTACAGCACCCGCTGGGTTGGGTGGAGCTGGCCCACCAGCGCGGCTACGACGTGCTGCTCGACGCTGCCGCCTTCGCGCCGACGAACCGGCTGGACCTCAGCGTCGTCAGGCCGGATTTCGTCTGCCTGAGCTGGTACAAGCTCTTCGGCTACCCCACCGGGGTCGGCGCGCTGCTGGCTCGCCGTTCGGCGCTGGCCCGTTTGCGCCGGCCGTGGTTCGCCGGCGGCACGATCCGCGCGGTGAGCGTGCAGGGCGACTGGCACCGGCCGATGGACGACGAGTCGGCGTTCGAGGACGGCACGCTCAACTTTCTGAGCATCCCGGACGTGGAGTTCGGGTTGCGCTGGCTCGACTCGATCGGCGTGGACCTCGTCCACACCCGGGTCGGCCTGCTCACCGGGTGGCTGCTGGAGCGGCTGGCCACAATGCGGCACGACACCGGCGGGCCGCTGGTCCAGGTGTACGGGCCGACGACGGGTGCGGGGCGCGGTGGCACAGTGACCTTCAACCTCCGCCACCCGGACGGCACGCTGGTCGACGAACGGCTCGTGGCGCGGGAGGCGGCAGCGGTCGGAATCGCCCTGCGTACCGGCTGTTTCTGCAACCCGGGCGCGGCCGAGGGCGCGTTCGGGATGAGCCGGACGTCGATGCGGCAGCGGCTGTTGGCGGGGGTCGACACGATCGACAAGTACCTCGCCGTGCTGGGCCTACCGACGGGTGGCGCGGTTCGCGTCTCGTTCGGACTGGCCTCGGTTGCGGCCGACGCGGAGCGCCTCGTCGACTTCGTCCAGTCGACCTACCTCAACCGGGGTGCCGGTACGGAGTCACCACTGCCACCTCGGCTGCGCTGCTGACCTGCCCGACCCCGTCGACTAGCTGACCTGGGCCACCGGCGCCGGGCGGTGCTTGATCTCCTCCATGAACGGGAACCGGGTGGTCAGCTCGGCGAACGTCAGGCCGGCCCGCCAGGCCGCGGCCACCTGGGCGACCTGCACCAGATCCATGACGTCGCCGCGGGCGAGAACCTCTCCCGAGACGCGCAGGTCAATCATGAAGTATCGGGCCTGCGACCCCAGCCCGACGCAGACCACGCCCTCGTCGGAGTGCAGCTCGGCGCAGGTGAACCGGGCCCGCCCCTGCTCCGGCGCGGTCACCCGGCCGATGTCGAGCCCATGGCGGGCAGCAGTTTCAACAAGCGCGGGGGCCAGGCCACCCCGCTCGACCAGATCCGGGTAGAGGCGCACACCCAGCGCCGTCGACGCCTCGCTCATGACTGACTCCCACTTCCTTGTGACAGAGACCAGCAGCGCGCAGGTTACGGGAAAGTTTCCGGCACGCCTCGTCATCCTGTCCCGCGTGGACGCCCCACGGCAATAGGACGGGTCGATTCGACCGCTATCGAGTTACCCTCGGCGGCGCCGAACTTCCTTCGATGGGTCGGCGTCGTCCAACTCGGAGACATCGAGCGATGCCACCGGCGTCGACCGGCCCCGGCGCTTCGCCGCTCACTGGTCAGCATCGGGCGGTAACGGACGGTCGTGATATTGGAAACACTCTTGACAGAAAGACATCATATCGACATGCTTCGCTTTAGAGAGCGCTCTCTATCCTGGTAGACCACCTCCACTGACCCCAAGCTGAGGAGCCTCCCGTGTTCACAGCCCGGCCCAGCCTCCGCTTCCGTCCCCTCGCACTCCTGGCTGTCGCCCTCGTCGCGACCGCGACGGCGCTCGTCGTCCCGGCGTACCCCGACCGGGCCGAGGCCGCCATCGGCCCCATCAGCTGGCAGGACGAGTTCAACTCTCCTGCCGGCACGCCCGTCGACCAGAACAAGTGGCGGTTCGACATCGGCGGCGGCGGCTGGGGCAACAACGAGCGGCAGTACTACACCAACAGCACCAGCAACGCCGTCCACGACGGCCAGGGCAACCTGGTCATCACCGCCCGCCGGGACAATCCCGCCAACTACCAGTGCCACTACGGGCGCTGCGAGTACACGTCGGCGCGGTTGCTGACGGCGGCCACCTTCACCCAGACGTACGGGCGGTTCGAGGCCCGCATCAAGATCCCGCGTGGTCAGGGCATCTGGCCGGCCTTCTGGATGCTCGGCACCGGCGGCGGGTGGCCCGACGCTGGCGAGATCGACGTCATGGAGAACATCGGCCGGGAGCCCAACACCGTCTACGGCACCGTGCACGGGCCTGGCTACTCCGGTGGCGGCGGCATCACGGGCAGCCGCACCCTCGGTGCGCCGCTCGCCGACACCTTCCACACCTACCGGGTGGACTGGGAGCCGAACGTCATCACCTGGTACGTCGACGGGGTGCAGTACCACCGGGTCGATCCCGCCCGGCTCGGCGGCAACCGCTGGGTGTTCGACCACCCCTTCTTCATGATCCTCAACGTGGCGGTCGGTGGTAACTGGCCCGGCTACCCGGACGGCTCGACGCAGTTCCCGCAGCAGATGCTCGTCGACTACGTGCGGGTGTCCAGCTACACCTCGGGCGGCGGGGGCGACCCGACTCCCGGCACCAACCGGATCCGGGGTGCGCAGAGCGGTCGCTGCATCGACATCCCCGGCGCCAACCCGGTCGAGGGCGCCAAGCTCCAGATCTGGGACTGCAACACCACGGCGGCCCAGAGCTGGACCTTCGCCTCCGACGGGACCATCCGCGCGATGGGCAAGTGCATGGACCCGGCCTGGGCCGGCACCGCCAACGGCACCGAGGTCAACCTGGTCAGTTGCAACGGCAACACTGCCCAACGCTTCACCCTCAACGCCGCCGGCGACCTGGTCAACCTCAACGCCAACAAGTGCGTGGACGTCCGGGAGGCCAACCCCAACAACGGCGGCAAGCTGCACCTGTGGGACTGCCTCGGCGCCGCCAACCAGAAGTGGTCTCGCATCTGATCATCAGGCACGAAAGCGTGGGCCGTCCGAGGAGAACTCGGGCGGCCCACCGCCGTAGGCGGGCCCCGCGGACCGGATTGGCGCGATGAGTGGGGAGGCCCGGCTCACGCCCACTATGTTCGGATTAGTCCAAAATCCGGCAGTTCCGGGAGTGAGCTCATGTCGCACCACCTCGATACGCCCCTGGCCGCCCAGGGCGGTCAGCTCTACATCGACGACCTGTTCGTCTTCAACGGTGACCGCGCCACCGTGTTCGTCATGGACGTCAACAGCTCGGTGACCAAGGCTGACATCAAGCGCGGCTTCCACGCCGAGGCACGTTACGAGATCAAGATTCACATCAACGGCGCCGAGGTGGAGGACCTGACCTACCGGTTCGCCTTCGGCGAGCCGGACGGCGACGCCCGGCAGGCCCTCCAGTTGTACGAGCTCACCGGAGCGGACGCCCGCGACGACGCCGCGATGGGCACCCCCATTGCCGAGGGGCGAACCGGCGAGGTGACGACCGGCGGCAACGTCCGGATCTGGGCCGGCCGGATCACCGACCCCTTCTTCATCGACCTCGACGAACTCGCCACCATCAACGGCGCGGTCAAGAACGGTTCGCCGGTGGACCGCTCGGCATGGCGGGCCGACCAGGCCAGGAACAGCTTCGCCGGCACCACAGTCGAGTCGATCGTCCTCGAGGTCTCCCACGACGAGCCGCTGCTGCGCGACGGCACCGAGATCGGCGTGTGGTGTCGCACCATGCTGGCCACCGACGCTGGCGGATGGCGCCAGATCAACCGCGCCGGCCACCCCATGATGTGGCCGATCTTCTGGCCCCACGACACCGACTTCTCCGACCCCGCCAACTTCCGGCACCCCGGCAACGACCTCACCGAGGGCGGGGAGGAGATCGCGAACGCGGTCGCCGGCGTGGTCAAGGCCAACGGCACCGCACCGGATCCGCAGGCGTACGGCTGGAGCGTCGCCCGGCAGCTCTACCCCGACCTGCTGTCGTACAAGGTCGGCACGGCCGCGAACTTCGGCTTCGCCGTCCGCAACGGACGCACCCTGGCCGACAACGTGCCCGAAGTGATGTTCTCCCTGATTCTCAACACCGGCACCACCTCCGGCCTCACCTCGGACGTCACCAAGGCCGCCCGGTCCGCCACGTTCCCGTACGTGGTCGCGGCCTGAAATCCGCTCGCGGGGCTCGGCGGCCGGCAGGGCGCCGAGCCCTTGTCGTGCGCGCCCTCCGCGACGGCCACCAGCGCGGTCCCGGACCACCCGAGACAACGCTCGATTCCGGGAAGAGGCATTCCCGCTCCCGCGACGCCACCACACCGAGGATCGAGCACGAACACCTGCCGACCACCGGGTGATGCTCGCGTCATTCAGGCCCCTGTGGGCGTTTTGCGTAGTTAGTCTCTGAACTGCTTGCTATGGGTTGTTTGGGAAGAAGGAGACTCGATGCGTAGAAAGATTCTCGCAGGCTTGGCCGGTGTCGCCGCCGTCGTCGCGCTCGCCGGACCGGCCGCCGCGGACACGACGGGCGACACGGTCGTGACCCTCACCGTCGACGCCGCCGGTGGTCTGTCGATCACGGTGCCGGCGACCGCCAACATCGGGAACGGCGTGGAGGGCACGACCGTCTCCGGTCAACTTGGCCCGGTCACCGTGCTGGACCAGCGCGGGGCGCTCACCCCCAACTGGACAGCCAACGTCGTCTCCACCGACTTCACCACCGGCGGTGGCTCCTCGGGCGAGACGATCCCGAACATCAACGTCCTGTACTGGTCCGGCCCCGCGACGGCGACCGCCGGCGGCGGCACCTTCACGCCGGGTCAGCCCACCTCCGGTGACCAGGTGATCATCAACGTGCCCCGCACGGCGATGGCCCACACCGGCGGCACCGGCAACAACTTCGCCACCTGGAACCCCACCCTGGTGGTGAACGTGCCCGACGGCACCGTCCAGGGTGTCTACACGGGGACGGTGACACATTCGGTGTTCTGAGCCGCTCGGCCGGCTGGTGCTGCTGGCCTCGGTCGCCCTCGTGGCGCTCGGGGTTTCGGCGGCGCCAGCCGTTGCCGTGCGGGAGCAGCGACAGGATCCGGCCGAGGAAGCCGCCATCAGCATCCGAATGCTGGACATCCCGGCCAGTCGGGTGCAGGACCCCCGGGCCCAGGTCTACATCGTGGATCACCTGAAGCCCGGGACGACGATCAATCGCCGGGTCGAGGTGCGGAACACCTCCGCCGAGACGCAGAAGATCGAGTTCTATGCCGGCGCGGCGTCGGTCGAGAACAACGCCTTCACAGTGCCCGAGGGCCGCACGGGCAACGAGCTGAGCGGGTGGATCCGGCTGAGAACCGCCACGATGGAGCTGGACCCGGGCGAGCGACGCCCGGTCGAGGTCGAGCTCGCCGTGCCGGAGAAGGCATCGAAGGGCGAGCGGTACGGCGCGATCTGGGCGCAGGTCACCAGCGCGAAGGAACGCACCGGCAACGTCACCCAGATCCACCGCGTGGGCATCCGGGTCTACCTCGACATCGGTCCGGGTGGCGAGCCGCCAACGGACTTCCGGATCGAGGGGTTGGCCGCGGAGCCCGGCACCGGCGAGTTCCCCGTGGTCACCGCGAGGGTCACCAACACCGGCGAACGCGCACTGGACATGACCGGCACCCTGTCACTGGCCAAGGCGGCGGTCCGGGCCGGACCGTTCACTGTGACAAACGGCGTGACGATCCTGCCCGGCCAGAGCGGTCAGGTACGGATCGAGGTCAGTCAGGCCCTGCCCGCCGGGACCTGGGACGTGCACGCGAAGCTCGCCAGCGGCACAGTGGAACGCACCGCGACCGGGAAGATCGTCCTGCCCGTCGCGGCGCCGATGACGGTCTCGGCCTCCAGCGGGCCGAGTTGGCTTGTCTACACGGTCGGCGGGATCGCCCTGCTGGTGCTGGTCGCCCTCGGTGGTTGGTATCTCGTCCGCCGGCACCGGACCCAGCTGGCCTGACGTTCCCTGACCAGAGACTGCCCGGCCGTTCCGAAGGGAGCGGCCGGGCAGCGACGTCTGGGGGTGTGGGCCGGGAATGAACAGCCGGCTGAGCTAGATGACGGAGTGCGTCACGACCGCCACGTAGTCGCCGACCACCAGCTCGGACGGGAGGCTCACCAACAGGGTGGGGTTCCAGGTGACGGTGTTCGGGCCTCCGGTCTGTCCGGACCAGCCGGCGGCCGTACGCGGGGTGTTCAGCACCGCCCCGGGCTGCGGGACGAAGGATCCGACCCCGGTGCTGGCAAGGGCGGCCCCGGAGGCGTACGTGATGTTGCTGTTGGGGATGGTCTCGCCGCCCGATCCAGCGCCCGTGGTGAAGCTCGTGCTCGAGACGACGGTGACCCAGTTGCCGGAGAACGGCCCGCGGTCGTCGGTGACGGTCACCGGGCCGAGTTGGCCCGAGACGCCTGTCGTGCCCGAGGCGACGGTGCCGAGCGTCGAGATCGCCGGGACGCTGATGGAGAGCCCACCGAGCGGGGCGATGACCAGGTCGACCGGTCGGGTCGCGGACTGGTCGAACGAGTCGGTCACCCGGACGGTGAACGGGAACGTGCCGGACACGGTGGGCGTGCCGGAGAGCAGGCCGGTGACCGGGTCGAGGGTCAGCCCGGCGGGCAGGCTCCCGGCGCTGACCGACCAGGCGAACGGGCCGGTGCCGCCGGCCACCGTGAGCTGGTACTGGTACGGGTCGTACGCCTTGCCGGGTGGCGGCGGTGGGAAGGTCAGCGTCGGCGGCGGGTTGACCGTCACCGACGCGGAGGGAACCGACTGCGGGCCGGTCCCGGCGGCGTTCGTCGCGGCCACCCGGAAGGTGTAGGCGGCACCGGCCGTCAACCCGGTGACGACCTGGGTCGTCGCGGTCCCGGCGAAGGTCTGCGGGCTTTGCGCCACCCCGCCAAGGTAGGGCGTCACTGTGTATCCGGTGATCGGTGAACTTCCGTTGGCCGGGGCGGTCCAGCTCACCGTGGCGGCGTTGGTACCCGCGGTGGCCGAGGTGTTCGTCGGCGCTCCGGGCAGTGTGTACGGAACCACCGCCGCCGAGGGTGGACTGGCCGCACCGGTGCCGTACGCGTTCACCGCCGCCACGCGGAAGGTGTAGGACGCGCCGACGGTCAGCCCGGTCAGGGTGCGGCTGGTGGTGGAGGCGTCGAAGGTGAGGGTCGGCTGGGTGACGCCGTCCCGGATCGGGGTGATCAGGTAGCTGGTGATCGGGCTGCCGTTGCTCGCCGGCGCAATCCAGCTCACCGTGGCGCTGCTGACGCCCGCGGTCGCGGTGGGTGTGGCCGGGCTGTTCGGCGCGGCCGCGTAGACGTAGGTCGCCGATCCGGTGGAGCCTCGGGTGGCCACGCTGACCGTGACCGTCGCCGGGCTGGACCGGGCCGGCATGCTGGAGATGCCGAGGGTGCCGTCGGGGTTCACGGTGAAGCAGCCGGCGGCCGGGCCGGAGCTGCACGGCAACAGCACCACCGAGGTGCCGGCCTGCTGCTCGGCGGCCGTACCGATGGTGATCGCTGTCGCGCCGGTGAGGTTGCTGCCGCCGACGGTGACCGCGATGCCCCCGGAGATCGTGCTCTGCGCGGGGGTGACGGTCACGCCGCTCGGTGCGGTGGCCGGCGCAACCGCTGTGGCGACGGAGGAGTAGCCCGGGTTCGCGTCGATCGACGACGACGTCGCCACCGTCGCGGTCTGGATCAGTGCCGGCGTCACTCCGGTGCCGGTGACGGTCGCCACGACCGTGATCGGCGGCAGGGAGGTTCCGCCGGCGAACGGGCCGTTGCTGTTGGTGCAGGTGACGCTCTGTCCGGATGGTGCGGCGCAGACCCAGCCGGAGCCGAACGCGCCACGCGGCACGACACCCGTGGGCACGGTCTGGGTGACCGAGATCGGCGATGTCTCGGCGGTCCCGGCATCGACCCCGGCGGTGATCGAGTAGGTGACCGGATCACCGGGCTGCGGTGCGGCCCCGACCG
This sequence comes from Micromonospora alfalfae, assembly GCF_022230925.1. GTDB lineage: Bacteria > Actinomycetota > Actinomycetes > Mycobacteriales > Micromonosporaceae > Micromonospora > Micromonospora alfalfae. The sequence goes on along the minus strand of NZ_JAKKFH010000018.1, from coordinate 45,333 downwards.
CGCTGGTCTGCGACACGTTCAGGTCCGGCACCGGGTTGAAGCTGACCGCCCGCACGTTGTCGATCTCGTGGAAGTCGGTGACCGAACCGGTGGAGCCCACCCAGCCGAAGGCGAGTTGCCGGGGGTAGCCGCTGGCGTTGAGCCAGGTCGGTGACGGGTACAGGCTCGGCGACACGACCGGGAGGCTGCCGGCCAGGGTCCGCGCCGACCCGCCGACCGGGGTGAACCTGACCCGGTACTCCCCGGCCGGCACGGTGATGCCGGTGTCGGTGGTGAACGGCGACGCGGTGGTGTTGGCGACCACCTCGACCGGCACCACCGAGGCGGCCCGGGTGCTGGCCCGTAACGGCAGCGCGGCCGAGGACGTGTTGGTGGCGGTGCTGTTGATCGCGCAGTAGCCGACCCCGTTACGGCCCGGCCCCCGGATCACCACCTGGCCGGGGACCCGCGTGTTGGTGGTCGAGATGTAGGGCGGATTCGTGCAGCCGGTGCCCTGGTAGAGGCTGTTGCTGAAGTTGCCGAAGACGTCCAGCCCGATGCCCAGGTAGCCGTTGGACAGACCCACCGAGCCGCCGTTGAACGCCGCCGAGTAGCCCAGTGATCCGCCCGACTGGCCGATCACCGCCGGGGACCGCGGGTTGGCGGGGTCGACAGCGGCCAGCGTGAACGCCAGGCCGTCCGCTCCGGTGCTGATCCCGCCGTACTGATAGGTGTTGAAGGTGACGTGCAACCCCTGGGAGGTGGGCACGCTCACCGCACCGAACACTCCGCCCTGCCGGTTCGCGACAGCCGGGGTGAGCCGCAGCTTGCCCGAGCCCTGCGGATCGGTCGCCGTCGGGCAGCTCAGTAGCGGGCCGATGGTCGAGTTGCCGGCGGCGCTCAGGCAGGCGACGTTGGTCGCGGTCGCGAGTGGCACGCCGGGCACTGTCACCGGGCCGACGCCGTCCGGGGTGTTGTTGTGAAACGGCTGGTCGAACAGCACGGACCCGGCCGCCCACGCGGGGAGCGGCGCGACCGCGAAAACCCCTGCGATCACGGCCGCCACCAGCGCTGCGCTGCTGATCGGCCGACTCCGGCCCCGAAACGACATGCCTACTCCCAGCGTTCACTCCAGTCCCGATACGGACTATATCCCCCCAAAACGCCCATATTTCTCAGACAGCGGCAAAGCCGTCGTGGTACCCGACCGCGCAGAAGCGGACCGACCCCCTCGATCACGCCGAGGAGGTCGGTCCGCTGAGACTGGAAGCTGTCAGCCCTCGATGTCCCGAGGGTCGCGGCTGCGGGGGTAGGTGTTCTTCTCCCCGATCGTGCCGTCCTGCTTCTTGACCACGTGTTCGACGCCGCGGTCGGCCGCCATCTCGCGGCCCTGGGCCTGCGCGTCAGCCTTCACGTCATGCGTGCTGCTGGCCCGCTCCTGGCCCTCCGGCTTGTTCTTCCACTGCCCGTCCTCGTGGTACGTGTCGACATCACCCTTGACCATGGCCGGCTCCCTCCCTGCGTCTGCACTGTCCCCCCAATCAGTGCCCCGAGCCGGGCCGGGCAAACCGCGGTCCTCAGGAGACGGCCGGGCAGTTGTTGCTCACCCGCCGCAGGATCTGTTCGCGTTCGTCGGTGGTGATGCCCGACGGTTTGCCGTCGAAGTGGGTCTCCACCTTGTCCCAGCCGCGGCGCTGCTCGTAGTGCAGGTGCGGAGCTCCGGAGTTGCCGGTGCTGCCGAGCCGCCCGATCTGGTCACCCTGGGCGACCTTCTGACCGACAGTGACCAGTGGCGGTTCGAGCATGTGCAGGTACTGCGTCTCCCACTTGCCGCCGTGGTCGATCTTCACCCAGTAGCCGCCGCCGCGTCCCCGTGGGCCGTCCGGGTCCTCCGGGGTCCGGCCGCCCAGCGAGCCGTTGATGCCCGCCACGGTCACCGTGCCGGCGTACGAGGCGAGCACGGGCCGCCCCCACGTCTCGCCCTCGACGGGGAAGAAATCGACGTCGTAGTCGTCGTGACCGGGGTAGGTGCTGAGCTGCCACGTCTCGCCGCAGGTCACCGGCATCTGGAAGAGCGGGCGCGGCCCGGCCGGTCGCAGCATCGGCACCGCGACCACCACGACGCCAAGAACGGCCGCCACCGCGACGAGCACGAGCAGGGCGCGGATGGCACGGCTTCGGGGGCGGCGGTGGGAGCGGGATCTGGTGGGGCGACCGGTCGTCACCGGCCCGAGCATGGCAGACAGCGGCAACATCCCGGCTTCGAGGTCGCCCGCACACAGCTTTTACATTGCAGTCGAATCGTAAACGAGATACCGTCGGACGCAATGCAGTTGTATTGCAACGAGAGTGAGCTGCCATGCAGGTGATCGCATTGTCCGAGGTGACCGCCGCCATGAACGCCCTGGTCGGCGGCAAGGCGGGTGGGCTGGGCGAGCTGATCCGGCACGGCGAGCGGGTCCCCGACGGTTTCTGCGTCACCACCGAGGCACACCGGCTCGGCGTCGTGCCCACTGCCGAGATCGTCGCCGCGTACCAGCGGCTCGGCGCGGGCCCGGTGGCGGTGCGCTCCAGCGCCACCGCCGAGGACCTGCCGGACGCGAGCTTCGCCGGGCAGCAGGACACCGTCCTCAACGTCACCGGCACCGCCGAGCTGATCGCCGCCGTCGAGAAATGCTGGGCTTCGCTGCACGGCGACCGCGCGACCGCCTACCGCGACGCCCGCGGCATCGATCACCAGACGGTACGGATGGCCGTCGTCGTGCAGCGCATGGTCACACCCGCCGTGGCGGGAGTGCTGTTCACAGCGAACCCGCTGACCGGGCGTCGCGACGAGATGGCCGTCGACGCCGCCCCCGGCCTCGGCACGACAGTGGTCGACGGCGCCACCGCCGTCGACCACTACTCCCTCGACGGCGTCACGCGCACCGAGGCCGGATGCCTGACGTCCGCGCAACTGGCAGGCCTGCGCGCCACCGGCGAGCGGTTGCAGGCCCACTTCGGCTGCCCGCAGGATGTCGAGTGGGCGATCGACGCTGACGACGTGCTGTGGCTCCTCCAGTCCCGGCCGATCACCAGCCTGTTCCCCGCACCGCCGGTCAGCGAGAAGCCCCTCCCCCGCGTCTACCTGGAGTTCGGGCACGTTCAGGGCATGCTGCAACCGGTCACCCCGATGGGCATGTCGACACTGCGGACGCAGATCGCCGCGATGCTCGCCGCGCTCGGGGTGCGGGTCGAGATCGTCGACATCGGCGGCCGCCTCTACGGCGACCTGACCGACCTCGCGCGCGACCGGTCGTCCCGCAAGCGACTGGTGAAGCTCCTGGCTGTCGACTTCGGGCCGCGCGCCCAGGCGGTGATGCAGCACGTGCTGGCCGATCCCCGGTTCGCCCCGACCAGCGGCGGCGTCCGGCGCGGTGGAGCGCCCAGGGGCGCATCGCTGCGGACGGCCCGCCGCGCGGTGGTGGGAATCCTGCAGGCGCTGGCCCGTCCCGAGGCCGCGCGGACCCGGATGTTCGAGGCGATCGAGCAGCTGAGGGTGAGCTCAGCCGCCCCCGCGGAGCTGCTCACCACCGCCGACCGGCTGCGCTTCGTGCAGGCGCAGGACGACGACACCGACGACAGCGCCGACGCGATCATGTGGCCGATCGTCGCCGGGATGCTCGCCGCCGCCCTGCCGACCGCCCTGCTCAAGGGCATCGCCGGCCCGGACGAGGTCCACACGGTGCTCGGCGGCATGCCGCACAACGTCACAATTGAGATGGACCTGGCCCTGTGGCGGCTCGCCCAGGGCGTGGGCGACCACCGCCAGCTTCTCCTCGACACCCCGCCGGCCGAGTTGGCCGCACGCCACCTACGCGGGACGCTGCCCGACATCGGCATGACGGCTTTCCTGGACGCCTACGGGCACCGGGGCGTCGCCGAAGTCGACCTCGGGGTGCCGCGCTGGGCGGAGGACCCCACGCCGGTCTTCGCCGCGATCGCCAACTACCTACGGGTCACCGCTCCGCAACAGGGTCCCGACCAGCGCTTCCAGCGGGCCGCCTCGGCTGCGGAGACAGCGTTGGAGGAACTTGTCACCCGGGCTCGCCGTCGGCGGCCGGTGCGGGGCAGGATCGCCGGTTTCCTGTTGCGCCGGGCGCGGTCGTTGGCCGGCCTGCGCGAGGCCGGCAAGTTCGCCGGGCTGTACCCGCTGCGCGAGACCCGTCGCCAACTGCTGCACATCGGCGCCGACCTGCACGGCCGCGGGTTGCTGGACCAGCCCGACGACATCATGTTCCTGACCCTCGACGAGGTGCACAGCTCCGTACACCAGGGTGTTGACCTGCGCGGCACCGTCACCGCCCGACGGACCGTGCACCGCCGGGAGCTGCGGCGTCGGACGGTGCCGGTGGCACTGCTCTCCGACGGCACGGATGTCGAGACCGTCCTGCCGGCGGCATCGACAGGCGACGGGACGCTCGCCGGAGTGGGTGCGTCGGCGGGCCGGGTGACCGGCCCCGCCCGCGTCGTGCACGATCCGGGCACCGCCCACATCGAGCCCGGCGAAGTCCTGGTCGCCGCTACCACGGACCCGGGCTGGACCCCGCTGTTCCTCACCGCGGCGGCGCTGGTCACCGAGACCGGCGCGATCATGGCGCACGGTCCGACGGTGGCCCGTGAGTACGGCATTCCCGCAGTCATCTGCGTGCCGGACGCCACCCGGACCATCACCACCGGGCAGCTCGTCACGGTGGACGGCGGCGCCGGAACCGTCACGCCGCACGGACCCGAGCAGGAAGGACGAGCATGACCGACACGATGACACCGACCAGGGCGCGGGTGGGCCCGCTGCTGCGTCGGGCGGCCGAGGTCGAGGCCGCGACGTGGCGCAGCCTGTACGTGTGGGCCCGGCGTCGTCCACTGCCGCTGGGGCCCGGCGACGAGCCGTTCGGCTATCTCGGCGTGGTCAAGCCGATCCTGGGCATCTTCATCGGCCTGTCGGTAGTGGAGATCCCGATCTTCGACGTGGTGGTCACCCACGTGGTGCCGTGGCGGCCCGCCCGCTGGATTGTGCTGGGCCTCGGCATCTGGGGTCTGCTCTGGATGATCGGCCTGTTCGCCAGCATGACGATCCACCCCCACGTCGTGGGCGACCGCGGCCTGCGGGTGCGGCTCAGCTGGGGCATCGACATCTGGATCCCGTGGACGGACGTCGAGGCGCTGCGCAAGCGCCACCGTTCGCTACCGTCGAGCAGATCGGTGCAGGTCGAGCAGGAGGGCGACCGGCGGGTGGTGTCCATCTCGGTCGGCAGCCAGACCAGCATCGACGTCCTGCTGCGCCGGCCGCTGACCTTCGACCTGCCCAAGACCGGGTCCACGCCGGTGAACGAGCTGCGACTGTACGCCGACGACCCGGACGGCCTGCTGCGCAGCGCGCGGGGCACCCCGGTCAGCCGGACCGTCAGCCGGTGACCGCCGCGCTGGCGGAGTCTCCGGGCCACTCACTGTGAAACGATCGAGGCCATGCCCAAGAAGGTCGATCACCAGGAGCGACGCACCCTCATCGCGGACGCGCTGATGCGGGTCGCCGCGGATCAGGGCCTGGAGGCCGTCAGCCTCCGACACGTGGCTGCCGAGGCCGGGGTGTCCGCCGGGATGGTCCAGCACTACTTCCGGACCAAGGACGAGATGATGGCGTTCGCGTTGAGCGTGGTACGTGAGCGCAGCCAGCTCCGGGTCACCGAGGCGGTGGCACGACTGGGCGAGACCCCGTCGCCTCGACTGCTGCTGCGCACGATGCTCGCCGCGCTGCTGCCGCTCGACGAGGGCACCCGCGACAACGGGCGGGTGGCGCTCGCGTTCCTGGCCTACACGGCGGTGCGACCGTCGGCCGCGCCCAGCCTGCACGAGGACACGGCACAGTTCACCGGGTTCATCGCCAGCGTCCTGCCCGACCGCCACGGCACCGCCGCCGCTTCCGGCCTGCTGGCCCTGATGGAGGGGCTCGGTGTCTACCTGCTGGGTGGGCAGTACACCGCCGAACAGGCGCTGGGCGCGCTGGACGCCCACCTCGACCTGCTCTTCGAAGACTGAGCGGTGCTGGTCGTAGCGCCCACTCAGCAGCGCGGCACGTTCGGGATGTACCCGTCGTGGCCGGTCAGCAGATAGGCGTCGGAGACGTAGCGGTTGGTGCCGATCCGGTTCCAGACGGCGGTCGTGCCGTACGGGCCGGTGACCGTGCTGCCGACGGCCTGGCAGTAGACGGCGACTGTGGCGCCGTCGGTGACCGAGCCGACGACCGGGTGGCTGACACCGGGGCCGGAACGCACGTTGAGGCTGGACGCGGAGGCGATCACAGTGCCGGAGCCGATGCCGGTGACCCCGTTCACCAGTTGCAGGTAGTAGGTCCAGTTCCAGTTCGGGCCCGGGTCGGTGTGGGTGGCGCCCGGCACCTCGTGGTGGGCGATGATGTGCGCCCGGTCCTTCGGGATGCCGTACTTGGTGGCGAGGCTGCGGGTGAGCGCGGCCGAGGCGCGGTACATCGCGTCGGTGAGCCAGGCGGGATTGTCGACGTACCCCTCGTGCTCGATGCCGATCGACTGGGTGTTGTAGGTCCAGTTGCCGGCGTGCCAGGCGATGTCCTTTTCCCGTACGGACTGCGTGACGGCTCCGTCGGAGGACCGGAGGGTGTAGTGCGCGCTGGCCTGGGCCGCCGGGTTCTGGAACCAGCTGACGGTGCCGGAGTACGAGCCCTGCGCGGTGTGGATGACGATGTGGGTCACCGGGTGGCTGCCCGGTCGGCTGGCCACCGTGTAGTTGCTCGTGCTGGCCGGCGCCCACGCGGCCGGCCCGTAGTCGGTGCTGAGGGTGCCGATCCCGCCGAGCACGGCGGCCCGCTCCAGGCCACCCCGCCGGGGCGCGACCGGACGCCCGGCCACCGCCTCGCCGCGCCCGGTGAACCCGACCCGCAGCAGGTCGTAGACGGTGTCGGCGTAGAGCCGCGCGACCGGCGCCTCGCTGCTTGCGCCGTACCGGGCGACCGGTCCGTACCAGACGTTCACGTCGTCGCGCGTCGCGGCGGTGAGACCCGCCTGATCGGCGTACGAGCGCAGCACGGCGGCGGCCCCGAGCACGTTCGCCGCGGGTTCGGTCCGCAGCGCGGCCGGACTGAGCCGGGTGAGCGCGGCAGCCTCGTCCAGGGTGCGCACGCCAGGGGTGCTCGCCAGGTGCATCAGCCCGTGGCCGCCTGCCGCGCTCGGTGTGCTGGCGTGCATGTCCAGCCGCGACTCGGCGTACCCCAGCGCCACCAGCAGGTCGCGCGGAACGTCGTACCGCGCGGCGGCGGTGTCGAACGCGACGGCCAGCGGGGCGGCCGGCGCTGGCGTACCGCCGGGGTCGGCGACAGCCGGTGAGGCGACCGCGACGGCTCCGGTCAGGGCGGTGGTCAGGGCGAGCAGGAGCCGGCCTCCGTGGAAGGTGCGAACGGACATGAGCCCTCCTTGCGGTTACTGCGGGTTGGCGGCCGGTGGGCCGCCAACCCGCGGGGATGAACCTCGTCAGCACCAACCGTTGATCGGGCCGTTCACACCTGTCGACAGGTAGGCGTCGGACACCCAACTGCCGTCGCTCAACCGGTTCCAGAGCGCCGTCGTGCCGTACCGCCCAGTGTGGGAGGTGCCGTTGGCGGAACAGGAGATGGTGACCGTGGCGCCGTCGGCCACCGAGCCCAGCGAGCCGTAGCCGGTCCCCGGCCCGGCACGTCGGGTGAGCACCCCGCCGCCGTTCGCGTCGACCACCCCCTGGTTGAAGCCGAGCGCGCCGAAGTTGTACAGGCCGCCGCCGGCACCGGCCCAGGCCGACCCGTGCCGCGCCCCGCCCTGGTACGCGGCGGCGCCGTTGTTCAGCACCCACTTGCCGATGTCGTGGCCGGCGATCGGCACGTACGCGCTGTTCTGTCGGAGCCCGAAGTGGACGTGCCGGCCGTAGGCGGCCCCGCCGCAGGTGACGTCGGTGCCGGTGTTGCCCAGGACGGCACCCTGGCCGACGCTGGCGCCGTTGACGGAGATGCTGTTCCACAGGTGGTAGTAGTCGGTCGAGTAGCCCCGGTCGTGGATGACCCGGATCCACCCCTGGCACATCGTGTACGCCGCTCCGGCGCGGGCGGCGCGGACCACCTGGTCGCCGCCGGCCAGGTCGACCGAGCTGTACGGTGACTCGGTTCCGCCCCAGCCGTGCGGGCCGCTGGTGAGCGTCCAGGTCTGGCCGACACCGAACGGCAGTGCCATTCCGGTCCGGTAGTCGCCGCCCGCGTACATCGGGGTCGGGGTGGTGGTGAGAACGTTCCTCTCCTGCGCCGTCGTCAGGGGCGACGCGGCGGCCAGTTCGCCGAAGGCGGCCTCGCCGTCGAAGGCGATCCGCCACCCGGCGGGCTCGGACCGGGCAATGAAGATCGACCCGGTCGGGTGGGCGTCCTCCTGGCGGGGCGCGAGCGCGACAGCGGTGCCGAACGCCCACCTGCCGCTGGTGCGGCTGACGGTGACCCGGGTCTCCGGTCGCGCGGCGGTGGACACCTTCGCGCCGCCGAGCAGCTTGGCGGTCACCGCGTCGGTGAGCGCGGGGGTGGCCGCCGCGGCAGCGGCGCTGGGCGCCGCCCCGATCAGGCTCGTGACCATCATCAGGGCCGCGGCTGCGCCGCCGACCAGTCGCCGACCGTGTCTCATCGTGGCCTCACTTTCCATGGGGTCCAGGCCGGAGCGATGGAGCGCACGCGGCCGCTGAGGGGTGGGTGTGCTGGCGGGACTGAGCAGGGGCTACCGGCCAACGAAAGAGATGGGCGTAAATATTGAAGCTGATTGTTGTGTAGTAAACCATCAAAGTCAACGCACCCATCGAAGGTTTCCTACATCAACCCGCAGTGTCGCCGGCAGACCCTGCGCCTCGCCGCGACCGTGTGCCTGTGGTGGCTCTACTTCGTGCGATCGACACGGTTTTGCGGAAGTCGCGGTGTCCCACTACCGGGGACACCGCGACTTCACCGAACCCGAGTGGATCACGCCCGGCTCAGTGGGTCGGGGTGCCCCGTGCCTTCAGGCGGCGCAGCTCGTCGGCGGACATCAGCCAGGTGGAGTTCGTCGTCCCCAGGCCGAGGAGCACCTGGTCGAAGGAGTTGCCGTCGTTGTCGTCGGTGTAGCAACCGCTCACCTCACCCCAGGGCGACGCGGCGACCGCGAAGTGCTCCTGGCGACCGGTAGTGGTCTGGCTCAGCGCCTGAGCCGCCAGCCGGCCGGTGGACGTGCCGTCCGGGTTGAGGCCGCGCGCCCAGACGTCCGGGTTGGTGCCGGACACCGTCCAGCCGACCACGACGTTGTCCTGGTCGTCGATACCGACAGCGGGAGCGACGGCACCGGTGCCGGTGGAGACCGGCACCTCAGCGTGCCGGGCCGTACCCGTCGCGGTGAACGATCGAGCCCAGACACCACGGGTGCCGAGATGGTCGGGTTCCCACCCGACGGTGAAGTCACCGGCGAAGTTCGCCGCGACCGAGGCACGCTGCTGCTGCCCGCCGCTCTGGGCGTTGGCCGTCCGCCGCGACAGCGCCACGGCGCCGTTGGACCGGGCCAACCGGGTCAGCCCGATGTTGTACGAGCCGTTCGCGTCGGCGTCCTCGTCCCAGACCACCAGCGCCTCGCCGGAGGCGGACACCGCCACGTCGGGACGGTGGTGCGTGCCCGTCGTCTGTGAGGCGGTCACCTCGTACGCCTTGGTGGTGGCCGCGGTGAAGCCGGCGGCCTTGACGGTGGCCGGAGCGGTTCCCTGCACGTCCTCCCAGACCACTGTGAAGCCGACGGCGGCGGCGTTGGTGGGCGCGCCGTCCGGGTCGACCGAGACCTTCGGCCAGATCTGCTGCCCGGCGTCGCTGGCGTTGGCCTGTCCCGAGCCGAGCACCGCGCCGGTGGGTGACACCACCCGGTACTGGATGTTGTAGACGCCGTTGCCGTCGCCGTCGGCGGCCCAGACCACCACGGCGTTGCCCCGGTCGTCGAGCCCCACGTCGGGGCTGAGGTGTCGCCAGGTGGCTCCGCTGGTCCCCCCGGTGGAGAGCTTCAGCTCGTACGCGGGGGTGCCGTCGCGGAACAGCCGCAGGTAGATCTCGCTGTGGGTGTCGTCCTCCGGGGCGGCGCTGTCCCGGTCGTCCTCCCAGACCACGGCGACGTGACCGATGCGGTTCATGGCGATGGAGGGCAGGTCCTGGTCGCCGGTGGCGACGCTGTTCGCGGTGGTCCAGGTGACCGCCTCGGCGGTCATCGCGGTCGGGCCGGGAACCACGTTCGGGACCAGCAGGGACGCGGTGAGCAGTGCGGTGATCACGGTCATGGTGGCTCTCTCCCTTACCCGGCCTGCAGGCCGGGCTGGCCGTCGAGGATGACGAACGAGCGCACTGTGGACGCCGCCGCGCCGTGCTCGGTCACGGTGTTCACCGCGCGGAAGTCCGCGCGGACCTGGCTGCGGCTGATCGTGGTACGGACGTAGCCGCGCCGGTCCGAGTAGAACTTCAGGTGCGGGTTGGCCGCCGCGTTCGGGACCGTGGTGCTGCCGCTGCCGTTGCCGGTGGAACTGATCGAGGTGCAGACCAGTTCGGTGCCGATGGTGGCCGAGGACGGGTTGGCGTAGTCGGCCTTGAGATCGTTGGCCCACGACCGGTGCACGTCGCCGGTGAGCACCAGCGGGTTGCGCACCCCACGCTGCTGCCAGCCGGTCTGGATGCGGCTGCGGGAGGCCCGGTAGCCGTCCCACGCGTCCATGCTCGCCGCCCCGTTCGCGTCGAGCTGCTGGGCGAAGAAGACCTGCTGGCCGAGGATGTCCCAGGTGCCGTAGCGCTGGGCCAACCCGTCGAGCAGCCACGCCTCCTGGCTGGCGCCGGTCAGCGACCGGGAGGCCAGGTCCGCGTCGGCGCAGACCTTCCAGCCGTCCCCGCACGCCTGGTCGTCGCGGAACTGGCGGGTGTCGAGCATGTGGAAGGTGGCGAGCTGCCCCCACCGGACCCGTCGGTACAGCGGGATGCCGTTGCCGTTGGCGGCGGACGCGGGTCGCAGGGGCATGTTCTCGTAGTAGGCCCGGTACGCGGCGGTGCGCCGGGCGGTCCACTGGGCTGCTGTCAGCGTCGGGCTGCTGTCGTTGCGGACCATGTTGGCGTAGTTGTTCTCCACCTCGTGGTCGTCCGGCACCACCAGCCAGGGTGCCGCCGCGTGGGCCGCCTGCAGGTCCGGGTCGGACTTGTACAGCGCGTACCGGCGGCGGTAGTCGGCCAGCGACACGATCTCGGCGCCGAGGTGCTGTCGCACAGTGGAGCTGCCGACGCCGCCCTCGTAGATGTAGTCACCGAGGTGCAGGATCAGGCCGGGGTTGTCCTCGGCCATCCGCCGGTACGCGGTGTAGTAGCCGGCCTCGTAGTGGGCGCAGGAGGCGAAGGCCATCACCAGGTCGCGGCCGAAGGCGCTGGGCGCCGGGGCGGTCCGGGTCCGCCCGACCGGCGAGATCTGACCCTGGGCCCGGAACCGGTAGTAGTAGTCGGAGTCGGCGGCGAGCCCGCCCGCGATGGCGTGCACGGAGTGCGCGTCGGCGTACCGGGCGACCACCGAGCCGGAGGCGACCAGCGAGGTGAACCGGTCGGTCGCGGACACCTGCCACTCCACCGTCACGTCGGCGTTGGCCATGCCGCCCTGCCCGTCGGCGTTGAGCGGGGACGGTGCCAGCCGGGTCCAGAGGACCACGCTGTCGGGGGCCGGATCACCGGACGCCACACCGAGCTTGAAGGGGTACGGCACCGCGGCGCGGGCACCCTGACGGGGTGTCACCGCGACTCCGGCGGTGACGAGTCCACTGAGGACGAATATGCGACGGCTCAGCCTTGTCATGGTCAACAGCCTCGGGAACGTCGATGAACGGCGATGGCTGCGGGGAGGAATCCGACATGACGGAATGCTGTCCGCGCCAAGGCGTTCAGGTGTCCGGACCGCCGGGGCCGGGGACGGACCTTCAGGTGAGCGGGGACGGCGACTCCGCGCCGGGGATCACCAACGTCGGTGTGCCGGCCCCGTCCGCCCTGACGCTCCAGACGTCGGGCTGGCCGTCGTCCGGGCGCAGCGTGTAGGCCAGCTCGCCGTTGTCCAGCCACGCGGCCTGGTCATCGACGCTGCGCACCTCGGCGGTCGCGGTGACCCGCATGCTCGACAGGTCCAGAACCGACAGCCGCCAGCCCTTCGCCGGGTCGGCGTCGACCGCCTCCTTGAACGCGAGCCGGGTGCCGTCCGGTGACAGCGACGGGCACTCGACGTTCTCCTTCAGCGTCTCGACAGTACGAGCCGCGAGGTCACCCCGGACGAGGTACCTCTCACCACCGGTCGCCATCGTCGCGTAGAAGCGGTTGTCGTCGGCGGTGAAGGTGACACCCCAGTAGTTGACGTCCGCGTTGCGGTAGCCCCGGCCGTCCCGGGTGATGGCGAACTCTTCGAGCGAGGCAACAGTGGTGCCGGTGCGGGTGTCGAGGATCCCGGTGCGGGTGGAGAAGCCACTGGCGGTGTACGAGTCGCCACCGACGAACGTCGTCCAGGAGACCATCCGGCCGGAGGCCGAGACCCGGGCCCGGTTCGGCAGCCCTGGCACACTGACCGCCCGGGTCTGGCGCAGCATCGCGTCGAGCACGACAACCTGGTACGACCACGCGGTCTCCGGCTTCAGGCACACGCCGGTGCCGGCCGCCGCGTACACCCGGAGGCATTCCAGGCCGGCGACGGTGCGCGGCCCGCCGGGGTCGGTCGCGGCGACGGTGGAGACGTGCCGGTCGGTGATCGCCAGCAGGCGCGGCCCGGACGTCAGGGTGACTGCCTGCTCGCCGCCGGCGGATGGCGGTGTCCCGGGAGCCTCCGCGGCGGTGGCGGCGTAGCCGGCCGCCACCGCCCCCAACAGCACTGTCGAGGCGACCACCACGCCGAGCTTCGCTCGGGTCGACATCGCTGTCATCGGGGCACCTTCCGGGTGGTGAGTCGGGATGGGGTGGCCAGCAGGAACAGCGTGCCGACGAGGACGCCCGCGACGGCCACGGCCGCCACGCGGATCGCGGTCTGGGGCCCCCACGCCTGCCAGGCCAGACCGAACAGCACCGACGAGACGAGGTACGCGAGCGCCTGCCCGGTCTGCACCAACGCGATCCCGGTGGTCCGCAGGCGCGCCGGCAGCACCGGACCGGCGAGCGCGATGAGCACGCCGTCGGTGGCCGCGTAGAAGGCGCCGTACAGCGTCAGCGCCAGGGCGATCAGTGGCCAACCGTCGACCGGGCCGGCCAGCAGCAGGTACGTCGCACCAAGGGCGGTGTAGCCGCCGATCACCACCGGCAGGCGACCGATCCGGTCGGCGAGCACGCCGAGCGGAGCAGCGAGCAGCAGGTACGCCAGGCTGGTTCCCACCGCGAGCAGCGGAAACCAGCGCAGGCCGAGGTCCATTCGGCGTTGCAGCAGCAGGTAGACGAAGCCGTCGCCGATGGTGGCGAGGCCGAGCAGCGCGGCGGCCAGCACCAACCGCCGGGCCCGTCCGCGGCGCAGCAGCCCGAGCGCCTCGCGGACGGAGACCTTCGGGTCGTTGCTCCCGTCCGCCGCCTCGCCAGGCGGCTGCTCCCGGACGAAGAGCACCAGCACGACGACGGCCAGGGCCGCGATGCAGAAACTGGTGACGAAGACCGCGTCGTACGACTGCCCGACGACCAGCAGGACCGCGAACGCGGCGAGCGGCCCGAGGAACGCGCCGACACTGTCCATCGCCCGGTGCACTCCGAACGCCCGACCCAGCGCCTCGGGTGGCGTGGAGAGCGTGATCAGCGCGTCGCGCGGCGCGCTCCGCACCCCCTTGCCGAGCCGGTCGACGGCGATGACGGCACCGATCGCCGGGATCGACCGACCGGCGAGCAGCAGGCCGAGCTTCGCGACCGCCGAAAGCGCGTACCCGACGCCGGCGATCAGCTTGCGCCGCCGGAACCGGTCGGCGGCGAAACCGCCGACGACCCGAAGCAGCGCGGTGGCGCCGGTGTGGACGCCGTCCAGCACACCGAAGGCCACCGGGCTGAGGTGCAGGCCCAGCACCAGATAGAGCGGCAGGACCGCGGCCACCATCTCGGCCGACACGTCGGTGATCAGACTGACAGTGCCGAGCGCTACGACGTTGCCGCTGACCATCGCGAGCCGGCGGCGTCGAGGCCCCGATCCCGGTTGGTCGGCGACCGGTCGGGAGACGGTCGACAGGTACACGAGCATCTCCTCTGATCGGCAGTCGACGGGCTGCCATCGTCCGTACTCAGTGCAGGGCGCACAACGGACCGCGAGTGGCGTCCGGGCGTGGGACGGGTGAACGAGCTCCCAACAGTGAGGTGTTCGCCTGCCGGGACGTGGTGTTCATCCGGCCGTCGCCTCCCGGCTCATCGACCTTCCTACATTCCTTGCGCTCTTCCCACGAGGTAAGGAGTCCTGGATGGACATTCGATTCCCCCGTCCGTCGGTGACGCTGGGGGTGGTCACGGTGATCGTCGCCGCGACCGCCGCCGTCGTCGTGACAAGCGCCGGCGCGGCGTCGGCGGCCAGCGTGACCTTCACGCCCGTCGCCGACACCTACGTCCAGAGCGACGCGGCCACCACCAACTACGGCACGTCCACGCAGGTCGTCGTCGACAACTCGCCAGTGCGGCGCTCGTTCCTGCGCTTCACTGTGAGCGGTGTCAGCGGCACTGTGACCGGCGCCAAGCTGCGACTGCGCACGATCAGCGGCAACAGCGGCAGCGACGCCGGTGGCACGTTCCGCCGGATGTCCAACACGACCTGGTCGGAGACCGGCACCACCTGGAACAACCAGCCGACCATCGACGGGGCCACGCTCGGCACGATCGGCGCGGTCAGCGGCAACACCTGGTACGAGGTCGACGTCACGGCCGCGGTCACCGGCAACGGCACGTACAGCTTCGGTGCCACCTCGACCAGCGGCGACGGCGCCTACTACGACACCCGCGAGAGTGGCGCCGACGCTCCGCAACTGGTGGTCACCACCGGGAGCACCACGACACCCCCGTCGGGCGACCCGGTGTTCGTCGGCGCCGGCGACATCGCCGACTCGGGCTCCGGCGACAGCGCCACGGCGACTCTGCTCGACAGCATCCCGGGAACGGTCTTCACCACCGGCGACAACGTCTACGACAGCGGGACGGCGTCGCAGTTCAACAACTACTACGAGCCCACCTGGGGTCGGCACAAGTCCCGCACCCGCCCGTCGCCGGGCAACCACGACTACAACACGTCGGGCGCGACCGGCTACTACAACTACTTCGGTACGTCGGCCGGCCCGAGCGGTCGCGGCTACTACTCGTTCGACCTCGGCAACTGGCACGTCGTGTCGCTGAACTCGAACATCAGCATGTCGGCCGGCTCGACGCAGGAGCAGTGGCTGCGCGGGGACCTGGCCGCGAGCAGCAAGCCGTGCACCATCGCGTACTGGCACCACCCGCTGTTCACGTCCAGCTCCAACCATGCCCCGTCGACGTCGACGCGCCCGCTGTACCAGGCCCTCTACGACTACAACGCCGACGTCGTGGTCTGGGGGCACAACCACGTCTACGAGCGGTTCGCCCCGATGAACCCGGCCGGTGGCGCCGACACCAGCCGTGGTCTGCGCAGCTTCGTCGCCGGGATGGGCGGCGCCGGCCACTACGGCTTCGGCACCATCCAGCCCAACAGCGAGGCGCGCAACAGCTCGGCGTGGGGCCTACTGAAGTTCACGCTGCACTCCAACAGCTATGACTGGCAGTTCGTGCCGGTGGCCGGCCAGACCTACACCGACAGCGGCACCACCACCTGCCACTGACGGACGCGTGCCCCCTGTCCGCGAGGCGGGCAGGGGGCACGGTCGAACCGTCAGTCGTCAGCGGGCCGTGCCGGCGCGACGCTTGTTGTAGACGTCGAAGGCGACCGCGACGAGCAGGACGAGACCCTTCACCACCGACTGGGTCGACTGGTCGATGCCCATCAGCTGCATGCCGTTGCTCATCACCGCCATGATCAGACCGCCGACCATCGCGCCCACCACGGTGCCCACGCCACCGGTTACCGCCGCGCCGCCGATGAAGGCCGCGGCGATCGCGTCCAGCTCGAACATGTTGCCGGCGGCGGGCTGAGCGCCATTCGACCGCGACGAGTAGATGACGCCGGCCACCGCCGCCAGGAAGCCCATGTTGACGAACATCCAGAAGTTGACGGTGCGGACCTTCACCCCGGACAGCGCCGCCGCCGACAGGTTGCCGCCGATCGCGTAGACCTGGCGACCGAAGACGGTACGCCGGGTGAGCAGGCCGTAGACCAGCACCAGGACCGCCAGGATGATCAGCACGATCGGCAGCCCTCGGGCGTGCGCCAACTGCCAGGCGAAGTACATGAGGACCGCGCCGACCAGCACGACCCGGGCGACGAAGAGCGGGAACGACTCGACGGGCTGCTGGTAGCGGATCCGCGCCACGCGGGTACGGAAGCCGCTGACCGCGTAGCCGGCCACGGCGATGGCGCCGATCAGCAACGTGAAGGCGTCGAAGCCCTGCCCGCCGAGCAGGCCGTTGAGGAAGCCCGCCGCGACCTGCTGGTACTCGGACGGGAACGGCGACAGCGAGATGTTGTCGAGCACCCGCAGGGTCAGACCCCGGAACAGCAGCATGCCGGCCAGGGTCACGATGAAGGCCGGAATGCCGGCGTACGCCACCCAGAACCCGTGCCACGCGCCGACCGCTACGCCGACGACCAGCGCGGCCAGGACGCCGATCCACCAGGGGTGCCCCTGCTGGATCACCAGGACGGCGGAGACCGCTCCGGTGAGCGCGACGACCGATCCGACCGACAGGTCGATGTGCCCGCCGATGATCAGGATGACCATCCCGATCGCGAGGACCAGGATGTACGAGTACTGGAGGACGATGTTGGTGATGTTGCCGGGGCTCAGCAACACCCCGTCGGTCAGGACCGCGAAGAGCGCGACGATGACGACCAGGGCGACGTAGATCCCGCTCTGCCGCAGGTTGTTCAACACCAGCGCCCGCAGGTCGCTCGTCCCGCTGTGCAGGGCGGCGGTGGGCGGGCTGTCCGGGGGCGTGGGGCGCTCCGTCGAAGGGGTCTTGATGCTGGTCATCCGACGAGCTCCTTGTCCTTGGTCATCAGCTCCATGAGGCTCTCCTGAGTCGCCTCGGCCACCGGCATCTCGCCGGTGATCCGGCCGGCGGCGAGGGTGTAGATGCGGTCGCACATTCCGAGCAGCTCCGGCAGCTCGGAGGAGATGACGATCACCGCCTTACCGGCGGCCACCAGCCGGTTGATGATCGTGTAGATCTCGTACTTGGCGCCGACGTCGATCCCGCGGGTGGGCTCGTCGAGGATCAGCACGTCCGGGTCGGTGAACAGCCACTTCGACAGCACGACCTTCTGCTGGTTGCCGCCGGAGAGCTTGCCGACCACCGCCATGACGCTCGGCGTCCGGATGTTCATCTCCTTGCGGCTCGACTCGGCAACCTTGATCTCCTCGTTGCCGTTCACCCAGCCCAGGCGGGACAGCCGGTCCAACGCGGCGGCGGACACGTTGCGCCGCACGTCGTCGATGAGGTTGAGGCCGTAGCGCTTGCGGTCCTCGGTGACGTACGCGATGCCGTTGTCGATCGCCTCGGCGACGGTGCGTGCCTGCACCTCCCGCCCGTGGACGAAGAGTCGGCCCCGGATGTCGCGCCCGTAGGACCGACCGAAGACGCTCATGGCCAGCTCGGTCCGTCCGGCCCCCATCAGGCCGGCGATGCCGACGACCTCACCGGCGCGTACGGACAGGCCGACGCCCTCCACGACCATCCGGTCCTGGACCGGGTGCCGCACCGTCCAGTCCTCGATGCGCAGGACCTCGTCACCGGGGGACGACTCGCGGTCGGGGTAGAAGCTGTCCAGGTCGCGCCCGACCATGCCCCGGATGATCCGCTGCTGGGTCACCTCGTCGGACCTCATGTCGAGGGTCTCCACCGCGCGCCCGTCGCGGATGACTGTGGTCGAGTCGGCGATGGCGGTGATCTCGTTGAGCTTGTGCGAGATCATGATGCAGGTGATGCCCTGCTCCTTGAGTGCCCGCAACAGGTCGAGCAGGTGCGCCGAGTCGATGTCGTTGAGCGCGGCCGTCGGCTCGTCCAGGATGAGCAGGCGCACCTTCTTCGACAGCGCCTTGGCGATCTCCACGAGCTGCTGCTTGCCGACGCCGAGCTGGATGACCGGGGTGACCGGGTTCTCGTGCAGCCCGACGGACGCCAGCAGCTTCGCCGCTTCGGCGTTGGCGAAGTTCCAGTCGATGAGCCCGCTGCGGCCGCGCCGCTCGTTGCCGAGGAAGATGTTCTCCGCGATCGACAGGTACGGCACCAGGGCGAGCTCCTGGTGGATGATGACGATGCCGTTGGCCTCGCTGTCGCGGATGCCACGGAACTGCATCGGCTTGCCGTCGAAGAGGATTTCGCCGTCGTACGAGCCGGACGGGTAGACGCCGGACAGCACCTTCATCAGGGTGGACTTGCCGGCGCCGTTCTCACCACAGATGGCGTGGATCTCCCCGCGGCGCACTGCGAGGGTGACGTCCTCCAGCGCGGTCACGCCGGGGAAGGTCTTGGTGATGCGACGCATCTCGAGGATGGTGTCGTCCATTGTCACTGTCCTCCGTCAGGTCTGGACGTGGTACGCGCCCAGGCGTCGGGCCCGGCGGGTGACCGCCGGGCCCGACGAGTGGCTTACTTCTTGGCCTGACCGGCGGCGACCTCGTCCGCGGTCCAGTAGCCGGAGTCGATCAGCGTCGCCTTGATGTCGTCCTTGTAGACGGTCGCGATCGGCAGCAGGTACGCCGGGACGACCTTGACGCCGTTGTTGTACGTCTGGGTGTCGTTGGCCTGCGGCTGCTTCTTCTGCAGGAACGCCTCGGCAGCGTTCACGGCCTGCTCGGCCAGCAGCCGGGTGTCCTTGAAGACAGTGGAGCTCTGCACGCCGTCGTTGATCAGCTTGATCGAGGCGATCTCCGCGTCCTGGCCGGTCACCACCGGGAGCTTCTTCGCGCCCTTGCCGTAACCGGCGTTCTGCAGGGCGGTGATGATGCCGCGGGAGATGCCGTCGTACGGCGAGAGCACCCCGTCGACCTTCGAGCCGTCGTTGTAGCTGGAGGTGAGCAGGTTCTCCATCCGCTTCTGCGCGGTCTCCTGCTGCCACCGCAGGATGGCTACCTGCTCGGGGGTGGTCTGCTTGGACTTGACGACCAGCGTGCCGTTCTCGATGAACGGCTTCAGCGTGTCCATCGCGCCGCCGAAGAAGTACTGGGTGTTGTTGTCATCCAGCGACCCGGCGAAGAGCTCGACGTTCAGCGGCCCCTTGGCCGTGCCCTTCGAGCCGTCCTTGTTCAGCAGGCCGAGACCGACGAGCAGCGCGGTGCCCTGGGCGACGCCAACCTTGTAGTTGTCGAAGCTGACGTAGAAGTCGACGTCCTTGCTGCCACGGATCAGCCGGTCGTAGGAGATGACCGGGATCTTCGCGGCCGCAGCGGCCTGCAGCTGGCTGCTGAGCGCGGTGCCGTCGATCGCCGCGAGGACCAGAACATCGGCACCCTGGGTGATCATCTGGTCGACCTGCTGCGACTGCGTGGGGATGTCGTCGCCGGCGTACTGGAGGTCGACCTTGTAGCCCTTGGCCTCCAGCTTCGACTTCACCGCGTTGCCGTCGGCGATCCACCGCTCCGAGGTCTGCGTCGGCATCGAGACGCCGATGGTCAGATCGCTCGGCTTCTCGTCGCCGGACTTCTCACCGCTGCCCGCACCCCCGCCGCTGCACGCCGCCAAACTCAGCGCGAGTGCCGCGCCGCCGAGAGCAACCAGGAATTTCCTGCCCACGGGCTTCTCCTCTCTGGACTCCCCCGCCGACTGCCGGGGCCAAGTATCATCTTTCGGGTAGTGTTAGCGCTCACATAGATTGCGTCAACACCAGATCCGAAATACCGGTGTCACGGTCTCGTAACGGAGCATCCAGGCGAGCGTAGCCATGTGGCCGATCTGTCGGAAGGGTAGGACGCGGCGACTCAGCGTGGTCGTCCGCAGCACTCTACAGACCGATGCCCGCGAACGACGTCTGTCGTCCGCGGGCACCAGCACTACCGTCGGATCAGGCGGGTCGCCGCGACCTGGACGGTCGGCGACCCCGGTCGGCTACCGCTGCGACCACCGCTGGTTCGCCGCCGCCGTGCAGGTCCAGAGGATCACCGTGGTGCCGTTGGCAGTGGCGTTGTTGTTGACGTCCAGGCAGAGCCCCGACTGCGCGTTGCTGATCGTGCCGTTGGCGTTGACCGTCCATTGCTGGTTGGTCCCGCCGTTGCAGTCCCAGATCTGCACCTTGGAGCCGGCAGCGGCGTTCATCGGCGCGTCCAGGCACTTGCCCAGGGCCTGCAGGGTCTGACCGCTGCTGGTCCAGCGCTGGTTGGCGGCGCCGTTGCAGTCCCAGATGACCGGTTGCGTGCCGTTGGTCGTGTTGCTGTTCGGCACGTCGAGACAGCGGCCGGAGGCGGCGCTGGCGTACGCGCTCGACGTGCTCGGCGGCGGCGTCGTCGGAGGAGTCGTTCCACCACCGCTGACCCGGTACACCACGGTGCCGTGCGCGGGGACGCTGGCGCTGATGGTCCCGCTGCTGGTGCTGGTGCCACCGGTCCACGCCTCCACCAGGTTGAACGACGAGCCGGACTTGCCGATGGCCGCGGCCGTGGTCGAGATCGTCGTCGTCGAGCCGCCCTGGTTGAGGAGGGCGACGGCGACGTCACCGTTGGCGAGCCGCTTGGCCAGCACCCGACGCGTGCCGTCGAACGACACCTGCGTCCCCTGCAACCCGAGCGAGTCCTGGTTGATCGCGATCAGGTTGGCGTTCTTGAGGATGGTCTGCGTCGCGGTGTTCATGTTCCGTACGTCGTTGCCGGCGATCAGCGGAGACGCCATGATCGCCCACATCGCGAAGTGGCTGCGCATCTCCGTGTCGTTCATGCCGCCGCGGCCGACCTCCATCATGTCGGGGTCGTTGAACCCACCCGGCCTCGCGTAGGACGCCAGCGGAACTGTCACGTTGATGATGTTCTGGATGCCCATCGGGTACCCGTTGCTCTGGCCGGTGTCCCACGCGTTGGTGATGTCCTCGGTGGTTCGCCACATGTTCGCCACGTCGCCCCAGTTGCGCTGCGGGCCGGTCTTGGAGTGGATGCTGTTGGAGTTGATGCTGTAGACGATCGGCCGGCCGGTGGCGGCCAACGCGTCACGCATCTTGGCGAAGGTGGTCACCTGGTCGTTGATGCTGCCCTCCGGCGAGCACCAGTCGTACTTGAGGAAGTCGACACCCCAGGCCGCGAACTGGCGCGCGTCCTGCACCTCGTGGCCACGGCTGCCCGTCGCGCCGGGGTAGGCGCCGAAGTACTGGGCGCAGGTCTTGTCGACAGGCACCTGGTACAGGCCGAACTTCAGGTTCCGGGCGTGCAGGTAGTCGCCGAGCGCCTTCATGCCGCTGGGGAACCGGCCGGGGTCGCCCTGGATGTTGCCGGAGCTGTCCCGGTTGGGGTTGAACCAGCAGTCGTCGACCACCACGTAGTTGTAGCCCAGGTCCCGCATGCCGCTGCTGACGATCGCGTCCGCCGTCTGCCGGATCAGCCCCTCGTTGATGTTGCAGCCGAACGAGTTCCACGAATTCCAACCCATGGGGGGAGTGCGCGCCACGCCGTTGTCCAGTGCCTGCGCCGTCGGAGCGCGAAGGCCGACCAGGGCACCGGCGAGCAGAATTCCGGCCGCCAGTGCGCTCCCCCAGCGACGACCTCGGGTATTGCGGTTCATCGAGCCTCCTTGTCGGTGACGCCCGCCCTTGATTACGATCTCTGGTCGGTACGCCGATAGTTGGACGCCATTTTTGTTAGCGTTAACAGAGACGCCCATCATGTTACGGCGACATTTCACGAGGTTCAATACCTTCACCGCGCCGTATCGCTTGCCATCGATTGGTGACGCTCAGCAACCCATCGAGTCGCGTCTTATCGGGTGAGGAAGCCAAAAATTGGCGCGTGCTGGCGCTTACGCGCACGCGCGTGCACCGCTGGGCCGGGACGGCAGCGGGACCACTACCCGCACCATGCGGGGCGACCTACGGTTGGTCGACAGTCAGTGGCGAGGTGGGGCGACGCTCTCGCGGGCGACCAGAGCGGGTGCGATGGTCTGCCGCAGCGCCCCACCGGTGCCCGACTCGATCTGGGACAGCAGCATCTGCAGGCTCGCTCGCGCCACCGCGTCGAAGTCCGGTCGGACGGTGGTCAGCGGCGGAATGAAGTACGCCGCCTCCGGTACGTCGTCGAAGCCGACCACGCTGATCTCGTGCGGCACCCGTCGACCGAACTCGTGCAGCGCCCGCAGCACGCCCAGCGCGAGATGGTCGTTGGCGGTGAAGACCGCTGTGACCTCCGGCATCCGCGCCAACATCTGTCCGCACCGGTAACCCGACGCTGCGGACCAGTCCCCCGGCATCGGCGGCGGCGGATCCAGCCCGGCGGCCAGCAACGCCTGCCGCCATCCGTCGATCCGCCCCACGCTGTCGAACCAGTCGGTCGGGCCGGAGACGTGCCAGACGGTGCGGTGTCCGGCGTCGAGCAGATGTTGCGTCGCCGCCCGGGCGCCCGCCACCTGGTCGACAGTCACCAGCGGCACCGGCCGGCTCGGGTCACCGTCGACAGTGACCAGCGGGACATCCTTGGGAAGGCGCTCCAGCGCCTCACCGGCCGACTCGACCGGGGCGATGACCACGATGCCGGCGACCCGGTGCGACAGGTGCCGCTCGACGGCCGCCGAGATGGAGCGGTGGTCAAGGTTTCGCACGCTGCCGACGCTGACCGCGAAGCCCTCTTCGGCGGCGGTCTGCTCCAGGGCGGCCAGCAGCGATGCCGGACCGTAGAGCGTCGTGTTCTGCGCGACCACACCGATGACCTGTGATCGACCGGTCACCAGGGCGCGTGCCGCGCCGTTGGGGCGGTAGCCGAGTTCGGCGATCGCCGCGCGTACCCGAAGTCGGGTCTGCTCACGGACGTTGGGGTGCCCGTTGAGCACCCGCGAAACCGTCTGATGGGAGACACCGGCGAGACGGGCAACGTCCGTCATCGCGGGACCGTGGACGGCCATTTCACTCCCCCCGCTACATCGCCGGCCCGCAGCCCGTCGACGTCGACTGGAGCGGCCCGGCCCGATCCCCCTCGCTCAGTCACCACGCCGGTGCTGAATCCCAGGTGACCAGCGCTGGATCGCCGACAGTCTACGCCAGCAACGACCCCGAACACGGCACGCCTGTGTGGGGACCGTTCGACGCGCCGCAGCCGTACGAGGCGGTACCCGTCGGAAGTCCCCAACCAACCCACCCGGGACACGGTCCTGGTGTGGTACGCCGGCCTGCCCTCGCTCCTTGACAGAGCGTGGAACAGGCCGGCGGGAAGCTGACGCGGTGGCGCGGACTTCACATGCCGCCAGGGCTGCGTCGCCAGCGCCACCGGTCAGAGCGATCGTCGTGTGACCGGCGTCACGGTGTGGTCAGGCTGAACTGCCGCACTGTGACGGCGCCACCGAGCGACTGCGTCGCGTGGTTGAAGATGGCGAACCGGTAGCCCATGAAGAACTGCCAGTTGTTCGCCAGCGTCAGGGCGTTGCCGAACGAGGTGAAGTTCACCCCGTCGGTGCTGTACGAGAAACGGGCCTGCCGACCGGATCCGGGTCTGATGTCGGCGTTGGCCCGCAACCAGATCCGGCCACCGGAGACGGCGGTGCTCGCCACCTCGCTGCCGGTGCTTGTGGTGTTCCAGCTGCCGTCCATCGTCAGCCCGTTCTGCATGACCAGCCGGGTGGACCCGTTGTCCCGTCGGACTCCGATCCAGGCCGACGAGTTACGCAGCACCGCCAGGCCGGTGCGATCACCATCGCGCATTGTGGAGTAGTCCAACTCGATCGTCGCGGTCGAGGTGGGGCCCTGGATGCGGTGGGTCAGCGTGTTGCGCGCCTTGTACAGGTCGCCGGTGACGGTGGCGGTCTGCAGGTTCAGCCCGTTGTTCACCGACCACTTGCTGTTGTCCGGGTTGTGGTTCCACTCCCACTGCGGTCCGAGCGTGGTGCCGGCGAACGTGTCGGTGCCGGTGAGTGGCTTGACGGCGCGGGGCGGCGCGGGCAGGTTCGGCTTCGGGTACGAGCTGCCCCAGGTGCCGTTCACCGTCTGCAGCACGGGCCAGCCGTCGCCGGTCCAGGTGATCGGCGCCATGGCCGGCATCCGACCGCCGGGGTACGCGTCGACGAAGGACATGTAGTACCAGTCGCCGTTCTGGGTCTGCACAAGCCCACCCTGGTGCGGCACACCGCCACCGGAGATCGGGCCGGGCAGGTTGAGCAGCACCTGCCGCTGCTCGTACGGGCCGAACGGGCCGTTCGTCGACTTGAGCACGTACTGGCCGTTGGCCGGGCGGGTGAGCCAGATGTAGTAGGCGCCGTTGCGCTTGTAGAAACGCGCGCCCTCCAGCGTCCCGATGCTCGACGGCGTCTGGTACACCTGCTGGGCGCGGACCTGGGACTTCCCGTCGGCGGACAGCTGCGCCACGCTGATCGTGCCGTTGCCGTACGCCACGTACATGGTGTCGTTGTCGTCGATCAGCATCCCGGCGTCGTAGTAGCAGTTGGGGATGGTGGTGTGCTTGCTCCAGGTGCCGTCGACGGCGGACGCCGTGTAGATGTGGGTCTGCGCGAAGTCGATGCACCCGGCCCAGTAGTAGGTCCGGTTGCTCGGCCGGTAGTTCAACGTCGACGCCCAGATGCCATCGACGTAGGCGTTACCACCGCTCATGTCGTACTTCGACCCGAAGTCGAGCTTGGGCACGGAGTGACCGGCGAACTCCCAGTTGACCAGGTCGTACGAGCGCAGGACCGGCGCGCCGGGCGAGTAGTGCATTGTGGACGCCGACATGTAGTAGGCGTTGTCCACCCGGATGATGTCGACGTCGGCAAAGTCCTGCCAGACCGCGGGGTTCGAATACGTGCCGTTGGACGGGGGCGGCGTCGTGGGGTCGGTCCCGCCGTCGATGCGAGCGAGCTGCCACTGCTGGTTGGTGCCGTTCCAGTCGTCGTACTGCACGATGTTGCCACCGTCGGCGGTCGAGGCGCCCTGCACCTCCATCGCCTTGTTGCTGTTGCGGTTGATCAACCGGACGTAGCCGCCGTCCGAGTCGGCCAGCCGGAACTGCTGGTTGGTGCCGTTGTTGTCGCTCCACTGCACGACGCTGGCACCGTTGGCGGTCGAGCGGCCGGAGACGTCCAGCACCTTGCCCGACAACCTCGACTTGAGTCGGTAGTAGCCGCCTCCGGAGTCCACGAACTGCCACTGCTGCTGGTTACCGTTGTTGCGCGTCCACTGGGTGATCCGCGCACCGTCGTTCGTGGCCAGGTTGTACACGTCCACGGCCTTGCCACTGTTGCGGTTCACCAACACGTACCAGGCGTTGGTGTCGACGGTGGCCGCTGACGCGGGCGACGAGGCGACGGCCACAGCCGCGCCACCGACCACCAGCACCATCGCGGCGACGGCGAGTCTCGACAGCCACCCGCGCCGTCGTGGCGCACCCCGGGGAACCCGACCGATGGAAAGCATGATCCTCCTCTGCTGACGCGAACCGTGCGGTCTGGGTCGGCGTCCGCGGCACCGGGCGGGGCACCGAGCTGACCACGCCCGGCCATGTGATCGCTAACACCGATCGCCCGACCGTCGCGGCGACGAGGTGCCGAAACCGCGGGGTAGGACGCGCGCGCGGCCGGACCAGCCAACGACATCGACCATCTTGGTTATAGACTGTGAGCGATAACATGCTGTTAGTCAAGGCGTAACACAACCGCCTCGTGGCCCGGCTGGCGCACACGCGAACGGGTGGTCCACCCCCGCCCGCAGGCAGGGGTGGACCACCCGTTTCCGGACGATCCGACCGCGCGAATCAGAAGCCGCGGGCCAGCCGGTAGTAGGCCTGGTTCCAGCGCAGCTCGTCGGCGAAACGGCGGGGCTCCGTGGCGGCGTCGATGACGACGAGCTCGGTGCGGCTCATCTCCGCCAGGTCGTGCAGCTCCTCCACGCCCACCGCCTGTGACAGCACTGTGTGGTGCGGCGCGCCCGCGGTGATCCACGCCTCGGCCGAGACCGGCAGGTCGGGACGCGGACGCCAGACGGCACGGGCAACCGGCAACCGGCGCAGCGGCTGCGGCGGCGCCACCACGTCGATCTCGTTGGCCACCAGGCGGAACCGCTCCCCCATGTCGGACAACCCGAGCACCACGGCCGGCCCGGGTGCGGCGTCGAACACCAGCCGGACCGGGTCCTCACGGCCACCGATGCTCAGCGGATGGATCTCCACGTTGGGCACGTCGGAGGCGATCGTCGGGCAGACCTCCAGCATGTGGGCGCCGAGCACCAGCTCGTTGCCCGGGGTGAGGTCGTAGGTGTAGTCCTCCATGAACGACGTGCCGCCGCTCACGCCCACCGACATCGCCTTGAGGGTGCGAACCAGGACCGACGTCTTCCAGTCGCCCTCACCGCCGAAGCCGTAGCCGTCCGCCATCAACCGCTGCACGGCGATGCCCGGCAGCTGACGCAGCCCGCCGAGGTCCTCGAAGTTCGTCGTGAAGGCCCGGAACCCGCCCGCGTCCAGGAAGGCGCGCATGCCCAACTCGACACGCGCCGCGTACCGCAGCGAGTCGTGCTGCTCGCCGCCGGGCAGCAGCTCGCCGACGATGCGGTAGGTGTCCTCGTACTCCTTGACCAGGTCGTCCACCTGCGCGTCGGTGACCTCGCCGACCACCTCGACCAGGTCGTTGACGCCGTAGGTGTTGACCGAGACCCCGAACCGCAGCTCGGCCTCGACCTTGTCGCCCTCGGTGACCGCGACGTCGCGCATGTTGTCACCGAAGCGGGCCAGACGCAGCGACCGCATCGCCGACCAGCCCAACGCGGCGCGGGCCCAGGCCCCGATCCGAGTGGTCACCCGCGGGTCGCTGACGTGCCCGGCCACCGTCTTACGGGCCACACCGAGACGGGTCTGGATGTACCCGAACTCACGGTCGCCGTGGGCGGCCTGGTTCAGGTTCATGAAGTCCATGTCGATGTCGTTCCACGGCAGCAAAACGTTGGCCTGGGTGTGCAGGTGCAGCAGCGGTGTCTGCAACGCGTCCAGACCGGAGATCCACATCTTGGCCGGCGAGAACGTGTGCATCCAGGCGATGACCCCGACGGCACCCTGAGCGGCGGCGTCCCGGCAGACCTGCAGAATCTCACCGCTGTTGGTCAGGACGGGCTTCCAGACCACGCGGGCGGGAATCTGCGGCGAGTCGTCGAGCGCTGCCGCGATCTGGCGAGACTGCTCGGCCACCTGGCGGAGCGTCTCCTCGCCGTACATGCCTTGGCTGCCGGTGAGGAACCAGATCTCGGGTTCGGTGTGTGGTGCCATGGAGTTGCCTTCCGCGAGAGGGGCGGTCACTTGTAACGGATTCCGATGAGGCGTTGAAGGAGGATGAACGCGAAGAGCAGACCACCAATCACGATCTTGGTCCACCAGGAGTTGAGACTCCCGTCGAAGGTGATGAGGGTCTGGATCACGCCGAGGACCAGCACGCCCAGCACCGTGCCGAAGACGTAACCCGCGCCGCCGGTGAGCACCGTGCCACCGATGACGACGGCGGCAATGACGTCCAGCTCCATCCCCACAGCGATCAGCGGCGCGCCGGAGAGGGTGTAGAAGGACAGCAGGATCCCGCCGATGGCCGAGCACAGACCACTGATCGTGTAGACGGCGATCCGGGTCCGCCCCACCGGCAGGCCCATCAGCAGCGCCGACTGCGGGTTGCCGCCGATGGCGTACACGTTGCGTCCCAGCCGGGTGTAGGCCAGCGTGTACGCGGCGATGACGACCACCACGAAGGCGATCAGCACGCTGATCGACACGAAGTTGCCCCGGGGGTCCCCGATCCGCTCCTGCGACATCGAGGTCCAGAACCCGTCGGTGATCGGGATCGACGCGCCGGAGATGAAGGTGCACATGCCCCGGGCGAAGAACATCCCGGCGAGCGTGACGATGAACGGCTGGATCTCGAAGAAGTGGATGACGCAGCCCATCAACAGGCCGAGCGTCGGACCGATGAGCAGGGCGATGACCAGCACCAGCGCCGCCGGCATGCCGTCCTGCAGCAGCGCGGCCGACACCATCGCCGTCATGGCGACCACCGAACCGACCGACAGGTCGATGCCACCGGTGAGGATCACGAAGGTCATGCCCACCGCGACGACGAGCAGGAAGCCGTTGTCGATGAAGACGTTGAAGATGACCTGGACGTTGGAGAACGCCGTGTACTGCGAGACGCCGATGCCGTACATCACCAGCAGCAGGGCGAGCGTCGCCAGGACCGGTATCTGCTTCCTCGGCAGCCGGAACCGGGTACGACCGGCGGCGGTAAGCGTTCCAGTGGTCATGCCGGCACCTGCTCCTTCGGCTTGTCGGCGATGGTGGCGGGCGGCGGGACGTTGCGCCTACGCCGGCTGAACCGGGCCCGGAAGGCCGGCGCCTGGATGAGGCAGACGGCGATGACGACGACCGCCTTGAACAGCAGCGAGGTCTGCGGCGAGATGTCCATGGCGTACACCGTGGTGGTCAGGGTCTGGATGATCAGCGCGCCGATGATCGTGCCACTCAGGAAGAACCGGCCGCCCGCGAGGGACGTACCGCCGATGACGACAGCGAGGATCGCGTCCAACTCGACCCAGAGGCCGGCGGCGTTGCCGTCGGCGCTGGAGACGTTGGCAGTCATCATGAAACCGGCGACCGCGGCACAGGCGGCGCTGATCACGTACGCGAGGAAGATGACCCGACCGGACCGGATGCCGGCGAGCCGGCTGGCCATGGCGTTGCCACCCACCGACTCGATGATCATGCCGAGTGCGGTGCGACGGGTGAACGCGGCGACCAGCAGGGCCGCGGCGAGCGCGATGAAGATGGCCAGCGGCAGTGTCAACGCGTGGCCCAGGCCGATCGCCCGGTACGGCTCGGAGTTGATGGTGATGATCTGACCCTCGGTGATCAGCTGGGCGAGACCCCGGCCGGCGACCATCAGGATCAGGGTGGCGATGATCGGTTGGATCCCGATGACGGCCACCAGCACCCCGTTCCAGGCGCCGAGCACCAGCGAGACACCCATCGCCATCGCGAGGGCGGTCACCACCACGCCAAGGCTGTTCTGGTCGGGCTGCTTGCTGATGTACATGCAGGCGATCGCGCCGCTGATCGCGCAGAGCGAGCCCACCGACAGGTCGATGCCGCCGGTGGAGATGACCAGGGTCATGCCCAGCGCGACGAGGATCAGCGGTGCGCTCAGCCGCAGGATGTCGATCGGCGTGCCGTACAGGTGCCCGTCCTTGAGCTCGATGGACAGGAAGCCGGGCCGGTAGATCGTGTTGGCGGCGAGCATGACGAACAGCACGGCGGCGGGCCAGAACAGCCGGTGACCGATCATCGTCCGATAGCGGCTCATGGTGTCGTTCATCGGTCTGCCTCCTCCCGGTGGGATCCGCTGGCGATGGTCTGCATGATGCGGTCGGCGTCCAGGCTCTCGTCGTTGGCGAGCTGCGCGACCATCTGCCGGTCCCGCATGACTGCCACCTTGTGGCTGAGGCGCAGCACCTCCTCCAGCTCGGCGGAGATGAACAGCACCGCCATGCCCCCGTCGGACAGCTGCGTCACGAGCTTCTGGATCTCGGTCTTCGCCCCGATGTCGATGCCCCGGGTCGGCTCGTCGAGGATCAGCAGCCGCGGCTCGGTGATCAGCCACCGGGCCAGCAGCACCTTCTGCTGGTTACCGCCGGAGAGGTTGCGTACCGGCACCTCCGGGTCGGCGGGCCGGATGTTGAGGGCCTTGACGTACTTGTCGACCAGCTCGTCCTGGCGGCGACGCGGAATGGGCCGCAGCCAGCCGCGGGCCGCCTGCATGGCGAGGATCATGTTCTCGCGGACCGACAGGTCCGCGACGATCCCCTCGGCCCGGCGGTTCTCCGAACAGAAGCCCACGCCGTGGTCGATGGCCTGCGCGGGGGTGCGCAGGCTGCTCGCCGTGCCGTCGATCGCCACCTGACCGCCGTCGGTGCGGTCGGCACCGAACAACAACCGCGCGACCTCGGTACGCCCCGAGCCCAGCAGGCCGGCCAGGCCCACCACCTCGCCGGCGTGGATGGTGAGGCTGAACGGCTCGACAGCACCCGCCCGACCGAAGTTCGACACCGCCACCAGGGGGGTGCCCTCCTCCAGCGCGGCCAGGTCCCGCCGGGAGTGCTCCTCGATGCCCTCCAGGACGTCGAGCTCCTTGCCGATCATCTTCTCGACCAGGGAGAGCTGGGGCAGCTCGGTGGTGAGGTACTCGCCGACGAGCCCGCCGTTGCGCAGCACCGTGATCCGGTCGGAGATCTCGTAGACCTGGTCGAGGAAGTGGGTCACGAACAGGATCGCGATGCCCTCGTCGCGCAGTTGCCGCATGATGCGGAACAGCTGCGCCACCTCGCCGGCGTCGAGGCTGGACGTCGGTTCGTCCAGGATCAGCACCCGGGCCTTGATGTCGATGGCGCGGGCGATGGCGACCATCTGCTGGATCGCCAGCGAGTACGAGCCGAGTGGCGCGCTGACGTCGAGGTCGAGGTCGAGGCTGGCCAGCAGGGCTCGGGCGCGGCGGCGAACCTCACCCCAACGGACGGCGCCGAAGACCCGAGGCTCACGGCCGATGAAGATGTTCTCCGCCACCGAGAGGTTGGTGCAGAGGTTGACTTCCTGGTAAACGGTGCTCACACCGGCGGCGGTCGCCTGCATCGGCCCGGTGAACGACACGGGCTCGCCGTCGAGGGTGATCGCGCCCTGGTCGGTGTCGTAGACGCCGGTGAGCACCTTGATGAGGGTGGACTTGCCGGCCCCGTTCTCGCCCATCAGGGCGTGCACCTCGCCGGGGAAGAGCCGGAAGTTGACGTCGTGGAGTGCACGCACCCCGGGGAAGGACTTGCTGATCCCGGTCATCGTCAGGACCGGACGGCTATCCGTCATCCCATCAGACCTCTTCTGGGTTGTCGACACGGAAGGGCCGCTACGCTCCCGCCACGCCCGCCCGGTCGCCCCTGGGGGCGCTCAGGCGGGCGTGGTACGGAGGTCGTCGCGGGCCAAGCCCGGTCCGTTTCGGGTAGGGAAGCGACGCGGCGGGGCCGCCACGCGAACGCGGCGGCCCCGTCGTCGATCAGTACTTACGGTTGGGCAGAGCTTCCTTGGCCTGCTCGGACGTGAAGGTGGTCTCCTCGGTCTCGATCCGAGCAGGCACCTCCTGGCCGGCCTTGACCTTCTTGGCCAGGTCCATCAGCTGCGGGCCGAGCAGTGGGCTGCACTCCGCGATGAAGTTGAACTTCCCGTCGGCGAGAGCCTGCATGCCGTCCTTGACAGCGTCGATCGTGATGATGGTGATGTCCTTGCCGGGCACCTTGCCGGCGGCGGTGATCGCCTCGAGCGCGCCCAGACCCATGTCGTCGTTGTGCGCGAACAGCACGTCGATCTTCGGGTTGGCCTTGAGGAACTGCTCCATGACCTGCTTGCCACCGGCCCGGGTGAAGTCGCCCGTCTGGGAGGCGATGACCTTCAGGTTCGGGTTGGCGGCGATCGCCTCGGCGAAGCCCTTCTTACGGTCGTTCGCTGGTGCCGCGCCCGTGCTGCCCTGCAGCTCGACGATGTTCACCGGACCCGAGGCGGTCTTCTTCTGCTCGACCAGCCACTCACCGGCGAGCCGGCCCTCCTTGACGAAGTCCGAGCCGAGGAAGGTCTTGTACAGCGACTTGTCGGCCGAGTCCACCGAGCGGTCGGTCAGGATGACCGGGATGCCGGCGTCCTTGGCCTCCTTGAGCACGGTGTCCCACCCGGACTCCACCACCGGCGAGAAGGCGATCACGTCGACCTTCTGCTGGATGTAGTTGCGGATCGCCTTGATCTGGTTTTCCTGCTTCTGCTGCGCGTCGTCGAACTTCAGCTCGATTCCGGCTGCCGTGGCGGCCTCCTTGATCGAGATGGTGTTCGCGGTACGCCACCCGCTCTCCGCACCGACCTGGGAGAAGCCCATCGTGATCTTGCCGTCGTCCTTGGTGCCGCCGCCGCCGGTGTCGCTATTGCCGCAGGCCGCCACGCCGCCGACCAGCAGCACGCTGGCGAGGACCGCGGCAGCGCGCCACGGAGCGGACTGCGTTCGCATCTTTCCCATCGAATCTCCTTGGCTGGATGTGGTGGGTAACCGCGCCAACCGCCGAGGTGCGAAAGAGCGGCGTACGCGGGTGGTGCGTGCTGGTGCGTCGTGGTGCAGACCGACGGGTCCCGGGTTATCGGTGCAGGGTCAGGAGCCCGTCGGTGCGACTGGTTGCTGGCCGTAGACGTTCTGGTAGCGGTCGTAGAGCGAGTCGATGTCGGCCTGCGCCATCGGAACCGGCTGCCCGAGGGTGTGGGCCAGGTGCGCGGTACGGGCCACGTCCTCGCACATGACCGCCGCCTTGACCGCTGCGCGGGCGTCGCGGCCGATGGTGAACACGCCGTGGTTGCGCATCAGCACCGCTGGCGAGCGGTGCCCGGAGAGCGTGGCGACGATGCCCTTGCCGATGTCGTCACCACCGATCAGCGCGAACGGCCCGATCGGGATCTCCCCACCGAACTCGTCGGCCTGGGCGGTGAGGTGGCAGGGGATCGACTCCCCACACGCGGCCCAGGCGGTCGCGTACGAGCTGTGCGTGTGCACTACCCCACCGACCTCGGGCATGGCCCGGTAGACGTAGGCGTGGGCGGCGGTGTCGCTGGACGGGGCGAAGTCGCCCTCGACGAGAACACCGTCGAGGTCGCACACCACCATGGTGGCCGCGGTGAGGTCGTCGTAGCTCACCCCACTCGGCTTGATCACCATCAGGTCCTGGCCGGGGACCCGCGCGGAGACGTTGCCGGACGTCCAGGCGACCAGGTTGTACCGGGTCAGCTCGGCGTGCAGGCGGGCGACGGTCTCGCGCAGCTCGGCGATCTGTCGGGTCACCTCGGCGTTCACGCCACCACCTCCAGCGGGGCCTCGTGCGGGGTCGCGGCGGTCTCGACCGCCGCGTTGCGGATCGCCCGCAGCCGGAGCATGACGTCGTTGCCGCCACGTCCGAAGTGGTCGTGCAGCGCCCGGTACTCGGCGTAGAGGGCGTCGTAGGCGCTGGCCCGCTCGGGGTCCGGACGGTAGACGGCCTCGTGCACCCGACCCATGGCCTGCGACGCCTCGTGGATCGAGGGGAACTCACCGGCGGCGACGGCGGCGTGGATCGCCGAGCCGAGCGCCGGCCCCTGCGCCGAGGCGATGATGTTCAGCGGTCGCCTGGTCACGTCGGCGTAGATCTGCATCAGCAGCGCGTTGTTGGTCAGACCACCGGCGATCACCAGGTCGTTCACCGGAACTCCGGCGTCGACGAACGCCTCGATGATCATCCGGGTGCCGTACGCGGTGGACTCCAGCAGGGCCCGGTAGATGTCCGCTGGCCGGGTGGCCAGGGTCATGCCGACGATCATCCCGCTGAGGTCGTGGTTGACAAGCAGGGAACGGTTGCCGTTCCACCAGTCCAAGGCGATCAGGCCGTGCGCACCGACGGGCTGACTCGCGGCCAGCTCGGTGAGGCGCTCGTGCGAGTCGACGCCGGCCGGGGCGGCGTGTTCGACGAACCAGCCGAAGATGTCGCCGACACCGCTCTGCCCAGCCTCGTAACCCCACGCGCCGGGGCTGATGCCGCCATCCACCACACCGCACATGCCGGCCACCTCGGCGACCTCCGCGCCGTTGACGACGTGGCAGGTCGAGGTGCCCATGATGGCGACCAGCCGACCGGGCTGCACCGCCTGCGCGGACGCCGCGGTGACGTGCGCGTCGACGTTGCCGACGGCCACCGCGATCCCCTCCGGCAGGCCGGTCCAGGCGGCGGCCTGGGCGGTGAGCGCACCGGCCCTGGCCCCGAGGGGCAGCAACGGGCCGTCCAGCTTGGCCACGAAGTCGCCGAAGTTGGGGTTGAGCGCGGTCAGGAAGCCCTTGGAGGGGTACTGACCGTCCTGCAGGATGCCCTTGTAGCCGGCCGTGCAGACGTTGCGGGTCTCGGTGCCGCAGAGCTGCCAGACGATCCAGTCGGCCGCCTCGATGAAGCGCTCGGCCCGGTCGTAGACCTCCGGGTCCTCCTCCAGGATCTGCAGGCCCTTGGCGTACTGCCACTCGGCGGAGATCTTGCCGCCGTACCGGCCGATCCACGGCTCGGCCCGCTCATGGGCGAGCGCGTTGATCCGGTCGGCGTGCGGCTGCGCGGCGTGATGCTTCCACAGCTTGACCCAGGCGTGCGGTCGGTCGCGCAGCTCGGGGGTCTCGCACAGCGGGGTGCCATCGGCGAGCGTCGGCAGCACGGTGCAGGCGGTGAAGTCGATGCCTATGCCGACCACCGCCGCCGGGTCCACCCCCGCGGCGGACACCGCCGCCGGGACGGCGTAGCGCAGAACGTCGCGGTAGTCCTGCGGGTTCTGCAGGGCCCAGTCCGGGGGCAGCGTTCGACCTCCCGGAAGCGCCGTGCTGATAACGCCATCGCCGTACTCGTGCACCGCGGTCCCCAACTCGGCACCATCGCCGACACGGACCACCAGAGCTCGCCCGGACAGGGTGCCGTAATCGACACCGACGACGTAGCGGTCGTCAGCTCCGTCCACACGGTTCATGTTCACCTCCACCGTTAACGGGGATAGTGTTAACGCTCACATCCAGGCTCGTCAAGACATCTACCCGCAACAGCTCCGTAACGGAACGCGAAAGGCGCACGGACTCGGGAGGGTAGGTAGCGAACCGGTGCAAACCTCAACATTCGGCCCTCAACTGCGGTAACCATCCGACGAATGAAGCCCGAGTCGGGTACGAGTGCCACCCGGAGACCCGTCGACCGGCGGGTGCGACAGGTCCAGTGCGCCGCACATTGCGACAACGCCGTCCGATAGCGACCACTTCTCCCCCGGCGATGATGGCAGCGATAACATTCCCGTGCCGTCGCGGTCGCGTGCTCGAATCGGCCAGGCAGCCATCGACGACCATGCGCGCTCCTGACTGAGCGCGCCGGAGGGGCGACACACCCGGCGTGAAGCCGGGCGGCAGCCCTGTGTTATCGATAACATTCAACGTCTTGGTGTGCCCGCACCGCCCGGTCGACCCGTGCGCCCAACGGGGCGTCGCGCGGCCCCCGAAGGCAAGATCTACTAGTGCGCGCCGGAGTCGCGGGGTCCGCGGCGGAGTGATCGGCCGACTTCACGAAATCCGAGTCGACCACGCGCCCGCGCCACCGACTCCGCCGCCCCACCACGCGCCCGCGCCACCGACCCCGCCGCCCCACCACGCGCCCGCGCCACCAACTCCGCCGCCCCACCACGCGCCCGCGCCACCGACCTGCCGCCCGATCACACGCTCTCACCGCCGGTCGCACGACGCCACGAGCCGGCGGCCCGACCCCTGTGGGTCGAGCCGCCGGCTCTCCGTTGCGGTGCTGACGAGACGCGCCGGTCGGATCAGGCCGTCCGGTTGCGGTTGTACAGGGCCTTGGCCCACAGGAAGCAGCCCACCGTGATGACGGCACACCAGGCGACCGTGATGATCCCGTTGGCGCCGATCCCGGTACCCAGGAGCAGGCCGCGAAGGGTCTCCATGACGGGCGTGAAGGGCTGGTAGTCGGCGAACACCCGTACGGCGGTCGGCATGGAGTCGGTGGGGACGAACCCGCTGCCGAGGAACGGCAGGAGGATCAGCGGCATGGGCAGGTTGCTGGCCGTCTCGACACTGTCACTGACCAGACCGAGGGCGACGGACAGCCAGGTCAGCGCAAAGGTGATCATGGCGAGGACGCCGATCGCGGCGAGCCATTCGACAGGGTTGGCAGTGGGCCGGAACCCCACCAGCAGCGCCACGACGGTGACGGCCGCGAGGCTGAGCATGGTCTGGACCAGGCTGCCCAGCACGTGACCGGTCAGGACCGACGGTCGAAAGATCGACATCGTGCGGAACCGGGCGATGATCCCCTCGGTCATGTCCATCGCGACCGAGATGGCGGTGCCCTGCGCGGCGCTGACCACTGTGATGAGCAGGATGCCGGGGGTGACGTAGTTGGCGTACTGGGAACGGTCGCCGGACGGGCCGAGGCCGGCGCCGAGCGTGCCGCCGAAGACGTAGACGAAGAGCAGCAGGATGATGATCGGGATGCCGATGAGCAGGAACGTCATCGACGGGTACCGCCGCATGTGCAGCAGGTTACGCCGCAGCATGGTGCTCGAGTCGCGGACGGCGAGGGAGAGGGTGCTCATCGCGCGGGAGCCCTTTCGTGGTCGGGTCGGCTGGCCCGGGTGTCGGGCTGACCGGTGAGGGTGAGGAAGACGTCGTCGAGGTCGGGGGTGTGCACGGAGAGGCCCGCCACGCTGATCGAGGCGCGGTCGAGCTGGTCGAGCAGGGATCGCAGCGACCCGACCCCGCCGTCATTCGGCACCTGGAGGGTGAGCGCCGCGTCGTCCCGGGTGGCGGCCTCGAACGTCCGGGCCGCCGAGTCGAGACCCTCCTGGTCGGCGAACTGCAGGACGACGTGGCCGCCCGGGATGAGCCGCTTGAGTTCGCGCGGCGTGCCCTCGGCGATCAACCGGCCGTGGTCGAGGAACGCCACCCGGTCGGCGAGCTGGTCGGCCTCCTCCAGGTACTGCGTGGTGAGCAGGATGGTCACGCCCTCGGCGGCGAGCGCGCGGATGATGTGCCACATTGCCCGGCGGCTGCGCGGGTCGAGGCCGGTGGTCGGCTCGTCGAGGAAGATGACGCGGGGTTCGCCGACCAGGGTCATCGCGAGGTCGAGCCGACGACGCATGCCGCCGGAGTACGTGGACACCGGCTTGCCCGCCGCGTCGGTCAGGTCGAACTGGTCGAGCAGGTCGGCGATCCGCCGCCGACCGGCGGCCCTCTCCAGGTGACACAGGTCGGCCATCAGGGTCAGGTTCTCCCGACCGGTGAGCAGGCTGTCGACGGCGGAGAACTGACCGGTGACGCCGATCAGCGCGCGTACCGCGTCGGGTTCCCGGGTCAGGTCGTGGCCGAAGACGCGGGCGTCACCGCCGTCGGCGTCGATCAGGGTGGAGAGGATCTGCACTGTGGTGGTCTTGCCGGCGCCGTTCGGACCGAGCAACGCGAAGATGGTGCCCTCGGTGATCATCAGGTCGATGCCGTCCAGCACGACCTTGTCGCCGTAGGACTTGCGCAGGTCGGTGGCGACGATCGCGGGGTTCATGGAGCTGGTCATGGTCTCCTCCTCTGTGGTCGGCGGGGCGGTGGGTCAGGCGCGGCGGATCATGATGTCGCCGTAGGAGGTGTTCGCCCGGACCTCGACCGTCTCGTCGGTCTGCGCCGGGCTGTCGGTCGACTCCAGCGCGTTGTGCACGCGGCCGTGCTTGGAACTGACGTCGAGCCAGGCGGCGGTCCCGCGACGGATGCCGACCTCGATCGCGCCGTAGGAGGTCTGTGCGTCGACAGCGCCGCGGGTGACCTCACCCAGCCGAAGGTTGCCGTAGGCGGTACGCGCCGTCACCGAAGCCTGCGAGGCGTCCACCGTGATGTCGCCGTAGGCAGTGTTGATCCGGACGTCGCCGCCGCTGCGGCCGATCCAGCAGTCGCCGGACGAGTTCTTGATCTCGGCGGTGCCGTCGACCGCGCCGATGCGCACCTTGCCGGACGAGGCCTTCACCCGGGCGGAGCCCAGTACACGCTCGACAGCAACCTCGCCGTGGCTGCTGTCGATCTCCAACGGCCCGGTCTCGTCGAGTCGGATGCCGCTGCCGGTCTTGATCCGACACTCGCCGAGCCGACCCTCGCAGCGGAACGCCGCCCACGCCGCCTCGGCGTACACCCGTGACCCGGTCGGCACCTCGATCTGGACGTCGACCGACGGCCCGGGGCCGAACGCGTAGCGGCGCCAGCTCTTCGGCACCCGGATCACCAGTCGTCCGGCGGCAAACTCGACTGTGCTCTGTTCGGCGGCGCTCACGTCGGCCTTGCTCGACGGGTCGCGGGGCCGCACCGTCACCACGGTGTCGGTGCGGTCGCTCGCGGCGATCCAGGCATCGCCGATCGGCAGCTCGATCTGGACGGAAATCGGTTCTGGCGTCTCGAAAACAGGCATGGTGGTCTCCCGAAAGGTGGTCGGCGGAGGTCGCCGCTGGTCAGCGGCGTGGTGGTGGAAGGGGTACGGGGAGTTAGCGGGCCCAGCCGGTGAAGTGCTGGCCGGAGATCGGCTCCACCCGGCGGGATGGACGGCGCTGCGTGTCGCCCGTCCCGATGGCACCGGCGACGGCGCGCACGAGCCAGGCGTTGACCGACAGCCCGGCGCGGCCGGCGGCGTCCTCGACGCTGGCCTTCAGGTGGTCGGGGAGCCGCAGGTTGATCCGCGAGGTGCCGCCGTCGTCACCGTCGGGCGCGGTCACCGGCACCGACAGCGGTGGCGGGCCACTGGGCTCACTCGCCACCTCGACCGGCGGGCTGGCCGGCGTCACCACGAAGTCGGGCTCGCGCCCGCGCAACCGGACGTGCACCGAACCCGGCGCGAGGTCACGGGTGATCTCGTCGGCCGCGTCGGAGAGCGCTTCGAGCAGGGTGAGACGGGTGGCCGCCTCCAACTGCGCGAAAAGTCGCTCGGCCAGCGCCCGGGCCTCCGGGTCGACGCCCTCAGCGGCCACGGCGAACTCGTCACGCAGGTTCTCGACGTATGACCTCAGTTCCATGGCACCATGATGGCACCACTTTGGCTCACAATGCAACAGACGTGGCTCAGGAAGATGCCGCTACCTGGTTCCGCCGGGGTCAGCCGACTCTGACAGGTCGCCGAAGAGCCTCCGGACCAGATGATTCGCGTCCTCCTGCCTCAGCCCGGTGGCGACCAGGAGGTCACTGACTGTCGTCCGGACCTGCGCCACCACCACCGCGCCGGAGAAGCCGACGCCGTCCCGATAGGCGTGCCCAGCCGTCCGGACCGCCCGCAGCGCCTGCTCGCGGGCCCGGTTCGGCTCGGCGCCGGCGGCGAACTGCCGCTTGAGCAGGCGGACCGCCTCGGCGAGATCGGCCACCGCCGTCGGCAACGACTCCGGCACCGGCTCGCCGTCCTCGATGAGCGACACCGACCGTCGGATCAGGGTGCCGCTGTTGCGCACCGCCCGGTCGATCGGCTCCGCCGCCTGCGCGTAGCGGCCCACCGGCCCACGCCGTTGATGCCAGTACACGGGTGACAGGGTGCTCGCCTCCCGGGCGCCCTGGGTTGCCTCGACGAACGCCTTCAACCGGCCCGCGCTCTGCCGCAGCTCACCCCGGGCGGTACGGGCCCGAGCGGCATCCCGCTCGGTCAGCGCCTCGGCGGTGGCGTCGAGCTGGGTCGCGAGGAGATCCAACGCCGGCCGCGCGGCCCGGTTGAGCACCCGCAGCGGGTTCAACGGCAGCAACACGGCGGTGACCAGCAGCGCCACCCCTCCCCCGATGAGCGCGTCCACGAACCGGGGGATCTCCAGGTCCCGGACGGTCGGGCTGAGCGTGGCGATGAGCACCGCCGTCGCCCCCGCCTGGATGACCACCGCCGCGCTACCCGCGAGGAAGAGCGCGACGACGATGGCCAGCACGACGATCAGGGCGAGTTGCCACCACCCGGTGCCGATCACCAGGAGGAGCAGGTCGCCGATCAGCACTCCGACGGTGACACCGATGATCAGCTCGACGGTGCGACGCAACCGCTGGCCGACTGACGCGGCGAGCGTCGAGACGGCGGAGATCGGCGCGAAGACCGGCTGCGACACATGCAGCAGCGAATGCGCCACCAGCCAGGACAACGCCGCGGCCAGGCCGGCCTGTAGGGCGAGGCCGCCGATGGTTCGGACCCGACGGACCCGGTCGCGCAACGCGACCACCAGGCGGTCCCCCCACCGGGCGACGGTCGACGGGCCCGCGTCCGCTCCGCGCCGACCGGCAGCGACCATGGCGGCACCTACCCCGCCACGACCGGATCAATCATCGCCGGCACGCCGCCGCCGGTCAGGCCATGTCCGGGGACGGTAGCGCCCCGCCGGCCGAGATTGAGGGCAGCCGGATCGGGTAGACCCGGCTCTGCAGCCCCGAGCGTGACGTCGGGCCGGGTCGCGGGACGAGGGCTGCGAGACGCCTCGGGGGGACGTCGGATGGATCAGCGCGGTTGAGCGGGCCGGACGACTCCGGCAACGTCGTTGAGCTGCGGGTGCACGGGGTCTCCGGCGCGAGCGCCGCACAGGTGCTGGACCTGCAACAGATCGGGCAGGTCGCCGGTGACCGCAGTGGCGGGTTCTACCGGCCGCGCCCCCCGTACTCGG
The DNA here is from genome assembly GCF_022230925.1 of Micromonospora alfalfae. Taxonomy (GTDB): domain Bacteria; phylum Actinomycetota; class Actinomycetes; order Mycobacteriales; family Micromonosporaceae; genus Micromonospora; species Micromonospora alfalfae. The sequence continues at coordinate 4,779 of NZ_JAKKFH010000018.1, read as the reverse complement.
ACAGCACCGGCGCGAACGGTGTGACGCTTGAGGCGTACCGCTGGGGTGATCTGCCCTCCGGAACCGTGGCCCGCACCCTTGCGGTGGTGTTCCTGCTCCCCTTCATGCTGGTCAACGTCGCGATCTGGATGCGCCCGGCGAACCCCGGGTCGGAGGCGGCGGTCAAGTCCCTGTGCCGGGTGCTGGCGCTCACGCTCACCGTGCTCTACGTGCTCGCCGTCGCCGGTGTCGCCCTGGATCTCGTCGGTTGGCAGTGCCTGGCCTCGCCGGACTGCCACGCCGGACGCAGTTGGTTGTCCTGGCTGAGTGGGCGGCCGGTCGGCCTGCGGTTGGCGGTGCTCGCGCTGGTCCCGGTCGCCGCGATCGGCCTGATCTGGCGGGTCAGCTGCCGTCCGGGGCGGACCTTCGAGGCGTTTCGCGCACCCGACCAGGGCAGCGCCGCGCCCCGGCTCGGCACCGTCGGCCAGTGGGACGCCGAGCCGTTGGTGGGGCGGTTACGCGCCATCCACGTCGCCGCGGCGTTCGCGACGCTGGACCTCGTCCTGCTCCTGGCCCAGGGCGCGAACGACGCGTCAACGGCCACGATCGCGCTGACGGCGATCACGGGGGTGATCCTGACCGGCTGCGTGGGGCTGCTCTGCACACCACCGCTGATGGACCGGTCCCCCGGCGACCGGCGGCTCGACCGGATCACCGGCACCCTCCGGAACGCTGCCATCATCCTGACCGTGGTCGTCGTGGCACACGTGCCGACCAGTTCACGGCCGTGGTCGCAGCAGCACGGGCTTCCCGGCTACGACCGGACCCTGACCGGTCTGTTCGCGGCTCAGACGACACTGTTGGCCGCCCTGGGCGTGGTGCTGCTCTGGCACCGACGCCGGGAACGCGGCGCCACCCCGCTGTTCGGGCTGGGCGCTCTCGTTGTCGTCGCCACCGGGATCAGCATTGCGGTGGCGTACTCCGCCGAGCTGGTCTACCGGGTGGCGGACTTCCTGGATCGCGACGTGCCGACCGAGGAGGGCATCGCCACCGGACCACCTGCGGCCTACACCTGGGCGATCCACGGCTTCTTCCGCGCATTGTTGGGCACCGCGATCGTCGCCGGCCTCGTCATCCTGCTCTCCCGCCGGAGTCGACGCCGGGCCGCGGCGGCGATCGTCGCGCGCGACTTCCCGAACCCGCCGGCCGGGGCAGGACCCCGACTGGGGCAGGTCCGAGACGCGATAGCCCGGGCTCGCTTCACCGAGAAGCTGATGCCGCTGGCAGTGGTCTACAGCTGCCTCGCCGGACTCGGCACGGCCACCACCACGATCGGCCTGCTCGCGCACCTCCCGGGCGACCTCATCGAGCCGAACATCGGGTTGCCGGCGGCGGCGGTCACGTTCACCATCGCGTTCGGTAGCTGGGTGATCGCGGCGATCATCCTCGGTCTGATCATCGGTGGAATCTTCGCGTACCGGACCGAGCCGTACCGCCGACACGTCGGCGTCCTCTGGGACCTCGGCACCTTCTGGCCCCGGGCCGCCCACCCGTTCGCGCCGCCCTGCTACTCGGAACGGGCCGTGCCGGAACTGGCCCGCCGAATCACCTATCTCGTCGAGCGCGGCGACGCGGTGCTGCTCACCGGGCACAGCCACGGCTCGGTTCTGCTCGCCGCCACGGTGCTCCAACTGCCACCGCAGGTCGGTGCCCGGGTCGCCCTGCTCACCCACGGATCCCCGCTGCGCCGCCTCTACGCACGGCTCTTCCCCGCGTACGTCGACGACGCGGCACTGCACGAGATCGGCCGGCGGGTGGGTTGGCGCTGGGTGAACCTGTGGCGCGACACCGACCCCATCGGTGGCTGGATCTTCTCGCCGCATTCCGCACCCGCGCCGGCCACCACCGGCGACCCGGCCGCCGCTGTGGATCGTCGACAGCGTGACCCCTGTGACGTGGTGGCACCCCCAGGGGACAGCGTCGCCCCACCCATCCACGGGCACTGGCCGGGCGAGTCCGACGAGCCGTTCACCGAGGCGGTAGAGGAGTTGGTGCGGCGCCTCGGTGGGCGGGCCGGTCCGCCCGGGACGCCGGGGTAGCGGGCCGGCTCAGTGCCCCCGGCCCGCCCGGGTACGCCAGTCGTCCAGGGCGGTGCCGGCGAGGCGGGCACCGTCGGCCGGGACGAGCGAGCGTTCGCCCAGCTTGGCACCGAAGTACCGGGCGTCGGGGTCGGCCACCACCGACCGACGGTCCTGTGTGTCGGCGAGGAGGGATCGACCCAGTTCGTCGAGGCGGAACTGCTCCGGGCCGGCGACCTCGACCACTGAGTTCGTCGGCGCGCCGAGCGCGACCTCGCAGACCGTGGCCGCGACGTCGTCAGCGGCCATCGGCTGGATGAGCACCGGCGCGAGGTGCACGCTGTCGCCGTCCGTGGCGGTGTCGATGATGCCCTGAAGGAACTCGAAGAACTGGGTGGCGTGCACCACCGAGTACGGAAGTCCGGACGCGACGATGAGCTTCTCCTGGGCGACCTTCGCGCGCATGTACCCGCTGTCCGGGATCCGGTCGCACCCCACGATGGAGAGCGCCACGTAGTGGTTCACCCCGGCGTCCGACGCGGCGGCGAGGAGCGTCCGGGTCGAGGTCTCGAAGAACTCCAGTACGGCGGTGTCCTCGAACGACGGCGAGTTCGACACGTCGACGACGACCTCGGCGTCGGTGAGCGCATCGGCAACTCCCTCGCCGGTCAGGGTGTTCACGCCGGTCTTCGGCGATGCCGGCACCGCCTCGTGGCCCTGGGCGGCGAGGCGGTCCACGAGCTTGGAACCGATGAGGCCGCTGCCCCCGATGACGACGATCTTCATGGTCGCACCACGTCCTGTCTGCACTGGGTTGAATCGTGCTGCCAACCAGTAAGACGGAAAGCGTGCACAGATGCAGGACAATCGCCGGAGAACAGTTCGACGGAGATGAGGAGGTCGACGTGGCAACTGTGTCCCACCCGGTGTTCGCCCGGGTCTACGAGCGGCTCAGCGTCGCCATGGACCGTGCCGGCACGGCGGCGTTCCGGCGGGACCTGGTCGCCGGCCTGTCCGGCCGGGTGATCGAGATCGGCGCGGGCAACGGGCGGATGTTCGCCCACTACCCGCCGGGGGTGACCCAGGTCCTCGCGGTCGAGCCGGAGCGGCGTCTGCGTGCCGCTGCCGAGCGCGCCGCGTCGACCGCGCCGGTCCCGGTCACTGTCGTCGACGGTCTGGCCGAGGCGCTGCCTGTCGGGGACGGCGAGTTCGACGCGGCGGTGGTCGCGTTGGTGTTGTGCACAGTGCCCGATCAGGCGAGCGCGTTGGCCGAGATCAGCCGGGTGCTGCGCCCCACAGGCCAGGTGCGGTTCTTCGAGCACGTGGCCGCCGAGGAGGCCACCGGTCTGCACCGCGCCCAACGACTCCTCGACGCCACGCTGTGGCCGAAGCTGTTCGCCGGCTGCCACACCAACCGCGACACCGTCGCCGCCATCGGCGCGGCCGGCTTCGAGGTGGAGCAGCTGCGCAGGTTCCGTTTTCCGGCCACCAGTAACAGCCCCTCCTCCCCCTGCGTCCTCGGCCGCGCGATCAGGCCGGTCCCGGCCACCCGCCGGTAGGCCGAGGTTCGCTCGACCGCCTGGGCGCACCCGCCCGCCTGTCACGGAAGCGGCGAACACGAACGCGAGGGTCGGTCCAATTCAGATAGATACCCGTCGGCTATTGTCCCGTTTTGCTCTCATTTGAACACCTGACGTGATGTGGTAATCAGCGCGCTTCTCGGCGCGCCATACAGGCCGTATCACGCAGGACGCCACTCGCTGGACGTCTCCTGCGAGTAGTACCCACGGAGGGTGTTCTGTGACAGCTAAACCCAAACACTGGCTACGGCGACGGGTGGTCCTGCCGTCGCTCGCGGCTGGCGCAGCCGCCACAGTGGCAGCCAGCCTGCTGCTCTTCAGCTCGACCGCCGCCAACGCGCAGGAAGCACCGGTCAACCTGGGGACCGCAGCCGACTTCTCCGTCCTGGCCGGAGCGGAGCCGACCAACACCGGCCCCAGCTTCCTGGCCCAGAGCCTCGGGCGGTTCCCCGGAAGCACCGCGTCCGGCTTCGGTACGGCGACCATCGGCGGCGAGGTACACCTCGGCGACGCGGTCGCGCTCCAGGCCCAGAGCGACCTGACCATCGCCTTCAACGACGCCGCCGGCCGGACCCCGTTCACCAACCTCCCGGCGGAGCTGGGTGGCAACACGCTCAACGAAGGGGTCTACCGGATCGGGGCCGCCCAACTGACCGGACCGTTGACGCTCAACGGCCAGGGTGACCCGTCGGCCGTGTTCATCTTCCAGGTCGACTCCTCGCTGACAACGGCGTCGAACAGCAGCGTGGTCCTGATCAATGGGGCTTCGGCCTGCAACGTGTTCTGGAAGATCGGCAGCTCGGCGACGATCGGCACCGGCACCACCTTCGTGGGCACCATCATGGCTCAGGCCGCGATCACGATGGCCACGGGCGCGACCCTGCAGGGCCGCGCGCTGGCGCGCACCGCCGCCGTCACCCTCGACACCAACGTCATCACCGCGCCGATCTGCGCCGGGCCGACGGGCCCGCCCGGACCGACCGGCCCGCCCGGGCCCACCGGTCCGCCCGGCCCGTCCGGTAGCCCCGGCGCACCCGGCAGTCCAGGAGCACCCGGCAGCCCCGGCGCACCCGGTAGCCCCGGCGCACCCGGCCGCCCCGGCGCCCCCGGCAGCCCCGGCCCACCCGCCCCCCCCCGCGACC
>NZ_JAKKFH010000017.1 GCF_022230925.1 Micromonospora alfalfae | reverse complement strand
CCGGGTGCGGGGCCGGCGCCGGGTGGCCGGTTGTCCGGGCGACGATCCGCTGGTGGCGTCTCCCCGGGCCAGGGCCCGTCGACAGGTCGACGGGCGGCGGCACCGCCCTGTTCAGGCTGGCGCGAGGCCGGCGGCGCCGGGGACTCCGGGGCACTGCCGCGCGCATCGGCCGGCCCTCCCGCCGTACGCGCTGTGGGTTGTGCCGGCGGCCCGGCCGGGTCTGCCGGCGGCATGCCCCCGCGCTGCCGGTTCGGCTCCGCCGGCGCGCCGTCCGGGCCCAGCTCGGTGCGTTGCTGCTTGGCCGAGCGGAGGTCGTCGATCCAGCCGAACTCCTCGCCGGCGACCGGCTCCTCCGGCTCGGGCTCAGCCGCCCGGCCGCGACCCCAACGGCGGGTCTTGGCGCGGGGATCGCGCCGCTCGTCCGGGCCCTCGTCCGGGCGGTCCCCACCACGCGATCTCACTGTTGACCCTCTCCTGCGGCGTCGGTGCCGCTGTCCTGCATCGTGCCGGGGGCATCCGTGCCCGTCGTCGGACGGGCGGCCCCCGGGGATAGCGCTGGCGCGGTCTGCGCCGTTACGGACGGCTCGGATGTCGGCGTCTGCGGACGCCCGGCAGGAGCCGGCAGACCGCGCACGATCCGGCGCAGCAGCGGCAACCTGCCGGCCACCGACCGCTCCGCGCCGTGCGGGCTGGGCTGGTAGTAGTCGGTGCCCACCAGGTCGTCCGGGACGTACTGCTGGGTGACCACGCCGCGCTGGTCGTCGTGCGGGTAGCGGTAGCCGGTCCCGTGGCCCAACCCTCGGGCGCCGGCGTAGTGCGCGTCGCGCAGCCCGCGTGGCACCGGGCCACCGCGACCGGCCCGGACGTCGGCGATGGCGGCGCCGATGGCGGTGGTGGCCGAGTTCGACTTGGGCGCGGTGGCCAGGTGGATCACCGCCTGGGCGAGGTTGAGCTGCGCTTCGGGCAGCCCGACGTACTCGACCGCGTGCGCGGCGGCCGTCGCCACGCTCAGCGCCCCGGGATCGGCCATGCCGACGTCCTCGCTGGCGAAGATGACCAGACGACGGGCGATGAACCGGGCGTCCTCACCGGCGACCAGCATGCGGGCCAGCCAGTGCACCGCCGCGTCCACGTCCGAGCCGCGCATGCTCTTGATGAAGGCGCTGACCACGTCGTAGTGGGCGTCGCCGTCGCGGTCGTAGCGCACTGCCGCCACGTCGACGGCCTGCTCAGCGGTGGCGAGGTCGATGCGCCCACCGCCGAGGGCCGTCGCGGAGGCCGCCGCCGCCTCAAGGGCGGTGAGTGCCTTACGGACGTCGCCGGCGGCCAGCCGGACCAGGTGATCCTCGGCCTCGGTGGTCAGGGCCAGTGCGCCGTCCAGGCCACGCTTGTCGGCGACCGCGCGGCGCAGCAGGCCCCGCACCGCCTCGTCGTCCAACGGTTGCAGGGTGAGCAGCACGCACCGCGACAGCAGCGGTGAGATGACCGAGAAGTACGGGTTCTCGGTGGTGGCCGCCAGCAGGGTGACAGTGCGGTCCTCGACGGCGGCGAGCAGTGAATCCTGTTGGGTCTTGCTGAACCGGTGCACCTCGTCGATGAAGAGCACGGTCTGTGGGCCACCGGAACGGCGCTGGCGGCGTGCCGCCTCGATCACCGCCCGGACGTCCTTCACCCCGGCGGAGAGCGCCGACATGGCGACGAAGCGGCGGTCGGTGGCACCGGCCACCAGGTGGGCGATTGTGGTCTTGCCGCTGCCCGGCGGGCCCCAGAGGATCACCGACATCGGAGCCCCGCCGGAGACCAGTTGCCGCAGGGGTGCGCCGGGAGCGAGCAGGTGCTCCTGCCCGACCAACTCGTCGAGGGTCACCGGGCGCATCCGGACGGGCAGGGGCGAATCGTCGGCCACCGCGGTGAAGCCGTCGACACCGGCGGGACCGTCGGGCGCGCTGCGCGACCCGGCGGGTTCACCGAGGGAGAAGAGGGCGTCGGACTCCATCACGAAGACAGTACCGGGCCGGGCCCACGACGCCGGAATCGCGCCGCGGGCCCGCCACCGGTGATCGGTTCCGGTCAGCCACGCCCGGGGCGACGGCCCCGGTACCAGCGGCCGCCGCCACCGCCGCGCGGGCCGCTGCCCACACCGGCCAGGTAGAGCGAGAGGAGAAGGAGCCCGATGAGTACGAGGGTGTTCCAGTTGAACAGGTCCGGCGCTCCGAAGTCGGTGCCGAGCAGGTCGAGCAGCAGGGCGAAGCCAAAGACGATGGCCGCGAGAATGGCGAGCATGTCGGTCCTCCGGTGGGGGTTCCCAGTAGGTCGGCGCGTGATGTACCCAATCGGTCGACTCGCCAATCTCCACGGTGGATGCACCAGTGCCACGGCCGCCCGGTCCCGCTCAGCTCGATCCGCCTCGCCTGACCGGCCTGAGGCGGTCAGGCGAGGAGTGTTCCCTACCGGTCGGCGGCGGGAACTGGGACCGGGGTCGGCTCGACGGCGGGTGCGGCCCGACGGCCGGCCAGCCAGGCGGGCAGGTAGAGCGGGGCGGCGACGGCCAGCACCACAGCGCCGACCACCATCGCGGTGCCGACACTGGTGGCAGCGGCGAGCGCGGTCAGCGCCACCCCACCGAGCGCACCGGCCGGCTGCGCCATCATCGAGTTCAGCGAGAGCACGCTGGTCCGGTACGGGCCGTCCACCTGCCGGTGCAGCAGCCCGTTGTGCAGCGGGTTGGACGCCCCGTGCACGGCGTAGCAGGCCAGGTACGCCACCAGCACCCCGACCGGCCCGGCGAACAACCCCATCCCGACCACCGTCACACCCTGCAGGATGCGCAGCAGCGCCGCGCCCGGGGCAGCGCCGAACCAGCGCAGCAGCAATGGGGTCAACGCCGCGCCGGCGGCCGAGGCCAGCCAGGCGACCGAGTTCGCCGGCCCGAGCAGCGCGGCGGCGCGTTCCGGGTCGCCGATCACCTCGGCCAGCCGTACCGGCAGCAGTGACTCGAAGGTGACCATGCCGAAGCCCCAGAACAGCTCCACCGCGACCAGCGCCAGCAGCACCCGGGACCGGCGCAGCAGCCCGAGCGCCTCGCCGATCATCCGGGGCGCCTGGGCGGCCGAGGTCCGCAGCGCCGCGACCCCGGTGGCCGACCGCTGCTCGACCAGCAGCACTACCAGTGCGACGAGCGCCGCCGCCTGCGCGACGATGGCGGCCAGGACAGGCACCGTGAGCGCGCTGACCGGCCCGATCGAGCCGAGCGCGATCAGACCGCCACTGAGCAACGCGCCACCACCGATCGCAGCGCCGACCACGGTGCCGGCATGCCCGAGGCCACGCTCGTACTCGGCCTCCGCGTCGACAGCCAGCGTGGCGTCGACGTACCAGGACTCCAACGGGCCGCTGTCCAGCGCCCGGTAGACCCCCTGCAGGGCCCAGACCAGGAAGAACAGCCAGAACGAGTCGGCCACAGCGAACAGCGCCAGCGAGGCGAGGTTGAGCACCCCGGCGGCGAGAAGCACCGGTCGGCGGCCGATCGCGTCGGCGATCCCGGCGGTGGGCAACTCCAGCGCCAGCACCAACAGCCCCTGCGCGGTGCCGACCAGACCGATCTGCGGCAGCGACAGGCCCCGCTCCTGCATCAGCAGGATCATCACCGGAATCATCAGACCGGTGGGCAGCCAGCGCAGGCCGTAGAGCGTGAGGTAACGACGTCGAATCTGACGTACGGTCAGCGCGCTCATGACAATCCCTCACTTCTCGACTGCGGGGCTCGCAACACCGGCTCACTCCTCGCGCTCATCAGAGGCCCTCGCGCAGCGGGTAGGCGGCCAGGAAGATCTGCACGGGCTGGGCCTCCGGATCGGTCGGGTCCGCGGTTTCGGCCTCCTGGCGGTACCGCTCCAGCAACTGCCACACCTCGTTCTTGAGTTCGTCGAGCCGGGCCGGTGGGATGGTCATCAGGGTGTCGCTCATGCCGAAGCCGTCCCGCCAGGCCGGTGACCATTCGTGCTGGGTGGCGAACCAGCGGTCGGCGGTCTCGGCGAGGAGACGCACCTGGTCGCCCTGAATCCACTCGATCGCGGCCCGGGCGTCGGGGTCGTCGTCGAAGTCGGACGGCTCCCAGTTGGTGACGTCGTGCGCCGCCTGCCACCATCGTTGCCGCCCGCTGCCCCGGTCGGGGTCCTCGATGACGAGCCCGACCTCGGCGAGTTGGCGCAGGTGGTAGCTGGTCGCGCCGGTGTTGGTGCCGAGCAGTTCGGCGAGGGTGGTCGCGGTGGCGGGCCCCTTCACGCGCAGCGCTCCGATCAACCGCATTCGTAGCGGGTGCGCCAGCACCCGGACCTGCCGTTTGTCGATCCGCACCTCACGCAGCGCTGGCTGCGTGACGTCTTCGTCGTTCGCCATGACTGCACACTATCTCTGCACAGTTTCTATGCACAAGTGTTGTGCATAGAAACTGTGCATCTATCTCTCCGCGATCTTGCGGTTTCGGTCTTCGTCTCGCTCACTGAAGACCCTTTTGTCGCCACCGGAAGTGCAAGATCGCGGGGGGTGGGACGGCCGCGCGCTTGGGGTGGGGCGGGTTAGTGCGCCAGGAGTTCGCGTACCCCGCGCAGCCGGGTGCGCAACAGGGCGGCGGCGCGGGTGGAGTCGAGGCGTACGTCAAGGGGGCGCACCAGCCCGGTGGCCGCGCTGGTGGTGGTCTTCAGCCCGGCCGGATCCAGGCCGTATCGCGCGGCCACCAGCAGGCCCAGCTCGGCCCGGCTGACCGCGTCCGGGCCGGCCACGTTGAGCAGACCGGCGTACGTCGAGGCGACCAGCTCCAGCACGGCGTCGGCCAGGTCGGTGACGTCGATCGGGCAGCGCAGTTCGTCGCTGAACAGGGTGGCCCGGCCGGCGAGCGCGTCCCGGCAGAGCTGGATCTGCTTGCTGCCCTCCCCCACGATCAGGGAGGTCCGCACCAGCGCCGCGCTCGGGTCGATCGCCCGTACGGCGGTCTCGGCCGCCGCCTTCGCGGCACCGTACGCGTGCACCGGCGTGGGTGGTTCGTCGTCGGCGTACGGCACGGGTCGTCCGGCGTGCAGCGCGTCGCTGGACACGTGCACCAGCCGGGCACCCACCTCGGCGGCGGCGAACGCCACGTGGGCGGCCCCGTCGGCGGTGACCGCCCAGTCGCCGTACCGATAGGGGGTCCCAACCACGGCGTCCGGCCGCACCTCGGCGACCAGCGCGCGCACGGCGGCCCGATCGGTCACGTCCAGCCGCCGCGCCACGACACCCGGCACAGCGATCTCACCCGAGTGAAACGTCCCCACCACCGAGAGCCCGGCGTCGACCCCCCGCCGACAAACCGACCGCCCCAGTAACCCGCTACCCCCGACGACAAGCACCCGCATCCCGGCCCACTCCCCCACAGACGATCAAGAGGTTTGCGTCATCTCGCGGGGCGATGATGACGCAAACCTCTTGATCAACCAAGCGAAGGGCGGGCGGCGGTGGGTGGGGTCAGAGGGGTCAGACCGGGTCGGCCACCGGGGCTGCCGGGCCTGCCGTGCCGGTGTGGGCCGTCGCGGGGGGCTTGGGCTTGGCGTCGATACCGGCCTCGGTGCGCTGCTGAGCGGTGATCGGGGTGGGTGCGCTGGTCAGCGGGTCGAAGCCACCCCGGGTCTTCGGGAAGGCGATGACCTCACGGATGGAGTCGGCACCGGCGAGCAGCATGCAGACCCGGTCCCAGCCGAAGGCGATACCGCCGTGCGGCGGCGCACCGTACTTGAACGCCTCCAGCAGGAAGCCGAACTTGTCCTGCGCCTCCTCGGGAGTGATGCCGAGCAGGTCGAAGACCCGCTTCTGCACGTCACCCCGGTGGATACGGATCGACCCGCCGCCGATCTCGTTGCCGTTGCAGACGATGTCGTACGCGTACGCCAGGGCGCGGTCCGGAGCCTCCTCGAACCGGTCGACCCACTCCGCGTTCGGCGAGGTGAACGGGTGGTGCACTGCCGTCCAACCGCCCTCGTCCGTGCGCTCGAACATCGGCGCGTCGACCACCCAGCAGAACGCCCAGGCACTCTCGTCGATCAGGCCGGACCGCTTGGCGATCTCGACGCGGGCCGCCCCGAGCAGTTCCTGCGCCTCCCGGGTGGTGGCGCTCGCGGCGAAGAAGACCGCGTCACCCGGCTTGGCCCCGACCGTGTCGGCGAGCCCGCCCAGGTGCTCGGCGGAGAGGTTCTTCGCCACCGGGCCACGTGCCTCGCCGGTCTCGGCGTCCAGCACCACGTACGCCAGGCCGCGCGCGCCACGCGCCTTCGCCCAGTCCTGCCAGCCGTCCAGCTCCTTGCGGCTCTGCGCCGCACCACCCGGCATCACCACCGCGCCGACGTAGCCGCCCGCGTCGATCGCCCCGGCGAAGACCCGGAACTCGGTGCCGCGCAGGTACTCCGTCAGCTCGGTCAGCTCGACGCCGTAGCGCAGGTCCGGCTTGTCCGAGCCGTACCGGGCCATCGCGTCGTGCCAGGTGATCCGTGGGATCGGCCCGGAGATCTCGTGCCCGGCCAGGTCCTTCCAGAGCGTCGAGACGATCGCCTCGCCGAGGTCGATCACGTCGTCCTCGGTGACGAAGGACATCTCGATGTCGAGCTGGGTGAACTCAGGCTGCCGGTCGGCGCGGAAGTCCTCGTCGCGGTAGCAGCGGGCGATCTGGTAGTACCGCTCCATGCCGCCGACCATCAGCAGCTGCTTGAACAGCTGCGGCGACTGCGGCAACGCGTACCAACTGCCGGGCTGAAGCCGCACCGGCACCAGGAAGTCGCGGGCGCCCTCCGGCGTCGAGCGGGTCAGCGTCGGCGTCTCGATCTCCAGGAAGTCACGCTCGTGCAGCACGCCCCGGGCGAGCTGGCTGGCGCGCGAGCGCAGCCGCAGCGCGTTCGCCGGGCCGCTGCGGCGCAGGTCCAGGTAGCGGTACCGGAGTCGGATGTCGTCGCCGGCCTCGATCTGGTCGTCCACCGGCAGCGGCAGCGGCGCCGCCTCGGAGAGCACCTCCAGCTCCACGACGGTCACCTCGACCTCACCGGTGGGCAGCTCCGGGTTCTCGTTGCCGGCCGGGCGGCGGGTCACCTCACCGACGACCTTGACGCAGAACTCGTTGCGCAGCGCGTGCGCATCTTCCTCGCGGAACACCACCTGGACAACACCGGAACCGTCGCGCAGGTCGACGAAGATGACCCCGCCGTGGTCGCGGCGGCGGGCCACCCAGCCGGCGAGCGTCACCGTCGAGCCGGCGTCCGCGGCGCGCAGGCTTCCGGCATTGTGGGTACGGATCACGGCTGGCAACTCCTCATCGTGGAACAGTCCTCCCAGGCATTCTGTCAGGGGTGGCCGCTCCGCCTCCGGGCACCCGGCAGGCCGGCACGATTCGCTGGTGGGGTGGACCGGCGAACCCGACTCCCCCGGCAGCCGCGCCGGTTAACGTGGCGAAATGCGGCCCGTACCAAACTGGGCCGTCGCCACGGCGGCGGCGGCGCCCGTGCTGCTGGTGGCCGGTTGGACGGTGGCTCAGGCCCGACAGCCCGTCGGGTACGACCCGATCCGGGACACCATCAGCGAGCTGGCAGGACAGGACGCCACCGACGCCTGGATCATGGTGGTGGCCCTGGTGCTGCTCGGCTGCTGTTACCTGTCTGTCGCCGCCGTCCTGCACGCGGCCGGGCTACCCAGCCGCTTCCTGCTCGCGGTCGGTGGCGTGGCCACCATCGCGCTGGTCGCCTTTCCCCGGCCGCCGGTCGGCGGCTCGCTCAGCCACGGCGTCGCGGCGACGGTGGCCGTCCTCGCCCTGGTGCTCTGGCCGGCCGGCTCGGCACTGCGGCTGCCGCGCGGCCACGACACCGAGCACCCCACCCGACCGGAGCCGCCCTGGGCGTTCCGCCGGACGGTCGGGCTGAGCGCCACGCTCGTGCTGCTCGCGCTCTTCGGATGGTGCGCGTTCGAGGTGACAAGTGGGTCCCGCACCGGGCTGGCCGAACGGGTGACGGCGGTGGCGGTCTCCCTCTGGCCGCTGCTGGCGGTCCTCTCCGCCCGGCGGGCGCACCTCGCCTGGTCGGTCGGCGGCACCGTACGCGTCGGCCCGGACCTGCCGACCATCGGCGTCGTACCCCCGGATCCCCTCGGACCACCGAGCGGGCCCGCTCCCGGACGACCCGACCGGCTGTGACGGGTCCTCGCCCCGCCTGATCCGGCCTCGTCCCCGCCTGATCCGGCCTCGTCCCCGCCTGATCCGGCCCCGTCCCCGCCTGATCGGGCCTCGTCCCCGCCTGATCGGGCCTCGTCCCCGCCTGCACCGGCGTCCGCACCGTCGACGCGTCGGCACCGGGCGCGCGCGGCCGGGGAACTCCGCCGATCGCGCCGCTACGATCGCCCGATGTCCGCCGTTCCCCGTTGGACCCTGCTGTCGGCCGGTGGCGCACCACTGTTCCTCGTCGGCGGCTGGACACTGGCGCAGGCCGCCCAGTCCGACGGATTCGACCCGGTGCGGCAGACCATCAGTGCGCTTGCCGCCGCGGGCGCGGACCATCGCTGGATCATGACGATCGGGCTCGCCGGCCTGGGCCTCTGTCACCTGGCGACCGCGTTCGGCCTGGTCAGCGCCGCACCGATGGGCCGAGCGCTGCTGGCGCTGGGTGGGCTGGCGACCCTGGTGCTTGTCGCGTTCCCGCAGAACCCGGACGGTGACTCGACGACGCACGCCGTGGCCGCCGGGGTCGCGTTCGGGGCGTTGGCCGTCTGGCCGGCCCTGGCGGTGCCCCGTCGGGGCGCACCGTCGCTCGATCGGGAGCGCGACCGCCCGCCGGCCCCCGTACGCCGGGCGGCGCTCGCGGCGGCGGTGGTCCTCCTCGGGCTGGTCGGCTGGTTCGCCGTCGAGCTCCTCACCGGTGGGGCGTGGACCGGGCTGACGGAGCGGCTGGCGGCGGCCGCCGAGGCGGGCGTACCGCTGGTCGCAGTGCTGGTCTCCCGGCGGCGGCCGAGGCCGTCCCGACCCGGCTGAGCGCCGTCGCGTCCGCCCGGTGTCGGCGGGGTTCGGTGGCCGTCGACGCGACGCGGGCCGCCGGAGAGTTCCGGCGGCCCGCGAGTGGTGCGTGGATCAGAAGACGCTGACGCCGTAGCGGCTGAGCGCCTCGGTGACCGGCTGGAAGTAGGTCGTGCCACCGGTGCGGCAGTTGCCGCTACCACCGGAGGTCATGCCCAGGGCGGTGCCGCCGGCGAAGAGCGAGCCGCCGCTGTCGCCCGGCTCGGCGCAGACGTTGGTCCGGATCAGACCGGAGACCGAGCCCTCGGCGTAGTTCACCGTGGCGTTGGTCGCGTTCACCGAGCCGCTGCGCAGGCCGGTGGTGCTGCCGGAGCGCTGCACCGACTGGCCGACCGACGCGTTGCCGGAGCCGGTGATGTCGCGGAAGCTGCCGTTGTAGAGCGAGACGTTACCGGCGGCGTTGGCCGAGTTGTTGTGCCGCACGATGCCGTAGTCGTTGCCCGGGAAGCTGGTGCCGGTACGGGTGCCGAGCAGCGAGGTCTGGGCGGAGTTCGAGTACCAGCTGGCCGAGATGTTGGTGCAGTGCCCGGCCGTCACGAAGTAGTAGGTGCTGCCACTGCGCACGTTGAAGCCGAGCGAGCAACGCCCGCCCCCGCCGGCGTAGATGGCCTGGCCGCCGGAGATCCGGGTGCTCAGCACGCCCGCCTCGGCCTCGACCCGGACCGCGCCGTTGGCCCGCGCGGCGGCGGCCTTGACCCGCTCCAGCTTGGCCCCGGTGACGGTGCTGTCGACGGAGACGACGACCTGGTTGGTGACCGGGTCACTCCACCAGGCGGTACCCGGGATCTTGGCGGAGCGCTCCAGCTCGGCCGTGGCCCGGTTGAGCTCGGCGGCGCCGCGGGTGACGTAGCGGACGACGGCGCCGGCCTTGCTCGCCTTGCTGGCGGCGGCCGCGTCGGTCACCGTGACGACGGATTTGCCGCTGGCGTCGATGTACGAGCCGGCGGAGCGGTCGCCGAGTTCCGCGGAGATCGCGGCGGCGGCGTCGGGGGACGCGGCAGGAGCGGCCTGGGCGGGCGCGCCGATGAGCGAGCCGACGACCAGGGTTCCGGAAACGGCGACTGTGGCCGCAACGCGGAATGTTGACCTCGTGGGTCGCATGTAACAAACCTCCTGGGCGGGGGAGCGGGTCTGCCGGGGGCGGCTGACCCGAGGGCAACCCGGCCGATCTGGGGAAACCGGCCGGATGAGACTGAAGTATTCACATACTTAAGATCATTAACAAGGGTTGAATTCGTCCGGATTCACCGACCTCGGTTGGCCACGCGGCCGCAACACCCCCGACACGCTGGCGAACAGCCACCGTCACACCCAACCGACAGCCGGCCACATTCGGCGCGCACGGTCATCGATGTCTGCCCGCGCCGGGCGTCGGGTGCACCGCGCACAGGAGGGCACGGCGAGGCGCCGCGCGACGGGCGACGGGGACGGGCGCCTGGGCGTCAGGGTGCGATGGGCAACGGACGTCTCGGGGTGCGGCGGGCTCGGGTCAGGGGGTACGGCGACGGGCGCCGGGGCCAGGACTGGGCACCACGTCGCGGGGCTGACCCACGTCGTGCCCGTCGGCGCAGCGAAGTTCGGCGCGTACCGTCGCGCCGCAGTCGCGGTGCGTGACACTGAGCGGAGACCCCTCCGCGTCGGCGAGGTACCGGTCGCCCCAACCGAGCACGGCGACCAGCACCGGCCACAGATCCAGGCCCTTCTCCGTGAGCCGGTACTCGTGGCGCAGCCGGCTGCCGGGCTCCCGGTACGGCTCGCGACTCAGCACGCCCTGCTCCACCAGGCTGGCGAGCCGGTTGGTCAGCACCTGGCGCGGAATGCCGGTGCGTACCCGCATGTCGTCGAAGCGGCGTACTCCGGTGAACACCTCGCGGAGCACCACAAGGGTCCACCGCTCACCGAGGACCTCCATCGCGCGGGCGATGGTGCAGTTCTCCACTGACCAGTCCAGAGCCGCGGGTCGCATCCGACCAGGCTAGATCTCGTTGACAGACTCAGCAACCTGCTGCCAGGCTGCGTCCATGACGCAGACGCAGGAACCAGTGCGCAGCCGTACCTTCACCTGGGCGGACCCGTCGGTCAACGCCGCCCAGGTCGGTCGACGCAGCGGCCTGGACATTCTCCGGGCGATGATCGCCGGCGAGCTGGCCGCGCCGCCGGTGATGCACCTTCTCGACATGGCCAGGATGGAAGCCGACGAGGGCCGGGTCGTCGTCGAGCTGACTCCCCAGGAGTTCCACTACAACCCGCTCGGCAGCGTCCACGGTGGCGTGCTCTCGACCCTGCTGGACACCGCCGCGGCGTGCGCGGTGCACACCACGCTGCCCGCCGGAGTCGGCTACACCTCGCTGGACCTCAACGTGAAGTTCCTCCGCCCGGTCACCGTGGACAGCGGCATCCTGCGCTGCGAGGGCACTGTGCTGCAACGCGGCCGCCGTACGGCCCTGGCCGAGGCCCGCATCACCGACGCCGCCGACCGCCTGATAGCCCACGCCACCAGCACCTGCCTCCTCCTCCCCCTCCCCTAACCCACCCCCACCCCCAACCCCACCCCCAAGACCCCCAACCCCGCAGCCCTCTGGGTTGATCATGAAGTTATTGCGCCGACACGCCGACCCGAGTGGCAATAACTTCATGATCAACGGGGTGGGGTGGGGGGTGGGGTTGGAGGGGTGGGGGGTTTAGCGGAGGGCTAGGCGGGCGGCTCGGGCGTCGCGCTTCTCCTCGAAGCGGCTCGCGGCGCGGTCCAGGTTCTCCAGCTGGGCGGCGAGCTGCTCGCGGGCGGCCTCACCGTCGGCGTTGAGGCCGGTCACGTTGAAGACGTCCCACTGACGCAGGACCGGCTGCAGCACCTCGTCGCGGTGCTGGCGCAGGTCGTAGATGCCGGCCAGGGCGATCGCCACCGACTTGCGGGCGAACCCGTCGATGCCGCTGCCCGGCATCTGGAAGTCGTCCACCACGTCGGCGACTGCCCGCATGGCCTGGCTCGGGGCCAGCTCGAACGCGGCCGCGAGCAGGTTGCGGTAGAAGACCATGTGCAGGTTCTCGTCGGCGGCCACCCGGGCCAGCAGCGCCTCGCAGGTGGGGTCGCCGGTGGCCTTGCCGGTGTTGCGGTGCGAGATCCGGGTGGCCAGTTCCTGGAACGAGACGTACGCCAGCGAGTGCAGCACCTCGTCGCCGTGGGCGTTGGTGTAGCCCTCCGACATGTGGGTCATCCGGGCCCGCTCCAGCGCCACCGGGTCGACCGCCCGGGTGACGGTCAGGTAGTCGCGGATCGCGACGCCGTGGCGACCCTCCTCGGCGGTCCACCGGTGCACCCAGGTGCCCCACGCGCCGTCGCGACCGAACAGAGTGGCGATCTCGTGGTGGTACGAGGGCAGGTTGTCCTCGGTCAGCAGGTTCACGATCAGCGCGGTGCGGGCCACGTCCGGGATTGTGGAGTCGGTCGGTGACCACGCCTCGCCGCCGAGCGGGCCGTCGAAGGTCCGCCCCTCGCTCCACGGCACGTACTCGTGCGGGAACCACTCCTTGGCGAGCGAGAGGTGGCGGTCCAGGTTGCGTGCGACAACCGGCTCCAGCTCGACGAGCAGCGCGGTCTGGCTCACTGTGGTGCTGACGGTCACGAGAAACTCCCTACGGTGGCGTAACTTACGCTACCGTAGGTCCCCGCGGCCGTCAGCGCCAGTGGGGACACTCAACCGACAGTGGGTTTGAGGTCTGCCAGGGGTGGCGTCCACTCCCCCGCACCGGCGGTGACCTGCTCACCGGAGCGGATGTCCTTCACCTCGTCCGGCGCTCCCTCGGCACCGGGGAACCAGACGTACGGGATGCCACGCCGCTCGGCATAGCGGATCTGCTTGCCGAACTTCGCCGCGCTCGGCGACACCTCGGTCGGCACCCCGCGCCGCCGCAGCGCCTCGGCCACCCGGTTGCTGGCCGTACGCTGCTCCTCGCTGGTCACCGCGACGAGCACTGCGGTCGGCACCTCCCGCGAGACCGACAGCTCCCCCGCGCCGAAGAGCAGACCGAGCAGCCGGGTCACGCCGATCGAGATCCCCACCCCCGGGTACGAGACGGCGCCGGCGCTGGCCAGGTTGTCGTACCGGCCGCCGGAGCAGATCGAGCCGAAACGCTCGTAGCCGCGCAGCTGGGTCTCGTAGACGGTGCCCGTGTAGTAATCCAGCCCACGGGCGATGCGCAGGTCCGCCACGCAGAGGCCGGGCGAGTGCTCGGCGGCGGTATCCACCACCCGGACCAGTTCCTCGATGCCCTCGTCGAGCAGCGGGTCGCTCACCCCGAGCGCCCGGACGGCATCGGCGAACGACGCGTCCGGGGCGGAAATCTCGGCCAGCGCCAGGCACGCCTTTGCCTGCGCCTCGCTCGCCCCGGCGGTCTGGGCCAGCAGGTCGGCCACCTTCGCCGGGCCGATCTTGTCGAGCTTGTCCACGGCCCGCAGCGCCGCCTCCGGGTCGGTCAGGCCGATGCCCCGGTAGAAACCCTCGCAGATCTTGCGGTTGTTGACCTGGATCGTCACCGGTGGGATCGGCAACGAGCGCAGCGCGTCCCCGATGACCAGCGGCATCTCCGCCTCGTGGTGCGCGGCCAGGGTGTCCCGGTCGACGATGTCGATGTCGGCCTGGACGAACTCCCGGTAGCGCCCCTCCTGCGGCCGCTCGCCCCGCCACACCTTCTGAATCTGGTAGCGGCGGAACGGGAAGCTCAGCTTGCCGGCGTTCTCCAACACGTACCTGGCGAACGGCACGGTCAGGTCGAAGTGCAGGCCGAGCTGGTCGTCACCACCGGCACCCTCGGCGTCGGCGTGCAGCCGCCGGATCACGTAGACCTCCTTCGAGGTCTCGCCCTTGCGCAGCAGCTGGTCCAGCGGCTCCACGGCGCGGGTCTCCAGCGGCGCGAAGCCGTACAGCTCGAAGGTGGCCCGGATCCTGTCGAGCACGAACTGCTCGATCATCCGCTGGCCGGGGGTCCACTCCGGGAAGCCGGAGATGGGCGTGGGCTTGCTCATCGGCGTACTCCTTGCGGTTCCGCGCCGGTGGCGCGGTGGTGTCGTGGGTCCGCGCGCGGCGCGGACAGAAGATCTAGAGGCCCCGGGTGGGAGCGGCCGGCGACGTGCCAGCCACCTCGATGAGGTACGGGTTGCTGGCGCGCTCGCGGCCGATGGTGGTGCTGGGGCCGTGGCCGGGCAGCACGACGGTGTCGTCGGCCAGCGGAAGAATCTTGTCGCGCAGGCTGGTGAGCATGGCCGGCATGCTCCCGCCCGGCAGGTCGGTGCGGCCGATCGACCCGGCGAAGAGGACGTCACCGGAGAGGCACAGCTCGTCAGCCTCCCAGTTCGACCCGGCGCCCGGCAGCCGGAACAGCACCGACCCGCCGGTATGGCCAGGGGCATGGTCGACGGCGATCTCCAGGCCGGCGAGCGTGAGGGTGGCGCCGTCGGTCAACTCCGCCACGTCCTCCGGCTCGGTGTAGCTCAGCCGGCCGCCGAAGAGCGACGTCAAGTCGGTCGAGAGGCCCTTGGACGGGTCGGCCAGCATCTCCCGGTCACCGGGGTGCACGTACGCGGTGATGCCGCGCGCACCGCAGACCGGCGCGACCGAGAAGGTGTGGTCGAGGTGGCCGTGGGTGAGCAGCACGGCGGCCGGATGCAGGCGGTGCTCGGCGAGCAGCGCGTCGAGCTGGTCGAGCACCCCGATGCCGGGGTCGACCACCACGCACTGCTCCCCCGGCGCGGTGGCAACCACGTAGCAGTTGGTGCCGAAGGCGTCCGCGGGAAAGCCGGCCACGAGCACGGGCACTGTCCTCTCCGTCGAGCAGCTGTCGTCCTGCCCAGCAGCCTATCGGGCGGGCCGAGCGAGTTTGCCGCGTCCGTCCCACGGGCCTCGTGGGGCACAGTGACAACCTCCGATAAGCGCTGCTCGGGACGGGGTGGACCTCGTACACCACATTCCCAGTCACTAGCCGTACACTCTGGCGGGCGTGTGGCGCGGCACACGTCACGCCCGGACGGGCCGGGGCTACCGGCCGCCGGCGACGACCAGGTAGAGGAAAGGGGAGCACTGGTGGCTTCCAGCAGGGACCGGCAGCGCAAACTGGCGCGGGCCAAGCTCGACCGGCAGTTGGCTCGCCGGGCCGCCTCGACGAGGCGCCGACGGCAGATCCAGGCCGGAGTTGGCGCCGCTCTGATCCTTGTGCTGGTAGTGGCCGGCTCAGCCTGGGCGCTCGGGGCGTTCGACTCCGACCCGAAGCAGAACACGGCCGCTGAGGACACCTGCCTCTGGACGCCGCAGGACGCGACGGCAAACACCAACCTCAAGGACGTCGGCACGCCGGCCACCAAGGATCTGCCCACCGACGGCACCCGGGCGATGACAGTGACCACGAACCAGGGCGCGCCGATCACCGCGGAACTGAACCTGACCAACTCCCCGTGCGCGGCGGCGAGCATCGCCCACCTGGCGAGCCGGTCGTTCTACGACAACACCAAGTGCCACGAGATCACCGCCGAGGGCGCGCTGCGCTGCGGCGACCCCAGCGGCACGGGTCTTGGTGGGCCGACCTACTCGTTCTACGACGAAGAGTTGCCGACCGTCCCGTCGGCGTCGCCGTCGGCCAGTCCGGCCCCCGGCCAGCCGCCGACGTACCCGAAGGGCACGGTGACGATGGTCTCCAACCCGCCGGGCAGCAACGGCAGCCAGTTCCTGATTTTCTTCAAGGACTTCACCACCGCCGACCCCAAGTACCCGGTCATCGGCCGGGTGACCGGCGGGCTGGACGTGGTGGAGAAGATCGGCGCCCTCCCGACCGTGGACAATGGGACCGGGGCGAAGGTCAAGCCCAGCACCGATGTGACGATCCAGAGCCTCACGGTCGGTGAGCCGGTCACCGGTGCGGCACCGGCTCCCTCGGCCTCCGGCACACCGGCCAGCAGCCCGAGCGCCGGCTGACCGGGCGCCACCACCCACCCAAGCGGCACCCAGCAGCAACCAGCCAGGAGGATCCAGGCGTGACGTCCACCAGAGAGCGGCAGCGCGCGGCGGCACGCGCCCGGCTCGAGAAGGAGATGGCCGAGCGCGCGGCCAAGGCCCGCAAGCGCCGGCAGACGACGGCGATCGTCAGCGCGGCTGCCGCGCTGGTGCTCGTGGTCGCCGGCACCGTCTGGCTGGCGGTGAGCCTCGGCGGCGACGACGACAACAAGAGCGACACCGCCGCGCCGGCGGCGGGCGCGGCCGAGTGCGCGTACACCGCGCTGCCCACCGAGCAGCGCCCCCCGCAGATCAAGGACGTGGGGGTGCCCAGCAACGAGCAGTCCGCCAAGGGCGTCCAGACCATGACGATCGACACCAACCTCGGCCCGATCACGGCCAAGGTCGACCGGTCGCTGGTGCCGTGCACGGCGGGCAGCTTCACCTACCTCGCGGAGAAGAACTTCTTCGACAACACCAAGTGCCACCGCCTCGTGAGCGAGGGCATCAAGGTGTTGCAGTGCGGTGACCCCAGCGCCACCGGCAACGGCTGGCGGGACACCGACGGCCAGGGCGGCCCGAGCTACCGGATGGCCGAGGAGAACCTGCCCACCGACAAGCGCCCGCCGTACCCGGAGGGTGTCATCGCGATGGCCAAGGCCCAGGATCCGGGGAGCACCGGCAGCCAGTTCTTCATCGTCTACGGCGACTCGCCGCTGGACCCGGCGTACACGGTGGTGGGCACCATCACCGGCGGCATGGACCTCGTCAAGGACGTGGCCAAGGCCGGCGACGACGGGGCGTTCGCCCAGCAGGCCGGGGGCGGTCACCCGAAGAAGGAGGTCATCATCAAGGACCTCACGATGAGCAACCCGCAGGGCTGACCCCCGCGCGCACGACGAAGCGCCCGCCGGCTGAGCCGGCGGGCGCTGTCATTTCCGCTGTACGCGTCGAGCCCCGAGACCGATCCGGTGGGCGTCAGGCGCCGGAGGTGACCCGGTAGGCGTCGAAGACGCCGTCGACCTTGCGCACCGTGGCCAGCAGGTGGCCCAGGTGCTTCGGGTCGGCCATCTCGAAGCTGAACCGGCTCACCGCCACCCGGTCACGGGTGGTGGTGACGGTGGCGGAGAGGATGTTGACCCGTTCGTCGGAGAGCACCCGGGTGACGTCGGCCAGCAGCTTGTGCCGGTCCAGAGCCTCGACCTGGATGGCGACCAGGAACGTCGACGCGGAGGTGAGCTTCCAGCTCACCTCGACGACCCGCTCGCTCTGCGCGCGCAGGTCCTCGGCGTTGGCGCAGTCGTCGCGGTGCACGCTCACCCCGCCGGAGCGGGTGACGAAGCCGAACACCGAGTCCGGTGGGACCGGTGTGCAGCAGCGGGCCAGCTTGATCCAGACGTCGCTGACGCCCCGGACCACCACGCCCGGGTCGGCGCTGCTCTGCCGGCTGCGCGGCGGCCGGGTGGCGACGGCGGTCTCGGCGATGTCCTCCGCCGCGCCCTCCTCGCCGCCGTACGCGGCCATCAGCTTCTGCACCACCGACTGCGCGGAGACCTGGCTGTCGCCGACCGCTGCGTAGAGCGAGGCCACGTCGGCCAGGTGCAGGTCGCGGGCGATCGACATGAGCGCGTCGGAGGTGAGCATCCGCTGCAACGGCATGCCCTGCTTGCGCATCGCCTTGACGATCGCGTCCTTGCCGGCCTCGATCGCCTCCTCGCGCCGCTCCTTGTTGAAGTACTGCCGGATCTTCGTCCGGGCGCGCGGGCTCTTGACGAAGCCCAGCCAGTCCTGCGTCGGGCCGGCCGTCTCGGACTTCGACGTGAAGATCTCGATCACGTCGCCGTTGGACAGCGTCGACTCCAGCGGCACCAGCTTGCCGTTGACCCGCGCCCCGATGCACTTGTGCCCCACCTCGGTGTGCACCGCGTACGCGAAGTCCACAGGTGTCGACCCGGTCGGCAGCGGGATGACGTCACCCTTCGGGGTGAAGACGTACACCTCCTGGCTGGACAGGTCGAAGCGCAGCGCGTCCAGGAACTCGCTCGGGTCGGCCGCCTCACGCTGCCAGTCGAGCAGCTGCCGCAGCCAGGTCATCTCGTCGATGTGCGCGGGCGGGCCGACGATCTGGGTGCCCTTGTGCTCCTTGTACTTCCAGTGCGCGGCGATGCCGAACTCCGCGGTGCGGTGCATCGCGTACGTGCGGATCTGCATCTCCACCGGCTTACCGGTGGGCCCGATGACAGTCGTGTGCAACGACTGGTACATGTTGAACTTGGGCATCGCGATGTAGTCCTTGAACCGGCCCGGCACCGGCTGCCAGTTGGCGTGGATGACACCCAGCGCCGCGTAGCAGTCCCGAACGGTGTCGACCAGGATCCGCACACCGACCAGGTCGTAGATGTCGTTGAAGTCGCGACCCCGCACGATCATCTTCTGGTAGATCGAGTAGAGGTGCTTCGGCCGACCGGTGGTCTCCGCCTTGATCTTGGCGGCCTTCAGGTCGATCTGCACCTTCTGCGTCACCTGCCGCAGCAGCGCCTCGCGCTGCGGCTGGTGCTCCCCGATCAGCCGGTTGATCTCCTCATAGCGCTTCGGGAAGAGCGTGCCGAAGGACAGGTCCTCCAGCTCCCACTTGATCGTGTTCATACCGAGCCGGTGCGCCAGCGGCGCCAGGATCTCCAGCGTCTCCTTGGCCTTCTGCTCCTGCTTGGGGCGGGGCAGGAAGGTCAGGGTGCGCATGTTGTGCAGCCGGTCGGCCAGCTTGATCACCAGCACCCGCGGGTCCTTCGCCATGGCCACGACCATCTTGCGGATCGTCTCGGCCTTGGCCGCGTCGCCCAGCTTGACCTTGTCGAGCTTCGTGACGCCGTCGACCAGCAGGGCGACCTCGCCACCGAAGTCGGCCCGCATCTGGTCGAGGGTGTACTCGGTGTCCTCGATGGTGTCGTGCAGCAGCGCGGCGACCAACGTGGTGGTGTCCATCCCCAGGTTGCCGAGGATGGTCGCCACGGCCAGGGGGTGGGTGATGTAGGGGTCGCCGGACTTGCGGTACTGCCCGGAGTGCCACCGCGCGGCAGTGTCGAAGGCGCGCTGGAGCAGCCGGGCGTCCGCCTTGGGGTGGTTGTCCCGGTGGCTCGCGATCAGCGGCTCCAGCACCTCGCTGACCTGCGAGGTCTGCCAGGGCGCGTTGAACCGGGCAAGCCGGGCCCGGACCCGCCGACCGGTGGGCGCGTTGGACAGCCCGAAGCCACCGCTGGGCGACGGATCGATGCCCGCGTCGGTCGGGAACGGCACCACGACGCCATCGGCGCCGGGGGACGCCTCAGCGCTCGGCGGGCCGCTGGTCGGACGCACCGCGCTCTCACCGGCAGCCCGACCGGAGCCGTTGCCGGTGCCCGTCACCCGGGCCGGCGCGTCGCCTGTCCGGTCGGTCACCGAGCCGTCAGCGTCGCCTGTCGGGTGCACCGTGCCCTCCGCCGGAGGGACGACATCGTGGGACACCGGCCTCCTCACCGCTCGCCGGAAACACGCCGGCCGAAGATCGGCCGACCTGGTCTCGCCCGCCGGACGGCATACCGCCGGCGTCAGCAAAGGGCAATGCTACCCGCACGGACGGTCCCCTGCCGCTCCGCCGGACGGTCGGCGCCGGGTCCATCCGACGGGTCCGGGATCAAACGGTCAGCAGAGTATCGACCGGTTCAAACAGTCAACAGGGCGTGGACGGGACGCGGCGCCAGTCGCTCACGCCCACCCAGGAAGCCGAGCTCCAGCAGCACAGTGAAGCCACTGACGGTGCCGCCGGCCCGCTCGACCAGGTCCAGCGTCGCCTCGGCGGTGCCACCGGTGGCCAGCACGTCGTCGACCACCAGCACCCGGTGCCCGGCGGTGAAGGCGTCCTCGTGCACCTCAAGGGTGGCCTCGCCGTACTCCAACTCGTAGGAGACCGAGTGCGCCGGGCGGGGCAGCTTGCCGGCCTTGCGCACCGGCACCACGCCCACCCCCGTCGCGTACGCGATGGCCGCCGCCACGACGAACCCGCGCGCCTCGATGCCGACCACCACGTCGAAGGCGTCCCGCCCGTGGTACGCGACGATCCCGTCGATCACCTCACGGAAGACCTTGCCGTCGGCGAACAGTGGCATCAGGTCCTTGAACATGACGCCGGGCTTGGGGAAGTCGGGCACGTCCAGCACCCGACTGGCGACCAGTCGGGCGACCTCCGGGCCACTGTCCCCGCGCGCTGCGGTGCTGTGGGTCTCCGTCACGGCTGTTTCGCTCTCCTTCGACGACGAACGGCGTCCGGCAACAGCATGCCGGACGCCGTTCGGGTGTTTCCTGTCGGGTCAGCGCCGCTTGGCGCCACCCGGCCGGTTGCCGCCGCCACCCGGGCGACCGCCCCGGGCACCGGTGGGCCGCTTGCCCGCCGGCCGAGCGCCCACCTTGGGGGCGGCACCGGCCAGCGCGGCGGCGTCCTGATCGACGGGCTCGTCGGTCGCGTCGGCCTGGGCCACCGGGCTCGCGGCAGCACCCTTACCGGCGACCTCGCCGCGGCCGACCGCACCCCGCCGGGTCAGGACGCGCTTGTTGTGCGCCTGGATCCGCGGGTCGTAGTTCTTCAACAGCGCCAGCAGCGGGGTGGCCACCAGGATGGAGGTCAGGAACGCCACCGCCATACCGACGAACAGCACCAGACCGAGGTCCTTCAGCGTGCCGGCACCGAGCAGGCCGGCACCGATGAAGAGCAGACCACCGACCGGCAGCAGGGCGACCACCGAGGTGTTCAACGACCGCATCAGGCTCTGGTTGATGGCCAGGTTGGACGCCTCGCTGTACGTCTGGTTGTTGTTGGCGGTGATGCCCCGGGTGTTCTCCTGGACCTTGTCGAAGACCACCACCACGTCGTAGAGCGCGAAGCCCAGGATGGTGAGGAAGCCGATGATCGTCGACGGGGTGACCTCGAAGCCGACCAGCGAGTAGATGCCGGCGGTGAGGATCAGGTTGGTGATCAGCGAGGCGACTGCGGCCACCGCCATCCGCCACTCGAAGCGCAGGATCAGGTAGACCATCACCAGTGCGATGAAGATGACCAGACCGAGTACGGCCCGCTCGGTCACCTGGCTGCCCCAGGCCTCACTGACCTGGTTGTCGCTGATCTGGTCGGCGCTGATGCCGAGGTCCTCGGCGATCTGGGCCTTGACCGCAGTGGCCTGCTCGGCGGTGAGCTGCGGCGTGCGGAGCTCGTAGGAGTCGCCGCCCGGACCGCCGACCTTCTGCGTGGTGGCCACCATGACGCCGGTGTTCTCGGCGGCGAGGGCCGAATTGACCTCCCGCTCGGCGTCGTCGAGGGTGCCGACGCTGGCCGGCACCTGGAACGAGTTACCGCCGGCGAACTCGATGCCCAGGCTGAACCCACGGATCGAGAAGCTGAGGATCGCGATCAGGACCAGGACACCGGCGACGCCGAACCAGAGCTTGCGCCGACCGACGATGTTGAGACCGGCCTCGCCGTTGTAGAGGCGGCTCGCCAGACCGTTTTGAGCCATCTCAGGCCTCCTTGGCGCGCGGGTTGCGGGGCTGAGTCGGCTGGTTGCGGGCCGGCAGTGCTCGGCCCAGACCGCTGACCCGCGGGGACAGGAACGCCCGGGTCCGAGCGAACATCGTCATGATCGGGTGCCGGAAGAGGAAGACCACCACCAGGTCCAGCACAGTGGCCAGGCCGAGCGCGAACGCGAAGCCCTTGACCGTGCCGACCGAGACCACGTAGAGCACCACAGCGGAGAGCAGCGTGATCGCGTTGGCCGAGATGATCGTCCGACGGGCTCGGATCCAGGCGCGGGGCACCGCGCTGCGCGGGCTTCGCCCCTCCCGGATCTCGTCTTTCAGACGTTCGAAGTAGATGACGAACGAGTCCGCCGCCACACCGAGCGAGACGATCATGCCGGCGATGCCGGCGAGGGTGAGCGTGAAGCCGATCTGCCGGCCGAGCACCACCAGCGCGCCGAAGACAAGCAGCGCGGAGAGGATGAGGCTCAGGAAGATCACCGAGCCGAGCAGCCGGTAGTAGAAGAACGCGTAGATGATGACCAGCAGCATGCCGATGCCGGCCGCGAGCAGACCGGCGCGCAGGTGGCTGGCACCCAGCGTGGCGGTGACGTTCTGCGCCTCCTGCTGCTCGAAGGTCACCGGCAGCGCGCCGTAGCGGAGCTGGCCGGCGAGGGTGCTGGCGTCCTTCTGGGTGAAGGTGCCGGTGATCTGGGAGTTGCCGGTCAGCACGCCCTGGATCTCCGGGGAGGAGACGATCTTGTTGTCCAGCACGACTGCCACCCGGCACTTGCCGTCCTGACCCAACGCGGTCGCGTCGCAGGCCTGGCCCTCGTTGTTGAACGCCTCACGCGTCAGCGAGGTCCACTTGCCCTGGCCGTCGCCGGTGAAGTCCAGGCTGACCACCCAGGCGTTGGTCTGGTCGAGCACCGCGTCGGCGTCGGACACGTCGGTGCCCAGCACCTTGGCCTGGTCGAGCAGGTACTTCGACGCGCCGTCCTCGCAGGAGACCACCTGCTGCTTCGCGTCGGAGATCGACGCCGGGGGGCGCTGGTCGAGCTGCGCGCAGCCGATCGTCGGCACGTTGAACTGCATCTGCGCCGGCAGCACCGCGACCTCCTGCGGAGACAGCGTGCCGAACGGCTTGAGCTTCTCGGCCAGCGACGGGTCGGCGCTCAGGTCGGCCGGAGCCTGCAACCCGTTGGCGGCCTGCCAGGCGGCGGTGCCGACCTTCTGCTCGACGGCCTTGCGCTGCTCCTCGACGCTGGCCGGCACCGGCTCGGCGCTGGCGCTGGGCGCGGCGGCGCTCGGCGAGGCGGTGGCGGACGCGGAGGGGGTCGGCGTGGTGCTGGGCGACGCCGGGGCCATTCCGCCCTGACCGCCGCTGGGCGACGAGGTCACCTTCGGTGAGGCGCTGCCCGCCGGGGTCGGCGTCGCGGCGCCGGACGGGGTCGCGCTGCCGGTCGGGGCGGCGCTACCGGACGGGGCCGGCGTGGCGGCGGGCGGCGCCTCGGCCACCCCGCTGCCGGAGGCGGCCTTGAGCACCTTGCGGAAGCGCAGCTCAGCCGCTTCACCCACGTCGTCGAGGTTCCGGTTCTCACCGGGCAGGGAGATGACGATGTTGCGGTTGCCCTCGGTGACCACCTCGGCCTCGGCCACGCCGAACGCGTTGACCCGGCTCTCGATGATCTCGCGGGCCTCCTCGAGGTTCTCCGCCGTCGGGGGCTTGCCGTCGACGCTGTTGGTCGCCTCCAGTGTCACCCGCGTGCCGCCGATGAGGTCCAGGCCGAGCTTGGGCTCGAGCCGGTCCTTCCAGCTGCCGCTGGCGCCGGCGAAGAACACCAAAAGATAGAGGACCACGAAGATGAAACCGAGCACGGCGAGCTGCCGCCCGGGGCGCATCTGTCCCTGAGGTGGTGCCACGGCTGTCCTGTCTCCCTGTACGGTCGCGCCGCTGTCGCAGCGGCGGCGGTGTCGGGCCGGGGGTTCCGCCCGACGGGTCTGCCTTGAGCCGACGAGGTGCCGACACGAGGACCGGGCACCCCGGCGCGGAACGCCGACGGTCACGGGAACGTGCCGACGCCCGGCGTCGACCCAACTATCCAGTTTTCACGTCTCGTCCGCTGCCCCGTTCGGGCGCGACGACCCGGAATGCGGCCCACCGGCCGTACGCCGGACTCGCCGCTCCCGGGGGGAGGGGTCACTCCTTGACGGTGTCCGCGTCCTCGGTGACCGGCTCGCTCGGCAGCTCCGCGCGGGTGACCACCCGCGCGATGGCCGGGCGGGCGTAGCGGGTCTGCACGCCCGGGGCGACCTCGATCAGGACGGTGTCGTCCTCGATGCCGGTGACAGTGCCGTAGAGCCCACCGATGGTCACGACCTCGTCGCCGGGGCCGAGGTTGGACTGCATCGCCTCCGCCTCTTTGCGGCGCTTCTGCTGGGGTCGGATCATCATGAAGTACATGACGCCAAAGAGCAGGGCGATCATCAGGATCGGCGTGATGCCGCCGGCCCCACCACCCGCTGCTGCCAATTGCACGGTTACTGACCTTCCCATTGGCCACCTCCCCGGCACCGTGGGTGCCGGAGCGGAGGCGGAATCTCACGTCCTGTACAGACCGCGGCGAAGTCTAAACCCTGCACCTGGGAACGCCGAATGCGGCACAGATCACGTTCACATCACGGCTGATCGACATCCAAGGAGAACAAGTCGGGCACAGGCGGGCTATCTACACCAAATGTACCATTCGGCGGTGTGCGCCCCAGATGCCGCCAGGCGGCCTCGGTCGCCACCCGACCCCTCGGCGTACGGGCCAACAGCCCAGCCCGCACCAGGAACGGCTCGCAGACCTCCTCGACCGTGTCCGGCTGCTCCCCCACCGCCACGGCGAGGGTGGACAACCCGACCGGGCCGCCCCGGAACGAGTCGACCAACGCGGTCAACACCGCGCGGTCCAACCGGTCCAGACCGAGCGCGTCCACGTCGTACACGATCAGGGCCGCGCGGGCGGTGTCGAGATCGACCACCCCGTTCGCCCGAACCTCGGCGTAGTCGCGGACCCGCCGCAGCAGCCGGTTCGCGATCCGCGGGGTGCCCCGGGACCGACCGGCGATCTCGGTAGCCCCCTCCGGAGTGATCGGCACCCCCAGGATCCGCGCCGAACGGTGCAGCAGCGTCTCCAGATCAGCCGGGGCGTAGAAGTCGAGGTGCGCCACGAAGCCGAACCGGTCCCGCATCGGCCCGGTCAACAGGCCCGAGCGGGTCGTCGCGCCAACCAGTGTGAACGGCTCGACGTCCAACGGGATCGCCGTCGCCCCCGGCCCCTTGCCCACCACCACGTCGACCCGGAAGTCCTCCATCGCGCTGTACAGCAGCTCCTCGGCCGGCCGCGCGATCCGATGGATCTCGTCGATGAAGAGCACGTCGCCCTCGGCGAGGCTGGTCAGGATCGCCGCCAGATCACCGGAACGCTCGATAGCCGGGCCGCTGGTCACCCGGATGCCCGCGCCCAGCTCGGCGGCGACGATGTTGGCCAGACTCGTCTTACCCAACCCGGGTGGGCCGGAGAGCAGGATGTGATCCGGCGGCGACCCCCGCCGCATGGCCCCCTGCAACAACAGGTCGAGCTGGTCGCGTACCCGGTCCTGGGCGATGAACTCGGCCAGCCGCCTCGGCCGTACCGTGGCCTCCGCGTCCCGATCGGCGTCGCTGACGTACGCCGAGACAAGCCCCTCGGTCTCGCTCATCGTGCGGCCCGCGCGGTCATCGGGTGCGGCCCAGCAGTCGGATGGCCTGCTTGAGCAGGACCGGCACCGGCGGGGTCTCACCCTCGATCGACTCCGCCACCGCGGCCACCGCCTGGTCGGCCTGCCCGGCCGTCCAGCCCAACCCCACCAGCGCCTGCCGGACCTGGTCGGGCCAGCTGCCGCGGGTCACCCCGGCCACCCCGTCGGCGCCGATCGGCACCGGGCCGATCCGGTCACGCAGCTCCAGCACCAGTCGTTCCGCGCCCTTCTTGCCAATCCCGGGTACCCGGGTCAGGGCGGCCGTGTCGGCGTTGGCGATCGCCTTGCGAACCGCGTCCGGGGTGTGCACCGCCAGCACCGCCTGGGCCAGCCGCGGGCCGACCCCACTGGCGGTCTGGAGCAGCTCGAACAGGGACTTGGCGTCGTCGTCGGCGAAGCCGTAGAGGGTCAGCGAGTCTTCCCGCACGATCAAGCTGGTGGCGAGCCGGGCCACCTGGCCGACCCGCAGCTCCGCGAGGGTCCCCGGGGCGCAGTGCACGGCAAGCCCGACCCCGCCGACCTCGATCACTGCCTGGTCCGGACCCGTCGCGGTCACCGTGCCGCGCACGCTGGCGATCATCGCGCTCCTCCTCGTCGTGCCCGGTCCGCCGCGGCGGCCAGCTTGGAGCGGGTTCCGCCACGCCACACGTGGCAGATGGCCAGGGCCAGCGCATCGGCGGCGTCCGCCGGCTTCGGCGGCTCGGCCAGCCGCAACAGCCGGGTCACCATGGCGGTCATCTGCGCCTTGTCGGCCTGACCGGACCCGGTCACGGCGGCCTTCACCTCGCTCGGGGTGTACGTCTGCACCGGCAGCCCGGCCCGCGCCCCGGCCAGCACGGCGATGCCACTGGCCTGCGCGGTGCCCATCACGGTGCGAACGTTGTGCTGGCTGAACACCCGCTCGACGGCGACGCTCTCCGGTTGGTGCTCGGCGACCAGCTTGTTCAGCGACCGGTCCAGGTGCAACAGACGCAGCGCCAGGTCGTCGGCCGGGTCGGTGTAGACCACGTAGTAGGCGACCAGGGTGCAGGGCCGGCCGGGCACACCCTCGACCACGCC
This sequence comes from Micromonospora alfalfae, assembly GCF_022230925.1. Lineage (GTDB taxonomy): Bacteria > Actinomycetota > Actinomycetes > Mycobacteriales > Micromonosporaceae > Micromonospora > Micromonospora alfalfae. Next base: position 7,675 of record NZ_JAKKFH010000017.1, on the reverse strand, counting down.
CACCCCACACCGGGTCAACCCCGGGTCCACACCGAGCACGCGCACGCCGCCCCCTCCCCAGCCGTCAGCAGTACGTGTGTTCGACACCCTAACCGGCGCCCCTCCCACCAGTCCCACGGGACACGCCCTCCGCACCCCGCCCCTCGCGCCCCGCCTCGCCCTTCCCCCTCGCGCCCCGGCTCGCCCCTCGCCGCCCCTCGCGGCTCCCTGCGCCCCTGCGGCCTCACGCCCGTTGCCCCCGCGCCGCACACCCCGCGCCGCACACAAGCACACCCGCACCCCACGCCCCACACCCCACGCCCCACGCCCCACGCCCCACGCCCCGCGCCCCGCGCCAAGATCGCGCTGGAACCAGGATGTAGTGGCCACGAGACACCGGGAAGCCACTACAACCAGGATCTTGCGCGATCTTGCCGCGCAAGGCACGGCCCGGCGGGATGCGGGCGAGTGCGGGCGGGAGCCCGGGGGCGGGTGCCGGCGGCAGCCCGGCGGCCGGTGCGGGCGGCAGCCCGGGAGCGGGAGCGGGCGGCGGCGGGGCGGGCGGGAAGACGCCCGGTGGGGTGGGAGCGGGCGGCAGGGGGCGGGTGGGGCCACACAGCTTTGGTACGGAGTATGTGTCGCTGGCCCATGTGCCGGGGGGCACACAGCTCGTAACTTCTTGCGCCATGACGGCAGAACCCGTGGTGGTCCCCCACGTCGTACAGGTCGACCTTTCCGGTCGGACCGCCCTGGTGACCGGGGGCGGCGGCGGCATCGGGCGGGCGTGTGCCCTGCGGCTGGGCGCGGCCGGCGCCAAGGTGCTCGTGGTGGACCGCAACCTGGAGGCGGCCAAGGCGGTGGCCGCCGAGGCCGGTGGGCGGGCCGAGGGTGTGGACCTGTCCGACGCCGCGGCGGTGGATTCGCTCGACGTGGACGTGGACATCGTGGTGAACAACGCCGGGCTCCAGCACGTAGCACCGTTGCAGGACTTTCCCGTTGAGCGTTTCGAGTACATCCAGCGGGTGATGGTGGAGGCACCGTTCCTGCTGATCCGCCGGGCGCTGCCGCACATGTACGCCCGGGGCTGGGGGCGGATCGTCAACATCTCTTCGGTGCACGGGTTGCGTGCCTCACCGTACAAGGCGGCGTATGTCTCGGCCAAGCATGCCCTGGAGGGGCTGTCGAAGGTGGTCGCGTTGGAGGGCGCCGCGCACGGTGTCACCGCCAACTGCATCAACCCGGCGTACGTGCGTACCGCGCTGGTGGAGAGCCAGATCGCCGACCAGGCGGCCAGTCACGGTATCGACGAGGCCGAGGTGATCGAGAAGATCATGCTGGCCCGGGCCGCGATCAAACGGTTGATCGAGCCGGAGGAGGTGGCCGAGCTGCTGGCGTACCTCTGCTCGCCGCCGGCGGCGTTCATCACCGGGGCGTCGATAGCCCTCGACGGGGGCTGGACGGCCAACTAGTGGGGCTGAGCACAATGTCGACCATGTCTTCGCCGGTGGAGTTCCTTGAGTTGCTCGCCCGAGAGGCAGCGGCGGTCGAGTTCGAGGGACCGCTGGTGGCCGCGCGGGCCGCCGGGCTGCCACCGGACCGGCTGGCCGAGCTGGAGCAGGCCAAGTCGGTGGCGTTGCGGGTCCGCGCGCTGCTGGAGCGTCGCCGCCGCCGGGAGAGCGAGCTGTCCGGCCTGTACGACACCGTCAGCGACCTGGCCGGGCTGCGCGATCTGGACGACGTGTTGCGGGCGATCGTGCACCGGGCCCGTCATCTGCTCGGCGCTGATGTGGCGTACATGACCCTCAACGACGACGAACGTGGCGACACCTACATGCGGGTGACCGACGGGTCGGTGTCGGCCCGTTTCCAGCGGCTGCGTCTGCCGATGGGCGCTGGTCTCGGTGGCCTGGTGGCCCAGTCCGGCGCCCCGTACGTCACCGCCAACTACGGCGAGGACGCGCGCTTCCACCACACCGGCGAGATCGACGCCGGGGTGGGCGAGGAGGGTCTGGTGGCGATCCTGGGGGTGCCGCTGCGGCTCGGTTCGACCTCGATCGGGGTGCTCTACGCGGCCAACCGTTCGGCGCGACCGTTCGTCCGGGAGGAGGTGGCGCTGCTGGTGTCGCTGGCCGCGCACGCCGCGGTGGCGATCGACACCGCCCGGCTGCTGACCGAGACCCGTTCGGCGTTGGCCGAGTTGTCGGCGGCGAACACCACCATCCGGGCGCACAGCAGCTCGGTGGAGCGGGCTGCGGCGGCACACGACCGGATGACCGCGCTGGTGCTGCGCGGCGGCGGCGTGGAGGACGTGGCGGCTGCGGTGACCGAGGTGCTGGGCGGCGCGCTGCTGGCGCTGGACGCCGAGGGCCGCCTGCTGGCCCGGGTGGGTGAGATCGAGGAGCCGGACCGCGCGGACATCGTCGAGGCGGTGGCCGCGTCGCGGACCGAGGGGCGCAGCGTACGTCGGGGTCCCCTCTGGTACGCGGCGGTGGTGGCGGGCGCGGAGAACCTGGGCGCCCTGGTGCTCCGCCCGGACGACGAGTTGGTCGACGCCGACCAGCGCATCCTGGAGCGGGCGGCGTTGGTGACCGCGCTGCTGCTGCTGTTCCGCCGGACTGTCGCTGAGGCGGAGGGTCGGGTGCGTGGCGAGTTGCTGGACGACCTGATCGCCCGCCCGCTGCGTGACACCGACGCGCTGCGCAGTCGGGCCCGTCGGCTCGGGGTGGACCTGGACGCGCCGCATGTGCTGGTGGCGGTGGGCGACGACGCGATCGCCGCTACCGGCTCGGCTCGGCAGCGGGTGCTCTCCTGGGCCACCACGTACGCCTCGGCGCGCGGCGGGCTGGCCGCGGCGCGCGACGGCCGGGTGGTGCTGATGCTGCCGGGGTTGGACGCGGGCGGCAGCGCCCGCGCGGTGGCCCGGGACCTGTCCCGGGTGACCGGTCGACCGGTGACCGCCGGGGCGAGTGGCCCGTCGGACACGCCGGGGGCGCTGGCCGGGACGTTCCAGGAGGCGGACCGGTGCCTGACGGCGCTGGGTGCGTTGGGCCGCGCCGGGCAGGGCGCGAGCACTGTGGAGTTGGGCTTCGTCGGGTTGTTGCTGGGCACTGTCGGTGACCGGGGTGAGAAGGACGTGACCGAGTTTCTCGGCGCGACAGTCGGGCCGGTGCTCGACTACGACGCCCGGCGAGGCACGGCTCTGGTGAAGACGCTGGAGGCGTACTTCGGGGTGGGCGGCAGCCTGGCCCGGGCCGCCGAGCAACTGCATGTGCACGTCAACACTGTGACGCAGCGGTTGGAGCGGGTCGGGCAGTTGCTCGGCGTCGACTGGCAGCGGCCCGAGCGGGCGCTGGAGGTGCAGCTCGCGCTGCGCCTGCACCGACTGCGCACGCCGGCCGGCTGACCGGGGCCGGTCGGCGGCACGAACGCCGCCGACCGACACCGGCGGGTACGAACCCCGCCGACCGAGCCCCGCACACCGGCGGGCGCAGGAGCCGCTGACGGAGTGCCAGCCAGGCCCCAACGCCGCCGCCCGAGCGCTCGGCGTCAGCGGGCCCGGATGCCCTCCAGCACGGCGTCGACGACCCGTTCGGGCAGGGCCTGCTCGTCCAGGTCCGGGTTCCACTGGAGCACCCGCTGGATCAGCATCGGCCCGGTGAGCAGCGCCATCGTCACCTCGACGTCGATGTCGGCACGCAGCACCCCTTCGTCGATGCCGCGCCGCAGCACCTCGCGCATCAGCTGCCGCCGGGGCGAGATGATGTTCTGGTAGAGCTGGAACTGGTCGGCGCTGCGGTTCACGGCGGGCGCCAGGCAGGGCATGATCTTGGCCGCTCGCGGGTCGACGTTCTTGCCGATCGCACCGACCAGCAGCACCAGGTCGTCGCGGACGGAGTGGCCCGCCGGCTGGGCCAGGACGCCCTTGAGGCGGCGCAACGCGTCCAGCAGCAACGCGTCCTTGCCCGCCCAGCGGCGGTAGATGGTGGCCTTGCCGACCCCGGCGCGGGTGGCGATCGCCTCGATCGAGAGCGCCTCGATGGTGCTGCCCTCGGCGAGCAGGTCGAGGGTGGCCTCGATGATCGCCTCGTCGGCGCGGATGCTCCGCGGTCGACCGGGCGACCGCGGAGCATCAGCAGTGGACGTCATGTCCGTCATTCTCCCCGAACCTATGCCGTACCGGCCAGCTCAGGCTCGGCGACCGGCGCCGCCGGGGCGACGCTGGTCTCCTCCTTGCCCGGCATCCAGCGCAGCACCACGATGATCCCGAGTGCGGCGATCACCGCGGAGAGCCCGGCCGCCCAGTGCATGGCGGTGACGAAGGCGTCGTTGGCCGCCGAGATCAGCCCTGGCGCCGCCGGGCCGAGCTGACCCGCCGCCGCGTACGCACCGGAGATCGACTCGTTGGCCGCGTCCTGGGCCTGCGTGGGCAGACCGGTCAGCGCGTCACCGATGTCGCTGCGGTAGACAGCGGAGAGCACCGAGCCGAGGACTGCCACGCCGAGCGCGCCGGCCACCTGGCGGATGGTGTTGCTGACCGCGGAGCCCACTCCGGCCTTCTCCCGGGGCAGCGCCGACATGATCGACTCGGTGGCCGGAGGCATGATGTTGGCCATCCCGGCGCCCTGGATGAGGAAGACGAGCAGCACGATCCAGATCGGGGTGGAGGCGCCGATGAAGACGAACGCGCCGAGTGACACCACTGTCAGCGCCAACCCGACGGTGGCGACGGCCTTACCGCCGTAGCGACGGACCATCGCGGCGCTGCGCGGCGCGAAGACCAGTTGGGCGCCGGCGAAGGGCAGGAAGAGCAGACCGGTCTGCAACGGGCTGTAGTCGCGCACGAGTTGCAGGTAGAACGAGCCGAAGAACATCGAGCCCATCGCGGCGAAGAAGACCAGGCCGACGATGGCGACCGGCGCGGCGAACCGGGGCACCTTGAACAGTCGGACGTCCAGCGACGGGTGGTCGCTGCGCCGCTCGTGCTGGACGAACCAGGCCAGCACCGCGATGCCGACCAGGATCGAGCCCCCGGCCAGCGGGCGGCCGAAGCCGTGCTCGCCGCCGTCGATGATGCCGTACGAGAGGGCGACCAGGCCGACCACGGAGAGCAGCACGCCGAGCACGTCGATCCGGCCGGGCCGCGGGTCACGCGACTCGGGGACCAGCAGCGCCACCAGAACCACCCCGGCGACGACAACCGGCACGTTGATCAGGAAGACCGAGCCCCACCAGAAGTGCTCCAGCAGCGCGCCGCCGAGGATCGGGCCGATCGCCACGGCGAGACCGACAGCGCCGGCCCAGACTCCGATGGCCCGACCACGCTCGCGCGGGTCGAAGACGTTGGAGATGATCGACAAGGTAACCGGCATGATGGCCGCGCCGCCGACCCCCATCAGGGCGCGGGCCGCGATGAGCTGTCCGGGGCTCTGGGCGTACGCGGAGAGGAGCGACGCCAGGCCGAACAGCACCAGACCGATCATCAGGAAGCGCTTGCGGCCGGCGCGGTCACCGAGCACCCCGAAGGTGAACAGCAGCCCGGCGAAGACGAGCGTGTAGGAGTTGATGGACCACTCCAGCTCGCCCTGGCTGGCACCGAGGCCGTGCACCGGGTCGGCCAGGGTGCGCAGGGCGACGTTGAGGATCGTGTTGTCGAGGACGACCACGAGGAGGCTGATCACCAGCACCCCCAGGATCGCCCACCGCCTCGGGTGTCCGGTGTTGTTGTGCAGCTCCATGCCTGGCTTTCCCCCCATGCTGATCACCCGCGACGAAATACGATACGGGTCAGACTCGTAACGCGGGTCAGCCTACGACGCGTATTAACGATACGGCACCGATCCGTATCGTATGTGGCGGGCATCACGCCCGGACGTGACCGCCAGGCAGGCGTCGACGGCCTCCGTCAACGTGCCGAGACGGACCGCCGGACCGCCGAGCGGCTCGATCCAGCCCGGCCCCGCGCCGTACACGCGAAGGAGCGGAAAGTCCCGGGCGAAGCGCACCAGGCGGTACGCGCGGCCGGTGAGCGGCGTCTGCGACCAGAGCACGACGGTGCGCGGGCAGGCCCGGTGCACCGCGCCGGTGAGCGCGGACCAGGGCAGCGCGGGGCCGAGGTTCAGACAGCCACGGCCCTGCTCGCGCAGCGCGGCGGCGAGCGCCAGCAGACCCAGGCTGTGCGCCTCCTTCTCCGCGCCGGCAAGCAGCACCCCGCCGGTGGGCAGTGAACGGCCCGGCTCCCGGCGGTACGCGTCCAACCCGACCCGGACGCCCTCGAAGAGGGAATGCTCGATGACGATCTCGGCGGCCGTGCGCCCGGACAGCCGGGCCAGCAGCGGACGGCAGACCTGCTCCCAGAGCGCCGGCACGCCCCACGCCTCGACCAGGTCCAGCACCAGCGTCGCCACGCCGTTGGCGTCCAGGTCCTCGGCCGCCAGCGAAACCTGCTTGTGCGCGATCTCCACGGCCTCCGCCGGCATCGGATCGGTCAGCACCAGACGTACCCCCGGGGTAGACGTTCTCTACCCCGGGGGTTCGCTCGGAGGCCGCGTGGCGGATGCACCGTCGGGCGAATTTTCAGCGGCGGCGGGCCGCCAGCGGTGGGCCAGCGCGGGACGCCGCCCCGGATGCCGCGCCGGAACAGCACCACGACGAGGACGAAGATGCCACCGGTCACCGGGCCGATCGTCGCGTGGACGAGACCTACGGCGGGCCGCCAGAGTCGAACCGTGTCGATGGGATCGATCGTCGACCCGCTGTTGACGTGCGTGAACTCCACTCCCCCGCGCCGTCGACTTGACCGGACCCCCTAGGTTGATGATCCACACAGCCCATCGGAAGGTCCCCACCCCATGCCCGTCGGCTTCACCATGGCGATCGTCTTCGCCGTCGCCCTCGCGGTCAGCGCCGTCGTCGCACTCGTCGCCCCCGCACGGTCGTTCAAGCGGATGGCCGCCCTCGCGGCGCTCGGCTTCCTCGCCCTCACGCTTCTGGTCGGCATCGCCTCCAGCGCCCACTCGGTGCCCATCCGCTCGGTCGGCATCGTCACCAGCTTCGGCAAGCCCACCGGCGAGGTGACCGGCTCGGGCCTGAAGTGGGTGGCGCCCTGGCAGAAGGTCGGCGAGTGGGACGCGGGCCGCCAGAAGTACGACCACATCGGCGGCGACAACTGCGTACGAGTGCGCACCGGCACCCTCGCCGACGCCTGCGTCGAGGTGCTCGTCGAATGGCAGGTCAAGCCGGAGAACGCGCCTAAGCAGTTCATGGACTACAAGGGCGACTTCGGCAGCTTCCGGGGTCAGCGGGTCGGTGTGCAGCTCGACAGCGCGGTCAACGACGCCTTCGCCGCGTACAACCCGCTGGAGAAGATCGACGCCAAGACCGGCGACCTCAACGTCGACCTGAAGCCGTTCGCCGCGAACATCAAGACCAGCGCGGAGACCCGCCTCACCACCGACGTGGACATCCTCTCGGTGACCATCACCCGGGTGAACCACGACGACAAGACCGAGGGCAACATCAAGGCGTTCCAGGACAAGCTGGCGCAGACCCGCAACCTGGAGCAGGACCGCAAGAACGCCGAGATCTCCAAGCAGATCACCGAGACCAACGCGACAGTCGACAAGGTGACCCGTTGCCTGGAGATCGCGGAGAAGAACGGCGCGAACCCGGGACTCTGCATCAACCCGGGCATCGTCAC